>NZ_JASISO010000040.1 GCF_030063135.1 Streptomyces sp. G-G2
GGGGCCGGCCCGGCTTGCGGCCCACCGGCAGCAACGGCTCCAGCCTCGCCCACTGTGCATCCGTCAGATCTCCACGCGCCACACCATGATCATCACCGCTCAAGATCCACTTTCGCAACAGGCCCTAGAAAGCACCTGCGTGGTGTGCACGCGGCGGCTCACGCTGCGTGCACAACGTCCCATCAGGGCTGGAGCAGCCGCCCGGACGGGGGAACGGCTGCCCCGGCCCTGACCCGTCCTTGGGTCGCGGCCGGCCCGCCATCTCGCGGGCGGGGGCGACGGTCAGCTGTCGCGCCCGCGAGGTGTGGTGCGGGACGCGGTGGTGGCCGACGGGTGGTCGCCGTGCGGCCATGGACACGCTGGCGACGGTCGACGCCCGGCGGCGCCGCGCTCGCCCTACTGGGGCCGGAGGCGAAGCAGGCGCTGGAGCTCCTGGTGGCCGGGACGGCGGCGGTCAGCTGTGGGGGAAGGCGCGGCCGGGCCCAAGGCCGTCCGTACGAATCCCAGTTCGTCAACGAGGGGCGACGCGCTACGCACGTCCGGGTGATCCTTGCCCGCGCGGGGGCATTGTGGCTCTTCGGGCGGGGCGGGGCGGCAAGAGTTGTTTCATGATCATGGATCCCGATGCCAACTCCGGAGCCCCTGAGGTTCCCGAATCGTCCGGCGAGCCCGCACCGGCGCCCTCCCGCCAGCCCTCCCGCCGTACCGTCATCGCCGGCGCGGCCGCCGTCGCCACCGCCGGCGGACTGACGGTCGCCGCCACCTCCGCCACAATCTCGCAGGCCGCCCCCGGCGTTCCGGTCACCGACTGGGCCACCTGCCTGACGATCGCACGGGCCGTTCTCGTACGGGACGAAGAGGACCAGCCGCTCGTACCGCGCTACGTAGACATCCTCCTGAAGAACGGCCTGCCCCGATCGCGCCGTCCCGGCAAGAAGGTGCTGATCGTCGGCGCCGGACCGGCCGGCCTCACCGCCGCCTACCTCCTGCGCGAGGCCGGCCACCAGGTCACGGTCATCGAGGCCAACGCCAACCGGGTGGGCGGCCGGATCAAGACCTTCCGCACCGGCGGACACGAGAACGCGGCTCCGGCCTTCGCCGACCCGAAGCAGTACGCCGAGGCCGGAGCGATGCGCATCCCCGACAGCCACCCGCTGGTCACCGGCCTGATGGACAGTCTCGGCCTCAAGCGCCGACGCTTCCACCTGGTCGACGTGGACGGGGCCGGCCGTCCCGCCTACCGGACGTGGATCTATGTCAACGGCATCCGCGTCCGGCGCGCCGACTACGCGCGCGCCCCGCAGGCACTCAATCGTTCCTTCGGAGTGCCGCAGGCGTACGAGTCCGTTCCCGCCTCACAGATCGTCCGCGACGCCTTCGCCCCCGTGCGCAAGGAGATCGAGGGCAAGAAGGACAAGGAACTCGTCGAGGGCTGGGCCCGCGTCATCCAGCGCTACGGCCACATGTCGATGTACCGGTTCCTGACGGAGGAGGCCAGGCTCGACGAACGGACCATCGACCTGATCGGAACCGTCGAGAACCTCACCTCCCGCCTGCACCTCGCCTTCGTCCACAGCTTCATCGGTGCCTCGCTGATCAGCCCCGACACCGCCTTCTACGAACTGCCGGGCGGCACCGCCACCCTGGCCGACGCGCTGTACGCGCGCGTCAAGAACCTCGTCCGGCTCGACCGCCGTGCCACCCGCATCACCCACGGCGAGGGCAAGGTCACGGTCGAAACCGTCTCCGAGGGCCGCGGCGGCAGCCCCGTGCAGCGCGAGACCTTCACCGCCGACACGGCCATCATCACCGTCCCCTTCTCCGGGCTGCGCCACATCCCCATCGCCCCGGCGCTCTCGTACGGAAAGCGGCGCGCGGTCACCGAGCTGCATTACGACGCCGCCACCAAGGTGCTGCTCGAATTCAGCCGCCGCTGGTGGGAGTTCGACGAGGCGGACTGGAAGCGCGAGCTGGAGGCCGTACAGCCCGGCCTGTACCGGAAGTACCAGACGGGGCAGACCCCGGCGAACGGAACCCTGCTGGGCGCCCACTCCTCCGTACCCGAGGGCCACATCTCCGCGGGCCAGCGAGCCCACTACGCTGCCAGCCGCGTGGTCACCCGCGACCAGCCCGAGGCGGCCGGCGTCATCGGCGGCGGATCGGCCACGGACAACCCCAACCGCTTCATGTTCCAGCCCTCCTACCCCGTCGAGGGCAGCGTCGGCGGCGTCATCCTCGCCTCTTACAGCTGGTCGGACGACGCCCTGAAATGGGACTCCCTGGACGACGAGGAGCGCTACCCGCGCGCCCTCGCGGGCGTCCAGGAGGTCTTCGGACAGCGCATCGAGGTGTTCTACACGGGCGTCGGCCGCACCCAGTCCTGGATGCGCGACCCGTACGCCTACGGTGAGGCGTCCGTACTGCTCCCCGGCCAGCACACCGAGCTGTTCACTCACGTCCGAAGGGCCGAGGGCAACCTGCACTTCGCCGGATGCCACACCTCCATCAAGCCCGCGTGGATCGAGGGAGCTCTCGAATCCGCGGTGCGAACCTCACTGGAAGTGCACACGGCGTAGCGGCCGCCACGGCGCCACGGTGGCGCGGTCAGCGCTCGGCGAGCACGATCAGCCAAGGGCGCCACCAAGGGCGCCACCAAGGGCGCCACCAAGGGCGTCGCTCTGCTTCTCGGGATCAGTCAGCGCACGGTGGAGCGGGTACGTCAAGGAGCAGATCAGGACGCCGAAGGAAGCGCTGGCGGGCCGGATGGAGGCCGAAGTGCGGCGGATACGGCGCATCACCCAGCACCTCCCGCCCGACCTCGCGGGCCGCCTCCTGGACGCCCAGGAGGCGGGGGCCATTGAGGACCGCTCCAGGCGCTCACCGCTGAAGGGCTCCAGGCGAACGAAGCTGCGGGCACTTGCTGCCACGTGCAGCCCGACGTGGCCACGAACACGATCGCGGCCAGCACCTCCCGGTCACCGTGCCGTCGCGGCCACCGCCCTGGGCCGCGACGGCACCTCCGGCACCACCCGCTGGAAGCCGCCTGGTTACGGTCCTGCTCATCGACGGCAACATCGGCATCGGCGGCGACCGCGCCGCCCTGCTCCGCCGTGCCGCCCAACTCGCCTCATCTGACGGCTCCCTGCTGGTCGAGGCCGCTATCGTCGGCATCGACGAATGTGTAGAGGTCCACGTCGAGGGCGGCCACGGCGGCCGGGGAGCACCCTTCTGGTGGGCCCGGCTCGGCGCCCGTGCCCTGATCGCCGAAGCCGGGGCGGCGGCCTGGAGCCGGTCCGCCCCATGGCAGGCCGCCGGCCGTACCTGCGTGCACCTGCGACGCTGACCAGAGCAACCCGGAAACGGCTGACGCGACGTGCGCCTCAGCCGTTTCCGGCTGTCCGGCCTGCTCAGGGCCGCCCGCCGTCGACATGTACGCGTGGCCGCATAGCCCGTCGTGCCCACGGCAACGGCCGCCATCGCGAGCAGCCCAGCGCAGCACCGTGGTGGGCCCCTGCCTGCGGGGGCACAAGGGTGGAGTCGGCGCGATCACCCTCCAAGGGCCCGCGATACGTCAGCGCGAGCGTGACGGTGAACGGTCGGGCGTTTCCGAGGTCAGCCGCCAGTAGGTGAGCGAGGCGCGAGTGATTCCCGCCTCGGCGGGCGCACGGTACACCGGCAGCCTTTGGACCCGTGCACCAGCTGCGCGGCCCTGAGAGGACGAGCCCGGCTGAGGGCGGTCGCCGACTGCCCGACGGAACAGCCGTGGGGAGACCGCGCGCAGCTTCGCGAGCAGCAGCGGGATCGCGGTGTTTCCGGAGCCTGCGTGCAGCCCCGGGTGACCGGGTGGCACCGTTACGGGCAACCTGCCGTCACGGCCGCGGTCCCGGCGTCGCGCAGGCCGTCCCGCCAAGGTGATCGGCATGCCGGAAGCAGTCAGACGCATGGCCGGGACATCCCTGGCGAGAACCGGACGGGCGGTTGGATCAGCTTACGAAACACGAACGTCCGGGTCGCCGCGCCCCGCTCGAAGCCGGTTCCTGGAACGCTGCCGACGTGAACCAACGCACCGCCCCGGCCGTCACGGCCCTCGTCGCTCTCACGTCCGTCCTCGTCCTCACCATCCGGTACGACGGCTATTTCACCGGCCCCGCCGTTCTGTTCTGGTGGTACGGGGCCTGCTGGACGCTGTTCGCCCTGGCGGTCCTCGCGCTGCGCCGGGTCCAGGCCCGCCGCGTCGTGCCGCTGCTCCTCGCCGGGGCGGTCGCCGTCACCGTCACCGGGCTGATCGCGCCGCCCCGGACCAGCACCGACTCGTACCGCTATGCCTGGGACGGCCGGGTCCAGTCCGCCGGGATCTCCCCGTACGACCACGCGCCGCAGGACCCGGCGCTCGTCCGGCTGCGCGACCCCTGGCTCTTCCCCGTGGGCGCCGCGTGCGCGGGCCAGGACCGGGCCCGTATCCCCGGCACCGGGACAGCCGCCGCACCGCACTGCACCCGCATCAACCGGCCCGCTGTGCACACGATCTACCCGCCCGTCGCCGAGGTGTACTTCCTGGCCGTGGACCAGCTCTCGCCCTCGGGAGCCCGGCACAAGCCGTTCCAGATCGGTGCCGGTCTGCTCTCCCTCGGTGTCACCGCTGCCCTGCTGCTGATCCTGCGGCGCCGTGGCGGCGACCTCCGCCTGGCCGCGTACTGGGCGTGGTGCCCCGCCGTGCCGATCGAGGCGGTGAACAACGCCCACGCGGACGTCCTCGGCGTGCTGCTGGCCGTGGCCGGCCTCGGGCTGGCCGCGGCCCGGACCATGAGCCGAAAGGCAGCCGGAGGCCTGCTCCTTGGCGCCGCCATCGCCACCAAACTGATGCCCGCGGTCGTCCTGCCCGGGGCCCTGTCCGGGGTCCGGCGGATGCGTGACGCGGCCGCCGTCCTGCTGCCCGCCGCCGCCTTCACCGCACTCTCCTACCTGCCGTACGTCCTCCTCTCGCACGGGTCGGTCTTCGGCTACCTCGACGGCTACGTGACCGAGGAGGGCTACGGCGACCCCGAGGCCGGATCCCGGTACGCCCTGCTGCGTCTGGCGCTGCCCGACGTCTGGGCCCTCCCGGTGCTCCTCGGGGCCATGGCGTGCGTCGCCCTGTACGTGATGTGGCGCGGCAGCCCCCAACGACCCTGGAGCGGCGCCCTCCTGGTCACCGGATGGGCGTTCTTCCTCCTCACACCCGGCTACTCCTGGTACGCCCTGCTCTTGGTCGCCCTCGTGGCCTTGGACGGGCGCTGGGAATGGCTGGGCATCGCACTGGCGGGCGCGGCCGTGTACATTCTCGGTCCGGTGTTCGACTACCAGGCTGCGCTCAGCGTCACGGCGTACGGCCTCGCGCTCCTGCTCGTTCTCCTGGCCACCGCCATCCGGGCGCGGAAGACCTCGCCAGACCCATCCCGGGAGGGGACGGGCACGGCACGGGCAGCCCACCGGGTGGTCGGGACGGATCAAGCCGGTCCGCGGGGTTCCGCAACACCCGGAGGCGACAGGCCCCTGACGTGAGCGTGCTGTGGCTCTGGTCCGTCGGCCACAGGGGTGCGCGGTCGCGGCAGTTCGGCAGCCAGGACATCGATCTTCTGGATATCGGGGGCGCCGGGCGAGCATGGTGGGGGCGATATCCATGAGGGCGGCCGCGACCGACGTCTGCGGACGCCAGAGCGGGTACGGGCAGGGCCGCGGCCACGGCGATGGAGACGGCGGCGCCGGTCTTGCGAGTTCGCATGGTGCTCCCCAAGAAATGCGCTGTCCCGTCCAGAGTGCTGAGCTGCCTCGTGGCTGCTTCGGAGTGCACGCATCAGCGGATGGGCTGAATCCCGGAAAGCCACCCCAATGGCGGCATGGCCGGCATGCGGGGGGTTGTCAGGGGCGGGCGATCCGCCCCGGATCCGTCCGCCGGAGAGCACCGGACGGCCTGCTGCGGGGTTGTTCTGGCTGTTCAGCGCGGACGCCACCGCTCCTGTTGCGTCAGAGGAGTGAATTTCCGGCATGACCGTTCTTGCGCATTGGTTGCAACAAGGGGGATGACCCGTTCGGCGTACTCGGTGGAGTCTGTGTCGCGGGCGAATTTTGTGAGAGATCCGCCCCTCTGTTTTGCGGGTCCCACCGGCCTTTTCGTCCTCATGGACCGTCCCTGGGTGCCGCGCTTTCGGTGCGAGATGTGCACGGGGCGGCGGTTCGGCGTGCTTGTCTACCGCTGCGCAGTTTCTGCGTGGTGGCGTGCCCGGGAATTCGGCCTACCCCGTTGAATCACCCCCCTTCCAGCGGGCCCGGGCAGTGCGAGACGTCTCGCCGCGGTGCCGACCGCCATCCCATCAGCCCACTCCTGCCTTCCGCATGCCCCTTCGCATGCGGTGCAGGGGAGTCCGCAGACAGAAGGAATGCCGTGAAGCTTCCCCAGGCCAGGCCCCGCTCCCGACGCGTCCTGGACCACTCCCTGCTCGTACTCGGTGCCACCGGCCTGGCCGCCGGCCTCGGCGCGATGACCCTCGCCCCCGGCATCAGCGCGGCCTCCAGCCACCGCGAGGCTCCCCTGATCGCCGGGGACCCGCGCGCGGACAACACCGACGTGTACGCGTTCACCAGCCCCGACAAGGCCGACACCGTCACCATGGTGGCGAACTGGATCCCGATGGAGGAGCCGAACGGCGGCCCGAACTTCTACGCGTTCGGCGACGACCTGCGCTACAACATCAAGGTCGACAACGACGGCGACGGCGTCTCCGACGTCACCTACACCTGGCGCTTCCGCAACAGCTACCGCGACGCCGCGAACCAGTTCCTGTACAACACCGGCCAGGTCACCTCGCTGAACGACCCTGACCTGAACTTCCGCCAGTTCTACGACCTGGTCGTCACCACCGACGGAAAGAGCAGGACCGTCCTTGAGGGTGTGCCGGCCGCGCCGTCGCGCACCGGCAAGGCGTCCATGCCGAACTACACGACGCTGCGCAACCAGGCGACCCTGGGCCTGCCCGGCGGCGGCAAGACCTACGCCGGCCAGGCTGAGGACCCGTTCTTCGCCGACCTGCGCGTCTTCGACCTCCTCTACGGAGGCGACTTGAGCGAGCGTGGTCAGGACACTCTGGCCGGGTACAACGTCAACACCATCGCCATCCAGGTCCCCAAGAAGCAGCTCGCGCTGAACGGGAACAACTCGCGCAACCCCGTGATCGGCGTCTGGTCGACCACCGAGCGCGAGGGCGTCACCATCAGCGACTCCCGCAACGCGCAGCACAGGAAGGACTGGAAGCAGGTCTCCCGCCTCGGCAACCCGCTCGTCAACGAGGTCGTCGTCCCGCTCAAGTACAAGGACGCCTTCAACACCCTCAACCCGGACCAGGACCGCACGGTCGGGCCGGTCGTCGACAAGGTCTACGACCCGATCCTGCCGAAGCTCATCCAGAAGGTCTACAACATCCCGGCCCCCGCGACCCCGCGCAACGACCTCGCCGAGATCTACCTGACCGGCATCTGCAAGGTGTGCGGCCCGATCAAGGCCGACCTGAACGCGCACCGCCTCAACAAGGACGCGAACCTCAAGAAGATCGTCCCCGCCGAGGAACTGCGCCTGAACACGGCGGTTCCCCCGACCGCGCAGCCCAAGCGGCTCGGTGTCCTCGCGGGCGACCTGGCCGGCTTCCCGAACGGGCGCCGCCTCGCCGATGACGTCATCGACATCTCCCTCCAGGCCGTCGAAGGCGCCGCCCAGACCGGCGTGCTCGTCCCGGCCCTCGCGGCCGGCGACAAGGTCGACACGAACGAGGTGCCGTTCGGCACGTCCTTCCCGTACGTGGCGCTGCCGCACACCAAGAACGTCAACCAGGGCCCCAACGGCCCTGAGCGCAAAGCCGAGCAGTCCTCGATGAAGAACACCGCTTCCGCGAGCCCCGCCATCAAGACCTCCGACGCCGCGGCGATCGGCGGGATCGGTGCGCTGCTCCTCGGCGCCGGCGGCTTCCGTCTGCGCCGCCGCAGCAAGACCAGCTGAACCGGTCGCAGCCCGAGGACGGGCCGCGACCAACGGTGTCAGGGCCGGGACAGGACGTCCCGGCCCTGACACCGGCACCATCAGGAACCGGGGAGGACCCTTCGTGCAGCAGAACACCACCGCATGCCCATCCACGCGATCGTCGTCAAGGGGGCGCAGACGGCTGGTTAGCATCGCGGTCACACTGGCTCTGGGAGCGGCCATGTTCACTGTGGGCGCGGTCGCCCTGAATCCGGGCGAGGCAACGCCTGCCCGCCCATCGGGCAACACCCGGGCGACCGGTCCGGCACCCGGTTCCATCGAGGCGCTCCAGGCGCGGGTGACCCGCCTGCCGAAGGACCCGGGGGGCTGGGCGGCGTTGGGCATGGCGTACGTACAGCAAGGGCGTACGACAGCCGACCCGGCCACCTACGCCCGCGCCGAGAAGGCCCTGCGCACCTCGCTGACCGTACAGGGCAAGGACAACGCGGACGCGGAGATCGCAACGGGAGCCCTCGCGGCGGCCCGTCACGACTTTCCCGCCGCGCTGGACTGGGCGCTCAGGGCCACGACCAGCGATCCCTACAGCGCCTCCGCCCAGGGGGTCCTCGCCGACGCGTACACCCAGCTGGGCCGCTACGCCGAAGCGGACGCGGCCGTCCAGAAGATGACGGACCTGCGCCCCGACGCCGCTTCCCTGGCCCGCGCCTCCTACGCCTTCGAGCTCAAGGGCGACACCGCCGAGGCCCGCGACCTGATGCGCCGCTCCCTCACCGCGGCTGCTACACCGGGTGAATCCGCTTTCGCCCATGCGGTCCTGGCCTCACTGGCGCTCCAGGACGGCGACACCCGGGGGGCCCTGACCGAAGCTCAGACCGGCCTTCGGGCCGCCCCCGGCGACTCGGCGCTCCTGGAGGCCCGGGCCCGCGTGCACGAGGCGCTGGGCGACACGGCCCAGGCCGTCGCCGACTACCAGGCGGCCATCGCGATCGCTCCGCTGCCGCACTACCTGCTGGGCCTGGGCGAACTGGAGCAGTCCCTAGGCCACCGCGGCCAGGCCGAAGCCCAGTACGCCGTCCTGCGCGCCCAGGACCGGATCCGCGAAACCACCGGAACAACGGCGGATACCGACGCGATCCTCTTCGAAGGCGACCACGGCAGCCCCGAACGGGCTGTCACCCTGGCCGAAGAGGCTTTGCGTGCGCGGCCGTTCGTCGCCGTCCACGACGCCTACGCCTGGGCGCTGCACCGGGCCGGCCGCGACACCGAGGCCCTCGCCCAGGCCGACCAGGCTTTGTCGTTGGGCACCCGCAGCGCGCTCTACCACTACCACCGGGCCGCCATCCAGCACGCACTCGGCCACCCCGACGCCGCCCGCCGAGACCTCAACCAAGCACTGCGCCAGCCCGGCTTCCATCCCCTGCACGCCGACGCCGCCCGCGCCCTGCTCCAGCGAATCGACACCACCCCATGAACCACGCCCTGCGCCGCACCCTGACCACTCTGGCCGCCACCGCGCTGGCCGCCACCGCGGGCGCTGTCGCCGGCCCCGCCGCGAGCGCCCACCCGCTGGGCAACTTCACGGTCAACTACCACACCGGCCTCACCCTGCACCCCGACAGCATCGACGCCCGGATCATCGTCGACCGCGCCGAAATCTCCGCCCTTCAGGAACGCGCCCTCGTCGACAGCGACCACGACGGCAGCGCCAGCGACATCGAAGCCCACACCTACGCCGAGGCGGCCTGCGCCGTCCTGGGGCGGCAACTCCACGTCAGCGCCGGGAGCGGGGACGCCACCTGGACGGCGACGTCGGCCGTCCTGGGCTACCAGCCCGGTGAGGCGGGCCTCAGGACCAGCAGGCTCACCTGCGGCCTCACGGCCCCCATGGGGCTCGCGAAGCCGGCCGACATCAGCGTGCGGACCGGCTACGACACCCAGCGCATCGGCTGGCGCGAGATCACCGCCACCGCACAAGGCGTCCACATCATCCAGTCCGACGTGCCGGCCCTCTCGGCCACCAGCGAGCTGCGCGCCTATCCCCAAGACCCCCTCGCCTCTCCGCTCGACCAGCACACCGCGAAGCTGCGCATCGCACCCGGCCAGGGCACGGGCCCTGGCCCAGCCGTCGCCGACATCCCCGGCGGAGACCTGATCGCCGGCCTGCTCAGCAAGGTCACCAGGGTGTTCGACTCGCTCGTCGGGGCCCGGGAGATCACCCTTCCGGTCGGCCTGCTGGCATTGTTCCTGGCCCTCGTACTGGGAGCCTCGCACGCGGCGATGCCGGGGCACGGCAAGACGATCATGGCGGCCTACCTCGCAGGCCGCCGCGGTACCCGTCGTGATGCCGTCACCGTCGGTGCCACCGTCACCCTCACCCACACCGTCGGCGTCCTCGTCCTGGGCCTCGCCCTGCCCGCGGCCACCCACCTCGCCGGGGAAACCGTCCTGATGTGGCTCGGCGCCGCCAGCGGCCTCCTCGTCACCGGCATCGGCCTGTGGCTCCTCACCGGCGCCCTGCGCGGCAGGTCCCCCCATAACCACCACCACGGCGGTCACACCCACACGCACGATCCCGGGCACACCCACGACCACCCGCACGGTGACCACCACGGCCACGATCACACCCACGGCCATGGCCACGTCCGTCGCCACGACGACGGTGATACCCATGAACACGGC
Organism: Streptomyces sp. G-G2; assembly: GCF_030063135.1. Lineage (GTDB taxonomy): Bacteria > Actinomycetota > Actinomycetes > Streptomycetales > Streptomycetaceae > Streptomyces. The sequence continues at coordinate 10,688 of NZ_JASISO010000040.1, forward strand.
CATGACCACCATCACGGCGGGCACGACCGTGTCGACGGGGACGGCCCCCTCCTCAGTCCGGGCACACTGATCCCTGCCCGGCGCAGCGCCACGACCGGCCAGCCCCACGCGACCGGCAGCGTGGTCACGCTCCCTCCCGCACAACACGTCTCTCCCCAACCGGCCACCTCACCGGAGCCGAAAGCCGACCGGCGCCAGGGGAAGGCCGGCCTCATCGGTGTGGGCATCGCGGGCGGCCTCGTCCCCAGCCCCTCCGCGCTCGTCGTCCTGCTCGGCGCGGTCGCCCTGGGACGCACCGCCTTCGGCATCCTCCTCGTCATCGGCTACGGCCTCGGCATGGCCGTTACGCTCACCCTCGCCGGCCTCCTCCTCGTCCGCCTACGCGAACGCATCGAAACCCACCACCGCGCCCACGCCCTGCGGGACAATGCCCTGCTGCGCAGGATCGCCCGCGCCGGCCCCGTCCTGACCTCCCTTCTCGTCATCGTCGTCGGATTCGGTCTGACCGTGCGGGCAGCGACGGGAAGCGGATGAGACTCCGGCGGGCTCCCCGCCGACGGGCGCCGCGCTCGGCGCAGGCCGCGGCCTGCGGTCGCGATGGCCGGTCGCCCGGTTGCCGCTCGCACCCCGGGTCCGTGAGGTCGCCCGCTCGACGGTTCCCGCCCCTGCCGCCGACACCGGCTCGGCTCGCGGCTGGTCCGTCGTAGTGGCCGGTACGTCGCCCGCCTGGTGGCCGGTGCGCCACTCACATTCAGCGCGGCCAGGTGGGCGTGCGGCACGGCTGTGGGACGGCACTCGGCTCACGCGGGGGCACACCGGTGCGCGGTGCGCGATTCGTCCCACGGCGGGCGCCCGTCGATGATGGGATAACGGGAGGGGGCGTACCTTCGGAGCTGATCATGACAGGCTGGCAGGTCAGGGACTATACGGCTGACGATCTTGAGGCTTTGGTGCGCCTGGACGGCGAGAGCGGCACCACGGGGGAACCCGCTTTGTTCCGGCTCTCCGATGCGGTGGCCGCACTCCAAGCTCTCCATCCGGCCGTCATCGCCACCGCCGACGGCCTGGTCATCGGCGCCGCGGTGAGCAGGGTGGACGGCGATCGGGCGTGGATCCTGCGGATCTGCATGACGCCTTCCCTGCGACACCGGGGACTCGGCAGCGCCCTCCTCGCCGCGCTGGAGCGCCGCCTCTTCGACGCAGGCGTACGCACCCTGTACGCGATCCTGCCCGAGGACGAGACCGGAGCCGTCGCGTTGCGAAACCGCGGCTTCGAGGACCGCTCCGGTCTGGTGTTCTTCGAGAAGCGTGCACCGGCCATCACACAGGAGGTCAGTGTGCTCTCGGAGATCGGCGCCGAGCTGCCGCCCACCGGTCTGTGGAGGCAGGTCGCGGGGATGGAGCGGGAGAAGCAGCTGATCGAACGCCGTCTGGTGCTCCCGCTGGCCAGACCGGAGCTGGCCGCCGAGCACGGAGTGGAGCTGCCACGGGCCGTGATGCTGTTCGGCCCTCCCGGGACCGGCAAGAGCACCTTCGCGCATGCCGTTGCCGGTCGTCTCGGCTGGCCGTTCCTCGAACTGTTCCCCGCCCGGCTCGCAGCCGAGTACGGGCTCGCGGCGGGACTGAGCCGGAGCTTCGAGGAGATCTCCCGACTCGAACACGTCCTGGTCTTCATCGACGAGGTCGAAGAAGTCGCCGGCGAGCGGGGCGGAGCCGACGCGACGGCAGTCGGCATCGTCAACGAACTCCTCAAAGCGATCGTCCGCTTCCGCACCCGCGACGGACGGCTGCTCATCTGCGCCACCAACAACGTCACCAGCCTCGATCCGGCCTTCCTGCGCCACGGCCGCTTCGACTATGTGATGCCCATCGGCCCGCCCGACCTCAAGGCCAGAACCGCCCTCTGGGAAAGCTACCTCGCACGCGTCGGCGCAGACGCCGATGTCGTGGCGCTCGCCGCGGCCAGCACGGGGTTCACCCCCGCGGACATCGCCCACGTCGCTCGCACCGTCTCCCAGACGGTGTTCGAGCGGACCTGCGACACCGGCATCCGCGCCCGGCCGACCACCGATGACTATCTGGAGACCGTCCACCGCACACACGCGACGGTCAGTACCGACATGGCACAGCAATTCGCCGAGCAGACCGAGAGATTCGCTCGTCTGTAGGCCCGTGATCGTGAACCAAGGGCCAAGGGCCAAGGGCCAAGGGGAGATGAACCTGGCCGAGGACGCCGTCGATCGGGAGACGCGGGCCTGGTAAGCCGCTCAGTGAGACGCGCAGCTCGAAGCCGCCTCCAGCCCCCTGCACCACCCCTGACGCGAACGCGTGCTGCCGCGCCAGCCGGTCAGGTGCGGCAGCACGCGTTCGCGTCAGGGGTGGTGCTTGACGATGTTGACGACGTTGCCGTCCGGTGCGCGGACGAGGAAGCGGCGCACGCCCCAGGCTTCCGTGGTCAGCGGGCGGACGATGTCGAAGCCCAGCTCCTGCGCCTGCGCGTAGGCCGTCTCCACATCGTCCGTGTGCACGGAGACGACCGCATCCTCGGGTGCGGTGGCGTCACGCGTGACCAGTTGGAGGTGCGCGCCGGTCTCGGGGGAGGTGTAGCGGGCCACCCACCCCATGGTGAACTCCTCGGTACTCAGCCCGAGGAAGTCGGTGTAGAAACTCTTCGCCTCGCCGATGTCGGCCACCCGGAGGTTGGCCGTAATCCGGTTTGCGCGCATGTGATGTCTCCGGTTCCCGCGTCGTGAACTCGGCCTGGTGAACACCTCGGTCACGACGGCGCCTCCGGCAGTAGTACGAGTCGCGCCAGGGGGCGTTGATCCTTGGCGGACCTCGTAAGGAACCGGACCTACGACCGAATCGCTCAGTGACCGAGCGTACCCGGGCGTGGCTGCCGCACACGCGACGCAACACGCGGGACCTGTCGAACTGAGCAAGCTGGCGATCCCATACCGCCCGTCAACGCGCGGTCGCCACGTGGTCGGTCGCCCCGCTCGGCCCAAGAGGCCCTCACGCGGGGGACAAGCGCGTCAGCCAGCCGAGCGGTCGGTGCTTGTCGGGGACCCGGCGGAGGCCCGACCGGGTGCGATGACCGAGCCCGGGGCAGGGGGGTGCGTCGGCGCGCTGGACAAGGTTGCCCAGGTGGTCAGAAACCAGTGACCTGATCATGGGTGCGGGTGCGGGTGCGGGTGCGGGTGCGGGTGCGGGTGCGGGTGAGGGTGAGGGTGAGGGTGAGGGTGAGGGTGCGGGTGCGGGTCCGGGGATTGCGCCTGCCCGCGCTCAGGCACAGGGGATCCGCTGGGGCATGTCTGGTTGGTCTCAGGGTGACCGGGAGGGGGGCCGTTCAGGTGATTTGTTCCTTGCTGGCCGTGCGAAGGCGTTCCGTGCGGCGAAGCATGCAGGGTGATCACCGCGTGTGCTGACGCGGGGGAGCCGCGAGTGTTCGTGGGGAGTCCGTGTGAGTACCGTCGCATCGGTGCAGGCAGGCCCGCCAGAGCCGTGGAAGAGCCGCTTCTACGCTGAGGCGATCGGGGCGTCGGGTGGCAGCCTGACGCTGCGGGACGCGGAGGGCTGGTGTCTGTCCCTGGACGTCCGGCGCTGGTGTGCTCGAGCGGACGCCGCGGACCGGGCGGTCGTGAAGCGGTGCTCGGGGCGGGTCCTGGACATCGGCTGTGGGGCAGGCCGTTTCGTCGAGGCGCTGGCTCGCAGGGGGCACCATGTGCTGGGGATCGATGTGTGTCCCACCGCCGTCATTTCCACGGTGTGCCGGGGTGGCGCGGCCGCCAGCCGGTCGGTGTTCGACGTCCTGCCGGACGAGGGGCGCTGGGACACGGCGCTGCTCATCGATGGGAACATCGGCATCGGTGGTGATCCGCTGCGGCTCCTGCGGCGGATCCGTGACCTCGTACGCCCGGTGGGGCTGCTGATCGTGGAGACCTCGCCTGTCGAGGTGGATGAACGGCGGCGGGTCCGCCTGCACGCCGGTGGGCAGGCGGCGGGCCCGGTGTTCTCCTGGGCGACCGTCGGCGTGCGGGCGCTGGAACGGCATGCCGGGGAGTCCGGGTGGTCCGCGGCGGAGCGGTGGACCAGTCCTGCGGGCGATCGTCACTTCGTGGCTCTGCGCGCCCGGGCCTGAGCGCGGATCTCCTTGCGCTCGGGCCGCAGGCGCAGCCAGATCCGTGTGATCAGGACCGTCGCGGAGCCGAGGAAGAGTGCGGCGGTGATCAGCAGCCAGCGGGCGAGGAAGCCGTCCGCGACCAGCGCCGTGGACGCGGTGTAGTGGCCGCCCCGTTGCAGGATCAGCGGCCACCAGACCAGGAACAGGACCCCGGAGACGAAGGCCGGGACGCGGAGGTGGTTGACGCCCGGCCGTGGCCTGCCGCCGCCCGTGCCCGTGGCGGATTCGCCTCGGAAGAGGAGCTGGGCGGCGCGGTCGGTGACGGAGTAGAGGGGGAGCAGGATCAGGTCGTGGAGGAGGGCCGCGCCGACGAACCAGATCACCACTCCCATGGTGTTGCCTTTGAGGAGGCGGATGCCCGCGTAGAGGGCCAGGGTGAAGGAGGCGAGGGTGAGCAGGAGGTGGAGGGGGGAGGCGCCGTAGCGGTGGCGGAAGGCGGCTACCGGGCTGGGGGAGGGGCGGCTCGTCGGTGGGTTCATGCGGGCTCTCCGAAGGTGAGGCGGGTGACCCACTTGGTGTTGTGGACTCCGGGGGCGCCGGGGACGATCACGCGGGCCGGGTAGCCGTGGTCCGGGGAGAGGTCGGCTCCGTTGACCCGCACGGCGAGCAGGGAGCGCTGGTCGCGGGCCTGATTGGGGGCCAGGACCACCGAGGAGAAGGATCCGCCGCGCTGGACCGACTCGACGAGGACCTGCGGGGTGTCGGTGCCGAGTCCGACGAGGGCGGCGAGGTCGCTCAGGCGGACCCCGGACCAGTCCTGGTCCGGGGTGGACCAGCCCTCCACGCAGGCGATCGGCAGGGCGGACTTCTGCTGGGGCATGGCCAGCAGCATCTCGCGGGTCAGGACCTCCTGGCGGCCGCCGCCGCGTACGGTCAGCCGCCAGGCGGCCCCGATGTCGCTGGGGCGGATCCCGCTGGAAGCGGCGGTCTTGTTGACCTGGAAGCCGTTAGGGCCCGAGCCCGGATCGCGGCCGTGCGGGGCCAGCAGGGCGGTCCTGCGCCACCAGCCGCCGATGCTCTGCCCCGCGGTCACCATCAGCAGCGCGAGGGATCCGGCGCCGACCATGGCCACCGCGCCCCGCCGGGTGATCGTCGGGGCGGCCGGGTTGGGGGAGACGAGTCCGGCGGCCTCCTCGGAATCGGGTGCGGGCTGGTGGAGCCGGCCGGCCCGCACCGCGCGGACGGCGCGGGGGAACCGGAAGGCCACGTGGACGACGAAGGCACCCATGAAGACCCAGGCGCCGTAGAAGTGGAGCGTGTAGAAGGAGCCCGGGAAGACGTAGTCCAGCTGAATGTTCAGGATCCCGGTGGCGAACGTGAAACCGGCACCCCCCACCAGGAGGAGCAGCGAGAGCCGCTCCAGGGCGTGGGCGGCGGACCGCAGGGGCGGCCACTCGAACAGCTTCGGGATCACCGACCACAGTTTCGCGAGCAGGACCGGCACCAGGACCACGCCCAGCACGGTGTGCGTGCCCTGGGTCAGCCGGTACAGCCAGTACGGGGACGTCGGCCAGGTGAACAGGTAGAAGCCGAGCCAGCCCTTGTCCGGGGTCTGGTCGTTGCGCGGCGCGAGGTCGGGGTTGTAGGCGGCGTACGACAGCAGTCCCGTCACGAAGAGCACCGTGACCCCGACGAGGAGCACCAGCCCGAACACACCCGTCAGCCACGGCCCGCGCAGCGGACTGCGCCAGAACCCGGGCCGCGCGGGACCCGGCGGCGGCCCCGCGGCCGCGGCCGCCTGTACCTGTCCTCTGATCCGCGTCAGTACGGACGGGCCCTTGGGTGCTGGTGCTGGTGCTGGTGCTGGTGCGGGGCGGGCGGGCGCAGGCTGGCCTGCGGGTCCGGCAGGGGGCTGCTCCGGCACCTTGTCACTCGCATCCATTCGAGACATCTCCACATCAGTCGCATTCCGGGCCCATCGGACAGGCGCGCTGAGGTGAACATCCCTCACCCCCACACCCGCCGCCCGGTGACACGCCAGACCCCACGCCGCCTTCAGGCCCTTCGGCCCGCCAGGAGACACCCGGCGCCGCTCCGGGGCGCCTGGCGGAGGGGACGCTGGCTCGCCGCTGCTGACCGGCCGCGGGCATCAGCGACTGGCTGCCGGGCATCGGAGCATCGAGTTCCGGGGCGAGGAAGCGCAGTTGCCGCCATTGGGATGGTCTTCGCCGCTTCGGCCCATCCGTGCACGCACGGACGCGTCATCAGCAATTCCGGGCAGAACCTGCGCCACAACCTCGACGACTCCGCCGCCCCTCTCGGCACCACCGCCGACCGCCGCAGGACCGCCTATCCATGCCCACACCTGGCTGCCGGGCCAGCCGGTCACCACTCGGGCAGGGACCAGGCGCTGCCGAAACGGCACGGGGCGCGAACGGGAGGGCTTGGTTCACCCGCCCGAGTGAAGAACCCCCGCGCGACCAAACCGCATTGCCGATCATGACGAAGAGCAAGGTACGGACCCAGGCCGGGCCGTGCGGCACGACCCCACCCGGGGCGGGCCGATCACCCGTTCATGAAGGAGACATCGCATGTCGCACGTTCTGAAGAGTGCCGCCCTCGTCCTTGCCGCCGGAGCCGTCGTGATCGGCGGCGCCTCCCTGGCCTCCGCCGATGCCGGCGCCCAGGGAGCGGCCATCGGCTCTCCCGGCGTGCTCTCCGGGAACCTGATCCAGGTCCCGGTCCACATTCCGGTCAACGCCTGCGGTAACACGATCAGCGTCATCGGGCTGCTGAACCCCGCCTTCGGCAACACCTGCATCAACGCCTGACCACCCCGAAAAGGGGCATAAGTGTCCGGACCGCCGCCGGTAACGGGGTGGAACGGGCCGGATGATCCGACCGGATGCGGCACTGAGCGAGCAGTCGTTCCGCACCGCACCCGCCGTGCCCGCGAGGACCGGCGTGCGGGCGGCGGCAGTCGGCAGCCGCCACCCGCGCGCTCCTCACCCCCGCACCGACGCGAGGCAACGGAACCGGACAACGCCGCTCCCCCCGATTCCCGACCGCGAGCGGCAGACAGGCCAGTACAGACCGCCATCCGGAGGACGATCCGACATCCGACGCCGCAGACGGGCATCGTGCCTTCGGTGGCACCTGTAGACCCAGCCGTGGCCCGGGCCCCGCTGCACCCCTCCCGACCGGCCCCGCTTCCACCGAAGCCTGACCAGGGTCCGCACCCGACGATGAACACGGACATTTCTCGTGTCCCGCACCGCTGATCGGACCCTGCGGCTCATGATGGATCACTCGACCCCACCGGAGCAGCCCTGTCGACCTCGCGGGGCCGCGCCGAACTGCCTGCTGAGGGAGACGCCAACGTGAGCGAGCGGCCCATCAGCGACTACGCGATGCTCTCGGACTGCCGCTCGGCGGCGCTCGTCAGCACCGAAGGCTCGGTGGACTGGCTGTGCCTGCCCCGCTTCGACAGCCCGGCAGTCTTCGCCAGGCTGCTGGACCCGGACGCAGGCCACTTCTCGATCCGCCCGGCGGGCCCCGCAGAGGCAAGCCGCCGGTACCTGCCGCAGTCCCTGGTCCTGGAGACGACCTTCCGCACCCCCACCGGCACCGTAGTGCTCCTCGACGCGATGGCCCTGGGCCGACGGGAGCGCGGCCACGCCATGGGACAGTCCTCACCGGGAGTCCTGCTGCGGCACATCACCTGCACGCGAGGGCAGGTGGACATCACGGTGGAGTACGCACCCCGACCGGAATTCGGTCTGATCCGGCCCGTCATGACCCCCACACGCCGCGGGCTGCTGGCCCGCGGGGGAGCCCAGTCCCTCACACTCGCCACCGACCTCACCTTCCAGCAGACCGGATCGACGGCCCGCACTGACATCACCCTCCAGGCCGGGGGCCGCCACGCCTTCGCACTCAGTGCCGCGTCGGCATGGGGCCCGGCTCCCGAGACGTGGTCCCAGCGGCGGATCCGCCGTCGCCTGCGCGATACGGGTGCCAGCTGGCATTCCTGGTCCAGACTCCACGAGGCCTACACCGGCCCCTGGCAGGAGCACGTCCGCCACAGCGGACGAGTCCTGCGCGGCCTGTCCTACCTGCCGACGGGAGCGATCGTCGCCGCGGTGACGACCTCACTGCCCGAAAGCGTCGGTGGTACCCGCAACTGGGACTACCGCTACACCTGGGTCCGAGATGCCAGCCTCACCCTCCAAGCCCTCGCGACCGCCACCTGCAGACAGGAGAAGACCGACTTCTTCACCTTCCTCGCCCAGGCCGCCGCGACACAACTGGAACGAGGCGCCGACCTCCAGGTCATGTACGGAATCGGCGGCGAACGCGACCTCAGCGAACGCATCCTGCCGCACCTGGCCGGCTGGCGCGGGAGCACCCCGGTCCGTATCGGCAACGACGCCTGGCGCCAACGCCAGCTCGACGTCTACGGAGAACTCCTCGACGCTGCCCACCAGACCCTCCCGCACGACGTTCCACTGGATGCGCCGGTAGGGGACTTCCTCCGCCAGTGCGCCGAAGCGGCCGCCCGCCACTGGGCCGACCCCGACCAGGGCATCTGGGAAGGCCGCGGACCCGGCCGCCACTTCCTGCACTCCAAACTCATGTGCTGGGTCGCCCTCGACCGGGCCGTCGACCTCGCCGCCGCCTTGGGCGCCCAGGACCGCGTAGCCGAATGGCGGCACGTACGCGAGCAGATCCGCGACGCCATCGAGAACGAGGGATTCAGCCAGCAGGCCGGAGCGTTCACCCAGGCCTTCGGCAGCCGCCGCCTCGACGCGTCCGCCCTGATGCTGCCCCTCGTCGGCTTCCTGCCTGCCGACGACCCCCGCGTGCTCTCCACCGTCGAGGCGATCGCCCGGCAGCTGAGCGACTCCCGCGGTCTGGTACGCCGGTACCTCGAGGACGACATCGACCACGACGAGGGCACCTTTCTGCTCTGCACCTTCTGGCTCGCCCAGGCCCTCGCCCTGACCGGCCAGACCGCCCGCGCCCGCCAGGTCTTCGACAACGCCCTCACCCACGCCAACGACGTGGGCCTCCTCCCCGAGGAGGTCGACACGCACACCGGCGAAGCCCTCGGCAACTTCCCCCAGGCCTTCAGTCACATCGGCCTCATCAACGCGGCCCACGCCATCCGCGCCGCCGAAGCCGCACACGGACCATCCCCGGGAGCCCGCCCGGACAGCAGCCGGTGACACTACGGCGGATCCCCCTCCCACCCGCGGGCCGATCTGCCGGACGCCCCGGTGAAGGGTTCCGGGACAACGCCTGGCGCCGGGAGTGTCCGTCCAAGGCGTCAGACGTCGTCGCGCGAGTCCGGCGCCTGGAGGCATGCCGGATCCGTACCCTCAACGGGGCCTGTCCGGGACGGGGCCCCCGGGGACCGCTCCCCGTACGGGGAGCGGAGAGCACCGCTGGCTTCGGAAGGCGACGCCGTTGGCAAACGCGCGCCATGCGGCACGAGAGGACGTTGCCCGTTGATGTCGGGCTGCGCCAGGCGCGGCGGCTGGGGTAGATGAGTGATGATGCCCGGTCAGCGTGACGCGGTTTCGAGGGCGAAGCCATGCAGGAGGGCTCCGGTCGTGTCGGGGTCCTCGAACATGGGCGTGTGGCCGACACCGTCCAGGATCTCGATCCGGGCGTGGGGGACTCGGCGGTAGTCCTGGGCGGAGGACGGCTGCCATCGCCGGTCCCGGGAGCCGAAGATGACCAGGGTGGGCAGGTCGAGGCCGGCGAGTCGGTCGGGGATGGGTTGTTCCTTCACGTACGCGGTGGACTCCTCCTTCGTCGCGGCGAGGCTGCGGTACGTCATGCCCCGGATGTCAGCGATCATCTGGTCGGGGGTCCGCACCCTGCGGGTGAACGCGGTGCTCACCGCGTCGCGGATCAAGCTGTCGGTGCGCAGCCGCCAGAGCAGTTCCCCTACCACCGGCGCGGTCATCAGGCGGCCGGCGAAGCTGTCGCCGAGGAACGCGTCCACCCGGGGGCCGGTATCGATCAGCGCGATCGCCGCCACCAGGTCGCGGCGCTGCTCGGCCAGCGACGTGGCGACGGCGCCGCCGGTCGAATGCCCGACGACGGTCGCGCGGCGCACCCCGAGCTTGTCGAGTACAGCGCCGACCCGGCGTGCCTGCTCCGCGATGCCGTAGCCATCGGCCGGTTTGGCTGATGTGCCGTGTCCGAGCAGGTCCACCCGCACCACGTGCAGGTCCCGCAATGCCGGCAGCACTGGATCCCACCATGCCGTCGAGCCGGCCAGGCCATGCAGGAGCACCACCGTGGGCGCGCGCGCCCGACGTCGAAGCCGCCCACCCGGGCCAGACGATCATCGGGGACAAGAACTACTTCGGCCGCGAGTTCGAGCACGACCTTGCCGAGCGTCACCTGGAATTGCTGCGACCGGCCCGCAAGGGGGAGGCCGAGCGGGCCGGGGCACACCTGTTCAAGCCGCTGCGGCAAGTCATCGAGTCGATCAACCAGACCTTCAAGGGGCAGCTCGACCTGGAACGACACGGCGGCAAGAGCCCGGCAGGGGTGGCCTCCCGCGTCCTGTGCCGGATCCTCGCACTCACGGCGGCGATCTGGCACAACGACAAGACTGGGCAGCCGGTCAAGCGGTCACTGATCGCCTACGACCACTGACCGCAACGACACCCCTTGGACTCATTCATCTAGACTGCGAGCGCTCCGAAACTGGCGATCATCAGGAGGGCGCGCAAGATGAACCGAGCACTGATCAGCGCATTAGCGGCCGTGACGATAGTCGTGTCCGGGGGAAGCGCCGCCACCGCTTCCGACGGCGCTCCGCCGCGCACCACGCACGGCCCCTGCCAGTACACACAGACCCCGGAAGAGCTGCCCGCGCGCCCTGTTCCGCTGCCGCCTGACCCACGGCGCACCCCCAGCCGTGGCACGGTTGATATGGCTGTTGCGACCAGCCAGGGTCCGCTCCCGCTGCGTTTGGACCAGGCCAAGGCGCCGTGCACGGTCCAGAGTTTCCTGCACCTGGCACGGCATGGGTTCTACGACCGAACGGTGTGCCACCGTCTGACGGCGTATCCGACGCTGAAGGTCCTGCAGTGCGGCGACCCGACCGGTACCGGTGAGGGCGGGCCCGGGTACAAGTACAAGGACGAGCTGCCGGTGGACTTGCCGCCCGCACCGACCGATCCGACCGGCGCGCGCCGCCTCTATGGGCGCGGCCTGCTGGCGATGGCCAACGCCGGTCCGGACACGAACGGTTCACAGTTCTTCGTCGTCTACGGCGACTCCGCACTGCGACCGAACTACACGGTGTTCGGCACGGTCGGCCCCGACGGTCTGGTAACACTCGACAAAGTCGCCGCCGGAGGAATCGAGCCGACCGCGGAGAACCCGGCATCGGTCGACGGCACACCCGTCCTGCGGACCGAGCTGCTCCGCGTCCGGCCGTCCTGCCGGCATTGACGCCCCGCAGCGGCCGCACTCCCACCCCGGCCGACTTCGACGGCGACTTCCCAGCGCTCCTGGCCCGCACCCTGTCCGACCTGACCGCCGAGGAACGCCGCCTGCTGCGCAGCGTCGGCCTGCTGGACGCATTCGACCTCGACCTGGTCACCCGCACCGTCGGCCTCGCCCAGCAATCCCCCCGCCCGCCGCCTCGCCGAGCGGCCCCTGTTCACCGAAGATGTACGCGCTACCGGCCAGCGACGCGGGCAAGGTGCTCGCCCAGGGCCGTGGCCACCGCGACCCATTGGCTGCGGCGGTCGGTGAACGCCTCCGCGCTGGTGAACGAAGATGGATCGTTCGAGCCGAACAGTGCACGCAGGTCAGCGACGACGGTCCCCCCAGGAATGATCACCAGCGGTATCGACCGTAGGGCCTGTGCCGAACGTCGTCGCTGTTTTCCGCCACGCGGGCGGCCTGTCCCCGGGTTCCGGCCAGGTGCGGCCGCCGGTCCCGGCGGGAACCAGGAGGCATGCGCCGTCGGGGCGCTGGCGCCGTCCGATGGTCGAGGTGCCAGCTTCGGACAAGCTGGTGACGACGCCGATGTCGCGGCTGGTCAGTGCGAGGGACGCGGGCGGATCGGTCCGGGGGTGGAGGGCCGGCTCCGCCCCCGGCTGGAGAGAGGGGGCGGTGGTCAGCGGTGGTGGCCCCCGTGCGGTTCGCCGGGGTCCTGGCGCGGGCTGGTGTGCTGGTGGGCTGAGTGATCGTGTTCTGCGGTGGGGGGTCCTCCCATCATGCGGAGCATTGAAATGCCGCCGCTGCGGAAGAACCGGGTGAGGAGTGCGGCGGCCAGGATGAGGAAGGCGATGTTGAGCCAGGTCGTGTAGTTCCAGGTGACGCCCTCCATGGGGATCCTTGCGTCGGCCCGGTCGGGGATGAGGCCCAAGCCGCTGAAGGTGAACTCCACGATGTAGCCGGCGACGACCATGGAGAGGTAGAGCGTGCCGAGGAGGAAGAGCGTCATCTTCGTGCCGTAGTACTTCCGGTAGATGTTGAGGATCGGCAGGATCAGCAGGTCGGCGAAGATGAACGCGACGACTCCGCCGAAGCTGATGCCGCCCTTCCACAGGACGACCGCGAGCGGCACGTTGCCGATCGAGCAGACGAACGAGGCGATCGCGACCAGGGGGCCGATCAGCGGGCCCCACAGCTTGGATGCCAGCGGGTGGCCGTCGAAGAAGAACGTGCGCCAGAAGGAGTCAGGCACCCACGCGGCGATGGCGCCGGCGATGAGCAGGCCGATCATCAGGTCGCGCAGGATCGCCGCCCATTCCATGACGAAGACGTGGCTCGTGGAGGTGAAGCCCTCGCGAGAGAACAGCCTACGGGCGAAGGAGCCCTCCCGCTGGACGGACATGTCCATCGCCGCGTGTCCCTCCATCGAGCCGGCGAGCCCGCGTGCTGCCTGTTCGCGGGCCTGGCGCAGGAGCTTGCCGCGCAGGAAAAGACGGAACAGCACTGCCAGCACGACGATCATGATGGGGCCGCCGACGAACTCCGCCGCGGTGAACTGCCAGCCCATCAGCAGAGCCAGGATGACACCGAGTTCGACGACGAGGTTGGTGGAGGCGATCTCGAAGGCCATCGCGGCGGTGAAGTTCGCGCCCTTGCGGAACAGCGAGCGGGCCAGGGCCACGGCCGCGTAGGAGCACGAGGACGAGGCGGCGCCGAGACCGGCGGCGATGGCCAGGGTGCGGGGGCGGTCGTCGCCGAGCAGGGAGACGACGGTGGACTTACGGACGACGGCCTGGACGACGGCGGACAGGGCGAAGCCCAGGATCAGGGCCCAGGTGATCTCCCAGGTCATGGAACCGGCGATCGACAGTGCGTGCAGTACGGCGTGGATCATCCCTGAAGCCTTCCGAGAAGCGCACGGCATGGGGCCCACCGACACACACGTTGCACCTACGCGGTACGGGGCGGCGGGCTGGGCGCGGGGCGCCGCCCGGTGGGTGGCGCCCCGCGCGGGGGTTCAGCCGACGCGTTCAGGGTCAGGGCTGCGGTGTGGAGCTTGCCGCCGGTCTGGAACTGCGGGAAGAGCCGCCAGTTCCCGGGGGTCGGCAGTTCCGCATGGAAGGACAGTTTCGGTCCGCCGTGGTCGCCGTTGACCTTGGTGGTCGGGTGCGGGTGGGCGAACGCGGTGTCGCCCTCGTGGAAGGCGGTCAGGCGGGCGTAGGTGTCCAGGTAGGGCTGGAGGTCGCTGACGGGCTGTGCCGTCCTTGGTGACGGTCACGGTCAGCGGGTGCCCCATCGCGGCCATGGGATCGCCCTTGACGGTGGCGCTGTACCCGTCGACATCCGCCGTCTTGGCCGCGGCCGGCAGCGGCGCCTTCGTCTCGACACCGGGCACGGCGACGGTGCGGGACGGGACGTACGCGGCGCCTCTCCTGGCCCCCTGTCAGGGGTGAACGAGGCGAACAGGCGCCGCGATCCGGGCGCGAGCGTGTCCAGGTCCGCGGTCCAGGTGCCGGACGCCATTGCGGGTGTTGCCCGACTCTGTCCTCTCGTGCTTCTCATGGCCAAGGTGGTCGGTGATCTCGCCCTCGAGAGCGGACTCCAGAATCACCATCACCTTGATCCCGCATGCGGCTTGACCCCGTCACGAAGGCATACGTCGCCCGCAGAATCCGCGAGGGGAAGACCCCTTGAGGCGCACAGAGATGCCTCAAGCGAGTCATCTTCCGCTCGATCTTCAAGACCCTCGAACGGACTGACCGCACCAAAACCGGGAGCACCGAATAGCTTATTCAAGCCGCTCGACACGACATAGCAGCCTCGGGGGTGGCGCCGGAGCCCACACGACCTGACCGGTCGCGATGTGCCTGTGCGGACACCGACCCCATGGCATGGAGCCAGGACGCGAACCGGCGACGCCTCGTATCGGTGTCCACGTCGTGGCCGCAGCGGAGCGTCCGCAGACACGCAGCAGCCGACGAAGGGGTGCAAGTATGTGCGTATGAGGATTACTTCAGTGACCTTGCGCCGACGCGTGGACGACCTCGAAGCTGCGGTGCCCTTCTACGAGCAGCTCACCGGGGAGGCAGCCAACAGGTTCCAGTTCGCGGGCCTGGAACTGGCCGCTGTCGGCGCCTTCCTCCTCTTCACCGGTTCGGAAGAGGCGGCTGGGCGTTTCGCGGGTGTGGCCGCGACGTTGTCGGTGCCGGACCTGGACCAGGCCATATCGGGTGCCGTGGCGGCCGGCGCCACACTTGTCGCCGCCGCGATGCCCACGCCGAACGGGCACCGTGCCGTGCTGCGCCATCCGGACGGCGGCGTCTATGAGTACGTCAGCCGCTGAGGAAGGGCGGCGACCGCCTCGGGGCCAGCCGCGTCCCGCGGCATGACGCGAGGCACCGGCCGACCCCGACCACCTGTGCGGCACCGCACAGGCCGGGGGACGCGCAGCGGAACGGGCGCGGGCCGGGCGCGCGAACGGCCGACCGCCCTGCGTGTGCGTAGGGCGGTCGGCCGTCTGCGGTGCGCCCGGGGCGCTCCTGGTTACAGGTACCAGCTCTGGCCCGGGTAGGCAGGGTCGGGGGAGTGCCCCCACTGCTGGGCGGGTGCGCCATTGTCCTTGCTGGAGTTGCTGATCTCCAGGGTCTTGCCGCTGTTGACGTTGCTGATGTTCAGGCTGACGGTGCTGCCGGCCTGCGTGATCGTCCACTGCATGGTGGGGATGTCGTAGCAGGTGTACTGCTGCGCACGGGCCCCGTTGTCCTTGCTGGAGTTGAGGATCTCCAGGCACTTACCGCTGTTGACGTTGACGATCTGGTAGACGCCCGGGGTGGCGGTCGGCCGGTACTCCCACTGCGCGCCGCCCTGGGAGCCGCAGGTCCACTGCTGGGCGAGGGCGCCGTTGTCCTTGCTGGAGTCGGTGATCTCCAGGCACTTGCCGCTGTTCACGTTGCGGATCCGGCCGCCAGCGGGCACGGGTACGGGCGAGGGCCAGGCATTGGCGCCGTAGGCCAGGGCGCCCTGGCCGTTGCCCTTGTAGAAGTTGAAGCGCTGCTGGTTGTTCCACAGGCCGCCGAGGTCGGCCTTGCCATCGCCGTTGAAGTCACCCGACAACATGACGGACATGCCGTTCCAGCTGGTGTCGGGCCACATGGAGACCCCGTCGTCGAGGCCCCCCGCGGTGTTCCCGCTGTAGCGCCGCAGGGCGCCGTCGGCGGCGATGGCGACGACGTCGTCGCGGCCGTCATTGTTGAAATCACCGGTGGTGATCTTCTGTATGTTCAGCCAGGTGGCGTCCGGCCACATCTTGCGGCTCTGGCCATTGAGCACGCCGTCCGAACCGGTCAGGTACGCGTAGAGGGAGCCCTTGGAACTGCCGGAGCCCCAGACCGCGAGCAGCCCGTCACGCCCGGAGCCGTCCGCCTTGTAGCGGGTCAGCTGGAGCATGACGTTCCAGTTGGTGGTCTGGTCGCCCCACATGGACTTGGCCGAGGCCAGGGAGCCGTCCGGCTGACCGGTGTACAGGCGCAACGCGCCCGTGCTCCATACCGCGGCGATGTCGGTGATTCCGTCGCCGTTGAAGTCACCGCCGATGATCTTCGTAGCGCCACCCCAGCTGCCGTCGGACGTCCACAGAGCGCGGCCGTACTCGAAGGTGCCGTCGGGGCGGCCGGCGAAGGTGTGCAAGTTTCCGTCATCGGTGACGGCAGCGACATCGGTGCGCCCGTCCCGGTTGAAATCGCCGGTCGTCATCACACCGGTGACCTTGGGCACCAACGACGCCAGCCGCACTGCGGGCGTGGTCTTGCGGACCTGGTCGATCCAGGCCGCCACATCGTCCAAGCGCACGGCGACCGCGCCGGTACGGGTCTCGGCCGGAGCCGTTCCGAGGCAACCGCCCTGCCAGGAACGCGAGTTAACGGCCACCAGCTCCACCGCACCGCCCTGCTGCCGCAGGGCCGGCCCGCCGGTGTCACCCTTGCAGACCACCGTGTCACCGGACGCGTTCAGACCGAGCGCACCGCTGTCCGTGGAGGCCACGGTGAAGACCCCCGTGTGCGCCTTGTCCGGAACCCACTCCGTCTTCGTCCGCCCGAACCCCAGCGACGTCAGCTGCTCACCGGCCACCGGGGCGGTGGTGGCGACCTTGACCGGATCCACCCCGACGACCCGCCAGGCGAGCTTGACCATCACCAGGTCGCGGTCCGCGTGCGGCACCAGCTCCACTGCCTCGACCACGGTGCCCGTCGACTGCGTGAGATCGGTGCGGCCCACGGTCACCGTCGTCTTCAGCGCCGGCTTCCCGGCCGGGACCGGCGCAGCGCCGTCCCGGAAGCAGGACGCGGCGGTCATCACCCACTGGGCGTCGACCAGCGCGCCGGAACAGGAGGCCTTGTCACCGATGGTGACCTTCGCCGCGAAGCCGTAGCCGGTACCGGGGGCGTCGGTGCCCGCGAGGGCCGTGGCGGGGGCAATGGTGAGGAGTCCAGCTCCTACTGTCGTAGCGACCAGGGTGGCAGCCCACGCGGTGCGCGAACCATGTACGGACATGATGATCCTCTTGGTATGGGAAGGAGCGGAATCCGGTCGGACCACGGTGCGGACACACCCTCGAGCGCGTCAGGTGCGGATGGCTCCGCCGCCCGGGCCCGTGGGGCCTGCCGGGCGGAAGCAGCACGGCTCCTGCTCCTTCGAGAGGGCCGCGCCCGAGCGTGTACCGGTCCCCGCGGCGCCACGCGGCCCCGCGGGGAATGGAGTCCGGTGGGTCAGAGGGTGGCGGCGAGGGAGACCGGGCCCAGGGTTCCGGCGACGCCTTGGGTGTTGACCGAGGTGACCGGAGACCAGGTGCGGTCGGTGTGGCGGATGATGTGCAGGATCCGGTTGTCGCTGGTGGTGACGGCGAGCTGGAGTTCGCCGTCGACGGTGCCGGCGCCGATGGAGGTGGCCGTCAGGGTGCCGAGGCTGCTTTTGAGGTCACCGAAGGGCGCCCAGGTGCCGTTGGCGTAACGGACCGAGTGGTACTGGCGGGTGCCGTTGTCGGTGGCGATGACGAGGTGGGTGTCGCCGCCCGCACCCGCCATGCTCACCGAGCTGATGGGGCCGCTGGCGCCGGCGGCCTGTGCGACGTCCCCCCATGTGGTCCAGTGAGCGGTGGTCCGGCGAATGGTGTGGAAGGCCTTGCCGCCGCTGACGGCGACGACGTGGAGCTCGCCCCCGGAGCTGGCGGTGGCGACGGAGGTGACGGTGCCGATCGGGCCCGTTGCGGCGGCGACGTCACCGAAGGCGGTCCAGTTCCCGGTGGCGTTGCGCACGGTGTGGAACACCTTGCCGCCCGCGACCACCACGACGTGGAGGTCGGCGCCGATGGAGACGGTGGAGACCTGGGTGATGTTGGGGAGGGCGCCGGCTTCGGCGGAGAGGTCACCGAACGCGCCCCAACTGCCGTTCGCCTTACGCACCGTGTGCCGAAGGCGGCCGTCCGTACCCAGCGCCACCACGTGCGTGTCGCCGTTGATCCCGGCGGCGGCGGCTGTGCGCACGCCGCCGATGTTTCCGGCCTTGGACTGCACGTCTGTGAAACCGGTCCAGGATCCGTCGGCCAGGCGGATGCCCTGGTAGAGGCCGGTCCCCGCCCGCACGAGGGTTTCGGCCTTCCAGCCCGGCGTCAGGGCCCTCGCCTGCTGCACCCAGTCGTTGAGGTCGTCGATCCGTGCGGAGACGGCCCCGGTGCGGGTCTCGGTGGTGGCCGTACCCAGACACCCTCCCTGCCAGGAGCGGCTGTTGACGCCTATCAACTCGCCGGCCGCGTTCAGCAGTGGGCCGCCGGTGTCGCCCTTGCAGATGGCGTCCGTGCCCTTGCCGGTGATGGTCAGCGTGGTGGGGTCGGCGGCGTCGACGGTGAACATGCCGGTGTGCGCCTTGTCGGGCACCCACTCGGTCTTCGTACGGCCGAACCCGGCCGACGTGACGTCGGCGCCGACGGCCGGTGCCGCGACGCCGCGCTTGATGCCCGTGACCCCGGTGGCGGGGTCGGCGAGGCGGGCCAGGACCAGGTCTCGGTCCGTACGGGGCACGACCTCGACGACCTCGACGGCCTGGCCGCTGCTGAGGGTGGCGGTGCTCTTCAGCGCGGGCTTCCCGGCGGGGACCTGCGCACCGGGCGTGGTGGCGAAACAACTGGCGGCGGTGGCGATCCACCACTGGTCGACCAGCGTCGCGGTACAGGCGCGGGAGTGGGCTTCGTCGCCGATGTTCAGCTTCGCGACGTTCACAAGCTGCCCGGTGGCGGCCTCGGGACCAGTCATCGCCAGGGCGGGAACGGACGGGATCAGACCTGCCGAAACCGCGGTGGCGGAGACCAGGAGGCCAGCCATCCGTGCCGAGCGCAGACGGAGTGCAGACATGCGTCTTCCTTCAGTTGATCAAGTGCGTAGGAAATCGATCGAGGGTGCTGCCGAAAGGTGCGTCTTCGGTCGCGCACGTCGTACGCCCCGGCGGATTCGGTCGGGGTCTTTCGCCTCGATCGCGCGTCGCCGGACTGCGGGCGATGTGGATTCCGGTGAATCCGCGAAGCCGTTACCGGGAAGACTTCCGTCGGCCGGATCTGATTCAGCGTGCGGGAACAGGATTCGGGGACTTCGCGAACGGAAGTCACCGGTCCTGCCACTGCTACTTGGAAGACCTGATTTCCATGAGCATGAAGTCACGCCCCTGCTCGTCCGCGCTCTCACCGACCGGAGTCCAGGTGCCCTTGTTCACGTCGAACGTCTTGGACTCCGCGCCCACGGACATGTCGACCCGGGTGGCGTACGAGTTCCCCTTGATGCTGAAGACCGAAGGAATTTCCAGGGTCAGATATCCTTGGTTGCCCGTGATACGGAAGCAGATTTTGTCGTTCGTACGGGACCAGACCTCGAGCAGATCGCTCGCGCTCGCGCAGTCGGCGAGAAGGATATGGCCGTCACCGCGCTTCAGCGTGATGTGCTGTTCCGCGAGAACCTTGTCCGCGTTCGGGTACCCGAAGTCCTCTACGGCGTAACCGGGACCCTCTTCGGCAACCGCCTTCATACCGGAACCACTTGCGGTGACGGCCGTCCCGCCCGTCACGCCGCTCGCGATCGCGACCCATGCCAGGGCGCCCGCGCCCACGGCCGCGCCAACGGAGCGCACAATTGCCTTGCTTACCTTCATCGCTGTCCTAGTCGTCGGTTCCGGGAGTGAGTCCCGCAACGTGTGCCAACGCGGAGGTGAAGGCCATGAATGACCAATGGGGAATGCGCTCGAACGCGAGCTCATCACCCCTGGAAGTCCCCCACTCCCAGCAAGATCGTAACTACGTGCCCAGTTTTCCGTAACCCCCCGTAAAGAAAAGGGAGATGGCGGATGGCGGGAAGTGTGCAGTCCCGCAGGGCCCTCCGTATAGAAACATCTGCCTCGATGCTCGTCCATCCATATATTGGTGACAAAATAGGGCAAGTCGGCCACCTGGTACGTGACGTGCACCACGTTTGCCCGCGCCTCTCGCTGTTTCGGAATAGTGAATTCCACACCTTGCCTGCGGAAGGTTTCATTCCAGGTTTTGACGAGGATCGTGCGGCGTCTGCCGATTCGAGGTGACGGGTGTTCAACCCGCTCTTTGACGCATAGGGTCGTGGCGCGTGCCCATCACTTCCCCCCGATTTCCTTACAGGCCGGGGAGCATGGGCGCAGCCAAAACAACTCGCTGTCTGGCGATGCCGTCACGCGCGCGCCGCACACCAGGCACTGATCCCTAAGGACCGTTTTGGACACCATGTATTGGAGCAGGCGGCGCATCCTCGGCGCCGTCGCGGCAACCACGGCCGCCATCACCACCTCCAGCCTCGTGCTCAACCCAGCGGCCGCGTGGGCCGCCGCGCCGCCGGCGGACGACAACGGTGACCCCTTCCTGCTGCCGGACACCGACCGGGCCAAGGTCGTCAAGGCGTGGCTGCTGGGTGGCAAAGCCGTTCGTGCGTCAGCGGCAGCGGCGCTGACCGGATCCGACGCGGAGGTACAGAACTTCCTCGCCGTGAAACTGCCGTCGGACACGGCCATGGACAACCGGGTCGCGATCATCACCTCCCTGGTACGGGGCGGCAAGGGCAGCCGGCGCGAAGCCGTCGCTGCGATCAACGGCGGTGACTCCACCATCGCCGCCTACCTGGGGGGCGGCTTCAAGGGCGCCATCGCCGAAGACCTGCGGGTCGCCACCGCCACGGTGATGGCCAGTGGCGGCAAGGCCGTGAACCGCGTCGGCAACGCCGCCCTGAACGACGGCTCCCAGGCCGCGTTGGAGACGTTCCTCACCGACGGGCAGTACGCGGCCCGCGAGGAGGACATGCGCGTCGAGACCTCCAAGCTGATGATGCAGGCAGGTCCGGAGGTGCAGAAGTACGCCTCCCGGGCGCTCTCCGGCTCCGCAGCCGACGTCGAATGGTTCCTTGAGACCGGCCAGTACATCGCCCGGGCCCGCGACCAGGAGGCTTCGAAGATCCAGGAACTCGTGGCGGTCGTCCAGCGCGAAGGCAAGAAGGCCGATGCGATGACGAAACAAGCCGTGGAGGCCGGCGCCCGGGCCGTCGAGGCGGCGTCGAAGGCCAAGGAAGCGGCGGAGAACGCCGCGGCCGAGGCCCAGGCAGCCCAGAACGACGTGGCCAAGGCCGGTAAGGCGGCCCGCAACGCCGGAGAGGCGGCGAAGGGCGCGGCCGACTCCGCTCGGGTCGCCATGAGCGCGTCCAACGCCGCTGTTCAGGCCTCGCGCCGGGCCGCCTACGCGGCCGCTGCCGCGAGTCAGGCCGCGGCCAGCGCGGGCTCCGCTGCCGCCCGGGCGTACGGCGCTGCCATCGCCGCCTCCAAGGACGCCTCTCAGGCAGCCGCCTGCAAGGACGCCGCCGTCGCCGCTCGCACCGCCGCGGCCCAGGCACGCAGTGCCGCTACGGCCGCCGACTTCGCCGCCGGTGCGGCGTCCCAGGCCGCGGGGGCCGGGGACGCCGCCGCCTCGGCAGCACGCAACGCTTCGGCCGCCGCGAACGCTTCGGCCGCCGCGGCCAGTGCCGCGGGCGCGGCCCAGGCCGAGGCCGCGGAGGCCAAGCGGCAAGCGCAGATCGCCGGCGCCAACGCCCAGATCGCCACCAACGCCGCTGGTACCGCCCAGGTGTTGGCCAACGCCGCGGCGACCGCCGCGCGGACCGCGCGCGATGCCGCGAACAGCGCGGCCGACCACGCCGAGAAGTCGGCTGCCGCCGCCGACTGGGCCGTCCAGTACGCCGGCCAGGCGGTGGAGTACGCGAAGAAGTCCACCGAGTTCGCCAACGAAGCCACCAAGGCCGCGAACACCGCCACCGACGCCGTCATTCAGGCGGTCGCGGTGGAGAAGAGCGCGCGCGAGGCCGAATGGCAGCGCCTGGACCAGGACATGAAGCAGGCGATCGAGGAGACCCGCCTGCTGGCGCAGGCCGAAGTGCAGGAGAAGGCCGACTACGCCAAACGGCGCACCCAGGCCGAGCAGGCCGAGCAGGCCACCAAGGACTTCGTGACCCAGGCCGAGTCCGCCCTCAGGACGGGTGACCTGGGGGGTGCGGCCACGCTCGGACGCAAGGCGGCCATTGCCCTGATGGCCTCCAAGGGATCCTGGTCGCAGGAGGCGGCCCGGTTCGCGCTGGCGGGCACGGACTCGGACGTACACGTCTGGATCGACACCGACCGGCGGATCGCGCAGCGCCAGGACGACCGGGAGACCAGTCTCTACCTCGCCAAGACCTGCGCTCCGGACATCGCCTCCGCCGCGACCACGGCACTGGCGAGCAGCGCCCCGGACGCCGCGACGGACTTCCTCAGCACCGGAGTGATCCAGGCCGCCGCGATGGACAACCGTGTCGCGGTCAACCGGGTCCTGGCCAACAACCCCGGCCGTGCGGTGACGAAGGCGGCGAACGACGCACTCAACGCCGGAACCCCCGGCGCCCTCTACGAATTCCTCGGCAGCACGTACGAGGCGGCGCAGCAGGAGGACGACACCGTCGCCACCGCGACCCTGCTCAGCACCGGGGGACCGTACACCAAGTCCCACGCGCAGGCCGCGATGGAGGGTCCGGCATGGATGCGCCGCAACTTCATCGCCTCGGTCCAGCACAAGACCGCGCAGCTGGACTACGACTCGGCCACCCACATCGCCGCGATGCAGGGAGCGATCGCCGCGGCCGCGAAGATCGCGCACAAGGCTCAGGAGGACGCGGCCCGCGCTCAGGAGGCGGCTGCCAAGGCCCGCAATGCCGCCAACGAGGCGCTGGACTGGGCGAACAAGGCCACCCAGTCGGCCTCGAACGCGGCCACCTCCGCGCGGGACGCGGATACGCTCGCGAGCAACGCCGAGAAGTCGGCCGCGTCCGCTCAGGCTTCGGCCGACAAGGCGAAGCAGGCGGCCGCCACGGCCCGGACCGCCGCGCGTTCGGCCAACTACTCGGCCAACCGCGCGGTGGACGCCGCTTTCAACGCGGTCGCCTCCGCCAACGCCGCCCAGGCGTCCGCCGCCTCCGCCCACTCCTCCGCGGTGCAGGCCGGCCAGGACGCGAAGACCGCAGCGACGGCGGCGAGCCAGGCCCACCAGATCGCCCTGGACAAGCGGACGGCCGAAGTCGCGGCCGCGGCCAAGAAGGCTGCCGAGGAAGCGAAGGCGGCCAAGGGCGCCGGGCTGAACCCGGCCGACAAGCCGGAGAACGACAGCGTCAAGGGCGGCCTTCCCTGGTGGAAGGAGGACGCGCGGTGGATGGCGGACGCGACGAACGCCCTCAGCATCATGTTCGGATTCGCCTCCGCCTTCACCGGCCTGGCCGGCCTGGGCATCGGGATGTTCTTCCCGCCCGCGGTCCCGTTCATCGAGGGTCTCGCGACCGGCTTCGGCTACACCTCCATGGCCTTCTCCGGGCTCAGTACGCTGTTCACCGGGATCGGCTACGGGTGGACGAGCAGCCAGTTCAAGTCCTCCCTCGCGAGCACCGCCCTGGGTGTCCTCACCTTCGGCCAGTCCAAGTGGATCGGTGCTGTGGGCGCCGGGACCGTCGCCACGAAAATCACGCAGTTCGGGCACGACCTCGTATCGCCGGTCACCAGCCTGCTGTCCCTCTTCTGACGGGACACGGCGCACAAGTGCTGCACGGGCCGACGGCAGAGCTGCCGTCGGCCCGTGCACGGGCACGGCCGGCCACCGGCCGGTGGCCCGTCCGTGGGTCCGTGGGTCCGTGGGCCCGTGGGAGCATGTGCTCAAATGAACCCATGGCGGATACGCGCACGGCCCTGGGACCGCTGGAACGTGTGAACGGCACCTGGGTAGTTGGCGACCCCGGCCGACCCGGTGGCTCCTGGATCGAGTTCCGCGCCGAGGGGCTGTACCGGCACGGGCGCGGCGGGGACGGCGAGTCGATCCCGTGGTCGAGGATCATGCTCGGGGTCGGGGTGGTCATCGGGCGCGGCCACCCGAATCACGGGCAGTACTCGCTGCTGGGCATGCTCGGCAACCTCCCCGGCCCCTTCAACGGGCGCGGCGGTGGCCATCTCGATATGACGCTCCGTCACCCCTACGAGGACCGCAAGCTGACCTTTGCCCGGCATGCGCATGCCTACCGTCTCTTCGACACGGTGCTGCTGCAGGAACTGCTGTCGCAGGTCGTCGCCGCCGGTGAGGCGCAGCGGCTCGGTGACCCCGACTGGCTGGGACAGGTGGTCGGCCGCCTGGGACTGCTGACGCCCTGGCCGAAGGGCTCGGGACTCAGCGAAGCGCTGGAAAGGGCCTGGCGGGTCTGACGCGTGCCGCGCCGCCCCCTCGACCTCCGTGAACCGCCACCTCACCGACGCACACTCCCGAGGGCCGCCCCGTCGCCGGACTACTCGGCAGGGCACTG
Organism: Streptomyces sp. G-G2; assembly: GCF_030063135.1. Taxonomy (GTDB): domain Bacteria; phylum Actinomycetota; class Actinomycetes; order Streptomycetales; family Streptomycetaceae; genus Streptomyces. The sequence continues at coordinate 35,201 of NZ_JASISO010000040.1, forward strand.
TCCCGGGCGGTGCCCCGTGTGATCGTCACCGACAAGCTGCGCTCCTACGGCGCCGCCCACCGCGAGGTCGTGCCCTCCGTCGAGCACCGCTCCCACACGAGCCTGAACAACCGGGCCGAGAACTCCCACCAGCCGACGAGGCAGCGTGAACGCGCCGTGAAGGGCTGGGTCACGCAGGATCCGGGGCAACGGTTCCCCCTGCGACCGGGCCGGCCCGGCGAACGTGATCGGGACCGCCCTCGCCACCGTCCCGGACGGGGCGGGCCCGCCCCGTCCCGTCCGGGACGGCGACTCGGCGGGACCGCGCGCTCACGCCCCCACGTGCAAGTGCGCGGCCCATACGGACGGCTGGTCCGGGAAGCGGGCAGGCAGTGCGATTGCGGCGGATCTCTCTGCTGATGGTGGAAGGGCTGCGGATGCGGGTCGGGCAGGTCGCCGTACCGTTCGGGATCTGCGCCGAGCCCAGCAACGTCAAAGCCGGCGGACATGCCTGCCCGTTCCGGTTCCGGTGCCTGGGCACCCGCCGCCGCAGGCGCGTGCTGGCCGCGCTCGACGTCCTGACCCGCGACGGCCAGCCGATCAGCGTCTCCGCCGTAGCCCGCCCGGCCGGTGTCCACCGCAGCCTGAACTACCGCCGCGGCGACGTCCACGCAGCGGTGGTAGCCCAGGCCGCCCAACCGCTCGACAACACCACCGGACCGCAGGTCACCCGGAACTCCCTGCTGAGCGATCTGGCCAACCTCGCCGAACGCAACACCCGCCCTTGCGGGACACGTCGCTCGCCTCGAACAACGCCTGTCCGAAGCTTCGGCCAGGACGCCTGGCGCGCCAGTGGCCTCGGTGCTCCCACCGACACAGACACCCTCAAGCGGAAGATCGACCACCTTGAGCAACAGGTCGTCGAGCTCCGCGACCAGCTCTCCGAACGCGAAGAAGACCTCCAGGCATCCCGAGCCACCAACCGAGAGCGGATGACCCAGCTGAACAGCATCCCTCACCGGTCCCGGTGACCCGGTTGATCAGGCCCTGCGAGGCCTTCCAGGCGATATCTCGCGTGCGCAGAGTGCAGGAGGTGTCGTACCGTAGATGAGTCCCTGCGTCGGATTTCGGCGGCAGTGTTCGGACTCCCTGATCCACGACCTTGAGGTGAGCTTGTATCCCCAGGCCAAGTAGCCGTCCGCGTTTCCCCGCGTTCTGATTCTTCGAACGTGTACGGGGGCGGACGTCGCACTGGCCTGAGTTGCTTCACCCACCCCCGCAGTTTCCTGTCGTTTTCCGGGTGCAGCTCTGCCGTCTGCCCCGGGTTTCGTGTTGTCCGGCCCCGGCGCGGCTGACGGCGAGCTCCCCGATTCCTTGAATCAGGAGGTCCACCGTGGCTTCCCCCGCGCTCGACAACGAGCCGCAGCACACCACCGACCCCTCGTCGGCCCAGGCCGGCAGTTCCTCCAGGATGGCCCTGGCCGCCAAGATCGCCCTCGTGGTGGTCCTGGTGGCCGAGCTGATGGACGTCCTGGACCAGTCGGTCGTCCTCACCGCCGTCCCCACCCTCCAGCAGTCGCTCGGCGCCTCACCGGCCGCCGTGCAGTGGCTGACCGCCGGCTACGCACTGACCCTCGCCGTCGGGCTCATCACCGGCGGCAGGCTCGGCGACACCTACGGGCGGCGCAAGATCTTCCTCATCGGCACCGCCGTGTTCACCCTCGCGTCACTGCTGTGCGGGCTCGCCACCAGTACGGGCATGCTCATCGCGGCCCGCGTCCTCCAGGGCGGCGGAGCGGCGGTGATGATCCCGCAGATCCTGGCGACCCTCCACGTCACCTTCGACGCCGCTGACGCCAAGCACCGCAGCAGGGCCTTCACCCTCTACGGGGCGGTCCTGTCCGTCGGCGCCGTTCTGGGTCCGGTCCTGGGCGGCGTGCTCACCGAGGCGGACCTTCTCGGACTGGGCTGGCGGCCGATCTTCCTGATCAACCTGCCCATCGGCCTCGCCGTAGTCATTCTCGGACGGCACTTCATCACCGAGTCCACCGCACCCAAGGCAGAGCGCCTCGACCTCACCGGCATGCTGCTGTCCGCGCTCGCCGTGGTCCTGATCGTCTTCCCGCTCACCGAGGGCCACACCCAGCACCGGCCGCTCTGGTCGATCGCCATGCTCGCCGGAGGTCTCCTCGTCCTTGGCATCTTCCTGCGCCACCAACGCGGGAAGGACACCCCGCTCGTCGTCCTGTCCCTCTTCCAGAACAAGGCGTTCTCCGGCGGCCTGTCCGCGCAGCTCCTCATGGGGCTGCTGTCCGGGATGTTCTTCATGACCTGGACGCTGTACCTGCAGCGCGGCCTGGGCATGAGCCCGCTCCAGGCAGCCGTGGCCTTCGTGCTGATCGCATGCGGTGAGGTGGCCGGCGCAGTCATCGCGATGAAGACCACCGGGCGCTACGGGCGCCGCGTGCCACAGACCGGAGCCCTGTTCGCTGTCGCCTCGATGACGCTCTACGGAATCCAGATCAGCAGCCGCCAGGCCGGCCTGACCCTCCTCGCGATGACGGCCCCCCTCCTGCTCCTCGGCCTCGCCTTCGGCACGCTCGGCGGACCGCTCGCCGACATGTCCCTGGCCAAGGTCCCCCACGAGAACGCCGGATCGGCCTCTGGCCTGTTCAACACCGCGGTCAATTTCGGCATCGCCCTCGGTACCGCGCTGACCGCCCTGGTGTTCTTCTCCACCACGGGCGGCTCGCCCGACGCCGCAGTCAACCGCGACGCGTTCACCGGCGTGCTCTGGTGGGTCGGCAGCGCCTTCGCGCTGATGTGGGCCCTGATGTTCAGCCTGCCCAAGCGCGCGGACAGCCAGGCCGACTGATCCACCCCGGTGCCCGCGCCCCGCTCCCCGCATCGCGCCGGCCGCCGTTGTCAACGACACCTGTCGCACACGACGGCGGTCAGCACCAAACTGCTGACCAGTGCAAACGTCAGCCAGTCAGCCGATGCCTCCGTCCTGCGCCAACAGAAGCTACGTGTCCCAGGCACACACCCCAGCCCCGCCGCGGGCTCACGCCGTCCCTCGGCCTGCTGGTCGGTCTGCCTGATCACGTGGGCCGCGAGGTTGTGACCGACGGAGAGAACCGCCCACACCGCCCCGAAGGTCGCCAGGGTCGCGACCTGCTCAATGGAGGTCATCGGGCACCTCCTGCCGCCGCCAGGAGACCGTGGTCCAGAAATCACCGCATGGACGTCCCCGAGCTGCTGGAAGCCGCCTCCCTGCTGGTCCCCGCAGAGATCGCCACCGAGAACGACATCACGATCAACGACGTCTGGGACTACCTCGCCCACGACGAGTGGGAGGTGGCCCTTGGACTCCTGGAGGAACTCGGTGACGTCCGCCCGCTTCCGCTCGACTTCTGGGAAAGCCTCGCCGCGGCCGCCGGGCAGATGCGGCTGGAGAAAAGCGCAGCCTGGTGCCATTGGCGCTGCTACGAATCCCGCACGCCTGTGGGTCGAGTTCACCCACGCCCTGGGGCCCGGCGAGCGTTCCTCGGTGCGACGTGCCCCCTCGACCCCTCGCAGTGGCGACACCTCCAGCCCGGCCAGACGACCACGATGCACGAAGACCGGACCATCGGTGGCACGGCTGTCGTCCTGGAAGTCCAGGGGCCTACGGCCACGCCCGCACCATAGAACCTGCCGCCCCTGGCTCCTGCCGTTGGTGCAGAGAAAGCCGAGCTGGAACGCCCCGTTGATTCCGAAGTCGGCCAGCGTGGAGAAGCCGCCCTTGCCGGTCTTGGTGGCGGTCTTCTCCAGCAGGCCGTTGCCCGGCACGCGGCGGTCCGCGGCGTAGTGCGTGCCTGCCGAGGACACGGCGAGCGCGGCCGCGGCGGCGGCCGGGTGGACCCGGATGCCGCGTGCGCGGGCGTCGGCCCCGGCGACGATCGCCTCAACGGCGCGGGCACACCGCCACGCTGTACCTGTTGTCGTCCTCGCTCAGGTAGACAGCCTCGTTTTCGAGAATCATGGTGGGGATCTCGGTACCGGGGGGCTGCACAGTGACCGTTCCACTGTCGATGGCGAGGGCGACCGGCGCCGAGGCGTCACCACCGTCAGTATGTCCGTAGGCGGTGCCATCCTTGTCGACGGACGTGAAGACGACCCCCTTGTCAGTGGCCGTGTCGCCCTTACAACGTCCCTGGCCAGTGGCGAGGTCGAAAGCCAGGATGCCGTATACGAGATAGCGATGGTCCGCCGAGAACACGGGGCGGACGTCTTCGGGTTTGGAGCCGCGCGGGCTGCCGGCGGCACAAGTCGTCGACGCTTTCACTTTGCCGGTGGACATGTCATGCACTGCCCACACGCGGGCGTCGCTGTCCCTGCCGTCCTTCCCCATCGCCGGCCAGCCGGCGATTATCCGGTCGTCGATCACCGTGAGGGTCTGTGACATCTCTCCGTACCCGCCCGGAGCCTCGGCGCCCTGGGGGACGTTAGAGGGGCTGTACCAGGCACCGGGTACCCAAAAATCGTTTCCGCCACCCCGAACCAGCGGACCGCTCGAGGTGACGCCGGCGCTGGCGTTACCGTGACCGCACAGCCTGCAGGCCTCGGCGTCGGGGGGCTTCCCCACATCGTCAGTGGAGTACGACGTGATCTTCCCCGTCGTCACGTCCACGGCTGTCACGGCTTGATGATCGCCGAAATAGGCCAGCAGGGCACCCTGAGCGGACGGAAGCGCGACGGGTTCCTGTGCCGGGATGTCGATGGTTCGTAGGGGGGCAGCCGTGCTGCCTGCAGCATCCGTCGGATAGACCGCGATGCGGATGGTCGGTGTGCCTTTGGTCAGTGTGCCATCGCCGGGGTTTCCGCTGATCGACAGTGCGACGTAGTCCTTCCCGCCGGCGGTGACGATCTCCGGGCGAGGCAGCTCGTTGCGGACGGAATCGAATGGCCACCACGGCGTCGTGGACCAGCGTGCCGCGCCGGTAGCGAGGTCTTTGGCCGTCAGTACGTATCCGTCTGGCACCTTGGTGACTGTCACTACCAGGGCGGCGGTGGGTGCGACAGCAACGTGAGTGTCGGAACTGGCTGGCTGTGTCCAGCCCTTGGTCCCGTCGAACGCCGATGGAACCGACAGTCGGAGCCCGGTGGTAGCTGTGCTTGGATGCTTAGACGGGGACTGTGTGTCCTGGGGTATATCGGTGCCCGAGCCTCCACCCCCGCAAGCCCCGAGCACGCTCACTAATGCCACGACGGCCGCAGCTCTGATTGCCCTGCGCATCGCACCACCCCCTCCTACGCAATGAGATGTTCAGTGTAGAGGTCGAGGCCAGGTTTGTCGGCGATACTCCGAGGCCGCCTGGATGACGTAGGCGCCAGACAGATGCGCCTGCAGACTCTCGAAGAAGGGCACCAGGCTGACTCCGCCCCGGTGCGCGACACCTGTCGCGCACTCCATACGGAACGAAGCACTTTCCCAGAGCCGGGAAAATGTGGGGCCCTCTCACCACATACGCTCCTCGAACCCGAGAGTAGGGCAGTGCTGTACGCACGTACCGGCGTCGGCGCGTGCCGTGGCCGACCTGATCGACCGTAGGACGTCAGTTGTCGGCGCAGATCACGTCGTAGGGCCTTCCGATGGCGATGGTCAACTGCATGGGCTCGCTGGTGCCGTCGGGGCACTCGCTCTTGTCCTTGACGAGGCCGAGCACCTTGTAGGTGTCCGTGCCACCCGTGGCGCAGGGAACCTCCGCGGCCTGCGAGGTGATGCAGTCACCCTTCACCAGCTGGCCGCCGCCCGCGCCCGCGTCACCGGGGTGGTCACCGGACAGATTGCGGCCGCACACCGTGTTCGTGGGGATGCCGCCGCCCTTCTTGCTCCCGCCGTAGGAGATGCTCACCTGGATCATCAGGTCAGTGCCGGCCGGGCACTGGATGGTGCCGGGGATGATGCTGGCGTCCTTGATGTCGATCGCCTTGAAGCTGGCGCCGGACTCGCCGCAGCGCTGGGGCCGGTACCCGTCGGGCTTGTTGTCGGGGTCGGGCCCGCCGCAGTCGCCGACCTTCCACGAACTGGATGTGTCCGAGGAGGACTCGGAGGAGCCCGGGTCACCGGTGGAGGGCTTGACGGACGGCGGGGCCGACGTGGTGGCGGAGGATGACGCCGAGGGCTTCTTGTCGTCGCCGAGCCAGTTCGAGAGGCCGTAGATCCCCCCGACGATCAGGACGAGGACCAGGAAACCGACGGGGCCTGCGCCCAAGCGACGCCTGGGGGCGGGCGGCGGTGACACCTCGTACGGGTTGGCCATGCGCTTCTCCTATGAGGTGGGTGGGGACGGGGACACGGGGACAGTGACGCGTCATGAACACCTCATGGTTCCACGTTTGTCGGCCCTCCCCGACGCACTCCCACCCGCCCTCCGCGGACCAACCGCATTGCTGAGCAGGAGGATGTCCGCCCCCGCGGGAACACGCCCGCGGAGGAAACGCATGTCATGCCGTCAGACCAGCCGCGCTGGGCGGCCTTGAGTCCGGCCTCGAACCGGATGGTGGCGTGCAGGCGTTCCATCAGCCCGGCCATCTGGCGGCGTACTGTGCGCAGCGAAACCTGTTGAGTGACGCTGAAGATGTGCATGAAGGTGACGTGCTGGTTGTCGATGGGATGTGACGAAACGACCCCGGCGGCCGTCAGGCCGCCGGGGTCGTCGTGAACACGGTGTCGGCTTCGTGGTCACTCTGTCGCGTGTGTCTCGGTGATGGCGGCGCGGGTGGATGATTCGTCGACGATGCCTTTCTCCTCGGTGAAGGCGGTGATGAGGGACTGCCAGGCGATGTTGTTGACCGAGCGGGGCAGGCCGCGGCTGGTGAGGTGGATGAGTTCGACGGCGTCGTCGGAGAACAGGATGTCCTGGCGTCCGGCGATCGTGAGGTGGTGCTTGATGTAGCTGGCGGTCTCCTCCTTCGTCATCGTGGGCATCTGGTAGCTGATCGAGATCCGCTGGTCCAGGGCTGCCAGGACGCCGTGTTTCATCCGTTTGCGCAGGGTGGGCTGGCCGATCAGCAACACCGCGAACGGTGTCGTGGAGTCCATGTCGTAGTTGGTGAGCATGCGGATCTCGTCCAGCTCTTGGTGGTCGAGGAGGTGCGACTCGTCGATCACGACGGCTGGGGTCCGGCCCCGTTCGTCGACCTCCGCGGCCAGTGCGGCGGATGCCTGGGTGGCGAGAGCGGCCAGGTGGAACTTGGGGGTCCCGCCCAGGCTGGTGACGATGCGGTCGTAGAGGCCGCGCATGCCGACCTCGGGGTTGGGCTGGTAGATGACCGTGAAACGGGCGGGGTCGAGGGAGGCGACTGCGCCCTTGAGGGCGACTGTTTTGCCGGAGCCGACTTCGCCGGTGACCACGCCGATCGCCCGGTTGTTGATGCACCACGCGATGCGGGCGGCGGCTTCCCGGTGGGAGTGGTGCTGGTGGAGCATGGACGGGGCCAGGTTGCGGCCGAAGGGGACACGGGTGAACCCGAAATACCCTTGAACACGGTCGATCATCGCCGTCCCCGCCCGTCGTCCATCAGGGACGAGTAGTTGATGCCCTTGGCGGTGTTCGCCGTGTGCGTTTCGTCGAGGATCTTCAGGTAGTCGATTCCAGTCGGCGGGGCCGGCTCCGGCGGTGTCTCCGGCCTCGCTTTCGGATGGGTGTGACGGCCGATCCGATGCGGGAGGGCTTTGCCCGCCGTCTTCCCCGCCGCCCTCACCTCGATCTCGGTCAGGTCGAACGGGTCGAAGACCAGCTCCACCTTCATCCCGGCCAGCATCGGATCGACCTCGTAGCTGTTGCCGTGCAGGCTGACCGTCGCGGTCTTCGTCACGGTCCGGAACTCCGACCACAGAAACGCCTCCCGAGGATCAGCGGGGCTGGGCAGCGGCAGCGGCCGGGGAATCGAACCCAGCCACCGTTCGATCGGAGGCTGCCCCGTCTCCGAGTGCACCGTGCGGTGATAGACCGTCTCCACCCACGCGGTGAAAAGCCTGTTCAGCTCGGTGAGATGCTCAATTTGGCCGACACGTTCGTCATCGAGCTCGACCAGGAACTGATCACGGACGGTGCGGAAGAAGCGTTCGATCTTCCCCCTGCCCTGAGGCCGTCCGGGTTTGGAATGGGTGAGGCGGACGGCCAGGGACGCGCACGCCCGCAAGAGCCACGAGTCCACGAAGGCACTCCCGTTGTCAACGTAGATCGACTCTGGGACCCCGCGGGCAGACAGCGCCGGCCGCAGGGCGGCGGCCAGGCGCACGGTGTCCTCGGCGAACCCGAACCGATGACCCACGATCGCCCGGCTGTGGTCATCGATGAACGCGAACAAGTACGTCTTCCGGCCGCTGATCCTCGGTCCGTGGAGGGCGTCCCCGGTCCACAACTCGTTGCCGCGGGTGGCCTCGAACCTGCCGAACACGCTGGTCCGGCCGCCCTCGTTGGTGCCGGTGAGGCCGGCGCCGGCGAAGTGCCGCTGCAGGGTCCGGTCGGTCGGCGACCAGCCCTGTGTCGTCCGCAGGATCCGCTGGATCTGCGCGGCCGTGCGGGCCGGGTTCTCCTCAGCGCGGCCGCCAGGTCCAGAACTTCCACCGGGGTCCGCGGGGTGACCTGCCTCGGGGCGGGCACCAGGGCGGGAAACCCGCCCGCGCGGTAGTGCCGGACCCAGCGGTCCAGCGTCCCGCGGGCGACCTTCACCTGCCGGCCGAACGGGTCGGTGTGCTCTTTCTCTGCCAGTTCGCGGGCGAGTTTCCCGCGCTGGCGTGTCGTGAGCTTCGTGTCGATCAGGTCCTGGATCAGGCCGTAACGGAACAGGCCCACCTGCCGGGCCCGCTCCGCCCGGCGACGGTCCTCGTCCTCACTTGGTGACATAGGCAACCCACCTCGCGTCTCGAACAGAGCCCGCCGCTCATTCGGCGGACACGATCAAGACTCCCGGCACCTCCCGATCCCGCCCAGGGGCGGCCCGTGTTGATCAAATAGCGACAGAAGACGAGGTCAGGACCCTGCCGCCTATCGCCCGGCCGGCGAACTCCCACCGCGACACCGTGAGCATCTGCGGCCACCTGGTCACAGCTGCCTGATGGGTGGCCGCGACCGCCGAGACGGCGTCGGCGAGCGTCGACGGCGTCGCATCCGGCAATACCGGGTCATCGGCGAGCGCGACCAGAGCGACGGTGAAATGGCGGCGGATGTCCTCGGCCCGCCCGGCGAACGCCCGCAGCCAGCCACGGACCGTGCCCTCGGCCAGGCCCAGACGGGCGGCGACCTGGCGGTGCCCCATGCCCAACGCGGCTATCTCCAGCCCGGCCCCGATCACCTTGGCTGCATCCGCCCGCCGCGGCCAGAGTGCCTCCGGCAGAAGCACGTGCGTGACGCCGCAGCCCGAACAACGCGTACGGCGTGGCCGCAGAAGCAACCGGGCCCCAAGATCACCGCGGATCACCCGGGGCCGGCCATGCCCCCATGGGGCCAGGACCGCCTCGCATGACGGACACGTCAGCCGACCGTCCCGAAGCTGCCGTTCCACCAGCAGCACGTCCGAGTCCACGATCAGCACCGACAGCCTCCGCGGCCCAAGATGTGCTCGGCTCCGAGCACGGACGAAGTACCGCCAGCCTGCCCAAACGCAAAAGGATCATGTTGCTCAAGGCGTCGTTCGTGACAAGCGTAGGAGGTCAGTGAAGGCTCGAGATCCTTGCTCTGGCACGCTGTCCCGGTGGACGCTCTCATCGGCACTCAGGTACCTCGTCAGCGACTGACTGATCCGGCCTCGGCGATCGTGGCTTTGGAACAGGCTCTCCCCGGCCTCGCCCTCCACCGACGTACGGCCTCAGCCGGCATCGACTGGGCTCGGGCCGAGGAATTTCTGAACACGGAACTGCCTTCCGACTACAAGCTGCTTGCCAACAGCTACCCGTCCTTGGTCTTCGGTGACTTCTTTTGCCTCGGCTTCCCGAACCCCGGGCAGGAGAGGGCATGGGCAGAGGACCCTGAAGATCTTGAGATCCTCGCCGAGTGGTGTGCGGATGCAGAACTGTCCATTCCGCTGCGTCCCTTTCCTGCCCCTGGGGGCCTGCTGCCCTGGGCCACGTCCAACCAGGGGGACTACTTCCTCTGGAGCACAACAGGGTCTGGTCCTGACGACTGGACTGTCACCGTGGCCTCACGCAATGGCGGCTGGTGGCACTACACGGGAGGCGCGGTTCAGTTCCTCGCGGACCTGATCAGCGGACATTTGGAACTGTGGGAGTTGCCGTCGGTACGGCCACAAGTCGAAGCCTTCTGAACGAACAGCGGCCCTACGACTTGCTCGTGCTCACCGTGTCGTCGCACACGAAGAGCCAGACAGGACCCGTACACGACCAAAGCACCTGTGCAATGGGAGTGTCGCTGTCACCCCTCCTCATCACCACGCTGAGAGTCGTCTAACACGGCAGCTTGCGGTCCGCGCCGAGCGGTACGGCGGTCTCCCAGACCTGCTCGAACAGAGTGGTCAGCGAGGCGACGATGTTCGGCGCCGTTGTACACAGCGGGCCGCGGAGGGAGTTGGCCGGGTCGATCGGGACGATGGCCGTCGTACGGTCGAACACCAGCAGCCGCGGTGGCAGCATGGGACTGGTGCGCACCTGGCCGCCGCGTTCGGTGGTCCATTGGGCGTAGGCGAGTGTGGGCGGGTCGTTGCGGACGCTGTCCTGGTAGACCGCCCGCAGTTCGACGCCGTGGGCCAAGGCCCTGTTCGTCCAGCGATCGCGAGGCGTCCAGGCTGGCCTGCGACTGGGCGCCGCCAGGGATGATCGCGAGGCATTCTTCGTCGAGATCGTGGGTCAGGATCTCCAGCCGTGCCTGGATGGCGTCGATCCCCACCAGGCGCTCGGTGCCGTCGGTCTTCGTGTTCGGCTGCAGGTGGGCGTATTCGGCGATGGCTTGTGCGGCCGCGGCCTTGCTCGTGGTCAACTACTGCTGGCGCCGTGCCAGATCCGCCTCCTGGCGGCGCAGGATCAGCTCCAGGCCCACCTCGGGGCTGACGGCCCGCAACCCGCCGGAGCTCTCGCGAGAGGAGGTCAGGAGGTTCAGGTCGACGAGCCGGTCCAGCGCGTCCCGTACGCGGGCTTCCGGCAGGGCGAGGCGAGCGCCCAACTCGGCTAGCCCCCAGGACGGTTCATACAGCATCGCCCGGTACACGGACTCCAGGTCCCGTCGAGCCCCAATGCTTCCAGCATGTCCAGCCCCCCAGCTGTTCCGTATGGACGGGCAGGTCAGGCCGCCCACAGGTGACCTTAAACCCTCCGCTGGCCAGCCGTGCCTGGCGGCATCGGGCTGCCATGCGCCAGGGGCGGACCTGAGAGAACGTCAGGCGCCGTACTGAGGGCGCAAGACAACGCTTATCGGACCGACGGGGCGCATGGGCCTGCGTCGTCGGCGTTCCCCGGCGGCTCCGCCGGTTCTGGCAGGCATTCCGTGAGAGGCGGACCGGCGGGGCGTGCGGTGGCCTCGGATCGGTTCCTCGGCCGGGCGGCGATTACCTCTCGGGTCATCGCGCCGCCCCAACACCCTCAGCTACGGTCACGGTCATCGCTCGCCCCCGGAACGAAGGAGCCCCGTGATGCCCGCTTACGGCTGTGCTCATCTCCGCAGCCGCCGGAATCACTCCGACGTCCTCGAGTACCTGGAGCGCATCCAGGCAACCCTCGACCCCTTCGCGGGCCGCTCAGTCATCCACGGTCCGCCGGCCGAAGTCGTCGAGGGCACGTGGCCTGGCAGCATGGTGCTGATCGAGTTCCCCAACCTGCCTGATGCCCGTGCTTGGTACGACTCCCCGGCCTACCGGACCATCCTGCACCTGCGTACCGACCAGGTTAAAGGCGACTGCTGCTGATCGAAGGGTCGGGCCGGACTACCACCCGGCCGAACGAGCCCACACGCTGCGAACAGTGGCCGACCGGGCGAACCGGTCGACGTAGCCTCATGCGGGGGAGCGGTTCGCGTGCGGCTCCGCGCCCGCGTCCGGCCTGGCTGCCACCGGCATCCCGACAGCCGGCCCGGGATCCTGGGCACCGCGGCCGGTAAAGGTGGGCGAACGCCGGATCAGCCCCGGACCCGCCCGGTGCGACGGGCCTGCCGTTCGGCGGAGGCGGCCGCGAGGCGGGCTTGGGCGGACCTCGTCAGGGGGTCGTCCGCACCCACAAGCTCACCCCGGGCGGGCCAGAAGGAAGCCAACCGGCCCTCGCTGCCGGACGGGCACCGGTCGAGCACGGCTTCGCCCGCCTCAGGAACTGGCGGATCCTCACCAAACTCCGCACCGACCCCGCCTGCACCACCCAACTCTTGCGCGCCCTGCTCGTCCTGACCAACCTCGAAGTCAACCACTGACGAATGATTTTCTCCGCGAACTCCCGCCCACGACCAGCACGAGTACCCCGAGGACTGGTCACACCAGCCCTTTGACCTGCTGTCCCGGGGTTCGTGAAAGCTCCTTGGAGTCCACTCCCGTTTGCCGCATGGTGAGCCGTGTACTGGCCGATGCCAGGGCGAAGCGTTGGCGGAGTCAGGATTCGGAGTTCTTGCGGAACCGCTTGGCGAGTGCCGGGTCCGTCTCCCACCACAGGCCGGTCCCGCTGTGCTCCCCCTCGGCCGCCTGAACACCCATGGTGTTCGTGAGGTCGGGGTTGCCGTCGGCCCGTACTCGGAACAGCAGGCCGGGGATGGTACGGAGCAGCACGCCTGTCAGCAGGATGGAGGCCACCACGTAGATCGGGGGGACCGCGATGCCAGCCAGGAGCGGAAGCAGAACGGCGGCTCACAGCCCAGTGCCTTGGGCAGTGACTAGGCAGTCCTGGCCCTCGAACACTTCCACGGTCGCGGTGTTGGAGCGGGTGCCGTCCTTCCCAGTGACCCGAACCGTATGTGTGCCCACCGCTGCGGGGCACCGTGCGGAGCTCCCCTGCTTGACCTGGCCGACCGTCGCTTCGTCGACGACCACGGCGAACGTCCCGGCTCTGCCGAGCCCCGGCTGCTCCGCGTGAACCACCAGAGTCCCGGTCACGAATCCCCCTTGTTTCTGCTGATCACTTGTGAAGCCGCAGTCACGATAAGGCATCCGAGCCTCGGATGATCCGGTTTGCAGGGGCCCCAGTCCGGCCCCCCTCGGAGAGACGAGGCCTCGGTCCGATATACGGACGCGGTCTTCCAAGGCGCCCATCCGCAGGTACGCGGCGCGATCGCTCTCGGTCTTCGTGGCAGGGATGGCGGGTCGGCGGCCGCCCTTGTTGCCCTTGGCCTCTGCGGCCCGTAGTCCGTCGTAGGTCAGTTCCCGTTGGAGGTCGCGTTGGAGTTCGCACGCGGCGGCGAGGGCCTGCACCATGAACTTCACGGTGGACAGCAGCTCTCCGGTGCGCGGGTGGCGGGCGGTGAGGTCCATCGCGGAGAACGCGCCGTCGTGGATGCGCAGGGCGAGACGGTCGCGGTGGAGGATGTCGAGCACGTCGAGGATGTGCCCGGTGCCGCGTACGAAGCGGCACACTTCGGAGATGTGCACGGTGTCTCCCGGCCGCGGATACGCCAGCAGTTCGCCCAACTTCGGGCGCTGGAGCGGATGGAGGCGACGGGCGGTGCCGGACTCCTCCTCGAACGGGACGGGGTCCTCGATGCCGGCCTCGGTAGGACAAGGGTCTGCCGGTCGGTCGACTGCCGGTCGGTCGAAACCCGCTTGTAGACCAGGTTCGCCGTCCGGGACCCCTTCCGTACGGAGGATCAGACCCTATCTGTCACCAAACCCGGTCATCAGACACCAACGGATCTGATGGGATTCGCGCCGTCAACGGGCGCAGGAAAGTCCGGGTTCGTTGGACGCCTGCGGCACCTGTCGTCATTCGATCGTTTGCCGACAGGGAGCCTTGGGCTTGTGTGCGACATCTCGTTCCCGCATAGCCGCGCCGGACGGACAAAGTAGCGGGGTCTCTCTGTTCTCGCCCCGTCACGTCAGTAGTTGGTCGCCGAGGGGGCTACGCAGATAGAGCACGGCGTGGCCCTGTCGGGCCCGGGTGATCAGTCCTGCGCGGTGCAGGACGCCGAGGTGCTGGCTCACCGTGCCGGGCGAGACATCCAGCCGCTGGGCCAGTTCGGTCGTGCTCGCCGGCTCGGCGAGGTGGCTGATGATGCGGGCGCGGGTGCGGCCGAGCAGGTCGGCCAGTGCGGCCGGCGGGGCGGTGGTGTCGGTGTGCCAGAGGGTGGCGAGGCCGCGGGCGGGATACCAGATCCGGGGCGGCAGTGTGAGGTCGACAACGGTGACGGCGCGATCGCAGAACAGGGAGGGTGTGAACATCACCCCGTGGCCGTTGGCGGCCAAGTCGTGCTGCCTGGCGGGGCAGGCGTGGACGGCCAGGGTGCCAGCACCGGAGTGCCATCGAAGGCCGGGGTCAATGTCAGCGAAGAGAAGGGTGGCTCCCCCGTCGGTGAAACGGCGGGAGATCCAGCTCATGACTGCTTCTGCTTCGGGACCGGCTCCGTTGACGGCGACGTACGACCGCATCGGGATCGGGTACCAGAACATCCGCCGGGCCGATCCCCGCCTGGCTGCCCTGATTCACCAGTCGCTGGGCGGGGGCTCGCACGGTCGTCAACATTGGCGCGGGTACCGGCTCCTACGAGCCGGAGGACATCGAGGTCGCCGCGGTCGACCCGTCACAGGTGATGCTTGATCAGCATCCAGGCAGCAGGAAGTTCCTGGCTGGAGCGGAGGACCTGCCCTTCGAGGACGACGCGTTTGATGCCGCGATGGCGGTGATGGCGGTGCAGCACTGGCCCGACCTGCGGCGTGGCCTCGATGAGATGCGCCGTGTCTCTCGTCGGCCGGTACTCTTCACTTTCGATCCGTACCATCTGCCCGAGCTGTGGCTGATCGAGGATTACCTTCCGGAGCTCCGCGAGTTCGAACGAGCCCGCTTCACAACCCCTGTCCACGGTGGTGGAAGCGCTGGAGGCGCATACGGTGCTTTCCTTCCCCATTCCGCACGACTTCACCGACGGCTTCCAGATCGCGTACTGGCGGCGTCCGGAGCACTTCCTGGATCCCGTTATTCGGCAGGCGAGTTCCACCTTCGCCCAGATGCCCGCGTCGGTGGTCGAGCCAGCGATCGAGCGGCTGCGCGCAGACCTGGCTTCGGGGGCCTGGCACCGCCGACATGCTGACCTGCTGGGGCAGGACTCTGTCGACTATGGCTATCGCGTGGTCATCGCTGGGCGGTGATTCCGGCACGGTGCAGCGTAGGGAGTGGTTAGCCTTGCTACTCTTGCCCGCCGCCGCCGCCGCCGCCGCCACCGCCGCCGCCGCCGCCGCCGCCGCCGCCGTCCTCGTCGAGCTCGGGCGCTTCCGGGTCGCGCAGTGGGCGCAGGCCGCCGGCGGCCGGGACACTGGCGGTGAAGCTGTAGCGGCCGAGCAGGTTCAGGGTGCGGTGCTTGAGCGGGGAGAGCCGAGCGATGTCCTCCTCGCGGATCTCGTGGCCCTCGGCCTGGAGCTGGGCGACGGCGGCGTCGGTGTACTTCGTGGTCCAGAGCGCGATGGTGTTGAGGACCAGGCCGAGCGCGCCGAGTTGGTCATCCATCCGATCGCGGTGCGCCTGGTGGATGGTGCCGGGCTTGCCGTGGCACACGTCCCGGGCCAGCTTGTGGCGGGACTCCTGCACGTGAGCTGCCCGTTCATCTGACGCCGGTAGGTGTCGTCCACCGGGTCGATCACCCGCAGCAGGTGCTCGGTCTTCGCGATCCGCCCGTGCTCCGCGAACGCCGTCCCCAGCGGAGTCGGGCGCCCCTCGCGTCCGAACATCCGCAGCAGGTCGTACGCGCCGACCTGGTTGGTGACGAGGGACCCGGCGCCCTTCAACATGTCCGGCCAGTGCGTGATCACCTCATTCAGGTTCACGCGGTTGCGGGCCAGGTCCTCTACCGCTCCGTACGTGCCGGTCTTGACGCCGGGCATCGTGGCCCGCCAGAACCGCTGGTCGTTCAGCTCGCGGAACCGGGGTGAGAAGTCTAGCCGCCCGACCCCGCGTGGGGCAGCCGGACTACGACGAACAGGGCGCCGTGTCATGGCCCGCAGGGGACCTGGGCCCCAGAGAGGGGCGGACGAACTCCGTTGCCTCGTCGCGGCGTTCGCCGACCGTCTCGTCCGTCTGCTGCCGAATGCCACCTCGCGGGGGAGCGAGCACGCAGAGGCCCTTCTGAGCGGCGAGTGTGGCACTGGATGTCCGTGGGGTGGACGCCGGGAGTTCAGGTACCGATCACCTTGCGGTTTAGTGACATGTGAAATATCACATGTCATATGCATAGTCTGGAAGTCCCCAGACCGTGCTTCACACAAAGGGGAACCGCATGAACCGCTTAACGCTGCTCGCCGCCGGTACCGCCGGTCTGGCCGTCTTCGCGATCACGCCCGCCAGCGCCACCGTTCAGTCGGCCGAGACCACGGCGACCGTCACCTCCTGCGGGAACGCGGGCCTGCAGGCGGGCCTGTCCACCCGGCTGTGCGCCGATGTCACCGGTACCAGCGTCGAGTTCTACGGCAAGGTCACCCTCGCCGGCCCGTCGCCCACCACGAAAGAACTGATCACGACGCTGTCCGTGGAGGTGGTCGGCAACGGCACGCCCACCACCCTGACCAGGTCCGTCATCTTCAACTCGGCACCCCTGGAAATACGGGGCCCGGTCAGCACTGTCCCGTGCGGCTCGACCATCCGCGGCACCTTCGGTGTGGCCTTCTTCCCCCGACCGGCCCAACCGGTGGTCCATGAGGTAACCATCACCTGCTAGCGGCCCGTTGCGCGCTTGGCCCTACGCCGCCGTCGCAGGGCCAAGCGCGTCATCCCGCACCCGCTGCCACCAGGACCAGCGACGGCTTGCTGCTCGCACCGCGCCGGGCGCGGGACGCTGGGAAGTGGTCCTTGCGGCGTGCGACGAGGCGGAGTTGAGCGTTCGCCTGTCGCGCGCTCTCACCGTCCATTCGCCCGTCGTGGTTTCCCCGGCGAGAGGTGGGTTTTCGATGGCCAGCCGGGACACGACTCCGGAGCAGTGCCTGGAGAGGTTGCGGGGTTTGTTGATGGGCACGCGCCGGGATTCGCGTGCGGCGGGGATGTTGGCGCGCGGGGACAAGGCGAACGTGCTGGTCGGTGCGGCGCTGCACGGCGCGGACCGGCTGCGGCAGGGGAAGACCCCCACCGATCTGGAGCAGCAGGTCCTCGCGGTGCTCCGCACCGCGCTGTCGGATCAGGAGATCAGGAGATCAGGGACTGGGGCGGCGTCTATCGGGAGGCGGTGGGCAAGCCGGGCCGCCTCGATGTGGTGCCGGAGTCGGTCACGAGCCGCTCCGTGATTCAGGGTTACAGCTTCGCCGACCTGAAGGCGGGGTTCGCGCCCGTGGCGGCGGAGCACACGGCGCGCCCGAACACGGTGCTGATCGACCGGGAGGCGGTGGCTTCCGGCGCCGACATGGACAGCCCGGCGTTCATCGCGGGGGTGCGCGAACGGGGGTTACGGGGTTACCGCGTTCTGCTCGCCTGGCCGGGCTGCCGTCGCCGGGCAGGACGTCGGGGAGGCAGAGGCCGCAGGGGCAGCGGGGGAGGCCGGGGAGGCCGGGGAGGCCGGGGAGGCCGGGGAGGCTGCGGAGCGGGCGGATCCGCCGTCTCCCGCGGGGGACCGCACGATCACCTTACCGCTCGATCCACTGGGTGAGGGCGGTCGGGCCGCGCTGGAAGGCTTGCTGCGCCTTGCCCTCGCTCCCCGGCGCTCGCCTTGCCGCCGGGGCCGGTGCGGGCCGTTCGGCGGCGGCCACGCCCCGCCTGGTCAGCTGCTGCTGCTCACCGAAACCGGCGGTGCCGCCGGTACGGTCGAAAGATCTGAACCCATACCGGGCATCAGGCCGCGACGAGCTCCTGCTCGCGGTCCGGCGTCTTGACCTTGGGTTTTTTGTTCGGCAGCGAGAGCCGGAAGACCTTGCGCCACGCGGAGAACACCTGCTTGGGCAGCGGCCCGGTGACGTACTCCAGCTCGTACTTCTCGAACAACGCGCGCACCTTCAGCGCGACCTCGGCGTACCGGTTGCTCGGCAGGTCAGGAAACAGGTGGTGCTCGATCTGGTGCGACAGGTTGCCGGTCATGAAGTGCATGGCCTTGCTGCCGCTGATGTTCGCCGAGCCCATCATCTGGCGCAGGTACCACTGGCCGCGAGTTTCGCCTTCGATCGACCGGCGCTCGAAGACCTGCACGCCCTCGGGGAAGTGCCCGCACATGATCACCGAGTGGGACCAGATGTTGCGGACCAGGTTCGCGGTGAACGTGGCGGCGAGCGTGGTGAGGAACGACGGGCCCGACAGCAGCGGGTGGATCACGTAGTCCTTGAGCACCTGTTTGCGGATCTTGCGGCCCACGGCCTTGGCCCGCGCGCGGAACTCCGGGTTCTCGCGGCGGCGCTTGTTCAGGTTCTCGCCGAGCTCCAGGTCGTACGCTGCGATGCCGTACTCGAAGAAGCAGGCGTTGATGAAGTTCCACAGCGGCTGGCCGAGGTGGAACGGGTGCCACTTCTGGTCCTCGTCGACGCGCATGATGCCGTAGCCGAGGTCGTTGTCCTTGCCGATCACGTTGGTGTACGTGTGGTGCAGCTCGTTGTGCGAGTGCTTCCACTGCTCGGCCGGCGAGACGTGATCCCAGTCCCAGGTGGTGGAGTGGATCTTCGGATCCCGCATCCAGTCCCACTGGCCGTGCAGGACGTTGTGGCCGATCTCCATGTTGTCCATGATCTTCGCCACGGACAGACCGGCGGTGCCGATCAGCCACGCGGGCGGGAAGATCGAGAACAGCAGCACGCCCCTGCTGACCAGCTCGAGCTTGCGCTGCGCCGCGATGACCTTGCGGATGTAGGCGGCGTCATTCTCGCCGCGGCTGGCGATCACCTCGTCGCGGATCGCGTCCAGCTCGCGGCCAAGCTCCTCGATCTGCTCCGCGGTCAGATGGGCGGTGGGGTCGATGGCGGTCAAGGTGCTCCTACCGTTCGATGTCGCAGGGGCCCGCCGCGGCGGACACGCAGGTCTGGATGAGGACGCCCGGCTCGGCTTCGGTGATCTCGCCGGTGCGCAGGTCGCGGACGGCGCCCGCCTTGAGCGGCGTGACGCAGCCGAAGCAGATGCCCATGCGGCACCCGGACGGCATGAGCACGCCAACCTCCTCGCCGACGTCCAGCAACGGCGTGGCGCCGTCCGCGTCGACGGTCTTGCCGGTGGTGCTGAACGTGACCTCGCCACCGTCGCCGACGACGACGATGCTGGGGCGGAAGCGTTCGGTGTGCAGGCGCTCTTGGACGCCGTGCTCGGTCCAGTGCTCTTCGGCGGCGTCGAGCAGGCCCGCGGGCCCGCAAGCCCAGGTCTCGCGCTCGGCCCAGTCGGGCACGAGTTCGTCGAGACGGGCGATGTCGAGCATGCCGTCTGTGTCGGTGTGCAGCTCGGTGAGACGCAGCTTCTTGTCCGCGACCAGGTCGTGCAGATCGTTGCGGAAGATCACGTCTTGCGACTGTGGCGCGGAGTGGACCATGACGACGTCGTCGAACTCGATGTCGCGCAGCATGCCCATCACCGGCGTGATGCCGCTGCCGGCTGTCAGGTAGAGCACCTTGGCGGGCTTGGCCTCCGGCAGCACGAAGTCACCGGTCGCCTGGTCGAGCTGGATCAGCGTGCCCGGTTTCGCCTTGCGGACCAGGTGATTGCTGACCTTGCCGTCCGGGATCGCCTTCACGGTGATCGTGACGCGGCCGTCCTGGCGGTTTGTCGGCGAGGTGACCGAGTAGGCACGCCACAGGCGCACCCCGTCGACGTCGACCCCGATCCGCACGTACTGACCGGCTGTGTGACCGCGCCAGCCCCGTCCCGGCCTGATCACGAGGGTCGCGGCGTCACCCGTCTCGGGGTGCACGGCCTCGATGCGCCCACGCAGGTCAGCGCCCGCGCGCAGCGGGCTGACCAGGTCGAGGTAGTCCGACGGCAGCAGCGGCGTCGTGACCATCTCCAGCAGTTTCCACGCCCTACTGCGGAGGGCTGCACTCGTCATGACTCCAGCTTGATGCGCCTCAGGGCGTAAAGTCCTGTCCGCAGGACGTAAAACTGGTCGGATGAATTGTTCGCAGGGAACAAAATATGATCCATGCAGTCCGGAGGGCCACCGAACTGGCCCTGGATGAGACGACGGTCACCGCACTTCGGGCCGCGCTGAAGACCACCGCCGACGAGGTCGTCCAGGCGATCATCGACGAGGTCCCTCCATACGCCAACGCCCTTTCGGGCCGCATGGGCGGCACCATCCGCCGAGCCGTCCGCACCGCCCTGGGGCACTACCTGAACCTCGCGAGCGGCAACGCCACGGGCGGCGACGCCGGTGACGCAGCCTACGAGCTGGGCCGGGGCGAGGTACGCGACGGCCGTTCGATGGACGCCCTGCTCAGCGCCTACCGCGTCGGTGCCCGCGTGGCCTGGCGATGCCTGGCCGCGGGTGCCGTGCCCGCAGGTCTGCCCGCCGCCGAGGTCGCCAAGTTCGCCGAGCTGACCTTCGCCTACATCGACGAGCTCTCCGCCGCGAGCGCCGCGGGCCATGCCGACGAACTGGCCGCCCAGGGCCGGGCCCATGAGCGACACCTGGAACAACTGGTCCGGGACCTCCTCGCCGGCGCGAGCCCGGACGTATTGCGGGCCTCTGTTCAACGGGCCGGGTGGCAGCCTCCGGTTTCGCTGACCGCGGTCCTGCTGCCCGCCGCCCAGGCCCGGCCCGCCTACCGCGTGCTCGACCCGAGCACCCTCGTCCTCGACGATCTGCCGGACGCCTTCGGCGTGCTGCTCGTCCCCGATGCCGACCGATCACATCTCTTGAGGCAGCTGACCGACCGCACCGCCGTGGTCGGCCCGGCCCGGCCATGGATTCGTGCGTCCGCCTCGTACGCACGAGCCGTCCGCGCGCGCTCCCTCTCCTCTGATATTCGCGACACCGAGGACCACCTGCCCGAGCTGGTGCTCAGCGCCGACGTGGACGCGTTCGCAGACCTGCGTGCCCGAGCCCTCGCACCGTTGCAGACCTTGCCTGTCGCGACCGCGCGGCGGCTGGAGGAGACGTTGCGGGCGTGGCTGCTGCACCATGGCAGGCGGAACGAGGTGGCGGCGGCGTTGTTCGTCCATCCCCAGACCGTCCGGTACCGGATGTCGCAGCTGCGGGAGCTGTTTCCGGATCTCGGGTCGCCGCACCGGGTCCTTGAACTGACGCTTGCGGTCGGTCTTCGGGTCGGCTGACGCGTTCTTCGGCCGTCCACGACCGCGTCCGCGAGCAGGGCGGTCGCAACATCCGGGATCGCCTAGGTGTATTGACCGCAGGGTTGTTGGCGCGGCTGATGGGTGGGCGTCCGCCGAGTGCGGTGTGGCTGCGGTGGTGGTTGTAGGTGTGGAGGTAGCCTGTCAGGGCCGCTGTGCGTTGGTCGTTTGAGGAATAGGGCCGCTGGTAGGCCCAGTCCTCGTCGACGACGCTGTTCGAGGGCATCGACCGGATCCCCGCCGCACCGGACTCCCGCGAAGCTATGTCCGCACCGCGTTCAAGCACTGGAACGCCGGGGCGATCGTGGACGACGGCTTGGCATCTTTTGTTACTCGAAGCAACTATCTCGGGTGGGCCTTCGGATGGGGTCTGTTGGTGCCCCCGGTGAGTGTCTTAAGGGGGGCGCCTACTGTCAACGGGACCGCCTGAGCGCCAGGGGTTGCGGAGCGGGCCCTGCTTGGTGGGTGAAGCTGTGCCCTCGCACGATCCAGTCCGGCGCCAAAAGCACCACCGGGCCCGCAGACAAGGGGAACGCCTGGCTCAAGGGCGCTCTGGGCGAAGCGGCTAGGCCACGCCAAGGCCCTGGTCGCGGTCGCACGATCCATCCTCGTCATCGTCTGGCACCTGATCGACGACCCGCAGGACCATTATCAGGACCTCGGCCTGGACTCGCACCAGCGACATCTCAATCCGCAGCGCAAGACCCGCGACCTCGTCCGGCAGCTCGAACACCTCGGCCACCACGTCACCCTCGCCCCCACCAGCGCGACCTGACCTGCCCCACCAATTCGTAGTGAGACCGTTCGGCCCCGCCGAACGGCGCTGCGCCTGCCTACGTGAACGTTGATTTTCCGTTCAGCGTCATCAAGCCAGCAGGAGGCATCGGGGGAGGGGAGCCTGATCCGCGGCGCGGCGCGGCGCGCGGCGCAGGGTGGCCGTGTCCTTGTCGTTGTTCCAGCCGTCGGCGGCGCGCTGCTGGAACAGGGGGGTGGCGGTGTTGGTGCCCTTCCCGGTTTTGACGGTGACAGCCTTGCCGGCTCCCAGCGTGAAGGTGGCGAAGGTGTAGGTGTGGTTGGAGGCGTCGGTCAGCGTCCACCCCTTGAGGCTGACCGCGGTGGGGATTCGGATCCGCGGCGGCGCCGACCGACTTGCTGCCAGGGGGCCCAGGTCATATCTCGCGCGAGCCCGCGGCAACGTGCTGACCGTACTGCGCGGACCTCGCCCGGAGGCCCCGGCACCGGCCGGTGCCATCGGCATCGCGCTCGGCCTGTGCGGGACCCCTGTGCCTGATGCGGGGCACCCTGAGAGCGCACAGGCCCGGCAATTCCGGTATGGCGTAGGACTCTTCGCGGCGGGTAGGCGCGTGGCACTGCCCGCGAGTCGAGGAGGACCCCGCATGTCGACCCGGCCCGTCCCCGCGTACGGAGCACCGTCCGAAGTCAACGCCTTGATCGCCGGCCGCTACCGGCTCCGATCGGCCATAGGTAGCGGCGGTACGGCGGACGTGTTCCGCGCCATCGACGAGATGTTGGGGCGCGAGGTGGCGGTGAAGGTGTTCCGACCCGGCACGGACACGGTGACCGCCGACACCTTCTGCGAGGAAGCACGCACCCTGGCCCAGTTGTCGCACCCTGCCCTCGTGACGGTCTATGACGCCGGTCGCCATGCGCAGGGGGCATTCATGGTCACGGAGCTGATCCGCGGCATGACCCTGCGCACCCGCATAGACGCCGGCCCTCTCGGCCCCGTTCAGGTCGTACGGCTTGGTGTCGAGATCGCCTCGGCCCTCGACCACGTGCACGCGCGCGGCATCGTCCACCACGACGTCAAACCGTCCAACATCCTCCTGAGCGAGGGCGGGTCCCCACACCTGGCCGACTTCGGTCTGTCGAGAAGGACTCATGGTCGGCCCGACCTGGAGCCCGAGATGCTCGTCGGCACGCCTGCCTACATGGCTCCCGAGCAATTGCTGGGCGAAGGCGCGAGCACGGCCGGAGACATCTACGCTTTGGGGCTGACCCTCCTCGAAGCCCTCACCGGCCGTCGCGAGTACCAGGGGGCACCCCTTGAAGCGGGCACCGCCCGCCTCCTGCACCCGCCGTCCATACCCACCGGCCTGCCGGGCGACCTCGGTCGGCTGCTCGCAGCAATGACCGACCCGGAATCCCGTGCCCGGCCCGACGCCGCCCGGGTACACCTGCATCTCCAAGACATCACGCGCACGCGGGCTACGACGCCCACCGGCCCGGCCGGGCCACTCCCCGCAGTGGTGAACGTGGCGGACATCGAACCCTCCACACACCGCTCCGTGTCGGCGCCCCTCACGGCCGTCCGCCACGCCGCTCCGCCGTGGCCCATGCCGGCAACCTTGGGAAGGCACGCCGCGAGCCGCTACCGTGCGGCCGCATGGGGCCTGGCGGCAACGACCCTCGCCGGCATCTGCACCCTGCTGATGGGAGGCGTCCCGAACGGGGTGAAGCCGTCTCCCGCCACCACACACGAACAGACGTCGGCACCGAATAGGGCCGAGGCCCCAGCTCCGCATCCCAAGCTGCCCTCCCCATCAGAGTCCCCGCTCCCGGAGCTAGCCGTCGCGGCTGCTTCAACCACCCCGCATCTCCCGGCACCGACCACCCCCACCCGTCCCCAGATCCGGCAACCAGCCGACAGCCACCCGCTCAAGAACCCTCCCCCTGCCAAGAGCAAGGACAACCCCGGTAAGGGCAAGGACAAGAGCCAAGACGGGAAGGGCAAGGGATCGACCCACTGACCAGCCCTCCGCCGCGAAACAAAGGGAAGCAGTGTTCTCGGCCATGCCGACATGGCCACTGGCGATAGGTGCCATGTGCCCTCCCGAGGCGAGGCGAGGCGAGGCGCGCCGCTCCCAGCGGACCGTCGAACCCGCGGGATCGCCGGGGCAGGCAGGAGCGCGTGCGTACGTGATGCAGATGGGGGCACGCGTGGCCTGTCGGCTGAATTTCCGCATGCGGGGAGGGACACGTGAAGGGCTTGGGAGGGTTCCGCAGCTTCATCCTGCGGGGGAACGTCGTCGATCTGGCCGTGGGCATCGTGATCGGTGCGGCCTTTACGGGCGTCGTCAACGGGTTCGTCAAGGCCTTCCTCACACCAGTGGTGGGGCTGGCTACCGGGGCCGTCGGCGACTTCACCGACAAGTCCTTCACCCTGGGCGGGACGGACTTCCCCTACGGCAGTTTCATCAACGCTGCCATCAGCTTCGTCCTGGTCGCCGTAGCCCTGTACTTCCTCGTGGTCGCCCCCATGAACAAGCTGCACGAACGCTTCGCCCCTCACCAGGACGTGCAAGCAGCGAAACGGGACTGCCCCGCCTGCCTGAGCGCCGTTCCCGCCGCCGCCCGACGCTGCGCGTTCTGCACCACCGACCTCACCCCCGCCGCCGCCCCCGACGCCCGGCCGGCCGACCCCCGACCGCGGCAGCGTGCCTGAATCCCCGGCGGCTGTCGACGAGCGTCGAGCCGCGGAGCAGGCGGAATCCCGCACGATAGCCGCAGTCGGCTGCGGCTACAGCTGGCGCGCTGCATCGACACTGTCCACGACCTGGAACAGGTCACCGGCCTGCGGCAGGCCGAAAATCCGGTTCAAGCGGTGCGGCGTCGGGCCGATCAGAACCAAACGGCCCGTGCGCCGTAATCGCAGCAGCAGGTTGAGGAGGGTGGAGTCCGCGAATTCCACCCCGGTGACGTCCAGGGCGATGCATCGCACTCCCGGGTCCCCCACCGCGGCCTCCGCGGCTTCCGCCAGAGGGACGATGCTCTCCTGGTCGAACTCGCCCGCGCACACAATCACCCGCACCCTGCCCTCGTCGGGAAGCACCTGGACCCGTTGCTCCATCAGCCACCCCTCGTACCCACGCTGTGCACCGATCCCCGCCCCAGGCTGCCCAGCGGCGGTATCGCGCAACCGGCAGCCCCTCGAATGCTGGTGACTTCACTGACAGGGACAAAACAGCACCGCGTTGCGGCGTGCGTGCCGCGCACGGGCAGGGCCGCCCCGCATGCCGGGTCGGCGCTGCCCTTCATCCCCCGGCGACCACTCCGTACGACGGCGGACCAACGCACTCGCGAACGACCGCAGGTGGGGGGGCCGGGGCTGTACGAGCGCTCTGTCGAGGCGCCCTGGAACCCGTCCCAGAAGGTCCTGGACGGGGTCACCCGCCGCCGACCACGGAGCGGCGATCACACCTGCCGGTACCGCCGCTCTGCCGGGTTGCGGCCGGCCGGGTCTACCAGCGCCGCCCTCTCTGCTTGCCCCCGCGTTGGGAGGCGTCGAGGGCTGCTCGGGCTTCCTCGGATGCCGCCTGCGCCTCCCGCGCCCTGCGATCCGCCTTCTGGTAGCGGCGGGAGGCGGTGTCCGCGGCGGCGGCGTACCGGGTGCGCTCCTTGCACGCGGTCTCGAGTTGTTCTTGCAGGTCCGCGACCTGTTGGTCGACTGCCTTGCGCCGTGAACGGAACTGCGTCAGATCCGTCTCCGCGAGGGCGAACTCCTCCTCGCCTTCCCGGTACTCCCCGCGCGGTTTGCTGTTATGTAGCCGACATCTCCGAGAGCGACATCCAGGGTTACACCCACGATGTACTCGAAGGACGGGTCCGTGGTACCGAAACGGCCCACAAGTACCTCACCGACACGACCAACTGATCAGGCAGTGAAGGATGGGAGCGGGACACGCATGAGCGGGAACACAAGGCGGCGAGCCATACCGGTGAAGACATGGCTCGCCGCGGGCGTGTGCCTGGCGCTCCTGGGCGGAATCGCCGCGTGGCACCTCGCCGGAAGAGAGACCGCCGCTCCCTGCAACGGACTCTCCGAGGACACGCGCGTGCGGCAGTCTGTGGGCGCCGGTCTCCAGCCCGGTATGAACTGTGCCGCGGTAGGCAAAGCCATCGTGCAGGCGACCTCGGGCAGTGCGCCCGGCCGTCACACCCAGGCACAGGCGCAAGCGATGAAGGATGTCCTTTTCGCCCTCGGGTCCGGGTCTGAGCACTCGAAAGAGCTCGACCTCGACCCTGGGCTGCGTGTTCCCCTCGCCACAGCCCTGGCCGACTTCGCGCCGGACCTGCACGAAATGCTTGCCGGCCTCGACAGTCAGTACGCATTCAAGGCGGGCCACGACATCCTGCCCTGGGAATCCGGTGGCACCTACCACCTGTCGGTCCACAACAACGTCTTCAGGACAACCCTGCGCGCCGTTGCCGAGGACCTCAAGGCTCTGGCACTCCTGCGTATGGCGGAGACCCGGACCGCGGCTCAGCGGCTCGCCGCCGTCCCGGCCGATGCCACCGGCACCTCGTTCTCCCTGCCGCCGACGGCGAACGCACGCGCGTTGGGCATCTTGGACGGCATCGCCGACGCGGTCACCCACGACGAGGACCCCCAGCAGGCCCAGAAGTGGCGTCGCGTATTCCTGGACCGGATCCTGAGCGAGCGGGCCACCCCGCACAGCTACCAGGATGACCCGGCCGGTTACCTCACGGTGACCTGGCTCCAGGAGCTGGTGAACGCCCCGGAGGCGAACCGGCCCGAGCACCTGCGCAGCCAGGGTGTCGATATGGCCCGCGCCTGGACCCAGGCGCGCAACACGGACGAGTCGACCCGGCAGGAGTTGCCGGCCCAGGTGGAACGCAGTGCCCTCAACGCCTGCCGGGAGGTCGGGCTCTGAGCAGGCACCACTTCCCGGGCCCTCATGCCTTCGAGTGCTGAGCTCTCCAGCCTGCGAGTCGGAGAGGCCACGCCGTCGTGCGTCCCGTTCAGTCGAGCGGGGATCTGCAGCTGACGATCGGCGTCTACCACGACCGCGCGGACTCCGCCCGACCCCTGCGCCAGGTCGCAGGCACCGGCCCGCGGGCCCGCGAGGTCTGGACCCTCAGGCTCAAACAACAGCGCGCGGGCACCAAGCCGCAGCACTCCGTGCTGGAGCCAGGAGTATGGGGGCAGATCCCGCTGTTCACCATCCCCAGGACCCTCACCGACGACACGATCCGGGCCGTCGCCAGCCGGCCGGCACCCGGGTGGGAGACAGGGCCAGGGCGGTGCTGACAAAGGTGGCGGCTGAAGACGGGCTGAGCCGCGGGAGTCACCACAGGAAGACCGCGCTGCTGCGCCTCGCGCTGTCCTCCTCGTGGAGCCCGGCCCGTTCCTCTGTTCCGGAGGTCGTCAGCCGGTGGTCGCGCTCGCCGCGGCCGGCCTCGCCTTGGCGGATCCAGTCGGGCATGGCTTCGTGTGGGCCTAACGGACGATCGAGCTCCGCAAGGGCATGGGCAAGAGCCCGCGCGCCAGGCCGCTTTCGACCGCCTCCTCGACCGCGTGATCAACGGGCGCGCTGCGGCAGCGTGCCGGAAAGCCGTGCGCGGGAGAACCGCATGCACGGGGTGAGGCGGCGGGGCCGGCGACGGAGCATCAACCACCGCGCCCGTCCCCGACCCTGCTCAGCGCTGCCTGCGCACGGTGGCCGACTCCTGACGGGCGGCCGCGAGGCGGACCGCGTCGAGGATCTTCTCGTAACCGGTGCAGCGGCAGAGGTTTCCGGAAAGTGCCTCGCGGATGTCCGCGTCGGTGGGGGAGGGGTTGCGCTCGAGCATCTCGTCGGCAGCGATCAGCAGTCCCGGGGTGCAGAAGCCGCACTGGATGGCGCCGGCGTCGATGAACGCCTGCTGGATCGGGGACAGCTCGCCGGTCTGCGAGTCGGTCCCTTTGGCCTCCCCCTGCTGGTCCTCGTCGAAGCCGGTCCCGATCTTGCCGTCCGAGCCGCGGGCGCCGCTCGCACAGTCGCCTTGCGACTGCGCTGCGCGCTGTTGGGCGAAGTCCGCCAGGCCCTCGACGGTGACAACCTCCCGGCCCTGCACCTGGCCCGCGGCGACGAGGCACGCGCACACCGGCACGCCGTCGAGGCGGACCGTGCAGGAGCCGCACTCGCCCTGTTCACAGGCGTTCTTGGAGCCCGGCAGGCCGAGCCGTTCGCGCAGGACGTAGAGCAGGCTCTCTCCCTCCCAGACGTCGTCGGCTTCGTACTCGCGGCCGTTGACCGTGCCGTTCACGCGCATCGTTCGATTCCCTTCCCGGTCCGGCCGACGTCGCGGTACTCGTCCCAGGCCCAGGCCAGGGTGCGGCGCGCCATGACGCCGACCGCGTGACGGCGGTACTTCGCCCTGCCGCGCACGTCGTCGATGGGGTTGCAGGCGCCCGAGGCGAGCTGGGCGAACCGCGTGGCGATCGACGCCGGGATGGTCTGCCCGGTCTCCCAGAAGCCGCCCTCGGCCAGGGCGCCGGTCAGGAACTTCTCCGCGTCGCGGGCCCGTACGGGCGTGGGGGCGGCGGAACCGATGCCGGTCTTGACCGTGCGGGTCTCCGGGTGCAGCGCCAGGGCGAAGGCGCAGACCGCGATGACCATCGCGTTGCGGGTGCCGACCTTGGAGAACTGCTGCGGCCCGTCGGCCGTCTTGATGTGGACGGCCTTGATCAGCTCATCCGCGGCGAGCGCGTTGCGCTTGACGCCTACGTAGAACTCCTCGACCGGGATGAGGCGCACGCCGCGGACGGACTCGGCCTCGACCTCGGCGCCCGCGCAGAGCAGTGCGGGGTGGGAGTCGCCGGCCGGGGAGGCCGAGCCGAGGTTGCCGCCGACGCTGCCGCGGTTGCGGATCTGCGGGGAGCCGATGGTGCGGGCCGCGCGTGCAAGACCCGGAAGCTCGCCGCGCAGGTGCTCCATGATGTGGGTGTACGTGACGCAGGCGCCCAGTCGGACGCTGTCATCGCCGGCTTCCCACTCACTCAGATCGGCGATGCGGTTCAGATCGAGCAGGTATTCGGGCCGGAGGTGGTCGAAGTTGATCCCGACCATCACATCCGTGCCACCCGCGATGGGCACAGCTGTGGGGTGCTCGGCCTTCGCGGCGAGCGCCTCCTCCCAGCTGGCGGGACGAAGGAAGTCCATGGGTGCTCTCTTCCAGGAAAGGGGCTCGTTCCGTGCCGGCCCCGCGCAGCGCCCGCGCCGAGTGGGAGGGACGTGCGGCCGACGGGTCCGCCGGGCTATGTCCGTGAACCGGAGCGGTCGCCGGCGTCGAGCAGGCGGCGGGCGGTCCGCGAACTGCTCTCCGCGATGACGATGCGGACGCCGTCGAAGCCGGGGCCGCGGGTGGCGTCCAGCGCCATCCGGGAGGTTGTGCCGTCGGCTGCCGACGACGGATCGAGGGGGCTGCCCGGCAGGCCGTCGACGACGAACACGTCCCGGTGCGGCTGGAGGTGGGCCGCCATCGCCCACAACACCTGCTCGTCGTCGGTGACGTCCACGTCCTCGTCGACGGCCACGACCGTCTTCAGGTACGGGTCCCAGCCGAGCAGGCCCAGCATGATCTGCCGGGCCTGGCCGGGGCGGCTGCCGCGCAGTGCGACGTACGCGTGGAAGTGGGTGCCCGAGGTCGGGTAGTGCACCGCGGTCACCTCGGGAAACCGTTCCATGAGCTTCTGGGCCATCTCCGACTCACGGGGGATGCGGGCGAGGTTGAGATGGTCGGCGGTGTTGCCGCCGACGACGTCCAGCAGCACCGCGTCGCGGCGACGCATCACGGTCTCGACGGTGAGGACGTTGTTGGTGGAGCGGTCCGAGGAGTAGCCGGAGAACTCGCCGAAGGGTCCCTCGTCCGCCCGCAGCCGGGGGTCGATGACGCCCTCCAGAACGATCTCGGCGCTCGCCGGGACCCTGATGCCGTACCGGGGGGTGCGCACCACTTCGAGGGGTTCGTCGAACAGGCCGCCCGCGATGGTCCGTTCGTCGGTGTCGGCGCCGACGCGGGCCGAGGCGGCCAGCATGAACAGCGGGTGGCCACCGATCACCATCGCGACGGGCAGCTTCTCCCCGCGGTCGGCGGCCATCCGCAGCAGCTGCCACAGATGACCCCGTGAGTGCAGACTGGTTGCCAGTTGGTTGCGGGCGTGCACCATCGAGCGGTGGTAGCTGAGGTTGCCGGCCCGGTCCCGCACGTGCGGCGGGTGCTCGACCGCGATGATGCCGCTGGTGACGTAAGGGGCACGGTCGGACGCGAAGTGCTGGATGAGTGGCAGGGCGTGGAGATCCACCGCGGAGCCCTCCGTGACGTACTCCAGCACCGGGCCGTCCGTCAAGACCCGCGGTTCGAGACGTCGTGCGGCTCCTGCCTGGTAGGCGCGGTGCAGCCCGGCCGGGTCGGTGCCCAGCAGCCGGGCCACCCGGCGCCGGGAGGCGAAGACGTTGGTGACCAGCGGCGTGCCGCCGAGGCCCTCGACGTTCCGGCAGATCAGCATCTCCGCGCGGCCGCGGGCAGCGAGCTCGGTGGCCAGCGCCGCCACGTCCTCCCCGAGGACGGGCTCGTCGATGGTCAGGACGTCCTCGGGGTATCGGGTGACGTATTCGGCGAGAAGGACCCGCAGGTCCTGCGTGTTCGTCCGGCCGTTCGACTGCACGGCGGCATCCACTCCTCTGCTGTTCTCCGGGGCCGGAGGCACGGTTGTTCTCGGGGGCCGGAGGCACGGTCAAGGCGAACAGCGGTCTCGGTACGGGCCTGCCCGGACGGGAGACGGCTGGGCTCCGGTGGGACCGGCACCGGCGCGCGGACAGCATCGGCGCGCCGGCGCCGGGGCCCGCTACCTCAGGCGCGGGCGGCCGCCGCGGGGTCGAGCGCGGCGTAGGTGCCCGTCAGGCGCAGTTGCGCCTCCTCCTGGTCGCGCGGCGGGGGAGTGGGCTTGAGGCCGAGCAGCTTGGCCATGTTGTTGCCGAGATAGCCTTCGAGGTCGTGCTCGGAGAGGTTCATGCCCTGGGGTGGCGGGCTGCAGAGCACCTCCAGCTCGCGTGCCCACATGCCGGGTTCGTTGGGCGGCGAGTCCGTGCCGAAGACCATCTGGTGCCGTTCCATCTGTTGGGCGAACTCCACGATCCGGGACTGGAGAAGCCAGCCGGACTCCCCGTACACGTTGGGCGAGTCGAGGATCATGTAGAGGGCCTCGAAGCAGTAGACCCCGCCGGTCTGCACCCCGAAGTGGGCCAGGATGAAGTTGACGTCCTTGAACTCGCGGATGATCGGGTAGAACTGTGTCGGGATCGAGTACGGACCGTCGCCGGTGTGGATGAGGACGACGACGCCCAGCTCGTCACAGACCCGCAGTACCGGCCGCAGCCAGTCAAGGGCCCGGTCAGGGCGGTAGGCGTGCATGTTGGCGTGGAGCTTGACCATCTTGTAGCCGTACTCCTTGACGTGGAACTCCAGCTCCTTCGCGCCGTTCTCCGGCCCGAAGCGCGGGTTGTACATGAAGTTCCCGACGAAGCGGTCGGGGTACGTGGTCACCAGGTGGGTGATGTACGCCATGTAGTCCCGGATGCCGTCGCGGCCGGTGCGCATGCCCTCCTGCCAGACGCTGTTGCCGGGCGGCGGCATGATGCAGCCGACGTCGATGCGACGCGGCTTGCCGTTGATCATGTAGGGGCCGTCCATCATCTTGAGCATCCGCTCGCCGGTGAACGGCGCGCCGTCGTGGCGCCATGCTTGGTCGACGATGTTCGTCGGGTGCATGTGGGTGTCGATGATCACGAGCTGTCCTTCCCTGGGTCTGGTCGCTGCGGTGCGGCATCGCGCCGAGCCGTGTAACGCTGTGCAGAACCGTTCGAGGAACCCTGAGGGGCCCGCCTCACCTCCTTTCGGTGATGTCGTCGGGGCGTACTGGCACCCTGGCCAGGTCCAGTCCTGTCGCGTCGCGCACGGCGTTGGCGATGGCCGGCGTGGAGGACAGGGTCGGCGGCTCGCCCACCCCGTTCAGGCCGTACGGCGAGTCGGGGTGCGGCAGTTCGAGGAGGGTGATCGGGACGGAGGGCATGTCCGCGATCGTCGGGATGAGGTAGTCGGTGAAGGAGGGGTTGCGCACGCGGCCGTCGGTGACGTGCAACTCCTCCATCAGGGCCAGTCCGAGGCCCTGGGCGCTGCCACCCTCGATCTGGCCCTCCACGGCGAGGGGGTTCATCGCCCTGCCCACGTCCTGGGCGGTGGCCAGCTCGACCACCTTCACCAGGCCGAGTTCCGTGTCGACCTCCACCACCGCCCGGTGCGCGGCGAACGCGAAGGCGATGTGCGCGTCTCCCTGCCCGCGCTCCGGGTCGATGGGGTGGGTGCGACGGTGCGCGTACTCGTACTCGGCCTCGACCGGGCCGGCTTCGAGCAGTTTCTCCAGCGGACCGTCGCCGCGCTCCCGCAGCCGTGCTCGTACCGCGCGGCAGGCGCCCTGGACCGCGCCGCCGCTCATCCAGGTGATGCGGGAGGCCGAGGAGGAACCGGCGTCCCCGACCGCCGTGTCAGCGGGCAGCACCACCACCCGTTCGACGCCCAGTTCGGTGCGCGCTATCTGCGCTTGGACGGTGACAATGCCCTGGCCGCACTCGGCCGCCGCCGTGTGGATTTCGGCGACGGGTTCGCAGCCGGACAGGGACAGCCGCACCCGGGCGACTGACCGGTCGTCGACGCCGCCGGAGAAGCCGATGGCCTTCACACCCACCGCGTAGCCGACTCCGCGGCGGACGTTCTCGCCGTGCGTGGTGTTGTTCAGTCCCCCCGGCAGGGCGAACGAGGAGGCGCCGCGGTCAGCGGTGGGCGGCAGCGGGCGGTCGCGCAGCAGGCGCAGCAGCTCGGCGGCGGGCGCGGGCCCCTCCACTGCCTGGCCTGTCGGCAGTACGGTGCCCGTCGTCATGGCGTTGCGCAGCCGCAGTTCCACCGGCTCGATGCCGAGCTTCCGGGCGAGCTTGTCCAGGTTGGACTCGACGCCGTAACAGGACTGCACCGCGCCGAAGCCCCGCATCGCCCCGCACGGCGGATTGTTGGTGTAGACGCAGTATCCGTCGATCTCCACGTGCGGCACCTCGTAGGCCCCGGCCGCGAAGTAGCTGCCGTTGGCTATCACGACCTGCGAGGTGGAGGTGTAGGCGCCACCGTCGAACAGCAGCCGCGCCTTCACGTAGACCAGCCGCCCGTCGGACGTCGCCCCGTGCTCGAACCGCATCCGCGCGGGATGGCGATGAACGTGGCCGAAGAAGGATTCCTCGCGGCCGTAGCTCATCTTCACCGGCCGCCCGGTATGCAGCGCCAGCATCGAGGCATGGATCTGCACGGACACGTCCTCACGCCCGCCGAACGCGCCGCCGACGCCCGAGAGCGTCAGCCGTACCTTCTCCAGGGGGAGTCCCAGGCTCGCCGCCATCTGCCGCTGGTCGTCATGGATCCACTGCGAGGAGACGTACACCTCGACGCCGCCGTCCCCGGCCGGTACCGCGAGCCCCGACTCGGGCCCCAGGAAAGCCTGGTCCTGCATGCCGACCTCGTAATCGCCGCAGACCACGACCTCGGCCTCGGCGCGGGCCCGCGCCAGGTCGCCGTGGCGGATGCGCACGTGCCGTACCACGTTCCCGCCCTCGCGCCCCTCGTGTACGAGGGGGCCCCCACCCCGCAGGGCCGCCTCCGGGTGGGTGAGCGCGGGCAGCTCCTCGTACTCCACCTCGATCAGCTTCAGCGCGCGGCGGGCGGTCTCCGGGTGGTCGGCGGCGACCAGCGCCACCGGCTCACCCTGATAGCGCACCCGGTCCATCGCGAGCACCGGCTGGTCGGCGACCTTCATGCCGTACAACGGCTGCCCCGGCACGTCCCGGTGCGTGAGTACGGCGAGCACTCCCGGCAGCGCGCGGGCGCGGGCGGCGTCCAGCCGCACGATCCGCGCCGAGGGGTGGGGGCTGCGCAGCGTCGCGCCCCAGACCATGCCGTCCCACCGCAGATCGGAGGAGTAGGCGAAGGCGCCCGTGACCTTGAGGGCGCCGTCCGGGCGGGGGACGTCGGCTCCGACCCCGTTGGCCGTGCCGTGCCGTGCGGGGGTGCCGGTCGCGATGCTCACAGGCGGTCACTTCCCTTCTCGCTTACGGTGGTAGGGGGTGGTGCCGGAGCCTGGAACGGGGTGCCGGGTCGCAGCGCCAGGCAGTGTCGTCGAAGTGGCGTCGGCCGCCCGCCGGGGACTACGGGACAGCCCTTAGGGGACGGCCCGGACCGCCACTGCCCCAGTGCTGGAGGCCGGACCGGACGCCACCGCCTGCGCCAGCCGGATGCGGAGCCGGCGGATGTGCTCGCGTGCCGCCTGCTCCGCGGCATCCGGGTCACCCGCGGTCATCGCCGTGAAGATCCGGCGGTGCTCCTCCAGCGCGAGCCGCGGCGCTTCGGGGCTGCGCCACAGAGAGTGCAGCGCCAGGTGCGCCTTGCCCTGGATGGTGTCGAGAGCGGCCGACAGATGGGGATTGTTCGCGACCTCCCGGATCAGGCGGTGGTAGGCCATGTCCATCTCGATGTGCCGCTGCTCGTCCTCGCCGGAGGCCAGCACGCCCTCGTGCTCCTCCAGCAGTGCCCGCAGTTCGGCCACCTTGGTGGCGTCAAGTCGCTCGGTCGCGAGCCGGGCCGCGAGACCCTCCATCACCTCGCGCACCACGTAGAGCTGCCGCACGTCGTCCACGTCGACGGTGCTCACCACGGCCCCGCGGTGCGGGACATGGGTGGCCAGACCGTCGTGGATGAGGCGTTGCACGGCCTCACGGACCGGACTGCGGCTGATGCCCAGCTGGACCGCGAGGGCCGGTACGGACAGGGCGTCGCCGGGACGCAGCCGATTTGCCAGCACAGCCCCCTTCAGCTCCTCGTATGCCTGATCAGCCAGCAGGCTGCCGCCTGCTACTGGATTGACGGCCCCTTCGGTCGACACGATCGTCAACCCCCTCCTCATGATGCGGACTTACCAGGTTCAGCGTCATGTTGCATGTAATCCTTGGAGAGGTCAACAGGTCTGGAGCTGTTCCGTCTGCGCCGCGGCAGCGGCACATGGTGGAAGAAGACGTTGAGCAGCACAGCGGAGAGAGTCCCGAGGATGATTCCGCTCTCGAACAGTGCATGCAACTGCCGCCCCGGCATCCGCTCCGCGAACTGCGGATAGGCCGTGGGCAGGAACCCGATGCCCACGCTGGCGGCGACCAGGATGGTGTTGCGCTGGTCGGCGAGGTCGGCCTGGAGGAGGATCTGCACGCCCACCACCGCGATGGTGCTGAACAACACGATGGTCGCGCCGCCGAGCACCGAGGCGGGCATCGAAGCGATCGCCGCGCCGACCTTCGGCACCAGGCCGAGGATCAGCATGATGACTCCGGACGAGGCCACCACCCAGCGGCTCTTCACCCGGGTCAGCCGGATGAGCCCGACGTTCTGCGAATAGACAGTGCTGGGAAAGGAGTTGAGAACCCCGGCCATCGCCGTGGCCAGTCCATCGGCGCGCAGCGCCCGGACGATCTGCCGACCGTCGACCTCCCGGTCGACGATCTGCCCGACCGCGAAGAACTGGCCGATGCTCTCGACCGCGATGATGACCATGACCAGCAGGATGAACAGCACCGCCATGGTGTCCCAGCGCGGCGTCCCGTAGTGCAACGGCGCGGCCACCCCCACCCAGGCCGCGTCCCCGATCCGGGAGAAGTCCGCCCGGCCGGCGAGCGCCGCGACCGCGGTGCCGACGCACAGCCCGGCGAGGACGGCGACCGTCGCCACGAAGCCGCGTGAGAACTTGTGCAGCAGCACGATGACGGCCAGCGTGACGGCGGCCATCCCCAAATGGGCTGGAGTGCCGAAGCTCTCGTCAGCCGGATTCCCGCCCCCCACCTGCCGGGCCGCCACGGCCAGCAACGTGATCCCGACGATCGTCAGGATGGTGCCGGTGACCAGCGGGGGGAAGAAACGCACCAGTCGGCTGAAGACCGGCGCTATCACGAACAGCGCGAGCCCGGCCGCGATCACGGCCCCGAAGACGGTCGGCAGGCCGGCCTTCCCGCCGCCGGCCGCCAGTCCGACCGAGACCAGCGACGGGACGGCCGTCGTCGACGTTCCCTGCACGATCGGCAGTCGGATGCCGATGCCCGGCAGGCCCACCGACTGGAGGATGGTGGCGATCCCGCAGGTCAGGAGCGAGGCATTGACCAAGATCCCGATGTCCTCTCCGGTCACCCCTATGCCCTCCGCCACCAGTAGGGGCATGACCACGGCCCCCGCGTAGAAGGCGAGTACGTGCTGGAACCCGTAGAGGGCCAGCCCCCACACGGACGGCGCCTCCTCCACCGGGTCACGCCGGCCCCCCGGTAGCTCTTGCGGCCGCTCCGGGACACCCTTGCCGAAGTGCGACATGTGCGTATTCCCTCCTCCGCCGCCACGCGACGGAATCCTCTGCACTGCACGGACGGCTCTGCGCGGGCCGGCGATGGAGCGGGAACCGCGTGCTTTTCGCCCGCCGACGGGCCCGGTCGTCTCCAGGGCGACGAGCGGACCGTCCCGGCCGCACTCGCCGCGTAGTGAATGTTGCATGTAACGTAAGCTCAACCAGGAGTCTGTCAAGATGTCTTGCGTATCTGCGTGGCCGACTGACAATGCGCCCTGATGGACAGATCCTCGAATCTGACCTGGTCGGAGAGGGATACGGGACGGCACGAAGGCTCTGAGAGCGCCTCGTTGGCACCGACGCCATACAGGCCCGACCTCTTGACAGCCGTGATTGACGGCGCGTTACATGTTGCAGGCAGGCGGCCGACCAACTCGGACGCGGCATACGCCGGTGACCTCCCTTCAGGGCAACCGTTCGGCGCGTTCCGGTTCCCCCCGAACCGGAACCGGAACCGGAGAATTCTCCGTTCGCCCACGGCGCCAGGCGGCTCCCGAGCCGCCTGAAGAAGGGAGCGGCATGTCTCCTGTGAAGGACCGGCACTGCGATCTGCTGCTGGTCGGCGGAGCGGTCGTCACCGTCGACCAACGGCACACGATCCATCGGCCCGGAGCCGTCGCCGTCACGGGCAACCGCATCACGGCGGTGGGTTCCGAGCAGGACATGGCCGGCTGGCAGGCCCCCACGGTGCTCGACTGCCGGGGCCGGGCCGTGCTGCCGGGCTTCGTCGACGGCCACACCCACCTCTACCAGGCCTTGGTGCGCGGGCTCGGCGAGGGCATGTCGATCGTCCCCTGGCTCTGCGAGTTCATGTGGCCGTACTCCATCGCGGTCACCGGGGAGGACGCCGTGGCGGGGGCCCGGCTCGCCGCGGTGGAGGCGATACGGGGCGGGATCACGACCGTCGTCGACAACCACTACGCGCCCACGGACCTTTCGACCACCCTCGCCGTCGCCGACGTGATAGAGCGGGCGGGGCTGCGCGGAGCCGTGGCGCGCGGCATCGTGGGGGAGCGCACCCCGGTCGCCGCCCGCCGTGGTCAGCCGGAGGCGCTGTTCCGGTACTCCGCGAAGGACGAGCTGGCGATCACCCGGGAAGCCGTGCGGCACCGTCCCCCGGGCTCGAAGGTCGAGATCTGGCCCGCGCCGCTCAACCTCACCTACGTGGACCAGGACCTCGTCCGGGCGAGCGCCGCGCTCGCCGGGGAACTCGGCACCCGCTGGCACACCCATTGCTGCGAGAGCAGCGCGGACCCGCGCAGCTACATCGAGGCCTACGGCGTCCGGCCGGTCCAGTGGCTCGCGGCCCAGGGCCTGCTCGACGAGCGGGCCACGCTGGCCCACGCCATCTGGCTCGACGACGAGGAAATCGCCCAGGTGGCGGACGCGCGGGCGGGCATCGCGCACAACCCGACGTCCAACGCCTATCTCGCCTCAGGCACCATCCGGTTGCGTGAACTGCGCGAGCGCGGTGTGGCAGTGGCCCTGGGCACCGACGGGCCGAGCTGCGGGCATCGGCAGGACATGTTCGAGTGCATGAAGCAGGCGGTCTTCGCACAGCGGCTTCACACGCTCGATCCGACCGCTGCCCGGGCCCGGGACGCGCTGGAGATGGCCACGCGCGACGGCGCCCGCTACGCCGGGATCGACGCGGGTGTACTACAAGCCGGACGCCTCGCCGACATCATCGTGGTGGACCTCGAACGGCCCCATCTGAGGCCGTTGCACGACCTCGTCAGCACGCTCGTCTACTCGGCGCGCGGATCCGACGTCCTCGTCACGATCGTCGACGGTGAGATCGTCCACCAACACGGGCGGTGCGTACGCGTGGACGAGCAGTCGGCCATCGAGGACGCCCAGCAGCGGGCCGAGCGCCTGATCCTGCGTGCCGGGATCCCAGCCGCGCTCGGCGCGGGAGCCTGCGCCGGTCCCGTCCCGCGCCCGTACCCGCAGGGAGGAGCGGCCCATGCGCAAGGATGACGGTCCGGCCGCGTCCCCGACCAGGCGGCCCCGGCTGATCGTCGGGATCACCGGCGCGAGCGCGCCACAGCTGGCCGTCCATCTGCTCACCACCCTCCGCGCGCTCGAAACGGTGGAGACCCACCTGGTGATGTCCCGGGCCGCGCACCGCACCATCGAGCTCGAGACCGGCATGCGCCCCGCCGACGTCGCGGGTCTGTGCGATGTGTCCCACCCGCGGGGCGACATCGCCGCGGAGATCGCCTCGGGCTCGTGTCTCACCATGGGCATGGCCGTGGTTCCGTGCTCGATGAAGACTCTCGCGGCGATCTCTCACGGTTACAGCGACGATCTGCTGACCCGGGCCGCCGACGTCTGCCTCAAAGAACGACGGCGGCTCGTCCTCGTCACCCGCGAAACCCCGCTCAGCCTGGTGCATCTACGGAACATGACGGCGGTGACGGAGGCGGGCGCCATCGTCCTGCCGCCGGTGCCCGCCTATTACCACCGCCCCGCCTCGCTCGACGATCTGCTCGCCCATGTCACGGGAAAGATCCTCGACCAATTCGGCATCCACCACGAGGTCTTCCCCCGCTGGCGGGGAGTCCGCCCGGCCGCGGCGGCATCCGCCGACCCGGCGGTCGCCCGACACCTGGCCAAGGACCCCTGAGGGCTGTCCGCGAGGAACCCGTCCGGACCCAGGTCCAGGCCGGCCAACCGGCCTGGGACCCGTACACCACCGATTGCCCGCAGGAGGACACGGATGAACAACAGCGAGAAGATCCCGGTGACCGTCCTGACCGGCTTCCTCGGAGCCGGGAAGACGACGCTGGTCAACCACATCCTCACCGCCCACCACGGACAGCGCATCGCCGTCATCGAAAACGAGTACGGCGACATCCCGATCGACAACGCCCTCGTCGTCCAGGCCGATGAAGAGATCTTCGAGATGTCGAACGGCTGCTGCCTGTGCTGCACCGCCCGCACCGACCTCATCGAGATCCTCCGAAGCCTCTTGCAGCGGAACCGAGTGGACCGTGTCCTCATCGAGACGAGCGGCATGGCCGACCCCAACCCCATCGCCCAGACGTTCTTCGTCGATGACGAGATCTCCGCGCACTACGCGCTCGACGCCATCGTCACGCTCGTCGACGCCAAGCACGTCGGCACCCACCTCGAAGCGAGCACCGACGACGGTGTCGGCCACCAGGTCATCGACCAGATCGCCTTCGCCGACCGGATCGTGATCAACAAGGTGGATCTCGTCGACGACGAGTACGTCCGCGCTCTGGAGCTCAGGCTGCGCGCCATCAATGCCGCTGCCGAGATCATCACCTCCAGCCATGCCGACGTCGACCTCACCACCATCCTCGGCATCGGTGCCTTCGACCTGTCCCACACCATGGCGATCAACCCGGGCTGGCTGGAGGAGGGCGAGCACCACCACGATCCCGACGTCACCGCGGTAAGCGTCGAGTTCGAGGGGGCCCTGGATCAGGCGGCACTCGAAAAGTGGCTGGCGGAGCTGGTGGAGCAGCGGGGCGATGACCTGTACCGCGTCAAGGGAATCCTCGAGATCGACGACCACCCCCGCCGCTTCGTCCTCCAGGGCATTCACCGGATCTTCGAGCTCCGGGCCGCCTCCGTCTGGGGATCGGACCCGCGCAACAGCAAAGCCGTCTTCATCGGCCGCCACCTCGACGGCGACGAGCTTGCACGGGGCCTGCGCTCCTGCGCGGCGACACGTCGCCGATGACGTGCGCCCGGGGGCGCCATCGAAACACCGGGTGTATTCGGGCGATCCGACAACGCGGCGAGGTGC
This sequence comes from Streptomyces sp. G-G2, assembly GCF_030063135.1. Lineage (GTDB taxonomy): Bacteria > Actinomycetota > Actinomycetes > Streptomycetales > Streptomycetaceae > Streptomyces. Next base: position 75,596 of record NZ_JASISO010000040.1, read on the forward strand.
CGTAGCCGAGACGCCGCCCTGCTCGAACCGGCGCCGGTACCGCCCAGCAGCAGCCCCGGTCCACCGACGGAACAGATGCCACAGCCGGACATCACCGGGTCTCGCTCTCTCGCGCACGGGGCGAAATGCTCCGGACACAGCTTTCTGGAACAGTCGTCAGCCCGGGCGACAGGCCGGGTGTCCTCGATCAGTTCTCGGGTGCGGCGCAGCAGCGCCTGGCGGACGCCGTCCGGGGACAGGACTGGCGGCGTATCCGGAGGTGGTCCGGGTCCATGAGGCGACCAGGCAGATGTCCACCCAGCAGCGGGCCCGGCGCTCACACCGCGTGCCGTGGCACGGTCCGTTCAAGAGGTGACCCGCGGCTCCAGGACTCGGGGGAGTTGGCGTCGGGAGGTGATCGCGAGTTTCTGGAACACCTTGCGCAGGTGGTACTCGACGGTGCTGGCGCTGATGAACAGTTGGGTGGCGATCTCCTGGTTGGTGGCGCCCCGGGCGGCGAGCCCTGCGACATGTGCTTCACGAGGAGTGAGGCCGCTGATGGTGGCGGGGGTGCGACGGGGTGTCTTGTCACCGATGGCACGCAGTTCGTGACGGGTCCGTTCGGCGAAGGCGTGGGCGCCCATCTGGCTGAACAGCTGGAAGGCGCTGCGCAGTTGTTCGCCCGCTTCGCCGCGGCGCTGCCGACGTCTGAGCCACTCCCCGTAGAGCAGGTGCGTGCGTGCGAGCTCGGTCCGGATGTCGGTCGTCCCGAGGTGGCCGAGGGCTTGCTGGTAGAGCGTGCCAGCGTCGGCGTCGTGGGCCAGCAGTGCCTGCGAGCGGGCGGGCAGGCCCAGCGCTCAAGGCGTGCCGGCGGCGCTCGCGCGCGGGGTGAGGCGCAGCCGCGCGGCGCGTGCGGCGTCGAGGTCGCCGCTGCGCACGCCGGCTTCCACCATCTCGACCAGCGCGGGGTTTGCGTAGTACACGGGGTCCTCGGCGTACCCCTGTCGCGCCACGGCGAGGGCGTTCGTGTAGTGGGACGATCCGTTCTCCAGGACGGCCAGGGAGGTCCGCGTGGTGTGCAGGCGCACCCCGCCCGACGCCTGCTCGGAACGCTCCGCGTCCATGGCGGTCATCGCCGCGCGGGTGGTCTCCACGTTTCCCCACCAGGCTTGAAGACTCACGTCGCTGCCCTCGGCGAGTCGGCCGGATCCGTCGATGGCCGTGACCAGCTCGCGGAAGGCGCTGAAGTAGCCCTCCGCCTCGGTGAACCGTCCGTACCAGGTCTCCGCGGTGGCCACGGCGTGCAGGGAGACCCGGAGCATGTCGAGGGCGCCCTGGTCGCGGGAGGATTCGACCGTGCGTACGGCCAGCGCGCGGAATGCCTCACCATCCCAGAGCTCGTAGGCGGCGATCAGCCCCAGCAGGAGCAGCCGGACGTCCGACGGCCCGGTGCTCCATCCGGCCAGCGCGCTCACCGCCGCGCGGAGCAGCGGGGCCGCCGCCTCGGCCCCTCCAGGACCTGGGTGGCGTGCGCGGTCAGGAGGAGGTCGGCCGGGTCCCGCGACCCGGGGGCCGGGGGCAGGTCCAGTGCGGCCCGGGCCACGGTGGACGCCGTGACGTCCCCACCGAGCCAGGACGCGCCCAGGACCGCCTGGAAGGCTTCGAGCAGGGTGTCGCGTGCTGCTCGGCGGTCGCTCGGACCGTAGGCCCGGGCGGCTTCGAGCAGGTCGGTGGCCGCCAGTGTCTCGTGGCCGTTCTGGATGTGGATCGCGCCCTGCAGTCGCAGACGGCGAGGAAGGTGCTCCCCACCGGCGTCGGAGGAGGACTTCCTTCAGCTTCCATGACGCCATGCCCGGGCGGCTCAGCGCCGCCCCGTTCTCGCTCGACGTCATCGAGGGCCTGGGCACCGGATCGGCCAAATTCGACCTGAACCTCATCGCCTTCCCGCGCTACAGCGCCGCCGGGTGCATCGGCCGCGGCCCGGGCAACGTCCTGCGGATCCCCGCCTCGGACGGGCCGGTACCGCCGAGCCCAGCCGCCGCACTGGACGGCATCACCGTCTCCTGGGAGTTCGACTCCGACCAGTTGGAGGCGGGGTTCGTCACCGGGCTCATGCGCGCCTACCAGGAGATCCTGCGGGCCGTAGTGCGCGCCCCGCGGACCGTGCTTTCCGAACTTCCGCTGGTCTCGGAGGAACAGCGCGAGCGGCTGCTGCTGCGGGCCTTCGGGCGCCAGGACGAGCCGTCGGCGGACCGGGTACCCGAGGCGGTCGCCCGCCGCGGCAGGTGACGACGAGCACCTGCGCCGACCACCGGGTCGACGGCCTTCTCCAGCTCCAGGGACAGGGGGACAGGGCTTTCGCTTCCCGGCCGGAGGGCCGGCGCAGCCACACGTAGGCGAGGTCCTCGTCGACTCCCGTCCAGCCGGAGCCGATCTGGGAGACGGTCCCGGTGATGGGCTGCGGCCGCTCGCGGCGCCGGAGCTTCGGCTCGACGTACGACCAGCCAGTGACGGTGTCGCCGACGCGCAGCCGGGCACCCCGGCGGGCAGCCACGGCGCTCACCTCCCGTCCCCGGGATGGTCAAGGACCAGACCGAGCAGGCCCCGGCACTCCCGGGCCAGTTCTTGGATGTGGACGTACGCCTCGTGCCGTCCGGCGGGGAGCCTGGCGGCCACATCCGCCCGGTGTGTGCGGCAGCGCCCTCCACCACGGCGGTGCGCCCAGGGTCGCCCCAGCGGGGCGCCCGCTCCACGGCGATCGGGGCGAGGAGACGCAGGTGCCCGGCGAGCCAGCGGTGCCAGCGCTCGCAGACCGGCCGGTCGGGGGCTTCGTGCCGGGGTTCCAGGGCTTGGGACCGTCTCGCTGATCAGCACCACATCAACGGACGAGGGGGCGGTGGTGCCGTCGGCGCGGGCCACGGTCAGCCTGCGGGCGGGGGCATGGCGGGGGAGGGGAGAGACGCCCTCGGTGTGAGTGGTCGTCATGCAGATGACGCTAGGGATGATCAGGCAAGCCCCTCAACATTCTTGCGGGAAATTGCGCGTCGTCACCCGCACGCCGCTCGGGCCCGCTCGATCCGTGCCCGCGCCGCCGCCCCGTACACCGCCACGGTCGACAGCTGGGTGAACGCCCGCTCGTACATGGCGATCTCGCCGGGCGCGGTGATCGTCACCCGCGCCGACAGCAGCTCAATCCCGACCCGCTCGGTGTCGTAGACGGTAAACGACTCCATCGACCACAGCGGCCTCGGGGTCGTCGGCGGAGCCGTGGAAGGTGCCGTAGGCACCCTAATCCTGACTCCGCCAACGCTTCGCCCTGGCATCGGCAAGTACACGGCTCACACGCGGCAAACGGGAGTGGACTCCAAGGCTGTCGTCACGGAGTTGCAAGGTGGTTCCACCAACCTTATCGACCGCTCACGCGCCTCGCTGGACGGGCTTCGGAAGCGTGACGTCGTGACCAAGGCGGCCGGGTCGACCGCAGGTAGACCCTGTGGCGGCTCACCGCCGCCCGGCCGCTCTGGTGTGTTCGTCACTAGTTTTCCGTTCCCTGCCTGTCTGCGGTTTCCCGCCGAGTCTGCAGAGTGAAGTGAACGGGTCCCGGACGACCTGCGCAGCGAGTTGCTTCACCGTCCCGCGAGGAGGATCGGACCAGTGGCGGTAGCGGGTTGAGGGTTGCGCTCGGTGCAGGCGTCCGTGCGTTCGCCTACTGACCTTGAAGTCGTCTTGTCGTAGGGGCTGACGGTTGGTGATCGTCGCGGTATGCCGGTTGTATGAGGTATCCGCAGGGTGGGGGTCTGACCGCGGAGAGGCAAGCGTTCCGTGAGCGGGTCC
>NZ_JASISO010000041.1 GCF_030063135.1 Streptomyces sp. G-G2
GGCGGGGGTGGGATGGGGCGGGACGTCCGAAGGGCGGGGGGCGGGCTCGGGGAGGTGGGTGTCCAGGCGGGTGAGACAGGTCCGGCGCTGGACCACGGACAGGGCAGCGACTCCTGCGCCCAGGAGGAGCCAGCCGAGCGGGCCTGCCGTCATGACCACGCCGGTGAGCAGGAGGGGGCCGGCGCACTTCTGCACGGACTGCGCCATACCCGCCACGCCGATGTAGGAGGCCCGGGACTCTTCCGGGGCGAGGGAGACGGCCAGTTCCCAGGAGCTGACGGAACGGATCAGCTCGGCCACCGTGACCAGCATGGCGGCCGCGAGCATCGCGGCGGAGGCGGTCCAGACACCGCCGCCGGTGGCAGTGGCCAGGACGACGCAGCACGAGAGGAGGGCGACGCCGTAGAAGAGCGCGGCGCCGGCGGCCTGGCGCGGCTCTTTGACCCTGGCCGACACGTGCAGCTGGAGGACGACTACCAGCACGGTGTTGAGCGCCAGGAAGGCCGGGACGAAGGCGTGGGGGGCCGAGGTGTGGTTCACGAGCCAGAGCGGCAGGCCGACGTTGAGGATCGAGTCGTCGAGGCTGAGCGGGATGTCCAGCAGGACGAACCGCAGGTACGCGCGGTCACGCCAAGGGCTCGCGGGAGCGCTGGGCCTGGCGTCGGTGGAGCGGGCCACGACGTGGCCCCGGGCCTGGGGTTCACGGGTGCGCCACACGAGGGCGGCGGCCAGCAGGAACGACACGGCGTTGGCCAGGATCAGGACGTAGTACGCCTCGCGCGTGCCGACGGCGAGACCGATCGCGGCGATTCCCGCGCCCACCGCGTAACCGGCGTTCGCCGCACTGCGGGAGAGCGCCTGGTAGGTCGAGCGGCGCTCGCCCGCGACGCGGGTGGCGAACAGCATCTCCAGCGTCTTGGCCGCCCGGTCGCCCAGGTAGGTGACCGCGACCACCAGCAGCAGTACGTCGAACCTCGTGCACACCACCGTCAGCCCGAGGGTGACCACGCGCAGCAGGTGGGCTCCGATGAGCAGGGACCGTACGGGGAACCGGCCGGCCAGGCGGCCCGCCAGCGGCGACCCGGCGATCCCCGCCACCCCGGCCACGCCGAGCAGCAGGCCCAGCCGTTCGGCGCTGAGCCCGACGACGAAGGTGAAGTACAGGACCGACGCGGCGGCCCACACCCCCGAGCCGGTCCGGTCCAGCAGCTGCGCGAGCAGCATGATCCGCGCGTCCCGCCCACCCGGCGGCCGACGCAACTGCGCACCCAGCCCCATCGTCCGCCCCCGAAGTATCTTGACGTCAAGAGATCTGCGAACGGCAGCCTGCCGGAGATCACTCTCGACGTCAAGATATTCCTGCCCCCTCAGCCCGCCCCGCCCCAGGGCCCGGACCGGGCACAAGTAGCCATCAAAGCGCTACACATCCACCACGGGCGGCCGCCTGCGGGCTGCCCGGGCATGAAAGAACGTCTGACGAGCGTGAAGTCGGGTCAGGCGACATCCGACACTCAACGTCCCCACCCAATGCCCCTTTTGTCGGTGTCTGCCTCACCCATCGCGAGCCAATCGGCGTCTTGACCTGCTCCTACTTCGGCTGGGCCGTCGTGTGAGCCCATGACGGCCCGCAGCCGCCTGCCGACCACGACTGTGTGGCGATTCGTGGCGGCTTATACCCAACCCGGGCCGGTCCGCCACCCGCCGAGACGGCCACCGCCCATCACGGCGATCGTGCGTGCTTGTCGCCCGTCGCCTGTCGCCTGTGGTCTGTGGCTGTTCGCCGCCTCCCGGGCCCCGGCCGCTCCACGCGATCCCGGGTCAGGGGACAGCCTCCCCCTGCCCTTCCTCCGGGGGCCGCCCGACCCCGCCCCGAGAAAACCCGCCCCCCGGCGAAGCCGGGACCCGACCCCGGGCACCCACCCGACCCCGCCTATCCCCGCTTGCGCATCTGGGAGCGGACCGCCCCCATGCTGGCCGCGATGACCAGGGAGATCGCCAGGGCGTCCAGGGCCGACAGCGCCTGGTGGAGGACCAGGAAGCCCGCGGTCGCGGCGATGGCCGGCTCCAGGCTCATCAGGATCGCGAAGGTGGGCGCGGGCAGGCGGCGCAGGGCGAGCAGCTCCAGCGTGTACGGGAGCACCGAGGACATCAGCGCCACGCCGACGCCGAGGGCGAGGGTGCTGGGTACGAGCAGGGCCGAGCCCGCCTCGATGATCCCCAGCGGCAGCGACAGCACCGCCGCGACGGCCATCGCCAGCGCGAGCCCGTCGGCCTGCGGGAAGCGACGGCCGGTCCGGGCGCTGAAGACGATGTACGCCGCCCACATCACCCCGGCGCCCAGTGCGAACGCCGCCCCGGCCAGGTCGAGCGAGCCGAAGCCGGCGCCTCCGCCGTGGCCCGAGAGCAGGACGATGCCGACCAGCGCGAGCCCCGCCCACAGGAGGTTCACCAGTCGCCGCGAGACGATGACGGACAGCGCGAGGGGCCCGAGGACCTCCAAGGTGACGGCCGGGCCGAGCGGGATCCGGTCCACCGCCTGGTAGAACAGCCCGTTCATCCCGGCCATGGTGATGCCGAAGACCAGCACGGTGACCCAGTCGGAGCGCGTGTAGCCGCGCACCTTGGGGCGGCAGACCAGCAGCAGTACGAGCGCGGCGGCGGCCAGCCGCAGCGTGACCACGCCCGCCGCCCCCGCGCGCGGCATGATCATCACCGCGAGGGCCGCTCCGAACTGCACCGAGAGCCCCGCCGAGACGACCAGCGCGACCGGCCCGAAGCGGGGTCCCTTGGCCTGGGGCACCGGAGTCGGGGTGGAGGGAGCGGCGGCGACGGCAGGGGCAGCAGCAGGAGCAGGAGTCGTCGGGGACGTGGAAGGTACGGGCATCTCTCCAGGCTAAGGGGTGAGTAAGGACCCGCCGCGCGTGTTTTCCCTTACAAAACGTCCTTACGGCGCCCCCTTACAGCGCCTCCGCCAACAGTTCCGCCAGGTGGCGGGCCCGGAGTCCGCCCAGTTCGGCGATCTGGGTCCGGCAGGAGAACCCGTCGGCCAGGACGGCGGCCTCCGGTCCCGCCGCGCGCAGCGCCGGGAGCAGCTGTTCCTCCGCGCACGCCACCGACACCTCGTGGTGGCCGGGCTCGAAGCCGAAGTTCCCGGCCAGTCCGCAGCACCCGCCGCTCAGCTCGCCGGTCAGCCCGGCCCGCTCGCGCAGCCGCCGTTCCGCGCCGTCGCCGAGGACCGCGTGCTGGTGGCAGTGGGTCTGCCCGGCGACCGGGCGCTCCAGGCGGGGAGGCCGCCACCCCGGGGCGCGCTCCTCCAGTACCTGCGCGAAGGTCCGTACCGAGGCGGCCAGCCGGGCCGCGCGCGGGTCGTCCGGGAGCAGTGCCGGAAGGTCGGTGCGCAGCGCCGCCGCGCAGCTCGGCTCCAGCACGACCACGGGAACCCGTACGCCGCCCTCCCCGTCCCCCGCACCCACCGCACCCGCCCCCTCCACCGCGTCCAGCGTCCGCCGCAGCACCTTGCGCGCCGCGTCCAGTCGCCCCGTCGACACGTACGTCAGCCCGCAGCACACCCGGCCGCCCGGCAGCGCGACCGTCAGCCCCGCCGCCTCCAGGACCCGTACGGCGGCGTGCCCGACCTGCGGGGACAGGTACTCCGTGAACGTGTCGGGCCACAGCACGACATCCGCGCGCCCCGAACCACCGCCGGATCCACCCCCCGTTCGGCCGCCGCCCCACCCCCGGCTGAACGGCGCCCGCGCCACCTCCGGCAGCGACCGCTCCCGGGCCAGCCCCGGCACCGGCACCACCCGCCCGGCCGCGTTGACCAGCGGGGCCGCCCGCAGGGCGGCGATGGTGCGCAGCCAGCGCGGCAGGCCGCCCATCGTGTAGTGGGCCAGGGGCCGGACCCGGCCCGCCCAGTGCCGGTGCAGGAACTCGCTCTTGTACGTCGCCATGTCCACTCCCACCGGGCAGTCGCTGAGGCACCCCTTGCAGCCGAGGCACAGGTCCAGGGCCTCCCGCACCTCCTCCGAGCGCCACCCGTCGGTCACGATCTCCCCGGCCAGCATCTCGTGCAGCAGCCGGGCCCGGCCGCGCGTGGAGTGCCGTTCCTCGCCGGTGACCCGGTACGAGGGGCACATGACCCCCACCCCCGGTTCGGTGGACCGGCATTTCGCGATGCCGACGCAGCGCGCCACCTCCCCGGCGAGGGGGGCGGTCGCGGGCAGTACCGCGAAGCGCAGGTTCTCGTCGAGCAGGGCCGGGCGGGCGAGCATCCCGGGGTTCATGCCGCCCGCCGGGTCCCACACGTCCTTGTACGCGCCGAAGAGCCGGACGATCTCGGCGCCGTACATCTTCGGCAGGAGTTCCGCGCGCGCCTGCCCGTCCCCGTGCTCCCCCGAGAGGGAGCCGCCGTGGGCCACGACCAGGTCGGCCAGTTCCTCCGAGAAGGTGCGGAAGCGGGCCACCCCGGCCGCCGAGACGAGGTCGAAGTCGATACGGACGTGCACGCAGCCTTCGCCGAAGTGCCCGTACGGGGTCCCGCGCAGCCCGTGCGCCGCCAGCAGGCCCCGGAAGTCCCGCAGATAGGCGCCCAGCCGGGCGGGCGGAACCGCGCAGTCCTCCCAGCCGGGCCAGGCCATCCGCCCGTCCGGCCCCCTGGTCGCCGTGCCGGCCGCGTCCTCCCTGATCCGCCACAGCGCGCGCTGCCCGGCCGGGTCCTCGACCACGAGCACGTCCACCGCGTCGGCCGCCCGCGCGACCTCCCGCGCCGCGCCCGCGTCCCGCGTCTCCACGAACAGCCACGCACCCCCGCGCGGCAGCCCCGCGCCCCCGGAAACGGAACCGGGGCCGCCGCCCACCAGGTCGGCCGCCATCCCCTCCACCGTCAGCGGGCCGTACGGCAGCAGCCCCGCCGCCGCGTCCGCCGCCGCGCTCTCGTCGGCGTACCCCAGGACCACGAGCACCGGCGCGCGCGGCGCTTCCACGAGGCGCACGACGGCTTCGGTCACCACCCCGAGCGTCCCCTCGCTCCCGCAGAAGGCCCGGGCCACGTCCGCGCCCCGCTCGGGCAGCAGCGCGTCCAGCGCGTAGCCGGAGATCCGCCGGGTGAGCCCCTGGGGCATCCCGGTGCGCAGGGCCGCCAGGTTCGCGTCGACCAGTTCGCGCAGCCCGGCCGGGGCGCCCGCCCCGTCCCGCCCGAGGCGGTGGACGGCGGGAGCGGGCCCGTAGGTCAGCACCTCCAGCGCGGCCACGTTGTCGGCGGTGGTGCCCCAGGCGACCGAGTGCGCACCGCACGCGTTGTTGCCGATCATGCCGCCCAGGGTGCAGCGGGAGTGCGTGGACGGGTCGGGGCCGAAGGTCAGCCCGTACGGCCGGGCCGCCGCCCGCAAGTCGTCCAGCACCAGGCCCGGCTGGACGACGGCGGTGCGCGCGCCCGGGTCGAGGGAGACCAGCGCCCGCATGTGCCGGGTGAGGTCGAGCACCACCCCGGTGCCGGTGGCCTGGCCCGCGATCGAGGTGCCGCCGCCGCGCGGCACCACCGGGACCCCGGCCCCGGCGCACACCGCGAGGGCCGCGGCGACGTCGGCGGTGTCCCGGGGAGCCACCACGCCCAGCGGTACCCGGCGGTAGTTCGAGGCGTCCATGGTGACCAACGCCCGTGCGGCCGCCGAGAAGTCCACCTCTCCGCGCAGTTCCGCCCGCAATGCCCGTTCGAGATCCCCGGATGACGTCACGGCGCCCACCCTCCCACTCCCTTCCCCGGCCCCTCCCCCGACCCTCCCGCCGCCCGCCCGATCCCCCGTGCGTCTCATCCGCTGGACGTGCGTCCGAACCCGGCGACCCGACCCGATACCCTCCGCTCGTGGCTGAGATCCAGATTCCCGCTGACATCAAGCCCGCCGACGGTCGTTTCGGCGCGGGCCCCTCCAAGGTGCGGACGGACGCGCTGGACGCGCTGGCCGCCACCGGTACCTCCCTTCTCGGAACCTCTCACCGACAGGCCCCGGTCAAGAACCTGGTCGGCTCGGTGCGCCAGGGTGTCCGGGACCTCTTCTCCCTCCCCGAGGGCTACGAGGTGATCCTGGGCAACGGCGGCTCCACCGCCTTCTGGGACATCGCGACCGCCGGGCTGATCGAGCGGAAGTCCCAGCACCTCACCTTCGGCGAGTTCTCGTCGAAGTTCGCGACGGCCGCGAAGCTCGCGCCGTGGCTGGACGCGCCGTCCGTGATCTCCTCGGACCCGGGCACGCACCCCGACCCGGTCGCCGAGGCGGGCGTGGACGTCTACGCGTACACGCACAACGAGACCTCGACGGGTGTCGCCGCGCCGATCAAGCGCGTCGCGGGCGCCGACGCCGGTTCCCTCGTCCTGGTGGACGCGACCTCGGGCGCGGGCGGCCTGCCCGTGGACATCACCGAGACCGACGTCTACTACTTCGCCCCGCAGAAGTCCTTCGCCTCCGAAGGCGGCCTGTGGCTGGCCGCGTTCTCCCCGGCGGCCCTGGAACGCGCGGCCCGTGTGCACGCCTCCGGCAGGCACATCCCGGAGTTCTTCTCGCTGCCGACCGCGATCGACAACTCGGTCAAGAACCAGACGTACAACACCCCGGCGCTGTCCACCCTCTTCCTGCTGAACCAGCAGCTGGAGTGGATCAACAGCCAGGGCGGCCTGGACTGGGCGACGGCCCGTACGGCGTCCAGCGCGGCGAACCTGTACGGCTGGGCCGAGGCGTCGAAGCACGCGGAGCCCTTCGTCACGGACCCGTCGAAGCGTTCCTCGGTCATCGGCACGATCGACTTCTCGGACGACATCGACGCGGCGGCGATCGCCAAGGTGCTGCGCGCCAACGGCATCGTGGACACCGAGCCGTACCGCAAGCTCGGCCGCAACCAGCTGCGCGTGGCGATGTTCCCGGCGATCGACCCGGCGGACGTGCAGGCCCTGACGGCCTGCGTCGACTACGTGATCGAGAAGCTCTGACCCTTCGCCTCGAACAGCCGCAGCCCCCGGTGACCTCCTGTCACCGGGGGCTGCGCGTTCTCCGGCTACAACTCTTCACACCCCGGGACTTTGGTCCCAAAAATCGGGGCAAAGGCTCTGCAAACGGAACGCCCCGAGTCCCCTTGCGGCCTGCGCGTTCACCCCGGGGGACCTTCGGCAGGCCCTTCCCCCACCCTCTCGCCGCCCTGCAACCAAGCGCCCTGGATGTCCCTCATGTCTGGTGTGCCAGGAAAAATCCTGGCTCCCGGCCCGTTCAGGAGGAATCCTCATGCGCAAGGCAGTCAAGCTCTCGGCGATCGCGCTCGCCTCGTCGATGGTTCTCGTCGCCCCGGCCTACGCCTTCGCCGCGGACGCGCCCACCGGCCCGTCGGCGCAGGCCGACAACTCGCCGTCCCCCGACCGCGAGGACACCGCCCGGCTCGGCGTCACGTCCCCCGCCCCGGACCCCGCGCCGCGGCCCTCCACCCTCCAGCTCTCCACCGACTTCGGCCGCCCCGGCGACAAGGTCGCCGTCACCGTCAAGACCACCCGGAAGTCCGCCTCGGTCTCGTCCGGCGCCTTCGGCGGCAAGGTCGACCTGAAGAACGACGGCAAGGGCACCTGGACCGGCACCGCGACCGTCGCCGCCAACGTCACGTCCGGCTACTACGGCGTCGACGCCTTCGCGGGCGGCAAGAAGTTCGACACCGCCAAGTTCTCCACCGAGGCCAAGGGCGGACACAGCGGCCACAGCGGCCACCACGACGTGACGCCGCTCAACCCGAGCCGGCACAAGAAGCCCAGGGGCTCCGTCAACACCGGCCAGGCCCCCGCCGGTTACATCGCAGAGGGCACCGCGACCCATGGCTGAGCGGTCCCCCCTCCGCCGCCAGGGCGGCCACGGGCGCCGTACGCGCCGCGCGGCCGCCCTGGCGGGCGCCGCGGGCCTCACCGCCGTCCTCGTCACCGGCTGCTCCGGCGGTGACGGCCCGGCGACGACGGCCGGCGGCGCCTCGTCCGCCTCCCCCGTCTCGGCCGCCTCCGTCCTGAAGCCGTCCGTCCCGGACCGGATCCGGATCCCCGGCATCGAGGTCGACGCCCCGCTCGACACGGTCGGCCTCGACGCCCAAGGCGTCATGCGGGAACCGGACTTCAGCAAACCGAAGGACGCGGCCTGGTACAAGGACGGCCCCACCCCCGGCGAGCGGGGCGCCTCCGCCGTCGTCGGCCACCTGGACACCCCGCAGGCCCCCGAGGCCGTCTTCTTCAACCTCAACAAACTGAAGGAGAACGAGCAGATCGAGATCCACCGCGCCGACGGCAGCACCGCCGTCTTCGCCGTGGACGACGTGGAGACGTACAAGAAGGACGCGTTCCCCAGCGAAAAGGTCTACGGGGACACCCACGGCAAGGCCGAACTGCGCCTGATCACCTGCGGCGGCCGGTTGACCGCCGACCGCCACTGGGACTCCGACGTCGTGGTCTTCGCCCACCTCACCGGCAAGCGGTAGCGGTCCGTCACGCGAGCGGCAGCCGTACGCCGCGCGCGCGGCGGCCCGACACCCGCGATACCTTCGGGGCTTCGGCATTCGGTGAATGCGGTACAGCTTGGAGGCAGCGGCGTGAGCGTGCGAGTAACGGCGGCCCAGGGCGGCGTGGACCCCTTCGGGACGGCCCGGCTGCGACGCGGAGTCCTCGATTCCTGGGGCGCGGGTCCGGCCCGGTTCCGGGAGGACGCCAACGCCGAGGAGGACCTGGCGCTCGGCGGCTACCGGGACCGGCTCGTGGTGGAGCTGGCGCAGAACGCGGCCGACGCCGCCGCCCGCGCCGGTACCTCCGGGCGGCTGCGCCTGACCCTGCACTCCGGCGAGGGCGGCCACGGCGTCCTCGCCGTCGCCAACACCGGTGCCCCGCTGGACGCCACCGGCGTCGAGTCCCTGAGCACCCTGCGCGCCTCCGCCAAGCGCGAGGCCGCCGGGGCGCGGCCCGGGGAGACCGCGTGGGAGAGCGTCGGCCGGTTCGGCGTCGGCTTCGCCGCCGTCCTCGCCGTCAGCGACGAACCCGCCGTCGTCGGCCGCCACGGCGGAGTCCGCTGGTCACTGGCCGAGGCCCGCGAACTGGCCCGGGGCGCCGCCCAGGGCAGCCCCGGCCTCGGCGACGAACTCCGTCGCCGCGACGGCCACGTACCGCTGCTGCGCCTGCCGCTGCCCGCCGAGGGCACCGCCCCCGACGGCTACGACACCGTGGTCATCCTGCCGCTGCGCGACGCGGCCGCCGCCGACCTCGTGGAGCGGCTGCTGGCCGGGATCGACGACGCCCTGCTGCTGACCCTGCCCGGGCTGACCGAGGTGGCCGTGGAGACGGCGGCGGGCGTACGGATCCTGCGCCGCCGCGCCGAAGGCCCGTACACGGTCATCGAGGACAGCGCCCGCGAGCGGGACCGGGGCGACGCCGCCCGGCGCTGGCGGACCGTGCGGCACACCGGAGCCATCGACCGCGAACTGCTCGCCGACCGGCCCGTCGAGGAGCGGCTGCGGCCCGCCTGGACCGTGTCCTGGTCGGTGCCCGTCGACGACGGGGGCGCGCCCGTACGTCCGGACACCGCGCCCGTCGTGCACGCGCCGACCCCCACCGACGAGCCCCTCGGCATCCCCGCGCTGCTCATCGCGACCCTGCCCCTGGACACCGCCCGCCGCCACCCCGCGCCCGGGCCGCTGACCGACTTCCTGGTCGAGCGGGCCGCCGACGCCTACGCCGAACTCCTCGGCACCTGGGAGCCGGTGAGCACCGCCCTGGTCGACCTGGTGCCCGGGCCGCTGGGCCGGGGCGAGCTGGACGGCGCGCTGCGGGAGGCCGTGCTGCGGCGGCTGCCCCGCACCGCGTTCCTCGCCCCCGCCGCCACCCCCGCCACCGGTGCGGGGGAGCCGCAGGAGGGCCGGGCCGCCCTGCGCCCCTTCGAGGCCGAGGTGGTGGAGGGAGCGGGCGCCGACACCGTACGGGTCCTGGCCGAGGTGCTGCCGACCCTGCTCCCCGCCGGGCTGGAGCGGCGCTCCGAACTGCGCACCCTGGGCGTCGGACGGCTGCCGCTGGGCGACGCGATCGAGCGGATCGCGGGCGCGGACCGGCCGCCGCACTGGTGGTACCGGCTGTACGACACCCTCGCCGGGGTGGACCCGGACCGCCTCTCGGGCCTGCCCGTGCCGCTGGCCCCGACCGGCGACGAGCCGGAGCCCGCGGGGAAGGCCGCCGACGACGGCGACCACGACTTCGACGACTTCGGGCGGCCCGCCGCCGCCTCCGGGATCCGTACCGCCATCGGCCCCCGGCACATCCTGCTCCCCGGCCCCGGCACCCCCGCCGGACTGACCCGGCTCGGCCTCAAGGTGGCCCACCCGGACGCCGCGCACCCGCTGCTGGAGAAGCTGGGCGCACTGCCCGCGAGCCCGCGCGCCGTGCTGACCACCCCGCAGGTGCGGGCCGCCGTGGCCGCCTCCCTGGACGCGGGTGAGATCTGGGACGAGGACGCCCTCGACCCCGACGAGCTGGCCGCCATCGTCCTGGGCCTGGTCCGTGACGCGGACCTCGCCCCGGGCGACGAGCCCTGGCTGGGCGCGCTGGCGCTGCCCGACGAGGACGGCGAACTCACCCCGGCCGGTGAACTGCTGCTCCCCGGCAGCCCGTTGGCCTCGGTGATCCGCGAGGACGAGATCCCGTACGTCGACGCCGCACTCGCCGAGACGTGGGGCGCGGGCCCGCTCAGCGCCTGCGGGGTACTGGCCGAGTTCCAGCTCGTACGGGCCACCGACGTGGTCCTCGACCCCGACGAACTGGAGCCGCGCGAGGGCGACTTCGCCGAGCCCGACGACGCGGGGCTGCTGGACGCGGTCGACGTGTGGTGCGAGGACCTGCTCGACCAGTTCCCCGACACCCCGGTCCCGCCGGTCGCCACCGAGCTGGTCGCCGTACGGGACCTGGACCTGGTCGACGACGACTGCTGGCCCCGCGCGCTGGCGATGCTCGCGCGGCCGCCGTTCCGCGACGCGCTGACCCAGCCCGTGCGGATCCTGCTGCCGGACGGCACCACGCAGTCCGTCCGCCCGTACACCGCGTGGTGGCTGCGCGACCACCCGGTGCTCGACGGCCGCCGCCCGGCGGGCCTGCGCGCGGCGGGCGGGGATCCGCTGCTCGCCGGGCTGTACGCCCCGGCCGACGCCACCGGTTTCGAGGACGAGCAGGTGCTGCGGGCCCTGGGCGTACGGACGTCCGTGGCCGCGCTGCTGGACGAGCCCGGGGGCGCGGCCGAGCTGCTGGGGCGGCTCGCCGACCCGGACCGCGAGGTGAGCGGGCACCAGCTGCACGCCCTGTACGGGGCCCTGGCGGACCTGGAGCCCGAGCAGGTGACCCTGCCCGACGAGCTGCGCGCGGTGGTGGACGGCGAGGTGGTGGTGGTGGACGCGGCCGACGCGCTGGTCGCCGACGCCCCGGACCTGCTCCCGCTGACGGCGGGCCTGCCGCTGCTGCCGGTGGCTCCGGCGCGGGCGGCCGATCTGGCGGAGCTGCTCCAGGTGCGGCGCCTCTCGGACACGGTGGCGGCGGAGGTCGACGCCCCGGGCGAGGAGCGCGAGGTGCCGGAGCGGGTACGCACCCTGCTGGGCCCGGCCACCCCGGCGACGTACGTCGAGCACGAGGAGCTGGTCGCGGGCGGTGTCGAGCTGGACTGGCGGCGCACCCCGGACGGCATCCTGCACGCGGCCACCCTGGAAGGCGTGGCGGCGGGTCTGGCCTGGGCGGCGGGCCAGTGGCCGCGCCGCTTCGAGGTGGCGGCCCTCCTGGAGGACCCGTCCCGGACGGCGGAACTGGCCCGGGACCGCTGGTTCGACTAGCGGGGCCGACCCGGCCCGGGCCGCTGTGACCTCTCCCACCCCCTCTTGCCAGAGGAAGGAAGGGTTACCTAAGTTCGAAGCATGCCCCCACAGCAGCCCGACCCCGCACCGCTCGGCTCCCCCGCACCGTTCGACTTCAGCGTCGACCTCGCCGCGCACGAGACGCTCCGGCGGGCCCACGTCATGGCCGCCCTCGGCCCCGACTGGGACCCCGTCGAGGTGCTGCGCGGCGAGGAGGCGGCGTACGGCCTGCTGTACTCCGGCCTCGACGAGCAGCAGCAGCGCGTGTACGACGATCTCGTCGCGGCCGGTGTGCTGCCCGCGCGCGGGGGCGGGGGCGGCCGTGCTGCCGCTTGACCCGCAGGCGGACATCGGCCGCCGGGCCTGGGTGGCCTGCCCGAACTGCGCCGACAGCCGCGGCTGCGCGCCGTGCGAGGAGCGGCGTACCTGCTCCACGCACTGGCGCTACCTGTTGACCAACACCGGCAGCCTGCTGCACCTGCAGTGCCCCTCGTGCACCCACGTCTGGACCCACGAGACCGGTTTCGGAGCCACCCGCTCCACCCGGTGGAACCGGGTCGTGGGCGGCCTCTCCCGGCCGTAGCGCCGGTCAGGCGGTCAGGCCGGGAACTTGCGGTCGACCCAGCGGAAGACGACCTCGATCAGGGCGGACGCCACCACCGCGATCCCGACGGCCGTCCACGGCATCACCGCGCCCTCCAGCTTCAGCTGGAAGAAGTCCTGCAGCCACGGCACCACGAGGACCACCAGGAAGGCCGCGCCCATCGCGCCGACCAGGGCCACCCGCCACCACGTGTAGGGCCGGGCGATGATCGCCAGGACCCACATCGAGGTCAGGAACAGGGCCAGGGTCGCGGCGCTGGTCTCGGCCTTGAGGGAGTCCTCCCCGGCGTAGTGGGCGCGCGCGATCAGGTACGTCACGAAGGTGGCGACAGCCGCGATCACCCCGCCGGGGATGGCGTAGCGCATCACGCGTTTCACGAAGTGCGGCTGGGCCCGCTCCCGGTTCGGCGCCAGGGCCAGGAAGAAGGCCGGGATGCCGATGGTGAGCGTGGACAGCAGGGTCAGGTGGCGCGGCAGGAAGGGGTACTCGACCTGGCTGCACACCACCAGGATCGCGAGCAGCACCGAGTAGACGGTCTTGGTGAGGAACAGCGTCGCGACCCGGGTGATGTTGCCGATGACGCGGCGGCCCTCGGCCACCACCGAGGGCAGGGTCGCGAAGCTGTTGTTGAGCAGGACGATCTGGGCGACCGCGCGGGTCGCCTCCGAGCCGGAGCCCATCGAGACGCCGATGTCGGAGTCCTTGAGGGCGAGGACGTCGTTGACCCCGTCGCCGGTCATGGCGACGGTGTGGCCCCGGGACTGGAGGGCGGCGACCATGTCCCGCTTCTGCTGCGGGGTGACCCGGCCGAAGACCGAGTTCTCGTCGAGGACCTTGGCCAGCTCGTCCCGGTCGGTGGGCAGGTCGCGCGCGTCGACGGTGTTCTCGGCGCCCGCCAGACCCAGCTTGCCCGCGACCGCGCCGACCGAGACCGCGTTGTCGCCGGAGATGACCTTCGTCTGGACGTTCTGCTCGGCGAAGTAGCGCAGGGTGTCGGCGGCGTCGGGGCGCAGCCGCTGTTCGAGCACGACCAGGGCGGTGGGCTTGACGGCGCTGGTGACCTTCTCGTCGTCGAGTTCGTGGCCGGAGCGGGCCAGCAGCAGGACGCGCAGGCCCTGTTCGTTCAGCTCGTTGATCTCGTCGAGGGCCGGATCGCCGACGGGCAGCAGTACGTCGGGGGCGCCGAGCAGCCAGGTGGAGTTCTCGCCGTCGCCCTCGCTGAAGCTGGCGCCGCTGTACTTGCGGGCGGAGGAGAAGGGCAGCGACTCGGTGCAGCGCCACTCCTGGCTGTCGGGGTAGGCGTCGATGATGGCCTGGAGGCTGGCGTTGGGGCGCGGGTCGGACTCGCCGAGGGCGCCGAGGACCTTCTGTACGTACGCCGGGTCCGCGCCGCCGAGGGGGCGCAGCTCGGTGACGTCCATGCCGCCCTCGGTGAGGGTGCCGGTCTTGTCGAGGCATACGACGTTCACCCGGGCGAGGCCCTCGATGGCGGGCAGTTCCTGCACGAGGCACTGCTTGCGGCCGAGCCGGATGACACCGATGGCGAAGGCCACGGAGGTGAGCAGGACCAGGCCCTCGGGGATCATCGGGACGATGCCGCCGACGGTGCGGGCGATGGAGTCCTTGAGGTTGGAGTCCTTGACGACGAGCTGGCTGATGACCAGGCCGAGGGAGGTCGGGATCATCATCCAGGTGACGTACTTGAGGATGGTGGAGATACCGGTGCGCAGCTCGGAGTGGACGAGCGTGAAGCGGGAGGCCTCTTCGGCGAGCTGGGCGGCGTAGGCCTCGCGGCCCACTTTGGTCGCGGTGAAGGCGCCACCGCCCGCGACGACGAAGGAGCCGGACATCACGGGGTCGCCGGGCTTCTTGAGGACCGGGTCGGCCTCGCCGGTGAGCAGGGATTCGTCGATCTCCAGGCCGTCGGCCTCGCCGGTGACGCCGTCGACGACGACCTTGTCGCCGGGGCCGAGTTCGATGACGTCGCCGAGGACGATCTCGGAGGTGGAGATCTCGGCGGCGCTGCCGTCGCGGCGGACGCTGGGCTTGGCCTCGCCGATGACGGCGAGGCCGTCGAGGGTCTTCTTCGCGCGCAGTTCCTGGATGATGCCGATGCCCGTGTTCGCGATGATCACGAAGCCGAAGAGGCTGTCCTGGATCGGCGCGACGAAGAGCATGACCGCCCAGAGCACGCCGATGATCGCGTTGAACCGGGTGAAGACGTTGGCCCGGACGATGTCCGGGGTGGAGCGCGAGGAGCGGACGGGGACGTCGTTGACCTCCCCGCGGGCGACGCGTTCGGCGACTTCGGCGGTGGTGAGGCCGCCCGCCCGGAAACGGGGTGCGGGCGGTGGCACCGGGTGTACCGGGTCCAGCTCCGCCCCCGCGTCGATGGCGGTGGGGGCGGCGGCACGGCCGCCCGGCTCCTGCCCATCGGAATCGATCTTCGCCCGCTGCGTCATGCTTTCGACGGTAAACGGCGTTCGAACCGTTCACCCGCCGAGCGGGTCGAAGATCCGACTTCGGGATGACCGAAATCGTCCCTTGGGACTCCTTCTACCCGGCGGTCCGGTGCCCGGGGGGCTTGACGTGGGCCGCGGGGTCCGCTTCGGCTGCCCGGGACGTCTCCCCGGCCTGCGATTCCCCGGCCTGCGCTTGCGCGTGGGGTTCCGCGGTCTGCGCTTGCGCGTGGGCTGCCGCCGCCCGGGCCGCCGCGTGCCGCTTGAGGGCGGCGTCGCGCCCGCGGACGTACCAGAGGCCGATGAGGCCGAGCACCCCGCCCGCCGCGCAGCACCACAGCCACCACAGCATCTCGTGGTCCGCGAACCAGCCGTAGAAGGGCAGCTGCACGAGGAAGAGCGCGAACCAGAGAATCGTGCCACCGGTGACGGTCGCGACGATCGGGCCCTCCAGGGGCTCGGGCGCCTCGTGCTGTGCGGTCCATTTCGCCATGCCACCAGTCTATTCGGCGGCCCGGCGGGGGCCGGGGGCGGCCCGGCGCGGGCCGATGCCGCCCGATGCGGCCCGATGCGGCCAGTCACCGCAACGCTCTACGCGCGGAGATGGCGCCACACTTCTCATCTGTTCATACTGAAACGGTTTGCCTGTGACGGGATTCGTTCGTACGAACCCACCAAAACGAACCAGTTTGAGGACCGCATGAGCACCTCGGCACCCGCCGCGGCCCCCACTCCGACGCCCACCAGCGGCGTCGACCGCTACTTCAAGATCTCGGAGCGCGGCTCGACCGTCGCCCGCGAGGTCCGGGGCGGCTTCGCCACGTTCTTCGCGATGGCCTACATCATCGTGCTGAACCCGATCATCCTCGGCAGCGCGAAGGACATGTACGGCCACCAGCTCGACGGCGGCCAGCTGGTCACCGCCACCGTGCTGACCGCGGCCTTCTCCACCCTGCTGATGGGTGTCATCGGCAACGTGCCGATCGCCCTGGCCGCCGGGCTCGGCGTGAACACGGTCGTCGCCCTCCAGCTCGCCCCGCGCATGAGCTGGCCGGAAGCCATGGGCATGGTGGTCCTCGCGGGCTTCATCGTGATGCTGCTGGTCGCCACCGGCCTGCGCGAGCGGGTCATGAACGCCGTACCGCTGGGCCTGCGCAAGGGCATCGCGATCGGCATCGGCCTCTTCATCATGCTGATCGGCCTCGTCGACTCGGGCTTCATCACCCGCATGCCCGACGCCGCGCACACCACGGTCCCGCTCCAGCTCGGCAGCAACGGCCACCTGCACGGCTGGCCGGTACTGATCTTCGTGATCGGCGTCCTGCTCACCCTGGCGCTGATCATCCGCAAGACGCCCGGCGCGATCCTGATCTCGATCGTCGCCATGACCGTCGTCGCGGTGGTGGTCCAGCTGGTCACCGAGCTGCCGGACGGGGCCTGGGGCCTGACGGTCCCCGAACTGCCGGGCAACCCGGTGGCCGCCCCCGACTTCGGTCTCGTCGGCCAGGTCAGCCTGTTCGGCGGCTTCCACAAGGTCGGCGTGCTGACCGGTGTCCTCTTCGTCTTCACCGTGCTGCTGTCCTGCTTCTTCGACGCGATGGGCACGATCCTCGGCGTCGGCGACGAGGCCAAGCTCATGGACAAGGACGGCAACTTCCCCGGCATCAACCGGGTCCTGCTGATCGACGGCCTCGCGGTCGCGTCCGGCGGAGCCACCTCCTCCTCGGCCACCACCTGCTTCGTGGAGTCCACGGCGGGAGTCGGCGAGGGAGCCCGTACCGGTCTGGCGAACGTGGTCACCGGCGCTCTCTTCACGGTGGCGCTGTTCCTCACCCCGATCGCCACCATGGTCCCCTCGCAGGCGGCCACCCCCGCGCTGCTGGCGGTCGGCTTCCTGATCCTGGCCGGTTCGGTCAAGGACATCGACTGGAGCGACTTCACCATCGCCGTCCCCGCCTTCCTGGCGATGACGATGATGCCCTTCACCTACTCGATCACCAACGGCATCGGCATCGGCTTCGTGAGCTTCTGCGTGCTGCGGCTGGCGACCGGCCGGGGCCGCGAGGTCCCGGTGGCCATGTACGTCGTGTCGGCGGTCTTCGTCTTCTACTACGCGATGCCCGCGCTGGGCCTCACGTAGCACTGCCCGCCGCCGGGCCTCACGTAGCACTGCCCGCGCGCCTGCCCGCGCGCCTGCCCGCGCGCCTGCCCGCGCGCCCGCCCGCCCGACGGCCTCACGTCAGGCCGTAGAACCTCTCCGTCTCGTCGACCGCCACCTTGAAGCGCTCGTCGAAGTCGTCGCGAATGAGCGTCCGGACCACATAGTCCTGGACGCTCATTCCGCGTTTTGAGGCGTGTTCCCGGAGCCGGTCCAGCAGCTCCCCGTCTATCCGCATGCTGAGCACATGAGTCCCCATGCCCCACAGGGTCGGGGCACGAGGCGTGCACGCGAGTCACTTTCCGGAGCGGACTCACCCGTACGAGTGACGACAGGAACCCGGTGTTCTTTAGGTAGAGTAATGAGTTACTCTAAAGAACATGCAAGACCTTTCCCATGGCGACGACATCGCCGCCGTGAACGACCTCCGGTCCGCCGTGATGCGGCTCGGCCGACGCCTCAAGCACCAGCGCGTCGACGAGTCACTCAGCCCGACCGAGATGTCGGTCCTCGGCACCCTCGCCCGCTGCGGCCAGGCCACCCCCGGTGAGCTGGCCCGACGTGAGCACGTACAGCCGCCCTCGATGACCCGCATCGTCGCGCTGCTGGAGGCCAAGGGACTGGTCCGGCTGGAGCCGCACCCCGACGACCGCCGCCAGAAGGTGGTCAGCCAGACCGAGGAAGCCGAAGCGATGCTCGAAGAGAGCCGTCGCAAGCGCAACGCCTTCCTGGCCGGGCTCGCGGCCGAGCTGACCGAGGACGAGTGGGCCAAGCTCCGCGAGGCCGCACCCGTCCTGGAGAAGCTCGCGCACTTGTAACCGCACACGCCAGGAGGCGCACCCTTGAGTACGGGAAACGGAGCAGACTCCGCACCCGGCCACACACCCGCTCCTACCGCAGTACCTGCCACACCTGCCGCTCGTCAGCCCAAGAACTCCATGTTCAGCTCGCTGAAGATCCGCAACTACCGGCTCTTCGCGACCGGACAGGTCGTCTCGAACACCGGCACCTGGATGCAGCGCATCGCCCAGGACTGGCTGGTGCTCTCCCTGACCGGCTCCGCCTCCGCCGTAGGCATCACCATCGCGCTGCAGTTCCTGCCGATGCTGATGTTCGGCCTCTACGGAGGTGTCCTCGCCGACCGGCTGCCCAAGCGGCCGCTGCTGATCGGCACCCAGGGCGCGATGGGCCTCACCGGCATCGCGCTCGCCGCCCTCACCCTCGCGGGACACGTCCAGGTCTGGCACGTCTACCTGGCCGCCTTCCTGCTCGGTCTGGTCACCGTCGTCGACAACCCGGCCCGGCAGTCGTTCGTGTCCGAGATGGTCGGACCGGAGCAGCTCGGCAACGCGGTCAGTCTGAATTCGGCCAACTTCCAGTCCGCGCGGCTGGTCGGCCCGGCACTGGCCGGTGTGCTGATCACCGCCGTCGGTTCCGGCTGGGCCTTCCTGCTGAACGGCCTGTCGTTCGCCGCCCCCATCGCGGGACTCCTGCTGATGCGGACGCACGAACTGCACCGCACGGAGCCCCAGCCGCGCGCCAAGGGGCAGCTGCGGGAAGGGCTCCGCTACGTCGCGGGGCGGCCCGACCTGATCTGGCCGATCGTGCTGGTCGGCTTCATCGGGACCTTCGCCTTCAACTTCCCGATCTGGCTGTCCGCCTTCACCAGTGACGTGTTCCACGGGGACGCGGGCACGTACGGCCTGTTCAACACCCTGATCGCGGCCGGATCCCTCGTGGGCGCCCTGCTGGCGGCCCGGCGGGCCCAGTCCCGGCTGCGGATGCTGGTCGCGGCGGCCGTGCTGTTCTGCGCGCTCGAGATCGTGACCGCCTTCGCGCCGGGGTTCTGGCTGTTCGCGCTGCTCCTCGTCCCGATCGGGATGTTCGGGCTGACGGTGAACGTCACGGCCAACTCCAGCGTCCAGATGGCGACCGACCCCGAGATGCGCGGGCGGGTCATGGCCCTGTTCATGATGGTCTTCACGGGCGGTACGCCGGTGGGGGCGCCGGTGGTCGGCTGGGTGACCGACACCTACGGGGCGCGGATCGGGATGGCGTCGGGCGGCGCGGTGGCCTTGCTGGCCGCGCTCGCGATCGGCGTGGTCCTGTCCCGGGTCGGCAACCTCCGGCTCAGTGTGGACCGCCGCCACGGCCTGGCCCTGGTCCCACGCCAGCCCGCCCCGGCCCGCGTCCTGGTCCCGGCGGCCTGAGCCCGGACCGCTCCCGGCCCCGCCATCGGCGGGCCCCGGGGCGGGCCCGGTACGGCCAAGGCCCGGCCCCGGCGGGGCGGACAGGACCTACGGGGTGGGGCGGTTGCGGGAGACGAGCCGTTTGCCCGCCAGGACGATCGCGGTGGCCGCCACCAGGACCATCGCGCCCACCGTGAAGTTCCCCCCGCCGGAAGCGGCGGTCCCCGGGCCGGCTGAGGCCGACGGGCCGGACCCCGGCGTGCCCCCCGGTGTGGTCCCCGGCTTCGCCGGAGCCCCGCCGCCCGGTTCCACCGGCACCGCGACCACCCGGCTGTTGGCCCCCTCCGACCCGAACATCAGCACCTTGCCGTCCGGGGTGTAGGTCACCGACTCCGCCTGCCCCTGCCACGGCGCGTCCACCCTGCTGCCCTCGCCCTGCGGCGTGCCGTCCTTCCACGGGAAGGTCCGGGCGAAGAAGTAGCCGCGCAGGGCCAGGGTCCCGCCGTCCGGCGAAAACGCCCCGTCCGTCACCCACGGCACGGCCGCGATCCGCCGGAATTCGTTGCTCCCCGTCGCCGACAGCTGCTGCGGCCCCTCGTACAGGCCGCCCTTGTCCTCGCTCTTGCTCGCGATGTACACCCGCCCCGTGACCGGATGCACCATCAGCGCCTCGGCGTTGCGCGGCCCGTCCGCGTACCGCACGGTGTACTGCACCGGTTTGACCGTGACGTCCCCGAGCTGCGCGGGCTCCGGGAAGCGGTAGATCCACACGTGGTCCCAGGTCCCGCCCAGGTTGTCGCCGATGTCCCCGACGTAGAGCTGCCCGTCCGGGCCCAGCGAGATCGCCTCGACGTCGCGCGGGGCCCCGATGCCCGCCATGGTGACGCGGGCGACCGTACGGCCGGTGGCCGAGTCCACCCCGTACACGTACGGCCCGTCGTCACTGTCGTTGTGCGTCCAGTAGACCCCGGGGTGGATCTTGCTGGCGGCCAGCCCGCTCGACTCCTTGATCCGGGGGTCGGAGAGGGTGAAGGAGGAGGGCCCCGGCGACCCGGACGCCGCGAGCGCGGCGCCCGGCAGCAGGGCGAGGCCGGCGACGGCGACGAGGGTGGCGGCGGCAGGCAGGAGCGGGCGCATTCCCCCAGCCTGCCAGGCGCCGGACGCGTGTCCGGCATCACGTGGGCACCGGCCCGGTGATCCGCGATGATGACCCGATGCGTTTCATGTTCGTCGGCGACTCCATGACCATCGGGCGCGCGGGCGACTTCACCTGGCGCTACCGGATGTGGCAGCACCTCGACGCCACCTTCGGCGGCCCCTACGAGATCGTCGGCCCGCGCCGCGAGGTCTACGACACCTCCGCCGACGCGCCCGTCAGCCACGCGTACGCCGACCCCCGCTTCCCCGCGCACGCCCGCCGCCACCTGGCGGGCTGGGGCGAGGGCTGGCAGCACATGGTCCCCCTCGTCGGCGACGCCGTCCGCGCCCACGAACCGGACGTACTCCTCGTCTCCCTGGGCCTGATCGACCTCGGCTTCTACACCCGCGCCGACCAGACCGCCGACAACGCCCGGCGCTTCGTGGCGCAGGCCCGCGCCGCCCGCCCCCGCCTGCGGATGGTGCTGCTGCCGGTCATCCCCAACGTCCGCGCCGACGACGACGCGCCCTTCGCCGCCGAGGTGGCCCGCTTCAACGAACTACTGGCCAAGGCCGTCGCAGACCTGTCCACCGACGCCTCGCCGCTGCTGCTGGCCGCCCGCCCGCAGGACTACGACCTGCGCCACGACACCTACGACGGCACCCACCCCAACGCCTCGGGCGAACACCGCCTCGCGGGCGAGTTCGCGGCCGCCATGCACCAGGCGTGGGGCATCGGCGCGCCGTACGCCCGGTAGCGGGGTCTGCAACACGCCCTTCACCGTGGGGTCTTGCTTCGAGCGCGCTCCAAGCAGTTGGCTTGGGCCCATGAAGTACACGCAGCTCGGACGCACCGGCCTCAAGGTCAGCCGACTTGTCCTCGGCACGATGAACTTCGGCCCCCAGACCGGGGAGCCGGAGAGTCACGCGATCATGGATTCCGCGCTCGGCGCGGGCATCAACTTCTTCGACACCGCCAACCAGGCAGTTTGACGCCGAGGTATGCAAGGGCCGCCGCCCCGATCGGAGGGGGCGACGGTCCGGTGCACTACTGGTTTACCAGGCGAAGGCCTCCGGGGACGGTCCCGGTCCGGGGAAGATCTCGTCCAGTGCGGCCAGCACCTCCTCGCTCAACTCCAGTTCCAGCGCGCGCAGCGCGCTGTCCAGCTGTTCGGCGGTGCGCGGGCCGACAATGGGGCCCGTCACGCCCGGCCGGGTGAGCAGCCAGGCCAGGGCGGTCTCGCCGGGCTCCAGGCCGTGCTTGTCGAGGAGGTCCTCGTACGCCTGCAGCTGCGCCCGTACCTTGCTGTCGGCCAGCGCTTCCGCGGCCCGTCCAGAGGCCCGGCGGCCGCCCTCGGTCTCCTTCTTGATGACCCCGCCCAGCAGGCCGCCGTGCAGCGGGGACCAGGGGATCACCCCGAGGCCGTATTCCTGGGCCGCCGGGATGACCTCCATCTCGGCCCGCCGCTCGGAGAGGTTGTACAGGCACTGCTCGCTGACCAGCCCGACCATCCCGCGCCGGGCGGCCGTCTCGTTGGCCTGGGCGATCTTGTATCCGGGGAAGTTGGAGGAGCCAGCGTAGAGGATCTTGCCCTGCTGGATCAGCACGTCCACGGCCTGCCAGATCTCCTCGAAGGGGGTCAGGCGGTCGATGTGGTGGAACTGGTAGACGTCGATGTGGTCGGTCTGGAGCCGCTTCAGGCTGGCCTCGACGGCCCGGCGGATGTTCAGCGCCGACAGCCGGTCCTCGTTCGGCCAGGTCTCGCCCTCGCGGGACATGGAGCCGTAGACCTTGGAGGCCAGGACCGTCTTCTCCCGCCGGCCACCGCCCTGCGCGAACCAGGTGCCGATGATCTCCTCGGTGCGGCCCTTGTTCTCACCCCACCCATAGACATTGGCCGTGTCTACGAAGTTCAGACCCGAGTCAAGCGCGGCATCCAGGATGCTGTGGCTGGTGGGTTCGTCTGTCTGAGGACCGAAGTTCATCGTGCCGAGGACAAGTCGGCTGACCTTGAGTCCCGTGCGTCCGAGCTGCGTGTACTTCATGAGCCCCAAGCCAACTGCTTCGAGTCCACTCCAAGCAAGAGCGCCCCGCGAACCCACTGGTTTATGCGTCAACGCGCATAGTCGCGTTGACGGATGGAGGGCTGACCACTCCCCTTCGTACGGTCTTGGTGGTCGTCCCTGGCCAGGGCCGCGAACCAGGGGGTTCGCATGGCTCGTGAGGACCGGAAGAAATCACCCTGGGTGTGCACGTGGAGCACACGCCTGGAGAGGCGGTCGAGCTTCAGCGCGCAGATGATGTCGTACTCGTCGGCCCGGGACTCCTCCAGCGCGATCCGGTGCTCGATCGAGCTGACCTCTTTGCCGATCGTAGAAGGCAGCCACCTACTGAACTCCGGGCGCTTCCAAGGCTCGACACCGCCGGATACGTCGATGTCTTCGACCCACCCGACAACGACGTGCCCTTCCTGGTCGGCCCATCGTTGAACCGATCGGCGCTGGCGCTCCGGCGATGTGGTCTCGTCCGACACCTTCGACAGGCGGACTACTCCCAGGACTCTTGCCGCTTGCTCTCCCCATCCCCTGTGATGCTTGGAAATCGACGCTAGGGCCCCCGCGGGCCGGGCGTCAAAGTGGATTGTTTGGTACCGCCAATGTCTACGGCTGGGGCGAGAACAAGGGCCGCACCGAGGAGATCATCGGCACCTGGTTCGCGCAGGGCGGCGGCCGCCGCGAGAAGACGGTCCTCGCCACCAAGGTCTACGGGAACATGGGCGCCGAGGGCGACCCGTGGCCCAACCACGACCGCCTCTCGGCGCTCAACATCCGGCGGGCCGTCGACGCCAGCCTCAAGCGCCTGAACACCGACCACATCGACGTGTACCAGTTCCACCACGTGGACCGGAACACTCCCTTCGAGGAGATCTGGCAGGCCATCGAGGTCCTGATCCAGCAGGGCAAGATCCTCTACGCGGGCTCCTCCAACTTCCCCGGCTGGAAGATCGCCCAGGCCAACGAGGCGGCCGCGCGCATCGGGCGGCTCGGCCTGGTCAGCGAGCAGTGCCTCTACAACCTCGCGGAGCGGCGCGCCGAGATGGAGGTCATCCCGGCCGCCGAGGCGTACGGGCTCGGGGTCGTCCCCTGGTCCCCGCTGCACGGCGGGCTGCTCGGCGGCGCCATCCGCAAGTCCGCGGAGTCCGGCCGCACCGCCTCGGGCCGCTCGGCGGAGGCCCTGTCCAACAGCTCCGTACGGACCCAGGTCCAGGCGTACGAGGACCTGCTCGACAAGCACGGCCTGGAACCGGGCGACGTGGCCCTCGCCTGGCTGCTGACCCGTCCCGGGGTCACCGGTCCCATCGTGGGGCCGCGTACGCCGGAACAGCTCGCCTCCGCGCTGCGGGCGGTCGAGCTGGAACTCTCTCAGGAGGTGCTGGACGGCCTCGACGAGATCTTCCCGGGACCGGGTGCCTCGCCGGAGGCCTTCGCCTGGTAGGCGCCTACTGTCCGACGGCGGCGGCGACCGCCACGACGACGAACATCAGGACGAGCACACCGGCCATTACGCGGTTACGGGTCTTGGGATCCACCTGTTGAGACTAACGCGTCGGGGTCAGCCGCCGATCGGCCAGGCCCCGACGACGTCGTAGCGGGGGCCGCCGACCGGGTCCAGGTCGCTGCGGACCAGGCTGAGTTCCCGGACCGGCCACGGTCCGCCCTCGAAGCCCGCGAGGGCCTCCGCGTACGGGCGCAGGTCCGCCGCCCCCTCCTTGGCCCGGGCCAGGGTCAGGTGGGGGGTGTAGCGGTGGTGCTGCTCCATCGGTACGCCCGCCCGCCGGGCGGCGGCGTCCGCGCGCTCGGCGAGCATCCGCAGGGCGTCGAGGCCGCCTGCCGCGCCGACCCAGAGGGCGCGGTCGCCGAAGTGGCCCGAGCCGTGGACGCGCAGCGTGAAGGGTTCCGTCCGCGCGGCGGCGCGGGCGAGGCGGGCGAGGAGATCGGGGAGGAGGTCCTCCCCGACCTCTCCCATGAAGGCGAGGGTGTAGTGCCAGCCGCTCTCGGCGGTCCAGCGCACCCCTGGCGCGGCGGGCAGCCCTTGGACGACCCCGCGCAACTCCCCCACGGCCCCGGCGGGCGGCAACACAGCAGCGAATAGCCTCACCCCCCGACCCTAGCCCCACCGCTCCACCCCAGCCCGCCCGGCGTTTGAGGGCCCGCCGGGGTGGGCGGCCGCCAGGTCAGGGGGTCAGGAGGGACGTCGACAGGCGGCGCATGCCTTCGGCCAGGTCCGCCGCCGAGGGAGCCGTCGCCGGGTCGAACTCCCACTGCAGCATGACCCCGGTCAGCAACGCCTGGTAGACCGCCCCCAGCGTCCGCAGATCGCGATCCGTCAGGTCCGTCTCCGGGACCCCCGTGAACAGGGAGATCAGGCCCCGCCGCCCCTCCCCCTCCGACGCCGCCAGCAGCGCCCGCAGCTCCGGCATCCGGTCCCGGCTGAGCGCGACCTCCATGCTGGCCGTCCACATCGCCGCGGACTGCTCCTGGCGGGCGAGGATGCCCTGCCACACGGAGTGGAAGCGCTCCAGCGAGCCGCCGACCCCGGTCACCTCCGGGGAGAAGGCGTCGCCCCACTCCTCCGCGAGGGCGAGGAACGCCTGCATCATCAGGGCGTCCTTGGAGCCGTAGTGGTAGCCGATCGAGGCCAGGTTCGCACCGGACGCGTGGACGATGTCCCGCGCGGTCGTGCGCCCGAACCCCTTCTCGACCAGGCACTTCTTCGCGCCTTCGAGCAGATCTTCACGATGTCCCATGCCAGAACCCTAACAAGACAACCGTCACAGACAGGCGTCCTATACATCCGTACTAGACAGATGTTTATGACGCTTGTACATTGCTGCTCATGACGAACTCCGCAGCACGTCTCGCGGGCCGCCGGGAATGGACCGCCTTCACCGTCCTCCTGCTCCCCCTGCTCCTGGTCTCGATGGACGTCTCCGTCCTCTACTTCGCCGTCCCCGCCATCACCCGGGAGCTGGACCCCACGGCCACGCAGCAGCTCTGGATCTTCGACAGCTACGCCTTCGCCCTCGCCGGACTCCTCATCACCATGGGCTCGCTCGGCGACCGCATCGGCCGCCGCAAGCTGCTGCTGACCGGCGCCGCCGCCTTCGGGCTCGCCTCCGTCGGCGCCGCCTACGCCACCAGCGCCGAGATGCTCATCGCCGCCCGCGTGCTCCTCGGCATCGGCGGCGCGACCCTGATGCCGTCCACGCTGGGCCTCGTACGCAATCTCTTCCAGGACGACGGGCAGCGCAGCCGGGCCATCGGCATCTGGTCCGGCGCGATGGCCGGCGGCATCGCCCTCGGCTCGGTCATGAGCGGGCTGATCCTGAACCACTTCTGGTGGGGTTCCGTCTTCCTGATCAACGTCCCCGCGATGCTGCTCCTGCTGGTCCTGGTCCCCGTCCTCGTCCCCGAGTTCAAGGACCCGGCGCCGGGCCGCTTCGACCTGCTCAGCGTGCCGCTCTCGATGGCGGCCGTGCTCCCCGTCGTCTACGGCCTCAAGGAGATCGCCGCCGACGGCTTCGAACCCCTCCCCCTCGGCTGCCTCGCCGCCGGTCTGCTCTTCGGCCTCCTCTTCGTCCGCCGTCAGCTGACCCGCCGTGACGCCATGATCAGCCGGGACCTGTTCCGGGGCCGCGGCTTCGCCGCCGGAGTCGCCTTCAACAGCATCTCCGCCTTCGCCATGATGGGCTCCGCCTACTTCACCACCCAGTACCTCCAGTCCGTCCTCGGGATGGGCACCCTCGAAGCCGCCCTGTGGGGCCTGGCCCCCTCCGTCGCCGTCGGCGCAGCCGCCCCGACCGCCACCGCGATGGGCCAGCGGTTCGGCCGTCCCGTCGTCATCGCGGCCGGGTTCGTCATCGCCGCCGCCGGGTTCCTGCTGCTCGCCCTCACCGGCACCGACTCGCTGTGGCCGCTGCTCGCCGGAGCCGCCGTCCTCGCCTCCGGCATCGTCACCGTGATGGCGCTCGTCTCCGACATGGCCCTCGCCTCGGCCCCCGCCGAGAAGGCCGGTTCCGCCGCCTCGGTCCTGGAGACCGGCAGCGAGTTCGGCGGGGCCCTCGGCATGGCCCTGCTGGGCAGCCTCGGCACCGCCGTCTACCGCGCCGACCTGGCCGACGCCCAGCCCGCCGTACGGGAGACCCTCGGCGGCGCCACCGCCGTCGCCCACCAGCTCGGCGGCCCGGCCGGGGAGACCGTACTGGCCGCCGCCCGCGAGGCCTTCGTGCACGGCATGCACGCCGCTTCGTACGGCGCCACCGCCCTGCTCCTGGCCGCCGCGGTGGTCGCGGTCACCCGGGTCCGGCGCACCGAGGCCGCGCGGGCGGCGCGCGACGCCGTGGCCCTCGCCCACTGAGCGGCGCACCCGAGCCGGGTCACGTACGGATACGGAGGGGAAGGGCCCGGGGTCTCCCCGGGCCCTTCCGCGTAACCTGCCCGCATGGACCAGGACATGGCAGGGATGACGGGGCGGGTCACCGGCACGGTGGGGCCCGGGCTCGTGGGCGAGGTCATCATCCGGATCCGGGGCGGCGCCGAGCACTTCCTCGCCTACCCGGCCCTGGACGAACGGGACCGCATCCCCATCGGAACCGTGGTCACGGTGGTCGAGCACCTGCCGCCCCGCACGGTGTACGTGACCACCGCCTACGCCACCTGACCCGCGGCCGCATCAGGTACGTATCAAGATTGCGACAAGGAACCGTCAGCGTCTTCACGCCACCTTCCCGCAGGCGCACACTCGCCCTCATCGGTGCCGCAACGGCACTGCACTAAGGGGGCGTTTGCCGGTGGCTATCGGCGTCGTGGCGGGAGCAGTACTCGCCGCACTCATCGTTCTGGTCGGCCTCTTCAAGCTCATGTGGCGGGTGGCCGAACCGAACGAAGCACTTGTCATCTCCGGTTCCGCGCACAAGACCGAAGGTCTGGGCGACGGCATGGGGTTCCGGATCGTCACCGGCCGCGGCACGCTCGTCCTGCCCGGCGTCCAGGCGGTACGGAAGCTGTCGCTGGACCTGAACGAGACCCAGCTGCTGGTGGACTGCGTGACCCACCAGGGCATCCCGCTCAAGGTCAAGGGCGTGGTGATCTTCAAGGTCGGGGACGACATGGTCTCGATCGCGAACGCGGCACGACGGTTCCTGGACCAGCAGAAGATGATCCCCGATCGCGTGCACATCGTGTTCGCCGGTCATCTGCGCTCCATCGTGGGCGGGCTGACGGTCGAGGACATGATCCGCGACCGCGAGAAACTGACCGGGCAGACCCGGGCGGCCTGCGGCAGCGAGATGGAGAAGCTCGGCCTGATCGTCGACTCGCTCCAGATCCACGAGATCGAGGACCCGACCGGCTACATCAAGAACCTCGCGATGCCGCACGCGGCCGCCGTCCAGCGGGACGCGCGGATCGCCCAGGCCGACGCGAACCTGCTGGCCACCGAGGCCGAACAGGCCGCCTTCGCCCGGATGTCGGAGGCCACCCGGGACAGCGAGATCCTCCAGGCCGGGTACCAGGCCGAGCGCGACAAGGCGGCGGCCTCGGCCAAGCAGGCCGGACCGCTCGCCGACGCGGCCGCCCGCCAGGAGGTCGTGGTCCAGGAGACCCGGGTCGCCGAGCTGGAGGCCAACCGCCGCGAGCAGCAGCTCCAGGCGGACGTACGCAAGCCCGCCGACGCCAAGGCCTACGAGCAGCGCACGCTCGCCGAGGCCGACCGCGACTCCCGGATCTCGGCCGCCCAGGCCAAGGCCCAGGAGACCGAGCTGGCGGCGGCCGCCGAGGCCACCCGGGTCAAGACGGCCGCGGCCGCCGAGGCCCAGGCCACCGAGGCGCGCGGGCTGGCGGCGGCGAAGGCCACCCGGGCGACCGGTGAGGCCGAGGCGGCGGCCACCCAGGCCAAGGGCCTCGCGGACGCCGAATGGGCGCGTGCCCTGGGTCTGGCGGAGGCGGACGCGTCGAAGGCCAAGGGTCTCGCCGCGGCCGAGTCCATCAAGGCCCGCGCGGCGGCCCTGGCGGAGAACCAGGAGGCCGTGGTCGCGCAGCAGCTCGCCGAGAACTGGCCCAAGATCGTGGAGGCGGGCGCGAGTGCCTTCGGCAACGTCGAGCACATGGTGCTGCTGAACGGGGCCGAGGGCATGTCGGAGATGTTCGCGAAGGCGCTGACGATGGGCGGTACGGGGCTGGGGCTGGCGCGCCAGCTGCTGTCGTCGATGAACCAGAGCGCGCCCGGTGGTGCGGGGGCCGCGGTGGCGCCGACCCCGCCGGACGCCACCGCGCCGCCGACGTCGGTCCCCGTTCCGATTCCGATTCCGATCCAGATCACGGAGGAGACCCGAGCCTGACCCCGACCGGGTCCAGGCTCACGACCCGGGCTCCGCATGAACCCGCCCTCCGGGGGCGCCTCAATCGAGGCGCCCCCGGAGGGCACGCTCATGCGCGCCACAGCGCGGCCCCGCCGGGGGCCAAACCCAGCCCCGCCGGCGATTGAGGCGACAGGGCCAGGTCAGGGCCAGGGTCGGGCAGGGGTCAGGAGTGGCCCAGGTCGGCCGGGGCGAGGTCGGTCTCGGGGACCGAACCGGAGTCGGCGTCGGCGGTCGGCCGCAGCGTGAACTCGTCCGACGCCATGGAGTCCAGCACCGGCGGCGCGGGCCGCATCGGCGCCGGCATGACCGCCGCCTCGGAGTGCCCACCGCACCCGTAGGACAGGGACACGAGCCGCCCGTCGGCCGGACCGAACTCGTTCGCGCAGACCCCGAAGGCCTGCCCCAGCGATCCGCCGATCGCGACGAGGAAGCCACAGGACACGCACGACGCGGGCGCCGCCTGCGCCATCGGGGTCTTCGCGCCGAAGGACTCGTCCCAGCGGTCGGCCGCCGTGTGCAGCCCGTACCGCGACAGCACCCGCGCCCGCCGCATGCCCAGTTCCTCGGCCACCGAGGTGATGGACCCGCGCACCGGCACCACGGGCGCCACCGCGCGGTCGATGACGTCGGCGTCCTCCGCCTCGACCAGTTCGGCCATCTCGGCGGAGACCACCGAGTTCGGCGGCGGCGCGTCCTCGCCGGACCAGCCCGACTCCAGCCGCAGGTCCTCGGCATCGGTGGGCAGCAGGTCGCCCGGCCCCATGTCACCCGGCCGCAGCCGTTCGCTCCACGGCACCCACTCGGGCGCGAGGAGCGCGTCGGACCCGGGCAGCAGCACCGTTTCGTCGAGGGTGACGTTCTTCGCGCGGGAGGCGCGCGTCACCGTGACGGCCCAGCGCCAGCCCCGGTAGCCCGGTTCCTTGGCCTCGAAGTAGTGGGTGACGACCCGCTCACCCTCCGCCACCGCGGAAACGTGCTCTCCTACCACTCCGGGGAAGGCGGTCTCCTCGGCCGCCGCCCGCGCGAGTTCTACCGCCTCGACGCACAGGCGGTCAGGGGTACGCGGGGTACGGCTTCGCGTCGTCGCAGCACTCACTGGTCTCGTTCTCTCCTACGCCGTCTCACGTGTGCGCCGTCCGTACTGTCGTCTACAACGACCCGTCGGTGCTGTCCGTACGTGGCGCGGGCGGAGCGGACCAGAGGGCCGCGTCGACGTCCGCACCCGATCGGCCTCGGGCGCACCTATTGCAATCCATTCTGCGGGATCGCGAAGAGGCGCGCGGCCAAGAGCAACCGCCGGTGGCGCGCTACGCACGCTACCCCTTCTTTAGGCCTGGGCCCACATGCAAGTCCGATTCGCGGACGCCCGGCTCGTTCCGGTTCCGGCCGAGGAGGTGCCGGGAGCGTGCCGGGAGGGGTCCGCGGGGGTCGCGTGGGGCACTATGACCAGGTGGCACCCGTACGGTCGTCCGATGACGCCTCGGGACCGGTCAGGAGGACCGGCCGGGCATTCGGCCGCGCCCTGCACCTGCCGATCACCGGTACGGCGCGGGGGATCCGGCGGGCCACGCATGCCCACGGGGCCGGGGAGTCGGGCCTGGGCAAGCTGATCGAGCTCCACGCGATCAACGGCGCCGGTGATGTGATGATCACAGTGGCGCTCGCTTCCACCGTCTTCTTCTCGGTCCCCACGGACGAGGCCCGCGGCCGGGTCGCGCTCTATCTGGCCATCACCATGGCCCCGTTCACCCTCCTGGCCCCCGTCATCGGCCCCCTGCTGGACCGGTTGCCGCACGGCCGCCGGGCCGCGATGGCGGCGGCGATGTTCACCCGGGCGCTGCTCGCCGTGATGATGTCGGGCGCGGTCGCGACGGGCGGGCTGGAGCTCTATCCGGCGGCGCTGGGCGTACTGGTGGCGTCCAAGGCGTACGGAGTGGTGCGCAGCGCGGTGGTGCCGCGGCTGCTCCCGCCCAAGTTCTCCCTCGTCAAAGCGAACTCCCGGGTCACGCTGGCCGGTCTGCTCGCCACCGGGGCCGCGGCGCCGGTGGGGGCGGCGCTGCACACCATCGGCCCGCCGTGGCCGCTGTACGGGGCCTGCGCCATCTTCATCTGGGGCACCTTCGCGGCGTTCACGCTGCCGCACAAGGTGGACGAGGCGAAGGGCGAACGGCGGGCCCGGCTCTCCACCCACGAGGCGCACTCCCGCAAGCCGGGGCTGCGGACGGTCAGCCGGCCGGTGCTGTGCGGGCTGCTCGCGAACGCGGCGATGCGGGGGCTGTCCGGGTTCCTGATCTTCTTCCTGGCGTTCCTGCTGCGGGAACACCCGCTGTCGGGGCAGAGCGCGGCCGTCTCGCTGGGCATCGTGGGCGTCTCGGCGGGGGTGGGCAACGCGTGCGGGACGGCGGTGGGGGCGTGGCTGCGGGCCAGGGCGCCGGAGAAGATCATCGCGGTGGTGCTGTGCGTGACGCTCGGCGTGGCGGTGGTGGCGGCGGTCTTCTTCTCCGGCGTCCTGATGGCGGTGCTGGGCGCGACGGCGGGGTTCTGCCAGGCGCTGGCCAAGCTGTCGCTGGACGCGATGATCCAGCGGGACGTGCCGGAGGCGGTACGGACGTCGGCGTTCGCGCGGTCGGAGACGCTGCTGCAGGTGGCGTGGGTGCTGGGCGGGGCGATCGGGATCGTGCTTCCGCTGCACGGGGTGCTGGGCATGGGCGTGGCCGCGGTCATCGTGGCCCTGGGTACGAGCATGGCCCTCCGCGGCCTCCTCTCCACCCCCCGCCCCCGCACCCCCGCGGGGCGTAACCCCCTCCCCCGCCAGTGAGCCCCCGGCCCCACCCCGCCGACCCACCTTCCGGCCCGCCGAGCGGTTTTCAGCCTCGCCGGCGTTTGAGGCGCGGGCCCGGGCGGCGCCCGGCTCCAGCCCGCCGGCCCCCGCCGGCCACCTTCCGGCCCCGAGAGGGGCAACCCCGGGACGGCACGGGACCGGCGGCGCCGGGGTAGGGCCCTCCGGGGGCGCCTCAAACGCCGGCGGGGCTGGATAGGCCGCCCCGGCCGCAGCGGGAAGACGTCGGCCAGGCCCCGGGCGGGCTGGGTGCCCGGCCCGGCTACGGGTGGCCGCCCCGCCGGGAAGGCGCGGCGGCGGCCCGCCAGGGGACCCGGTGCGGGGCGCGGGGGCGGCGGCCCGATAGCCTTCGGCTCATGACCGCACCGCTTTTCTCGGGTAGGGCCCGCCGCAGTGTCGCGGCCCTCGGAGCCGTTACCGCCGGCCTCCTCGTCCTCTCCGCCTGCGACAAGCCGACGCCGCTGGCGACCGTGACGGTCGGCAGCTCCTCGGTGTCCGCCCAGGCTGTCTGCCGGCCCAAGGCCTCGGAGAAGGAGCTGTCGGAGGAGCGCGTCCAGGAGTGCCTCGGCGACTCCAAGGGCACGAAGAACGCCAAGTCCATCACCTACACGGCTGGTGACACCCTCCGCCTCGGCGTCGAGCCCGACGTCGTGGAGGGCGGCAAGAAGTGGCTGGCCGCCGTCGGCACCCAGCGCCTCGGTGACCTCACCGGCAACACCTACCAGAGCTTCCCCGGCCTGAACCCCTTCTCGACCGGCGGCCAGGGCGCTCCGGTGGCGACCGACGCGCAGCCGATCCACATCATCGAGCTGAGCAAGGAAGGCAAGCCCACCGCCGTCTGGACCTTCGACCTCAAGCTCAACAAGTAGTCCGTCCGGTGCGCGCGCTCGTCGTGACCGCGGTGGCGGCGGAGTCCGACTCCGTCGTCGCCGGTCTCACCCCTCATCCGGACCCCTCCGGACCGCCCGAGCCGCGCACACTTCCCGGTGGGTACCTCATCACCCGCCGGGACCTGCCCGGCCTCGCCCTCGACGTACTCGTCGGCGGGGTCGGACCGGCCGCCGCGGCGGCCGCCACCGCCACCGCGCTCGCGACCTCCCTCGCGGCCGCGCCCGGCACCGGCACCGGCCCGTACGGCCTCGTCGTCTCCGCCGGGATCGGTGGCGGCTTCCGGCCCGCCGCCCCGCTCGGCACGCTCGTCGTCGCGGACGCGATCGTCGCCGCCGATCTGGGGGCCGAGACCCCCGACGGGTTCCTCGACGTACGGGAACTCGGCTTCGGCCACACCGTGCACCTGCCGCCCGCCGAACTCGCCGCCCGGGCCGCCGAAGCCACCGGCGCCCTGCTCGCGCCCGTGCTCACCGTGTCCACCGTCACCGGCACCGCCGAGGGCGCGGCCCGGCTCGCCGCCCGGCATCCGCTCGCGGGGGCCGAGGCCATGGAGGGGTTCGGGGTCGCGGAGGCCGCCGCCGCGTACGGGCTGCCCGTACTGGAGATCCGCGCCGTGTCCAACGCCGTGGGCCCCCGTGACCGCGCCGCCTGGCGGATCGGGGACGCGCTCGGCGCGCTCACCGCGGGGTTCCGCGCACTGGGCCCCGTACTCGCGAACTGGGGAGAACGCCACCATGCGCAGCAGCAACAACGCTGAACCGCTGAAGATCGCCTACTCGCCCTGCCCCAACGACACCTTCGTCTTCGACGCCTGGGCGCACGGCCGGGTGCCGGGCGCGCCCGCGCTCGACGTGACCTTCGCCGACATCGACGTCACCAACGGCATCGCCGAGCGCGGTTCGGCGGAACTCGACGTGCTGAAGGTGTCGTACGCCGTGCTGCCCTGGGTGCTGGAGCAGTACGCGCTGCTCCCCTGCGGCGGGGCGCTGGGCCGGGGCTGCGGGCCGCTGGTGCTGACCCGCGAACCGGGGCTCGACCTGACGGGCAGGACGGTGGCCGTGCCGAGCGAGCGCTCCACGGCCTACCTGCTGTTCCGGCTGTGGGCGGCCGACGTGCTGCCCGGCGGGGTGGGCGAGGTCGTGGTGCTGCCGTTCCACGAGATCATGGCCGCCGTGCGCGACGGCTCGGTGGACGCCGGACTGGTGATCCACGAGGCCCGGTTCACGTACCAGGACTACGGGCTGCACCGCCTGGCCGACATGGGCGAGCACTGGGAGTCCACGACCGGGCTGCCGATCCCGCTCGGCGCGATCATCGCCCGGCGCTCGCTGGGCGCGGAGGCGCTGCGGGCGCTGGCGGAGGCGGCCCGCACGTCGGTGCGGATGGCGTGGGCGGACCCGGAGGCGTCACGGCCGTACGTACGGGCGCACGCGCAGGAGCTGGATCCGGCGGTCGCGGACCAGCACATCGGGCTGTACGTCAACGAGTTCACGGCCAACCTCGGCGAGGCCGGGTACGCGGCGGTGCGCGGGCTGCTGACCCGGGCGGCGGCGGAGGGCCTGGTCCCGGCGATCGCGCCGGGCGCACTCGACTTCCCCTGAGAATCCGGGACATGGCTGTGCCCCGGCCCCCGCACGCGGCGGGGGCCGGGGCACAGCCGTGCGTCTGGTCTCAGACGTCGAGCTGGTCGGCCACCGCGCGGAGCATGTCCGCGATCTTCGAGCCGTGTGCCTTGTCCGGGTAACGGCCGCGCTCCAGCTGCTGCGTGACGTTCTCCAGCAGCGTCGTCAGGTCCTGGACGATCGAGGCCAGCTCGTCGGGCTTGCGGCGCTGCGCGGCCGCGACCGACGGCGTGGGGTCCAGCACCGTCACCGAGAGGGCCTGGTCGCCGCGCTGGCCCGCGACCACGCCGAACTCCACGCGCTGGCCGGGCTTGAGCGCGTCGAGCCCGTCAGGCAGTACCGACGAGTGGACGAAGACGTCGCCGCCGTCGTCGCGGGAGAGGAAGCCGAAGCCCTTCTCACTGTTGAACCATTTGACCTTGCCGGTAGGCACGTCCGTCCTCTGTCCTTGTGCTCGTCGGTGTGACGCACCGTCCGCGGTCCGTCACCCTCAAGGCTAATGGTCCTGGCCGCCCTGACAAGGCGTCCCCCGGTCCTTCCTGCGGTGGCCCTTCGGCCAGGGAACTACCCTGGTGGGGTGACTTCCACTCCTGATTCCGACGAAGCCCGGCCCGGCGACGCATTGGTCAAGGCGGGCGGCATCGTGTTCATCCTCGGCGCCGTGGCGACCCTCGCGACGATGGCCCCGCTGTTCCTGCACACCCGGCCGTTCCCGTCGTACGCGTGGGCCGTCTGCATGCTGATGGGCGTCGGGTTCGCCATCTCGGCCGCCGGGGTGCTGCGTTCGGCCGGTGCCCAGCGCGGGGCCGCCCGCCGCTCGCAGGCCGGCTCTCAGGCCTCCTGAGCGACCGGGGCTGCCTCCGGACGCGTACGGACGTACTCGGCGAGCCAGGCGGGCAGCGCGGTCAGGTCCGCCAGGACCACGTCCGCGCCCGCCTCGCGCAGCTCCGGCTCGGGGCACGGTCCGGTCGGCACCGCCACCGACAGCGCGCCCGCCGTACGAGCCCCGCGCACGTCGCCCACGTGGTCGCCGACGTACACCTGCGCCCCGTACGCGCGCAGCGCCCCCGCCTTCGCCTCCGCCCACAGCCAGCCGATCACCGCGTCGGGCTCGATGCCCAGGTGCGCCAGGTGCAGCCGGGCGTTGGGCTCGTGCTTGGCCGTCACCACGATCGCCCGCCCGCCGAGGGCCCGCACCGCCTCGATGGCCTCGCGCGCCCCGCGCATCGCCGGGGTCGGCTCGATGGCGTATGTGGGATAGATCTCCCGGTACCGGTCGGCCATCTCCGCGATCCGCTCCTGGGGGAACCAGTTGGCCAGCTCATCGTCCAGCGGCGGCCCGAGCCGCGTGACGGCCTCGTCGGCGTCGATCCAGGTCCCCGTCTCGGCGGACAGCGCCTCGTAGGTCGCCTTGATCCCGGGCCGGGAGTCGATGAGGGTCATGTCGAGGTCGAAGCCGACGGTGAACGCGTGCGGGGCGGGGGAGGCCGTGCCGGGGGAGGTCATGCCCCCCATTGTGCCGAGACGGTGCGAACGCACGGGAACGTGGACTTAGGTTCGCCTTACCAGATCATGAAATGCGGTGAGATGTCAGCCGCCGCTCCCAGCGCCGTTCCGCGGCGCGCTCCGACGGTCCGCCGACTCGGCTGGACGGTGGTCGCGCCCGGCGATCGAGGGCAAGGGCGCGGGCTGCCTAGTGGTGACGGCGGGAGCGCCAGGTCAGGTAGACGGCCGAGGCTACGGCGGCGCCGCGGATCAGCCACGGCCACATGCCCTGGAACGCCTCCCCGAGGTGACCGTCGGCCAGCGGGTCGCCCCAGCGGCCGTTCAGCCGCCCCCACACCCACACCACCGCACCCGCGAAGACCGCCCCCGGCAGCCCGAACACCACCCACTTCTTCTCGGCCGGGCCCAGCACCCGCGACGCGTACGCCAGCAGCCAGCCCAGCCCGAGCAGGACCCAGTAGCCGGTGGCCACACCGACCGCCAGGAGCAGCGCGGCCAGCAGCAGGAAGGCGTGCGGCTTCGGGCGCACCGCGACGACGGCCGCCGCTTCGGGCACCACCGCGGCCGCCGCCGCCTCCTTCTTGCGCCGGCGCCGCTCGCGCAGCACCCGCACGACGGCCCGGCGCCGCGTCTCCCCCGGCCCGCCCGGCCCCGCCGGCCCGGTAGCCGCGGCCTCGGCCGCCTCGTCCTCCTCCGCCGGGACCTTGAAGAGGTCCGGCATCTCGATGCCGCCCGCGAAGCCGTCGACCTGCGGCCCGTTCCCGTACGCGCTCGGCGCGACCCGCCACCAGTCCGGCTCGGCGCCCCCGCCCCCGTCCGGGCCGAGTTCGTCGAGCCCGGCCAGGTGCGGCGACGCGGGCCCGGGCGGCTCCGCGGGCGGCTTGCGGGCGCGCGGACGGCCCGGGCCGCGCTGCTCGGGAACGGCGGGCGCCGGAGCCGCCGGAGCGGCACCCGAACCCGGCGCCGAACCCGACCCCAGCGCGTCCAGGATCTCCTCGGGGCTGCCGATCCGGTCCAGGATGCGCCGTACCGCCGCCGGGGTCTCCGGGTCGTACTTGGCGCGCCGCCGGTCGATCTCGTCCCGCAGTCCCGTCACCAACCGCATCCGGTCCCCGGAGGTCAGGTGCCTCCGCTGGGCCAAGTCCCCGACCCTGCTCAGATATTCGTAGACCAGATGGTCGCTCTCGATGCCCACGCCCCGGCTCCTCCCGTACCGCCTCGTCGAAAGGTAGCGCGTGCGCCCGTGGAGCCGTCGCGTACGCAGCGGATAACGTGGACCGGATGGGAACCGGCCGACGACCGGCCGACGCGACCAGGAGGCGACCGTGCCCGAGGCAAGCACCGCAGGGACCGCTCCGCGTTCCCTCGCCGAGGCGCTGCGCGCCCGCGACGACTCCGCGCTCGGCGCACTGCTGCGGGCCCGGCCCGACCTGCTCAACCCCGTTCCGGGCGACGTCACGCGGCTCGCGACCCGCGCCGGGACCCGCGCCTCGGTGGTGCGCGCCCTGGAACACCTGGACCGCTTCGCGCTGCAGACCGCCGAGGCGCTGGCGGTGGCCCCGGACCCGTGCCCGTACGAGGTACTGGAGTCGCTGCTGACCGGCGCGCCCTCCGGCGGCGAGGACGACCGCCGGGCCGCCGCCGACGCCGTCCGGGCCGCGCTGCCGCACGCCGTGGCGACCCTGCGCGACCAGGCCCTCCTGTGGGGCGCGGGCTCCTCGCTGCGACTGGTGCGCACCGCACGGGAGTTGCTGTCCCCCTCCGCTTCCCGCCCCTCCCCCACCGGGCTCGGCCCGACCGTCGCCGAGGCCACCGCGGGCATGTCCCCGGGCCGGGTCCAGGAGATCGTGCTGGCCGCCGGGCTGACCGCCACCCACGACCCGGTGTCGGCGGTGTCCGCGCTGACCGCCCTGTTCACGGACGACGCCCGGATGTCGGCGCTGCTCGACGAGGCGCCCGCCGAGGCCCATCAGGTGCTGGGCCGCCTCGTGTGGGGGCCGCCGTACGGGGAGGTGACCGCGAATCCGACCCCGCCCGTGCGCTGGCTGCGGGACCGCGGGCTGCTGCTGCCCGCCTCGACGCGGACGGTCGTACTCCCCCGCGAGGTCGCCCTGCACCTGCGCGGCGGGCTGGCCCACCGGGTGCCGGAGCCGCTCGCGCCGCCCGTGACCGCCTCGCTCGAGCACCGTCCACAGCTTGTGGACGCGAACGCGGCCGGGCAGGCGCTCGCCGCGCTGTCCACGGTCGAGGAACTCGTGAAGTTCTGGGAGCACGCCGGGCCCGCCGTGCTGCGCGCGGGCGGGCTCGCCGTCCGCGACCTCAAGCGGACCGCGACCGCCCTGGACACCACCGA
This sequence comes from Streptomyces sp. G-G2, assembly GCF_030063135.1. Classification (GTDB taxonomy): domain Bacteria; phylum Actinomycetota; class Actinomycetes; order Streptomycetales; family Streptomycetaceae; genus Streptomyces. The sequence goes on from NZ_JASISO010000041.1 coordinate 38,065, forward strand.
GTCCCTCGCCGCGTTCTGGATCGAACTCGCCTACGCCACCGGGCTGCTGGCCAGCGACGGCGCGGCGGACGAGCGGTACGCGCCGACCCCCGCGTTCGACGACTGGACCGAACTCCCGCCCGCCGAGCGGTGGTCGGCCCTGGCCGCCGCCTGGCTCCCCGCCACCCGCACGGGCGCGCTCGTCGGCGAACAGGACGCCAAGGGCCGCACCCTGTCCGTGCTGGGCCCCGACCTGGACCGCTCCGCCGCGCCCGAGGTACGCCGCCGGGTGCTCGAACTCCTCGCCGCGCTCCCCGAAGGCGGCTCCGCCGACCCGGACGCGCTGCTCGCGCGGCTCGCCTGGGAGCGCCCGGTGCGCGGCGCCGGCGACCTGCGGGCCCGCCTCGCGCACTGGACCCTGTCGGAGGCGGAACTGCTCGGGGTGACCGGGCGCGGGGCACTGTCCGCGCCGGGCCGGGCGCTGCTCGCGCACGAGGATCCGGGGCCGCTGCTGGCGCCGCTGCTGCCGGAGCCGGTGGACTACGTACTCCTCCAGGCCGACCTGACGGCGGTCGCGCCGGGCCCGCTGCGCCGCCCGCTGGGGGACGTACTGGCCGTGCTCGCCGACGTGGAGTCCAAGGGCGGGGCGACGGTGTACCGGTTCACGCCCGGTTCCGTACGCCGGGCGCTGGACGCCGGGCGGACCGCCGTCGACCTGCACGCCTTCCTGGCCGAGCACAGCCGTACGCCGGTTCCGCAGCCGCTGTCGTACCTGATCGACGACATGGCGCGGCGGCACGGGCACCTGCGGGTGGGCGCGGCCTCCTCGTACGTGCGCTGCGACGACGACGCGGTGCTCGGCGAACTCCTCGCCGACAAGCGCTCGGCCGGGCTGGGCCTGCGCCGTCTCGCGCCGACCGTGCTGGCCGCGCAGGCCGAACCGGGTGCGCTGCTCGACGGGTTGCGGGCGATGGGCTACGCCCCGGCCGCGGAGTCCCGTACCGGTGACGTGCTGGTGGCGCGGGCCGACGCGGTGCGCGCGCCGCGCCGCAGCGCGCCGGTACCGGTCCCGGAGGGCCCGCCGGTGCCGGACGCGCGACTGCTGGGCGCGGCGGTACGGGCGATCCGCGCGGGCGACCTGGCGGCGACGGCGGTCCGCAAGGAGCCCGCGACGTCCGCGTCCGCCTCGCCCGCGCTCCCCGGTGAGCTGCCGCGCACCAGCGCGGCGGAGACCCTGGCGACGGTGCAGGCGGCGGCGCTGACCGGGTCGGCGGTGTGGATCGGATACGTGAACGCCGACGGGGCCGCGAGCCAGCGCGTGATCGCCCCGGTCCGGGTGGAGGGCGGCTTCGTCACGGGCTACGACCACACGGCGGACGAGGTCCGTACGTACGCCCTGCACCGGGTCACGGGCGTGGCGGAACTGGCCGACGACCAGGTGTGAGCGGACCCCGGCGGCGAAATCCACTGGCCGGGCACGACGGCGGGCGGCGATCCTGACGCCATGACCACGAGCAGCACGACGGGCGCCGCGGGCGCGCACACAGGCGCGAGCGCCGCCCCCGTCGAACCGGCCCGCCGGATCCGGGCGGCCCACACCGCCGGCACCGTCACCGTCTACCAGGCGTACGGTCCCCACCTCGGCCTCCCCGCGGCCCGCGACGGCCGCTTCCCGGCCGCCTGGAAGCGGGAGCGGATGACGTGGATCAAGCCGTCGTTCCTGTGGATGATGTACCGCTGCGGCTGGGCCGCCAAGGCCGACCAGGAGACGGTCCTGGCCGTCGAGATCACCCGGGCCGGTTTCGACCACGCGCTGCGCCACGCCTGCCTGTCGCACTACGAGGCCGCCACGCACCCGGACCGGGCCGCCTGGCGGGAGGCGCTGCGCCGGGCCCCGGCGCGCGTCCAGTGGGATCCCGAACGCGACCTCCACCTCAACGCCCTGCCGTACCGCTCCCTGCAACTGGGCCTGTCCGGCTTCGCGTCCCGCGCGTACGCCGACGAGTGGACGGTGTCCATCCGCGACGTCACCCCACTGGCCCAAGAGATCCACGCCCTGGTCCGCGCGGGCGACGAGGCGGCGGCCCGCGCCCTGCTCCCCGCCGAAACCCCCTACCCCACGGGCCAGCTGCCGCACCTGGGCGCGTAACCCGCCCCCGTACGGCGGCCCAACGAGCCGCGGTCCGAGCCGGTCACCGCCTTCGAGGAGGCCGCCGACCCCGCGGCGGCAGCCGGCGCCCTGACCGCCCCGCGTGCCCGGTACCAGCCCCGGCCACCGCCATGAACCCCCACACGAGGCGGGGGATGCGGCAGACTGGAGGTTTGGCCGTCCGCGCCCGGACAGCCACACCGCCGGAAAGGGACGCTCTTGAACGGGCCTCTGATCGTCCAGAGTGACAAGACCCTCCTGCTTGAGGTCGACCACGAGCTGTCCGCCGCCGCTCGGCGGGCCATCGCGCCGTTCGCCGAGCTGGAGCGGGCTCCCGAGCACATCCACACCTACCGGATCACCCCGCTCGGGCTGTGGAACGCCCGGGCGGCCGGGCACGACGCCGAGCAGGTCGTGGACGCGCTCGTCGAGTTCTCCCGCTATCCCGTGCCGCACGCGCTGCTCGTGGACGTCGCCGAGACCATGGCCCGCTACGGGCGGCTGACCCTCAGCAAGCACCCCGTGCACGGGCTGGTCCTGACCAGCACCGACCGGCCCGTGCTGGAGGAGATCCTGCGGTCCAAGAAGGTCGCCCCGCTGGTCGGCGCCCGGCTCGACGCCGACACCGTCGCCGTGCACCCCTCCGAGCGCGGGCAGATCAAGCAGACCCTGCTCAAGCTGGGCTGGCCCGCCGAGGACCTCGCCGGGTACGTCGACGGCGAGGCGCACCCGATCGAGCTGGCCGAGAACGGCTGGGCGCTGCGTCCCTACCAGCAGCAGGCCGTCGAGGGTTTCTGGCACGGCGGCTCGGGCGTGGTCGTGCTGCCCTGTGGCGCGGGCAAGACGCTGGTGGGCGCCGGGGCGATGGCGCAGGCCAAGGCGACCACGCTGATCCTGGTCACGAACACCGTCTCGGCCCGGCAGTGGAAGCACGAGCTGATCAAGCGGACCTCGCTCACCGAGGAGGAGATCGGCGAGTACTCGGGCACCCGCAAGGAGATCCGCCCGGTCACGATCGCGACGTACCAGGTCCTCACGACGAAGCGGAAGGGCATCTATCCGCACCTGGAGCTGTTCGACTCCCGGGACTGGGGCCTGATCATCTATGACGAGGTGCACCTGCTGCCCGCGCCGGTCTTCAAGTTCACGGCGGATCTGCAGGCCCGCCGGCGCCTCGGGCTGACCGCGACGCTGGTCCGCGAGGACGGCCGCGAGTCGGACGTGTTCTCGCTGATCGGCCCCAAGCGGTTCGACGCTCCGTGGAAGGAGATCGAGGCGCAGGGCTACATCGCCCCGGCGGACTGCGTCGAGGTACGCGTCAACCTCACCGAGGCCGAGCGGCTCGCCTACGCGACCGCCGAGACCGAGGAGAAGTACCGCTTCTGCGCGACGACCACGACGAAGCGGAAGGTCACCGAGGCGCTCGTACGCAAGCACCGGGGCGAGCAGACGCTGGTCATCGGCCAGTACATCGACCAGCTCGACGAGCTGGGTGAGCACCTGAACGCGCCCGTCATCAAGGGCGAGACCTCGAACGCGCAGCGCGAGAAGCTGTTCAACGCGTTCCGCGAGGGCGAGATCAGCGTGCTGGTCGTCTCGAAGGTCGCGAACTTCTCCATCGACCTCCCGGAGGCCACGGTGGCCATCCAGGTGTCGGGCACCTTCGGCTCCCGCCAGGAGGAGGCCCAGCGGCTGGGCCGCGTGCTGCGTCCGAAGGCGGACGGGCACGAGGCGCGCTTCTACTCGGTGGTGGCCCGGGACACGATCGACCAGGACTTCGCCGCGCACCGCCAGCGGTTCCTGGCCGAGCAGGGCTACGCCTACCGGATCATGGACGCCGACGAGCTGCTGACCAGCCACGGCGAGGACGGCGTTAGCGGCGAGGACGGCGAGAACACGGACGCGGACGAGAGCGCGGCCGAGGGCGGGACCGGGGAGGAGTAGGGCCCGGGGAGGATCGGCGACGCCGGGGGCGTCAGCGACGTATGACGCCCGCGTCCTCGGCGTATTCACCCAGCAGGACCACGCTCACCGCGGTGCCTGCGAAGATCTTCGCCGCCCGCAGCAGACCGCCCTTGCGGCGCGCCGCGAGGGCGTCGGCCGCGGGCTGTTCGTCATGGGTGCGGACGACGGGAGTAGTGGCGGTGGCGCCGCGAGCGCGGCGGCCCTGGATCGGGGTGAAGGTTGCGGTGCTCATGTATCCATGGTCCGTTTTCGAGGCCCCTCGCACATCGCCCTCGGGAGGGAACCTCGGGGCCTCCCGTCTCCTCCTCACGGCTCACCCCGACCCCCGGGGCCTCTGCCGAAGGTCTGACCCTCCCCCTCATGTCACCCCTGGGCTCACCCTGATGTCACCCCCCTGGCTCCCGGGAGCCCCGGCCGGGTAAACCGTTCGCGTCCCGCCGCCGCGCTGACTACACTCTCCGCTCTTGCCGCCTCCCCTCCCGCCGTCGCTCCACCACGCCGCCGGGGAGAGCCGCCGTCCGCTCGGAAACCGGACGGTACCGATCACACAGATCAGTCAGCTGGAGGCAGTTCCGTGTCCGCAGGCAGTCCCGTGTCCGCCGATCCCCTCGCCCGCGAACGGGCCCACCTCTTCGCGTCCCGTTCCGCGCTGCGCGCCATGCGCGAGGACGTCGAGTCCCTCGACATCCGCGACGTCACCGCGAACTGGGTCAACGCCGTCGTCCTCCAGGCCCAGATCGACGACCGCATCAAGGCCCTCGCGGACCTGGCCCACACCCCGCTCTTCTTCGGCCGCCTCGACTACCTGCACTCGCCCGGCGCCGTGCTCGCCGAAGGCGCGGAGGGCGAGCAGTTCTACATCGGCCGCCGCCACGTCCACGACGCGGGCGGCGACCCGATGGTCATCGACTGGCGCGCCCCCGTCTCGCAGCCCTTCTACCGGGCGTCCAAGACCGACCCGCAGGACGTCGGGCTGCGCCGCCGCTTCGGTTACACGGGCGGCGAGTTGACGGCGTACGAGGACGAGCACCTGTCCGACCCCGCCGAGACGGCGGCCACCGTCAGCAAGCTGCTCCAGCGGGAGATCGAGCGCCCGCGCGTCGGCCCGATGCGTGACATCGTCGCCACGATCCAGCCGGAGCAGGACGAGATCGTACGGTCCGGCCTCGGCGGGTCGGTGTGCGTGCAGGGCGGCCCCGGCACCGGCAAGACCGCCGTCGGCCTGCACCGCGTCGCCTACCTCCTCTACGCGCACCGCGACCGGCTCGCCCGCACCGGCACCCTGGTCATCGGGCCGAACCGTTCCTTCCTGCACTACATCGAGCAGGTCCTCCCGGCCCTGGGCGAGCTGGAGGTCAAGCAGGCGACCGTCGACGACCTGGTGGCCCGCCCGGGCGGGGCCGAGGTCCGGGGCGCCGACCAGGCCGAGACCGCCGTCGTCAAGGGCGACGCCCGGATGGCGCAGGTGCTGCGCCGGGCCGTACGGTCACACGTCACCCTGCCCACCGAGCCGCTGATGGTGGTCCGCGGCTCGCGCCGCTGGCGGGTCCCGGCGTACGAGCTGGGCGAGATCGTCGAGGAGCTCCAGAAGCGCGACATCCGCTACGGCGCCGCCCACGACGCGCTGCCGCAGCGCATCGCGCACACCGTGCTCGTACGGATGGAGCAGGCGGGCGAGGCACCCGACGACCGGGTCCAGGACGCGGTGGCCCGCAACCCGGCGGTCAAGGCGGCCGTCAAGCAGATGTGGCCGCTGGTGGAGCCGGCGAGGCTGGTGCTGCGGCTGCTCGCCGATCCGGAGTTCCTCGCGCAGCACGCGGCGGGGATCCTCAGCGAGGACGAGCAGAAGCTGCTGCTGTGGCCGAAGCCGTACCGGAGCGTGAAGGCGGCGAAGTGGTCCCCGGCGGACCTGGTGCTCATCGACGAGGCCACCGACCTGGTGGAACGTACGCACTCGCTCGGTCATGTCGTCCTCGACGAGGCGCAGGACCTGTCGCCGATGCAGTACCGGGCGGTGGGGCGGCGCTGTACGACGGGTTCGGCGACGGTACTGGGCGACCTGGCGCAGGGCACCACGCCGTGGGCGACGCGCAGTTGGGCGGAGGCGCTGGGTCACCTGGGCAAGCCGGAGGCGGTGCTGGAGGAGCTGACGGCCGGTTTCCGCGTGCCGCGCGAGGTGATCGCGTACGCGTCGCGGCTGCTGCCGGAGATCTCGCCGGGGCTGGCGGCCGTGTCCTCGGTGCGTGAGGCGCCGGGGTCGCTGGTCGTGCGGGAGGTCGGGGCGGCGGACCTCACGGCGGCCGTGGTGACGGCCTGCCGGGAGGCGCTCGCGCACGAGGGCTCCGTCGGGCTGATCGCGGCGGACGCGCGGATCGGGGGGCTCGGGGAGGCGCTGGGGGCGGCCGGTCTGCCGTATCTGGCGCCGGGTGAGGAGACGACCGCCGCGTCGCGGCTGACGCTGGTGCCGGCGTCGTTGGCGAAGGGCCTGGAGTACGACTACGTGGTACTGGACGAGCCGGGGGCGATCGTGTCGGGCGAGCCGGACGAGCGGACGGGGTTGCGGCGGCTGTACGTCTGCCTGACCCGTGCCGTCTCCGGCCTGACGACCCTCCACGCCAGCCCGCTGCCGCCGGCCCTGACCTAGTGCCGCGCCGGGGCCCGCCCTCCGGGGGCGCCTCAAACGCCGGCGGGGCTGGCTGTCCGCCCGGGCCGGGGCTGGGTCGGCGCAGCCCGGGCCCGGCCACAATCAGCCCGCCCGGCGATTGAGGGCAAAGCCGGGCCGCGGCATCCGGCCCGCCGGGGCGACCCGGTTACGACAGCGCCTCGCGCCAGGCGGCGACCGCCGACGCGGCGACCGGGGCGGACCAGCCCCGGGGGCGGGCCGCGCCGCCGATGTGGAAGGCGTCCACGCCCGCGGCCCGGAGCTCCGGCAGGTGGTGCAGGTCCAGGCCGCCGCCGACCAGGATCCTCGGCCCGTACCCCGGATCGCCCCGCCGCGCCGCCTCCGCCAGGAGGGTCGGGAGGCCCGCGTCCACGCCGCCCGCGGCCCCCGCCGTCAGGTAGGTGTCCAGGCCCGGCACATCCGCCAGCGCCTTGCGCAGCCCGTCCCGGTCCGCGGCCCGGTCAATGGCCCGGTGGAAGGTCCACCGGCAGCCGTCGAGCTCCGCCACCAGCGCCTCGACCGCGCCGAGGTCGGGCGTACCGTCGGGGTTCAGGAAGCCCAGTACGAACTCCTGCGCACCCTCCGCCCGCAGCCCCCGCGCCACCGTGACCAGCGCCTCGACGTCCCCGGCCGCGAAACCGTCGGCCAGCCGCAGCATCACCCGCAGCGGGATGTCGACGGCCGCCCGGATCGCCGCGAAGGTCTCGCGCGGCGGGGTGAGGCCGTCGGCGGCCATGTCGGTGACCAGCTCCAGCCGGTCCGCCCCACCGGCCTGGGCCGCGATCGCGTCCTCCACGTCGAGGGCGATCACCTCCAGGAGCGCACGGTTGCTCATTTGACCCCATCCTTCGGCTTGCTGCTCGTATACGTCTTTTGGCAAATAGGTCTAGTCCAATATCCAGGGTACGGCTCCCCCGGCACCCTTCACCAGCACCATCACGCCACCCGCACAATGTCCGTATGGACTCCGACACGCCGCAGCGCCGCAACGACCCGCTCCAGGAGGATCTGCGCGACGCCTGGCGCCGGACCGCCGAAGCGGCGGGCGCCGACCGCGACCCCGCCCCCTACGCCGACCGGCTGCTCGCCGCCTGGGCGGAGCCCCAGCGGCGCTACCACTCCACCGCGCACCTGGCCGCCGTACTGGCCCACATCGACGTCCTCGCCGGGCACGCCGGAGATGTGACCACTGTCCGCCTCGCCGCCTGGTTCCACGACGCCGTGTACCGCCCCGACCGCTCCGAGAACGAGGAGCGCAGCGCCGTCCTCGCCGAGCGCGCCCTGGCCGAACTCGGCGTCGACCCCGCCCGCACCGCCGAGGTCGCCCGGCTGGTCCGGCTCACCGTCACCCACGACCCGGCCCCCGGCGACGCCGACGGCGAGGTGCTGTGCGACGCCGACCTCGCGGTCCTCGCCGGGACCCCGCGGGCCTACGCCGCCTACGCCGCCGCCGTCCGCGAGGAGTACGGCTTCGTCCCCGACGAGGCCTTCCGGGCCGGCCGGGCCGCCGTCCTGCGCCAGTTGCTCGCCCTGCCCCGGCTCTTCCGCACCCCCCACGGCGCCGCCCACTGGGAGGCACCGGCCCGCGCCAACCTGGCCGCCGAAGCCGCCGAACTTGAACGTGTGAGCGATCAAACAGGCGCATAACAGGCGCATAGGGGAATGCGCGGGCGTTCCGCCCGGTTGGTGCATGTCATGCCCGCCGCAGCCGAACGCACCCGCATGCCCGTCGCCGTCTACATCCTCGGCCTCTCCGTCTTCGCCCTGGGGACCAGCGAATTCATGCTGTCCGGGCTGCTGCCACCCATCGCCGAGGACATGGGCGTCACCATCCCGCAGGCGGGCCTGCTCATATCCGCCTTCGCGATCGGCATGGTCGTCGGCGCCCCGCTGCTCGCCGTGGCCACCCTGCGCCTCCCGCGCCGCACCACCCTCGTCTCCCTCATCAGCCTCTTCGGCCTGGGGCAGGTCGCGGGCGCGCTCGCCCCGACGTACGAGCTGCTCTTCGCCTCCCGCATCCTCTCCGCCCTCGCCTGCGCGGGCTTCTGGGCGGTCGGCGCGGCCGTCGCCATCGCCATGGTCGAGAAGCACCAGCGGGCCCGCGCGATGGCCGTCATGATCGGCGGCCTGTCCATCGCGAACGTCCTGGGCGTCCCGGCGGGCGCCTTCCTCGGCGAGCACCTCGGCTGGCGCTCCGCCTTCTGGTCGGTCGGCGCCGCCTCCGCCATCGCCCTCGTCGGCATCCTCGCGCTGATCCCGCCGATCCCGCTGCCCGCCGAGAAGCCCCGGCTGGTGCGTGAGCTGCGCATCTACCGCGACCGCCAGGTCTGGCTGTCCATCGGCGTCACCGCGCTCGCCGCGGGCGGCGTCTTCTGCGCGTTCAGCTACCTCTCGCCGCTGCTCACCGACGTCGCCGGGCTGGACGCGGGCTGGGTCCCGTGGATCCTGGGCCTCTTCGGGGTCGGCGCGCTCATCGGTACGACGGTGGGCGGGCGGGTCGCCGACGCGCACCTCTTCGGCGTGCTGCTCTGGGGCATCAGCGCCTCCACCGTCTTCCTGACCGCCCTCGCGCTGCTGGCGTCCGCGCAGGCGGCCGCGATCGCGCTGGCGTTCCTGCTCGGCTTCTCCGCCTTCTTCACCGCCCCGGCGCTCAACGCCCGCATGTTCAACGTGGCGGGCGCCGCCCCCACCCTGGCCGGGGCGACCACCACGGCTGCCTTCAACCTCGGCAACACCGGCGGCCCCTGGCTCGGCGGTACGGTCATCGACGCGGGCTGGGGCTTCGCCGCCACGGCCTGGGCGGGAGCCGCGATGACGGTCACCGCGATCGCGCTGGCCGTCGTATCCCTGCGCCTGGACCGCCGTACGCCGTCCCCCGCGACCCGCGTCGTGGCCGCGTCCCCCGCTCCCGCACCGCAGGAGCAGCGGGTCTGACCCTCCGCACCGCAGGAGCAGCGGGTCTGACCCTCCGCACCGCAGGAGCAGCGGGTCTGACCCCCGCCCCCGCCCGGAGCCGGCCGGAACCGGTTTTCAGGAGGCCGGGCGGCCCTTCGGGCGGCGCAGGCCCGCCGCCGTGATGCGGCGGACGATCTCCTTGCTGCCGACCTCGACCGCGCCCGCGCGCACCGCGTCCGCGTACCGGTGCGAGGGGACGTCGTAGTGGTCGCGCTCGAAGGCCCGCTCCGGGCAGCCGATGGCCGCCGCGAAGGCGTGCAGCTCCTCGAACGAGACGTCGCTGACCAGGTGCGACCACATACGGCCGTGGCCCGGCCAGGTCGGCGGGTCGATGTAGAGCGTCATCCGCGCCCCGCCGCCCTCAGTGCCCGGGCCCGACGACGGAGTCCAGGGCGCCCACCGGTGCCACCCGGACCTGCGCCTTGCCGCACACCCAGTGCGGGTCGGGCCCCAGCTCCGGATCCACGTCGAGCGCGTGCGGATCGCCGTCCGCGCAGACCGGGCACAGCGGCCAGCGCCCGTACCGCTCCAGCAGCGCGTCCTGTACGTCCTGGGCGACGAGCCCGGGGAGGTAACCGGCCCCCTCGGGCCACTGCTCGGCCCACCAGCGGCGGTGCACGACCGAGTCCTCGACGAGGGAGACGACGTCGGCGTCGGCGACCTGGCCCGCGACGAGGTCGGCGAGTACGAGTGCACGGGCGGCGTGCAGCGCCTGTTCCAAGGGGGGCGTGTGGTCCATGAAGCCATTGTGCCCCCGGGCCGCGAAGGGGTCGAAGGTCCCCCCGAACCAGTGCCTCATGGCGCCTTGACGCACCCGCCGCGCTGAAAATAGATTTCAAGCGTGAGCGAAATAGAGAAGAAAACTTTCAGTCGCCCGGTCCTGCCCGAGACGCCCGAGCCGGCCGAGGCGACCGGAACGGCCGAGACGCCCGGGCCCCCCACCTCGCCCGCATCCCCCGCGCCCGCCCGGGCTTCCACGCAGGCCACGCAGGCCCCGCAGGCCACACCGTTCCCGCAGGCCACGGCCACGGCTCCTGAGAGCCTGCGCGCCAAGATCCGTACCCTCGGCCCCTCGATGACCCGCTCCATGCACGCCGTCGCCGAGGCAGTAGCCGCCGACCCCGCCGGGTGCTCGCAGCTCACCGTCACCGCCCTCGCGGCCCGCTCCGGCACCAGCGAGGCCACCGTCGTCCGCACCGCCCGCCTCCTCGGCTACCCCGGCTACCGCGACCTGCGCCTCGCGCTCGCCGCGATCGCCGCCCGCCAGGAGTCCGGCGCGGCCCCCGCCGTCACCGCGGACATAGCCGTGGACGACCCGATCGCGGACGTCGTCGCCAAACTCGCCCACGAGGAGCGGCAGACCCTCGCCGATACCGCCGCGGGCCTGGACCACGCCCAGCTCGCCGCCGCCGTGACCGCGCTCGCCTCCGCCCGCCGCATCGACATCTACGGCGTCGGCGCCTCCGCCCTGGTCGCCCAGGACCTCGCGCAGAAGCTCCTCCGGATCGGCCTGATCGCCCACGCGCACAGCGACCCGCACCTCGCCATCACCAACGCCGTCCTGCTCTCCCCGGGCGACGCGGCGGTCGCGATCACCCACTCCGGTTCCACCGGGGACGTGGTCGAACCGCTGCGCCACGCCTTCGAGCGCGGGGCCGCCACCATCGCCATCACCGGCCGCCCCGGCGGCCCGGTCGTCCACTACGCCGATCTGGTCCTCGCCACCTCCGCCGCCCGGGAGACCGAGCTGCGCCCGGCGGCCATGTCGAGCCGGACCAGCCAGCTGTTCGTCGTCGACTGCCTCTTCGTCGGCATCGCGCAGCGCACCTACGAGACGGCCGCGCCCGCGCTCGCCGCGTCGTACGAGGCCCTGGCACCCCGGCACCGCGCGTCCGTCCCGCGTGCGCCGTCCAGCGCCTCCGGCGAGGCACAGCGCCGAACACCGCGACCCGGCACACCTTCCCGGCCACAGCACTAGGAGCCCCCGCCATGACCGCGTACGCCGCCCTCCGCGCCCAGCTGGACACCCTCACCACGGAGGCGTTCCGCCCGGAGCTCGCCGACATCGACCAGCTGGCGACCCTCGACATCGCCCGCACCATGAACGCCGAGGACGCCACCGTCCCCGCCGCCATCGCAGGGCAGCTGCCCGCGATCGCCGCGGCCATCGACGCCATCGCGGAGCGCATGGCCCGCGGCGGGCGCCTGATCTACGCGGGCGCGGGCACGGCGGGCCGGATGGGCGTCCTGGACGCGAGCGAGTGCCCGCCCACCTTCAACACCGACCCCGCCGAGGTCGTCGGCCTGATCGCGGGCGGCCCCTCCGCCATGGTCAAGGCCGTCGAGGGCGCAGAGGACTCCGCCGAACTGGCCGCCGAGGACCTCACCGCCCTCGACCTGACCGCCGACGACACGGTCATCGGCATCTCGGCCTCCGGCCGCACCCCGTACGCCGTCGGCGCGGTCGCGTTCGCCCGCGGTCGCGGCGCGCTCAGCGTCGGCCTCTCCTGCAACGCCGGCTCCGCGCTCGCCGCCGCCGCCGAGCACGGCATCGAGGTGGTCGTCGGCCCCGAGCTGCTCACCGGCTCCACCCGCCTCAAGGCGGGCACCGCGCAGAAGCTCGTCCTGAACCTCATCTCGACGATCACCATGATCCGCCTGGGCAAGACGTACGGGAACCTCATGGTCGACCTGCGCGCCTCCAACGAGAAGCTGCGCGCCCGTTCGCGCCGCATCGTCGCCCTCGCGACCGGCGCCGCCGACGAGGAGATCGAGGCCGCGCTGACCGCCACGGACGGCGAGGTCAAGCACGCCATCCTGGTGCTCCTCGGCGTGGTCGACGCCCCCACGGCCGCCGCCCTGCTGAAGTCCTCCCACGGCCACCTCCGCGAGGCCCTGGCCGCCGCCGCCCCGTCCCGCGCCGCCACCGCCCCGTCGTCCCCCACCGCCACGACCACCGCCACGACCACCGCCTGACCCGCCGACGCCACGACCGACCCCCACCACCTAGGGACCCGCACCATGTCCACAGACAAGAACCGCGCCACCGCCGCCGCGATCCTTCCGCTGGTCGGCGGCTCCGGCAACATCACCTCGATCGCGCACTGCATGACCCGCCTGCGGATCGGCCTGCGCGACCGCACCCTCGTCCAGGACGAGGCCCTCAAGGCCCTCCCCGCCGTCATGGGCGTCGTCGAGGACGACACGTACCAGATCGTCCTCGGCCCCGGCACCGTCGCCCGGGTCACCCCAGAACTGGAAGCCCTGGTCGCCGAGGAGCGCGCCGCGGCCCCCGCGCCCGAGCCCGCACCCGACCCCGGCCACGGCCCCGGACACGCGGTGACCGCCGACGAACTGGCCGCCCAGGGCGCGGCCCTCAAGCAGGCCCAGAAGGCGAAGAACTCCACCCCCTTCAAGCTCTTCCTGCGCCGCATCGCGAACATCTTCGTCCCGCTGATCCCGGCCCTCATCGGCTGCGGCATCATCGCGGGGCTCAACGGACTGCTGATCAATTTCGGCTGGCTGCCCACCATCGTCCCGGCGCTCGCCGCGATGGCCTCCGGCTTCATGTCGCTGATCGCCGTCTTCGTCGGCCTCAACACGGCGAAGGAGTTCGGCGGTACGCCCATCCTGGGCGGTGCGGTCGCCGCGATCATCGTCTTCCCCGGCGTCGCCAAGATCGACGTCTTCGGCCAGCAGCTCTCCCCCGGTCAGGGCGGTGTGCTCGGCGCCCTCGCCGCCGCGCTGCTCGCCGTGTACGTCGAGAAGCGGTGTCGCAGGTGGGTGCCCGAGGCCCTCGACGTCCTGGTCACCCCCACCCTGACCGTGCTGATCGCCGGTCTGGTCACCCTCTTCGGCCTGATGTTCCTCGCGGGTGAGGCCTCCACCGCCATCGGTACGTTCGCCACCTGGCTGCTCGCCAGCGGCGGCGCCTTCGCCGGGCTGGTCCTCGGCGGGCTCTTCCTCCCCCTGGTCATGCTCGGCCTGCACCAGGCCCTGATCCCGATCCACACCACCTTGATCGAGCAGACCGGCTACACCGTCCTGCTCCCCATCCTGGCCATGGCGGGCGCGGGCCAGGTCGGCGCGGCCATCGCGGTCTACTACCGCCTCCCGCGCAACGGTTCGCTGCGCCGCACCATCAAGTCCGCCCTCCCCGCCGGTTTCCTGGGCATCGGCGAACCGCTGATCTACGGCGTCTCGCTGCCGCTGGGCCGCCCCTTCGTCACCGCCTGCGTCGGCGGCGCGGCGGGCGGGGCCTTCGTGGGCCTCTTCAACCAGCTGGGCGTGGCCTTCGGTTCGACCGCGATCGGCCCCTCGGGCTGGGCCCTCTTCCCCCTGCTCAACGGCAAGGGCGGGCTGGGCGCCACCATCGCGATCTACGCGGGCGGGCTGGCCATCGGCTACGCGGTCGGCTTCCTCGCCACCTACTTCTTCGGCTTCACGCGGCAGATGCTGGTGGACCTGAACACCGACCCGGAGAACGGCCCGGCCGCCGCCGACGCCACGGCCGCATCGCCGGTCCCCGAGAAGGAACCGGCGATGTCGTAACGGCCTCACGCCCGACGGCCTACGCCGTCACGCTCGTACGGCCCGGGGCGGAGGTCACTTCGCCTCGGGCTCCCCGGGCAGGGTGTAGACGTTCCCCGGCGAGACGATCTTGGTGATCGCCTGTCCGATGACCGTACTGGGCTCGGAGTCCTTGTAGTTGGTGTCCGTGTTCAGCACCACCACCATGGTCGCCTTCGCCGACGGCAGGTAGACGGTCAGCGACTCGTAGCCCGGCAGCGAACCGTTGTGCCCGGTCCAGCCCTCGGTCGTGAAGATGCCGAGCCCGTACCCGGCGTCCGGGATCGTGGTCGTCAGGGTCTTCAGCCGCTGCCGCTGCGTGGCGGCACTGACCATGACCTTCCCGTCGGGCAGCACTCCCGTGGCCACCGTGCGCGCCCATGTCCGCAGGTCGTCCAGGGTCGAGATCATCGCGCCCGCCGCCCAGCCCCAGGAGGGGTTCCAGTCGGCCGTGTCCTCGGTCTTCCCGCTCGCCGTCTGCTCGGTGTACCCCTGCGCGTGCGGCTCCGGGAACTCCGCGCCGGCCGGGAAGAGCGTGCGGTCCATGCCCGCCGGGGTGAGGATGTGCTCCTTGACGTAGTCCGCGAGCGGCTGACCCGACTGCTTCTCGACCACCAGGCCGAGCAGGATGAGATTGGTGTTGCAGTAGAAGAACTTCTCGCCCGGCGCGGACAGCACCGGGTGCTTGAAGGCGTACGCGAGCAGCTCCTGCGGGGTGAACGCCCGGGTCGGATCGGACGTCAGGGCCTTGTAGAAGCCGGGGTCCTGGGTGTAGCTGAACAACCCGCTGCGCATCTCGGCCAGCTGCCGCAAGGTGATCTTGTCCCCGTTGGGCACCCCGTCGACGTACTTCCCGATCGGGTCGTCGAGGCCCACCTTCTTCTGGTCGACGAGCTGGAGCAGCGCCGTCACCGTGAACGTCTT
Organism: Streptomyces sp. G-G2; assembly: GCF_030063135.1. GTDB lineage: Bacteria > Actinomycetota > Actinomycetes > Streptomycetales > Streptomycetaceae > Streptomyces. The sequence continues at coordinate 53,268 of NZ_JASISO010000041.1, forward strand.
GGTCTCGCTGCCGATCCGCATGTACAGGTCCGGCGTCATCTTCTGCCCGGTGGCCTTGTCGGCGACCCCGAACGACTTCACGTACTGCCCCTTGTCGGGCGTCCACACCCCGACGGTGGCGCCGGGCACGCTCGCCTCGCGCATGGCCTTCCGCACCGCTTCGTCGAGCTGCTGGGCCACGGCGGGCGTGAGTTCGCGTACGGCGCCGGGCGGGACCGGTGGATCGGTGGCGGAGGCCACGGCAGCTACGGAGGCCGGGTGCGCGAACGCCACCCCGCCCGCGACCGGCACCATCAACGTCCCGACCGCGACGGCGGTCACGGCCCCCTTGCGCAACCGATTGCCCGAATGTGTCATGGGATGACTCCATCCATACGAGGACAAACCTCGGAGTCATCGTAGGCCGTCACGGAGGGGGCCCGCTCGTGGAGCGCCTCGACGAGGTCAGTGCGGGAACGCCGCCGTGTCCAAGGTCAACGGGAAGGGCTTGGGCAGCACCAGCTTGTCACCGAACGCCACGCGGTCCGCGTGCTTGTACGCACCGTTCTGGGGTTCGGTGAACAAGGTGGTCGTCGGACCGTGCTCGTCGAAACGGTCGATCAGCAGGTAGGCCGGGACCGGAGCGTGCGCGTACGCCCACAACTTCTTCTTCCGGTCCTCCTCGGCATTGCCCTTGGAGGTGATCTCCACGACGAGCAGCGCATCGGCCGCGTCGACGGGGAGGGAGACGTCCGGATCGGCTCCGGCGACCAACTCCCGCGGGACGACCACGAGGTCAGGCACATACAGCTTGTCCAGCGGCCCGACCTGGATCCCGAGCGTCTGATAGAGCCCCCACGCCATCGGCAGGACGCCGTACAGCGCGCGCTGAAGCCGTTCGGCGATCTCGTTGTGATGGGGGTGGTGCGGTGGCACCAAGGTGATCTGCCCTCCGTCGATCTCGGCGCGCCAGCCCTCCGGCACGTCCAGGTCACGCCAGCTCTGCAGCAGGTACTCCCACGCACGACTGCCGGAGTCCCGGCCGTCCTCGACCATGGCAGCGGTCATCGAGGGTCCCCTCTCCCGTGGCATATGCCAGCAAGCGTAATTCGACGGTTTCGCGGTGCGCAGCCGCTCCTTTCAGCGTCCCACGATCGAGTGGCTCACGCAGCAACCCCGCGCACCCGGCCGCGGCGGCCCTGCTACGCCCGGTACACCCGCAGGGCCGACACCTCCCAGGACATCTCCGAGATCCCCGGTTCCGGGGCCGGATGGTAGTTCCCGGCCGAGACCGACAGGTTCACGATGAGGTACGCGCGCCAGCGGCGGCCGACGCCCTTGCGGTCCGCGAAGACCCGGGTGCCGTTGATCCACCAGACCACCGAGTTCCGCCCGAGCTCGACCTTCAGGTCCACCCAGGCGCCCGGCCGGACCCCCGGGTCGTGGTGGTAGTGGCTCGCGCCCCGCACGTGGTTCGACAGCTCCAGCAGGTCCGGGTTGTCGGGGTGGTACTCGAAGAAGTCGATCTCCTGGCCGCCGTCGCGCCAGGTCCAGATCGCGGGCCAGGCGCCCAGCTCCACCGGCAGCTTCACCCGCGCTTCCAGCACGTCGTCGGTGCGCACCGTGAAGCCCTCGTCGCTGCCCTCGGTGGTGAGCAGGCCGGAGTCCCAGTTTCCGTCGGGGCGACGGGTCGCGCGGAAGACACCGCCGCGGCTGTAGGAGGGGTCGGTGACGAGGTGGTCCAGTTTGTTGTCGCCGGGGTTGGTCGGACCGCCGCCCGGATACGCCCACGAGCGTCCCGCGACCCATTGGGCGGGCGAGGTGAAGTCGGCGGTGAAGACGGGGGCGCGGCGCGGCAGCCCGGCCCCCGCGCCCGCTTCCACCCCCACCACGGCGCCGCCCCGGCCGCCGCCGCCCGTGCCGATACTGCCGAGGCGGCGCGTCAGGCGCCGGAGCCATCCCAGATATTCCGCGTCCATACGGATGAAATGCCCGCAAGAGGACACCCGCACACGCGAATTCTCGCTCAGAGTAATACGACAACTACACGGGGCGACCCGCGTCGCGTGCGGCAGCGATGAACTTCCGGATCAGCTCGGGGGACTTCACCCCGCGCACGCTCTCGACGCCGCTCGATACGTCGACCCCCCAGGCCCCGGTGACCACCACGGCCCGCCGCACCGTGTCGGGAGTCAGCCCGCCCGCCAGCAGCCAGCGCCCGGCCGGGGCGGTGAACTCCGCCGAGCCCCAGTTCCACGGCTCGCCCGACCCCGGGTCCGGGGCGTCGATCAGCAGCAGGTCCTCCCCGTACTCCCCGCACCGCTCCACGTGCTCGGAGGTGGCCCGCAGCAGCGTCCGGCCCCCGGCCCGCAGGGCCTCGTAGTACTCCGGCCCCTCGTCCCCGTGCAGTTGGACCGCGCGCAGCCCGCTCTCCTCGGTGAGGCGCCGCACCTCGTCCACCGACTGCCCCCGGAACACCCCGACGGTCAGCACCCCGTCCGGCACCCGCCGGGCCAACTCCCGCGCGAGCGCGGCCCCGACCGTACGGGGACTGCCGGGCGCGAACACGAACCCGAGGGCGTCGGCCCCCGCCTCGACGGCCACGTCCACATCGGCCGCTTCCCGCAACCCGCAGATCTTGATGAACACATCACTCATACGGGCAGTCAACCACCCCGCCGCGAAAACGCCCGAGGGCGGCACCCCCCGTGGGGAGTGCCGCCCTCGTTCGAAGAACAGCCGATCAGCCAGGGGCCGATCAGAAGTCCATGTCACCGCCCGGCATGCCGCCGCCCGCGGGGGCACCGGCCTTCTCGGGCTTGTCGGCGATGACGGCCTCGGTGGTGAGGAAGAGGGCCGCGATCGACGCCGCGTTCTGCAGCGCGGAACGGGTGACCTTCGCCGGGTCGATGATGCCCTCGGCGATCATGTCGACGTACTCGCCGGTCGCGGCGTTCAGGCCGTGACCGATCGGCAGGTTGCGCACCTTCTCGACGACGACGCCACCCTCGAGACCACCGTTGATGGCGATCTGCTTGAGCGGGGCCTCCAGCGCGAGCTTCACGGCGTTGGCGCCGGTCGCCTCGTCGCCCGTGAGCTCGAGCTTCTCGAAGACCGCGGTGGCCTGGAGCAGGGCCACGCCGCCACCGGCGACGATGCCCTCTTCGACGGCCGCCTTGGCGTTGCGGACGGCGTCCTCGATGCGGTGCTTGCGCTCCTTGAGCTCAACCTCCGTCGCGGCACCGGCCTTGATGACGGCCACGCCGCCGGCCAGCTTCGCGAGGCGCTCCTGGAGCTTCTCGCGGTCGTAGTCCGAGTCGGAGTTCTCGATCTCGGCACGGATCTGGTTGACGCGACCCTGAACCTGGTCGCTGTCACCGGCGCCGTCGACGATCGTGGTCTCGTCCTTGGTGATGACGACCTTGCGAGCGCGGCCGAGCAGGTCGAGGCCCGCGTTCTCCAGCTTGAGACCGACCTCCTCGGAGATGACGGTGCCGCCCGTGAGGATGGCGATGTCACCGAGCATGGCCTTGCGGCGGTCGCCGAAGCCCGGAGCCTTGACGGCGACGGACTTGAAAGTGCCGCGGATCTTGTTGACGACCAGGGTCGACAGGGCTTCGCCCTCGACGTCCTCGGCGATGATCAGCAGCGCCTTGCCGGACTGCATGACCTTCTCCAGGAGCGGCAGCAGGTCCTTGACCGAGCCGATCTTGGAGTTGACGATCAGGATGTACGGGTCGTCGAGGGACGACTCCATGCGCTCCATGTCGGTGGCGAAGTACGCCGAGATGTAGCCCTTGTCGAAGCGCATGCCCTCGGTGAGCTCGAGCTCCAGGCCGAAGGTCTGCGACTCCTCGACCGTGATGACGCCTTCCTTGCCGACCTTGTCCATAGCCTCGGCGATGAGCTCGCCGATCTGGGTGTCGGCGGCGGAGATGGAGGCCGTAGAAGCGATCTGCTCCTTGGTCTCAACATCCTTGGCCTGCGCGAGCAGGGCGGCGGAGACGGCCTCGACGGCCTTCTCGATACCGCGCTTGAGCGCCATCGGGTTCGCACCGGCGGCTACGTTGCGCAGACCCTCGCGAACGAGCGCCTGGGCGAGCACGGTCGCGGTGGTCGTACCGTCACCGGCGACGTCGTCCGTCTTCTTGGCGACTTCCTTGACCAGCTCGGCGCCGATCTTCTCGTACGGGTCCTCGAGCTCGATCTCCTTGGCGATGGAGACACCATCGTTGGTGATCGTGGGGGCGCCCCACTTCTTCTCAAGGACGACGTTGCGACCCTTGGGGCCAAGGGTGACCTTGACGGCGTCGGCGAGCTGGTTCATGCCTCGCTCGAGACCGCGCCGGGCCTCCTCGTTGAACGCAATGATCTTGGCCATCTGAAGTGGTCCTCCCGGACAGCGGTGGATTGCTCCCGGACCGCGCCCGCGCCCGCGACGGACGGCCTGTCAGTCTGGCGGTTTCTTCCCGCCAGACCTACGGGCCTCACCGACCCGGTCCTCGTTTTAGTAGCACTCTCACCTGGAGAGTGCTAACGCCAATGATTAGCACTCGGCACCCCCGAGTGCAAGCGGCTTCGGGGAACAACGGGTGAACGGCGGGGCCCCGGACGCGCTCCCGGGCGCGCCGCCGCACGGCCCCGGGCGTGGCGGCGCGGGGTTCCGGGCGTGGCGGCGCGGGGTTCCGGGAGGCACGAAGGGCCCGCATCCCAGTCTCAGGATGCGGGCCCTTCGCGTACGTATGTCGGTGGTCGATCGCTCCGGCTAGCCGACTGCGAGCTTGACCATGTCCGCCTGCGGACCCTTCTGGCCCTGCGAGATCTCGAACTCGACCCGCTGACCTTCTTCAAGGGTGCGGTACCCGTCCATCTGGATGGCGCTGTAGTGGACGAACACATCCGCACCACCGTCGACCGCGATGAAGCCGTAGCCCTTCTCCGCGTTGAACCACTTGACGGTGCCCTGAGCCATGCCTAACTCCCCTATTACTGGCCCTTGCGCAGGCCCGCACTTCGCGGACCCGGGTCAGAACTTGCGCCGGAACGCCTCGACCGGGGCTGAATGTATCCGCACCGCTGCTGTCTGCAACAGGTCATTCCGACGAGAATTCTGGACACGCGGAAAGATTGAAATAGGGTGAAAACTAGGAATATTCCCGGGCAACTCGGGCCGGGCAAAGCGCACCAACTACCCATAGCGCGCTTGCATGTTGACTCAATGTCAACCCTTCCGCGGCCCGTTCATATGCGGCGGGCAAGAACAGCGGCGGGGACTTCCCCAACTCTACCGCGCTCAACCCAGCAGAATTGCCCCCTCCGTTTATTACCGGAAGGGGCAATTCAGGTTCGTGCGCGCCGGTCGGGGGGCGGAAGGGTCAGCCGCCCGCGACGGCGGGGATGATCGAGACGCCCACACCGTCCGGCGTCGGCGTCTGCAGCCCGCTCTCGAAGCGCACGTCGTCGTCGTTGACGTAGACGTTCACGAAGCGGCGCAGCTTGCCCTGGTCGTCGAGCACGCGGGCGGCGATGCCCGGGTGGCTCTGCTCCAGGGAGTCGATGACCTGCGCGAGGGTCGCGCCCTCGGCGGGCACCTCGGACTGGCCGCCCGTGTAGGTGCGCAGGATGGTGGGAATGCGGACGTTGACGCTCATGGCGCTACTGCCTTTCCGGGGGTCAGGGGGGTGGTCAGGCCAGGTTGGCGGCGCGGAACGCGTCCAGGCTGGGCCGGATCGTGGCCGTCTGGCCGCTGTCGGCGGCCACCGCCTCCAGGGTCTTGAGACCGTCACCGGTGTTCAGGATCACGGTGGTGAGCGCCGGGTCGAGCTGCCCGTTCTCGATGAGCTTCTTCGTCACGCCGACGGTCACGCCGCCCGCGGTCTCGGCGAAGATGCCCTCGGCCCGGGCGAGGATCTTGATGGCCTCGACGACCTGCTCGTCGTTCACGTCCTCGACGTAGCCACCGGTACGGCGGGCGATGTCCAGGACGTACGGGCCGTCCGCCGGGTTGCCGATGGCCAGCGACTTGGCGATGGTGTCCGGCTTCTGCGGGCGGACCACGTCGTGACCGGCCTTGAAGGCGGTCGAGACGGGCGAGCAGCCCTCGGCCTGAGCGCCGAAGATCTTGTACGGCTTGTCCTCGACCAGACCGAGCTTGATCAGCTCCTGGAGACCCTTGTCGATCTTCGTGAGCTGCGAGCCGGACGCGATCGGGATGACGATCTGGTCGGGGATCTGCCAGCCGAGCTGCTCGCAGATCTCGTAGGCGAGCGTCTTGGAGCCCTCGCCGTAGTACGGGCGCAGGTTGACGTTGACGAAGCCCCAGCCCTCGCCGAGCGGGTCGCCGATCAGTTCGGAGCAGAAGCGATTGACGTCGTCGTAGTTGCCCTCGATGCCGACCAGGTCACCGCCGTACACGCCGGCCATGACGACCTTGCCCTGCTCCAGGTCGTGCGGGATGAACACGCAGGAGCGCAGTCCGGCGCGGGCGGCCGCGGCGCCGACGGCGCCGGCCAGGTTGCCGGTCGAGGAGCAGGAGAGGGTGGTGAAGCCGAAGGCGCGGGCGGCCTCGACGGCGATCGCGACGACCCGGTCCTTGAAGGAGTGCGTCGGGTTGCCCGAGTCGTCCTTGACGTAGAGCTTGCCGGTGACGCCCAGCTCCTTGGCCAGGTTCTCGGCGTCCACGAGCTTGGTGAAGCCCGGGTTCAGGTTCGGCTTCGAGGCCACGTCGGCGGGGACGGGCAGCAGCGGCGCGTAACGCCAGATGTTGTCGGGACCGGCCTCGATCGCGGCGCGCAGTGCCTCGGGGTCACCGAGCGGAAGGTCGTATGCGACTTCCAGGGGACCGAAACACTCGGCACAGGCGAAAATGGGACCCAGCTCGAAGCGGGTCGCGCACTCGCGGCAGGAAAGTCCTACGGCGGGTCCGAGATCGACGGAGGTCGCGGCAGAGGTGGGACGAGTCTGTACAGCCATGACGGCGAGGCCCTTTCTCCTCATCTTCCCCGTGGCGCACTTCGCCACGAGACGGATTTGGCACCTTCCCTAGTCGGGGACCTCGCTGATTGTGCAAAAGATCGCGAGACCGACTGGAGGGTTGCCGGGGCTTCAACGGGCCGTATCCCTCTGCCCCTCTGGATGAGCGGTATGGCGCGAACGCGCCTTGGCGGCGCACCCGTGCGTTTGTACGTGGGGACCCCCGACATGCGATGGTCCTCCGCGTTGTTCAAGACTGTAACCGAAGGCATGGACAGGTGAGACAGCCGTCCGAACCGCGAGATGGATCACATTCCGGCCATAAAGACGGCCGATCACCAACGAATCAGGGAGTGCTGAAGGTGCTGGAAGAGGTGGAGCGCTGGCTGGGGGCCCGCTCCTGGTCCGCCGCCGACCGACCGCTCGACCGGCTCCTTTCGGCCAAGCGGGCATCGGGCATCAAGGTCAGCGTCGTGTTGCCCGCCCTGGACGAGGAAGCGACGGTCGGCGCGATCGTCGAGGTCATCCGCCGTGACCTGATGGACCGCCTGCCCGTCCCGCTCGTCGACGAGCTCGTCGTCATCGACTCCGGCTCCAGCGACCGCACCGGGGAGGTCGCGGCCAAGGCGGGCGCCCGCGTGGTGCACCGCGACGACATCCTGCCCCGGGTCCCGGCGCTGCCGGGCAAGGGCGAGGTGCTGTGGCGTTCGCTCCTGGTCACCAGCGGCGACATCGTCTGCTTCGTCGACGCCGACCTGCGCGACTTCTCCGCCGCCTTCGTCTCCGGGATCGTCGGCCCGCTGCTGACCGATCCCGACGTGCAGTTCGTCAAGGCGATGTACGACCGCCCGCTCGGCGCGGAATCCGGCGGGCCCGCCTCCGGCAAGACCGCCGACCAGGGCGGCCGGGTGACGGAACTGGTCGCCCGCCCCCTGCTGAACCTGCACTGGCCGCAACTCGCCGGGATCGTCCAGCCGCTGGGCGGCGAGTACGCCGTACGCCGTTCCCTGCTGGAGCGGCTGCCGTTCCCCGTCGGGTACGGCGTGGAGCTGGGACTGCTGGTGGACGCGCTGCACACGGTGGGCCTGGACGCGCTGGCACAGGTCGACGTCGGCGTCCGGCTGCACCGCCACCAGGACGGCCTGGCGCTCGGCCGGATGGCCGCGGCGATCTACCGCACCGCGCAGCTGCGGCTCTCGCGCACGCACCTCGTGCGGCCGGAACTGACCCAGTTCGAGCGGGGCCCCGAGGGCTTCGTACCGCACACCTACCCCGTGGACACGGTGGAGCGGCCGCCGATGCTGACGATCGAGGAGTACGCCGCCCGCCGCGTGGCATGACGGGTCTCACGGTTTGAGGTCCCGGCCTCCGGGCTAGGTTGCCCGCATGCCCTCGTCCTCTCAGGTACTGGTCGCCGCCAACCGCGGACCGCTCTCGTACGCCCTCGACGCCGACGGCACGCTCAGTGCGCGGCGCGGCGGGGGCGGGCTCGTCTCCGGGCTCTCCGCCGCCCTCGCCCGGCAACCGGGGGCGCTGTGGATCTGCGCGGCGCTCTCGGACGCGGACCGGGAGGCCGTACGGCGGGGGGTCTCGGAACCGGGTGTCCGGATGCTGGACATCGATCCCGCGGTGTACGACGACGCCTACAACGCCATCGCGAACTCGGTGCTCTGGTTCACCCACCACCACCTGTACGACGTCCCGCGCGAGCCGGTCTTCGACGCGGAGTTCCACCGCGCCTGGACGTCGTACGCCGCCTACAACCGGGCCTTCGCCGAGGCGCTGGCCGAGGAGGCGGAGCAGGGCGCCCGGGTCCTGGTCCAGGACTACCACCTCGCGCTGGTGCCCGGCCTGCTGCGGGAGCTGCGGCCCGACCTGCGGATCGCGCACTTCACCCACACCCCGTGGGCCTCGTACGACTACCTGCGGATCCTGCCGTCCTACGTGCGCGAGGAACTGGTCTGGGGGATGCTCGGCGCGGACCTGGTGGGCTTCCACACCCAGGAGTGGGCGGACGCCTTCCTGGCCTCGGTGACCCTGGACGACGCCCACGGCGCGGCGGCGGCCGAGGGCGGGGACGTGACGCACGAGCGGCGCGCGGGGTGGTCGCGCCGGACCACCGCCGTACGGGTCTTCCCGCTGGGCGTGGACGGGGACGAGCTGCGGGCGCTGGCGCACCGGCCCGAGGTGGACGGCAAGCTGGCGGGGCTGCGGGCGGAGGTCGCGGGCCGCAGGACGATCGTGCGCGTGGACCGCACGGAACTCTCCAAGAACATCCTGCGCGGCCTGCTGGCCTACCGGGAGCTGCTGGCCACCCGCCCCGAGTGGCGGGGCCGCGTCGTGCACCTGGCGTCGGCCTACCCCTCCCGGCAGGACCTGGTGGTGTACCGCGCGTACACCCAGGCGGTCCGGGACCTGGCGGCGGAGATCAACGCGGAGTTCGGTACGCCGGACTGGCAGCCGGTGCTGGTGTCGGTGGAGGACGACTTCGCGCGCTCCCTGGCGGCGTACCGGCTGGCGGACGTGGCGCTGGTGAACCCGGTGCGGGACGGGATGAACCTGGTGGCGAAGGAGATCCCGGTGGTCTCGGAGGCGGGCTGCGCGCTGGTCCTGTCGACGGGGGCCGGGGCGTACGGGGAGCTGCGGGAGGACGCGCTGACGGTGAATCCGTACGACGTGTCGGAGACGGCGGTGGCGTTGCACGCGGCGCTGACGATGCCGGAGGCGGAGCGGGCGGAACGCACCAAGCGGCTGGCCGCCGCCGCGACGGCCCTCCCCCCGGCCCCGTGGCTGGAGGCCCAGCTCCAGGCCCTGCCGTAGCCGAACGCGGGGCGGGCCGGTGGTGCGGCCCGGTGGTGCGGCCCGGGCCGCCCTCAAACGCCGGGCGGGCTGGTGTTTGCCCTCAAGCGCCGGGCGGGCTGAAAGCTGCCCTCAAACGCCGGGCGGCTGGATGCCCCACCCGAGCCCCGCCGGCGGTTGAGGCGCGGCAGGGGGTGGGTCAGGGGGGTGGGAGGAGGGTGGCCAGGGTGGCCAGGAAGGCCGCTACCTGGGGCGGGCCCGCCAGGGTGAGGTCGGCGCGGGCCGAGAGCTCCGGGACCTCCGAGCCACTGCACACCAGCAGCCCCGGCAGGCCTTCGGCCCTCCGCTTCTCCACGGCCGAGAACGCGGCCAGGTCACCCAGGTCGTCCCCGGCGTACAGCACGGCCCCCGCGTCCACCTCCGCCAGGTACTCGGTCAGGGCGACGCCCTTGTCCATCCCCGGCGGCCGCAGTTCCAGTACGGCCCGCCCCGGCTCCACCATCAGCCCGTGCCGGGCCGCCAGCTCGGCCAGCGGCCCCCGCAGCGCCGAGAAGGCCGCCTCCGGGTCCGCCGCACGGCGGGTGTGGACGGCCAGCGCTTGCCCCTTCTCCTCGATCCAGGTGCCCCGCCACGCCCCGATGGATTCCAGGAAGCCCGGCAGCTCGGCCCGTACGGCCGCCACCCCGGGGTGTTCGGCGGGCGCGTGGACGATCCCGGTGACGGCGTCCCAGCGTTCGGCCCCGTAGTGCCCGAGGACGACGAGGTGTTCCAGCCCCGGCACCCCCGCGAAGCCCCCGTAGCGCACCGCGACCCCGGCCGGGCGGCCGGTGACCACGGCCACGGACGCCACTCTCGGCGCGAGCGCGGCCAGCGCGGGCACGGCGTCGGCGTGGGCGCGCGCCTGGTCCGGGTCGGGCACGATCTCGGCGAGGGTGCCGTCGAAGTCCAGGGCGATCACGGAACGGCGCGGCATACGGAGCAGGGCGTCGAGCCCCTCGCGTCCGGCGGCGGTGTCCGGCGTCGGCAGGTCGTGCATCGGCAAGTCGTGCGGATGGCTCCCCATACGGACGACCCTAACGGTCCCCTCCGGAGAGGGCTATCGCCGGGCGCGCTGCGCTTCGCGCAGCCTGCGCAGCCGGTTGACCGTACCCGGCGCGTGCACGAGCGCCCTGGGGTCGTCCATCAGCGCGTTGAGCAGCTGGTAGTACCGCACGGGGTGCATCCCGAGTACTTCCCGTATCGCCCGCTCCTTGGCGCCGGGCCCCGGCCAGGTCCGGCCCTCGTACGCGAGCACGGCGGCCTCCGTCTCCGTCAGCCGCCCGCCCTCCTCCGTCATACCGCCAGGCTAACGCCGCCCGCTGACACCCGCCGGGTCAGTGGTCGTCCGCGGCCCGTGCCGAGCGGTCCATCTCCTCCAGCGTCTTGGCGGGCTGGCCGCCGGGCTGGACGGTCTTGCCGATGTTCTGCTTGATGTTCTCGCTCACCGAGGCCCAGGACTTCTTGCCCACGGGGTAGAGCCGCGAGGTGGGCAGGGCCTGGAGGAAGGTCTTGAGCTGGGTGGCGCCCGCGCCGGTGGCCGCGTCCGTGGACCGGTACCCGCTGGTGGTGACGGGGAGCAGGTCGTACTGGCCGGTGAAGGCGGTCTGGTTCTTCGCGGAGTACAGGAAGTCGAGGAACTCGCCCGATTCCTTGCGGTGGCCGTTCTTGAAGGCCATGACCCAGTCGGCGACGCCCATGGCGGGCTTCTCCGATCCGTCGACGGTCGGCAGGGGAACCATGCCGAACTTGACGCCCTTCTCGGCGGCCTGCTTGATCAGCGTCGGGTGGCCGTTGAGCATGCCGACCTCGCCGCGTGTGAAGCCGTCGAAGGCGGCCTGGCGGTCGAGCTTGCCGGGCTCGACGGGGCCCGTGAGCCCGCCGCCGACCAGGGTGTCGCGCAGGTACTCGAAGGTCTTGATGTTCTCGGGGGAGTCCAGGGCGTAGGACTCCTCGTTGTCGGTGTAGCCGCCGCCGCCCGCCAGGAGCCAGTTCATCGTCTCGGCCTGCGCCTCCTCGCGGCCCAGGGGCAGCGCGAAGGGGGTGGGGACCTTGGCCGCCTTGAGCTTCTTGGCGGCGGACTCCAGTTCGGCCCAGGTCTTGGGCTGCCAGCCCTTGCCGGTGCCGACGGCGCTCGCGGGGATGATCCCGGCGTCGGCGAAGAGCTTCTCGTTGTAGAAGAGCAGCCGGGTGCTGGCCACGAACGGCATGCCGTACTGGACGCGCTTGACCTTGCCCGCGTCGGCGAGCGGCGCGAGGAAGTCGGCCTCGGTCGTCACGGAGAGCAGCTCGTCGGTGGTGTAGAGCTTGTCGGCGGCGGCGTAGTCGGCGTAGGCGCCGATCTGGGCGACGTCGGGGGCCTTGCCCGCCTTGACCAGCTCGGCGACCTTGGCGTCGACCTCGGTCCAGGAGTAGACGTTGACCTCGACCTTGACGCCGGGCCGGTCCTTCTCGAAGCGGTCGGCGAGGTCCTTCCAGTACTTCGTGGAGGAGTTCGCCGGATTGTCTCCGTAGTCGGCCGCCACGACGTGCAGGGTCACCTCGTTGTTCCCACCGAGGCTCACGGTGCCGCAGCCCGTCAGGGTCAATGTCATGCACAGTGCGGCGCCGGAGGCCGCCAGGCTCAGGTAACGGGCTCTCACAGCTCTCTGTCCACCCCTTGTTGTACGTACGGTCCACGTAAGGTCTACACCACTTTCGCGGAGTGTCCACAACCGGACGGGGGTCAAGGCCCCCAATTTGTATGGCTACTCAACAATCCCCCTCAGTGGACTAGACCTTTCCCCGCCGAGCACGCGAGACTGTCACCTGTGAAACCCGTGAAATACGTCATCGCCCTCGATGTGGGCGGCACCGGGATGAAGGCCGCCCTCGTCGCCGAGGACGGCACGCTGCTCCACGAGGCGCGCCGGGCCACCGGCCGCGACCGGGGCCCCGAAGCCGTCGTCGAGTCGATCCTGGAATTCGCCGCGGAACTGCGCGATCTGGGGGCCGACCGGTACGCGGGCCCCGCCTCCGCCGCCGGAGTCGCCGTCCCCGGAATCGTCGACGCCGAGCACGGGATCGCCGTGTACGCCGCGAACCTGGGCTGGCGCGACGTACCCATGCGCGCCCTCCTCAGCAGACGCCTCGGCGGCATCCCCGTGGCCCTGGGCCACGACGTGCGTACGGGCGGACTCGCCGAGGGCCGCATCGGTGCGGGCCGCGGCGCCGACCGCTTCCTCTTCGTGCCCCTGGGCACCGGCATCGCGGGCGCCATCGGCATCGCGGGCCGCATCGAGGCGGGCGCCCACGGCTACGCGGGCGAGATCGGCCACATCGTGGTCCGGCCCGGCGGCCCCGCCTGCGGCTGCGGCCAGTACGGCTGCCTGGAGACCCTGGCCTCCGCCTCCGCCGTCACCCGTGCCTGGGCCGCCGCCTCCGGCGACCCCGGGGCCGACGCCGCCGACTGCGCCAAGGCCGTCGAGTCCGGGGACCCCCGCGCCCGCGAGGTGTGGCTCGCCGCCGTCGGCGCCCTCGCCGACGGTCTGGTCACCGCCCTCACCCTGCTGGACCCGCGCACCCTGATCATCGGTGGCGGGCTCGCCGAGGCCGGGGAAACGTTGTTCACACCACTTCGGGCGGCCGTCGAGGAACGCGTCACGTTCCAGCGGCTGCCCGAGATCGTTCCGGCGGCCCTCGGGGACACCGCCGGATGCCTGGGCGCGGGTCTGCTCGCCTGGGACCTACTCGCCACGGAGGTACCTGCCTGATGGCCGGAAGCGCACACAGCACCGTTCTCTCCGGCGCCAAGGTGGTGCTGCCCACCGGGACCGTCACGGGCGGCCGCGTCATCGTCGAGGGCGAGCGCATCGCGGGCAGCGCCCGCGAGGACACCCGGACCGTCGACCTGGCCGGGCACTGGATCGTCCCCGGCTTCGTGGACATGCACAACCACGGCGGCGGCGGCGCCTCCTTCACCTCCGGCACCCCCGAGGAGATCCTCCAGGGCGTACGGACGCACCGCGAGCACGGCACCACCACGCTGATCGCCTCCACCGTCACCGGCGACCTGACCGAGCTGGCCCGGCGGGCCGCGCTGCTCGCCGAGCTGACCCAGCAGGGCGAGATCGCGGGCATCCACTTCGAGGGCCCCTTCATCAACCCCTGCCGCAAGGGCGCCCACAAGGAGGACCTGCTGCGCGACCCGGACCCGGCCGAGGTCCGCAAGCTGATGGACGCCGCGCACGGCGCGGCGCGCATGTTCACCCTGGCCACCGAGCTGCCGGGCGGGCTGGACTCCGTACGCCTGCTGGCCGAGCACGGGGTGATCGCCGCGATCGGACACACCGACTCCACCTACGACCAGACCCGCCAGGCCATCGACGCGGGCGCCACCGTCGCCACCCACCTCTACAACGCGATGCCCGGCATGGAGCACCGCGCGCCCGGCCCGATCGCCGCGCTGCTGGAGGACGAGCGGGTCACCGTCGAGCTGATCAACGACGGCACCCACCTGCACCCGGCGATGCTGGAACTGGCCTTCCACCACGCGGGCGCGCACCGCGTCGCGCTGATCACCGACGCGATGGACGCGGCGGGCTTCGGCGACGGCACCTACCACCTCGGCCCGCTGGAGGTCGAGGTCAAGGACGGCGTGGCCCGGCTCGTCGAGGGCGGCTCGATCGCGGGCTCCACCCTGACCCTGGACACCGCCTTCAAGCGGTCGGTGACCCTGGACCGGCTGCCCGTCGAATCGGTGGTCCAGGCGATCTCCGCGAACCCGGCCAAGCTCATCGGGGTCTACGACCAGGTCGGCTCGCTGGAACCCGGCAAGTACGCCGACCTCGTCGTCCTCGACGCGGACTTCGACGTCAAGGGCGTCATGCGGCGCGGCGAATGGATCGTCACCCCCGCCGGCTGACCCGACCGGCGACCGCCGGGCGGCCGTACTGCGAGCGGCCGTACTGCGAGCGGCCGTACCGACGGGGGCGGTCGGCCGGGGGGACTGGGCCGACCGCGTTCCGTTTGGCATGATCCCGGCAGACCGAGAACCGGGGGTCCGCCCAATGATCGTGACCGTCACGCTCAACACCGCGCTCGATGTCACCTACCGGGTGCCGAAGCTGCTGCCGTACGACACGCACCGGGTGTCCGACACCGTCGAACGTCCCGGCGGCAAGGGCCTCAACGTGGCCCGGGTGCTCGCCGCCCTCGGCCACGAGGTCACCGCCACCGGCTTCGCGGGCGGCCCCGCGGGCGAGGCGGTGCGCGCGGGCCTGGCCGCGCACGCCCCCGGGGTGACGGATGCCCTGATGCCCTGCGCGGGCCGCACCCGCCGCACCTTGGCCGTGGTGGACGCGGCCACCGGCGACACCACCCAGTTCAACGAGCCCGGCCCGCTGATCACGCCCGCGGAATGGGCCGCCTTCCTGGAGCGCTACGACGCCCTCGTACGGTCCTGCGCGCACCCCGTCGCCGCCGTCGCCCTGTGCGGCAGCCTCCCGCCGGGCGTCCCCGTCGGGGCCTACGCGGTCCTCGTACGGTCGGCCCGCGCGGCCGGGGTCCCGGTCCTCCTCGACACCAGCGGCGAGGCCCTGCGCCGGGGCGTCGCCGCCCGCCCCGAGATGATCAAGCCGAACGCCGCCGAACTCGCCGAGCTGACCGGCTCCCGCGACCCGCTCCCGGCCACCCGCGACGCCCGCCGCCGCGGCGCCTACGCGGTGATCACGTCCCTGGGCCCCGGCGGACTGCTCGCGGCCACCCCCGAAGGCACCTGGCGGGCCGCCCCGCCCCGCACCCTGTCCGGCAACCCGACCGGCGCGGGCGACTCCGCCGTCGCGGGCCTCCTGTCGGCCCTGGTCGAGGGCCTCGACTGGCCCGCCCGGCTGTCCCGCGCGGTCGCCCTCTCGGCGGCCACCGTCCACGCCCCGGTCGCGGGAGAGTTCGACCCCCGCACCTACGAGGAGGTACGGGGGTCGGTGACCGTCACGGCGGCGCCGGGTCAATGACCGCGGCGGGCGCGCCGGAGCGCCGTCAGCCCGCCTCCAGCCACAGCTGGTCGATCAGGACGTCGCACTGGTTGCCCGCCTCGCACGAGAGCTTGACGGTGTTCGCACCCGCCTTGAGATCGACCAGCGAGTAGGTGTTCGTCCAGCCCTTGTCCCACTCGCCGGGCTTCGCGTTCGCCCAGTTCTTCATGTTGACCGGACGGGTCTGCGCCTCGCCGTTGACGGTCAGCGTGGTGCTGCCGTCCTTGCCCGGTACCCCGTACGTCATCTTCAGCTTGTACGAACCGGCTTGCGGCACGTCCAGCGACCAGGTCAGCGACGCCCCGGCCTTGTTGAAGCCGCCCACGTACTGCCCGGTGCTCGACTTGGCGCCCGACACCGAGTTCTGCACGGTGGCACCGCCCGCCAGGGCGAAACCGGAACCCGTGGCGTCCGCCTTCGGCAGCTTCGCCGCCGGCGGAGGGGTCGGTCCGCCGCTCGACGGCGGCGGGGACGCGGGCTGCGACTGGGACTGGGACGGGCCGGTGTTCTTCCCGCCCGCCTTGTCCTTGTCGTCGTCGTTGCCGAAGGCCACCGCCGCGCCGATGCCGATCGCCACGGCCGCGACCACGGCCACGGCCGCGATCAGCATGCCCCGGCGGCTGGAGCCGGAGCCGCCCCGCGGCGGGCCCGACTGGCCGTGGCGCTGCGGGGCGTGCTGCTGCGGCGGAACGCCGTAGCCGCCCGCCTGGAGCGCTTCCGGGGCCTGGTACTGCGTCTGGTACTGGGGCTGTCCCGGGCCCTGCTGGGGCGGACCCTGCTGGTAGGGGACCTGGCCGCGCGGGCCGCCGTACGCCGGTCGGTCGCCGACCGTACGCACCTGGTTGTAGGAGGTCCTGGGGACACCTGGCTGCGTACCGCCGGCGGGGCCGGGGTAGCCGTATCCGCCACCCTGTCCGGGCGGTGTGGCACCGGCGGCCTGGCCGTCCTCGTAGAGGTAGCCGAACACGTCGTCGTCCTCGGGCTTGTTCGCCCCACCGCTCGAGCCGTTGTTCGCGGGCGTCGTCATCGCAGGTCACTCCTTTCGACCCCCGGGAGCCTACCTCGAACAGGCGCGCTCCAGGCGCTCCACCGCCCGGATCACCGGACCGGAAGGGCCGCGGAGGGCGCTCAGCCCGCCCTGCGGTGCGCCTTCGACCGCGACCGCTTCTCGATGTACATCCGCTGGTCGGCGGAGCGCAGCACCTCGTCCGCTGACATCCCGCAGCCCGCCCAGCCGATCCCGAAACTCGCCCCCACACGGACCGCCCGGCCGTCGACCCGGATCGGCGGAATGATCGCGTTGCGCAGCCGCACCGCCAGGTCGGCCGCGTCCGCCGCCCCCAGCCCGTCGGCCAGTACGACGAACTCGTCACCCCCCAGCCGGGCGACGGTGTCACCGTCCCTGACGCCCGTCGTCAGCCGCCGGGCCACCTCGATGAGCACCGCGTCCCCGGTGTGGTGCCCGAACCGGTCGTTGATCGACTTGAAGCCGTCGAGGTCGCAGAAGAGGACCGCGAGCCCCTTGGTCCCGTCGTCCACGTCCGTCGAGGGCGCCACGGTGTGCACGTGGTGCTCGTACGGTCCCACTCCCCCGGCACCCCCCGGGCCCCCCGGGCCCCCCGGGCCCCCCGGACCACCGGTCCCCGCAGGACCGCCCGGGCCACCCGGGTACTCGAAGGGGTCGGGCACCCCGTCGGGCGGAAAGCCGTGCTCACCGGCGCCACCCGCCTCGGCCCGCCCCGCGTCCCGTCCCTCGAAGGCCGCGTCCAGCGCCTCGACCGCCGTCGCCCGCACGGACTGCGGTCTGCGGCACAGCCGCGCGCCGAGCCGGGACCGCAGCTCGGCGCTGTTGGGCAGCCCGGTCAGCGCGTCGTGGCTGGCCCGGTGCGCGAGCTGCAGCTCGTGCCGCTTGCGCTCCTCGATGTCCTCGACGTGGGTCAGCAGGAAGCGGGGCCCGTCGGCCGCGTCGGCCACCACGGAGTTGCGCAGCGACACCCATACATACGTACCGTCGCGCCGTCCCAGTCTCAGCTCGGCCCGGCCGCCCTCGGCGGAGGTCCGCAGCAGGGTGCCGATGTCCTCGGGGTGGACCAGGTCGGAGAAAGAGTAGCGGCGCAGCACCGAGGCGGGCCGCCCGAGCAGGCGGCACAGCGCGTCGTTGGTGCGCAGCAGCCGTCCGTGCTGGTCACCGCCCATCTCGGCGATGGCCATGCCGCTGGGCGCGTATTCGAAGGCCTGGCGGAAGGACTCCTCGCTCGCGCGCAGCGCCTGCTGCTCGCGCTCCAGGCGGACCAGGGCGCGCTGCATGTTCGCGCGAAGCCGGGCATTGCTGATCGCAATCGCCGCTTGGAAGGCGTACATCTGGAGCGCTTCGCGTCCCCAGGCGCCGGGACGGCGTCCGTTGCGCGGTCTGTCCACCGAAATGACGCCCAGCAGTTCCCCGGCGGACGCGCGCATGGGGGCATAGAGCCGGTCCTCGGGGTGCCACTCGTCCTCGAAGCGCGGATCGGGGCCCTCGGTGTGCCACTGGGGGACGTCGTCCTCCATCAGCACCCAGCCCTCGGTGTGCGGGATGAAGCGCAGACCGTCCCAGTTCTCACCCATCGTCAGACGGCGTTCCCAGGAGGGACGGGAGCCGACCCGGCCGGTGATGAGGGCCTCCGCGGCGGGGTCCCCGGCGAAGGCGGCGACGACGAGATCACCGTCAGGACGTACGAGGTTGACACAGGCGAGTTCGTAGCCGAGCCCCACGACGATGCCGTCCACGACGGTCTGCAGGGTGTCCGCCAGGCTGCGGGCCGTATTCAACTGGGCCACCACCCGGTGAAGCTGCCGCAGGGTCGCAAGACGGACGTACGGCTCCGACTCGGTCTCCATTGCTCGCTCTCCCCGAGACCTCGACAGCAACTCCAGGTTTGTCATCGGCGTTTCGTTGCGGTGTCCCGTCCACTGAATCACAGTGAGCTGTGCCGCAGGTACACAGGGTCAACAAATCTTGCCCTCTGTGACTCAAGTCACATGAGATGGATAATGGGGCCCCCGCCGACTGGGAGCGCTCCCCCTCATTTCCGGGAGCAAACGATACGCCGGACACCCCGGCGGGGGCGCGAAGAGCCACGCGGACGGACCCCGGACAGCCCCCGTCCGGCGCTCGTGCGGCTCTTGTGCGGCTCTTGTGCGGGCCGACCTAGGCCGCGGGTCGCGGGTCGACTCGGACCAGGGCCCGATGTGCGGTGCGGGACGCGAGACTAGCGTTCCGGGTGTGCTGAAAACGAGACCCGCGATACCCCTGATCCCCGCGAACGCGGCCACCCCTCATGCTGATGGGGTGAGCAACGACGAGTTCCGGGAAGCGATGTCCCGGCTGGCGGGGGGCGTAGTGCTGGTCACCGCGCGGGAGGAGCCGCTCTCCGCGACCGGCCCGAGCGGCGAGGACGTCGGCATGACGGCGACCGCCTTCATGTCGGTGTCCCTGGATCCGCCACTGGTCCTGGTGAGCCTGCGCGAGGGCTCCCGGATGGACGACCTGCTCGCAGAACAGCCCCTGTGGGGCGTCTCCGTACTCGCCGAGGGCCAGCGCCACGTGGCGGGCCGGTTCGCGATGAAGGGCCGCATCAGCGACCGGCTGCTCTTCGCGGACCTGCCGGTCGTACGGGGGGACTCGTCCGGCGCCCTGCTGATGGGCGGCGCCCTGGCCACCCTCGAATGCCGCACCGAGAGCCGCGTCGAGGCCGGGGACCACACCCTGGTCATCGGCCGCGTCCTGACGACCACCCTGCCGTCCTCCGCCTCCGGCCCGCTCACCCATTTCCGCGGCCGCTACCGCCAACTGGGCGCGTAGCCCCGCGGGCCGACCGGGCGCACTCCCCGCCCGGCCGGCGCTTGAGGCGCGCGGTCCCGGGCGGAGCGCCGGCCGGGGGTCCCGCGGGTGGTCCGGCGGGGGGCGGCCCGGCCTACCAGTCCCGGCCGGTCCGGCCCCGCTTGGTCTCGGCCCGGGCCTTCTTCTCCCGCAGCCGCCGCTCATTGATCCCCCGCGGGATCTTCGTCGCCCGGCGCTGCTTCGGCGGCGGCGCGGTCGCCTCCGCCAGCAGCGAGGTCAGCCGGACCAGCGCCATCTCCCGGTTGCGGAACTGGGACCGGTGCTCGGAGGCCCGTACGGTCACCACCCCGTCCACCAGCCGGGAGGCGAGCCGCTCCAGCGCCCGCGCCTGCCACACCTCGGGCAGCGACTTGGTCGCGCCGAGGTCGAACAGCAGCTCCACGCGGGAGTCGGAGGTGTTGACGTGCTGACCGCCCGGCCCGGAGGAACGCGAGAACCGCCAGGCGAGCTCGCCCTCGGGGAGCACGACCGAACCGCGGATGACATAGGGACCAGGCATGCCCCTATGATCCGCCCCCGCACCGCCCCGCGTCACCCGCATTTCACGGCCGGCGCACACCCCGACCGCCCGGCCTGGAACCTCCGCACCCCCTCCCCGCGTTATGACAGTCAGCGGTAACGTCACCAAGGCGTCGAAGGACGTCACACGGCGTCGCACGGCGCCGACAGCACAGAGGAAAGGGTCATCCCCATGGCTGTAAGCCTGTCCAAGGGCGGCAATGTCTCGCTCAGCAAGGAGGCTCCCGGGCTCACGGCCGTCACGGTCGGCCTCGGCTGGGACGTCCGTACGACGACCGGTGTCGACTTCGACCTGGACGCGTCCGCGATCGCGGTGAACCCGACGGGCAAGGTCGTCTCCGACGGCCACTTCGTCTTCTTCAACAACAAGTCCACCCCGGACCAGACCATCGTGCACACCGGTGACAACCGCACCGGCGAGGGCTCGGGCGACGACGAGTCCATCAAGGTGAACCTGGCGGCCCTCCCGGCCGACGTGGACAAGATCGTCTTCCCGGTCTCCATCTACGACGCCGACAGCCGCGGCCAGAACTTCGGCCAGGTCCGCAACGCGTACATCCGCGTCGTGAACCAGGCGGGCGGCGCCGAGATCGCCCGCTACGACCTCTCCGAGGACGCGGCCACCGAGACCGCGATGGTCTTCGGCGAGCTGTACCGCAGCGGCGCCGAGTGGAAGTTCCGCGCGGTCGGCCAAGGCTACGCCTCGGGCCTGACGGGCATCGCCCAGGACTTCGGCGTCAACGTCTGACGGTCACGTCCGGCATCACGTCCGACGATCTCGCGCGTCTGACGGCCACGTCCGACGGCCACGTCCGACGGCGACGTCCGACGGCGACGTCCGACGGTGCGCCAGCGGCCCGCCGACGACCGGGCTTCCGCCGGAGCCCCCCGCGCCCGTCCGCGCCGGGGGGCTCCGGCGTACCCGGGACCCCGTATTCCGTTGCCGCGAACCCGCCGCACCGCCCCGCACCGCCCCGCACCGTGCCCACCTGCGCACTTGCTACGGTTCGCCGGGTGATTCTCGAACCCCTCGTCCCCGTCGACGGCGCCCTGCCCGGCCCGGTGCTCACCGAGGTCGCCGCCCTCTACGCGACGAACCGCGCCTTCTTCGAACTCAGCGGGGACTTCCCCGACCCGGCCCGCATCACCGTCGAGCAGGTCGCGGCCGCGCTCGCCGACGAACTCGCGCATGACGGCGCCCAGGTGCTGCTCGCCCGTTCGGCGGGCCGCCTCGTCGGCCTGACCGCCACCCTCGACCACCACCCCGCCCCGGACTCCGACGACCCGGATCCCTGGATCGGCCTGCTGCTGATCGACGCGACCGCGCACCGCGCCGGGTACGGACGCACCCTCGCCACCCTCACCGAGGACCGCTTCCGCGCCGCCGGACGGGACGGCGTACGCCTGGCCGTACTCGACGCCAACCCGGCGGCGCTGGCGTTCTGGACCTCCCGCGGCTACGAGGAGCTGCGCCGCGGCCCGGACCTCGAACACGGCCGCCCCTGCACGGTCCTGCGCAAGTCCCTCAACCGCCGGGCGTCGTGACCCCGGACGCCTTGGGCTTGTCCTTCCCGTACAGCCACACGTCCCACACGTCGTCCAGGTCGTGCCCGGTCGACTCCTCGGCGTAGTCGGTGAAGTCGCTCGTACCGGCGTTCCCGTGCCGGTGCCCGGCCGCCCATCCCCGCACCAGCTCGAAGAACGCCGGATCGCCGACCTCCTGGCGGATCCGGTGCAGGGTCATCGCGCCCCGGTAGTACACGGGGTCGTCCGAAATGTGCGCGGGCCCGGGCGGCTCGGCGGGCGGGAAGTCCCCCCACGGCCGGTCGGCGTCCGGATCGACCTTGGTGTCGCCCTCCAGGAACGCCGTGAACCGGTCCTGCGCGCTCGGCCCGCCGTGGTCCTCGGACCACAGCCACTCGGCGTAGGTCGCGAAGCCCTCGTTGAGCCACATGTCCTTCCACGTCCTGGGCGACACCGAGTTCCCGAACCACTGGTGCGCCAGCTCGTGCAGGACGAGGATCTCGGTCGGCGCGCCGGAGAACACCGGGCGGGTCTGCGTCTCCAGCGCGTAGCCGAGGGTGCCGCGCGGCTCGACGATCGCGCCCGTACTCGCGAACGGGTACGGCCCGAACCTGCGGCCGCCCCACTCCAGCATCTCGGGCAGCCGCGCGAGCGCCGCGGCGCTGTCCTTCTCCTCGGACGGCGCCACCGCCTCGTAGAAGGGGATCCCCGACGCGGTCTTCCCCTGCGTGATCCGGTACTTGCCGATGGCGGCCACCGCCAGATAGCTCGCCATCGGCTCGTCGCCGTGCCACACGAAGACGGTCCGCCCGGCGCCGTCGTCGGTACGCGACCTCAACTGCCCGTTGGACACGCCCTCGTACCCCTGCGGAACGGTCAGCGTGACGTCGTAGGTCGCCTTGTCGCTGGGGTGGTGGTTGCCCGGGAACCAGGCCATCGACCCGACCGGCTCGCCCACCCCGACCGCGCCGTCGCCGGTGGGGATCCAGCCCTCCTTGGAATCGTCCGCGTCGCGGATGACCCGGGGGGTCCCGGAGTAGCTGACCCGCGTACGGAAGACCTCGCCCTTCTTGAGGTCCGCGGCGGGACGCACCGTCAGCTCGTTCCCGGTCCGGTTGAAGCGGGCCCCCTCGTCCCCGACCGTGACCTCCTTCACGTCGAGCCCGGCGAGGTCGAGGTTGAAGGAGCTGAGGTCCTGGGTGGCGCGGGCGGTGATGACGGCGGTCCCCGTCAGATGCCGCCGCTGGGGCTCGTACCCGATCCCGAGGTCGTAGTGCTGTACGTCGTACCCGCCGTTGCCCGCCTTGGGGAACAGCGGGTCACGCAGCCCCGACGCGCCCGGTCTGCCCTCGACCGGCCCGCCGGTGCACCCGGCGAGCAGCGCGAGCAGCAGGGCGACGGCCGTCGCCGCGGCGGGGGCAGGGGGCAGGGAGCGCTGTTCCACGCCCCGATAGTAGGGGTGTCCTACATATCCGGACTTACTTGGTGAGGGAGTCTGCCCCGGCCTTGGCGAACTTCTCGTCCAGGTCACCGCTCGGCGCACCGGCCACCCCGATGCCCGCGACCGGGGCGCCGTTGGCCTGGACGGGGGTACCGCCGCCGAGGAAGAGGGTGCCGGGGATGTCCTTGAGGTTCGGGGTCTGGGCGAGGCGGCCCGCGAGGACGGAGGTCGGGGCGTTCCAGGACACGGCGGTGTACGCCTTGCGCTGCGCCGACTCGTAGGACTGCGGGCCCGCGCCGTCGCCGCGCAGCGTCACGATGGTGTTGCCGTTGCGGTCGACCACCGCGACCGTCACCTTCTGGTTCTCCTTCTCGGCCGCCCGCAGCGCGGCCTGCGCGGCGCGGGTGGCGGCGTCGACGGTGAGGTGGGTGCTGGTGGTGAAGTTCTGGTCGCCGTCCGCGCGGGCGGGGGCGGCGGCCGGTGCGGCGGCCGGTGCGGCGGGGGCCGGGGTGGCGCTGGCACTGACGGCCCCGAGGGTCCCGGCACCGAGGGCTACGGCGAGGGCGGCGCCGGCGAGGACACGGGTACGGCTGTTCATGGCTGCTCCTTGGGTTTCGGCTACCCCCCGATCCTGTCCCGCCCGCCCCACCCCCCGAATCCCCGCACCGGCTCCCCCCACCATC
>NZ_JASISO010000042.1 GCF_030063135.1 Streptomyces sp. G-G2
GACCCGGCCGGGTCCGCTGCCGGGGCTGGCGGAGTCGGGTTCGGCGAGGGACCCGGCCACGGCGGGGGCAGTCGGCGCTGGTGGGGTCGGCACGGGCCCTGTGTGGCTGGTGGGGTCAGCGGGCGGGCTGGTGGGGGCGGGCCGCGCGGGCCACCGCGACGACCGCCTTCTCCAGGGCGTACGCCGCGTCGTCGCCGCCGCCCTTGACCCCCGCGTCGGCCAGCGCGACCGCGCGCAGGGCGTCGGAGACGGCGTCCGCCGACCAGCCCCGCATCTGCTGCCGCACCCGGTCGATCTTCCACGGCGGCATCCCGAGGTCCCTCGCGAGATCGCCGGGTCGGGCGCCGCGGGGGGCCGAGGCCAGCTTGCCGATGGCCCGGACCGCCTGGGCCAGGGCGCTGGTGATGAGGACCGGCGCGACCCCGGTGGACAGGGACCAGCGCAGTGCTTCGAGGGCCTCCGCCGCCCGGCCCTCGACCGCCCGGTCGGCGACGGTGAAGCTGGAGGCCTCCGCCCGGCCGGTGTAGTAGCGGCCGACCACGGCCTCGTCGATCGTGCCCTCGACGTCCGCGCACAGCTGGGCCGCGGCACTCGCCAGCTCCCGCAGATCGCTGCCGATCGCGTCGACCAGCGTCTGGCACGCCTCGGGCGTGGCGGACCGGCCCAGGGTGCGGAACTCTCCCCGTACGAACGACAGCCGGTCCGCCGCCTTCGTCATCTTCGGGCAGGCGATCTCCCGGGCACCCGCCTTGCGGGCCGCGTCCAGCAGCCCCTTGCCCTTGACGCCGCCCGCGTGCAGCAGCACGAGGACGATCTCCTCGTACGGCGCGGCGAGGTACGCCTTGACTTCCTTGATCGTGTCCGCCGACAGGTCGTGCGCGTTGCGCACGACCAGGACCTTGCGCTCGGAGAAGAGCGAGGGGCTCGTCAGCTCGGCCAGTGTGCCGGGCTGGAGCTGCTCGGACGCGAGGTCGCGCACGTCGGTGTCGGCGTCGGCGGCCCGGGCCGCCGTCACCACCTCGCGCACCACACGGTCGAGGAGCAGGTCCTCCTGACCCACCGCGAGGGTGAGTGGGGCGAGCGGATCGTCGGTTGAGTTCTTCCTGGTGGCCATCGGCTCCAGCATCCCACGCCGCACCGACAGCGCCGCGCCCCGCATACCGGAGAATGGTCCGGTGAACGCACGACACGTACTGGTCCTGCCCGACCGCGACGCCGCCGACGAGGTGGCCCGGGAGCTGGTCGACCGCTTCGGGCTGCCCGAGGAACCGCAGCTGGTCCGCGACGCCCTGGCGGGCGAGGACGACGCCGAGGACGCCCAGTGGCTCGTCGTCGTCGAGGACCCGAGGGAACTCCTCGACGCCACGGCACTGGACGGCCTCGCCGCCGACTACGACGGCTGGCTCGAAGCCCCGTAGCCCGGACCCGTAGCCCACCGGCCGTAGCCCGTAGCCCGGTCTCGGTGCTCCGGCCTCGAGCAGGGGCCCTGGGCGCCCGTCGGTGGGCGGTGGGCTACAGGCCCCCTACGGGCGCTACGGGCTACGGACTACGGGCCCGATCAGGCCTTGTGCACGATCTGTACGTCCAGCTTGACCTCCACGCTCATGCCGATCGCCGCGACGCCGTGGGCCAGCGACTGCCAGTTCAGCGTGAAGTCCTCGCGCTGGAGCTCGGCCGTGGCGCGGCAGGCGGCGCGGGTCTCGCCCTCCAGGCCCGTGCCCACCCCCAGGTACTGGGCGTCCAGGGTGACCGAGCGGCTGACCCCGTGCAGGGTCAGAGCGCCCGCGACGGCCCAGTGGGTGCCGCTTCGGTGGATGAACCGTTCGCTGTAGAACTCCACCGTCGGGTGGCGCTGCGCGTCCAGGAAGTCCGCCGAGCGCAGGTGGTCGTCGCGCAGCCGGACTCCGGTGTCGATACTCGCCGCGTCCATGATCACGTGCATGGACGAGTCCTCCATCCGGTCGGCTATGCGCACCGCTCCGGCGAAGGTGTTGAACCGGCCGTGGATCCGGGCCAGGCCGATGTGCCGGGCCGTGAAACCGACGGAGGAGTGCGCGGGGTCCAGCTCCCAGTGCCCCGGGCGCGGCAGCAGCGGCGGCTCGACCGCGTCGAGGACGATCTCCCCCGGGCCCTGCCGCGGCCCTTCGCCCACGGCCACGATCGTCGCCCCGTGGTACGGCGCGTAGCCCTCGGCCGTGACGGCCAGTCGGTACTCCCCCTCCGGTACGGCGGCCGTGAACCCGCCATAGGGGTCGGTCTCCCCGCTGACGATCCGTCGGCCGATCGGATCGGTCACCTCGAACCGGGCTTGGCGGACCGGCTGGTGGACGGTGTCGAGGACCCGGTAACTGAGCAGGCCCGCCATCGGCGGCAGCGTCAGCGTCGCCGATCCGGGCGGGCCCGCGCCCGCGCCCGTCTCCATACCCCGTCTGCGACTGAACATGGTTGATGCACCCCCGTGCTGTGTGGACTTGATTCGGTCTGGCGAAAACGCATTCGATCATGCGGTTGGGTTGCGGGCAAACAGAACACTCGCACCCGGTATGCGCCCGCCTCCTCCGTCGGCGCCCGGCTGGAAACGCCCGTAGCCCGGGGCCCGCTCCCGTGACCGCCACCGAACCGTCGGTATCGGTGCGCAGTACGGCCGCCCCCGACTCCCGCAGCCGTGCGAGCGTTTCCTTCGCGGGGTGACCGTAACGGTTCCCGGCGCCGACGGGAACGATCGCGATCCGCGGTGCGATCCGTTCCTGCAGTGCGGGGTCCTGGTGGGCGGATCCGTGGTGGGCGACCTTGAGGACGTCCACGGGACCCAGGTCCGGACGGTCTCTCAGCAGCTGCCGCTGGGCGGCCGGTTCGAGGTCGCCCAGCAGGAGCAGACGCAGCCCCGCGCTGTCCACCAGCAGTGCCACACTGGCGTCGTTCGGCCCGTCGGGCGGCGGGCCCGCGCCCGGCCCGGCGGGCGGCGGCCAGAGCACCTCCCACGACAGCGGGCCGATCCGGCGCCGCTCCCCGGCACGGGCCTCCTCCACCCCGATCCCGGCGGCGGCCGCGGTACGGCGGACGAACTCCGCCTGGCCCGGCGGCTGCGCCAGCGTGGTGGTCTGGATCACCCCGACGGTCCGCCCCCGCAGCACTCCGGCCAGTCCGCCCACGTGGTCGGCGTGAAAATGTGTCAGAAGCAACAACGGCACCCGCCGTACCCCCAGGGCCCGCAGGCACCCGTCCACCGGCCCCGGTTCCGGGCCGGTGTCCACGACCACCGCCGTTCCCGGACCGGCGGCGAGGACTCCGGCATCCCCCTGGCCCACGGCGCACTGCGCGTAGCGCCACCCCGGCGGCGGCCAGCCGGTCAGCGTCCGGGTCAGCTGCGGGGGCCGCAGCAGGGCGAGCAGCAGCACCAGCGCCGTGGCCGCGCAGGCCCAGCGGTACCGGCCCAGCCGCGCCGCCAGCCCTACGACGCCCAGCGTCACCCCCGCCAGCAGCAGGCCACCGGTGACCCCGCCGGGCCAGGACAGCTCCGCCCCCGGGAGCCCCGCACCCGTGCGGGCCACCGAGGCGATCCACCCGGCGGGCACCCCGGCGCACCAGGCCAGCGCCCGCGCGCCCGCCATCCACACCGGCGCCACCCCCAGCGCGGCGAAGCCCAGCACCGTGGCCGGGCCCGCCGCCAGCTCGGCCAGCAGATTGCACGGCACCGCCACCAGGCTCACCCGGGCCGCGAGCACCGCCACCACCGGGGAGCACACCGCCTGCGCGGCCGCGGCGGCGGCCAGCGCCTCGGCGAGCCGGTTCGGCACCCCGCGCCGCCGCAGGGCCGCGCTCCAGCGGGGCCCGAGGATCAGCAGGGCCCCGGTGGCCAGGACGGACAGCAGGAAGCCGTAGCTCCGCGCGAGCCAGGGGTCGTTGAGCACCAGCAGGACGACCGCGGCGGCCAGGGCCGGGATCAGCGACCTGCGCCGCCCGGTGGCGAGGGCCAGCAGGGTGACCGCACCGCACGCGGCGGCCCGCAGCACGCTCGGCTCGGGTCGGCAGACCACTACGAAGGCCAGGATCAAGGCCGCCCCGCACAGGGCCGTCCCGCGCAACGAGAGCCCCAGCCGGGGAGCCAGCCCGCGCCGCTCGGCGTGCTGCGCCGTGGCCGCGGGACCGATCAGCAGGAACAGGACGACGGTGAGGTTGGAGCCGGACACCGCCAGCAGGTGCAGGAGGTCGGTGGCGCGGAAGGCTTCGTGGAGATCGACCGGCACCCGGGAGGTGTCTCCGACCACCAGGCCCGGCAACAGCGCCCGCGCGTCCGGCGCGAGCCCTTCGGTGGCCTCGCGCAGGCCTTGGCGCAGCCGCCCCGCTACGCGCTGCGCGAGGTCCGGGCCGCCGGTCACCCGGGGCGGCCCCTCCCCCGCCGGGTTCAGCAGGGCCACCGCCCGCTCGCCGTCCCGCGCCGGGGCCAGCCGCCCCTCCACCCGCACCCGGGTCGAGGGCAGCAGCCGCACCCAGCCCGGGTCCCGCGCCATCACCAGGACCGGCGTCGCCACCCGGGTCCGCGCACCCTCCGGACCGGTCACCCGGGTCACCTCCGCGTCCAGGAGCACCACCGGCGGCCCGCTCCCGGCTCCGGCCCGCCGGGGGTCGGAGCCGACCGTCAGCTCGGCCGTGACCAGGGCGTGCTGCCGCGCGAGCCCGACCACCGGACCCGCCCGGGCCTCCGCCCGGTGCAAGGCGCCCACCGTGGCTCCGGTGGCCGCGCAGAGCAGGGCCGCCGCGACCGCCGTGCCGATCGTCCACCGGGGTTCGCGCCGTCGGCACGCCACCAGCACCAGCACTCCGGCGCCCACCACCCCCAGCCCGGCCCCCGCCGCGCTCCACGCGGCCGGGGTATCGAGCGCGAGCGCGGCGGCCACCCAGAGGGCGAGCGCGGGCCCCACGAGCCGCAGGTCCGTCACCCCCGCCCGATCCCCGCGCCCACCCGGGCCACCCGGCCGACGCGGCTCTACGGAGTCGCCCGGAGCCTGGGGCCCACCGGCCCCGCTCGGGTCGGGGTCCGCACCCGTCCCGGGGCGGCTCACAGCCGCACCAAGGCGCGCAGATCCGCGAACCGCCGCTCCCCGATGCCGTTGACCTGGCGGAGCTCCTCCACGGAGCGGAAGCCACCCCGCGCCGTGCGGTAGTCGACGATGTGGCGGGCCAGGACCGGGCCGACACCCGGCAGGCCGTCCAATTGCTCGACCGTGGCACTGGCGAGGCTCACCGGACCGGGGCTCGGCCCGGGCCCTCCCGGGGCGCCCGGGCCGCCCGGGCCGTTCTGTGGCGGGGCACCGACCAGCACCTGCTCGCCGTCCATCAGGACCCGGGCCCGGTTGAGCCCCGAGGTGTCCGTGCCCGGCCGCACTCCCCCGGCGGCGGCCAGCGCGTCCTCGACCCTCGACCCGGCGGGCAAGCGCCGGATCCCGGGGGCGCTGACCTTCCCGCCGACGTCGACCCCGATCCGCGCCTGAGCCGGGGCCGGGTGCGGTGCGGCCGCCCCCGTAGCGAGCGCGGGCGCGGGAGCGACGACGGAGGGCGCCCTCACCGGCTCAGGCCCGGCCGACCAGTACCGCTGTCCGGCGAACCCCACGGCGGCCACCAGCACCACCGCCACGGCCCCCAGCGTCTTCGTCTCCAGCCCGCAGCGCGCCTGCACCCACACCGGCATCCGCTCGCCCAACGCGAGCCGCCACCCGGCCGGCCGCGCCGACCGCTCCCCGGCGTCCGGAACACCGTCACGCGGGACCCCCGCGCCCGGACTTCCGCCGCCCGGCACCCCCGCGCCCATGACCACCAGCCCGTCGTCACCCGGACTCCCGCCGCCCGGAACCCCGCAGGGAACGTCCGGTGGGGCCTCCCGCGCGCCCGGGCCGTTCACCAGCCGCTCCGCCCGGCGGCGCAGGGCAGGGGAGGGCGGGGCGGGTGGGCGGCCGTGGGGGCGACCGCGGACGCGGCCACGGATCCGGCCGCTGTCGCGGCCGTCGGATGCGTGGGGACGGCCCGGGCCGCTCGTGGCGCCGGAGGACGGTGACGTACGCGTTCGAAGAGTCATACCGACGACGTTAGGGACGATTCCCCGGCCCCGTTCGGAGCCCTCAATTCCGGTGGACAGAGCACCCGTTGTGGATAACCCCGTCACCCTTGAGGGTGGTTCACGGGATCAGCGGGGCGAGACGACCGCCGCCAGCAGCCCTGGCCCGGTGTGCGCGCCGATCACCGCGCCCACCTCGCTGACGTGCAGTTCCACCAGCCCCGGGATGCGTTCCCGGAGCCGCTCCGCGAGTTTCTGGGCGCGTTCGGGGGCGGCGAGGTGGTGCACCGCCACATCCACAGCGCCCGATCCGGCCCGCTCGACGGCCAGTTCTTCGAGGCGGGCGATGGCCTTGGACGCCGTCCGCACCTTCTCCAGCATCTCGATCCGCCCGCCCTCCAGCGTGAGCAGCGGCTTGACGGCGAGCGCCGAGCCGAGCAGGGCCTGGGCCGCGCCGATGCGGCCGCCGCGGCGCAGGTAGTCGAGGGTGTCGACGTAGAAGTAGGCGGACATGTCCGCCGCCCGCTTCTCGGCGGCGGCCACCGCCTCGTCGGCCGAGCCGCCCGCGTCCGCGACCTCGGCGGCGGCGAGGGCGCAGAAGCCGAGCGCCATGGCGACCATGCCCGTGTCCACGACACGGACGGGTACGGGGGCCGTCCGGGCTGCCATGACGGCGGCGTCGTAGGTGCCGGAGAACTCGGCGGAGAGGTGCAGGCTGACGATGCCGGCCGCGCCGGCGTCCGCGGCCGCCCGGTAGGCCCGGACGAACTCCTCCGGGCTGGGCCGGGAGGTGGTGACCGGGCGGCGCTTCTGGAGAGCGAGGGCGAGGCTGCGGGCCGAGATCTCCGTGCCCTCTTCGAGGGCCTCGTCGCCGAGGACCACGGTGAGGGGGACGGAGGTGATCCCGTGCCGCGCCATCGCCTGTTGGGGCAGGTAGGCCGTGGAATCGGTGATGATCGCGACATGGCGGGACATGAGCCGGAGGGTACCGGCAGCGAGGCGAGTCCGGCAGCCCGGTCCGCCCCGCGGGTCCGCCCGGCCACCGGATCCGGAGCCCGCGGCGGCCCGTCCGAGCCCGCCCAGCACCTCACCGGGGTCCGCGGAAGGACCCCTGCGCCCGACGGGCACCGTACCGGCGGAGGACCCTCGCCGAGGCGTCCTGGCGAACCTCCCCACCCACCTCCACCCGAAACCGAGCGGAAGCCGAGCCGGGACCGGTCGCGGATCGAGCCGGGACCGTCCGGTACCGCCCCGGAGCCGAATGCCGACCGAACCGGCACCGACCCGAACCGAGCCGCGCCCTATGCAGCTGGTCGCCTCAGGACGCGCGTGAGCCGCGCCCTCCCCTGCGCCACGCCCGACCGGGCGCCACGCTCAACCTCCAGCGCGCGCCCGACCCCAGCGCCACGCCCAACCCCAGCGCGCATCCACCCTCAGCGCCGCGCCCGACTCAGGCGGTCGTCTCCGGACGCGGGGCCTTCTCCCAGGGGTAAGCGGTCCGCGCCGGAGCCTTCGGCAGCGCCGCCGCGGGCGCCGGAGCCGCGGCCGGGCGAGGGGCCCCACCCGTACCCGGGGCCGACGACGACGCGGCGGGTCCCGCACCGGGCGCGGAGGCCGCACCGGGGGTAGGCTCCGCCGCCCACGCAGCCAGGTCGTCCACGGACTCGCGCGACCAGTCGCGCAGCGCCCCCGACTCGACCTCGATCTGCGCCGACAGCACCGACAGGTCGTCCTCCGCGAACCGGCGGGCCCGGTCGCGGGCTGCCCAGCGCAGCGAATCCGCCGCCTGCGTGACGCGGTCGGTGCGCTCGCGCAGCTCGGGGAGCCGCTCCGCGATCCGCTTCTTGTCCGGTTCCTGCTCCAGCCGCTTGAGCTCGTCGTCCAGCTCGTGCCCGTGGGCGCTGAGCCGCTCGAACAGGCCGATCGACTCCTTCAGCGAGGCATCTGATTGCACGCCCTGGCAGAGCACCTGCTGCGTCGACCGCATCGACGTCCGCAGGTCCAGCCGTATCTGGGCGAGCGCTCCGGACACCCCGACCTGACCGAAGCTGCGTGCCTTCAGGCTGGTGTCCTCGACGGTCCTGCGCGCCTGCGTGATCGTCCGGTCCACGCCGCGCTTCGCCGCGCCGACCACCTTCACGGTGACGAACACGCCCAGCCCCAGGAAGGTGAACAGCACCATCAGGGCCATGATGATCAACGCGGCCTCCATGAGGTTCCCTTTCCCCTGCACGACGGGCTGCTCGCCAACCCGGCTTCTTCGTCCTCCCACCGTAAACGCAGCGGGCAGGCCAGGGGTTCCCATCGAACCCCCAACCTGCCCGTACGGGACAACCCCTAGACCGCCGGGACCAGCGCCCCCGCCGACGCCCCGACCGCAGTCACCGGACCGCAGTCACCAGACCCCAGCCACCTCACCACAGTCGCCGGACCCCAGTCACCGGACCCCAGCCACCTCACCGCAGTCACCGGCCTCAGACGACGATGTTCACCAGCTTCGGCGCACGCACGATCACCTTGCGGATCTCAGCCCCGGCCAGCGCCGCGACCACGCCCTCGTCGCTCACCGCCAGTCGCTCCAGGTCCGCGTCGGAGATCGTCGGCGGCACCTCCAGGCGCGCCTTGACCTTGCCCTTGATCTGGACCACGCAGGTCACGCTCTCGTCCACGACGTACGCCGGGTCCGCGACCGGGAAGTCCTGGTGGACCACCGAGTCGGTGTGGCCCAGGCGGTGCCACAGCTCCTCCGCGATGTGCGGGGCCAGCGGCGCGACCAGCAGCACCAGCTGCTCGGCGACCGTGCGCTCCAGCGGGCGGCCCGCCTTCGTCAGGGCGTTGTTCAGCTCGGTGATCTTGGCGATGGCGGTGTTGAACCGCAGCCCCGCCAGGTCCGCGCCCGCCCCGTCGATCGCCTTGTGCAGCACGCGCAGCGTGTCCTCGCCGGGCTCCGCGTCGACCACGGTGACAGCGCCCGACCCCTCGTCCACGACGTTGCGCCACAGCCGCTGCAGCAGCCGGTACTGGCCGACCACGGCGCGCGTGTCCCACGGACGCGAGACGTCCAGCGGGCCCATCGCCATCTCGTACAGGCGCAGGGTGTCCGCGCCGTACTCCTCGCAGATCTCGTCCGGCGTGACGGCGTTCTTCAGGGACTTGCCCATCTTGCCCAGCTCGCGCTTGACGGGCTCGCCCTCGAAGAAGAACCTGCCGTCGCGCTCCTCCACCTCGGTCGCCGAGACCGGGAAGCCGCGTGCGTCACGGTAGACGTACGCCTGGATCATGCCCTGGTTGTACAGCTTGTGGAACGGCTCGACCGAGGACACGTGGCCCAGGTCGAACAGCACCTTCGCCCAGAAGCGCGCGTACAGCAGGTGCAGCACCGCATGCTCGGCGCCGCCCACATACAGGTCCACGCCGCCGTGCGGCTGGCCCTCCCGCGGGCCCATCCAGTACTGCTCGATCGCCGGGTCGACCAGCGCCTCGGAGTTGTTCGGGTCCAGGTAGCGCAGCTCGTACCAGCAGGAACCGGCCCAGTTCGGCATGGTGTTGGTCTCGCGGCGGTAGCGCTTGACGCCCTCGCCACGGCCCAGGTCCAGCTCGACGTCGACCCAGTCCGCCTTGCGCGACAGCGGGGTCTCCGGCCTGCTGGTGGCATCGTCGGCCTCGAAGGTGCGCGGCGAGTAGTCCTCGACCTCGGGCAGCTCCAGCGGCAGCATCGACTCGGGCAGCGGGTGCGCGACGCCGTCCTCGTCGTAGACGATCGGGAAGGGCTCGCCCCAGTAGCGCTGGCGGCTGAACAGCCAGTCGCGCAGCCGGAAGTTGATCGTCCCTTCACCGATGCCGCGCTCGGCCAGCCAGTCGGTGATCTTCTCCTTGGCGTCGACGACGCCCAGGCCGTCCAGGGACAGGCCCTCGCCGGTCGAGTTGACCAGCGCCGCGTCGTACGAGGCGAACGCGTCGTCCCACTCCGCCGGGTCGGTGCCACGGCCGTCCGAGGGCTGCACGACGCAGCGCATCGGCAGCTCGAAGGCGCGCGCGAAGGCGAAGTCACGGGTGTCGTGGGCCGGGACGGCCATGATCGCGCCGGTGCCGTAGCCCATCAGCACGTAGTCGGCGATGAAGACCGGAACCTGGTCGCCGCTGACCGGGTTGACCGCGTACGCGCCGGTGAAGACGCCGGTCTTCTCCTTGGCGTCCGCCTGGCGCTCGACGTCCGACTTGGAGGCGGCCTGCTTGCGGTACGCGTTGACGGCCTCGGCCGGGGTGGCGTGCCCGCCGGTCCACACGGGGTGGGTGCCCTCGGGCCAGGCGGCCGGGACGATGGCGGAGACCAGCTCGTGCTCCGGGGCCAGCACCATGTAGGTGGCGCCGAACAGAGTGTCGGGGCGGGTGGTGAAGACGGTGATCGCACCGGCGCCGCCGACGGAGAAGTCGACGCGCGCGCCTTCGCTGCGCCCGATCCAGTTCCGCTGCTGCAGCTTGATGGCCTCGGGCCAGTCCAGCGCGTCCAGGTCGTCCAGCAGGCGGTCCGCGTAGGCGGTGATCCGCATGTTCCACTGGCTCAGCTTGGCCTTGAAGACGGGGAAGTTGCCGCGCTCGGACCGGCCGTCGGCGGTGACTTCCTCGTTGGCCAGTACGGTGCCCAGCCCGGGGCACCAGTTGACGGGCGCGTCCGAGGCGTACGCCAGCCGGTACTCGTTCAGCACGTCGGCCCGCTCGCCCGCGGTCAGCGCGGCCCAGGAACGGCCGCCGGGAACCTCACGGGAGCCGTCCTCGAAGGCGGCGACCAGCTCGGCGATCGGGCGGGCCGTCTTCGCCTCGGTGTCGTACCAGGAGTTGTAGATCTGCAGGAAGATCCACTGGGTCCACTTGTAGTAGTCCGGGTCGATCGTGGCGAAGGACCGGCGCTTGTCGTGGCCCAGGCCCAGCCTGCGCAGCTGGACCTTCATGTTCTCGATGTTCGCCTCGGTCGACACGCGTGGGTGCGTGCCGGTCTGCACGGCGTACTGCTCGGCGGGCAGGCCGAAGGCGTCGAAGCCAAGGGTGTGCAGGACGTTGTGGCCGGTCATCCGCTGGTGACGGGCGAAGACGTCGGTAGCGATGTACCCCAGCGGGTGGCCGACGTGCAGGCCCGCGCCGGAGGGGTACGGGAACATGTCCATGATGAACTTCTTCGGACGCGCGACCACGGCCGGGTCCCCGGCCAGGTCACCGGTCGGGTTCGGGGCCTCGTAGGTCCCCTCCGCGTCCCATGCGTCCTGCCAGCGTGCCTCGATGTCGGCGGCCATGGCGGCCGTGTAGCGGTGCGCCTCGGCCGCCTCGGGGGCCCCGGTGTTCGTCTCGCTCATGTTTTCTGAAGCTCCATCGATCGTCTCTGCCGTCTCTGCCTGCCCAAACGAAAAAACCCCTCGCACAGGAGGGGGCGCCGCGCCGATGCCGACCGTCTCGAAGGTCGGCTCTGTTCAGCGCGGCTCGGTAAGCAGAAGGCGTACGGCACGCATGGCGCCAGGGTACCGCAGCGGCCCCGACGGCCGCTCGGCCGTACGGAGCGCGGGACGGCCGCCGCCTCCGGGAGCGCGGGACGGCCGCTCGGCGGTACAGGGACGTCGGCCGTACGGAACGCGGGCCGGGCGGCGTCGTGGAGCGCACACCGGGTACGACGAGAAGCGGGCCACCCGATCCGGGTGCCCCGCTTCTTCACTGTGGAGCTATGGAGAATTGAACTCCAGACCTCCTGCATGCCATGCAGGCGCTCTACCAACTGAGCTATAGCCCCTTGCTGTACTGCTGGTACTGCCCGCCGCCCCGGTGTTCCTCGCGGTTTCCCTTGGCGACGTCCCAAACATTACACGGTGTTGGCCCTGGTCCAAAAATCGGTTTCCGGCCGGATCCGGACGCTCCGAGGTCCGCCGCCCAGGGCCTCGGCTCACGCCCTCGCGAACTGGTAGAAGCGCTTGAGCGTGCAGTGATCGTCGAGCAGCCGGCCATAGATCGGCTCCCCCTCCAGCTCCCGGTACGTCTCGATCGGGTCGCCTTTTATGACCAGCGCCCGCGCGCATTCCTCGCACCAGTACTGGTAGTCGGGATTGACCGGGTCCATGTCCCGCACGATCGGCGTGCCGTTGTTGCACCAGTCGCACCGGCGCCGGTGTGCACCCATCCGTCAGCGACTCCCTCCCGCCAGGGGCCGCCCCGCTCCCCTCCGGCCGTCCGATTCTGCCATGCCGGTGACCTGCGGGGCAGCAGGGACAAAACCAAGGATCCCGCCCCCTGTTGGGGACGGGATCCTGATTGTGGAGCTATGGAGAATTGAACTCCAGACCTCCTGCATGCCATGCAGGCGCTCTACCAACTGAGCTATAGCCCCGCTCTCCGCGGCGCTCCCCCCGTTTCCGGTGTTCTGCGCTGCGAACAAGAAGAACTCTAGCCTGCGACCAGCCGGAAAGTGAAATCCGGGCCGGTGGGCCGCCGGGGAGGCGTCAGACGTCGTCGCCGAGCACCGGTTCGGGCAGTGTGCCCGCATTGTGCTCCATCAGCCGCCAGCCCCGGGCGCCCTCACCGAGCACCGACCAGCAGCAGTTGGAGAGCCCGCCGAGGCCCTCCCAGTAGAAGGACTCCAGGCCGAGCAGCCGACCGATGGTGGTGCGGATGGTGCCGCCGTGGCTGACCACGACCAGCGTGCCGCCCTCGCTGAGCCGGTCCACGTGCTTGAGGACCAGGGGGGCCGCCCGGTCGGCGACCTCGGTCTCCAGCTCGCCGCCGCCCCGCCGCACGGCCTCGCCGCGCTTCCACGCCGCGTACTGCTCGCCGTACTTCTCCAGGATTTCCTCATGCGTCAGGCCCTGCCAGGCGCCCGCGTACGTCTCGCGCAGCGCGGCGTCGTGCTCGACGGGCAGGCCTGTGATCGCGGCCAGTTCGGCGGCCGTGGCCGCCGCGCGCTGGAGGTCGGAGGCCACAATGGCCTCCGGTTGCAGAGAGGCGAGCAGCCGGGCGGCGCGGCGCGCCTGCGCCACACCGGCCTCGGTGAGCTCGATGTCCGTGGAGCCCTGGAAGCGGCGCTCCAGGTTCCAGGCGGTCTGGCCGTGCCGCCACAGGACGATCTTGCGGCCCGTGTGCTTCTCCCTGCCGGTGCTGGCGCCCTTGCCAGTGTCGATCGTGCTCAGAACAGATCACCGTCCAGTTCGTCGTCGCTCTGCGTGGCACGCAGAGCGGCGTACTCGTCGGCCTTGCCCTTGGTGAGCTTGGCGTCCTCGGGCAGGTCGATCTCGGGGCAGTCCTTCCACAGGCGCTCCAGCGCGTAGAAGACGCGCTCTTCGCTGTGCTGCACGTGGACGACGATGTCGATGTAGTCGAGCAGGATCCAGCGGGCGTCGCGGTCGCCCTCGCGGCGCACCGGCTTGACGCCCAGCTCCTTCTGGAGCTTCTCCTCGATCTCGTCGACGATCGACTTGACCTGGCGGTCGTTGGGCGCCGATGCGAGCAGGAAGGCATCGGTGATCGACAGCACATCGCTGACGTCGTACGCGATGATGTCGTGCGCGAGCCGGTCGGCCGCGGCCTGGGCGGCGGCGGTGATGAGCTCGATGGAGCGGTCCGTGGCGGTCACTGGCCATGCTTTCGGGTCGGCGGGCAGATCCTTACAAGGGTCTCATGTACCGCCGACACCGCCCGCGCCAAAGCCGTGGCGCGGGCGGAATTGCTGGTCAGAGGGGTTCCGCCGGGGGTCAGAGAGCCTTGTAGTCCTTGCCCAGGGTGACCACGACGTCCGCGTTCACCGCGTTCTCGGCCTTCTTGACCACCGTTTCGGGCAGTCCCAGGGTCTTGGCCACGTCGACCGCCTTCGCCTTCTGGGCGTCGTCCTCGTAGGTGATCTGCGACGCGGACTGGGTCGCCGGCGCCTTGCCGCCGTCCACGAAGTCGTAGCCGCCGTTCTGCAGGGCCGCCTTGGCCGCGAGCTGGGTCTTCTCGCTGCCGGAGGCGTCCCGCAGGCCCACGCGGGGGGCCGTGCCGGGCTTCGGGGCGGTCACGGTGCCGCCGAGGACCTCCCTGACCACCTTCTTGTTGGCGTCGTCGGTGAGGGCGCCGTCGGGCTTCACCGGGAGCACCTCGGTGCGGTAGTCGCCGGCCTTGGCGTGCTCGGCGAGCTTGGCGAGGGAGCTGCCGAGGGCCTTCTCGTTCAGCGACGGGTCCAGGATCTGGGTGAGCGTCTCGACGGTGACGGTGGCCGCGGCCGGGTCGCTGGGCATCTTGCGCAGCACGGCGTACAGGACCTTGCCGAAGCGCTCCAGCTGCTTGGCCTCCGGTTCGCCCTGGCCACGGTAGGTGGCGTAGGCGACGGCCATGGGGCCGCTCAGGGTCTGCTTCGCGCCCTGGCCGACGGCCGGGGTCTTGACCTGGTCGTCGGCGGGGACGGCGGCGTCCGTGTCGACCTCGATCCCGCCGACCAGCTCGACGAGCCGCTCCAGGAAGGGGGTGTCCAGCCGCCAGGTGCCGCCGATACGGGTGCCGAGCATGGAGTCGAGGGCCTCGCGGGTGCCTCCGAGGCCGTCCTCCTCGACGGACTTGCCGAGTCCGGTGGAGGTGCCGTCGTCCTTGGGCACGGTGAGGGTGTTGGGCAGCAGGACGGTCGCGCCCTGCTTGGTGGTGACGTTGTCGACGAGCAGGGCCGTGGAGGTGCCGCCCCGCTTGGTGTTGTGCAGGTGCACGACGATCATGTCGCGCTTCTGCGGCCCGGTGGGGGCCGCGGCGCCCTTGGCCTTCTGGGGCCCGTCGAGGAACGGCAGGCCGCCCGCGTACCAGAGGTAGCCGAGGCCGCCGACGACGAACAGGGCGAGGACGACGATCAGCGCCACCACCCGGTTCTTGCCCCGGCGGCGGGCCTCCTCGCGGCGTTCGGTGCGGCTCTCGGTGAACGCGAGCCAGTCGATGACGTCCTCGGAGTCCTCGTCCGGCTGGTCGATGAAGGCGAACTGCGCGGTGTGGTATTCGTCGGCCCGGCGCGGTTCGGGGACCTGCGCGACCGCCGGACCGGGGGCCGGATCAGGCGCGGGAGCGGGAGCCGGCTCGGGGGCCGTCGCCTGCTCGGGGACGCTCTGCTGCGGGATCCACTGCTGCGTCTGCTGCTGCTGTTGCTGCTGCTGCTGCTGGTAGTAGTACTGCTGCTGTTGTTGCTGGTGCCGCTGGTCGTAGCCCTGGTAGTCGTACTGCTGGTACTGCTCCTGAGCAGGCACCGGGCCGTACACCGGCTGCCCGTACGCGTCGTAGCCGATGAGCTGCTGCTCCTGGCCGGCGTACGGGTCGTACGGCTCCTGTCGGTCGTTCACCGCGGGGCCCCTCTCTGCGGAAGCGGAAGCTCAGGCTCCCCGGTACAGCTCACGCTTGTCGATATAGCGCACCACACCGTCCGGCACCAAATACCAGACCGGATCACCCTGGACCACCCGCGCGCGGCAGTCCGTGGACGAGATGGCCAGCGCGGGCACCTCCACCAGGGAGACCCCGCCCTTGGGCAGGCCGTCGTCGGTCAGCACGTGCCCCGGACGGGTGACCCCGATGAAGTGGGCGAGGGCGAAGAGCTCCTCGGCGTTGCGCCAGGTCAGGATCTGCGCGAGGGCGTCGGCACCGGTGATGAAGAACAGGTCCGCGTCGTCGTTGCGCGCACGCAGGTCCCTGAGGGTGTCGATGGTGTACGTCGGGCCACCGCGGTCGATGTCGATGCGGCTGACCGAGAACTGCGGGTTCGACGCCGTGGCGATGACCGTCATCAGGTAACGGTCCTCGGCGGCCGACACCGCCCCGTGCGACTTCTGCCACGGTTCGCCCGTCGGTACGAAGATCACCTCGTCGAGGTGGAAAAGGGCGGCCACTTCGCTGGCGGCCACCAGGTGTCCGTGGTGGATCGGGTCGAATGTCCCGCCCATCACACCGAGCCGGCGCTTGACCGGGCCGGTAGGCATTTCCTGCTCTCCCATGAGCGCAGAGCCTACTGGCCCGGTGGCGCGGCCAGGACCCGGATTCGAGCACCTGCGCGACGGGCTCGCGACGACGCGGGATCGGCTAGCGGTCGCGGTTCAGGCGGGTGGTCACCCAGAGCATGAGGAGCAGCAGGCAGAAGGCGCCGCCGCCGGTCAGGTACGGGTTGAGACTGTCGTGGCTGCCGCCGTGCTCACCGGCGCCCTCGGAGGCGAGGAGGACCAGGTCGTGGGCGGTGGAGGAGAGGCTCATCAGGCTGGTTACCTATCGAGTCGGGGTGCGGGCGGAGACTTCGCTCACATCGTAAGCGGGGCCCCGGGGCACGCTCACGCCGACTCAGGCGTTGGAGAGGATGGACACACGTCACAGCAGTGGATCGAGGGGGAAGCGCGATGACTGACGGCACCGCATTCGAGAAGGCACCGGCGCGGGACCGCAGGAGGTTCCCGGGCATTTCGTCGCGGGCGTACGAACATCCGGCGGACCGCTCGGCCCTGGTGGCCCTGCGCAGGCTGAGCGGTTTCGACGCCGTCTTCAAGGCGCTCAGCGGGCTGCTGCCGGAGCGCAGCCTGCGGCTGCTGTTCCTGTCGGACTCGGTGCGCGTGGGCGAGACCCAGTTCCCGCACCTGCACGCGATGCTGCTCGACGCCTGTTACATCCTGGACCTGGAGAAGGTCCCGCAGATGTACGTCCAGCAGGACCCGAAGCCCAATGCCATGTGCATCGGGCTGGACGAGCCGATCATCGTGGTCACCACGGGCCTGGTCGAGCTGCTGGACGAGGAGGAGATGCGGGCGGTCGTGGGTCACGAGGTGGGCCACGCGCTGTCGGGGCACTCCGTGTACCGCACGATCCTGCTGTTCCTGACGAACCTGGCGCTGAAGGTCGCGTGGATCCCGCTGGGCAATGTGGCGATCATGGCGATCGTCACCGCGCTGCGCGAGTGGTTCCGCAAGTCGGAGCTGTCGGCGGACCGGGCCGGGCTGCTGGTCGGGCAGGACGTACGGGCCTCGATGCGCGGCCTGATGAAGATCGCGGGCGGCAATCATCTGCACGAGATGAATGTGGACGCCTTCCTCGCCCAGGCCGAGGAGTACGAGTCGAGCGGTGACCTGCGCGACTCGGTCCTGAAGATCCTCAATGTGCTGCCGCGGACGCACCCCTTCACCACGGTGCGGGCCGCCGAGCTGAAGAAGTGGGGCGAGAGCCGCGAATTCCAGCGGATCATGGCCGGTCACTATCCGCGCCGCGAGGAGGACAAGGACACCTCGGTGTCCGACTCCTTCCGGCAGTCCGCCGCGCACTACGCCGATTCGGTACGCACCAGCAAGGACCCGCTGATGAAGCTCGTCGGGGACATCGCGGGCGGTGCGGGAGACCTGGGCGGCAAGCTGCGCGACAAGTTCACGGGTGCGACGGGCACCACGACCACGCCGGGCGGCGCTCCGGACGGCACCCCGGACGGCACGACCGGCTCCA
Source organism: Streptomyces sp. G-G2 (assembly GCF_030063135.1). Lineage (GTDB taxonomy): Bacteria > Actinomycetota > Actinomycetes > Streptomycetales > Streptomycetaceae > Streptomyces. Next base: position 17,504 of record NZ_JASISO010000042.1, read on the forward strand.
CGGACGGCAAGGACAGCTCCGGAGACGGCAAGGGCGGGGCTACGGACCAGGGCTGACCGCGGCCGCGGGGTCGGCCGGTGGGGCGGGGTCGGGCGGCGTCGTGGCCGGGGCGGCGGCCGGGGATGCCAGGACCCCGCACAGACCGGAGGCCCGGCGCGGGGTGCCGCTGGCGTACGGGTCGCTGGCGGCCGGGCCCACCGTCGTCGGGGCCGCCCCCGCGAGGAGCGGCCGGAAGCCCGGAGCCGGGTCGGCGGAGCAGTCCTGCGGCCCGGCCATCACGTAGGCCGACAGCAGTTCCGCCCGGTGGGCGGCGAGGTCCTCGCGGTCGAAGCGCATGCGCAGCTCGCGCCGGACCGTGAAGAGCGAGGCGCTGTCGAGGGCGGGCCCGGCGACGGCCGGGCGCACGGCGTAGACGAAGGTGTGGTCGGTGGTGACCTCCAGGACATCCGCGGACACCTCCTCGAAGCCCAGCGTGCCGCTGACCCGTACCCGGGAGTCAGCCAGTACGGCGGTGCCCGGGTCGAAGCGGACCAGCCAGCCGGTGGCCGCGTGCCGCCCGTCACCGGAGGGGGCGCTCATGCTGTGGTCGAACTGGGCCAGCAGGTCGGGGTCCAGCAGCACCCGCACCGGCCGGGAGGCGACGGCTCCCAGGACGTCCGGGTCCAGCGAGGACTGGACCAGGTAGTCCTTGGCGATGGCCAGGGCGGCGAGCACCTGGGACTCGGCGAAGTGCTGGGTGCGGCGTACCGCGGGCAGGGTGATCCCGGCCGCGCCGACCCGGTATTCGGCGGCCGGGCTCTTCGCGTACAGGTCGGTGGGCTTGCCGCCGGTGACGGTGGTGGTGGGGGCCAGCGGGACCACGACGGCGCCGAGCGGCTGGGCGTGTCCCTGGGCTGGGGCGACGTACGGATTGCGCAGGCCCAGGTAGACGGCCGCCCCGAAGGCCATGGCGATGAGCAGGACCAGCATCGCGCCCTGGCGCGCGGCCCGGCTCGGGGTGCTCGTGTGGGTCCGCGGCGCGCCCGAGGACCACATGGAGCGGCTGCGCACGGCCCGCGCGTGCTCGCCCATGCGTTCCTCGGCGGAGAACTCCTGGAGCCGGGCAGCCCGGACGAAGTCCTCGTCGAACACCACCGACCGGTACTCGTCCGGCCGGAATTCGTCCTCGCCCCCGCCGATGCCCTCGGGGGTGCCGTCGGGTGGGTCTCCTGGCACGGCCATCGCTTCTCCCCGCTGTCCCCGCTTCAGAGAAGCCCCCTGCTCGGATGCGCGCCGCAACCGGTCGCGCGTGAGAGGGGTCGTACCTTCAGGGTTGGCGGCCGACGGGGTGCGTAAACTCGCCGGACCCGGTGACTTCCGTCAGTGGGGTACTGGCGGGGGCCGGAGCGGGGTGCGGGGCCGGGTCGCGATCGCCCGCGGCGCTCCGGTACACGGCGCTGAAAGCGAGCGTGACCATCCCGATGCCCATCACGACGGCGAGCACCCACGCGACGGGCCGCAGCCACCGGGAGCGGCCGCGGTAGGGGCGCAGGGAGCCGCCGTAGGCCCCGTACGGGCCGTACCCGTAGCCGTGGGCGTATTCGCGCCCGTACTCGTCGACGTCGTATCCGTCGGGCCCGTAGCCGTACGGATGGCTGCCATGGCCCTCGAAGGCCTCGTCGTCCGCGGACCAGCCGCCCGCGACGGCGGCCGCGCGGGCCTCCGCCTCGGCGCGGGCCCGGTCGGCCGACCGCTGGCGCTCCAGGGCGCTCGGTTCGTGGATCCGTGCGTTCCGGACGAAGTCCTCGTCGAACACCACGGAGGCGAAGTCCTGATCCGCGCCTCCGCGGTCGTCGTCGGGCTCCCCGTCGTCCGGGAACGGCTTGCCCCCCGTGTCGTCCGGCACAGGCCCAGCGTAGACCTGGGGGACGGCTTTGGGCAGGGCATAAGCCGAAATCCGGCCACGCGGAGTCGGGTCGTCGGCTACCGAACGTGACCGTCGCCGGTGACGATGTACTTGGTGGACGTCAGCTCCGGAAGGCCCATCGGGCCCCGGGCGTGCAGCTTCTGGGTGGAGATGCCGATCTCCGCGCCGAATCCGAACTGACCACCGTCGGTGAACCTCGTGGACGCGTTCACGGCGACCGTGGTCGAGTCGACCAGCTGGGTGAAACGGCGGGCGGCGGCCTGCGAGGTGGTGACGATCGCCTCGGTGTGACCGGAGGTCCAGCGGCGGATGTGGGCGACGGCGTCGTCGAGGGAGTCCACGACCCCGGCGGCGATGTCGTAGGAGAGGTACTCGGCGGCCCAGTCCTCGTCGGTGGCGGGCAGCGCGGTCACCTTGGACTCCTCGGCGTACGAGAGCACCTCGGCATCGCCGTGCACGGTCACCCCCGCGTCCGCGAGCGCGTCCAGCGCCAGCGGGAGGAAGGCCGCGGCGATGTCCCGGTGGACCAGCAGCGTCTCGGCGGAGTTGCAGACGGAGGGCCGCTGCGCCTTGGAGTTGACGAGGATGTTCACCGCCATGGCGAGGTCGGCCTGCGCGTCGACGTAGACGTGGCAGTTGCCGGTGCCGGTCTCGATGACCGGGACGATGGACTCCTCGACGACCGTCTTGATGAGGGAGGCGCCGCCGCGCGGGATGAGGACGTCGACGAGGCCGCGGGCGCGCATCAGCTCGCGGACGGAGTCGCGGCTCTCGCCGGGGACCAGCTGGATCGCGTCGGCGGGCAGCCCCGCGCCCTCGACCGCGTCGCGCAGGATGGCGACGAGGGCGGTGTTGGAGGCGTAGGCGGAGGAGCTGCCGCGCAGGAGGACCGCGTTGCCGGACTTGAGGCAGAGGGCCGCTGCGTCGACGGTGACGTTGGGGCGGGCCTCGTAGATGATGCCGACGACGCCGAGCGGGACGCGGATCTGGCGCAGGTCGATGCCGTTGGGGAGGGTCGAGCCGCGGACGACCTCGCCGACGGGGTCGGGCAGGGCCGCGACGTCGCGGACGTCGGAGGCGATGGCGCGGATGCGCTCCGCGGTGAGGGTGAGGCGGTCGATGACGGTCTCGCTGGTGCCGGACGCGGCGGCCTTCGCGGTGTCTACGGCGTTGGCCTCGATGATCTCGGCGGTACGGGCCTCCAGGGCGTCCGCGATCGCCAGCAGCGCGGTGTCCTTGGCGGACCGCGGGAGCGGGGCGATGACGGCCGCCGCCGTGCGGGCGCGGGTCGCTGTGGCGGTGACGGTGGCGGGGCCGGTGGGGGTGGCGTCGTTGAGCGAGGTCATGCGTGCAGGGTAGTCCCCGGGGGCGGGGGGACGGCCGGGGTTCCACCCCGCGAGACGGGGCGGTTGGGGCGGCGCGGGGGGGGTGCATCTGCCCGTGCCTCTGCCTCTGCCTCTGCCTCTGCCCTGGGCAACTCCGGCCCCGACCAGAGCATCCCCAGCCTCGCCCAGCTGACCTCCAGCGCCGCCCGGCGGGGCTGGCTATGCGCGGCCGGACCTCTCGGCTCCGCCGGGGCGCCTCAAACGCCGGCGAGGCTGGGGATCTCCGGCGGGGCCGGGAATGCCCCAGCGGGGCTGGGAATGCGTTCGGCGGGGCCGGGAATGCCCCAGCGGGGCTGGGAATGCGTTCGGCGGGGCCGGGAATGCCCCACGCGGGCCTGGGGACGCCTCCGGCGGGGCTGGACGGCTTCCCGGTGGGTCAGTACGGGTGGACGCCTACCGGGTGGGCCGGCGGGGGGCCGTAGCCTTCGGCCACTCGTTGGTGGTAGGTGGCGCGGTCGATGACCTCCAGGCCGACGATCTCCCAGGCCGGGAGCTTCGCGGACGAGCGGTGCTCGCCCCATAGCCGCAGGGCCACGGCGGCCGCGTCGTGGAGGTCGCGGGCCTCCTCCCAGTACCGGATCTCCGCGTGGTCGTCGGCGTACCGGCTGGTGAGCAGGAAGGGGTGGTCGTGGGCCAGCTGCTCCAGCCCGCGCCGGACCTCGGGCAGGGGGACGGGCTTGCCGGAGACGCTCAGGGTGATGTGCCACAGCCGCGCGTCGTCGGGCTCGCCGCCGCTACCGGCGCCCCTGCCCGCCCCGTCGCAGTTCCCCGAGCCGACGCTGGTCAGCGCTCGTCTCACCAGCCGCCTCCTGTCTGCGCGCTCCGCGTGTCCGACCTTCACAGTTGACCAGTCCCCGACCGGCCGCGCGGTGGTTTTGCCCAACCTCAGTCCTGCGGTCTCAGTCCTGGAGCAGGACCAGATCGTCCCGGTGGACGACCTCGCGCTCGTACTCCGGGCCCAGTTCGCGGGCCAGTTCCTTGGTGGAGCGGCCCAGCAGCAGCGGCAGCTCCTTGGCGTCGAAGTTGACCAGGCCGCGGGCGACCGCGTGGCCCCGGGCGTCCCGCAGCTCCACCGGGTCGCCCGCGATGAAGTCCCCGGCGACGGAGGCGATGCCCGCGGGCAGCAGTGAGCTGTGGCGTTCGGTGACCGCGCGGACCGCGCCGTCGTCGAGGACCAGGTGGCCCTGGGGCGCCGAGGCGTGCTGGAGCCACAGCAGCCGGTCGGTGGAGCGGCGGCCGGTGGCGTGGAAGTGGGTGCCGGTGGCGCCGCCCGCGAGGGCGTCGGCGGCCTGGCTGGCGGAGGTCAGGACCACGGGGATGCCCGCGGCCGCGGCGATCCGGGCGGCCTCGACCTTGGTGACCATGCCGCCGGTGCCCACGCCCGCCTTGCCCGTGCTGCCGATGGTGACGTGTTCGATGTCGGCGGGGCCGCGGACCTCGTCGATGCGGGAGGTGCCGGGGAGCGACGGGTCGCCGTCGTAGAGCCCGTCCACGTCGGACAGCAGTACGAGGAGGTCCGCGCGGACCAGGTGGGCGACGAGCGCGGCGAGCCGGTCGTTGTCGCCGAAGCGGATCTCGTCGGTGGCGACGGTGTCGTTCTCGTTGACGACGGGCAGCGCCCCCATGGCGAGGAGCTGGTCCAGGGTCCGGTAGGCGTTGCGGTAGTGCGCGCGCCTGCTGGTGTCGTCGGTGGTGAGCAGCACCTGGCCGACGCGGACGCCGTAGCGCGCGAAGGAGGCGGTGTAGCGGGCGACGAGGAGGCCCTGGCCGACGCTGGCGGCGGCCTGCTGGCGGGCCAGGTCCTTGGGGCGGCGGCGCAGTCCGAGCGGGGAGAGCCCGGCGGCGATGGCGCCGCTGGAGACCAGCACGATCTCCTTCTCGCCGCCGCTGCGCGCCTTGGCGAGTACGTCGACCAGGGCGTCCACCCGGTCGGCGTCCAGCCCGCCTTCGGCGGTGGTGAGCGAGGAGGAGCCGACCTTGACCACGATCCTGCGGGCGTCGGTCACGCCCTGCCTTGCCGCTGACACGTCTGTCCCCTTGCCCCTTGCCTGATGTACGGGCCTCAATCTACGGGGTGGGCTCGGGGACGCGCCCTGGGGTTTCAGACCGTGGACGCCGTGGGCTCCGTACCCTCCGGGCCGCCCTCCGGATCGCCGTCCGGGGCCCCGGCGGCGGCGCCGGCGACGGCGCCGGGGACCAGGATGCGGCGGGAGATCAGATACGTGAAGGGGATGGCGACGACCGCGGCGACGAGCGGCGCGATCTTCTCGTTCATGCCGATCCAGTTCACCAGGAGGATCAGGCCCACGGACTGGATCACGTAGTTGGTGATGTTCGTCAGCGGGAAGAGGAAGAACTTCTTCCAGGTGGGCTTGGTCCGGTAGGTGAAGTACGTGTTCATGAAGAACGAGCCGACCATCGCCAGCACGAAGGCCAGCGAGTAGGCGGCGAAGTACGGCATGTGCGGGTGCAGCAGCAGGTACAGGACGTAGAAGGTGCCGGTGTTCACCGCGCCGACGAGGCCGAAGCGGAGGATCTGGCCGAGCTGGCTCTTCATCGGGCGTCCTGGTCGGCGGGAGCCGCGGCCACGGCGGGCGCCGCAGGAGCCACGGGGGCCGTCATGCGGGGCGGCTCCACGGCCACGCCGTGCGACTCCTTGACGAGGAAGTGCGGGCGGCGCTTGGTCTCGTAGTAGATGCGCCCGATGTACTCGCCGATCAGCCCCAGCATGATCATCTGAACGCCGCCGATGCCGACGATGATCGCGACGAGCGTGACGTAACCGGGCGAGTCGATGCCGTGCGTGATGGCCATCACGGTGATCCACAGGGCGTACACGGCGGTCAGCGCGACCAGCGACACGCCCGCCCAGATCCCGATCCGCAGCGGCCGGTTGTTGAAGGAGATCAGGCCGTCCATGCCGTAGTTCAGCAGGGACCCGAACTTCCACTTCGTCTCGCCCGCCTCGCGCTGGGCGTTCTGGTAGTCGAAGTGGACGGTGTCGAAGCCGATCCACGAGAAGAGGCCCTTGGAGAACCGGTTGTACTCGGGCAGCGCGAGCAGCGCGTCCACGGCCGGACGGGACAGCAGCCGGAAGTCACCGACGCCGTCGGTCAGCTCCACGTCGACCCAGCGGTTGATGCCCCGGTAGTACATCCGGCTCAGGGCGGAGCGCAGCTTCTTGTCGCCCTCGCGGGTGCGCCGGGCGATGATCTGGTCGTGGCCCTGGCGGTAGTACTCCAGCATCGTGGCGATGAGGTCCGGCGGGTGCTGGAGGTCCGCGTCCATGATCACGACGGCGTCGCCGGTGGCCTCGCGGAGGCCCGCGAGCATGCCCGCTTCCTTGCCGAAATTGCGGCTGAAGGAGACGTAGCGGGTCTGGTCGCCGTACTCGGCCGCGATCTTGCGCAGCTTGCCGAGGGTGCCGTCCCGACTGCCGTCGTCGACGTAGCAGACCTCGTACTCGACGGGGAGGGAGTCCAGAACCCTGCGGATCTCGGTATCGAAGCTGTCGATGACCGCTTCTTCGTTGTAGCAGGGAACTACTACGGACAGCTTCGTCATGAACACTTCCTGCTGGATCCGAACGGGTGATTGTCGGCAGCCGGACACGACGCCCACCTCTTCCTTAGAAGTATGCACGCCGACGGTCGGCCTGCCTGAGCTGAGTGCCGCACACGGTAGCTTTGACTGGGCGGGGGTCCCCCTGGACGGAGTCCGGGGGCGGATGGGAACAACAAGATCGAGGTGCACGTGCCTGACGTCTCCGTGGTCGTCATCGTCTACAACGACGCAGAGCGTCTGCCGACAGCAGTCCAGTCGGTTTTGGACCAGACTCTCAACGGGGTCGAAGTCGTGATCGTCGACGACTGCAGCAAGGACCGGTCCTTCGGGATCGCCAAGGAACTGGAAGCGGCGCACCCCGGCCGGGTCCGGGCGTTCCAGCTGCCCGAGAACAGCGGCGGCTGCGGCGCTCCCCGCAACCGGGGCATCCGGGAGGCGGCCGGAACGTACGTCATGTTCCTGGACAGCGACGACGTCCTGGAACGCAACGCCTGCCGCAACATGCTCGACGCCGCCGAGCGGACCGGTTCCGACCTGGTCTCCGGCATGTGCGTCCGGGTCCACGTGGACAACCGGTTCGGCAAGACGACCGAGTGGTACCCCTGGATCTACTCCCGCACCCGCACGCTGGAGTCGATCACCGAGTACCCGGACCTGCTGGTCTACGACACCCTCTCGACCAACAAGTGCTACCGCCGCTCGTTCCTGCTGGAGCAGGGGCTGGAGTTCCCGGTCGGCATCCACTACGAGGACCTGCTCTTCTCGGCGCAGGCGTACGTCGCCGCGAGCCGCATCACGCTGATCCCCAACCAGGTCTACTTCTGGAACGTGGTCGAGAAGGCCGCCGCCAAGTCGATCAGCAACCGGCGTCACGAGATCGCGAACTTCGTCCACCGGATGGAGATCCACCGCCGGGTCGACGAGCTGCTCGCCAGCAAGGGCCACGACCAGATCAAGTCCGCCAAGGACGCCAAGTTCCTCAAGCACGACCTCGTGCTGCACCTGCGCGACCTGCGGCTGCTCGACGACGACTACCGCCAGGAGTTCGCCCGGCTGGCCAACGGCTACCTCGCGGGCATCGACCCGGCCGCCTACGAGCACGTCACCCACCTCCAGGCGATCTGCGCGTACCTGCTCGGCCAGGAGGACTGGGACAACCTGCTCTCGGCCGCCGACGCCATGACCAACAAGGGGCGGCTGTCGTCCTCCCTGGCCGAGCGCGACGGGCGCGTCTACTGGTGCGCCGGGCACCTCGACGACGCCGAGGGCCGCCGGATACTGGACGTCACCGACCAGGGCTTCCACACCACGGCGCTGACCTCGCTCACCCTGGGCAACCGGCTCACCTCGTACGAGGACGACGGCCGCGGCACGGTCACCATGTCGGGCTCCGTCGTGAACCCGCTGGGACGGATCCTGCCCGGGGCGGAGCTGAGCGCCGAGCTGGAGTTCCGGGCCCGGCGGCAGATCGGGGTGCGCCCCTTCCGGTTCCCGGTGGCAACCGTGCGCCACGCCGGTGACACGATCGAGTGGACCGGTACGGCCGACATCGGCTCGACCGTGCGGCCGCTCGGCATCATCGACGCCGTCTGGGACGTCCGGCTCAAGCTGAAGGCGGGCGCGGACCGGATCTCCACCCGGGTCTCGGTCGGTGCGGTGGACCTCGATTCGGCCACCGCCCTGCGCGTGCGCCCGCGGCTCACCCGGCTGGTCTCCGACCGCTTCGAGCCGGAGATGACGAAGAAGGGCAACCTCTCGTACGTCCTGACCGCCGAGGGCGCCGCCGCCGTCCGCACCCAGAGCCTGATCAACAACGCCATGCACGGCAGGGCCGCGGGCGTGCTCAAGCGCGGGCTGCGCAAGGCCCTGCGCGCCCGCCGCAACATCGGCTCCGGCGAGCAGAAGGTGAAGCTCTACCACGAGGTGTTCTCGAAGCTGCCCGTCAAGAAGGGCACGGTCGTCTTCGAGAGCCACATGGGCAAGCAGTACAGCGACAGCCCGAAGGCGATCTACGAGGAGATGGTCCGCCAGGGCATCGCCTTCGACGCCGTGTGGTCCTACGCGGGCGCCCGCCCCACCGGCTTCCCCAAGGAGGCCACCCTGGTCAAGCGCTGGAGCTGGGCCTACCTGCGGGCGCTGGCGCAGGCCGAGTACTGGATCGACAACCAGGGCTTCCCGCTCGCGCTCGCCAAGCGGCCCGGGACGACGTACATCCAGACCTGGCACGGCTCCGCGCTCAAGCGGATGGGCTTCCACGAGCCGCGCACCAAGGCCCAGGGCCGCGCCGGACAGGCGAAGTTCCAGAAGGCCGTGGACCGGTTCGACCACTTCCTGATCCGCTCCGAGCACGACGCCCGCACCCTCGCCAAGGGCTTCCGGCTGCGCGACGAGGTCCTGCTGCGCACCGGCTACCCGCGCAACGACGCGCTGGTCGCGGCGCACCGCGCCGAGGCGGACAGCGGAGAGCGGGTGCGCGGGCCGCTCGCCGCGGAGCTGGGCATCGACCCGGCGACGAAGGTGCTGCTGTACGCGCCGACCTTCCGGGCGAACGCGGACGGCGCGGTGGAGGGCTTCGACTTCCCCTTCGACGTGGAGGAGTTCGCGGACCGGCTCGGGGACCGCTTCACCCTGCTGGTGCGCACCCACTACCTCAACAGCGTGTCGCTGCCGCCGTCGGTGTCGGGCCGGGTGATCGACGTCTCCCGCCGTCACGACATCACCCCGCTGCTGGAGCTGGCCGACGGGCTGATCACCGACTACTCGTCCGTGATGTTCGACTACGCGGTCCTCGACCGGCCGATGGTGTTCTTCGCCTACGACTACGAGAAGTACTCAACGGACATCCGCGGGACGTACTTCGACCTCAAGGAGAAGGCACCGGGCCCGGTGGTCGCCACCGCGGACGAGCTCCTGCAGGCGCTCGGCGCCTTCGAGGAGGCCGACGCCAAGTACGCGGAGGCCCGCTCCCGTTTCCTCACCGAGTTCGGTGAATACGACCGCGGGGACGCGGCCCGCCAGATCGTCGAGAAGTTCTTCACCAGGGGTGGCAAGTGAGCCAGCAGAACGCCGAGTCGGTGACGTCCGGCGGGCGGGACGTCTTCATCGTCTCCAACAGCGTCGACGAGCTGGGCGGGGTGACCACCTGGTCGCACCAGATGGCCCGGCTCTTCACCGACCGCGGCCACCGGGTGCACGTCGTCGGCATCGCCCCGGTCGCCGAGGAGATCCGCCAGGAGCTCCCCGCGGACCTGCCCTACGAGACGACCACCCTGTACGACGCCCACCCGCCCGCGGCCCGTCGGCTGCACGGCCTCAAGGGCCGCCTCAACGCCCCCGAACGGCGCCGTCAGGCAGCCCGCCGGGCCGGGATGCGGGCCAGGGCCGAGCAGCTGAGCGCCCTGTTCCGGGCGGCCCGCCCCGGGGCCGTCGTGATCGTCACGCAGGTCTGGGCGATGGAGTGGGTCGCGCTCGCCGACACCAAGGGGCTCGTCCTCATCGGGATGAGCCACGAATCGTTCGAGGCCAGCCGCAAGTCCACCCGCGGGGCCCGGGTCCGGCGTCACTACCGGGACGTGGACCGGCTGCTCGTGCTGACCCCCGAGGACGCGGACCTCTGGATCCGTTCCGGGATGCAGAACGTGGGCAGCATGCCGAACCCGCTGCCCTTCATGCCGGACTCCCCCGCTCCGCGCACCGAGAAGGTCGTCGCCTGCGTGGGCCGGCTCGCCGACGAGAAGGGCGTGGACCTGCTCCTCGACGCCTGGGCGGACGCCGTACCGCAGCACCCGGACTGGACCCTGCGGATCTACGGCGCGGGCGTGGACGCGGCCATGCTGCGCGAGCGCTGCACCTCGCTCGGCCTGGACGACTCCGTCGAGTGGATGGGCAGTACGAACGACGTGCTGGGCGCGCTGAGCGGAGCCTCGGTGTTCGCCCAGGCCTCCCGGGCCGAGGGATTCCCGATCACCCTGCTGGAGGCGATGGCGGCGGGCGTGCCCTGCGCCGCCTTCGACTGCGCGCCGGGCGTCCGGGCGATCGTCTCGCACGGTGAGGACGGGCTGCTCGCCCGGGTCGGCAACACCATGGAGCTGGCCGGACACCTGCGGGTGCTGATGACGGACAAGGAACTGCGCGACCGGATGGGCGACGCGGCCTTCCAGAACGTGCGGCGCTACTCCAGCGACGAGATCACCGACCGGTGGGAGAACCTGTTCGCGTTCCTGGAACGCTGAGCCCCTCCCCACGCGGAAGCCGCCCGCCCCGGTCCACGACCGGGGCGGGCGGCTTCGCGCGTAGGGGTGCGTGCGCGCCGTGCTCAGCCCTTGCGGTTGGCTTCCCAGCCCGCCCACGCCGAGGTGATCATCTCGCGGACGTCGTGGCGGGCCTTCCAGCCCAGCTGCGCCGCGATCCGGTCCGCCGAGGCCACGACCTTCGCCGGGTCGCCGGGGCGGCGCGGGGTGACGACGGGCGCGATGGCGTGCCCGGTGTTCGCGTTCAGCAGCTCGACCATCTCCCGTACGGAGACGCCCTCGCCGCGCCCGATGTTGACGGTGAGGTCCTGGTACTCGCCCCGCCCGGCCCACTCGGCGAGCTTGCGCGCGGCCACCAGGTGGGCGTCGGCCAGGTCCTCGACGTGGATGTAGTCGCGGATGCAGGTGCCGTCCGGGGTCGGGTAGTCGTCGCCGAAGATCCGGGCGCCCTCACCGGCGTCGTAGCGCTCGAAGACCATCGGGACCAGGTTGAAGACGCCCGTGTCGGCGAGTTCGGGGGTGGCCGCGCCCGCCACGTTGAAGTAGCGCAGGCAGGCGGTGGAGATGCCGTGGGCCTTGCCCGCGGCGCGGACCAGCCACTCACCGGCCAGCTTCGTCTCGCCGTACGGGCTCAGCGGCGCGCACGGGGTCTCCTCGGTCACCAGGTCCACGTCGGGCATGCCGTACACGGAGGCGGACGAGGAGAAGAGGAAGCTGCGGATCCCGGCGGCGGCGACCGCCTCCAGCAGGACCGTGAGGCCCTGGACGTTCTCGTGGTAGTAGTACAGCGGCTTCTCGACGGACTCGCCGACCTGCTTCTTGCCCGCCAGGTGCACCACACCGGTGATGTCGTACTGCTGGAAGGCCTCGTCGAGGACGAGCCGGTCCAGGACGGAGCCGATCACCAGGGGCACGCCCTCCGGGACCCGGTCGGCGTTGCCCGTGGACAGGTCGTCCAGGACGACGACCTCCTCACCCGCGAGCAGCATCGCCCGGACGACGTGCGCGCCGATGTACCCGGCGCCTCCGGTGATCAGAAACGTCATGCGTATCTCCCCAGCTCTCGCGTGAAGCTCTAGCGTGACCGGCGGCCCGTACGGGCGCGGTCGAGACGGTTGCGTACGAAGCTCGCGGCGCCCTCCGCACCGGGCGCGAGCCGCAGCGCGAGCGACCCGGAGGCCGTTCGGTAGGGCTGCGCCAGCAGAACACCGTACCTGCTGCTGAACAGGGCGCGGCGACGCAGCAGATCGCCCAGGGGGCGCAGGGAGGTGAGGAGGGAGCTCCCGTCCTCGCACTCCACGCCCACCCGGACGTCCCAGGCCTGGATTCCGCGCAGTCCCCTGCGGCGGCCGGTGGCGGCCAGCGCGGCGAGCCGGAACGGCAGCTCGGCGCTCCAGCCGTCCGCGCCGTCGGGGCGCAGCTCGGCCGCCGGGACCTCGACCGGTTCCCCGCCCGCGCGCGGGACGAAACACAGGTGTGCGCTGCGGGGCGCGGACTCGGCGAGGCGTCCGTACAGGTCGTGCACACGGAGGGTGAGACGCGTGCCGCCGCCCGCCGGTTCCGCGTCGACGGTGACGGGCAGCTCCGCGGCCGGGAGGGCGGCGAGGCCGTCGAGGGCGGCGGGGGTCTCCTCGCTCCACACCGGGGCGCCGTCGGCGGCCCGGGCGTACGGGGGCAGCAGACGGGGCGGTTCGGCGGCGAAGCGGCTCAGGCGCCGGATGTCGGCGGGCGGGGCGGGGGTGGCGCGCAGGACCCGGACGATCCAGCGGGCACGGGCCGGGGCCGCCTCGACGGCGGCTTCGTCGAACCCGGCGACGTAGTCCCTGGTCAGGGTCCACCAGGCGGCCTGATAGCCGGGGTCGGTGCCCAGCTCGCGCAGGTACATGCGCAGGTCGTAGTCGAGGAACTTGACCTGGCAGGCGAGGCCCAGCTCCGGCTCGGCGGCGGTGATGACCGCGGCGGCGGTGCGGTGGGCCTCGACGCGGGCGGCCCAGTTGCCGACGTCCTTGCGGTCCAGGGAGATCGACACCTGGGCGGCGGAGCGGCGCACGTGCCAGACGTAGACGAGGTCGGGGACGACCGCGATGCGGGGGGCGGCGGCCAGCACGCGGGCGGTGAAGACGAAGTCCTCGTAGACGAAGCGCCCGTCGGGGAAGCGGATGGCGTGCTTGTCGAGGAAGGCCCGCTCGTAGAGCTTGTTGACGCACAGGGTGTCGCGGACCAGCGCGGGCCGGTCCGCGGGCCGCTCGATCACCTCGCCGGGGGTGTACAGCCCGGGCATCCAGGGCGTGTCCTGGCCCTGGGGCAGCTCGCGCCGGACGCAGGCGCCGACGGTGACCGGCGCGCGGTGCTCCCCGGCGGCGCGCACCAGGGCCTCCACGGCTCCCGGGGGCAGCACGTCGTCGCTGTCGAGGAAGAGGACGTACGGCTCGGTGGCGGCCGCGATCCCGTCGTTGCGGGGCGTGCCGCAGCCACCGCTGTTCTCGGTGCGGTGGACGACCTTCAGGCGCGGGTGTACGGCGGCCAGCTCGTCCAGCACCCGGCCGGTGCCGTCGGCCGACGCGTCGTCGACCGCGATGACCTCACCGACCAGGGGGCCTTGGGCGAGTGCCGAGGTGACGGCCTCGCCGACGAGCGCGGCGTCGTTGTACGCGATCACCACGACGGAGACCCGGGGAGTGTTGCTGCTGCTCACCCCAGGATCCTATGGGACGTCCTGGGCGGTGCGACCGGTACCGGTTCACTCTGTGTCAAAGCCCCCGCCAAGATCCCGTCCGGGATCCTTGCGGGGGCTTCGGCCGTGCCGGAGGCGCGACGTGTTACATGCCGGTCTGGTTCTGCCGGAAGTCGTCGTACTCCTGCTGCGCCACGTCGCCGCGCTCGGCTTCCTTGTCGCGGCGGCGGGTCGTCGCGGGGCGCGGGGCCTCGAGGCGGTGGTCCTCGCCGCGGCGGCCCAGCATCTCGGCGCCGGCCATCATGGTCGGCTCCCAGTCGAAGACGACCGCGTTCTCGTCGGAGCCGATGGCCACGCCGTCACCGGAGCGGGCGCCCGCCTTCCTGAGCGACTCCTCGACACCGAGGCGCTGGAGGCGGTCGGCGAGGTAGCCGACGGCCTCGTCGTTGTTGAAGTCGGTCTGGCGGACCCAGCGCTCCGGCTTCTCGCCGCGCACCTTGTAGACGTCCTCGGCCTCGTCGTAGGTGACGGTGAACCCGGCGTCGTCGACGGCCTTCGGGCGGATGACGATGCGGGTCGCCTCCTCCTTCGGCTTGCGGGCGCGGGCCTTGGCGATGACCTCGGCGAGGAAGTAGGAGAGCTCCTTGAGCCCCGAACGGGACACCGCGGAGACCTCGAAGACCTTGTAGCCGCGCGCTTCCAGGTCCGGGCGGACCATGTCCGCGAGGTCCTGGCCGTCCGGGATGTCGACCTTGTTCAGGACGACGAGGCGCGGGCGCTTCTCCAGGCCGCCGCCGTAGAGCTTGAGCTCGTTCTCGATGGCGTCGAGGTCGGCCAGCGGGTCGCGGTCGGACTCCAGGGTGGCGGTGTCCAGGACGTGCACGAGGATCGAGCAGCGCTCGACGTGGCGCAGGAACTCCAGGCCGAGGCCCTTGCCCTGGCTGGCGCCGGGGATCAGGCCCGGGACGTCGGCGATCGTGTAGACCGTCGAGCCCGCGGTGACCACGCCGAGGTTGGGGACCAGGGTGGTGAAGGGGTAGTCGGCGATCTTCGGCTTGGCGGCCGAGAGCACCGAGATGAGCGAGGACTTGCCCGCGCTCGGGAAGCCGACGAGCGCCACGTCGGCGACGGTCTTCAGCTCCAGGACGACGTCGCCGCCGGTGCCGGGTACGCCGAGCAGGGCGAAGCCGGGCGCCTTGCGGCGGGCGGAGGACAGCGCGGCGTTGCCGAGACCGCCGCGGCCGCCCTCGGCGGCGACGTAGGTGGTGCCCTGGCCGACGAGGTCGGCGAGGACGTTGCCCTCCTTGTCGAGGACGACGGTGCCGTCCGGGACGGGCAGGATGATGTCCTGGCCGTCCTTGCCGGAGCGGTTGTCGCCGGCGCCGGGCTGGCCGTTGGTGGCCTTGCGGTGGGGGCTGTGGTGGTAGTCCAGCAGGGTGGTGACCGCCTGCTCCACCACCAGGATCACGTCGCCGCCACGGCCGCCGTTGCCGCCATCGGGGCCGCCGAGCGGCTTGAACTTCTCCCGGTGAACGGAGGCGCAGCCGTGGCCCCCGTTACCCGCGGCGACATGCAGCTCGACGCGGTCCACGAAGGTGGTCATGGGTGTTCCTCCAGATACATACGGGAATGTCCCGGGCAGGCCTTGCTGCCCATTAAACGTGTCTATGTGACAACGCGCCGAGGGCGGACCTCTCTTCCCGGCTGTCGCCGGGAAGAGCTGAGATCCGCCCTCGGGAAGTTACGTACGCCAGATCAGCCGGAGCTGGATCAGGCGGCCGGAACGATGTTGACGACCTTGCGGCCGCGGTGGGTGCCGAACTCGACAGCACCAGCCAGCAGCGCGAACAGCGTGTCGTCGCCGCCACGGCCGACGCCCGCGCCCGGGTGGAAGTGGGTGCCGCGCTGGCGGACGAGGATCTCACCAGCGGAAACGACCTGACCGCCGAAGCGCTTCACGCCGAGCCGCTGAGCATTGGAGTCGCGCCCGTTCCGGGTGGAAGATGCGCCCTTCTTGTGTGCCATGTCTCAGTCCCTCTTACTTCGCAGCCGCGGGGATACCGGTGACCTGGATCGCCGTGTACTGCTGGCGGTGACCCTGGCGACGGCGGTAGCCGGTCTTGTTCTTGTAGCGCAGAATGTCGATCTTGGCGCCCTTGTGGTGATCCACAATCTCGGCCGTGACCTTGATGCCGGCCAGGACCCACGGGTCACTGGTGACGGCTTCGCCGTCGACAACGAGCAGGGTCGAGAGCTCGACCGTGTCGCCAACCTTGGCAGTGGGAATCTTGTCAACTTCAACGATGTCGCCGACAGCAACCTTGTGCTGGCGACCACCGCTGCGCACGATGGCGTACACGCGGATCTCTCTCTCACTCGGGGCGGATGCTCCTGAAGCCAGCCGCTCAGGCAGGCCCGTCGCGAAGACGGGACCGCACAGATCCGGATTGGACGAGCGGCCTCTCCCCATACGGCGCGAAAGCGCACGCGACGGGAGGAAGGTGCTCAGGAGCGCGGCGCGCCATAAGACACGCCGACGGTCTAGGTTACGGGGCCCCAGTTCAGGAATCAAACCGGGCCCTGCACGGCTGTGGGCCCCCCCGTCCGGCGGGGCCCACACCCGGTGTGGGTCAGGCTTCGGTCGTCGGGGCCGACACGGACGGGAGCGTCTGCTGCTCGGCCGCCGCGGTCTTCTTCGTCGCCGCCTTCTTCACGGTCTTCTTGGCGGTCGCCTTCTTCGCGACCGTCTTCTTGGCAGCCGTCGCCGTGGCCGTGGCCTTCTTGGCGGCGGTGGCCTTCTTGGCCGGGGCCTTCTTGGCGGCCGTCTTGCGGACCGCCTTCTTGGCCGGGGCGGGAGCCTCGGCCTCGGGCTCCGCGGCCTCGGGCTCGGCGGCCTCGGGCTCGGCGGCCGGGGCCTCCGCCGGCGTGGTGGCGACCACGACGACGGCGGCGTCGGCCGAACCGGCCGGGGCACCGGCGGGCGCGGTGGCCTTGCGCGTCGCCCGGCGGCGCGGACGGGCCGGGGCGGCCTCCACCACGGGCTCCGGCTCCACCACGGGCTCCGGGGCGGCCGGCTCCGGCGCGGGGGCCTCCTGGGCGGGCTCGGCCGCCTTGGGGGCACCCGCCGGGGCGGTGGCCTTGCGGGTGGCGCGGCGCCGGGTACGGCCCTGCGGAGCGGCTTCCTCGACCGGCTCGGCCACGGCCTCGGCGACCGGAGCCGCCGGGGCGGCCTCGATCACCGGCTGCGGCGGGGCGACGGGCTCGGCCACCGGCTCGGGCGCGGCGACGCGCTCGGCCACGGGGGCCGGAGCCTGTGCCTGTGCCTGTGCCTGTGCCGGAGCCTGGGCGGCGCCCCCGCGCGGAGCGCCCGCCGGAGCGGTCGCCTTGCGGGTGGCGCGGCGACGGTTGCGCCGACCGCTCAGACCCGCCGCGGCCTCGGCCTCGGCAGCGCTGCTGTACAGCTCCTCGTCCGCGACGAACTCCGGCTCGGGCAGGGCGCGCGGCGCGGCGGCCTCGGCGGCCACCTCGGCCTCGGTCTCGATCCGCTCGGTCTCGACGTCGGCCTCGAGCTCCGCGTCGATCTCGTGCTCGTGGTCGTGCTCGGAGGTGCGGCCCGCACGCTTCTTGGCGCGCTTGCCGTTGCCGCCGCCACCGATGGCCGTCGGCTGCTCCATGTGCACGATGACGCCGCGGCCGTTGCAGTGGACGCAGGTCTCGGAGAAGGACTCCAGCAGACCCTGGCCCACCCGCTTGCGGGTCATCTGGACCAGGCCCAGCGAGGTGACCTCGGCCACCTGGTGCTTCGTACGGTCGCGGCCCAGGCACTCCAGCATGCGCCGCAGCACCAGGTCGCGGTTGGACTCCAGGACCATGTCGATGAAGTCGATGACGACGATGCCGCCCAGGTCGCGCAGCCGCAGCTGGCGCACGATCTCCTCGGCCGCCTCCAGGTTGTTCCTGGTGACGGTCTCTTCGAGGTTGCCGCCCTGACCGGTGAACTTGCCGGTGTTGACGTCGATGACGATCATCGCTTCGGTCTTGTCGATCACCAGGGAGCCGCCCGAGGGCAGCCACACCTTGCGGTCGAGCGCCTTGGCGAGCTGCTCGTCGATCCGGTACGTCGCGAAGACGTCGACCTCGGAGGTCCAGCGCGAGAGGCGGCCGGCCAGGTCCGGGGCCACGTGGTTCACGTAACCGTGGATGGTCTCCCAGGCGCTGTCACCGCTGACGATGACCTTCGAGAAGTCCTCGTTGAAGATGTCGCGCACGACGCGGACGGTCATGTCCGGCTCGCCGTACAGGAGGCTCGGCGAAGAGGTCGAGATCTGCTTCGACTTCTTCTGGATGTCCTCCCACTGGCCCTGCAGGCGCTCGACGTCACGGCGCAGCTCGTCCTCGCTCGCGCCCTCGGCGGCGGTGCGCACGATGACGCCCGCGTCCTCGGGGACGATCTTCTTGAGGATGGTCTTCAGGCGCGCGCGCTCGGTGTCGGGCAGCTTGCGGCTGATGCCGGTCATCGAGCCCTCGGGCACGTAGACCAGGTAGCGGCCGGGCAGCGAGACCTGGCTGGTCAGGCGGGCGCCCTTGTGGCCGATCGGGTCCTTGGTGACCTGCACCAGGACCGACTGGCCGGACTTGAGGGCGGCCTCGATGCGGCGGGGGCCGTGGGCCATGCCCAGCGCCTCGAAGTTGACCTCACCGGCGTACAGGACCGCGTTGCGGCCCTTGCCGATGTCGATGAAGGCGGCCTCCATGGACGGCAGCACGTTCTGGACCTTGCCCAGGTAGACGTTGCCGACGTACGAGGTGGCTTCTTCCTTGTTGACGTAGTGCTCGACGAGCACGTCGTCCTCGAGGACGCCGATCTGGGTGCGCTCGCCGCTCTGGCGGACGACCATCACGCGCTCGACGGCCTCGCGGCGCGCCAGGAACTCGGCCTCGGTGATGATCGGGACGCGGCGGCGGCCCTGCTCGCGGCCTTCACGGCGGCGCTGCTTCTTGGCTTCCAGGCGGGTCGAGCCCTTGATGGACTGGACCTCGTCGGAGGACGTCGACAGCGGTGCGGACTCGCGCTCGCGCGCCGGGCGGGGCTCGCGGACCTTGACGACGGTGCGTACGCCGTCCTCGTCGCCCGAGTCGCCGTCCGCGCCGGAGTCACCGCTGCGGCGGCGACGGCGACGGCGGCGACGGCTGGAGCTGGAACCGGCCGGGCCGTTCTCCCCGTCCTCGTCCTCGGCGGACCCGTCGTCCTCGTCGGCCTCCTGCTCGGCGGCGGCCTCGTCGTTCTCCTCGGCCTCGTCCTCGGCGGACTCGTCGAGGTCGGCGGCCTCGCCACGACGGCGGCGACGGCCACCGCGGCGGCGACGGCGCGACGGGCGGTCGCCCGACTCGTCGTTCTCGTCCTCGTCCAGCTCGGCGGCCTCGGCCTCGGGCTCCTCGTCCAGGACGGACTCGAAGGAGATCGGGCCGGTGGCGGCGGGCGCCTGCGCCGGGGCGGCGTCGACGCCGTGCTCGGGGGCGGCGCCACCGCGGCGACGGCGGCGGCGGCCCGCGGCGGGGGCGGCGGGCGCCTGCACCGGGGCGGCGGCCTCGAACTCGGCCTCGAACTCGATGTCCTCGTCCTCGGCCTCCTCGGCCGGGACGTGCGCGGCGGCGGCCATCATGGCTGCGGTCTCGGGGGTCTGGAACATCGGCTCGGCGAACACCGGGGCCTGGAACACGGCGACGGCGGGGCGCGCGGCGCGGCGGCCACGCGGCTCGGCGGGCGCGGCCGGGGCCACGGGCTGCGGGGCGGCGGCCGGAGCTGCGGCGCGGGTGGCGCGGCGGCGCGGGGCGCGGCCCTTCGGGGAGTCCACGGCGTCGGCGACCGTCACGGCGGCCTTGGCGGCGGCCCCCCTGGGCTGCTCCTCGACGACCGGAGCGGCTTCCGCGGCTTCGGCGGCGGGGGCGGCGACGGCGCGGGTGGCGCGGCGACGGGCTCGGGGCGCGGGGGACGCGTCCTCGACCGGAGCGGCGGCCGCAGCCGCGACCGGCTCGGCCACCGGGGCCTCGACGGCTTCCGCGGCCGGGGCGGACTCGGCGGCCGGAGCCTCGGCAGCGGTCATGGCGCGGGTGGCGCGACGGCGGGCTCGCGGCGCCGGAGCGGCGTCCTCGACCGGAGCCTCGGCGACGGGGGCCTCCTCGGCCACGACGGGCTCGGCTGCCTGCACGGCCTCGGCGGCGGGGGCGGCGACGGCGCGGGTGGCGCGGCGACGGGCTCGGGGCGCGGGGGACGCGTCCTCGACCGGAGCCGCGACCGGAGCCGCGGCCGGCTCGGCCACCGGGGCCTCGGCCGCTTCCGCGGCCGGGGCGGTCACGGCGCGGGTGGCGCGGCGACGGGCTCGGGGAGCCGGAGCGGCGTCCTCGACCGGAGCCGCGGCCGGAGCGGCCGCGGGTGCCGCTTCCACCGTCTCGGCGGCCACGACGGCCCCCGGGGGACCGGCCGGGCGCGACGCGGCGCGGCGGCGCCTGCGCGGCGGCAGGTTGTCGCTGGGGCTGCTGCCCTCGGCGGTGTTGTTGGTGTCGTTCTCGTTGTTGAGCATGTGCGGGGTTCTCCCGTCGCGCTCCCGGGCGCCGCGGCTGACATCCGGTCCGGCGCGGATTCGCGCGTTGAGCGCGAACCCGGCCTCCGGGGCGCGTGCGCCACACGGGAGCTGTAGTCCATGGCCGCCGGTTCCGTACGTGTGTGTTCGTACGGCCTGGCGGAAGTCTTCAGGTCATTGCGCTGCCCGACCCAGGTGGATCCCGGGTGCCAGGGCGGCGCGGCAACGACTGTCCTTACGCGGCGGGACCTTCCGGCGCCTTCGCGTCGGCAGCCTCGGTCGCCGTGGATGGGGCGGCCGTGACGGCTTCGCGGTCGGGCGCGAGCGGGTCGGTCACCGTGCCGGACTCCTCGTCGAAGAGCCCCTGCGCCAGCCTGGTCACCGCTGCGGGGACCGGCGGCGCCAGGTCGGCCACAACTCGGAGACCGGACAGGACGTCGTCGGGTCGAACGGCAGGTGTCAAATGCCGAACAACCAGCCGCAGTATCGCACAAGCACTGTCCGGCGTCCTATCAGCCGGAACGGCCGAGGCCGGGACGACGGCGAGACTGACGACGGCGCCACGCGTGTCGAAGGTGCGCATGCCGTTCTTCGTACGGCGCTGGACCTCGACGGATTCGGCGGCGAGGAAGACCTCGACGGCCCGTTCGGCCTCGGCGGGTTCCGTGCCTTCGAGGCGCAGTTCCCATACGGAGGCGGTCAACCGGTCGGCCAGGCCCGAGGTGCGGGCCTCGACGGCGTCGGTGATGTCGAGCCCGGCCGGCATCGACTCGTCGAGCAGCTCCCGCAGTTTCTGCGGGTCGCGGGCTTCGGCGAGGGCGATCTCCAGGTACTCGGCCTCGCTGCCGGTCCCGGTGGGGGCGGCGTTCGCGTAGGAGACCCGGGGGTGGGGGGTGAAGCCCGCCGAATACGCCATGGGGACCTCGGCGCGGCGCAGGGCCCGCTCGAAGGCTCGCTGGAAGTCTCGGTGGCTGGTGAACCGGAGGCGGCCGCGCTTGGTGTAGCGCAGTCGGATGCGCTGCACCACCGGAGCGGGAGGGGGGCCTTCGGGCTGTCGCTTGCCCAGTGGTTCTTCTCCTTGTGCGGGGCGGCCGCTCTCGCGCGCCGCCCGGAGGTCTGTGGGGCCGTCCGGCCGTGCCCGCAGCTCCGGCTCACCCCTGCTCGCGCAGGGAGATCTCGGGTGCGGGCGCGTTGCCGACAGCTGTCGTACTACCCACAGTACGCGTCCGTGACCTCCCTGGTCGCACCGGAGGAGCGGCCTCGGTCGATGGAACCGGGCTCGGCGAGCCAGCGGGTACCGAGCGCGACGTGCCCGCACAACGTACGGATCGGCTCGCGCCCGGCGCATCTCCGGGCCCCATGGGAATGCCCATGCCCCCCGCCGGATCCCGGCGGGGGGCATGGGGGGGAGAACAGCGACCGCTACTTCACGACCGACAGCGGCAGCAGCTTCTGGCCCGTCGGGCGATCTGGATCTGCGTGTCCATCTGCAGGCAGATGGACACAGGGCTACATCCGTCCATACGCTCCGGCTCATGAAGACGTATGCCGTCGAGACCGAGTGGACTGCCTCAGACCTGGCCCTCTTGGAGGACCTGAGGAAGGCAGAGGCTCTACTCCCTGCGGATGCTCCGCGTGCCCTGCTGTCCATCCGCCTGTCCGTACTGACGGAGGACACGACGTCGCCGGTACGGCAGGATCTGGACCTCCGCCTCCTGGCCAGAGAG
Organism: Streptomyces sp. G-G2; assembly: GCF_030063135.1. Taxonomy (GTDB): domain Bacteria; phylum Actinomycetota; class Actinomycetes; order Streptomycetales; family Streptomycetaceae; genus Streptomyces. Next base: position 39,591 of record NZ_JASISO010000042.1, read on the forward strand.
AAGGGGTGCCGCGTCGTCGGCATCGCCTCCGATCTCAACGTGTCGGCGACGAAGGTTCCGCCGTGGAAGCGGAAGGAGCTGGGCGAGTGGCTCAACAACCGGGCCCCGGAGTTCGATGTCCTGCTCTTCTGGAAGCTCGACAGGTTCATCCGCCGCATGTCGGATCTCTCGACCATGATCGAGTGGTGCGAGCGGTACGGGAAGAACCTCGTGTCGAAGAACGACAGCATCGACCTCGAATCAACTGTCGGCCGGATGATGGTCACGCTCATCGGTGGTATCGCCGAGATCGAGGCGGCGAACACGTCGACACGGGTCGCGTCGCTGTGGGACTACACGCGGACTCAGGACGCGTGGTTCGTCGGCAAGCCTGCGTACGGCTTCGTCACCACGAAGGCGAACGGAAAGCCCTCCCTCGCCATCGAGCCGAACGCACACAAGGCACTGCACTGGGCTCGCCGCATGGCACTTCGGGGAGTGTCTGCCCGGCGCATGGCTCTGTGCCTCGTGCGCTCCGGGCTCATGTCCCCAGGGCTCACTACCTCGACTCTCCTCCGGCGCCTCCGTAACCCGGCGCTCATGGGCTACCGGGTGGAGGAGAACAAGAACGGCGGCGTACGCCGCTCGAAGCTGATACTCGGACACGACGGCAAGCCGATCAGGGTGGCCGATCCCATCTTCACCAAGGAGGAGTACGACGAACTCCAGGAGGCCATCGACCGGCGCGGCAAGAACCAACCCCAGCGCCAGACGCACGGCGCGACGCAGTTCCTGGGAGTCCTCACCTGTGTCGACTGCACGTCGAACATGACCGTGCACGTCAGGACCAACAAGTTCGGCCAGTACCAGTACCTCCGGTGCCAGAAGTGCAAGAGCGGAGGGCTCGGCGCCCCGGACCCACAGGGTGTGTACGACGTGCTTGTAGACGACGTCCTACGGGTTCTCGGCGATTTCCCCGTCCAGGTCCGCGAGTACGCGCAGGGGGCTGAGGCTCGCGCCGAGGTGAAGCGACTCGAAGAGGCCATCACCTACTACATGACCGGACTTGAGCCCGGAGGCCGCTACACGAAGACGCGGTTCACTCAGGAGCAGGCAGAGAAGACGCTCGACAAGCTCACCGACGAACTGAGTGCGATCGACCCTGAGACCACCCAGGACCGATGGACTCTCGTCCACAACGGGAAAACGTTCCGCGAAGCGTGGGAGTCGGGAGGCATGGAGGCCATGGCCGAGGATCTCCGCCGCGTCGGCATCACGTGCGAGGTCAAGCGGACCAAGGTCAAGGGGGTACGCGCGCCCTCCGTACACCTGCGCCTGAAGATCCCCCGTGACGTACGCGAGCGACTCGTCATCAAGGGCGACGACTTCGCCGCGAAGCTCTGAGGAGTAGCGCCGCCCCTGCCCTGGCTCGCTTACCGCGCCGCGAGGGGCGGGGGCTCGGCCGGCACGGTTGACGACCGCAACCGGCCATGTAAGAAGATCCTTCCGTTCCTTAGATGAGCGGACACCGTAGCTCCCGTCGTGTGACGCCGGTAGAGCTGGCCACCCCGTGAAGGGGCCGCCACCCCAAGGGGCTGGCAGGGGAAGCCAAGGGCACCCCGAAGCGCAGGACGGTTCTGCGCGACTTCCACTCACCCGCCGAGGTACAGCTACGCGCTGCCCTCGGCCGCCGCCGGGAGGTCGCCACCCCTTGAACATCACGATCGAAGTCGTTTGGACCTGTGAGGCCTGCGCATCGCCTCTCGTCGACGGAGAGACTCACGACTGTGGCGGCACGGAGGTTCCGAGCCGATGAGCACGAGCACCATCAACTTCGGCCCCGGCCGCCCGTGGGGCGGGGTATCTCAGCGCGAGTACCAGCGCATGGCCCGAGACCCCCGACACCAGCTCGCCTACCGCATCCACTTCGCGGCCCTCGGTTGGTCCGACCGCCACGGGCACGCGAGCTTCGGCCCCGGCAAGCTCGCCGTGCTGCTCGGCAAGGAGGGCAAGCCCCTGTCCGACCAGAGCACGAACAACGCCCTGGCTCGCGCCAGGGAGCTGGAGCTTGTCTCGCCCCGATCGGGGGCCGCTTGCCTCGTCCTCCCCTCTCACGTCTTCCAGAAGAGGAAGGGCGCACCCGTGCCGTGCCGCCTGCACCTCGATCGGTGACTACATCTCTCGCGTGTAGCCAGCACACGCCTCACGTGTACCGAGACGACATCTCACCTGCGGAAACGTTCGCGCCTTCTCTTGTCTTTTTGGCCTCACAGCGGCCCCCGAAGGGGCCGACAGCAGGAAGACCAGGAAGCCAGCCAGGTTGGGGCGTTGCCACGCCCCCACAACGTGAAGCCGCACGGCCAGCCCCGGAAAGCCTCACTCTCGTGCGGGCTCTGAGTGCCGGCTCAGCTGCGCGCAGCCTCCCCACCTGCTACTTCTCCGCCGCTGCACCCATTCTCCGGCTTCCCATCGCCCTTGAAACCGTGGCGCAATCTTGGCCGCCAAGACATGGCGGTCGGGCAAGGCCCCCTTGGGGGTCATACCCCCACCCCTTCGCCGTCGCCGTTGGTCACGGGCGTGACGACCATGACGCTGTCGGCGTTGTCCCTGTCATGACTGCGAACGAGTGGCTGGAGTGCTGGTTGGCGCGAGCGCCCATGCTCAGCGAGGAGCAGGTGGACGAGATCCTCAGTCTCATGGGGCTGGAGCAGGAGCCAGCTGGCAGGGGCTACGACCAGAGCGTCTCGTAAACCTTCGTTTTCGGGACGGACGGACCAGGCTCGGGGCGCGTCCGTTTCGCCCACGCCCGGATGTCTCTGTCCCCCGACAGCGAACCTGGACCGATTGTCATCGAAGTTGGACCGAAGGCCCTTGTCAGTGGAGTGCGCTTTCCTGTCCTGCATGGAGCTCACGCATTCGGCGCTTAACGACCTGCTGGCCCGGCTCACCGAACCGAGCGGGTCTCTGCACCTGTCACTGGACATTGACCCGCATACGCTCGTTGAGAGGCTGGCCGACCGTCACGGGGCACCACGGATCCTGGTCCTGGACGGCTTCACGGACCCGACCGTGGACGAGTCCTGTGGCGTGGCTCTTCTCACCCTTCTCGAAGGCCGGGGCGTGACGATACGGGCATGGGCGTACGGAGGGCAGTGGATCGGCGCTGGTACCGCCCGAGATGCGCAAGGGATCATTCGGCCGGTGCTGGTGACCGCGCCACGGCGGATACAAGCGCCGCCTGCGGGGATGACCGGCCAGGATGAGAACTGGGTCGAGCGGCTTATCGGAATCACCGGCTGGACTTCGCCCCCGCGGCGGCCGAACGTCGACTGGGCGCAGGTAGAAGCAGGCGTGGGTACGCGCCTTCCCAGCGACTACAAACGCATGGTCGAGACGTTCGGGGAGGGCGCCTTCGACGCGTACCTCAACCTGAATCAGGAGCCGTGGACCCACCTCAAGGAGGACGGCCTGCTCATCTGGGCGGGCACCGAGCACGAGAACTTGTACTGCTGGCAAACCAACGACGGCGACGCCGACCGCTGGCCCGTCACTGTCCAGACCTTCGACGGCGAGCTCGTCCCCTTCGACTGCCCGGCCGCGGAGTTTGTCTGCCGCATCCTCCTTGACCCGCACCACCCGTTCACGATGGCCCACTACTTCGACACCCATTGGTTCATGAACTACCGGGAGAACGAGTGAACGAAGTCTGCCGACCACGGCTACGCAGGCCCGATGAGACCACGCTGCGTCCGGTTCATCCGGGGCAGCGCCGCAAGAGCAAGCAGCCAGTCCAACTTCAATGGGTTCGCTGTCAGGGGACAGTCTCGCAACCCGTCCCGAAACAACGTCCTCATCGCTGACTTTCGGGACACGTTTGTGAGACTGTCTCGTCATGACCACGAACACCCCGGCCGCACAGGTCGAACGCCACACCTGCCCGAAGTGCGAAGCCCCCGCCGGTAGCCCCTGCCGCACGACCACGGGCAAGGTGGCAGCGAACTACCACACAGGCCGCTTCGCCCTGGTGCCCGCGCTCAAGGCAGAACTGACCGTGAAGGCTCCGGCCGACCGCAACCCCGGTAAGGCGTGGACACAGGGCGCTCCCGTCACACAGGTGCCCGACGCGATACCGGGCGCAGCGATCCGCCTGGGCTACGCCCGTTGCTCAACCGTTGGGCAGGAACTTCAGTCCCAGTTGGACATGCTTGCCCGTGCCGACTGCACCCGCGTGTTCTCGGAGAAGATCAGTACCCGCGTGAAGGAGCGGCCGGAGCTGGAGAAGGCGCTCACTCTGGCCCGGGAGATCAAGGCAGCCGCACCGGGTCAGCCGGTCATCCTGACCGTGGTCGAGATGAAGCGTCTTGCCCGTAGTGCGGCAGAGCTGATGACGCTGTCTTCCACCCTTCAGGCGGACGGCATCCAACTGGAACTGCTGTCCGGTCCCCTTCAGGGCGTGTACGACCCGAACGGGGCAGGCGCCATCGTGTTCGCCGTCCTTGCCGTGAGTGCCGAGGTGGAGCGGGAAGGCATCCGGGAGAAGACGTTGGAAGGGCTGGAGGCTGCGGCCCGGAAGGGCAACGTCGGTGGGCGTCCGTCCGTCGTGGATGACGACGCGCTCGCCGTAGCCCGTGCCCGGCACGCCAAGGGAGACAGCGTCACAGTCATCGCCAAGGCCCTGGGAATCGGCCGTGCCACGTTGTACCGCCATCTGGGAGAGAGCGCCTGAGGCAGGCGCACAGGGACACAGACAGGCCCCCGGCATCACGTCGGGGGCCGCTGTCATGCACGGGCCTGTCAGGCGCGCACTTCCGAGTGCGCCGGGACCGGTGGCTGAAGGCCCGTGAGGGACTCCGCGCGAGCGAGAAGGCGCGGTGCCAGGTCCGGGTACCAACCACGGGCTACGGCTTGCAGCATCTCCGCCAGGGCCGCAAGCTCCCCGACTCGGCCGGCTGGGGTGTCCAGGACCGAAGCGAACTCCAGTCCTACCGGCGCAGGGGTGCCGTGCTGGCCGATCTCGCCGCCATCGGCGCCAAGCGACGCGACCCCGAACAAGTCGTCCTGTACGGGCGGGAAGCCATCCCGAAGCCCGGCTACGTCGCCGACTGGCCGGACCTCCCGAAGTGGCAGCAGGAGACCGACGCCGACATCTTCGAGGCCATCGAGAAGACTGCCTCCTGATCCTGGCCGCTTGAGACAGCCCCCGGAGCGAGCGGGGCATACCCACCGGACCGGGGGCCGAGCCTTGCCCAGGAGCGCCTCGCGGACGCCTGCCGGGCGAACAGCCCCCGAGGGTGGCATCCGACGCGGCGGGGGCGTACAGCCCCTCTCGCAGCCGGTGAGCCCGCCTCACTCGGGACAGGCGAGAGGCGCCCGGCTGTTACTGCCCGGACGCCTCTCGTCAGCTACACCCACTCGACCGCCGAGACGATGCCCGGATCTTGCCGAGGAGCAGGGAGCGGCGTGCGCCGCACAGGGCGGGAAGCCTGCTCGCGCTCCTTCGCCCCGAGCCCACGAAGGATCTCGGTACGCTCCGCCTCGCTCATGCCAGCGAGCGTCTCAGCCATCCTCTGGACGGCATCGCCGCTGGTCACGGCTACTTCTTGACCTCAAGTGGGAGCAGCTTCTTCCCCGTCGGTCCTACTTGTGGCCATGTGTCGAACTGCGGGCAGACACCGCAGTCGAAGCAGGGGGTCCAGCGGCAGTCCTCGACCTCGGTCTCGTCGAGGGCGTCCTGCCAGTCCTCCCAGAGCCAGTCCTTGTCGAGACCGGAGTCCAGGTGGTCCCAGGGCAGGACCTCCTCGTAGGTGCGCTCGCGGGTCGTGTACCAGGCCACGTCCACGCCGTACGCGGGGAGCGCCTTCTCGGCCGCCTGCATCCAGCGGTCGTACGAGAAGTGCTCGCGCCAGCCGTCGAAGCGGCCGCCCGATTCGTAGACCGCGCGGATGACGTCGCCGATGCGGCGGTCACCGCGGGACAGCAGGCCCTCGACGATGCCCGGCTTGCCGTCGTGGTAGCGGAAGCCGATGGAGCGCCCGTACTTCTTGTCGCCGCGGAGCTTGTCGCGCAGCTTCGCCAGCCGGGCGTCCGTCTCCTCCGCCGACAGCTGCGGGGCCCACTGGAAGGGGGTGTGCGGCTTCGGGACGAACCCGCCGATCGACACGGTGCAGCGGATGTCGTTCTGGCCGGAGACCTCGCGGCCCTTGGCGATGACGTTGACCGCCATGTCGCCGATCTGCAGGACGTCCTCGTCCGTCTCGGTCGGCAGGCCGACCATGAAGTACAGCTTCACCTGGCGCCAGCCGTTGCCGTACGCCGTGGCTACCGTCCGGATCAGGTCCTCTTCCGAGACCATCTTGTTGATGACCTTGCGCATGCGCTCGGAGCCGCCCTCGGGGGCGAAGGTGAGGCCCGAGCGGCGGCCGTTGCGGGTCAGCTCGTTGGCCAGGTCGACGTTGAAGGCGTCCACGCGGGTGGACGGCAGGGACAGGCCCACCTTGTCCTGCGTGTAGCGGTCGGCGAGGCCCTTGGCGATGTCGGCGATCTCGCTGTGGTCCGCCGAGGACAGCGAGAGCAGACCCACCTCCTCGAAGCCCGTGGCCTTCAGCCCGCGCTCCACCATCTCGCCGATGCCGGTGATGCTTCGCTCCCGTACGGGACGCGTGATCATGCCGGCCTGGCAGAAACGGCAGCCGCGGGTGCAGCCGCGGAAGATCTCCACGGACATGCGCTCGTGGACGGTCTCGGCGAGCGGGACCAGGGGCTGCTTCGGGTAGGGCCACTCGTCGAGGTCCATGACCGTGTGCTTGGACACCCGGTACGGAACGCCGGAGCGGTTCGGAAGGACACGCGCGATACGGCCGTCCGGGAGGTATTCGACGTCGTAGAAGCCCGGCACGTACACCCCGCCGGTCTTCGCCAGACGCAGCAGGACCTCCTCGCGCCCGCCCGGACGGCCTTCGGCCTTCCAGGCGCGGATGATGTCGGTCACGTCGAGGACGGCCTGCTCGCCGTCGCCGATGACCGCGCAGTCGATGAACTCCGCGATCGGCTCGGGGTTGAAGGCCGCGTGGCCGCCCGCGAGGACGATGGGGTGGTCGACCGTACGGTCCTTGGCCGCCAGCGGGATGCCCGCCAGGTCCAGCGCCGTCAGCATGTTGGTGTAGCCCAGCTCCGTGGAGAAGGACAGGCCGAACACGTCGAACGCGCCCACGGGGCGGTGGGAGTCGACGGTGAACTGCGGCACCTGGTGCTCGCGCATCAGCTCTTCGAGGTCCGGCCACACGCTGTACGTGCGCTCGGCCAGGACGCCCTCGCGCTCATTGAGCACCTCGTAGAGGATCATGACGCCCTGGTTGGGGAGCCCGACCTCGTAGGCGTCCGGGTACATGAGCGCCCAGCGGACGTCACATGCGTCCCAGTCCTTGACGGTGGAGTTCAGCTCCCCGCCGACGTACTGGATCGGCTTCTGTACGTGCGGAAGCAGGGCCTCTAGCTGAGGGAAGACCGACTCGGTCATCACGCGACTTTCGTGAAGCGGGCAGGGGGCGACTCTCAAGCGTACCCCGAGGCACGGCCGCCCCCCGCCGCCGTGATCAGGGGCCCGGAGCGGGTCACGTCAGGGATCGCGGGTCCGCGGCCTCGGCCCAGACCTCCGGCAGTTCCCGCTCCGCGCGCGCGGCCAGGGTCTCCTCGCGCCCGTAGAGCACACCCCAGCTGAAGGACGGCTCCCCGGCGCCCGACGCCTGGAGGGCCAGGCCGCGCAGAGCCTCCCGCGCGACCACGCTGTCCTGGTGGTCGCCGAGCAGGGTCTGGACCGCCTTCACCCGCTTGGCCAGCCGTTTCGCCGGGCTCCCGAGGGCGGGGCGGGCCGCCTCCGCCGCGTAGCGGGCGCGCTTGGCGGCCTTGCGGGCCTCGTGGAGGGCGACGTCGCGCTCCTCGCCCGCGGTGAGGGCGAACGCCGCCTCGATCCGCCGGGACAGCCGGGCGTGTTCGGCGAGGACCGCCTTGGGCAGGATCCGTACGGCGGGCCTGGCCGCGGCCGGGCGCAGCGGCGGGTCCTGGAGCAGCGCGTCGAGGGCGTCGAGCAGGGCGAGGTAGCGGGCGTCGTCGAGGGCGGCGAGCGCGCGGCGCCGGGAGCCGGAGCGGCGGGTGGTGTTCCAGGTCCGCAGGCGGCCGCGGACGGGGCCCACCAGCAGGGGGCGCGGGAGTTCACCGATCCGGGCCTGGAGCCGTTCGAGGAGGACCTCCTGGTCGCGGTCGACGCCGAGTTCGGCGGCGAGCCAGCGCAGTTCGGCGCGGAGCGGGTCGGTCCGCTCGCGGTCGACGACCGTGCGGTAGGTCCGCAGGGCGCTGCGCAGGCGCCGGGTGGCGACCCGCATCTGGTGGACGGAGTCGGGCAGGCCGCGCCGGACGGCGGGGTCCTGGGCGACCAGCGCGGCGAACTGCTCGCGCAGGTACGCGAGGACGTGGGCGCCCGCGGTGCCGTCGGCCGGGGTGCCGCCGGGCCGGGGGGCGGGCGCGGAGCCGGTCTCGGCGAGCGCGCGGGCGAGTTTGGAGGGGGCCTCGGACACCGTGAGCCCGGCCTTGCGGAACGTCTTCTCGACGGCGTCGAGGAGTGCGGGATCGACGCCGTCGGCGAGTTCGACCTCCACCTCGGTCCAGGCGGCGCTGGCGTCGTGGCCCTCGGCGCGTACGGCGTCGGTGCTCAGTTCCGCGAGCAGCGCGCCGTCCGCGTCCAGGAGGTGGAGCACCCGGCGCGAGGACAGCAGCCGCATCTGCGGCAGCAGCGCGCCGTCGCGGACCCGGGAGCGCAGCAGGGCGGTGAGGGCGCCCGGCACGGTGTCGGCGAGCCCGGCCCGGATTTCGTCGCGCACGTCGGGCGAGACGGGCAGTTTGAGGTGCCAGCCCGCGTCCGCGCCGCCCGTTCTGCGCCGCAGGGTGAGCCCGTCGGCGGCGAGCCGCTGGTCAAGGGTGTCGTAGTAGACGGCGTCGAGGTCGACGGTGCCCCGGTCGTGGACGGCGGCGATGCCGGCCGTCCCCGTCAGGTCGGGAACCCCGCGCTGTCCGGCTTCGACGCTCGTGAACTCGAATTTCCGCTCGATCTCGCGCTTCGTGTCCGCCATGGATCGAACTTAGTCCGGAACGGAACGCGACGTGAAGCCGAAGGAAGGTCCCGGCCACCCGTCAGGCCGACATCGGCCGCTGCACCCTGATCGACTGGAGCAGTCCGATGGCCACCCACACGGCGAACATCGACGATCCCCCGTAGGACACGAACGGCAGCGGCAGCCCCGCCACCGGCATGATGCCCAGGGTCATCCCGATGTTCTCGAAGGACTGGAACGCGAACCAGGCGATGATCCCGGCGGCCACGATCGTCCCGTACAGCTCGGTGGTCTCGCGGGCGATCACGCAGGCCCGCCAGAGCACCACCCCGAGCAGGACCAGGATCAGCCCGGCCCCGACGAAGCCCAGCTCCTCGCCCGCCACGGTGAAGACGAAGTCGGTCTGCTGCTCCGGCACGAACTGGCCGGTGGTCTGCGAGCCCTGGAAGAGTCCCTCGCCCAGCAGCCCGCCGGAGCCGATCGCGATGCGCGCCTGGTTGGTGTTGTAGCCGACGCCCGCGGGGTCCAGGGCCGGGTTGGCGAAGGCCGCGAACCGGTTGATCTGGTAGGCGTCGAGGATGCCGAGCTGCCAGATGAGCACGGCGCCCATCGCGCCGGAGCCGAGCAGCCCCACCACCCACCGGTTGGAGGCCCCGGAGGCCAGCAGCACCCCGAGCACGATCATGACCATGACCATGACCGAGCCGAGGTCGGGCATCAGCATGACGATGCCCATGGGGGCGGCGGCCAGGCACAGCGCCTTGACGACGGTCCGGTGGTCGGGGTGGTCGAGGTCGCCCGCGTCCACCCGGGCCGAGAGCAGCATCGCCATGATCAGGATGATGGTGATCTTGACGAACTCGCCGGGCTGGAGCGAGAAGCCGCCGCCGATGACGATCCAGGCGTGCGCGCCGTTGATGGTCGCGCCGAGCGGGGTGAGCACCGTGATGACCAGGAGCAGCGAGAGCCCGTACAGGACCGGCACGGCGCCGCGCAGGGTGCGGTGGCCGAGCCAGATCGTGCCGATCATCAGCACCAGGCCGATGCCGGTGTTCATGGCGTGCCGGAAGAGGAAGTAGTACGGGTCCCCGTTGTTGAGGGTGGTGCGGTTGCGGGTGGCCGACCACACCAGCAGCGCGCCGATGAAGGACAGCGCCAGCGCGCTGAGCAGCATCGGCCAGTCGAGGCGGCGCAGCACCGAATCGCGGGCGGTCAGCTTGCCGATCGCACCGCGGTCGGGGGCGTAGCGGGAGACGGAGAAGGTGTTCGGTCCGGGCATCAGTCCTGCCTCCCGGTCCCCGGGGCGGGCGGCCCGGCGAGCGGGGGCGGGGGCGCGTCGGTCGGGTCGGCGGGAACGTACGGCTTGATCTCGGGCGCGTCGATCGAACCGTCGGGCTGGATCTTCGGCAGGGCCGACTCGGGGTGGGGCAGCAGGGCCGTCTTGAGGTCCTGCTTGCCCGCCATGTCGAGGCCGTAGATCGCGTTGTAGATGTTGCGCACGGCCGGGCCGGAGGCACCGGAGCCGGTACCACCCTGGGAGATCGTCATCACGATCGTGTAGTCCTCGGTGTACGTGGCGAACCAGGACGTCGTCTGCTTGCCGTAGACCTCGGCGGTGCCGGTCTTGGCGTGCATGGGGATCTGCTTCTGCGGCCAGCCGCCGAAGCGCCAGGCGGCGGTGCCACGCGTGGCGACACCCTCCAGCGCGTCGTTTATCTTCGACCGGGTCTCCTCGGTCATGGGCAGCTTGCCGTGCGCCTTCGGCTGGATCTCCTCGGTCTTCTTGCCGTCGGCGCTGATGACGGCCTTGCCGATGGTCGGGTTCCACAGGGTGCCGCCGTTGGAGATGGCCGCGTAGATGGTGGCCATCTGGATCGGGGTGACGAGCGTGTCGCCCTGCCCGATGGAGTAGTTGACGGCGTCACCGGCGCGCATGAGGTTGCCTTCGAGGCAGTTCTCGTAGGACAGCAGCTCGACGTAGGTGCCGCCCTTCTTGCCGGTCTTGCACCACTGGTCCTTGTTGGCCTCCCAGAACTTCTGCTTCCACTCGCGGTCGGGGATCCGGCCCTTCTCCTCGCCCGGCAGGTCCACACCGGTCTCCGCGCCGAGGCCGAACTGGTGGGCGGTCTTGTAGAAGATCTGCGCCGGGTTCTTCACCGGCTTGAGACCGCCGTCCTTCAGCCACTGCTGGTGGCCGAGGGCGTAGAAGACGGTGTCGCAGGACACCTCCAGGGCCCGGCCGAGGGTGATGGAGCCGTGGCCCTGGGACTCGAAGTTCTTGAAGACCTGGCCGCCGATGGAGTACGAGCTGGGGCAGGGGTAGTCGCCGTCGAACTTGTACCCGGCATTGACCGCGGCCGCGGTCGGGACCACCTTGAAGATGGAGCCGGGGGCGGCCTGGCCCTGGATCGCCCGGTTCATCAGCGGGACGTTGGATTCCTTGGCGGTGAGCTTGGCGTAGTCCTTGCCGGAGATGCCGCCGACCCAGACGTTGGGGTCGTACGTCGGGTTGGAGGCCATGGCCACGACGCGGCCGGTCTTGGACTCCAGGACGACGACGGCGCCCGCGTCGGCCTTGTAGTTGACACCGGTGTTGCGGTCGTTCTGCTTGCGGGCCTCGACCATGGCCGCGTTCAGCTCGTACTCGGCGACGCCCTGGACCCGGGCGTCGATGCTGGTGACCACGTTCGCGCCGGGCACGGACGGGTCGTTCTGGGCCTCGCCGATGACCCGGCCGAGGTTGTCGACCTCGTAGCGGGTGACGCCGGACTTCCCGCGCAGCTGCTTGTCGTACGTACGTTCCAGGCCGAAGCGGCCGACCTGGTCGGAGCGCAGGAACGGGGAGTTGGTGTCCTTCGCGGCCTGGATCTCGTTGTCGGTGACCGGCGAGAGGTAGCCGAGGACCTGGCCGGTGTTGGCGCCGCCGGGGGCCGGGTAGCGGCGTACGGCGGTGGGCTCGGCGGTGATGCCGGGGAAGTCCTCGGGGCGCTCGCGGATCTGGAGGGCCTGCTGGGTGGTGGCTTCCAGGGTGACCGGGATCGGCTGGTAGGGGGAACCGTTCCAGCAGGGCTGGGGGGTCTTGGAGTCGCAGAGCCGGACCTTGTCCACGACGTCCTGCGGCTTCATGTCCAGGACCCCCGCGAGGCGGCTCAGGACACCCTTGCCCTTGTCTTTCATCTTCATCAGCTCGGTGCGGCTGGCGGAGACGACCAGACGGGTCTCGTTGTCGGCCAGCGCCACCCCGCGCGCGTCCAGGACCGCGCCGCGCACGGCGGGCTGGACGACCTGCTGGACGTGGTTGTTCTTGGCCTCGTCCGCGTACTCGGCGCCGTTGCGGATCTGGAGGTACCACAGGCGCCCGCCGAGCGTCAGCAGCAGCGAGAAGACGAGCACCTGGATGATGACGAGCCGGATCCGCACCCGGGGGGTGCGGCCGGTCTCGGGAATGTTGGTCACGCGTGCTCCCCCGTCACAGCTTCTTGACGCCCTTGACGCTCTTCACGCCCTTGACGCCCTTGACTCCCTTGATGCGGACGGCCTTGTTGGCGCGGCCGCGCGCGGTCTTCATCCGCAGGCCGCCGCGCTGACTTCCGATGCGCAGGCCCGTGCCCCCCGAGAGCCAGCCGGAGGCCACGTCGGCGCCCTGCCCCGGGCCGCCGTTGGCCTCGACGGCCATCGGGTCGCTCTCGGCGCGCCGGGCCAGCGCCATCAGGAACGGCACGGTGAAGGGCGCGAGCAGCAGGTCGTAGAGGACCGCGGTGAAGAGCAGTCCTACGAGGCCCACGTGGCGGGCGGCGGTGTCGCCGACCAGGGCGCCCACTCCGGCGTACAGCAGGGTGGAGGCGAACGCGGCGGCCACCACGGTCAGCATCGGGCCCCAGGCGGAGCGGAAGCGGCCGTTGTCGGGCCGCATCAGCCCGCAGCCGTAGCCGATGAGGCAGAGCACCAGCGCGTACCGCCCGGCGGCGTGGTCGGCGGGCGGGGCCAGGTCGGCCAGCAGTCCGGCGCTGAAGCCGATCAGGGCGCCGCCGACCGGCCCGTAGACCAGGGCGAGGGCGACGACGGTGAGCAGCACCAGGTCGGGGACGGCGCCCGGCAGCTGGAGGCGGCCCAGCACGGTGACCTGGACGACGAGGGCGACGACGACCAGGGTGGAGGCGAGCAGGATCCGGTTGAAACGCATGGCGGTCAGCTCCTACTCGGCCGGGGGCTTGATGGAGGCATTGGGCGACGGGGTGACCGTGACGGTGACGGTCGGCGTCGGCTTGGGCCCCTCGGGCTTGGGCGGCAGGACGGCGTCGCGCGGGTCCGCGCGGGGCGGCATGACGACGACGCCGACGATGTCGAGGCGGGAGAACCCGACGTACGGGCGGACCCAGACGGTGCGGGTGAGGTCGCCGCGCGAGGGGTCGACCTTGACCACCTCTCCGATGGGGACGCCGGGCACGAAGGGCTTGTTGCCGCGCGAGCCGAAGGTGACGAGGCGGTCGCCGGGGCCGATCTTCGCCTTGCCGTTGAGCATCTGCACGGACAGGGCGCGGTCGCCCTGGCCGGTGGCGAAGCCCAGTTCGCCGGTCTTCTCCAGGCGGGTGCCGACGGTGAAGTCGGGGTCGTTGGCGAGGACGACGGTGGCGGTGTCGGGGCCGACGGTGGTGACCCGGCCGACCAGGCCGTCGCCGTTGAGGACGGTCATGTCGCGTTCGATGCCGTCCTTGCTGCCCGCGTCGATGGTCACGGTCCAGGAGAAGCCCTGGGCCGCTCCTATCGCGATGACCTCGGCGCCCTTGATGCCGTACTGGCCCGAGCCCGCCCGCTTGAGCATCTCGTCCAGTTCGTGGATGCGGCTCTTGTTGCGGTCGTCGCTGCCCAGTTTGGCCTTGAGGGCGGCGTTCTCCCCTTCGAGCGCGGTGATGCGGTTGTGGCGCTCACCGGAGTCGCGTACCGCCCCTATGGCGTGCGCGACCGGGTCCACCGCGGTCGCCATGCCCTTCTCGACCGGGCCGAAGGCCGCTGCGGCGGCCTGCCGGGCACCGTCGACCGGTGACTCCTCGCCCGCTCTGATGTCCACCGTGATCAATGCGAACGCGATGGCGATCAGCAGCACCAGGAGCAGCCGGCTCTCTCGTGTGTCCCTCACGTGCGGCGGCCGTGCCTTCCTCGTCGGAATAATTCCTGCCTGTATATCAACGATCCGCCGTACGGGAGCGACAGCACCCGTACGGCGGATCCTTGTGTTCCGCGAGGTCCCCTGGCAGCGGGACCCCCTGACGGGAGCGGTGTCAGCGCCGGGGCTGCGCGTCCAGCACCTGCTGGAGCGCCTCGAACTCCTCGACGCACTTGCCGGAGCCCAGGGCCACTGAGTCGAGCGGGTCCTCGGCGATGTGGATCGGCATGCCCGTCTCCCGGCGCAGCCGCTCGTCGAGGCCGCGGAGCAGGGCCCCGCCGCCGGTCAGGACGATGCCCCGGTCCATGATGTCGCCGGACAGTTCCGGCGGGCACTTGTCGAGGGTGGTCTTGACGGCGTCGACGATGGCGTTGACGGGCTCCTCGATGGCCTTGCGCACCTCGGCGGCGGAGATGACCACCGTCTTGGGCAGGCCCGAGACGAGGTCGCGGCCGCGGATCTCGGTGTGCTCGTCCTTGTCGAGGTCGTAGGCCGACCCGATGGTGATCTTGATCTGCTCGGCGGTGCGCTCGCCGAGGAGGAGCGAGTACTCCTTCTTGATGTGCTGGATGATCGCGTTGTCCAGCTCGTCACCGGCCACCCGGATGGACTGTGCCGTGACGATTCCGCCGAGGGAGATGACGGCGACCTCGGTGGTGCCGCCGCCGATGTCCACGACCATGTTGCCGGTGGCCTCGTGGACGGGAAGGCCCGCGCCGATGGCGGCGGCCATGGGCTCTTCGATGATGTGCACCCGGCGGGCGCCCGCCTGTGTGGACGCCTCGATGACGGCGCGGCGCTCCACTCCCGTGATGCCGGAGGGTACGCAGACCACGACGCGCGGACGGGCCAGGTAGCGGCGCTTGTGGATCTTGAGGATGAAGTACCGGAGCATACGCTCGGTGATCTCGAAGTCGGCGATCACGCCGTCCTTGAGGGGCCGTACGGCGACGATGTTGCCGGGCGTGCGCCCGATCATCTTCTTCGCTTCGGAGCCTACCGCCAGGATGCCGCCGGTGTTCGTGTTGATGGCGACCACGGACGGCTCGTTCAGGACGATTCCCCGGCCCCTCACGTACACCAGCGTGTTGGCGGTCCCGAGGTCGATCGCCATGTCACGGCCGATGAACGACATGTTGTTCCCCTTGTTCCCCATGAGGAGCGTCTGGCCTTCCAGTTGATAGCGGCTGCTGTCAGGTCGGCGAGGTGGGTGTTTGTGGGTGGAGGCCCCATCGTAGTGCCGCATGTACGGGCATCGCGCGACGGGACTCCGGCAATCCGCCGGAACGGAAACCCGCCCCCTAGTGGTGACGTCGTGTCCTGCTCATGCGTTCCCGGTATCGCCCGGTCATACCGAAGGGCGACCGAAATTACTTCGGTCGCCCCAGGTCATGAGCGCTATTTGGCTGATGTTCCGTCAGGAAAGAGTCATCAGAGCGCAGGGAAGAACAGCTTCAGCTCCCGCTCCGCGGACTCCTCGGAATCCGAGGCGTGGATCAGGTTCTCCCGGGTGATGCTGCCGAAGTCACCCCGGATGGAGCCGGGCGCCGCGGCGATCGGGTCGGTGGGCCCGGCCAACTGGCGGACACCCTCGATGACGCGTTCCCCTTCGACCACCAGAGCGACGACGGGGCCGGAGGACATGAAGCCCATGAGGGGCTCGTAGAAGGGCTTGCCCTTGTGCTCGCCGTAGTGCGCTTCCAGGGTCTCCTGGTCCAGCGTGCGCAGCTCCAGCGCCGGAATCGTCCAGCCGGCCTTCCGCTCGATCCGGCCGATGACCTCGCCGATCAGGCCGCGACGGACCGCGTCGGGCTTGAGCAGGACGAGAGTGCGCTGGGTCATGTTCGAACTCCTTGCGGCATACGGGTGCGGTGCGTCGAGGCTACAGGGGCCGTACGGGCCCCCGTCACGCAGCGTCAGGCGCCGCGGCCTCGGCCTGGGCCGCCCAGCGGGCCTTGACCTCGTCGATCTTGCGGCCGTAGTGCACGGAGCACCACCACAGGCCCGCGAACACCACGCCGAGGAAGAACATCGTCGGGACGACGAACCCGCTCAGGATCAGCCCGATCTGCAGCGCCCAGCCGATCTGGACCGCGCCGGGACGCGTCAGCATCCCGCACAGCAGTACCGACAGCAGCATGGTGACCCCGCAGACCGTCCAGACCGCGGCCTGGGTCAGATCCGGGTCCTTCATCGCGACCAGGCCCGCGAAACCGATCACGAAGAACTCGCCGATCAGCGTGCTGGCACAGAGCGTGCGCATGTCCTCAGCCCCTCTTGAACAGCAGGCGGGCCTCGCCCACCGTGATCACGGAACCGGTCACCAGGACCCCGGCCCCACCGAATTCGGCCTCTTCCTCCGCCAGGGTGATGGCCGCCTCCAGCGCGTCGTCCAGCCGGGACTCCACCTGCACGCGGTCGGTGCCGAAGACCTCCACCGCGACGGCGGCCAGCTCGTCCGCGCCCATCGCCCGGTGGCTGGTGTTCTCGGTCACCACCACCTCGGCGAAGATCGGCTCGAAGGCTTCGAGGACGCCCCTGACGTCCTTGCCCTCGCTCGCGGCGACCACACCGATCAGTCGGCTGAAGCCGAAGGACTCGGTGACCGCCTCGGCGGTGGCCAGGGCGCCCGCCGGGTTGTGCGCGGCGTCCAGCACCACCGTGGGGCTGCGCCGTACGACCTCCATCCGGCCCGGCGAGGACACCGAGGCGAAGGCCTTGCGCACGGTGTCCACGTCCAGCGGACGCGCGTGCTCGGCGCCGATCCCGAAGAAGGCCTCGACCGCCGCCAGGGCGACCGCCGCGTTGCGGGCCATGTGGGCGCCGTACAGGGGCAGGAACAGGTCGTCGTACTCGCCGCCCAGCCCGCGCAGGGTGAGCCGCTGACCGCCGACCGCCACCTCGCGGGAGACCACGCCGAACTCCATGCCCTCGCGGGCCACGGTCGCGTCCACCTCCACGGCCTTCTTCAGCAGTACCTGCGCCGCGTCCACCGGCTGCTGCGCGAGGATCACGGCGGCGCCCTGCTTGATGACCCCGCCCTTCTCCTGGGCGATCTCGCCGGGGGTGGAGCCGAGCCGGTCCGTGTGGTCCAGGCTGATCGGGGTGATCACCGCGACCGACCCGTCGATCACGTTGGTGGCGTCCCAGCTGCCGCCCATGCCGACCTCGATCACGGCCGCGTCGACCGGGGCGTCCGCGAAGGCCGCGTACGCCATCCCGGTGAGCACCTCGAAGAAGGACAGCCGGTACTCCTGGGCCGCGTCGACCATCTCCACGTACGGCTTGATGTCGTGGTAGGTCTCCACGAACCGCTCGTGGCTGATCGGCAGCCCGTCCAGGCTGATCCGCTCGGTGATCGACTGCACGTGCGGGCTGGTGTAGCGCCCGGTGCGCAGCTCGAAGGCGACCAGGAGGGCCTCGATCATGCGGGCGGTGCTGGTCTTGCCGTTCGTGCCGGTGACGTGGATGGAGGGGTACGCGCGCTGCGGCGCGCCCAGGAGGTCCATCAGCGCCTCGATGCGCGTGACGGACGGCTCCAGCTTGGTCTCCCCCCAGCGTCCGGCCAGCTCCTGCTCCACCTCGCGCAGGGCCCGCTCGACTTCCGGGTCCTGGGGGCGGGAGGGGGCCTGGTCGCCCTGGGGCGCTCCGCCGTGGGCGCGCAGGGTGCGGCTACCGGCCTCGATCACCGCCAGGTCGGGGTCGCGGTCGGTCTCTTTGGCCACGATCTCGTCGAACTCGTCGGACCGGTCGTCGCTCTCGTGCTGCTGCTCACTCACGGGGCCAGTCTACGGACGGGGAGCCGGAGGACTTTCGGCCCGGCCGTTTCGGGACCTTCAGCGGGAAGCGCGTCCATATCGTTATGCGAGTCTTGCGCCAGGAGATTGGGGAACAAATGCCGCAGGCCAGCAGCAATAAGACAGGATCCAGCCGCGACATAGGGATAGATCTGGGGACCGCGAACACCCTCGTCTACGCACGGGGTCACGGCATCGTGCTCAATGAGCCGTCCGTGGTGGCGGTCCGGGCCGGCACCTCTGCGGCGGTGGCCGTGGGCACCGAGGCCAAGGAGACCATTGGCCGCACCCCCGGCTCCATCACCGCGATCCGCCCCCTGCGGGGCGGGGTGATCTGCGACTACGAGGCCGCCGAGGAGATGATCCGGCACTTCGTGCGCAAGGCCGTACCGGGGCGCAGGCCGCGCACCCGCATGGTCGTCTGCGTGCCGTCCGGGGTGACCCCGGTCGAGCGGCGGGCCATCGTCCACGCCTCGACCCGGGCGGGGGCGCGCACGGTGCACCTGATCGAGGAGCCGATGGCGGCGGCGATCGGCGCCGGGCTGCCGGTCGCGGAGCCGCGCGGTTCGATGGTGGTGGACATCGGGGGCGGGACCACAGAGGTCGCCGTGATCTCGCTGGGGGGCATCGTCACGTCGCAGTCGCTGCGGGTCGGCGGGGACCGGCTCGACGCCGCGGTCATGGACTACGTGCGCAAGGAGCACTCGCTGCTCATCGGCGAGCGGACCGCCGAGGACGTCAAGGTCGCGATCGGCTCGGCCTGGCCGGTGCCCGGCCTGCCGGAGCTGGAGGGGCGCACTTTCACCGTGCGGGGGCGCGAGAAGGCGGCGGGCATGCCCAAGACCCTGGAGCTGACCTCGTACGACGTGCGCGCGGCCCTCGACGAGCCGGTCGAGGCGATCATCGCGGCCGTGCGCACCACCTTGGAGGAGTGCCCGCCGGAGCTTTCCGGTGACGTGATGGAGCACGGGATCGTGCTGACCGGCGGCGGCGCGCTGCTGCCGGGCCTGGACCTGCGCCTGGCCTCGGCGACCGGCATCCCGGTCTTCGTGGCGGACAACCCGCTGGACTGCGTGGCCCTGGGCTCGGGGAAGTGCGTGGAGGACATGGACACGCTGAACTCGCTGCTCACCCCGGCCACATAGCCTCCCGGCGGGGCGAGCGGACCGAGCCCTGGGATCGAACCGGGCCCTAGGAACGAGGCAGTACGGCGACGACCTCGTAGGAGTCGTGCGTGCACGTCGCGGTCAGGGTGCCGCCCAGGCTGCGCACGCGTTCGGCCATGCTCGCCGTGCCCGAGCCGGTCGAGACGGGGGCGCGGACCGGGGTGCGGGCGGGCAGGCCGTTGCTGACGGCGATCCGCAGCCGCGGGCCGTCGGTCGCGATGGACACCTCGATGGTCTCGCCGCGCGCGTGCTTCGAGGCGTTCGTCAGGCATTCCTGGACCACCCGGTACACGGCCGCCTGCCGCAGCGGCGACAGCTCCCGCGCGTCCGGGCCCATGACGAGGCGGACGGGTGATCCGGCCCGGCCGCTCTCGTCCGCGAGGGCGGTGAGCCCGTCCACACCGGGGGTGGAGGCCCGTTCGCCGCGCTGCACGATGATCTCGTTCAGCACGAGGTGGGCCCGGCGCGCGGTGTCGGCCAGCTCCTCGAAGTCCTTCGCGTACGCCGTCTCGCGGGCCCGCATCGAGAGCACCTCGGAGCGCACGGTCAGCAGGGTCAGTTCCCGCCCGACGAAGTCGTGCACGTCCCGCGCGACCGAGCGGCGCTCCTGCTCCACCGCTTCGTAGACGGCGGCCTCCCCGCGCCGGACGGCCAGTTCGCGCACCAAGTCGTGCCGGTAGGCGGCGATGCCGACGGCCGAGACCAGCACCCCGATGGGGATGACGAGGCTGAGGAAGGCGCTGAGGGTGTCCGCCCGCTGCTCGGGCCAGCCCGGCAGGCTGAAGAGGGCGAGGGCGAAGAGGACGTACCCGCCGGTGGCGAGGATCCCGGCGCGCCTGCCCCGGTAGCGGCCCACGGAGTACAGGGCGAACTGGATCAGGGTCAGCTCGTGCAGCCACCCGATGAAGAGCAGCGCGATCAGGTACGAGAGCCAGGGCGCCCGGCGCCGCAGCAGCAGGGTCGCGGCGCCGCCGGTGAGGACCACGGCGGCCTGTGGGGCGTTCAGCGAGTTGTCCTCGGAGGCCAGCCCGGGCAGGTCCAGGGCCATCAGCCCCAGGCAGCCCAGCGCGGTGAGCACGTCGTGCGCGCGGGGCGAGGCGGCCCAGCTCTCGGAGAGCTTGCGGCCTGTGGCCCGGAGCCGTTGGAGCGCCGGGGCGACGGGCTTGACGTGCATGCCTTCCATCATCCGTGGTCGGCGGCCGCCATCTCCTCAGCCGGACCTCCGGTGGAGGTGATATGCCGCACTCCGGACACGAGCGAGCGGGCGCGGGCGGGGCGGGGCCTGCGGGACCTGTGCGGGGCGGTCAGGGGCCGGACGGCCCTGCCGGAGGACGGGCCCGGCTTCGTACCTTCGGAAAGATGACCACCGATCACTCCCCCGCCGGCCGCTCCCCCGCCAGCCGTCCGGCCGCCGGCGGCGCCCGGGCCCGGAGCCTTCCCCTCCTGCTGCTGATCGGCGGAGTGACCGGCGCGCTGGCCTCGGGCGCGCTGACCTACGACCCCTGCGGACCCTGGAGGACCCCCTCTTCATCCCGGGCTGCACTCTGAACGCGGTCCTGAACTGCGGCGACGTGATGACCACCTGGCAGGGCAATCTGCTGGGCTTCCCCAACATGCTCCTGGGCATCGCCGGGTTCGCTGCGCTCGCCGCCCTGGGTCTGGCACTCGTCGCCGGGGCGGTCCTCCCCCACTGGCTGTGGCGCGGGGTCTGGGCCGGGATCACGGCGGGCTTCGTCTTCACGGTGTGGCTCATCGGCCAGTGCCTGTTCGTGATCGGCGCGCTGTGCCCGTGGTGCATGGCCGTCTGGGCCGTGATGATCCCGCTGTTCTGGTACGTCACCCGGCACCTCGCCGCGCCGCGGTCCCGGCTGCGCGCCCTGCCGCACTGGCTGGTGCCCGCCTTCCTCTACGCCTTGGTCACAGTGCTCGTCTTTTCCGTCTTCGGCATTCGAATGTTCTGACGATTTCCCTAAGATCGGACGACTGCGGCCCTCCGGCAGGCAGCGCTTCCGACCACCCGAGGCTCCGCATCGCCATGAGTTCCGCCCCGACCACGCCTGCCCCGCTGCCCGGGACGGCGGTCCCCCAGCCCGCCCCGGCCCGCGACCGCGGCCCCGGCCCCGGCCGCCCGGCGGCCGCGCGCCGCCGCACCGGCCCGCTCGGCGCCCTCGCCGCCCTCGCCTCGGCCCTGATGTCCATGGCCGCCTACTGCGCGGGGCTCGCCGCCCACGGCACCTACCCCTTCGGTCCCGTACCGCGCGCCGACAACGACCTGCGCCACCAGTACGTGCCCTTCCACACCCACCTGTGGGACCTCCAGCACGGCACCGCGCCCGGCGACCTCCTCTACAACTGGCAGAGCGGCTACGGCGTCGGCTTCCTCGGCGACTTCTTCACCTACCTGGCCAACCCGTTCTCCTGGCTCGTCGGCCTCTTCCCCCGCGACCAGAGCGAGTTCCCGGTCTTCCTCGTCAGCCTCTTCAGCCTCGGCCTCGCCGCCGCCGCCATGACCGTCTTCCTCGGCCGGCTGCGGCCCGGATCGCCCTGGCTGCGCGCCCTGCTCTCGGTCGGGTACGCCACCTGCGGCTGGAACCTCGCCGAGGGCGCCGTCGTCCCCATGTGGACGTGGGGCCTGGTCGCCCTGCCCCTGCTCGGCATAGCCGCCGACTGGTGCCTGACCGGCCGCCGCTGGGTCCTCGGCAGCCTGCTCGTCGCGCTCTGCTGGTACGCGAACTTCTACACCGCCGCCATGGCCACCCTGGCCGCCGCGCTCGTCCTGCTGCTACGCCTCGCGATCGGCGGCGCCGACGCGCGCGCCCGGGGCCGCGCCCTGTGGCGGGCCGCCACCATGACCGCCACCGGCATGCTGCTGGCCGCCCCCGCCATCCTGGTGTGCGGGCTCGCCAACGCCCAGGCCCAGCCCACCGACAAGTACGTCGTCAGCGTGGCCACCCCGCTGCGCACCTACCTGGCCATGTTCCTGCCGGGCAGCCTCGCCAGCCCCTCCGCGCCCAACGTGTACGCCGGATCCCTCGCGCTGCTGCTCGCGCTCGCGCTGCCGTTCCAGGCCCGGGTCCCGGTCCGCGAACGGATCGCCTGGGGCGTGCTGATCGCCGCCACCGCGCTCTCCTTCGTCATCACGCCCACCGCCGAGCTGTGGCAGGGCTTCGCCCTCCCGCACGGCGCCCCCTTCCGCGAGTCCTTCGTCCTCAGCGGCTTCCTCGTCATGGCCGCCTGGGTCTGCCTGGCCCGGATGCCCCGTCCCCGGGCCCTGCTCGGCGGGGCCGCGCTGCTCGGCGTGCTCATCGCCCTCTCCTACGGCACCCAGCCCCTCGGCGAGCGCGCCCTGACCGGCAGCCTCCTCGGCGGGGCCGCCGTCACCGGGCTCCTGCTGCTCTACGCCCGCGGCCTGCCCCGCCCGGCCCGGCGCGCCGTCGTCGGCCTGCTCGCCGCCGCCGTCCTCTGGGGCGCGGCGTTCTCCGCCCACGGGCTGACCGAACTCCTCGACCCCGCCCAGCGCGGTCCCGCCCGCGCCCAGACCATGACCCGGCTCGGGCTGAACACCCGTCACGCCCTGGTCCCGCGCGACGACTGGCCCGCCTCGCGCACCGACCCCGGCCCCGAGGTCTTCGTCACCAACAACGACGCGATGCTGCTGGGCGCCCAGGGCGGGTCCTACTACAGCAGCTACATCACCCGCGAGACCGCCGCGGCGCTGGCCGGGCTGGGCCTCGGCGAGGCCATGGGCGGGCGGCACCTGTGGCCCGCGCGGGACCCCGTCCTCCAGGCCCTGCTCGGGATCGGCACCACCCTCGACGTCATCGGCACCGATGACGTCCGGGTCCGTGACACCCCCGCGGTGCCGCTGGTGGCCGTCCGGCCGCCGGGTAGCGACCGGGCGTACGGCGCCCCCGCCGACTCGGTGTGGGCCCGGCGCCAGGCCGCCCTGGGCGCCAAGGTGTACACCGTCCCCGCCCTCACCCCGGCGGACCCGGCGCGCGGCCTGCGGCTGGGCCCCGACCCGGCCGACGGGACCGGACCGGGCAACACCTTCACCGCCCGCTGCGCCCCCGGCGCCCGCGCCTTCCTGCACGCGCCCGCGCTGCGGGCCGACGTCGCGGCCCCCGGCGGCGCCTCCGAGGGCTTCTACGGCGCGCCGCCGCTGCGGCTGGCCCCGCTGAAGGAACTGGGTACGGCCGGGGCCGACGGCCGGTTCTCCTTCACCGTCCGCACCAGGGAGGACGGCCAGTCGCTGCCCGCCGACGCCCTCGGCTGCCTGGACGTCCCGGCCTTCGAGGGGGCCGTACGGAACCTGCGCGAGCGGGGCGGCGCGAGCGTGGAGACCGGCGGGCACTCCTTCACCGCCCGGCTCCCGAAGGGTTCGGCCGGCACCGCCGTGGTCGCCACCACCGTTCCCCCTGGCTGGACCTGCTCGGTGGACGGCGGCCCGGCCCGGCCGCCCGTCTCGTACCAGGGGCTGCTCGGCGTACCCCTGGGCACGGGCGCCTCGCGCGTCGCGTGCGGCTACCTGCCGCCCGGGCTGACGGCCGGGCTCGCCGGGGCGGGCGCGGGCGCGCTGGCGCTCGTAGGCGTCCCGCTCCTCACCCGGCGGCGCGGGCGCTGAGGCGGCCGCGCGCGGGCCGGGCCCACGGGGAGGGCCCCGCACCCGCGACGGTGCGGGGCCCTCCCCTCGGCGGGATCTGCGGGTGTTACGCCTCGGGCAGCGTCTCCAGCTGGTTGCGGAGCCGCTCGATGTCCGCATCCGCCTTGGCCAGCCGGCCCTTGATCTTGTCCACGACATTGTCGGGCGCCTTCGCGATGAAGGCCTCGTTGCCGAGCTTGGCCTGCGCCTGCTGCTTCTCCTTCTCGGCGGCCGTGAGGTCCTTGGCCAGCCGCTTGCGCTCGGCGGCCACGTCGATCGTGCCCGACAGGTCGAGCGCGACCGTCGCCCCGCCGACCGGCAGGGTCGCGGTGGCGCTGAACTCCTCGCCCTCCGGCTGGAGGCGCAGCACCTGCCGGATGGCCGCCTCGTGCGCGGCCAGCGCGGTGGCGGACAGGTCCAGGCGGGCCGGGACCTTCTGCTTGTCGTCGAGGCCCTGCTCCTTGCGGAACCGGCGCACCTCGCGGACGAGGCTCTGGACGGCCTCGATCTCGGCCTCGGCGGCCGGATCGCGCAGGCCGCTGTCCATAGGCCAGTCGGCGATCACCAGGGACTCACCGCCGGTCAGTGTGGTCCACAGGGTCTCGGTGACGAAGGGGACCACCGGGTGCAGCAGGCGCAGCATGACGTCGAGGACCTCGCCGAGGACCCGCGCGGAGGCCCGGGCCGGCTCCCCGCCCGCGAAGAAGGTCGTCTTCGACAGTTCGACGTACCAGTCGAAGACCTCGTCCCACGCGAAGTGGTAGAGCGCATCGCTGAGCTTGGAGAACTGGAAGTCGTCGTAGTAGGCGTCGACCTGCGCGACCGTCTTGTTGAGCCGGGACAGGATCCAGCGGTCGGTCGCGGACAGCTCCTCGACCGGGGGCAGCTCGCCCTCGATGGTGGCGCCGTTCATCAGCGCGAAGCGCGTGGCGTTCCAGATCTTGTTGGCGAACTTGCTGGAGGCCTGGACCCAGTCCTCGCCGATCGGCACGTCGGTGCCCGGGTTGGCGCCCTTGGCCAGGGTGAAGCGGACGGCGTCGGAGCCGTACTTGTCCATCCAGTCCAGCGGGTCCACGACGTTGCCGAAGGACTTCGACATCTTCTTGCCGCGCTCGTCGCGGACCAGACCGGTCAGCGCGATCGTCTTGAAGGGGGCCTCGCCGTCCATGGCGTACAGACCGAACATCATCATCCGGGCGACCCAGAAGAAGATGATGTCGTGACCGGTGACCAGGACGTCGGTGGCGTAGAACTTCTCCAGGTCCGGGGTCTTCTCCGGCCAGCCGAGCGTGGAGAACGGCCACAGGCCGGAGGAGAACCAGGTGTCGAGGACGTCGGAGTCCTGCGTCCAGCCCTCGCCGGTGGGCGCCTCGTCGTCGGGTCCGAGGCAGACGACCTCGCCCGCCGGGCCGTACCAGACGGGGATGCGGTGGCCCCACCACAGCTGGCGCGAGATGCACCAGTCGTTGAGGTTGTCGACCCAGTCGAAGTAGCGCTTGGACATCTCCTCGGGGTGGATCGAGACCCGGCCGTCGCGGACCGCGTCACCGGCGGCCTTGGCCAGCGTGTCGACCTTGACCCACCACTGGAGGGACAGGCGCGGCTCGATGGTGGTGCGGCAGCGCGAGCAGTGGCCCACGGAGTGCTGGTACGGGCGCTTCTCGGCGACGATCCGGCCCTGCTCGCGCAGGGCTCCGACGATCGCGGAGCGGGCCTCGAAGCGGTCCAGGCCGAGGAAGGGGCCGTGGACGGTGATGACGCCGTGCTCGTCCATGACCGTCATCGACTCCAGGCCGTGGCGCTGGCCGATGGCGAAGTCGTTCGGGTCGTGGGCGGGGGTCACCTTGACGCAGCCGGTGCCGAACTCGGGGTCGACGTGGGTGTCGGCGACGATCGGGATGGTCCGGTCGGTCAGCGGCAGCTTGACCCGGGTGCCGATGAGGTGCTGGTAGCGCTCGTCGTCGGGGTGGACGGCGACGGCCGTGTCACCGAGCATCGTCTCGGCGCGCGTGGTGGCGACGACGAGGGTGTCCTCGCCCTCCCCGTACATGATGGAGACGAGCTCGCCCGCGTCGTCCTGGTACTCCACCTCGATGTCGGAGATCGCGGTGAGGCAGCGGGGGCACCAGTTGATGATGCGCTCGGCGCGGTAGATCAGCTCGTCGTCGTAGAGCTTCTTGAAGATGGTCTGGACGGCCTTGGACAGGCCCTCGTCCATGGTGAAGCGCTCGCGCGACCAGTCGACGCCGTCACCGAGGCGCCGCATCTGGCCGAGGATCTTGCCGCCGTACTCTTCCTTCCACTGCCAGACCCGCTCGACGAACTCCTCGCGGCCCAGGTCGTGGCGGGACTTGCCCTCCTCGGCGAGCTGCTGCTCGACCTTGTTCTGGGTGGCGATGCCCGCGTGGTCCATGCCGGGCAGCCACAGCGACTCGTAGCCCTGCATCCGCTTGCGGCGGGTGAGGGCGTCCATGAGCGTGTGCTGGAAGGCATGCCCCAGGTGCAGGGAGCCGGTGACGTTCGGCGGCGGGATGACGATGGTGTACGCGGGCTTCTCGCTCGCGGGGTCGGCCGTGAAGTAACCACGCTCCACCCAGCGCTCGTAGAGCTTCCCCTCTACCTCGGCCGGCGCGTACTGGGTCGGCAATTCGGAGTTGGGGCTGCTGGGTGTCTGCGCGTTCTCGGTCACGGGCACAGTTTAGAGCGGTAACGGTCCAGTGTTAAAACCGGTAAACGCGGGGCCCGGCCGCCTGCGCGTTACCGGCTTCCGCGAGGATGTGAGCAACACATAAACATCCTCAAGGGGGACACGGGCATGAGCTATAACCAGCCGGGGCCTTACGGCGGCCAGCAGCCTCAGCAGCCGGGGCCGTACGGGGGCCAGCCCGGGCCGTACGGGCAGCAGCCCGCGCCGCAGCCGGGGTACGGCTACCCGCAGCAGCCCCCGGCCCAGCCCGGATACCCCCAGCAGGCCCCGCAGGGCCCCGGCTACGGCTACCCCCAGCAGCCGCCGACCCCGCCGATGGGCTACCCCCAGCAGCAGCCGGGCTACCAGCAGGCCCCGGGCGGCTACCCGCAGCCGGGTTACCAGCAGCCCCCGAAGAAGTCGAAGACGGGCGTGATCGTCCTGTCGGTGGTCGTCGCGATAGCCGTCCTCGGCGGCGCGGGCTACTACTTCACGAAGGGCGGCGGCGCCACGGGCGGCATCTCCGCGGACACCAAGGGCTACAAGCTCGCCTACCCGGCCGCCGTCGACGAGTACAAGAAGGACGACAAGACGCCCACGGCGCCGGACGAGGCGCTGACGGGCGAGGCCAAGACCAAGGCCGAACTCCTCGGGGTCAAGAACGCCCACAACGCGGTGGTCCAGTACAAGAGCGGTACGGGCGTGGCGGTCAAGCAGGTCACCGGGTTCGGCCTGTGGGGCGAGATCGCCGACCCCTCGAAGTCGATCGACGCGTACTTCGCGAGCGTCTCGGTCTCCAGCAAGGAGAACGATGCGATCGGCTTCAAGTACGAACTCTCGGGCGCTCCGAAGGAGTTCAGCCCGGCGGGCTTCAAGGGCGCCGTGATGAAGTGCGCCAACATCAAGATGACGGCGACGAAGAACGTCAAGCCGGGGCAGCCGAGTTCGGCCCTGATCCCCACCTGCGTCTGGGGTGACTACTCCACCCTGGCCGCGACCAACCGCATGGACCAGGCCGCGATGGCGCTCGGCGGCAGCAACGGCACCCTGGAGGACGTCTCCAAGATCGCCGCGAAGCTCTACAGCACCAGCCGCACCAAGGCCTGACACTCCGGCCCGAGCGGACGTACGAGGAGGGGCGCCCCGGTGGTCCGGGGCGCCCCTCCTCGTACGTGCCTGCGGCGGCTACGCCGACTTCTCCTGCGGGCCCTGGTCCTTCGGGACGATCCGCGGGACCAGCGTCGGGTTCACGTTGGAGCGGACGACCTCCGCGGTGACGACCACGCGGGCCACGTCGTTGCGGGACGGGACCTCGTACATCACCGACATCAGGACCTCTTCCATGATGGCGCGCAGACCGCGCGCGCCCGTCTGGCGGAGGATCGCCTGGTCCGCGATCGCTTCCAGCGCCTCGCGCTCGAAGTCCAGCTCGACCCCGTCGAGTTCGAACAGCCGCTGGTACTGCTTCACCAGGGCGTTGCGCGGCTCGATGAGGATCTGGAGCAGGGCCTCGCGGTCCAGGTTGTGCACCGAGGTGATGACGGGGAGACGGCCGATGAACTCGGGGATCATCCCGAACTTCACCAGGTCCTCCGGCATGACCTCCTGGAACTGGTTGCTCGCCTCGATCTCGCGCTTGGAGCGGATCGTGGCCGCGAAGCCGATGCCCTTGGCGCCCGCGCGCGACTCGATGATCTTCTCGAGGCCGGAGAAGGCTCCGCCCACGATGAAGAGCACGTTCGTCGTGTCGATCTGGATGAATTCCTGGTGCGGGTGCTTCCGGCCGCCCTGCGGCGGGACGGAGGCGGTCGTGCCTTCCAGGATCTTCAGCAGGGCCTGCTGGACGCCCTCACCCGACACGTCACGCGTGATCGACGGGTTCTCGCTCTTGCGGGCCACCTTGTCGATCTCGTCGATGTAGATGATCCCGGTCTCGGCCTTCTTGACGTCGTAGTCCGCGGCCTGGATCAGCTTGAGCAGGATGTTCTCGACGTCCTCGCCGACATACCCGGCCTCCGTCAGCGCCGTCGCGTCGGCGATGGCGAACGGGACGTTGAGCATGCGCGCGAGCGTCTGGGCCAGCAGCGTCTTGCCGGAACCCGTGGGTCCCAGCAGGAGGATGTTGGACTTCGCGAGTTCGATCGCGTCGTCCCGGCCCTGCGCGCCGCCGTTCTCGCCGGCCTGAACGCGCTTGTAGTGATTGTAGACCGCGACGGAGAGCGCCTTCTTCGCCGGCTCCTGGCCGACGACGTAACTCTCCAGGAACTCGTAGATCTCACGAGGCTTGGGGAGTTCCTCCCACCTGACCTCGGAGGTCTCGGCCAGTTCCTCTTCGATGATCTCGTTGCAGAGGTCGATGCACTCGTCGCAGATGTACACACCGGGACCTGCGATGAGCTTCTTCACCTGCTTCTGGCTCTTTCCGCAGAACGAGCACTTGAGCAGGTCGCCACCATCACCGATGCGTGCCACGAGGTGCTTCCCCTTCGCCTGGGAGACGCCTGGTTCAGCGCTCCTGGTGCCTCTATCCGACGGTACCTTGCCGAGGGCCCCCTGCGGGGCCCCCTTGACGTGGTTCACATCGCCTTCTGCGACGGCCCCCCACGCCAAGGGGCGGCAAGGATCAGACCGCGTTGCTCTTGCGGGTGGATACGACCTGGTCGACCAGACCGTAGGCGAGCGCGTCCTGGGCCGTGAGGATCTTGTCGCGCTCGATGTCGTCGCGGATCTTCTCGATCGGCGTCGTGGAGTGCTTGGCCAGCATGTTCTCCAGCTGGTCGCGCATGCGCAGGATCTCGTTGGCCGCGATCTCCAGGTCGGAGAGCTGCTCACGGCCGGTGCCGCCGGACGGCTGGTGGATCAGCACGCGGGCGTTCGGCAGCGCCATGCGCTTGCCCGGCGTACCGGCGGCGAGCAGGACGGCGGCGGCGGAGGCCGCCTGACCCATGCAGACCGTCGAGATGTCCGGCTTCACGAACTGCATCGTGTCGTAGATCGCCGTCAGCGCGGTGAACGAGCCGCCGGGGCTGTTGATGTAGATCGAGATGTCGCGGTCCGGGTCCATCGACTCCAGGCACAGCAGCTGCGCCATGACGTCGTTGGCGGAGGCGTCGTCGATCTGCACGCCGAGGAAGATGATGCGCTCCTCGAAGAGCTTCGCGTACGGGTCGTACTCGCGCACGCCCTGCGAGGTGCGCTCGACGAAGCGCGGGATGACGTAGCGGTTGTCCACCTGCGGACCGGTGTGGAGACCGCTCGCGGGAGAGAGGTTGTTCATGTACATCGAGGTTTTCACCATCCTGGTGGCGTTCTGCGGGCTGTCGGCTGGGTACTGACGGTGCGGCCGGGGATCAGGCCCCGGTGCCACCGCCGCCCGGAACGTTGGACGCTGCCGAGATGATCTCGTCGATGAGGCCGTACTCCTTGGCCTCCTCGGACGTGAACCAGCGGTCGCGGTCACCGTCGCGGATGATCGCCTCGACCGTCTGACCCGAGTGGAACGCGGTGATCTCGGCCATGCGCTGCTTGGTGCGCAGCAGGTACTGGGCCTGGATCTTGATGTCCGAGGCGGTGCCGCCGATGCCCGCGGAACCCTGGTGCATCAGGATGTCGGTGTTCGGCAGGGCGAAGCGCTTGCCCTTGGCCCCGCCGGTGAGCAGGAACTGGCCCATGGAGGCCGCCATGCCCATGCCGATGGTGACGACGTCGTTCGGGATGTACTGCATGGTGTCGTAGACGGCCATACCGGCCGTCACCGAGCCACCGGGGCTGTTGATGTAGAGGTAGATGTCCTTCTCCGGCTCGGCGGCCAGGAGCAGGAGCTGCGCCGTGATCTTGTTCGCGATGTCGTCGTCGACCTGCTGGCCGAGGAAGACGATGCGCTCGCCGAGCAGCCGGTTGTAGACATGGTCGCCGAGGCCGCCACCGATGGACGGCTCACCCGCGGCGTAAGGCTTCAGATTCGTCACGTATCCACCTGCTCGTCTCCGACGGCTCTCGTGCCGTCTCAGCGTTTCTTTCTGGGGGGCGGCTCGGTCGGCGCGAACATGTCCGCCGGCTTCCGGGTACCCCGCAGCCCTCGTACTCATGGACCCTAACGCGCAGGTAGGACAACGCCATCCCGCATCCCGAACTGTTCGCTCGGAGCGCAAGGTGCGCGGCCCTCCCGATCACCCCGCGAACACCCCTTGAACGGCCCCGAGAAGGGGCGCGGCCGGGGGCGGGCGGAGCGGCCGAAGGGCCCGGACGCTCGCGCGTCCGGGCCCTTCGGGCACAGCTCAGGGGCCTTGTCGAGCCTCCTGACGGGGCCTTACTTGGCCTCGTCGGCCGGGGCCTCGTCGGCGTCGGCGTCCGCGTCGGCGGCCGCCTCGACCGTCTCGGCGTCCTGCTCCTCGTCCTCGTCGGACAGGTCGACCTCGACACCGTTGGTGTCGGTGACCTTCGCCGACTCGACGACGACCGCGAGGGCCTTGCCGCGGGCGACTTCGCCGACCAGCATCGGAACCTGACCGCCTTCGACGACGGCCTGGGCGAACTGGTCCGGGGACATGCCGGAGGACTGGGCGCGGCGCATGAGGTGCTCGGTGAGCTCCTCCTGGTTCACGTTCAGCTTCTCCTTGTTGACCAGTTCGTCGAGGAGGAACTGGGTCTTGATGCCCTTGACGGCCTGCTCGCGCGTCTCCGCGTCGAACTCCTCGACCGTCTTGCCCTGGATCTCCAGGTACTTCTCGAGGGTCAGACCCATCTGGCCCAGCTGGTGGTGCTCCAGGCTGTGCTTACGGGTGTTGACCTCGTCCTCGAGGAGCTTCTCGGGGATCGGGACCTCGGCGAGCTCCAGCAACTTCTCCAGCACGCGCTCCTGGGCCTGGGTGGCCTGGTCGTACTGCTTCATGTTCTCGAGGCGCTTGCGGCTGTCGGCCTTCATGTCCGCCAGGCTGTCGAACTCGCTCGCCTGCTGGGCGAACTCGTCGTCCAGCTCCGGCAGCTCACGGGCGGAAACCTTGGTGACCTTGACGGTGACCTCGGCGTCCTTGCCCTCGGCGGAGCCACCCTTCAGCTGGGAGGCGAAGGTGGCCTCGCCACCGGCCTCCAGGCCGGTCACGGCCTCGTCGATGCCTTCGAGCAGCTCGCCCGAGCCGATGGTGTACGCGACGTCGGAAGCGACACCGTCCTCGAGCACCTCGCCGTCGACCTTGGCCTCGAGGTCGATCGTCACGACGTCGCCCTCGGCGGCCGCGCGCTCGACGACGCTGGTGGTCGCGAAGCGACCGCGCAGCTGCTCGATCGACTTGTCGACGTCCTCGTCGGTGACCTCGATCGCGTCGACCTCGACCTCGATGCCGGAGTAGTCCGGGATCTCGACGGTCGGGCGGATGTCGACCTCGGCGGTGAAGGCCAGCAGTTCGCCGTCCTTCAGCTCCGTGATGTCCACCTCGGGCTGACCCAGCGGGTTGACCTCGGCCTCGTTGACGGCCTCGGTGTAGAACTTCGGGAGGGCGTCGTTGACGGCCTCCTCCAGCACAGCACCGCGGCCGAAGCGCTGGTCGATGACTCGGGCCGGGATCTTGCCCTTACGGAAGCCCTTCACCGTGACCTGCTGGTTGATCTTCTTGTAGGCCGCGTCGAGGCTGTCCTTGAGCTCCTCGAAGGGCACCTCAACAGTGAACCGAACCCGAGTAGGGTTCAGGGTCTCCACGGCGCTCTTCACGGTTAGGTCTCCTTGTGGCTGACTGCTGGGGTTCTGCTGTCGCTGCGAATTCAGCGGTTCAGCGGATCGGGCCCGGTACATCAGACACACGGGCACGCAGCTTGCATAGTAACCGCAAGCGGTCAGCAGCCCACAACGCGATCTTCATGGTGACAGCGGCGCCGACGGCTGTTATGGGAGCCGTCGGCGAGGGCGCTGCGGACGCGTGCGTGCGGTGATACTGATGACTGGTCGGGGTGGCCGGATTCGAACCGACGACCTTCCGCTCCCAAAGCGGACGCGCTACCAAGCTGCGCCACACCCCGTCGGTGCGACACGTAGGGTACATGCCCGGAGACGTTCCGACGCGCGCTCGTGGAGGAATGCCGCAACGCGCCCCCGCGGAATGTGGTGTGCGACCCCCCGCCGGGACCCGCTAGGATGCTGCGTGTGCCCCGGTCCGCGACCTCGGGCACGCACTGTGCGGGCGTAGCTCAATGGTAGAGCCCTAGTCTTCCAAACTAGCTACGCGGGTTCGATTCCCGTCGCCCGCTCTTATATGGCTCAGGGCCAGGTCAGAGGATGTTTCCTCGGACCTGGCCCTGAGTCGTTCCCGGGGGCGGGGCCGCCGCCCGTGCCCCCCGCGCGCCTCTCGCTCACCGCTCGTCCACGCGACCGTTCAGATGGAAGAGGAGCCACTCGAGCCGCTCGGCCGTGACTCCCAGGGAGCCGGCCCAGCCGTGCATGGCGGCGACATAGGCGGCGTACCGGGTGGGCCAGTGGCGCGTGCCGGCCACCTCGTGACTGGTCCACCCGAGGGCATTGAGCGAACGGAAGACCCGGACGTCGAGGATCAAGGCCCGCTCACCCGTCGCGCCGCGGTCGTCCACGGCCGCGAACCACTTGGTGAAGAAGGACCGGCGGACGCCGTTGAGGTGGAATCGCCCGTAGGCCCCGGCCAGGTCGCCGCCGCGGACCGCGTCGCGGGTGCCTGCGAGGACCGCGGGCAGGCGTGCGTCGGCCAGGGCCATGCCGGTGTAGCGGGGCGCACGTCCGTTCGTCGTGCCCGAGCCCCAGATCATGACGGCCACGAACAGGTCGCGCAGGGAGTCCGGGTCCTCGCCCCCAAGGTCACGCAGGCGGACCAGGTCGCCGCGGCTGATGAGACGGTCACCGCTCGGACCGTTCGCGCACGCGACGCCGCTATCGAGTACGTGCGCCGCTCCGTGCGGCTCCAGCCATGGATGCCACGTTCCCGGACGGAAGCGCACGGGCTGCTGCTCCTCCGCGCCGTGGCGGACGACGAGCTGCCGCAGCTGCTCCAGCATGCTCTCCCCCACCCTGACGCGGCACTAGAGCTTGATGCCCGCGATCGTGTCCGCGAGGGAGTTGAGGAAACGGTTCACGTCCGGCGCGATGGAGCTCGACGCCAGGAAGAAGCCGAAGAGGGCCGCGACGATGGCGGGGCCCGCCTTGATGTGGTTGCCGCGGATCAGCACCACCAGGATGACCACCAACAGAACCACCACGGACAGCGAAATGGCCACTACTGATCACACCTTCGGTCGTCCCCTGGTCGGCCCGGGGTGCGCGGCCACGCGCGTCCCCAGGAACATCGTGCCACCAACGGACCCCGGCTATCCGCCCGATGACGACCATTTCTGCCAACTGCGCCGTATTCAGAGGCCCAGCAGGGACCGGACGCGGGCATATTTGCCGGTCAAGCGCAGGCGGGTCGGTTCGTCCAGTACGGAGAGTCTGGCCGGGTCCGCGTTGTGCGCGAGGTCGGCCTCCTTGACCAGCAGGGCTCCCGGGGTGGCCAGGATGCGGGCCGTGTACTCCTCGACCGGCTCGCCCGGGCGTTTGGTGACCGCCAGGACGATGTCCTTCACGGACTGCGGGAGGGCCGCGGAAGCCAGCCATTCCCGGCTCAGGGCGTCGTCCTCGACCGCGTCGTGGAGCCAGGCCGCGGCCTGCTGGCCGTCGCTGCCGCCCCGGATACGGACGCCCTCGGCCACCGCCGCGAGGTGTTCGGCGTAGGGCCGTCCGGCCTTGTCGGTCTGGCCCTCGTGCGCCGCGCGGGCCAGGGCCTCGACCTCGGCCAGGGTGAGCGGGGTGGTCGGTGGGCGGTCGGTCATGCGATCCCCTCTGCCGCGGTACGGAGGGCCCGGGCGGCCCGGTCCACATCGGCGGGCGTGGTGCGCCAGTTGGAGAACGCGGCGCGCAGGGCGGGGGTTCCCGCGTAGACGGTGGGGGTGACGAAGACCTCGGCGCCCGCGGCCTCCCGCAGGGCGGTCAGCCGGGCCGGAGTGGGGTCGGCGGCGAGGGTGAAGCAGACGACGTTCAGGCGGACCGGCGCGAGCAGGGCGAAGGCCGGGTCGCGGTCCAGTGCGGCGCCGAGGGCCCGGGCGCAGGCGATGTCCCGTTCGACGATCTCCCGGTGGCCCTGGCGGCCGTACGCGCGCAGGGTGAACCAGGCCGCGAGGGCGCGCAGCCGGTGGGAGTTCTCGGGGGTGAGGTGGACCAGGTCGGGCTGGTCGCCGAGCGGGCCGAGGTAGGCGGCGGCGTTCTGGAACACGCGGGCCTGGAGGTCGCGGCGGCGGGTGAACAGGACGGCGCTGTCGTAGGGGACGTTGAGCCACTTGTGGAGGTCGACGCAGACGGAGTCGGCGGCGTCGAGGCCGTCGGTGAGGTGGGCGTGGTCCGGGGAGAGGGCCGCGAAGGCGCCGAAGGCGGCGTCGGTGTGGAGCCAGAAGTCGTGGTGCTCGCGCAGGGCGGCGACGGCGCGCAGGTCGTCGAAGTCGACGGTGTTGACGGTCCCGGCGTTGGCGACGACCACGCAGGGGCCGGGGGTGTCGGCCAGGGCGCGGGCGAGGGCGGCCGGGTCGACGGCCTCGCGGCCGGGGAGGGTGGGTACGGGCACCAGGGCCGCGCGGCCGAGGCCGAGCACGGCGAGGGCTTTGGCGATGGAGGAGTGCGGGGCGCCGGACAGGACGCGGACCGGGCCGAGGGCGGCCGCGCCGTCCTGGGCCGGGGAGACCCCGGCGCGTTCGCCGAGCCATTCGCGGGCGATGGCGAGGCCGGTGGTGTTGGACATGGTGGCGCCGCTGACGAAGGTGCCGGTGTGGGCGTCGGTGAGGCCGAAGAGGTCGCGGAGCCAGCCGGTGGTGACGCGTTCCAGGTCCTGGCCCGCGGGATCGAGGGCGGAGTTGGAGTTCTGGTCGTGGGTGGCGGTGAGCCAGTCCCCGGCGAGGGCGGCGGGGGTGGCGCCGCCGGTGACGAAGCCGAGGTAGCGGGGGCCCGCGGAGGCGGAGAAGCGGGGGGCCCACTCGTCCTGGAAGGCGGCGAGGGGGTCGGCGAGGCCGGTGCCGTGGTCGGGGAGG
>NZ_JASISO010000043.1 GCF_030063135.1 Streptomyces sp. G-G2
CTCGGGATGAGCGCCGGGTCGGATGGGGGCGGGGTCTTGGGATGAGGGCGGGGCTGGATGGGGTCGGGCCTCGGGATGAGCGCCGGGTCGGATGGGGGCGGGGTCTTGGGATGAGGGCGGGGCTGGATGGGGTCGGGGTCTTGGGGTTCGGGGGGGTGTTTTGGCCGGTCGGGGGTGGGGTGGGTCAGCGTTTGGGCCAGCCGATGTCCTCGTCCGACTGGACGTCCTGGGGCGGGTCTATGGGGTCGTCGCCGATGTGCGGGAAAGCAGCGGCCGGGCCGGCCGCTTGGCGTGCGCACACCGATGGCCTCATCATCGACCCCCAGGCGTCGGAGACAACAAGATCGGATGGGAAAAGGGCTGGTCCTGGCCGGGTGCGGGGCCGGGTTCTGGAGAGTCTGCCTCGATCCCCTGGAGGACCGCTCGAAGAGCGGACGACGTC
This sequence comes from Streptomyces sp. G-G2, assembly GCF_030063135.1. Classification (GTDB taxonomy): domain Bacteria; phylum Actinomycetota; class Actinomycetes; order Streptomycetales; family Streptomycetaceae; genus Streptomyces. The sequence continues at coordinate 443 of NZ_JASISO010000043.1, forward strand.
CGCGTGAGACCCGCACGAGGAAAATCGCCCAACTCTGGCAAAGGTTTGCCCGCGTGTTGCCAGGCGTCCTACGCTCGGTGCGGTTCCCGGCGACTCTCCCGCCCCGCTCACCCCAGGGATGCTCATGCTGCGACAGCCCGCGTTCGGACACCGCCTCAAGAAGTTACGGATGGCCCGGGGCCTGTCCCAGACGGCGCTCGCCGGGGAGGGCATGTCCACCGGCTACCTCTCCCGCCTCGAGTCCGGCGCCCGCCAGCCCACCGAGCGGGCCGTGACCTACCTCGCCGGACGGCTCGGTCTGGAACCCGCCGACTTCGAGGAACCCGCGACCGGATCCCTGGCCCACGCGCTCACCCTCGCCGCGTCCACCGGTTCCAGCGACGCCATCGAGGAGCTGCGCCAGGCCCTGGCCGCCGAGGGCCACGAGAGTCCCGTACTGCGCTGGCAGGCGCTGTGGCTGCTCGCCCAGGCCGACCGCCTCCAGGGCGATCACGTCAGCGAACGCGACCGCCTGACCGCGCTCGTCGCGCTCGGCGACGAGGTCGGCGTCACCGAGCTGCGGGCGCGCGGCCTGACCCGGCTCGCCCGCTGCCTGCGCTCCCTCGGCGACATCACCCCCGCCCTCGACGCGGCCGTCGAGGCCCACCGCCTCGCGCTCGGCGAGAAACTCGGCGTGGAGGACCGGGCCACCGCGCTGCTGGCGCTCGTATCGGTACAGGCCGAGGCGGGCCGGATAGGCGAGGCCCGGGCGCACGCCGACGAGTTGACCGCGCTGGTGCAGGGACGTACGGACGCCTTGTGGGCGGAAGCCATGTGGACGGCCGCCGCCGTCCGGATGCGCCAGGGCGACCACCCCGGCGCGCAGGCCTGTCTTGAGGAGGCGCTCGAAGGGTTCAGCAGCCAGGAGGACCTGGTCCTGTGGCTGCGGCTGCGCCTCGCCGCCGCCCGGCTGCACCTCCAGCGACTGCCGGCCGACCCCGAGCAGGCCCAGCGCCGGGCCTCCGAGGCCGAGGCCGCGCTCGCCTTCGTCGGGACGCCCGCGCTGCGCCAGGAACTGACCGCGCTCAAGGCCGACCTCGCCTTCGCCACCTCCCGCTACGACGACGCGCGCGCCCTCCTCGGCGAACTGGCCGGTGACGCGCCGAGAATGACGTACCGCGACCAGGTCCGCCTGGAGATGCTGCGCCACCAGCTGCTGATCCTCAGCGGCGACCCGGCCGGGATCCAGGGGCTGCGCACCCTGGCCCAGCAGGCCCAGGAGGACGCCAACATCGACCTCGCCGCCGAGATCTGGCGGATGCTCGCCGACGCCCTGGCCGAGAGCGGCCGGTCGCCCGCCTGACGCCCGGGCGGAGCCGCCCGACGCCCGCGGGCTTGAGCGAAGTTCGAGCGGGGCCGTGCACCCTGGAGGGCACCCGTCGAGGCGAAAGGGGCATTCATGCCGTCGCAGCGTGTGCACGCGAGCGAGCGGACGGCGTGGGTGGCCGCCCCGGCCGGCGTGGTCTACGGGCTGCTCGCCGACGCCGTGCGCTGGCCCCTCCTGCTGCCCTCGCCCGTCCACGTCGAGCGGATGGACTTCGACGGCGTGCGCGAACGCCTGCGCCTGTGGGACGTGAGCGCCGACCGGGTCCGCTCCTTCCACGTGGGGCGCGTCCTGCGCCCGTACGACCGGTCCGTCGACTTCGAGCAGGAGGACACCGCCCGCCTGGGCGCGCCGGTGTCCGGCACCTGGACGGTCGAGCCGAAGGGCGACACGGAGTCGCTGGTGACCCTGACCCAGCGGCGCACCCTGGCGGGCCTGCCCGCCGCCGAGACCGAGCGCAGCCGCCGCGAGTGGCAGGACGAACTGGACGCGCAGCTCGCGCACCTCAAGGCGAGCGCCGAACGCTGGGACCGGATGGACCAGTTGCTGCTGTCCTTCGAGGACAGCGTGCACGTCCAGGGCTCCGCCGAGCTGGTCTACGACTTCCTCTACCGGATCGGTGACTGGAGCGAGTCCGTCCCGCACGTGGAGTGGTCCAGCGTCATCGAGGACGTGCCGGGCGTGCAGGTCGCGGTCGTGGACACCTGCGCCGAACCGGGCGGGGGCACGGTCAGCACCCGGTCGGTACGGCTGTGTTTCCCCTCGGCCGGGCGGATCGTCTACAAGGAGCTGGTGACCCCCGAGCTGATCGCCGCGCACAGCGGCGAATGGTCCCTGGTGCCGGACGAGGACGGGGTGCGGGTGGTCTGCGCGCAGCAGGTGATGCTGAGCGAGGAGGCCGTCGCACGGGTGTTGGGCGAGGGAACGAGCCTGGTCGAGGCCCGCCGGTACGTGCGGGCGTGGCTGGGGCGGGCGAGCGGCGAGGTGCTCGGCCTGGCCAAGTGGCACGCGCAGAGCGCCGTACGCAGGCTGCGGTGACCTACCGATGACGGACACCGCGAGGACTACCAGTACGACGAGGACTACCAGTACGACGGGGAGCGATTCGATGGTGTCCACACGGTCCGCCGGTCCGGTGCGGAAAGACGAACTCACCGTCGCGGAGGCCGGACCGCCCCGGCGGAGCCGGCACTTCGCGCTCGCGCACCCCTACGCCGCCCTCGCGCCCACCGTCGACGTGGCGCTGCGCGCGGTCCGGCTGGAGGCGCTGCTCTCCGACCCGTACGACGCGGCCAATCCGTACGGGTACGCCTGCCACGCGCCGGGAGCGGACCGTACGGGCACCGCGGCGCAGCGCACCTCCGTGGAGGCCGCCGTGCTCGGCGAGTTCGTGCCCGCCGCGCGGGGCGGCCGGTTCACCTCGGCCGACGACCTCGTGCGCGTGCTGCGCCCGCTGTTGCGCCGTGACCTGGCCCTTGGACACGCCCACGGCGCGCGGGCGCTGCTCGCCGCCCAGGAGCGGGCGGAGCCGGTGCCCGACCGGGTGGGGGAGTTCGCCGCGCTGCTCGGCCCGGCCGCGCTGATCGCCGCCGCCGGCACGGTGCTGCGCGGCGCGGTGCGCACGGTCGCCGAGCGGGGCCGCACCGATCCCGGGGTCCGGCAGTGGCGGGGCCCGCTGGCCGCCGCCTTCGCCGATCTGCTCGCCTGCGAGGCCCTGGTGGCGGTGGGCCTGCGGGCGACCGCCCTGCCGCAGGGGGGCGGGCGGGCGGTGCGCGCGGCCGTCGGCTACGCGGTCCCGATAGTGGTGGGCGGCGTACTGGACGAGCTGGACCTGGTCCTGACCGAATGCGGGCGCTCCGCCGACGGGCCCGAGCGGCGGATGCTGGCCAAGCTGGTCGCGGACCTGCCGGGGGCCGGGTGCGGGCCGGCCGACGTGGGGGCGTACCAGAGTGACCTGGTGCGTGAACTGCCCTCGCTGGCCCGTGCGTTCGAGCGGCGCTCGGACACCACGGGGGCCGTGCTGCTGCGGCTCGGCGACGCCATGCCCGCCCGGAGCGTGCCTCCGGCGCCGGAGGGCGACGACACCCTCGTGGGGGTGCTCACCGGCGCGGCCGCGCGGCTCTCCACCGCGGTCGCGGGCGGCGAGGCGGTGACGGCGGCGCTGGCCCGGGCCGCCGGTCGGCTGGTCAGCGAGCAGCGCGCGCTGCACGGGCCGTGCCTGGCCGCCGCGCACGCGGGACGCGCCGATCCGGCCGTACGGGCGCTGGCCGACCGCCAGTCGATGCTGCTGCTCGCGGCCGCCGTGCTGGGGGTCCAGGGCGCCGCCGCCGGGCGGGGCCTGTTCCTCGGCGGTGAACACTGGTCGCTGCTCGTGCTCACCCGGATCGCCGGGCGCCTCGGCATCGGGCCGGGCGGCCCGGGCGGCCCTGGCGGACCCGCCGACATCGAGGCGCGCCAGCGGGTGTGGGCCGAACTGGACGGCCGCGACCGGCTCGGCGTCGACTGCGACCTCTACGCGACCCGGGTGCTGTGGTGAACGCGCGGCAGGCGGGGGCCCTCGGCCCCGGGCCCGCGCCCCTGGCGGTGGCCGGACCCGACGGGCCGTGGGACGAGCTGGACGACCGGCTCGACGACCAGGGCCGGGCGGTGGTGTGGACGACCTGGGGCCAGTGGCTGACGGCCGCACTGCTCGACCCGGGGCTGCGGCCGCTGCTCGGGCCCGACTGGCCGCGCTACCGGCAAGGGCCCACCGCGGCCGGGCGGATGCGGTTCGCCGTGTCGCGGCTGGTCATGAAGTACACCGCGGCGAACGCCCTGAACGTCCCCGTGGACACCCTGGACCTGGGCTACCGGCCCGGCGGGCGGCCGGTGCTGCGCGGGCTCGGCGCCGAGCTGGAGGTGAGCCTCGCGCACACCGACGAGCTGATCGTGGTCGGGGTGAGCCGGACCGGCCCGATCGGGGTGGACGCGGAACCCGCGGGGCGGGAGATCTCCTTCGAGCTGCTGCGGGAGCACGTGTGCACCCCCGCCGAGGACGCGGCGCTGGCCGCGCTCCCGGCGGAGGAGCGCCGGGGCCGGCTGCTGCGGATGTGGACGCTGAAGGAGGCGTACACGAAGGCGCTCGGGCACGGGATGCGGCGGAGTTTCTCGGGCTTCGGGTTCGCGTTCGGGCCGGGCCCGGGCGGGGTCACCACGGCGCAGGGGGCGGCCCGGCTCGTGGCCGCCGACGCGCCGGACGGCGTACCGGCCGACGAGGGGGCCGGTGAGTGGAGCTTCGCCACGCACCTCGTCCAGGACCGCTATCTCGTCAGTGAGGCCCACCGGCGGGTACGGGTGCCGGAGACCGCCGTGATGGACGGCGGTTCGCGGAGCGCTGCAGCCCCACTTGAGGAAAGGGACCCGCGGCCGCTCGGGCTACTACGCTTTCTGGACCGGTAACCTCCGGCCGGGGCCAAGGGAAGGCGTACGCCGTGAAGGCAAGGGAACTCGCCGCAGCGCGGCCCGTACGGGCCGCGCACCATTCGTGCCCGCCGCCGATGCCGCGCCGTGTCCGGGCCTAGGGGGCCCGGGCCGGTTCTTGTCGTGGTGCGCGGGGCGGGGCGGCGGCGCCCGGCCGGGTCCGCGCTCGTACTCGGGCTCCGGGGGCTGCGCGACGACGCGGACGCCGAGCTGTTCGCGACGCGGATCGCCGGGCGCCACCGGCACCTCCGGTTCGCCCTGGAGTGCCACGGGGCGGGACGCCACACCCTGCGGCTGACCGCGGCCGACGCGGAACCGGGCGGCTCCGGCGAGGGCGCCGGGGCGGTGCTGGACGCCGAACTGCTCGCCGACCTGCTCGGCCCGCACCCCGGGGCGGGGGAACCGCTGACCCTCGCCGGATACCAGCGCGACCTGCTGTGGGAGGCGGTCACCCGCCAGGGCGGTCACGACCGGCATATCGAGCAGATCCACTGGAACTGGGCGGGTCCGCTGGAGCGGGCCCGTTTCGGCGCGGCCTGGCAGTCGGTGGCCGAGCGCGAGTCGGTGCTGCGGGCCGCCTTCGACTGGACGGCGCTGGCCCGGCTCGTCCTGCACCCCCGCGCCGACGTCGACATCGCGCACCGCACGCGCGCGCAGACCGGCTGGCCCGAACTCCTCGCGGCGGACCGGCTGCACAGCTTCGCCCTCGACCGGCCGCCGCTGCTGCGGCTCACCCTGCTGGAGGGGCGGCCCGGGGAGCCCGTACGGATCCTGCTGACCTACCACCGGGCCCTGCTCGACGAGCACGGGGTGCACCTGCTGCTGCGCGAGTTCTACCGCGCCTACCTGGCGGGCGGGGCACTGCCCGGCGGGGAGCGCCGCCCCGACCTGCGCGACCACGCCCGCTGGCTGGCCCGGCAGAGCGCCGAGGGGGCGCGGGAGCTGTGGACCCGGACCGGACCGCCGCGCCGCGCCGCGACCGCGGTGGGCCGCCGGGGCGCCGACACCCGCCAGAGCGGCTCGGGGCGGCTGCGCAGGCTGCTGGTCGAGCCCTACAGCTCCGGGCTGCGGTCCTGGGCGGCGGCGCGGGGGGCCGGGGAGAGCAGCGCCCTGCACGTGGCGTGGGCGCTGCTGCTCTACCGGGCGGCGGGGGCCGAGGGGCCGCTGCGGGTGAGCTTCGGGGTGCAGTTGGGCGCGCGGGACATCGCGCTGCCCGGGGCCGCGGGGATCCCCGGGGTGCTCGGGCACCCGTTACCGATGACCGTGCGGGTGGATCCGGCGGCGCCGCTCGCCGAGCTGCTCCAGCAGGTGCGGGACGCGCTGCTGGACCTGGCGGCGTACCCGTGGGTGTCCGGCGACCGGGTCCGGGCGTGGATCGGGCGCGGTGCCGACGAGCGGCTCACCGACAGCGTGGTGTCCTTCGACCACCGGCCGGAACTGCCGCCGGGGGTACGGGCGGAGCTCCTCGCGCAGGGGATCCTGGTCGACGAACCGCGGACGGCGAGCGCCGGGACCGGCCTGCCGATCACGCTGAACGCGCGGCACGAGAGCGGGGGGGCGCTGGCGCTCAGCGCCGTCTACGACCGGGCGAGCCTGGCCGACGAGGACGCGTCGGCGGCGCTCGGGCAGTGCGTGAGCCTGCTGCGGGAGCTGGCCCGGATGCCGGATCCGGGGACGACGGTGGGTCAGGCGCTGGCCCTGCTCGCGCACGCGCGGGCCCCCTCGATGGCCCCGCACCTGCCGCCGGCGCACCAGGTCGGCGTGCGCGTCCTGCGGGTGGGTGGGGCCTCGGCCGACGTGATCTGCCTGGTCGGCGTACCGGGGGTGGCGGCGGGGGCGTACGAGCTGTTCGCGCGGCGGCACCGGGGGCCGGAGACGGTGGTCGCGCTCCGGGTTCCCGGGCCGCCGGGGCCGCCGGACGCGGTGGCGGCGGTGCCGCCGGAGCTGGCCGGGCTGCTCGTTCCCGGGCGGCGGCTGCTGCTGTGCGGCTGCGGCCCGGGCGCGGGCGCGGCGCACGCGCTGGCGCGGGCCCTGGCCCGGGACCCGGGGCGGGACCAGGCGGTGACGCTGGTGATGACGGGCGTCGCGGACCCGGAGTCGACGGCCGCGGCCCTGGCGCAGGCCCTGTCCCCGGTCCCGGCCCCGAGCCTCTAGGCGGGCCGGGCCGGGCCGGGTTGGGGTCGGGGGCCGGGGCCGGGGCGTGGGGGTCAGGCGGTGGATTCGGCTGCCGACAGGGCGTGGAGGCGGGTGCGGACGCGGTGGCGGGCCGGGGTGCCCGCGGGAGTGCGGGGGATGGTGTCCAGGGCTTCGAGGCGGCGGATCCGTTCGCCGGGGGAGAGACGGGCGTTGGCCGCCTCCGCGATGGAGTCCAGGGTGTCGAGCAGGCCGAGCGGGCCGCGCCCGGGGACGCCGGGGCGCAGCACGATCCCGGCCCAGACCAGGGCCCCGCGCGCCGGGTCCGGCCAGTCGGCGACCACGCACTCCGCCACCCTGGGGTCCTCGCCGATGACCCGCTCGATCAGCGAAGGCGCGATCAGGACGTCGTCGCAGGTGAAGACGGACCCGAGCCGGTCGACGACGTACAGGCCGCCGTCCTCGTCGAGGTAGCCCACGTCACCGGTGGACAGCCAGCCGCCCGCTCCGCAGCCCACGGTCAGCTGCGGCCCCCGGATCTCCAGCTCGCCCGTCGACCACACCGCCACCGGCTGCCGCCCGGCGGGCGTGACCACCCGGCACTCGGTACCCGGCAGCGGTACGCCGACCGCGCCCAGGTCGGGCCGGGAGCCGGGCACTTGGTGGTGGGACAGGGTGCACAGTTCGCCCAGGCCGTACCCCTGGAGCACGGGCGCGCCCAGTACGTCGCGCAGCCGCCGCGCGGTGGCGGGCTCCAGCGGGGTGCCGCCGGACAGCACCGCGCGCAGCTGCGGGCCGGGCAGGTCGGGGTGGCCGGGTGCGAAACGCCGGTCGGCGGCCAGGCGGCCGAGCCTGCTCGCGAGCCCGTAGTAGTGACCCGCCCCCACCCGGCCCGCGAGCGCGATCCCGGCCCAGGGCGCCGGATCCTCGCACAGCACCTGCCAGGCGCCCGCGTGGACGGCCGCGTTGAGGTGGGCGGGGTGGTAGAGCGGCAGGTGGTTCACGGTGACCGAACCGGCGCCCAGGTCCTGGGCGATGGAGGTCTGCGCGGCGCTCGCGATGAGGTTGCGGTGGCTGAAACGCACCGCGCGCAGCCCGGTCCCGGTGGATCCGGGCGCGGCGAGGGCGTGCGGGGTGAACTGGATGCAGGCCACGGCGTCCACGTCGACCGGCGGCTCGGCCCGGAACGGGGTGTCCGCCACGCCCGCCAGCGCGGTGGACAGCGCCAGCGCCGAGCCCGGGGTCACCTCGCCGACGGCGTCCGTCACCACGATCACGCGCAGCCGCGGCAGCTGGTCCTCCAGCTTGACGAGGAGTTCGGCCAGCGCGGTGGGCACGAAGGCGATCTCGGCCCCGGCGGTGGTGAGGACCTCGTGCAGCGCGGCCGGCCCGGTCGACGGGTCGATCAGGGCCAGCAGATGGCCGCTGCGGACCGTTCCGTAGTAGACGGCGGGGAAGACGGCGTCCAGGCTCGCGGCCGCCGCGACCACCGCGCCGGGCCCGGACGCGATCCGCTGGACGCAGCGCGCGATCCGGTCGGCCTCCCGGTCGAGCGCGGCGAAGGTGAGCGTGGCCCGGCCGGTGGTGACGGCCGGTGCGTCGCCCCCGCGCGCCGCTGCCCGCCGGGGCAGGTCGTCGAGCGGGTTCTCCAAGTACCTCAGGATGGGCACGTGCGACCTCCTTGCTCCGAAGGCTCCGTGCGCCCCGAGCGTCCCGAAGGACGCTCCATGCGGCGGGCCGGTGATGACCCATCACTGTGCGCGCGGTGGCTGGAACGGAGCTGGAGAGGTCTTCGCGAGGTGCTGGAGGCCGCCCCGGGCGTCGTACGGAGGCACCGGACGGGCCGGTGTCCGTACGCTCCCGGGGTGGGCCGCCGGGCCGCCCGCTTGCCACTGGCCGGATCGGCCGGATCAGGCGGATCAGGCGGATCAGGCGGCGAAGAGGTCGAACGTCGAGGTGTGGCGGGGTCCCGCGAAGACGTCGAGCTGCGGGTCCACGGACAGCATCGCCTGGTGCAGGCGCTGGAGTTGCGGCGAGGGCTCCACGCCCAGGTCCTCGATCAGCCGCATGCGCAGCCTGCGGTACACCTCCAGTGCCGAGGCCTGACGGCCCGAGCGGTAGAGCGCCACCATCACCTGGGAGTGCAGTCCCTCGTGCTGGGGGTGGCGCGCGGTCAGTTCGGTCAGTTCGGCGATGAGCTCGGCGTGCCGTCCGAGGCGCAGGTCGGCGTCGATGCGGCGTTCCACCGTCACCAGCCTGCTCTCCTCCAGGCGCATCACCTCGATGTCGAGGATCGGCCCGACGCGTACGTCGACCAGGGCCGGTCCGCGCCACAGGTCCAGCGCGGCCTTGAAGCGGGCCGCCGAGACCAGGCTGTCGCCCGATTCGAAGGCGCTCTGGCCCTCGCGGACCAGGCGGTCGTAGTCGTGTACGTCGACGGACTCCTCCGGGATCTGCAGGAGGTAGCCGCCGTGCCGGGTGGCCAGTACCTCCTTGGCCCCGCCGGGCGCGTCGGGCCCCATCGCGGTGCCGAGACGTCTGCGTAACTGGAGGATGTACGTCTGCAGGGTGGTCAGCGCGCTCTGCGGCGGCTGGGTCCCCCAGATCTCCTCCATGAGAGTGGGGACCGGCATGACGCGCCCCGGATAGAGCGCGAGCAGCGACAGCACCTGCCGTGGTTTACCCGCGGTCGGAACGATGGATCCCCCGTTGACCTCGGCACTCAACGGACCCAGAACCTGAATCCTCACGGTCTCCTCCGTACTCGTCGAGTTCCTTGTCTTTCCCGTCCGGTAGGCAGAAATCCGCCCCCGCTCCAGGCACGCTAGCGGGGGCCACTGGTTTTTCTCAATTTCCTGTAGCGGTCCTTGAGCGCCTTTCCATGACGCTCAATCATTACGGTGTGATCCAGCCTTCTCGCAGGTCAGGGCGGGCTGGATATCGCTGTGCACACAGATCCGGACACACCGCGGGGGAAAATGATGATGGATATAGATCAACTATCCGGTACGCGAGAGCACCCGCGAATGTTTCCAAATTATCGGTAAAGGATTCGAGGGGTGTCACGCGAGAACGGACGCCGGGATTCCACCGACCGGCTTCGGCAGCGGAAAAGTCTGCGGGTCCGAACGGCTCCAGGGGAAGCCGTGGTTCAGTTGGATCACCGCGTCCTGGCCGGGGTCGGCGGGCACCGCGACGGCGACCAGCACCCCCGGGACCGGCTCCAGCTCGATGAACCACCACGGGCGGGCCGTGTCGTCCTCGGGCGGGACGAAGGCGTGCACCCCGCGCTCGTCGTCCATCGTGAACACGAAGCTGTCGAAGGGCAGTCCGAGACCCAGACCGCGGGCCTTGGAGTACGCCTCCTTGAGCGTCCACACGCGCAGCGCGCGGCGGTCGCGGTCGCGCCCCGGCGGCAGCGCGTCCACCCAGGCGCGCTCCTCGGGCGCGAAGGTGCGCACGATGGTGGTGATGGCCTGGTCGTCGCGGTCGTCCATCCGCTCCACGTCCACGCCGATGCGCTGCTGGCGCACGATGCCGAGCAGGTTGTAGCCGCCCGCGTGGGAGAGGTTGAAGTCCAGCTGGGCGCCGCCGCGCGGCATGGCGTCGGGGGAGGGCCGCAGGAACGGGCGTCCGCGCGCGGAGCGCCAGATGACCAGCTCGGCCTCGGACAGGCCCGCCTCCAGGGAGAGGGCGCGGCGCACCAGGGTGTGGGCGATGAGGTACTGGCTGCGGTCCCGCTCGAAGAGGAACTTCCCGGCGGTCTTGTGCTCGTGGGCGTCGAGCCAGTGCCCGGCCAGCAGGCCCGCGAGGGCCGGGTTCACGTCCTCGTTGGGGCACAGCCACAGGGTGACCGCCTCGGCGGTGGGGCCTTGGGCGGCGGCCGCCTCGACCAGCTGCTGGCGGTTGGTGCCCGTGCCCGTGGCCGGCCCCTTGCCGGTGCCGGTGGGCGTGCTGGTGGCCGTGACCGGGTCCGCGCTCACCCGAGGGCTCCGGGCTCGGAACGGGCGGGGCGCGGCGGGCTGTCGCACCACAGGGGGCGGGGGCGCGGGACGGTCGTCGGCAGTTCTACGACGGGACGCGGGCCGGGGACCGTTGGCGGTGCGGAGGCGGACGCGGACGCGGAGGCCGACGCGGGGGCCGACGCCGGGGCCGGGGCCGACCGGTCGGGGACGAGGACGTCCACCCCGGCCAGCCACAGGCGGGTCAGCTGTTCGAGCCGCCCGCCGCGCCAGAGGGCGTCGATGTAGGCGCGGGTCTCGTCGAGCGCGCCGAGCAGCAGGGGGTCGCGTTCGGCGGCGCGCAGGTCGGCGGTGCGGACGAGGGGGACGGGGGCTCCGGGTGGCGCGGTCGGGCGGGCCGGTGCCGCGAAGGCGGCCAGGGCGCTCGCGAGGGCGGGGACGTCGGAGGCGACGACCGCCAGGCGGCAGCTCATCGCGGCCCGGCCGGCACGGAGTTCGCCCGCCACCGCGTCCAGGTCGCAGGCCGCGCCCCGGGCCGCGCCGGCCGGTGCGGTCAGCCAGCGGGCCAGCCGGGCGGCGGTGGCGCTCAGGTGGGCGGGGGTGGGCGCGGAGAGCAGCACCAGGCGGGGACCGGGCGCCGGTTCGGCGCGGCCGTCGGGCTGGGGGGCACTCCGCGGGGCCTCTTCGAGGAGGACCGTCGCCTGGGGCGCACCCTCGTCGTGTACGCCGACCAGCGCGCGGCGGGGGGTTGGTGCGGCGGGCCAGGCGGTGGGCTGGGCCCGGCCGCCGCCGTCCGGGGCCGCCGGTGCGGGGAGCAGGGTGGCGTGGCGCAGCTGGAGCACGGCCCGGGTCAGCGCGGCCGCGCCGGTCGCGGGGCCCGCCCGGCCGACGGAGGCCGCCACGCTCCGGGCGTCCTCCGCCAGGGCCACGGCCGGGGCGGGGACCCGGGCGGCGGCCAGGGCGTGCTGGGTGAGGCGTTCGCGCAGCGGGGCGTGGGGGCCGCGGCCGGGGTGGCCGACGGCGCTGGAGAGGAGGACGGCGTGCACGTGGTCGCCGTCGGCCCGGGCGGCGGCCAGCGGCTTGAGCAGGACGGCCGCGACGCCCTCGCCGTCGCCGGGGCGGGCGGGGTCGAGGCGGAGTTCGGCGGTGCCGACGAGGGCGGCCGCGCACTCTCCCGCGCGCAGGGCGGCGAGGGCGTGGTGCAGGGCGGTGAGGAAGGAGGAGGGGCCGGTGTCGACGTTCTGGCTGGGGCCGCGCAGGTCCAGCAGCCGGGACAGCCGCCCGGCCGGGTCGCCCTGCGGGCCGCGGCCGCCGGTGAGCACGGCGTAGTCGCGAGAGGTGACGGCGAGGTAGACGCCGACGCTGCGGCCGGTCGCGTCGAGGCGGGCCCCGGCGTGCCCGGCGCTCTCCAGGGCCTGCCAGGCGCTGTGCAGCAGCAGCCGCTCCTGCGGGTCGAGCAGGGCGGCGGTGCGGTCGTCGAGGCCGAAGAGGTCGGGGTCGAAGCCGTCGATGTCGTCGAGGTAGTGGCCGTCGCCGGTCGCCTCCGGCGAGGATGCGCCGCCGACGTGCCCCGGGATCCCCCCGGCGGGGCGGGGATGGCCGTCAGTAAGGCCACCGCGCGGCGGCGCTCCAGGGTGCCGCTCTTGAACCGCGTCAGGATTTCCCGGTCTTCCATCTCCTGGCGTGCCTTTCGTCTCAGGCGGGGGGTGTCAGCGTGCGGCCAGCAGGGCGGCGGCTTCGTCGATGCTGAGTACGTCGTCCCGTACGGCGTCGAGCAGCGCTTCGAGGTCCAGCCCGGGGCCCTGGGTGACGGGACGGACCGGCGCGGCGGGCGGCGGGGTGGGGGCCGGGGCCGCCGCCGGGGCGCCCGTGACGCGGCCGGTGATGTACGCCGCCATCGCCGCGAGGTCGGGGTGCTCGTACAGCAGGGCGGTCTGCTCGGTCAGGTCCCAGGTCTGGTTGATGCCCGCGACGAACTCCGCGGCCAGGATCGAGTCCAGGCCCATACTGGTGAACGGCGTACCGGGGTCGATGTCCTCGGGCGCGCACCGCAGGATGCGCGCGAGCTGGGCCCGCAGGGCCGTGACGAGATCGCCGTGGTCGGCCGCCACCGTGACCGCGGCCGGGTGCCGCACGGGACGCAGCGGGGACCAGCTGGTCATCGGAGCCGCGGCGGAAGCCGCCGGGGCCGGGGCCGACGGAGCGTGCAGGCGGCTCGCGAGGTGCCGGGCCAGCGCCGCCGGAGTCGGGTGCTCGTACAGCGCGTCGGCCGGAAGCCGGATGCCGTAGCGGGCGCCGAGCGCGCCGAGGAACTGGGCGCCGAGCAGGGAGTCGAGCCCCATGAAGGTGAACGGGCGCTCGGCGTCCACCACATGCACCTCGACGCCGGTCATCCCCGCGAGCACCGCGGTGAGTTCGGCGAGTACATCGGCGGCCGGTGTGTGCGGGGCTGTGGTCATGATGGGCGTCTCCCCGTGTCGGATCCCGGTCCCACGGTACTTTTCCGGAATTTCCTGGAGGGGCCCTGGAATTCCGCTGGGGCGGGAGAAATGGGCCTTGACGCGGAGTGGCCGGGCTGGTGAATCTCAAGAAGGTATTCGAGGTATTCGTGACTGGTCCGCGTCTGAAGGAGACACCATCGTGGCGAGCAAGAAGAAGAACGTGACCGGTTCCGAGACGGACGTCCTGCCCGGCGCCGCCGTCGAGAGCACCGAGGGCATGGAGGACATCTCCGACGCGGACGTCCTCGGCAACATCGCACTCCAGTAGGACCCGGTCGGATCCAGCAGGACCAGCAAGGCCAGCAGGACCCCGTAGGACCCAGCAGTGACGGCGAAGGGGCCCCACCCGGCGGTGGGGCCCCTTCGCCGTCGCGCGCGGGCCTCAGGTGGTCGAGAGGACCACGCACATCGCGCCGAGGGCCACCGCCTGGAGCAGCACCCGTACGTTGATGACGCTGTCCCAGGTGCGCTGCAGGCCGCGCGCGTCGGGGGCGACCTTGCACTCCAGGGCCGCGCTGGTGAGGGCCTTGTTCACCGGCACGCTCACCTTGTTGTAGATGGCCAGCCAGATGACCAGGGCCACCGCCGCGACACCGGCGGCGACGGACGGTACGGGCTTGCCGTCGAAGCCCGCCACCGCGGCGGTGCCCACCGTGGAGACCAGGCCGAACACACCGGGGAAGACCATCCGGGCGTCCCCGAAGCGGTGGGTCTGGCCCATGACGCTGGTCAGGGTCGCGTCGTCCACGTGGGCGAGCGCGGGGCGCTGGACGAGTGCGCCGAAGACGTCGGTGCCGTAGACCACCGCGTTGGCCATGGTGGCTATCACGGCCAGCGTTTGCAGGAGGACTTCCATCACAACCACCTTCGTAGCGACGCTAGATGTTCTGCTGAGACTATCAAGTTCGATGCTTGGAATGCTAGCGTTGACAACTCCACTAGTACGCCAGGGAGTTCACGCCCGGTCCCGGACCGGCCCGGGCAGCCACGAGGAGAGCACACAAGATGGCCATAGGACATGCCCGTCGCATACTCATCGCCGGCGGAGGGATCGGCGGCCTCGCCGCGGCCCTCGCCCTCCAGCAGCGCGGCTTCGAACCCCTCGTCCTGGAGCGGGCCGAGGAACTGCGCGACGGCGGAGCCGGTCTGCACATCTGGACCAACGGGGTCCTCGCGCTGGACTACCTCGGCGTCGCCGAGCAGGTCCTGGAGATCGCCCCCGCGCAGGAGACCGCCCACTTCAGTACCTGGCGCGGCGAGGTGCTCGGCGCCTGGCCCGTGGGTGACTTCGTCGGCCGCTACGGCGCGCCCACCATCGCCGTCGAACGGTCCGTCCTGCACGGCATCCTGCGCGACGCCCTGGAGGGTGACGTCGTGCGCACCGGTGCCCACGTGGTCGGCTTCGACCAGGACCGCGAGGGGGTCACCGTCCGCTTCGCCGACGGCACCACCGAGCGCGGCGACCTGCTGATCGGCGCGGACGGGATCCACGGAGCCGTCCGGGACGCCATGTTCGGCCCCGCGCAGAACCGCTACAGCGGCTACATCGCCTGGCGCGGCCGGGCCCAGATGGAGCACGCCGACATCCCCCCGGGCACCTTCAACGCCATGTTCGGCCCGGGCACCCGCTTCACCTACTACGACGTCGCCCCCGGCCTCGTCCACTGGATGAGCGTGGCCAACGGCGCCCCCGGCGGGCGCGACCTGCCCGGTGTGCGGGACATGCTGCTGCGCCGCCACGCGGGCTGGGGCGGGCCGGTCGCCGACATCCTCAAGGCCACTCCGCAGGAGTGGATCCTGCGCGGCGACGTCGAGGGCCGCAAGCCCGAACGTCAGTGGGGCCAGGGCCGGGTCACCCTCCTAGGGGACGCCGCCCACCCCATCACCTTCAACATCGGACAGGGCGCCTGCCAGGCCCTGGAGGACGCCCTCGTGCTGGCCGAGCACCTCGCCGGAGCGGGCAGCGACCCGGTCTCGGCGCTGCGCCGCTACGAGAGCGAGCGGCGCGAACGTACCGCTCCGCTCCAGAACATCGCCTGGCGGATCGGCCAGATGGGCTCCGTCCGCAACCCGCTGCTGATCAAGGCGCGGGAGGCGTTCATGCGCAAGAACTGGAACACCAAGGCCTTCGCCGCCGCCGAGAAGGGCCAGGTCGCCTACGGATCCCGCTGGGCCAAGCAGACCGGCAAGCACCGCCGCCCCGCCCCGGCTCCCGCCCCGGCCGCCGCTGAGTAGTCGGCCAGGCGTACGACGTACGAGGGTGTACGACGTAGCACGCACCCGGGCCCGGGTGGGCGGCCGCGCGCCGCGTCACCCGGGCAGGGCGCCCTCCAGGGGCAGTCGCGTCCACATCGGGTGCCCCGCCGGGAAGCCCATGCAGACCAGTACGTTGACCAGCATCCCGTAGGCCATGAAGGTGGTCGGGCCGCCCGTGTCCGGGCCCAGCGCCCGCTCGACCGTCGCCCACACCGCCAGCCACTCCGCCCGCACCGCCTCCCCGAAAGCGGGGTCGCCCGCCGCCTCGGCGGCCGCCACCGCGACGTACACCTGCATCTGCATCCGCAGCCGCTCCGGCTCCTTGACGATGACCCGGGTGTAGGCGTGCGACATCGCGCGCAGCGCCTCCTCGCCGCTCAGGCCCGCCGCGGCCGAGGCCAACAGGGCGCCGGTGTCGGCGACGCAGCGGGTCGCCACCGCGAGGAAGAGCGCCCGCTTCCCGGGGAACAGCCGGAACAGGTAGGGCTGGGACACCCCCGCCCGCCGGGCGATGCTCTCGGTCGAGGTGCCGTCGTAGCCTCCCCGGGCGAATTCCGGCAGCGCCGCCCGGATAACGCTCGTACGCCGCTCCTGTGCGCTCATCCTCACCATGTCCGCCAGTTTGTGGCGGCGTACTTTTCCCGTCAATGGCGGCTCCCTCGGCGGCAGTCGAGGCAAATTCGAGGAATGCGCCAGAACGCAGTGCCAGATTCACAGAGTCGAAAACCGGTCGCCGACGGCTCGATGACCTATCGGCCACAAGTCAGTGAGGTAGGAACGGGGATGATCGACAACCTATTCACGATGTTTCCCGGACAGGGCTCGCAGCGCGCGGGCATGGCGGGACATCTCCTTCGCGAACACCCCCGCACGGCCGGACGCGTCCTGGCCCGGGCAGAGGAGGCCACGGGGCTTGCGCTGACCGAGCTGTGCACCACGGCACCCGAGGAAGCACTCGCGCCCACCGAGATCGCCCAGCCCGCCATCGTCGCCACCAGCCTCGCCGCGTACGAGGTCCTGCGCGCCGGTACCGGCTTCGTACCGGGCGCGGTCGCCGGGCACAGCCTCGGCGAGTACACGGCGCTGATCGCCGCCGGGGTGCTGGACGCCGACGACGCGCTGCGCCTGGTGCGGATCCGGGGCCAGCTCATGGCCGGTGTCTCGCGGAAGGTCTCCGGAGCGATGACCGCGCTGATGGGGCTCGACCCCGCGCGCATCGAGGAGATCTGCGCGGCCGCCACCACGCTCGGGGTGGTCGAGGTGGCCAACTACAACGAGGCGGGCCAGACGGTGATCTCCGGGCAGAGCGCGGCGGTCGCCGAGGCGGCCCGGCTCGCCCTGGAGGCGGGCGCCGACCGCGCCGTGCAGCTCAAGGTCTCCGCCCCTTTCCACTGTTCCCTGATGAGCGCCATCGAGGACGAGTTCGCCGCCGCGCTGGAACGGGTCACCTTCCACGCGCCCCGGGTGCCCGTCATCAGCTCGGTGACCGCCACCGTCGTACGCGACGGGGCGCACGCCCGTGACCTGCTGCGCCGTCAGCTGGCCGGACCCGTGCGCTGGGTCGGCGTCCTGCGGACGGCGTCCACGCTCGGCGTGGGCGGCTATCTGGAGGCCGGCCCCGGCCGGGTGCTCAGCGGCTTCGCGGGGCGCGTCGCGCCCGACGCGGTGGTCCGCAGCACCAACGACGCGCGCCGCGTCGCCACCCTGATCCGCGACCTGAGTCCGGAGCCCGCCACCGCGGCGGCCGCTGCCTGAACCTCCGGCCCGACCCGCTCCTCCCGACGTCCCTTCCCGCTCTTGACCACCCTCTTGAAAGGCAGCCCACGGTGCCCGAAACCCTTGCCACCACTTCGACCGACTACCTCTCCGCGGTCCAGGCCGCCATCGCCGACGCGCTCGGCATCGACGAGGCCGAGGCCGTGCCCGAGGCGACCCTGCTGGGACAGCTGGGCGCCGAGTCGATCGACCTGCTCGACATCCTCTTCCGCGTGGAGCGCGCCACCAAGGTGAAGATCACCGTGGCCGACATCGCCAACCTGCTCCAGGGCGGCATCCCGGACGAGGAGTTCGGCGACGAGAACGAGGTCGTCAACGACACCGGCCTCACCCACCTGGAGAAGGTCCTGCCCCAGTTCAACCGCAGCCAGCTCAGCGAACCGCTGACGGCCGAGGGCGTACTGGGCCTGTTCACCGTCCAGAACCTGACCGACCTGCTGACCGAGCGCGCCCACGCGGCGGCCGCCGCCGCCTGACCGGTCCGACCGGCCCGGCCGGTCCGACCGGACGACGGATCCCCGCCGGGGGACTCCGGGCCAACGGCGCCCCGGAGTCCCCCGGCGCTCCCTCACCTCCAGACCACCAGGCCGCCCGCCTCGGCAGAAACGGGAAGAGACAGATGAAGCTGAAGGACCGCAAAGCCCTGGTCACCGGTGCCTCGCGCGGCATCGGGCGGGCCATCGCCCTGGCCCTGGCCGAACAGGGGGCGGCCGTCGCGGTCAACTACCGCTCGCGCCGTGAGGACGCCCTGGCGGTGGTCAAGGAGATCGAGGCGGCGGGCGGCCGGGCCGTGGCGATCGGCGCCGACGTCGCCGACCCCGCGGAGGCGGCCCGGCTGGTCGCCGAGGCCACCGGCGAGCTGGGCGGCCTGGACATCCTGGTCAACAACGCGGGCATCAGCGACGACGGGCTGATCTACCAGTCGGCCCCGGACGCCTGGTGGAACGTCATGAAGGTCAACTTCGGCGGCGCCTACCACTGCACGCACGCCGTCAGCGAGCACTTCATGACGACGGGCAACGCCACCATCGTCAACATCTCCTCCGCCATGGGCGAGACCGGCTGGATCGGCCAGTCCAACTACTCCGCCTCCAAGGGCGCGCTGAACTCCTTCACCCGCGCCGCCGCCATCGAGTTCGCCCGCTTCGGCGTGCGGGTCAACGCGGTCCTGGCGGGCTTCACCCCGACCGAACTGGTGGACGAGGTGATGCAGAAGGACGGAGGCAAGTCGATCAAGCGGCAGATCCCGCTCCGCCGCTTCGCCACCGTCGAGGAGGTCGCCGCGGCCGCCGTGTTCCTGGCGGGCCCCGACTCCGGCTACACCACCGGCGAACTGCTCCGCGTCGACGGCGGGTTCGCCGCCCAGCTCGGCATCGGCCGTCCGTGACGGACCGCGAGGACCGAAAGGACCGGAAGAAGAGACGACGATGCGATTCCATCTGATCGACAGGATCGAATCCTGGACTCCCCGCGAGCACATCACCGCTCGCAAGGTCACCTCCGTCGACGAGGACTACTGGCAGGACACCGACGGCGGCCCCGCGCTGCCCTTCGGGCTCGCCCTGGAAGCCCTGTGCCAGTCGGCCACCTGGCTGATCATGCTCAGCACCGACCACACGCTGCGCGCCGCGCTGCTCGCCGTGGGCGACGCCACCGCGACCCGCGCGGTACGGCCCGGTGAGGTGCTCCGCATGGAGGCAAGGATCGAATCGATGACCGACGAGGCCGCGATCCTCGACGGCACGGTCACCGTGGACGGCGAGACCGTCCTGGAAGCGAGCGGCATTCTGTGCGCGCTCATCGACGCCGAGCGGCTCGACGACCCGGCGAACACGGCGCGCATGGCGCGACAGCTACAGGGCGGAGGGCCGGTGGGATGAGCGATACGAACCAGATCAAGCGTGTGGCCATCACGGGAATCGGGGCGGTCACCCCCCTCGGCAACGACGCCGGGACCACCTGGGAAGGCCTGGCCACCGGGCGCAGCGGCGTCGGCGCGCTGACCACCTTCGACGCCACCGGCTTCCCGGTACGCATCGCCGCCGAGGTCAAGGACTTCGACGCGGCCAAGGCGATCCCGGCGCACGTGGGCCGCAAGCACCTCTCGCGGGTCGGCCAGTTCGGCGTCGCCGCCGCCTGGGAGGCGGTCCGCGACGCGGGCATCGACCAGGTCTCCGAAGAGGTGTACCCGGCCGACGAGCGCGGGGTCGCCATGGGCGCCAGCGTCGGCCGACCCGAACTCCAGGCCCTGCTCGACATCGGTCACCTGCGGGCCACCAGTGGGCAGCCGGACGCCTTCATCTGCCAGCCCCCGGCCGTCACCCTGACCGACGACCAGAACGTCCCGCTCGCGGCGATGGCCCGGATGGTCGGCGGCACCGGCCCGATGATGGGCATCAGCACCGCCTGCGCCGGATCCGGGCACGCCATCGGGGAGGCGTACCGCGCCATCCAGGAGGGCGACGCCAAGATGATGGTGGCGGGCGGCTACGACTCGCTGACCACCTGGCTCGACCTGCTCGGCTTCAGCCTGCTGGGCGCGCTCACCGACCGCTACAACGACGACCCGACGCACGCCTCGCGGCCCTTCGCCGCGGACCGCTCCGGCTTCGTCATCGGCGAGGGGGCCGTCGCCGTGATCCTGGAGGACATGGACAGCGCCCGCGAGCGCGGCGCCACCGTCCTCGCCGAGGTCCTCGGCTACGGCTCCAGCCTCAACGCCTGGCGGATCACCGACTCCCCGCCCGACGGCTCCGGAGCCATCCAGGCGATGGAGGGCGCCCTCGCCGAATCGGGCCTGGGCACCGGCGGGATCGACTACGTCGTCGCCCACGGCACCAGCACCCACGGCAACGACCAGTCCGAGACGGTCGCCATCAAGAAGGTGTTCGGCGCCGACGCGCAGAAGATCGTGGTCAGCGCCCCCAAGTCGATGTCCGGCCACCTGACCTCGGCCAGCCTGGGCCTGGGCGTCCTCGCCGCGGTCAACGCGATGCGGCACTCCCTGGTGCCGCCCACCGTGAACCTGGACGAGCCCGACCGCGGCCTCGACCTGGACTACGTACCGCACACCGCGCGCCCGATGCCGGTCAACGCGGCCCTGATCAACGCCTTCGCCTTCGGCGGCAGCAACACCGCCATCGTCATCGGCGCCCCGCGGGAGGACGCGTGAGCACCTCGCTCTCCACCCCCTCGCTCTCCACCCCTTCGCCCGGCGCCGTCGTCCCCGCCGTCCAGGGCTTCGACCGGATCGAGGAACTCGTTCCGGGCGAACGGGGCGTCGGCGTCCGCAACGTCCCCGCCACGCTGCCCGCCTTCGACCACCACTTCCCGCGCCACCCGATCCTGCCGGGCGTCCTGCTCCTGGAATCCATGGCCACCCTGGGCAAGGCGGTGGCCGGGAGCGAACGCGGCTGGCGGCTGGCGGGCGTACGCGGGGTCCGTTTCAAGCACTTCGTCGGACCCGGCGACCAGGTGCGGATCACCGTCGAGGTGATCGGCCGCACCGAGCACAGCACCGATGTCAGGGCCACCGCCGAGGTCGAGGGCCGTGTGGTCGCCGCCGCTCGCGTCCTCACCCTCGTGAGCGCCGAGAAGCCCTGGGAGGGCACAGCATGAGCGACAACAGGCGGCGCGTGATGGTGACCGGCATCGGCCTGATGACCGCGATCGGCCAGGGCGCCGCACAGACCTGGGAGGCCCTGCTGGAGGGCCGCAGCGGCATCGGCCCGCTGCGCGCCTACGACCCGGCCCCGCTGCGCACCGGCATCGGCGCCGAGATCCCCGACTTCCAGCCCACCGAATGGGCCAGCCGCCGCACCCTGCGGATGCTGTGCCGCGGCGACCAGCTCGCCCTGGCCGGTGCCACCCTGGCGCTGCGGGACGCGGGCCTCGACGGCGAGAAGGACCTCGGCCACCGGGCCGGCCTCTTCCTGGGCAGCAACAAGGAAATGCCGCGCATGGACGAACTCATCGCCCAGCTCCAGGCCATCCGTGCCGAGGACGGCACCCCCGACCTCCACAAGCTGGGCCAGGAAGCCTCCTCGGTCGTCGCCCCCCTCTTCTTCGTCGAGGGGCTCCAGCCCGCCGCCGGGTTCCACATCTCCGAGAAGTACGGGATCCGCGGCGCCAACGCCTACTTCGCCGGGACCGCCGACTCCGGCGCCATGGCCGTCGGACGCGCGATGCGCACCGTACGCCGCGGCGAGGCCGACATCGTGGTCGCGGGCGGCTACGACGACGCCACCGGCTGGTGGGCCATGTCCAAGATGGACGGCCTCGGCGTCCTCACCACCCGCCCCGAACTCGGCGACGCGGCCTTCCGGCCCTTCGACCGCGACCGCTCCGGCTCCGTCTTCGGCGAGGGCGCCGCCCTGCTCGTCCTGGAGGAGCGCGAACACGCGCTCGCCCGGGGCGCCCACTGCTACGCCGAGGTCACCGGCTTCGGCGCTGGCAACGACTGCGTACGACCGCCCAGCCCGCAGGCCCGCGCACGCGGCCTGACCCGGGCCATCGGCCGCGCCCTCACCGACGCGGACGGCTACTTCCCCGACGGCAGCTACATCGCCGCGCACGGCTGCGCCACCGTCCAGGGCGACGCCAGCGAGACCATCGCCCTGCACGACGCGCTCGGTACCTCGGCCAAGGCGGCCCAGATCAGCAGCGTCAAGCCGCAGACCGGGCACCTGGTCGGCGGCGCCGGGGCGCTGAACGCGGCCGTGGCCGCACTGGCCCTTGACTCGGGGATCATCCCCGCGACCCGGAACCTGGACAATCCCGCCGCCGAGTGTGACCTGGACTTCGTCCCGCTCACCCCGCGCGACACCCGGCCCGACAGCGCACTCGCCCTCGCCCGCGGCCTGGAAGGCCAGGCGGTGGCGGTGGCGCTGAGGCGGGTCTCATGACACGCACACCCGAAAGGAGCGCGGACATGACGGACGACGTGTACGACCACACCACCCCGCCGGACGGCACGGGCCGGACCCGGACCGTGGTGATCTGCGGCGTCGGCGCTATGACCGCCCAGGGCGACGGCGCCGAGGCCCTCTGGGAGGGCATCCGCACCGGCCACACGGCCATCGGCCCGGTCCGCGGCATGTCGATGGAGGGCTACGACACCGAGCTCGGCGGCGAGGTCTCCACCGACCGCCGCCCCGCCTACGACTACCTGGCCGCCTTCGGCGGTCAGGTCCGTGAACCCGCCGCCGACTTCGCGCTGCTCGCGGCGGAGGAGGCCATGGCACAGGCGGGGCTCTCCGGGCTGCCCGCCGACCGCTGGGGCGTCGCCTTCGGCTCCTGCAACGGCGGCCTGCGCAGCGCCGAACTGCTCGCCCGAAGAGCGGCCGACGGCGCCGCCCCCGAGGACGACGGACGGCACTACCTGCTGGTCCCGCCGCAGGCCATAGCCGAGGCGCTCAGCGGCGCCTTCGGCCTCAAGGGTCCCTCCCTGTCGGTGAACACGGCCTGCGCCTCCGGCGCCCACGCCATCGCGCACGCCACCGAGGCGATCAGCGCGGGCCGCGCCGACGCCATGCTGGTCGGCGGCTCCGACGCCTTCACCGAGACCGCGTTCGCCGGTTTCACCAGCCTGCAGTCCCTGTCCACCAAGCCCGCCGCGCCCTACTCCAGGGACCGTGACGGCCTCTCCCTCGGTGAGGGCGCGGGCATGCTCGTCCTCGCCGAGGAGTCCGTGGCGCGCGCGGCCGGCGCCCCGATCCTCGCCGAGGTGCTGGGCTACGGGCTCTCCGCCGACGGCTACCACGCCACCGCCCCGCACCCCAAGGGCGAGGGCGCGGCCCGCGCGATCCGCGGCGCCCTGGAGTCGGCGGGCATCGCCCCCGAGGACGTCGCCTACATCAACGGGCACGGCACCGGCACCCCGAAGAACGACTCCGCCGAGTCCAACGCGGTCCGCGCCGCCTTCGGCGAGGCCGCCGAGAAGACCGCGCTCAGCAGCTCCAAGTCGATGATCGGGCACCTGCTCGGCGCGGCCGGAGCCGTCGAGGCGATCGTCACCGTCAAGGCGCTGGTCGAGCAGATCGCCCCGCCCACCGCCAACTTCACCGGGGTCGACCCCAAGTGCGGTCTGGACGCGGTGCCCGACGCCGGGCGCTCGCTGGCCATGAACGCCGCGCTGTCCAACAACTTCGCCTTCGCCGGGGCCAACGCCTGCGTCGCCTTCGGCTGGCCGTCCGGCCACCGCTTCACCGTTCCGGCCCCGCCCGCCGCCGAGAAGGTCGTGATCACCGGCTTCGCCGCGATCACCTCGGCCGGTGACGGCGCGGACGCGCTGTGGCAGGCGTGGAGCGCGGGCCGCCCGCTGGGCGTGGACGAGGACGGACTGAGCGTCGCCCGGGCCGAGTTCGACCCGCACGCGCACATCGAACCCCGGGTCGCCCGCCGGATGGACCGGCTCGGCCAGCTCGCCGTGGCCTCCTGCAAGGGAGCCCTGGAGCACGCGGGGCTGACCGCCGACGAGCGCGTCGGGGTGGTCCTGGGCACCGGGCTCGGCCCGATGCGCAGCATCGAGGAGTTCCTGCTCCCGGTGCTGGGCGGCTGCCCCTCCCACGGCAGCCCGGCCGTCTTCCCCAATACGGTCTTCAACGCGGCGGCGGGCCAGGTCGCCATGAACGTCGGCGCCAAGGGCCCGACCTCCACCGTGACCACCGGGCACGCGGCCGGGGCCTCCGCCCTGACCGTGGCCCACGACCTGCTGCTCCAGCACCGCGCCGACGCGGTGCTGTGCCCGGCGGTCGAGGACCTCTCGCCGGGCGTCCTGGACGCCTACCGCCAGTTGCCGCTGTTCGCCGGATCCGGGTACACCCTGGCCGAGGCGGGCATCGCGCTGGTGCTGGAGCGGGAGTCCACCGCCCGGGCCCGCGGCGCGAAGGTGCTGGCCGAGTTCGCCGGACACGGCACCGCCTCGGACGCCCAGGGCATCGGCCGCTGGGACGCCGAGGGCGAGGGTGTGGAGCGGGCGATGCGCGAGGCGCTGGCCCACGCCGGGGTGGAGCCCGGCGAGCTGGCCGGGATCTGGGCCAACGCGGCCGGACTCGACCGGGCCGACCGCCCCGAGAGCCTGGCCACCGCCCGGCTGGCCGAGGCGGCCGAGCTGCCCGTGCACAGCCCCAAGCGGATCCTGGGCGAGCCGGTCGGCGCGGGCGCGCAGCTGGCGGCCCTGCTCGCCGTCACCGGCTGGGACAACGGCCTGGACAGCGGGCCGGTGCTCATCAACAGCTCCTCACTCGGCGGCACCCACATCAGCCTCGTCCTGCGTCCCGCAACGGAGAACTGACCATGGCAGCCAGTACCGACCGCCACGTATCGATCCTCGCCACCGGCGCCCACCTGCCCGGCGAACCCCTCGACAACGACGCCCTGGCCAAGGTCTGCGGACCGCTGCCCGACGACGTCCTGGAGGGCATCCAGGTCGAGCGCAGACACTGGCTGATCGACCCGGCCACCGGCGCCCACACCACCTCCACCTCCGCCATGGCCACCGCGGCCGCCCGCCAGGCCCTGGAGCGGGCGGGCATGGAGGCGTCCGAGGTCGAGCTGATCGTGATGTCCACGGCCAGCCCCGACTACCTGCTGCCGGTCGCGGCGACCTACGTCCAGGAGCAGCTCGGCCTGGAGAGCTGCGCCGTCATCGAGGTCCGCGCGGGCTGCGTGGGCGCCGTACAGGCCCTGGACATCGCCCGCCGCCAGCTCGCCGACGGCACCTACAGGACCGCCCTGGTCATCGGCTCGGAGGCGGTGTCCCCGCTGCTCGCGCCGATCTTCCTCGGCAAGGACCCGTACAAGGTCCGGATGCGCGACCGGCTCACCGTCTACACCTTCGGCGACGGCGCCGGGGCGATGGTGCTGCGGGCCGGTGAGGAGGGCTCCGCGCACGAGGGCAGCCGCCAGGTCTTCGCCACGCGGTCCATGGGCGGGGCGCGCAAGCCCGGCATGCTGATCACCGGCGGCGGGACCGACGCACCCCTGGCCGAACAGCAGCAGCGCAAGCGGCTGATGGACATCAGCCTGGACATCCCCGGCACCGCGAAGTTCGGGCCGCGGGTCTTCGTCGAGGGCATCCACGACATGCTGCGCCGCTCGGGCCTCGCGCTCGCCGACATCAACGCGTGCGTGCTGCCCGAGGGCAACGCCGAGTACTTCGCCAGCGAGTACGGCACCGCCGGGCTCTCCGCGGCGGACCAGGCGACCCTGAGCAAGAACATCGTGGAGAACCTCACCGATGTCGGCGCCACCGGATCCGCCGCGGTGCCGCTCGCCCTGGACGCGGGCTGGACCGACGGCCGGATCCAGCCGGGGGACACCGTCCTGCTGCTCGCGATCGAGGCCAGCCGCTACCTGTACGCCGGGCTCACCCTGACCTGGGACGCCCCGACTCCCGCCAAGTGACGACGTAAGGATGGACGGAACGTGTCGATACAAGAGACGGAGCGCACCGCGGTGAGTACCGGAGTGAGCGTCGGGGAGAGCGTCGAGGAGCGGAACAAGAAGACCATCCGCTCGGTCTTCGACACCTTCGTCAACCGGGGCGACTTCTCCATCGTCGACCGGATCTACAGCCCCGACATGATCGACCACCAGCCGCTGCCGGGCGCCCCGGAGGGTCTGGAGGGGGTCCGCTACACCATCGCCGGTCTGCGCGAGGGCTTCCCGGACCTGCACGTGACCATCGAGGACATGAGCGCCGCCGGGGACCACGTGGTCATCCACAACACCTGGCGCGGCACGCACACCGGCGAGTTCCTGGGCATGGCCCCCACCGGCCAGTTCATCGAGTTCGCGGGCGTGGTGGTGTGGCGGCTGCTGGAGAACGGGCTGATCGCCGAGCGCTGGGGCATCGGCGTGGAGTCCAACATGCTCTCGGTGCTGGGCATGCGGCGCCTGGCCCCGGCCTCGCGCGGGGCCGCCAAGGCGGCGGCCCGGCGGACGGTGAAGCCCGCGACCGTGGTGCTGGAGCTGCCCTCGGAGCGGGCGGCGCGCTGGAAGGACGTACAGGCCGAGCTGTCGGGCGAGCGCCTGCGCGAGTACGAGGCCTCCAGGCGGCGGGCGGGCATCCTCCAGGAGTCCTTCGCGGTGCAGGAACTGGGCGGCCGGGAGGTCGTGGTGCTCCAACTGGAGGCGCGCGATCCGGCCGGGGCCGCGAAGCGGCTGCGGGAGTCCGGGAACGCCTTCGACGTGTGGCTGCGCGGGGCGGCGGGCGAGGTCTTCGGGACCGATCCGTACGCGGCGCTGGCCGAGGGCCGGGCGGCCGACCAGGGGCACGGCTGGTCGTCGGTGACCACCGAACTGGTGGCGGGCGGCTGAGGACACGACGCTTCGTCAGGTCCAGTGTCTAGCTTAGGTATTGACTCTTTCATTGCTAGTTCTATAGGGCTATCAATGCTAGAGTTTCTAGGGACGAAAACAAACCGGGGAAGGCGTGGATGATGCGGCAACGAAAGCTCGGCAGCCAGGGGCTGGCGGTGTCCGAGCAGGGGCTCGGATGCATGGGCATGACCTTCGCCTACGGTCCCGCCGACGGCCAGGAGGCCCTGCGCACGGCCCACCGGGCCCTCGAACTCGGGGTGAACCTCCTCGACACCGCCGACTTCTACGGCCCGCACTCCAACGAGGAGTTCGTCGCCAAGGTCATCGCGGACCGCCGGGACCAGGTCATCGTCTCCTCCAAGGTCGGCAACGAGGTCAGCCCCGACGGGCAGATCACCGGCAAGCTCAACGGCCGCCCCGAGTACATCCGTTCCACCGTCGAGGGCAGCCTGCGCAGGCTCGGCACCGACCGGCTCGACCTCTACTACCTGCACCGGGTCGACCCCGACGTGCCCGTGGAGGAGAGCTTCGGCGCCCTGGCCGACCTGGTCGCCGCCGGAAAGGTCGGCTACCTCGGCATCTCCGAGGCCTCCGCCGCCACCATCCGGCGCGCCCACGCCGTCCACCCGCTGAGCGCCGTACAGACCGAGTACTCGCTGGCCACCCGCGACGTCGAGGCGAACGGGGTCCTCGACACCGTCCGTGAACTCGGCATCGGCTTCGTCGGCTACAGCCCCCTCGGCCGCGGCCTGCTCACCGGGCGCATCCGCAATCTCGACGGGCTCGCCGAGCACGACTTCCGCCGGGTCGCCCCGCGCTTCCAGAAGGAGAACCTCGACGCCAACCTGCACGTCGTCGAGCAGCTGGAAGTCCTCGCCGCCGTCAAGGGCATCACCACCGGCCAGCTCGCGCTCGCCTGGGTGCTCGCCCAGGGCGAGGACGTCGTGGCCATCCCCGGCACCAAGCGGGTCACGTACCTCGAGGAGAACATCGCCGCCTCCGCCGTCGTCCTCGACGCCGACGACCTCGCGGCTCTCGATCAGATCGCCCCCCACGGCAGCCTGGTGGGAGACCGCTATCCCGCAGGCGCCATGGCCACGCTCGACGGCTGAGAAACGGCCCGCGAATCCCAAAGGTGAGTGAGTGCGATAACCATGGCGAACATCACGATCATCGGCGGCGGGCTCGCCGGTCTGACCGCGGCGATATCCGCCGCCGAGCAGGGCGCCCGCGTCACCGTCCACGAGGCGCACGCCCACCTGGGCGGCCGCTCCCGCTCCGCCACCGGGCCCTACGTCACCAATGACGGACCCCACACCTTCTTCGACAACGGCCCCTGCTGGAACTGGCTGCTCCAGCGCGGCCTGGCCGGGAACTACGTCCGCCTGTCCTTCCACGAGTGGACCCGGATGCGGTTCCGCCACCAGGGCAAGCTGCGGATGACCCTGCCCGGCGGCTACATGAAGATGACCTGGATGCACCGGGACATCGAGGTCCCCATCGACCGCTCCTTCCAGGACTGGGCCAGCGAGCGCTTCGAGCAGCAGACCGTCAACGAAGCCCTCGGCTTCCTCGGCCCGATCCTCTTCGACGGGGACCCCGGCCGCCTCTCCGCCGCCTTCGTGTGGGAACGCCTGCTGCGCGTCGGCACCCCCCGCTTCCCGCTCCCCAGCCGGTACTTCATCGGCGGCTGGGGCACCGTCATCGACCGCATGGAACGCCGGGCCAAGGCCCACGGCGTGGTCATCGAGACCAACTCCCGGCTGACCGAACTGCCCACCGACGGCCCGGTCATCGTCGCCACCTCGCTCGCCGCCTCCCGCGGCCTGCTCGGCGACCCCACCCTCGACTGGCCCAGCGGCACCGCCGCCCTCCTCGACATGGCCGTCACCCACTCCAAGAAGGACGGCAACGTCTCCTTCGACATGGACGAGGGCGGCTTCACCTCGCAGTACTCCGACCACGACCCCTCCCTCGCGCCCGAAGGACAGGCCCTCTTCCAAGGCCAGATGCCGCTGCGCCCCGGCGAGTCCAAGGCCGAGGCCCTGGTCCGCCTGGAGAAGCTCTTCGACCTCACCACCCCCGGCTGGCAGGACCGCGTCCAGTGGCGCCGCGAGGGAGTCTCCCGCGGCCGCACCGGCGCCCTCGACCTGCCCGGCCTGAGCTGGCGCGACCGCCCCGCCATCGACCGCGGCGACGGGGTCTACCTCATCGGCGACGCCGTCGCCGCCCCCGGCATCCTCGCCGAGACCTCCATCAACAGCGCCCTGCACGCGGCGGAACTCGCCGTCCGGGCCCAGCCCGTGGCGCGCCGCTCGTCCGGCGCCCAGGCGGTGAGCAGGTCCGTCCTCTCGGCCCACTCGACCCTGTAAGGGGGCGCACCACACATGAGAATCACGCTGTCCGAGCGCGGTACCCCGGACTGGCAGGTCGCCAGGGAGATGGCCCGCGAGGTGTTCGCCAAGCAGTACCAGGCGACCATCAACCCCGACCCCGACGGGTTCCTCGCCTTCTTCGAAGAGGACGAGAACGGGCAGGAACAGGTCCTCGCCTGCGCGGGCCTCTCCTTCCCCGAGGACGAGCCGATCATGCTGGAGCGCTACCTCGACGCCCCCATCGAAGACGTCATCGCGGGCGAGGTCGGCGACCCGGTCGGCCGCCACCAGGTGCTGCAGATCGGCAACATCGCCTCCGTCCGCGCCTCGGCGGGCGGCGAGATCATCAAGTCCATCCCGCTGGTCATGGCGTGCCTCGGCCGCCCGTACGCGGTGATGACCATGACCGGACGGCTCGCCGAACTCATGCAGCGCCTCGGCTGCATCTTCCACCCCCTCGCCGACGCCTCGCCCGACCGGCTGGAGCCGGAGGAACTGGCCTCCTGGGGCTCGTACTACGACACCCGGCCCATGGTCGGCTACGCCAAGGCGGTCGACCAGAGCACCCTGCTGCTCGCCGCGATCGGCCGCTACTGCTTCGAATCCGTCGACATGCGGCTGCTCAGCAACCGCCCGCAGGCGAAGGTGCTGACCCGTGCCGCATGACACCCAGCCCGTCTCCCTCGCGCAGGGCCTGCTCGACCAGGCCGACAGCGACGCCGTCATGGTCCGCGTCCTGTCCGGCGAGGGCGGTACGGGCACCACCTGGAGCTACCGCGAGATCATCGGCGCGGCCCTGGTCCTCGCCGGACACCTGGAGCGCTGGGCCGCCGACAACGGCCGCCCGGCCCGGGTCGGGCTGCTCGCCGAGAACTCCCCCGAATGGGTGGTCGCCGACCTCGCCGCCCTCTTCGCCTCCGCCGTCGAAGTCCCGGTGCCCACCGCCTTCGCCGCCGAACAGGCCGCCTCCCTCCTCGACACCGCCGACCTCTGCTACGTCGACGACGGCGGCACCCGCGCCCTGGCCCGCTGGGCCGCCGACGGCGGACCCGCCGACCACGGATCCACGGTGCTCCCCGACACCTGCCCGGTCACCGCCCTCGACATCAAGGCACTGCTCGCCGACATCCCGGCGGGCGGCGCCCCCCGGCCCCGGGTCCCCGCCGAGGACGCCGTCGTCAAGGTCATCCACACCTCCGGGACCACCTCCGCGCCCAAGGGCGTCCAGATCCGCCGCCACGGCCTGGACGCGCTGCTCACCTCGCTGCGGGCCCGCACCGAAACCGCCGTCTTCGAGCGCTACCTCTCGATCGTCCCGCTGAGCCTGCTCATCGAACAGGTCGCCGGGCTCTACATGCCCTTCCTGGCCGGCGGCTCCGTCTCCTTCCTGCCGCCCGGCACCGCACTGGTCGGCACCGCCGCCGACGCCGCGCCCCGGATGCTCAGCCTGCTGCGCCAGGCCCGGCCCACCGCGCTCGTCGTACCGCCCACCGTCGCCGGACTCTTCCTCGCGCTCAGCGACCAGAACCCCGGCGAGAGCGTCCCCGAGCGGCGCCGCCGGATCTTCGGCCACGAGGGCTCCGTCTTCATCGCGTGTGGCGGCGCGCCCGTCCCCGCGGAGATCCTGGAACGCCTCGACGCGTACGGGGTCACCGTCCACGAGGGCTACGGGCTCAGCGAGAACTCCTCGGTGGTCTCCTGGAACTTCCCCGGCCAGGTCCGCTTCGGCACCGTCGGCCGCCCCCTGGACCACGTACAGGCCGAACTCGCCGAGGACGGCGAACTCCTCATCCGCAGCACCTCCCTGTTCGCCGGATACACCCGCGAGGACCCCTCCAGCGTGGTCGTCGACGAGCAGGGCAGGCTGCA
Source organism: Streptomyces sp. G-G2 (assembly GCF_030063135.1). Taxonomy (GTDB): domain Bacteria; phylum Actinomycetota; class Actinomycetes; order Streptomycetales; family Streptomycetaceae; genus Streptomyces. Next base: position 31,461 of record NZ_JASISO010000043.1, read on the forward strand.
CACCGGAGACCTCGCCGAGATCGACGAGGACGGCTACCTGAGGATCACCGGCCGCAAGAAGAGCATGGTGATCACCTCCAGCGGCCGCAACGTGTCACCCGAATGGGTGGAAGCGCGCTACCGCGAACTCGGCTTCATCCGCGAGGCCGCCATCGTCGCCGACGGACTCGACGAGGTGCACGGCCTCTTCGTCGTCGAGGCGGGCCTCGACCAGGACGACACCCGCGCGCGCATCGACGCCTTCGGCAAGGAACGCCTCTCCGGCATCGAACGCGCCGCCGTCGTCCACCTCATGTCCGAGGACGACCCCGACTACGCCACCTGCTTCACCGTCACCGGGCGCCCGCGCCGTGACGTCATCCGCGCCCACGTGCTGCGCCACGACAAGGACACGACCAAGGAGAAGGCATGAGCACCGCAGTGAAGACCACTCCCTACGGCACCGGCAGCGGCCTGCTGGTGGAACCCGTCGAGGGCGGCAGCCTCGCGGACATCGACCCCAAGATCCTGCGCGACCTGCTCGCCGAGGCGGGGTTCCTCCTGCTGCGCGGCTTCACCCCCTCCGACATGGCCTCCTTCACCGCGCTGGTGCAGTCCACGTCCACCTCCACCACCCTCGACCCGGCCCGCGACTTCTACTCGGAGGTCGCACAGAAGGTCGACGCGGGATTCGCCGAGGTCGGACTGCACACCGAGAACGGCAACAGCCCCTTCCGGGCCCACGTCGCCTGGTTCTTCTGCGAGAAGGCCGCCTCCTCCGGCTCCCAGACCACCGTCTGCGACGGCTACCGCGTCTGGGACGCCCTCAGCCCCGAGGCCCGCGAGGCCTTCGGCGCGCAGGACATCGTCTACAGCCGCTACGTCGGCGAGCAGCAGTGGCGCGCCATGGCCCACCACCTGCTCGGCAAGACCAAGCCCGCGCAAGACATCGAGGTCGGTGAACTCCTGGCGCTGGCAAGCCAGTTGCCGGGCACCGAGATAGCGGCCGAGGAGGACGGCGGGATCCGCTACGCTTTCCGCACCCCCGCCGCCGGGACCACGATCTTCGGCGAGCGGCGCTCGTTCGCGAACAGCATCCTCGGCCCCTCCTTCAACTACGAGAAGCCGACGATCACCTTCGCCGACGGGACCGAGCTGTCCGAGCAGCTGCTGGCCGAAGTCGAGTCGGTGACGGCTCGGATCACCGAGAACCTCGAATGGCAGGACGGCGACGCCGCTGTCATCGACAACACCCGGGTCATGCACGGCCGCCGCGCCATCACCGACCCGAACCGGACCATCTACAACGCCCTGAGCTACATCGAGGCACCCGCCGCCTGACCGGACTGCGCCGCTCCCGGCCGCGCGGCCGGGAGCGGCGGCCCACCCGAGAGGGAGCCATGAACACCGAGAAGAACGCACCCCGTATCCAGGACCAGGCCGCGGCCGGGTCCTCCGAGGGAGCGGGAGACGACACCCCGCCCGACCCACGACGATGGCGCCTGCTCGTCTTCGTCGGCCTCGCCCAGTTCATGGTGCTCCTCGACACCACCGTGGTGAACCTCGCGCTGCCCGCCATCCAGTCCGACCTGAAGGCGACCGCGACCGGCATCGAGTGGGTGCTGACCTCCTACATCCTGTGCTTCGGCGGCCTGATGCTGCTCGGCGGGCGCACCGCCGACCGCTGGGGGAGGCGCCGTACGTTCCTGCTCGGCGCGGTCCTGTTCACCGCGGCCTCCTTACTCTGCGGCCTGGCCGACGGCACCGGCCTGCTCATCGCCGCGCGCGCCCTCCAGGGGTGTGGCGCGGCCTTCCTGTCCCCGGCCGCGATGTCCCTGGTCACCACCAGCTTCCCCAAGGGCAAGGAGCGCACCACCGCGCTCGCCATCTGGGCCGCGCTGGCCGGGCTCGGCGGCACCCTCGGCGTCATCGCGGGCGGCCTGATCACCGACAGCCTCAACTGGCGCTGGATCTTCTACGTCAACATCCCGTTCGGGGTCGTCGCCGTGATCGGCGTGCTGATCCTCGCGAGCGGCCGCACCGAGACCAGGAGCCGGTCCACGCCCGACATCCTGGGCGCCGTCGCCGTCACCGGCGGCCTGGCCTCCCTCGTGTACGCCATCGTCAACATCCAGGACAAGGGCTGGAGTTCGGTCCCGTTCGTCCTGGTCCCGGCTGTCGCCGCGGTGGCCCTGCTGGTCGCCTTCATCGTGGTCGAGCGCAAGGTCGCCGACCCGCTCATGCCACTTCAGCTCTTCGCCACCCGCTCCCTGGTCACCGCGGGCGTCGGCAGGATCCTGACCAGCGGGGTCCAGGCCTCCGTGCTCTTCCTGAGCAGCTACTACCTCCAGCGCAGCCTCGGCTATTCCACCCTCAAGTCGGGCTTCGCCTTCCTGCCCCTCGGCGTGATCGCCATCCTGATCACCGCCCCGGCCACCCGGATCATGCACAAGTCCGGCCCCCGGCCCGTCTACCTCTTCGGCGCCATCGGCTCCGTCATCGGGCTGATCCTGCTCACCCGCGCCCCGCACGACGGGAACTACCTCCTCGACGTCCTGCCCGCGCTGCTGATCCTCGGCGCCTCCATGCAGTGCTGCGGCATCCCCGTCAACGTGCACGGGGTCTCCGACATCCCGCAGGAGCAGCAGGGCATCGCCTCCGGAGTGCTGGTCGCCGCCTTCCAGGTCGGCGCCTCGCTCGGGGTGGCGACCGTGGCCACCAGCGCGATGACCCGCACCACCGGGGAACTCGCCGACGGGCGGCTCCCGGCGATCGCCTGGGTCGACGGACTCCACCTCGGTTTCTGGATCGCGGTGGGCATCGGCGTACTCAACCTGCTCAACGCCTTCTTCGGGCTCCCCGGCCGTCGCCGGACCGACCCTCTTGAAGCCGGAGCCGGAGCCGGAGCCGGAGCCGGAGCCGGAGCCGGAGCCGGAGCCGGAGCCGGAGCGGGAGCCGGTGCCGGAGCGGCAGCCGGTGCCGGTGCCGGTGCCGGTGCCGAAGCCGGATCCGGTGCGGGAGCCGGAGCCGCGCCCACAGCCGCGCCCACGCCCACGGCCGCGCCCACGCCCACAGCCACGGCCGGCGCCGGCGCGCCGCGCACGACCACCGTCTGACCCCTGCCCGCCCACCCCTCGACCGCCCACGTCGCTCTGACCACCCCCCCGGACACCAAGGAGAGGCATCCGATGGCACGCCCCGGAGACACCCTGCAGCTCGGACAGGACAAGCTCACCTTCCTCACCACCGCGGCCCAGACGAACGGGGCGTACGTGGAGGTCGAAGTGGAGTACGCGCCGACCGTGCTGAAGCCGCCCGTCCACTACCACCCCCGGCAGACCGAGGTCATGCAGGTCCACGGCGGCCGCATCATCCTCCAGGTGGACGGGGTCGAGCACGAGCACACCGAGGGCAGCGAGTTCTACATCCCGCCGGGCGTCCACCACTCCATGTGGAACCCGGGCCCCGAGACCACCCGGATGACCTGGCGCACCACCCCCGCCTACCAGACCGAGCGGGTCTTCGAGACCCTGTGGGGCCTGGCCAACGAGGGCCGGCTCAGCGCGGACGGCCCCAAGCTCCAGATGCCGCTGCTCGCGCTCGGCTTCCGCGACGAGTACCGGGTGATCACCGGGCGCCCCTTCGCCCTGGACATGGCGCTGTGCACCCTGCTCGCGCCGGTCGGCCTGGCCTGCGGGTACCGGCCGTACTACAAGCCGCCGCAGAGCCGGCGCACCGAGCCGGTGGCGGCCAACGCCTGAGCCCGGCCGCCGGGCACGCGTCCGACCGACCGGCCCGTCCGGTCTCGCGTTCGAGTGGTACGCGAGGTCGCGGCCCTAGCGTCTGCGACATCAAGCCGGTCGACGCGTGGAGGAACGGTCATGGCCACCGAACAGCACGAATTCACCCTGCCCGGCGCGGATCTCCCGCAGCCCGACGAGGACCTGCGCAAGCGCCGCGAAGCGGTCGTCCTCGCCCACACGGTCGCGGAGATCGCCTGGGACATCGACGGCGTGCTGGCCACCTTCCCGCGTGGCGGCATCTACCGCATCCAGGCCTTCGAAGAGGGCCCGCTGATCGGTGAAGAGGCCATCAAGAAGGGCTACTTCGCCGACCTCAAGGCGGCGTTCCCCGACCTGGAGCACGACCTGCACCACGTGCACCACACCCCCACCGCCGTGATCCTGGAGGCCCAGGCCCGCGGCGTGCAGCAGGCGGACTACCGGGGCATACCCAACCTCGGCAAGTCCATCGACGCCCCCGTCGCCGTGTTCTTCCACTTCGACGGCGACGTCCTGGTCGACGAGACGCTGTACTTCGACATGGCCACCTTCCAGCGCCAGCTCGCCTGACCGCTGCGCACGCGCGAACCCGAGCCACCCTCCCTCCGGGGAGGGTGGCTCCGTGCTGTCCGTGGGTCCACCACGAATCGAGGAGGGCTTGAGTCCGGTTCCGTAGCGTCGTGAGCGCCGACAACGGCCTGTGTCACGGATGAGTTGTGAGCATCTCCTACTGACATTGCCTCCAGAAAGGATGCTCGGATGAGCACCGTCAACCCCCCAGCCTCGGCCGGTGGAGCAAAGGGGGTGGTCTTCTGGGCCATCCTCACCACGAGCCTCGCCTCCTTCATGGCAGGGCTGGACAACCTCGTGATCATTACGGCGCTGCCCACCATCCGGGAGAAACTCGGCGGCAGCCTGACCGATCTCGAATGGACGGTCAACGCCTACACGCTGTCCTTCGCGGTCCTGATGATGTTCGGCGCCGCACTGGGCGACCGCTTCGGCAGGCGCCGCATGTTCGTCCTCGGCCTGCTGCTCTTCACGGGTGCCTCGGCCGCCGCGGCGCTCGCGCCCGGCATCAATGAACTCATCGCGTTCCGGGCCATCCAGGGCGCGGGCGCGGCGATCATCATGCCGCTGTCGGTGACCCTGCTGACCGCCGCCGTCCCCGCGGAGAAGCGCGGTACGGCCCTCGGTATCTGGGGCGCGGTCAACGGCCTGTCGATCGCGGCGGGCCCGCTCGTCGGCGGTGCGATCGTCGAGCACATCTCCTGGCAGTGGATCTTCTGGCTCAACGTGCCCATCGGCCTGGCCCTGGCCCCGATCTCCTGGCGCAAGCTCGCCGAGAGCAAGGTGGCCAACTCCCGGCTCGACGCCGTCGGCACCGTCTTGGCCAGCATCGGTCTGTTCGGCATCGTCCTCGGCCTGATCAAGGGCCACGGCGACGGCTGGACCTCCCCGGTCGTCCTCGGCTCCCTGATCGGCGGCGTGGTCGTGATGGCCGTCTTCGTGTTCTGGGAGAGCAAGACGGCACACCCGATGGTCCCGATGCGCCTCTTCAAGATCCGGGCGTTCACCGCGATCAACCTGGCCGGCACCCTGATGTCGGTCGGGATGTTCGGCGCCATCTTCCTGATGACCCAGTTCCTCCAGACCATCCAGGGCTACAGCGCGATGGAGGCCGGAGTACGGCTGCTCGCCTGGACCGCCATGCCCATGGTCGTCGCCCCCATCGGCGGCATGGTCTCCGACAAGATCGGCGGCAAGCCCGTCGTCACCCTCGGCCTCGCGATGATGACCGGCGGCATGGTCTATTGGGCCTTCATCCTCGAACCGGGCGTCTCCTACGTCGCCCAGCTGCCCTCCCTCATGATCTGCGGCGCCGGTATGGCCCTGTTCTACGCACCGCTGATGAACCTGACCATGGGCTCCGTCAAGGAGGAGGAGCAGGGCATCGCCTCCGGTGTCACGGCCGCCACCCGTGAGGTCGGCGCCGCGCTCGGTGTGGCCCTGCTGGCCTCGATCTTCAGCGCCAACGGCGGCTACGCCACCCCGCAGAACTTCGTCGACGGACTGGTCCCGGCCATGTGGGTCGGTGCCATCGCGGTGGCCCTGGCCACCCTGTCCATGCTGATCGCCCCCGGCCGCGGCAAGGGCCTCCAGCCCGAACCCGGCGCGGTGGCCGAGCGGTCCGCCCCGGCGGCGTCGTCCGCGGCCGCGCCCGCGGCCACGGCGGACAAGCCCGCCCCGGCCCCGGTACGCTGACCGGATCCCGCAAGCCGTTGGCCCCCGCGTTCCGTACGCGGGGGCCAACGGCGTACGTACCCGCTCCAGCGGGGTTCGAGCGGGGCGGCAGCCGCCGCCCCGACAATCGGACGGCCCGCTGTTCACGCCTTCGACAACGAACCGAGGAAGCATGGCAATTGAGGAGATGAAGGTCCGGGACGCCTTCCGGATCACGCCGTCGCAGCTGACCGACAACCGTGGCCGCTTCTTCGAGGCCTGGCGGATCGGCGAACTCACCGAACTGAGCGGCCAGCCCTTCACCGTCAAGCAGGTCAACTTCTCGGTCTCGTCGCGGGGCACCCTGCGCGGCATCCACGGCACCACCCTGCCCCCGGGCCAGGCCAAGCTGGTCACCTGCGTGCGCGGCGCCGCCCTCGACGTGGTCGTCGACCTGCGCGTCGGCTCCCCGACCTTCGGCATGTTCGACACCACCGTCCAGGAGGCCGACTCCGGGATCGGGGTCTACCTCGCCGACGGGCTCGGGCACGCCTTCCTCGCGCTCACCGAGGACACCTGCATGAACTACCTCTGCTCCGAGGAGTACGTCCCGGGCACCATGGTCGACATCCAGGCCCTGGACCCCGCCATCGGCATCCCCTGGAACACCACGGAGCCGCTCGTCCGCTCCGAGAAGGACGCCGCCGCGCCCACCCTGTCCGAGGCCGTGGCGCTGGGGCTGCTCCCGACGTACGAGCAGGCCGTCGCGTCGTACGGCCCCGGCCACCGCCCGTGACGGAGGTCGCCGTACTGGGCTCCGGAGCCGTCGGCACCAGCCTCGCCACGGGGCTGGCCGCGGCGGGCCACCGGGTCGTGACCGGCTCCACCCGGCCGGACCGCCCCCGCCCCGCCGACGACCCGGCGCGCGCGGCGGGCGTCCGCTTCACCGGGCACGCCGAGGCCGTCGAGAACGCCGGGATCGTCTTCAACACCACCCCCGGCGAGGTCTCGGTCGCCCTGCTCCGGGGCCTCGAACCCGCCCTGCGCGGGCGCGTCCTGGTCGACGTCTCCAACGCCGCCGAACGCAGCCCCGAGGGCTTCCCCGTCGCGCCCCTGTACCCGCACAGCAGCCTCGCCGAGGAGATCCAGCGGGTGCTGCCGGGGACCCGGGTGGTCAAGGCCCTCAACACCATGGACCACTCCGTGATGACCGACCCGCGGATCCTGCCCGCCCCCGCCACCGCCTTCCTCTCCGGCGACGACCTGCGGGCCAAGGAGGAACTGGCGGCGCTGCTCGGCGACCTGGGCTGGCCGAAGGAGTGGATCCTCGACCTCGGCGGGCTCTACACCGCGCGGGCCCTGGAGTGGACCGTGCTGATGCTGGGCCCCTTCATCACCCGGCACGGCTTCGTCCCGTTCGGGCTGGCGATCGCGCACTGAACCGAGCGAGGGCACGCGCGAGCGGCGGCCGGGGGAACCCTCCCCCGGCCGCCGCTCCCGTCGTACGTCCGCCGCGGCCCAGGACGCCCTACGTGGGGGTCAGCACCCGGGCGCCGGTCAGGGCGGGCATCGCCGCGGCCAGCGCCTCGCGCCAGTCCCGGATCACCTCGATGCCGGCCGCCTCCCAGCGCCCGCGCTCCAGCACGCTGTACGCCGGGCGCCGCGCGCCCGGCGCGGGGCCGACGAGGGGCCGGACCCGTCCGGGATCCGCGCCCAGCAGCCGGAACACCTCGCGCGCCAGCTCCAGGCGCGTGCAGTCGCCGCCGCTGGTGGCGTGGTAGATCCCCGGGGCCGCGCCGAGCCGGGCCGCCCGGCCGAGCGCCACGAGGCGGTCGGCGACGTCCACGGTCCAGGTGGGCTGACCCCGCTGGTCCTCGACGACGTCGACGAACTCCCGCTCCCGCTCCAGCCTGATCATCGCGGCGACGAAGTTGTCGCCGCCCTCGCCGTACAGCCAGGCCGTCCGCACCACGTACCCGGTCCACGGCAGCAGCCGCAGCACGGCCCGCTCGCCCTCCAGTTTGGTGCGCCCGTAGGCGGTGCGCGGCGCGGGCGGCGCGTCCTCCGGGTACGGCACGCGGGCCTCGCCGGAGAACACGTAGTCCGTGGACACGTGTAACAGCAGCGCCCCGAACTCCCCGCAGGCGCTGGCCAGATGGAGCGGCGCCGCGCCGTTGACGTGCCGGGCCCGCGACTCGTCGGTCTCGGCGCCGTCCACGTCCGTGTAGGCCGCCGCGTTGACCACGACCACCGGGCGGTGCGCGGCGACCGCCGAACGCACCGCCCGCCGGTCGCGCACGTCGAGTTCCGCGCGGCCCAGGCACACGGCGGGCTGGCCCGCCGACTCCAGGGCCGCCCGCAGGTCCCGGGCCAGCAGCCCGTCCGCGCCGGTGACCAGCCAGCGGCTCACAGGGCGGCCTTCCGCTTCAGCGGCTCCCACCACGCCCGGTTGTCGCGGTACCACGCGAAGGTCTCCGCGAGGCCCTGCGCGAAGTCCTTGCGGGGCCGGTAGCCCAGCTCGGTGGAGATCTTCGCGCAGTCCACCGAGTAGCGCAGGTCGTGGCCGAGCCGGTCGGCGACGTGCTCCACCCGGTCCCAGCCCGCGCCCGCCAGGTCCAGCAGCAGGGTGGTCAGCTCCTTGTTGCTCAGCTCGGTGCCACCGCCGATGTTGTACACCTCGCCCGCGCGGCCGCCCGTACGCACCAGCTCCAGGCCCTGCACGTGGTCGTCGATGTGCAGCCAGTCGCGGACGTTGAGGCCCTCGCCGTAGAGCGGTACGCGCTGCCCGTCCAGGAGGTTGGTGACGAACAGCGGGATGACCTTCTCGGGGAAGTGGTGGTGCCCGTAGTTGTTCGAGCAGCGGGTCACCCGCACGTCCAGGCCGTGCGTGCGGTGGTAGGACAGCGCCACCAGGTCGGAGGAGGCCTTCGAGGCGGCGTACGGCGAGTTCGGCTTCAGCGGATCGGTCTCCGGCCACGACCCCTCGGCGACCGACCCGTACACCTCGTCCGTGGACACGTGCAGGAAGGGCACGGGCCCGCCGGGGCGGCGCAGGGCGGCGTCCAGCAGGGTCTGCGTACCGAGCACGTTGGTGGTGATGAACTCGGCCGCGCCGAGGATCGAGCGGTCCACGTGCGACTCGGCGGCGAAGTGCACCACCTGGTCGTGCGCGGCCACCAGCTCGGCGACGAGGGCGACGTCGCAGATGTCACCCTTGACGAACCCGAAGCCGGGGTGCTCGCGCACCGGGTCGAGGTTGGCGGGGTTGCCCGCGTAGGTGAGCTTGTCGAGCACGGTGACCGCCACGTCCCCCGGGCCCTGGGGGCCCAGGAGCGTACGGACGTAGTGCGAACCGATGAACCCCGCCCCGCCGGTGACGAGGATGCGTGTGACGTCAGTGGTCATGAGGAGATCTGCACCTTGCTGTGGTCGCCGAGGATGAGACGGTGGGCCGCGGGCACCCGGGGGGCGGGGGTCACCTCGACGTTGCGTCCGATGATCGAGGCTTCCACACGGCTGGCGCCGCGTACGGAGGAGCCGTCCAGGATGATGGAGAACTCGATCTCGCTGTCGGTGATCGTGCAGTCGCGGGAGATCGACGTGAACGGCCCGATGTACGAACCGGTGATCACGCTGCCCGCGCCGATCACGGCGGGGCCGACGATGCGCGACTCCGTGACCTGGGCTCCCTCGTCGATCTGCACCCGTCCGATGATCTCGCTCGCGGCGTCGACCAGCCCCTCGATGCGCGGCTCGGCGCGCTCCAGGACGGACCGGTTGACCTCCAGCATGTCGTTGACGTTCCCGGTGTCCTTCCAGTAACCGGAGATCGTCGTGGACCGTACGTCGAAGTCCGCGTCGATCAGCCACTGCAGGGCGTGGGTGATCTCCAGCTCGCCGCGCCAGGAGGGCTTGATGGCGCGTACGGCCTCGTGGACGGCGGGGGTGAAGAGGTAGACGCCGACGAGCGCGAGGTCGCTCTTGGGGACCTCGGGCTTCTCCTCCAGGCCCACCACCCGGCCGTCGGGGCCCAGCTCGGCCACGCCGAAGGACTTCGGGTCGGAGACCTGGGTGAGCAGGATCTGCGCGGTGGGACGGTCGGCGCGGAAGGAGTCGACGAGATCGGAGATCCCGCCGACGATGAAGTTGTCGCCGAGGTACATGACGAAGTCGTCGTCGGCGAGGAACTCGCGGGCGATCACGACGGCGTGGGCGAGGCCCAGCGGCGCGGTCTGCGGGATGTAGGTGACCTCGATGCCGAACTTGGAGCCGTCGCCGACGGCTTCGCGGATCTCGTCGGCGGTGTCCCCGACGACGATCCCGACCTCGGTGATGCCCGCGTCCGCGATCGCTTCCAGGCCGTAGAAGAGCACCGGCTTGTTCGCCACGGGCACGAGCTGCTTGGCGGATGTGTGGGTGAGGGGGCGCAGGCGGGTTCCGGCCCCGCCGGAGAGTACGAGAGCCTTCATGGCACCCGAGGCTAGAACCAGTCACTCGAGCCGGGGTGGGGGTTCGCCTTGAGCGGGGTCGCGGGGGGCCCGCCCACAGGGTTTCTCCAGGGCGGCTCCAGCGCGGATGCGGATCGTCGGTGTGCAGCGATCGGCGACGCGAGCCGTACAGAGAGGCAGACACACCCATGTCGGAGAACCACCGGGATCTCGTCCAGCGCTTCGTGGACATGATCAACAGCCACGACGTGAGCACGATGGCGGAGCACACCGCCGCGGACCACATCGACCACAACCCGATCGTCGCGGACGGCATCGAGGCCAACACGGCCTTCTTCCAGCAGATCTTCGACGCCTTCCCGGACGTCAAGGTCGTCGCCCACGACCTGATCGTCGACGGCGACCGCGTGGCGGGCCGCTTCGAGTACTCGGGCACCCACCAGGGCCCCTTCTTCGGCATACCGGCCACGGGCCGCACGCTGAGCTTCCAGTCGATCGACATCTGGCGCGTGGAGAACGGCCTCCTGGCCGAACACTGGGACCAGCTGGACGTGGCGGGCATGTTCCACCAGCTGGGCGCGGACTTCTACGCCCTCCAGGGGCAGTAGCGGACCCGGCGGATGCGGGACGGCCCGCCGCGGTGGTGGCGATCGTGTCCATCAGGCGGGCGTGCGTGAGGATCGATTCCGCGTGCGGGGTGAAGTCCCGCGCGTCGAGGATCGCCTCCGCGAAGGTGCCCGCGATGTTCGTGAAGTGGTGGTCCGGGGACAGGGGGATCTCCCGGGCGCCGTCCGCGCGTTCCACGCGCAGCAGCGGGGTGAAGTCGTCCGGGGTGCTGAAGGCGCGTTCCAGGCGGAGGCGGCCCTCGCTGCCCCACAGGCCGTAGCCGCTCAGGTACGCGTGCTCCACGCCGTACGTGAGGTGGGCGGCCGCGCCGGAGGGGGCGACCAGCAGGGCGCTGCCCGCGGGCTCGGGGCCGTACGGGCTGGCCGGGCGGACCTGCGCGCCCGCCACCCGCAGGTCCGGGCCCAGGAAGAGCTGCGCCGCGCGCACCGGGTACGCCGCCACCTCCGGCAGGGTGCTCGCGCGGGCCCCGCCCGGGCGCAGCGGGATGCCGAACTCCGAGGTGAAGAGCTGCACCTCGCCGATCAGACCGTCCGCCACCAGCTGCCGCACCCGCGCGTGCTGCGAGTGGTGCAGGAACATGAAGGACTCCATGAGGAGGAGGCCGCGGTCCCGGGCCGCGGCCACCGCCTTCTCGGCGTCCGGGAGGCTGGTCGCGAACGGCTTCTCGCACAGCACGTGCTTGCCCGCCGCCAGCGCCCGCAGGGTCCACTCGACGTGCATCTCGGGCGGCAGCGGGATGTACACCGCGTCCACGTCGGAGCGTTCGAGGACCTTCTCGTAGCCCGCCAGCGGGGTGCCGCCGAACTTCGCCGTGAACTGCGCGGCCTTCCCGAGGGTGCGGCTGGCGATCGCGGTGATCTCGACGAGCGGCTGGCGCAGCATCGAGGGGAGCATGCGGCGGTCCGCGATGTCGGCGCAGCCCAGGACGCCGACGCGGACGCGCGCGCTCACAGGGCGTACGCCCCGCCCAGCGCCCAGGCCGCCCGCAGGCTGGTCAGGAGCGTACGGGCCTCGATGTTCAGGTAGTTGCTGTGCTTGAGGAGCCCGGCCAGCTGGCCCGCCGTCACCCACAGGAAGTCCTCCGGTACGTCGATGGGGAACTCGTCCCCGACCTCCACCAGCACGTAGCGGTTGCCCGCGTGGTGGAAGCGGCCGCCCTCCTCGGACTGCACCGTGTCGTACAGCAGCCGGGACTTCGGCGCGGCGAGCACCATGTCCAGGTAGCGCGGCTGCCGCTCCACCGGCAGGGTCAGCGCCCGGCCCGGCTGGCACTGCACGGTCGGGCCCAGCTCGGCCACGTCCAGGACGCCCGCCTCCGAGCGGGCCTGCGCCAGCAGGTGCGGGACCCCGCCGATCCGGCGGACCACGAAGCCGGCGAGCCCCTGCTCGGCGGGGGCGAGCAGCGGCTGCGTCCAGCGCGTGACCTCGCGGTTGGCGGCGGCGACGGAGGCCGCGATGACGGTGAAGTGGTGGCCGCTCTCGTGCCCGATCTCGTAGTCGGTGCGCCGCCAGCCCTTCACGGCGGTCAGCGGGACGGTGCTCTGCACCAGCTCCCGGGTGGCCTTGATCTCGGTGAGCCGGGACAGGATGTGCTCCGTCGAGTGCAGGGCGGGGCCCTCGTCGGCGAAGGTGGGGATCAGGGACAGCACGGTGCGCGCGTCCATGTTGATCACATTGGACTCGTAGAGCAGCTGGTGTATCTGGCCGAGGGTCAGCCAGATGAAGTCCTCGTGCTCGGGCACGTCGCCCAGCGCCTCGACCACCATGTTCCGGTTCCGCTTGCGCAGGAACCACGAACCCTGCTCGGACTGGAGGGAGTCGAACAGCACCCGCGAGCCGACCCGGGGCGGCTTGAAGTAGTCGATGTAGTGCACGGGCGCGCCCTTGTGCACACCGGTGTAGTTGCTGCGGGTCGCCTGCACGGTGGGGGAGAGCTGCACCGTGTCGAGGTTGCCGGGTTCCATTTTCGCCTGCATCAGGCAGTGCAGGACCCCGTTGAACTCCTTGACGACGATCCCCAGGATGCCGACTTCCGGCTGGTTGATGATCGGCTGCGACCAGGAGGCGGCGTGCCCGTTCCAGTCGGCGCGGACCTGGAGGCCCTCGACGGAGAAGAACCGGCCGCTGTCGTGCACGAGGTTGCCCGTGGAGTCGGCGAAGCGCCAGCCGACGAGTTCGGAGAAGGGGATGCGCTGGACGTCGTAGCGGTTCGTGCGCCGCTGCTCGGCGAACCAGTCGTGGAAGACCGGGTTGGGCGTCACCGAGCTGTCGAGGGCCTGGGCCGACAGGGTGAACCGCCGCCCGAGGCTCGTGACGACGCCCGGGGGCACTGCCTGGGTGATGGTCATCGGTGGGCTCCTTTGCCTTGTCCCGCACGCCCAGGGGCGGCCGGTCGCACCACGACGATGGGGGAGGACGATCGGCTGTGGCTGGAGAGGGCCTTGAGGTGGGTCGTACGGTGGCTCAAGTGGCGGTGGTGGCGCGGACGGTTCATCGGGGGGCGCCCGCGAAGTCGTCGTACGCGGCCTGCTCCCGGCGGGTCTCGCGGGCGGTCTCGCGGGCGTCCCGGACGGCCTCGGCGTCCTCGGCGGCCCGCTCCGCGCGGTGGCGCTCGCGGTAGTGGCCCGGCGCGGCGAGGAGTTCGGCGTGGGTGCCGCGCTGGATCACCCGGCCCTCGTCGAGGACGACGACCTCGTCCACCGCGTCCAGGCCGATCGTGCGGTGGCTGATCAGGAGCACGGCCTGGTCGGGGCGGCCGTCCAGGGCCGCCGCGAGGACCGCGTCGGCGTCCCGGGGGGCCAGGGACTCGGTGGGCTCGTCGAGGACCAGTACGGCCGGATCCGCCAGGAGGGCGGCGGCCAGGCCGAGTCGGCGCCGCTCGCCGCCGGAGAACGCGGCCGCGTCCTCGGCGACCTCCGCGTCGAGGCCGCCGGGCAGGGTACGCACCCAGTCCGCGGCCCCGGCCCGGGCGAGGGCGGCCCAGAGCCGGGCCTCGTCCGCGCCGGGGCGGGCCAGCAGCAGGTGCTCGCGGACGGTCCCGGCGAAGACGTGGTGGTACTGGGTCAGCCCGGCGGCCAGCCGTGGGCGCAGCGCGCCCTCGGGCAGGTCGGCGAGGGGTACGCCGTCCAGCGCGACCCGGCCCGCGGTGGGCTCCAGCAGCCCCCGGGCCAGCCCGGCGACGGTGCTCTTGCCGGAGCCGCTGGGCCCGACCAGCGCCACCTTGCGGCCGGGGGCGAGCACGAGCCCGAACCCCTCCAGGACGGGGCGCCCGCCCCCGGGATGCGTGACGCCGACGTCGGTGAACTCCAGCCCGGCGGGCCCTGCGGCGGCCCCTGCGGCGGGCCCCTGCGCCGGCGCAGGGAGGGAGGGGGAGGAGGGGGAGGAGGGCAGGCGGTGGAGGTCGCGCAGGCGGCCCAGGGAGGAGGTGAGGCGGGTCAGGTGCTCGGAGGCCGTGCGGACGGGGGTGGCGAGGTCGAGGGTGGCCAGGGCGGTGAGGGTCAGCACCGCCGCGGTCACCGGGCCGGTGCCGCGCACGGCGAGGACCGCCACCGCGGTCGTGGTGAGGAGCTGGACCAGTACCGCCGCCGCGGTGAAGGCGCCCGCGGCCCGGGCCCGGACGCGCTCGTGGCGGGCCACCGCCCGGGAGGCGGCGTGCTCGCGCTCGCGCACCCAGCCACTCGCTCCGCACAGGGCGAGGTCCTCCGCCCCCTCGACCACGTCCACGGTCCGCGCGGCCAGTTCTGCGCGGGCCGCCGACAGCCGGGCCGCGCCGCGCCGCCCGGCGACCGCGGCCAGGGCGGGCAGCGCCACGCAGGCCAGCAGCAGACCCGCGCCCAGCGCCCACCCGGCGGTGGGCAGCGTCAGCGCGGCCCACACCGTGACCCCGCCGCCGACCAGCAGCGCGGTCAGCAACGGCAGTGCCACCCGCAGCAGGGCGTCCTGGACGGCGTCGACGTCGGCCACGAGCCGGTTGAGCAGCTCGCCGCGGCTGAACGCCCGCAGCCCGTACGGAGCGTGCGGGGCCAGCAGCGTGAGCAGCCGCCCCCGCACCCGCTCCATGACGCGCAGTGTCGCGTCGTGCCCCCAGAGCCGCTCGGCGTACCGCAGCGCGCCCCGGCCCAGCGCGAACGCGCGCACCGCGACCACGGCGACCATCAGGGCGCCGAGCGGCGGCTGCTGGGAGGCCCGGCAGATCAGCCAGGCCGCGCTCGCGGTCAGCGCGATGGCGCAGGCCTCCCCGAGCGCGGCCGCCACCGCGGCGCCGACCAGCCGCCCGAGGTCGGCCCGGGTGAGCGCGGAGGCCGTGAGCGAGGAGGCCACGGGGGAGGAGGCCGTGAGCGAGGAGGCCACGGGGGAGGAGGCCGTGGGCGAGGACGCCCGGCCCCTGACGGAGTCCCTGCGGGAAGCCACGGGGGAGCTCATGGGCGGATCTCCTCGGAGACGGGTGCGGAGCGAAGCCGGTGGGGCCGGCCGCCGGGCGCGCCGCGAGGCGGGCCCCCGTCCTGGGCCTCGTACGGGTCCGACGGCGCGGCGGCGGTCGGGAGGTGCAGGGTCGTGTCCGTGTGTTCCACCACCGCCGGGCGGTGGGTGGCCACCAGGAGCGTGGCGTGGCCCGCCACCGCCGACAGGGCGCGCAGGACGTGGTCCTCCGTGCCGCCGTCCAGGCGGGCCGTCGGCTCGTCCAGCAGCAGCAGCGAGGGCCGTCGCAGCAGGGCGCGGGCCAGCGCGAGGCGTTGGCGCTCCCCGCCGGAGAGGCCCGCGCCGCCCTCGCCGACGCGGGTGGCCGGGCCGTCCGGCAGGCGGCGTACGAACTCCGCGGCGCCCGCCGCCTCCAGTGCGTGCCACACCTCGTCCGTGCCCGCGTCCGGCCGGCCCAGCCGGACGTTGTCCGCGACCGACAGCGCGAACAGGTGCGGCTGCTGCGGCACCATCGCGATCCGGTCCGCCCACGCCGACCGGTGCGCGGCCGCCGTCACCGAGACGCCGCCCACCCGCAGGTCCCCGGCCAGCGGCGGCAGCAGCCCGGCGACCGTCCGCAGCAGGGTGGTCTTGCCGGCGCCGCTGGGCCCCGTCACCGCGTAGCTGCGCCCGGGTTCGAAGCGCCAGGACAGCTCCACCAGGGCGGGCGCGCCCGGCACGTGACCGGCCGTCAGCCGGTCCAGTACGAGCGGGAAGCGGGCCGGGTCCGGCAGCACCGGGCGTACGCCGTCCCGTTGGAGCGCCCGCACGGCCGGCGCGGGCGCGCCCCCGTCGAGGAGGGCGCGGACCCGGGCCAGGACCGTACGGCCCTCCTGGGCCGCGTGGAAGCGCCCGGCCAGCAGCCGCAGCGGCCGGTACGCCTCCGGGGCCAGCAGCAGTACGGCCAGCCCCGTCGACAGCGGCATCGAACCGTCCAGCAGCCGGAAGCCCACCGGGACCGCGATCACCGCGACCGACAGGCTGGTCAGGGTGTCCATGACGAAGGTGGACAGGAAGGCCACGCGCAGGGTCCGCACCGTGGCCCGCCGGTGTTCGGCGGCCCGTTCGCGCACGCTCTCGGCGGCCCGGCCCTCCTGCCCGAACACCCGGAGGGTGGCGAGGCCGCCGAGCGCCTGGAGGAAGTACCCGCCGAGCCGCAGCAGTACCGCCCACTGGGCCTCCGTACGGGCCTTGGTGTGCATCCCGACCAGCGCCAGCAGCAGCGGCACCAGCGGCAGGGTGACCAGGACGATCAGGCCGGACACCCAGTCGGCCGCCCAGAGGGTGGCGGTGACGGCGAGCGGCAGGACGAGCACCTGCGGGAGCAGCGCGAGCGAGCCCGCGATGTGGTCGTCGAGGGCGTCCATGCCCCGGCCGAGCAGCGCGACGACCGAGGCGGGCCGCGGGCCCCCGCCGCGGACGCCCGCTGCGGTGACGGCCGCGGTGAGTTCGGCCCGCAGTTCCTCCTTGTAGCGGGCGGCGGCCGCGCCCGCCGAGGCGCGGTCCCACCAGGCGTGCGCGGCCCGCCCGGCGATCACGGCCGCGAGCAGCGGCGCGGGTACGGCGTGCAGCGCGGCCCCCGGCCCCCGCTCGACGGCGGCCGCGAGCACGGCGGCGAGGCACACGCACTGCACGAGGGTCAGGACGGCTTCCGCCACCGCGCCGAGCGCGCGCCGGACCAGGAACCGCCGGAGCAGTGGCGAACTCCGTACGAGGGCGAGGTCCATGGGTCGCTGTCCTGACTCTCGGGGAACCGCGGGTGTCCCAGGTGGTCCGTGTCTCGGGCCGTCTCGGGCCGTCGCAGGCCGCCTAGGGCCGTCTCAGGAGAAGGCGGGTGCGTCGAGGACCTCGGGCGCCGGGGCGGCGGTCCGCGCCGGGGCCCACAGGACCAGCCACATGTAGACCTGCGCCGCGATCACGATCAGCAGCACCGGCCCGGACGTCCAGATGACCGCCGCCAACGCCGTCTGGTCGGTGGCCAGTTGGTCGGTGGTCGGAGCGGGTACGCCCGCGACGGTGGAGGTCAGCAGGGCCGGGTACTTGCCCGCGAAGACCGACCCGGCCGCCGTGACCACGGCGGCCGTACTGGCCCAGGGCGCGAGCCGGGCCCGCCCGCCGCCGACCAGCGCCCGGGTGAGCAGGAGCGAG
Organism: Streptomyces sp. G-G2; assembly: GCF_030063135.1. Classification (GTDB taxonomy): domain Bacteria; phylum Actinomycetota; class Actinomycetes; order Streptomycetales; family Streptomycetaceae; genus Streptomyces. The sequence continues at coordinate 49,126 of NZ_JASISO010000043.1, forward strand.
GCGAGGGCGAGTACGACGGCCAGCGCGGCCAGTACCGGATGGCGCAGCGCCGCTCCGTCGAAGGTCCCGCCGATCCAGCCGACGACGGCGGTCAGGGCGAGCAGCACGGCCGCCGCGGTCGCCGAGGCGGCGGCCAGCGCGGCCCCGCGCCGGGCCGGTTCCCCGGTCAGCCGGGCGGCCACGAAGGCGCTGCCGTGCGCGGCGAGCAGCGCGACCATGGTCAGGCCGCCCAGCAGGGTGAACGCGTCCAGGGCCGCCACGCCCCGCACGTGACCGTCCGAGCCGAGGCGGACCCCGGCGGCGGTGACGGCGAGGAAGCAGCCCCAGCCGAAGGCGGCGGCGGCGCCGGCCGCACAGATCAGCAGGTCGAAGCCGCGGCGTACGCGGGCGCCGGGGTGGCGGCCGCGGAGCTGGATGCCCGCGTTGAGCGCGAGTGCCCCGGCGAAGGCGATGAGGGCATAGGGGTACGCGCCGTCGACCAGCGCGCCGCGCAGGCCGGGCAGGGTCCCGGCGAGGGCGCCGACGGAGACCAGGAGCCAGGCCTCGTTGCCGAGCAGCAGCGGCCCGACCGCCCCGAGCACGGCCCGCCGCCCGGGGGCGTCGGAACCGGTCCGGGGGAGGGTGAGCCCGACGCCGTAGTCGATCCCGGCGAGGACGAGGTAGCCGGTGAACAGGGCGATGAACGCCACGAGGGCGACGGTCGGGTAGCTCATGACGGGTGCGCTCCTTCCCGGGAGGACCGGGCCGCGGGCTGCTTCGTACGGGGGTCCGCGCGGGGGTCGCGGGGCGCGGCCAGGGTGCTGCCGAGCGAGGCCGCAGCGGGTGCGGTGGTGGAGGGGGCGCCGGTGCCGGTTCCGAACCCGAACCCGGTGTCGGTGTCGGTGCCGGCTCCCGGGTCGGCCCCGGTGACCGGTCCGCGCATGGCGGCCCGGACCAGCAGCCACCAGTCCAGGGTGAGCAGGCCGATGACGAGGACGAAGAGGACGAGGAGGGAGGCGGTGAGCCTGCCGGTGCCGAGACCGGGGGTCATGGCCTGGCGGGTGGTCAGGATGCCGGTGATGACGAACGGCTGGCGACCGACCTCGCGGACGACCCAGCCGCAGAGGTTGGCGATGAAGGGCAGCGCCATCGCGAACGGCAGCAGCCGCTGGAGCACCGCGGACCGCATGACGGGGTCGTTTGACCCCCGCCGGGGGCCCTGGCCGGGCGGGGCGCTGGTCGGGCCGTGGCCGGGACCCCGGGTCCACTGGCCGGGCCGGCCCTGGGCCTCGGTCCACCGGCCGGGCCGGGTCTGGCCCGTGGGGGCCGGCTGTCCGGGCCACGGGCCCTGGCCCTGGCCCTGGCCCTGGCCCGGCGCCGCGGGTTGCGGCTGGTGCCCCTGGCCGGGGTGGCCCGGCTGGGGGTGGAGGCCCTCGCCCGGGGCCCATGGCCCCGGGTGCACACGACGGCCCTGGGCGCGGGCCGGATGCCCGGACCGCGGCCGCGGCTGGGCCTGCGGCCACTGGCCGGACTGGCCGGACTGGCCGGACTGGCCGGACTGGCCGGGTTGAGCCTGGGCCCACGGCCCGGACTGGCCGGGCTGCGGCTGCGGCTGCGCCCACTGGCCCGGGTGGGGCGGGCGGGCGGGGGTGCTCGGGTCGCGGAGGGAGATCAGGGCCCAGATGCCCAGGATCAGCAGCACCCCGCCGATCACCATCATCAGGGTGAGGGCGCTCAGTACCGCCCCGGACGCCGGCGCCTCCAGCGGGCCGAACCGCTTCGCCAGCTCCTGGAGCTGCCGCGTCACCTCGGCCTGGTCGCCGTCCAGCACCGCGCCCTTGAGCGGCTGGTCCTTCTTCGTGTTGCCGAGCTGGACCATCCCGCTGAGGACGACCAGCGCGGCGCCCCAGGTCCCGGAGTGCGCCCCCGTCTTCGCGGAGTGGCGCACGAACGCCCGGTCCGCCCGCCCGCGCCGGTGCAGCAGCAGGCTGATGCCGAGCACGAAGAAGCCACCGACCGCGAGCGCGCCGCCGGTGATGTGGAAGATGGCGATCCAGGAGTTGGCGTTCGAGAACAGCGCGCCGAAGCTGGTGAGTTCGAGGTGCCCGTCGCGCAGCGTGTAGGCGACCGGGTTCTGCATGAACCCGTTGGCCAGCAGCGCCCACACCGCCGAGGTGTAGGCGGCGGCGGCCACGATCCAGATGCAGGCGAGGTGGACGTACTTCGGCAGCCGGTCGAAGCCGAAGATCCACAGCGCGAGGAAGGTCGACTCGGCGAAGAAGGAGACCACCGTCTCCACGGCGAGCGGCGCCCCGAAGACGCTGGCCGCCGTGGACTCCAGCCCGGTCCAGTTGGCGCTGAGCTGGAACTCCATGGCCAGGCCCGTGGCGATGCCCACCGCGTAGTTGATGACGTAGAGGGTGCCCCAGTAGGTGGTCATCCGCTTGAACGCGGGATCCCCCGTGCGCACCCAGCGGGTGTGGGTGACGGCGACGAGGGCGACGAGCCCGAGGGTGAGCGCCACGAGGAGGTAGTGGGTGGCGACGGTGAGACCGAACTGAAGGCGCGCCAGGTCCTGGGGGGCCATTCCGGTCACCTCGATTCTTCTGTTGCTAGAATTTCTAGCAACACTAGACAATCGTGGTCGGCGCCCCTAGGGTTGGGCCTCATGAGAATCCTCTTTGCCAGCGTGGGCAACTTCGGGCACATATTTCCCTTGCTTCCCTTGGCGAGGGCGGCGCGAGCAGCCGGCCACGAGGTCGCGTTCGCAACGGGTGAGCAGTTCCACCAGACCCTCAGCGAGGCTGGTTTCGAGCCGGTGACGGCAGGCCGGTCCGTGCCCGAGGCATTCATCGAAGCAGCGGGCGGTCGAGCCTTCCTCGAGGCCCACGGCGGCGAGGTCGGCGCCCAGGACGTACCGCCGGAGGTTCTCGCGAACCTGCACATCAAGGTGTTCGGCTCGGTGCTGCCGCGCTGGGTCGCCGCCGACCTCGCACCGGTCCTCGAGCGCCTGCGCCCCGACCTCGTCGTCCACGAAGTGCTCAACCCGGGCGCCGGGTTCGCCGCCCGGCTGGCGGGCGTACCGGCCCTCGCGCACGGCGTCGGCCTGCTCTCGCAGGACCACGAGGCCGAGCGGCTCCAGCAGGAGATCCTCGCCACCGCCGCCGACCTCGGCGTCACCGTGCCCGCCGGGCAGGCCCTGACCCTCGGCAACACCTACATCGACATCTGCCCGCCCTCCCTCCAGGACCGGGCCTTCATCGAGTCCGGCCAGGCGCGCATCGAGCAGCGGCCCGTCGCCTTCGTCGAGCCGGGCGAACTGCCCGCGGGCCTCGGCGAGTCGGGCAAGCCCTTCATCTACCTCACCCTCGGCACCGCGCTCGGCAGCGCCGAGAACCTGCGCACCGTCATCGACGGCCTCGCGCCCCTCGGCGTACCGGTCCTGGTCGCCACCGGCTTCCGGGTGCAGATCTCCGACCTCGGCGAGCTGCCGGAGCACGTGATCGCCGCGCCGTGGCTGCCGCAGTCCGCGGTCCTCGCGCACGCCGCGCTCGTCGTCCAGCACGGCGGCAGCGGGACCACCCTGGCCACCCTCGAAGCGGGCCTGCCGCAGCTGATCGTGCCGCAGGGCGCCGACGGTCCCGCCAACGGCGTGGCCGTACGCGACGCGGGCGCGGGCGAGGTCGTCTTCGAGCTCACCGCCGCGGCGGTGACCGAGAACGCCCGCAAGATCCTGGACGACCCGGCCTACCGCGAGGCGGCCCGCAAGATCGCCGCCGAGATCGCCGCGATGCCCGACCCGGCCGAACTGGCGGCACGGCTCACCGAGTTCGCTGCCTGACCGGTCCGACCGCACGGTCGTACGGTCGTACGCCGCCGGGGACGGACCCCGGCGGCCGTACACCGCCCCCGCACTCCCGGGCGCCGGCCCCCCTCCGGCGGCCCGGGGCCCGTGCCCGTCGTACCGGTGCGGCCGGACCCGGCCCGCCGGCACGACGGGCCCCCAGACATCCGGTGCGCGCGTTCCATTCCCCCGTGCCGCGCGCGCACCGGAGATGCTCGTGAGGACCAGCTCAGGCGGAGACGGCCACGGAGGCCGGGACCCGCGGCAGTGCGGCCCCCGCCGACGGCGCGGTGGCCGCGAGCAGGTCCTCCACCGGATCCGTCTCGGCCGCCTCCGTCAGCGCCACCAGCGCGGCCCGCAGCTCGCGCGCCAGCTCCACGGCCCGCTCGCGGTCCAGCACGGAGGAGGCGAAGTCCAGCGCCAGCAGCGCGTCCCCGCCCCCGCCCCAGCGCAGCACCGTCAGCGCCGCGTCCGCCGTGGCCCCGCCCAGGTGCCCGTGGTGGAACCGGGCGCTCAGCGGGCCCGCCGTGGTGCGTTCGGGCAGCAGCCCGTCGTGGTCCGCGAAGGTCACCTGGGCCAGGGGCGGCCGGGACCGGTCCCCGCGCACCCCCAGTTCGCGTGCGAGGGACTCCGTATCGAGGGCGGAGCAGGCGAGGGCCTCGCCGAACGCGCAGGCGATCCCGCGCAGGAAGTAGTCCACGCCGCCCTCCAGCTCGCAGCACACCGGTACGGTCGCCGAGCCCGGCGCGACCGTGCGCAGCCGCGCGGCCGCCCCGTCGCCCGCGCCGTGCCGGGGCAGTTCGGCGCCCACCAGCAGCCACTCGTGCCCGGACCGCCGCCCCACGGCGAGCGCCCAGGCCGCGAGCAGCACCAGCGAATGCGGTACGCCCGCCCGCGCGGCCGTCGCACCGACCGCGTCCCGCAGCTCCGGATCCACCGCGAGCGTCAGCCGCTCGCCCCGGAAATCGAAGACGGCGGGCCGCCGTCCGGGTCCGGCCAGGTCCACGACGGCCGGGAACTCCCGCAGCCGCTCCACGCGTTCGGCGAGCAGGTCCGCCCGTACGGCGGGCGGGTCGGACGGGTCCAGTGGCACCGGCGCCCGGACGGCGGGCTGCCGCCGGGCCGCCGCGCGGGCGTAGTCCCCGAGCAGCTCCCGCCAGACCAGCGCCGCAGACCAGGCGTCCGCCACCGCGTCGTGGCACAGGAACGACAGCAGGTGCCGGTCCGCCGCGAGCCGGGTCAGGGCGAAGACGAGCGGCGGCCGGTCGGGATGCCCGATCAGCCGCTCCACCTCGGCCGCGAGCCGCGCGTGCACGGCGTCCACGACCTCCTCCGGCGCGCCCGCGGGCGGTTCCGGCAGGGTGATCAGGGGGAGCGCGTACCCGTCGAGCACCCGTCGTACGGGCCCCCGGGCCGAGGACGGGAACGCCGTCCGCAGCCCTTCGTGCCGCGCGCCCACCGCGCCGAGCGCGGTGCGCAGCGCGCCGAGGTCGAGCGGTCCGCGGAGTTCGGCGCTCAGCACCCGGTGCACCGCGCCGGGGCCGACGTAGGGCTGAGCGGTGAGCGGCGCCCACTGTCCCGGCAGGAGCGGGAGTTCGGACGTGGGCACGGACCCGGGTCCGGGCGCGGGAGCGGGCGCGGACGGCACGGCCCGGGCCAGTACGTCCGCCAGCGGCGCGGCGCCCAGCAGTTGGGCCGCGTCGAGCGAGAGCCCGAGCAGTTCGTCGGCGCGGGCCTGGAGCCGCATGGCCTCACCGAGGCCACCGCCCAGGGCGAGGAAGGGCGAACCCGTGGCCCCGGCCGGCAGCGTGCGCCGGTCGTGGCGCAGGACGTCCGCGGCGAGGTCGAGCAGCTCCTCCAGGGGAGTCGGGGTCTGCATGGGGTGGCCCTCTCTGTGGGCGGACTTACCCCGATGCTGCCGACCATGCCTCGAAGGCCGCTAGACGATGAGGTCACAGCGGTGCGCGCGGCCCCGACGGGCGCCCTGGAACCGGTCTGCTGTCAAAGGCAGGAACGCTATCACTGATCGCTGGATTTTCGCCGAAAGTGCTACCGTTGGGGCCATGACTCCCCGAGAGCGACGCCTTCGTGAGCAGGGCCAGCGCCGCCAGTTGATCCTCAGCTCGGCCCGCGAGATGGCCGAGGCCGAAGGCTGGGACTTCGTCACCACCCGGCGCCTCGCGGAGCGCATCGAGTACAGCCAGCCGGTGCTCTACCAGCACTTCAAGAACAAGGACGCGATCGTGCACGCGGTGGCCCTGGAGGGCTTCGGTGAACTCGCGGGCGCCCTGCACGCGGCCCGCGCGCGCCACGCCGACGGGGACCCGCTGGAGGCGCTGGACGCGGTCGCGCGGGCCTACCTCGCCTTCGCCGCCAAGGGGCCGGTCCTCTACCAGGCGATGCTCACCCTGGACCCGGGGGTCGCGGCCGCGCCCGAGGACGGGCACGTGGCCCCGCGGCCGGTGCTCGACGCGCTCGCGGAGATCCGCCTGGCCGTGGAGCCGGTGGCGGACGGCCGCGATCCGGAGCTGCTGACCGAGGTCCTGTGGAGCACCTGGCACGGCCTGGCCACCCTCACCTGGGGACGGCGGCTGCGCCCGGACCTGACGGAGGAGCGCCTCGCCGCCCTGACCGGGATCCTCACCGGCCCGGCGGCCCGCCTCGGCTGAGGGACGTACGCGGGCCCCGGCCGGAAGGGGACGGCGTCAGCCGACCTCGGCGCGCTCGGCTTCCCCGTCGGGGCTGCCCGCGGTCGCGGCCTGAGCGGCCTGCGCGTCCACATGTGCCTTCACGCGCTTGCCCAGCAGCGTGAACAGCAGGATCAGACCGACCGTCAGGATGATGTGCCCCAGGCCGCCGACCAGAGAGAACAGTTCCGGTACCTTGTGCCCGAGCACGGTCTGGGTGCCCCGGTAGGTCATGCTCGCGCAGGTGATGGCGATACCGGCGTTGTAGAACCAGAAGAAATAGTCGTAGTGCTTCGTCCCCGACAGCGAGAACACCTTGTCGAGACCGAGGACGATCAGCAGGCCCAGCATGCCGAGCGCCAGCAGGTGGGTGTGGACCACCGCGAGCTGGGTGTCACCCGTGAAGTCGTAGGCCTTGGTGAGTTCCCGGTAGTACAGGCCGGAGATCACTCCGACGATCATGTAGACGTGTGCCGCATGGAACGTCTTCCGCATGCCTGTGCCCCGCTCCCCTGATGATCACATCGCTCCCCGACGGGATCATTCAAGCACTCGGCGCAAGCCTCTTCGCGGGATTGCCCAGATCGCTCAAGTCCCTTTCCAGCGGGGCTCGACCGTCTCTCCACCAGGGCCGCGGCGCCGCCGCCGCGACCGGGGCGAGCTGACCGGGAGCCCGCTCCGGCAGGTCCACCAGCGCGCCGAACCAGCGCGCCAGCTCCGCCGACTCCGTGTCCCCGCCGCAGACCGACCTCGGGCGCGGCAGCCCCTTGGTGCCCTTGACCCAGCGCAGGTACCGGGCGGCCTCGTCCATCGGCGAGGCCGCGGAGTCCAGGGTGAAGGTCGCCACCCCCGCGGTGCGCCGTACGTACGCCCGGCTCAGCGGCATCGAGTCGGTGCGCAGCAGGATGACCTCGGGCCCGCCGCGCGCCAGGAGGCTCTCGGCGAAGGCGGTGCGGGGGCTTTCGGCGAGCAGGATCGCGTTCATCAAAATCTCCTCGGGTCGCGGTCTTGTCGGTCGTGGTCTCGCGGGGGTGGGTCAGGAGGGCGGGGGCAGCACCCGCCCGGGCCGGTCGTCAGCCCGAGCCCGGGTCGGCCAGTCCGTTGGAGTCGCTCAGGCCGCCCCGCTCGCCGATGCCGAAGGCGGGTTCGCCCAGGTGCTCCAGGCACAGCTCGTACACGTCCTCCGCGTGGGTCTGGTGCCAGCCCTGCGGTACGGGAGCACCCGCGGGCCACAGCGCGCGGTGCCCCGCGGTGTCCCCGAGGACGACGAAGGTCGCGAACTCGTCGGCGAACGGGTCGTCGGCCCACGGGTGGTCGAGGATGTGCAGGCTCCCGTCGGCCTCGACCCGGGCCGCGTGCCCGGTCCGCCACATCCGCCGGGCGGTGGACCCCCGCGGCGCGCCGCCCAGCGGGTCGGGCAGGAAGCTCGCGCCGCTCCCGCCCGGCAGACCCGCGTACCCCTGGGCCACGCCCACCCCGGCGACGTACAGCGAACCGGTGCTGCCGGTGGCCACCGGACGCAGCCGCGCGTCCAGCACGTACGCCCGGTAGCCGGGCGCGGGCCGGGTCCGCCCGTCCGCGCCCTGCTCGATGAGCAGCCGCCCCTCGGCCCACCCGGCGCTGAAGGTCAGCGCCGTGCCCTCGGCCCGGGCCAGCGCGACGAGCGAGTCGTCGGCGGCGCCCAGGACGGCCGAGGCGCCGTGCTCGCGCAGCCAGCCCAGCACCTCGTACGGGGTGCCCAGGTGCGCGAGCTCCGGGTCCGGGACGTTGACCCGGGCCCCGGAGACGAAGGCCCCCAGCAGCCCGAGCGCCGCGTCCGCGTCCGGGTAACCGGTCACCAGCCAGGCGGCGTCGGCGCCCGACCCGTGGCCCAGGCTCGCGGCGGCCGACGGCTGTGTGCCGATGGCGACGGTCGCGTGCGCGGTGCTCGCCAGCACCACCGGGGCGTCGGGGTCCAGCGGGCTGGTCCGGTCCGCCGAGCGCACCGGCCACTTCCCGTCGGCGGGCAGCAGGTCCGCGGCCGGGTCCCGGACCAGCCGGGCCGCCCGCGGCACCGCCGGGAGCAGCCGGTCCGCGGCCTCGTCGAGCAGCAGCACCACCGGCCACACCGCGCCGGGCAGGCCGCGTACCGGGTCCACCGGCAGACAGGCGGCCCCCGTCTTGGCGATGGCGAGCACCGCCACCGCGAACCCGGTGGGCGAGGCGATCGCGGTGACCACCGTGGTGCCCGGGCCCGCCTGATGGGCGATCAGGGCGTGGGCCAGCAGGTCGGAACGGGCGTCGAGCTCGGCGTAGTCCATCCCCGGGGCGCCGGACATGCCGATCGCCCCGGGGAACCCGGTCACCCCGTCCAGGCCGGTCGGGCCGGTCAGCCCCGCGAGCCCGGCCGGCCCCGTCAGCGGCGCCGGCCCGGTGAGGTCCGTCAGCCCCGGTGTGCCTCCCGTCGCCGCGCCCGACAGGGCCGGAGCCCCGGGCGTACGGGCCACCTGGGCCGCGAACAGCGAGGCCACGCTGCGCACCGGCAGCTCCAGGTGCTGGCCGAACCAGAGCCCGAGCGTCTCCGCCGACACCTCGCCCGGCAGCAGCCGCAGCCCGCTCAGCGCGCTGTGCGGCGCCTCCGCGGCCGCCTCCAGCAGCGAGACCAACTGCCCGGTCAGGTAGCCGGCGGCGGTCTCCCCGATCGCGTCGTGCTGGAAGGAGGCGCTCAGACCCAGCCCGGCGGGCGCCCCGGCCGGGGTGTGCTGCTCGGTCAGGGTAAGCCCCAACGCCGCTTGCCGGTGCGGCAGTTGCGGGTTCTCGGGGGAGACGGTCAGCCCGGCCCCCTCGAACTCACCGCCCGTCTCCTGGAGCAGGCTGAGCGCGACCCCGCCCGGCAGGGCCAGCGCCGCGTCCCCCTGCCGGTAGGCCGCGAGGTCGGCCGTACGGACCCGGTCCAGGAGTTCGGTGAAGGCCGGGTCCCCCGAGGTGTCCACCGACAGGGCCAGCACCCGTCCGTACGGGCCCACAGCGCCCCGCAGCGCCGCGCTGTCCCGGGCGGGCACCGGCGCGGCCAGCGTCACCGGGGACCGCGCGCCCAGCCGGGTCAGCAGCGCCGCGAGCCCGGCGTGCACCACCATGAACAGGGTGGCCCCCTGCTCGGCCGCCAGCCGGGCCAGCTGCTCGTGCAGCGCCGGGGCCAGCTCGCTCACCAGGCTGCCGAGGCTGGAGTCCGCCCGGTCGGGGCCGCTGCCCGGCGCCGAGGTGGGCGCCAGGTCCCCGTACATCGCCCGGGGCGCCCCCCGCGGCGCAGGCGTCGGCCAGCGCGGGGCGTCCCCGGTGGCGCGGGCCCCGTAGGCCAGGGCCAGTTCGGCGGCCAGCGGGGTGTGCGACCACAGGTCGACCGACTCGCCCGGCAGGGTCAGCTCCAGCACGTGGTCATCGGCGGCCAGGGCGCGCAGCCGGGTGCCCGCCGAGCCCAGACGGCTGTTGCGCAGCGCCTCGTGCCGGCCGCCCAGGTCCCGCAGCGCCTCCTCCAGCGCCCGTACGCTCAGCGCCCCGCGCAGCCGCAGCGGGAGCACCGCGCTCTCGGCCGTGCTCCCGCCGGGCCCGGTGGCGCTGGCCGGGCTGTCCCCCACCAGCTCCGCGAACAGCGCCGGGGTCGGGGCGTCGTACAGGGCCCGCGGCCCCGGGTCGACGCCGAGCGCCTGCCGGGCCCGGGCCAGCAGCCGGGCCGCGCCCAGCGAGTGCCCGCCGAGGGCGAAGAAGTCGCAGTCCGCGCTGACCGCCCGCCGGGGCAGGCCCAGCACCTCGGCGAACAGGTCGCGGACGATCTCCTGCACCGGGGTCCCCGGCTGGGTGCCGGGCCGCTCCCCGCTGAACTCCGGTACCGGCAGCGCCGCCCGGTCCAGCTTGCCGCTGGGGGTCAGCGGCAGCGCGTCCAGGACCACCAGCGCGGACGGGACCATGTAGTGCGGCAGCCGCTCCTGGAGGTGGGCGCGCAGCACCACCTCGACGTCGACGCCGTGGTCGAAGGCGGTGGGCGTGTTGGCCCCGCTGTCCGGCACCGCGGTCGCGGGGCCCGCGTACACCGAGTCCAGCGGCCCGTACGGGATCCGCTCCGGGTCGACCAGCACCAGGTCCAGGGCCTCGGCGCGCTCCGCCGACCAGGTCGGCAGGGCCCGGTAGCCCAGGCTCTCGGCGGCCGCGCACAGCTCCTCCGGGTCCGGCGCGGGACCCTGCTCCGCGAGCCGGTCCAGGGCCCGGGCGAGGGTGCCCGCACCCTGCGCGCCCTCCTCCAGGGTGCGCAGGGCGGCGTCCTCGCCGTAGAGCCGGGCGTTGGGGATCCCGGTCAGGCGCAGGGCCGCCGGGCGGTGGGCCGTCAGGTACGCGCGCAGCCCGGCGGTCGCGCCCACCTCGCCTCCCCACGGCAGGGCGGGGGCCCCGGCGAGGTCGGCGACGGGCTCGGCGGTGCTGAGGACGACGTCGTAGCGGTAGCGGCTCAGCTCGTTGTGGTCGGCGCCGCGCTTGGCCCGTACGTCGACCGAGCGGATCGCGGGGAACTCCCGGGCCAGCGCCTTGAACAGGCCCGGATCCAGAAGCAGTTCGGTCTCCACCGCCACCCGTTGACCGATCGCGCGCAGGACGGCGGCGGCCTCGGCGCCGGGGTCGGCGGCGCGCCGGGCCAGTTCGACGCCCGTCTGCATCCGGCGGGCCAGGCCCAGGTGGCGCACGTCGCCGAGCAGGAGCGAACCGCCGGGGGCCAGCAGGGGCAGCACGCGGCCGACGAGGGTGCGCAGCCGGTCCACCCCGGGCAGGTACTGGACGACCGAGTTGATGACGACGGTGTCGAAGTGCCCGGTCGGCAGTCCGGCCGTGTCCTCGGCCTCGCGGCAGCTCAGGCGGACCTTGCCGCGCAGCCGGCCGTCCGCGCGGGTCTGGGTGCAGAGGGAGTCGATGACGGCGGGGGAGAAGTCGGTGGCCCAGTACTCCTCGCACTGCGCGGAGCGGGCCAGGGGGGCCATCAGCAGTCCGGTGCCGACGCCGATCTCCAGGATCCGGCGGTTCGGCGTGGCGGCGGTGGTGGTGGCGGGGGTGGTGGCGGCGGTGCGGGCGCCGGGGGCGGGGGTCCGGGGGGCGGCGATCTCGCCGATCCGCTCCAGGGTGGCCGCGCGCCAGGCCCGCATCTGGGTCAGCGGCAGCGGCAGGGCGTCGTAACTGCTGTCCCAGCCGGCGAAGTTCTCCCCGAGGCCGCCGGACCGGGCGTCCTGGTGGAGGGTCTGGAAGATCTCCCGCCAGGCGGTTACCTGCTCGGCCGGAGCGGCGGGGGGCGGCGCGAGCGGGGCGGGCACCACGTGCGCCACCAGCCGCCGCTCGCCGTCCCCGCCCTCGTGCACCGACACGACCGACTCGCAGACGGCCGGGTGCGCGCCGAGCACCGCCTCGATCTCGCCCAGCTCGATCCGGTGGCCGCGCAGGGTGACCTGCTTGTCGACCCGGCCGAGGACCTCCAGCGCGCCGTCCTCCCGCAGCCGTACGAGGTCCCCCGTGTGGTAGAGCGTTCCGCCGCCCGTGGTGAACCGGTCCTCGACGAAGCGCTCCGCCGTCAGCCTGCCCTGGGGGCCGGGGTCGCCCTGCGTGAGGTAGCCGGTGGCCAGGCCCGGGCCGCCCAGGAGCAGTTCGCCGGAGCCGCCCGGGGCCACCCGGGTCCCGTCGCGGCCCACGACCACGGCGACCGTGGCCCCCAGCGGCCGCCCGATCGGGATGGTGCGCGCGTCCTCGGCCGGTTCGCCGACCTCGTGCCAGGTGGCGAAGGTGGTGGCCTCGGTGGGCCCGTACATGTGCAGCAGCCGGTTGGGCGGCCCGGCCCGGAACACCTCGCGCACCCGGCGCGGGTCACAGGGCTCGCCGCCGAACAGCAGCGCGCGCAGCGGGGCGAAGGCGGCCGGGCGCTCGCGGGCGATCCGGTGGAAGAGGGGGGTGGTCAGGAAGGCCACCGTCACGCCCTGGTCGCGGATCGCGTGCTCGAAGCGGGCCGGGTCGGTGACGGTGTCCCGGGCGAGCCCGGCGAGGCGGGCCCCGGCGGCGAGGGTCGACCAGATCTCGAAAGTGACCGCGTCGAAAGCGGGGCTGGCGGCCTGGGCCACCACGTCCTCGGGGCCCAGGTGCAGGAAGTCGCCGGAGGCGACGAGGTCGAGGACGGCGCGGTGCGGGACCACGACACCCTTGGGGGCGCCGCTGGTACCGGAGGTGTAGCAGACGTACGCGGCGTCCTCCGGACCCGCGACCGGGGCGGTCAGCGCGGTGAGCGCGGAGGGCCGCTCGGAGATCGAGGTGGCGTCGGTGTCCACGGCGACGACCACCGCGCCCAGGTCCGCGTAGTCGGCGGCGAAGGCCCCCTCGGTGACGACGGCGCGGGCCGTGCTGTCCCGGACGATCAGCCGCCGCCGCTCGCCGGGGTGCGCCGGGTCGACGGGTACGTACGCCGCGCCCGCCCGCACGATGGCGAGGAAGGCGGTCACCAGGTCCGGCCCGGGCCGCAGCGCCGTCACCACGCGGTCGCCGGGACGTACGCCGTGCGCGCCGAGGTGGGCGGCGAGGCGGTTGGCGGCGAGGCTCAACTCGCGGTAGGAGAGCGAGACTTCGTCGCCACCACCGGCGGGGTGGGTGACGGCGGTCGCCTCGGGCCGCGCGAGTACGTGCTGTTCGATGAGGCCGGAGAGTGACATCAAGGCTATGCAGCTCCTTCGGCAGCGGCGGCCGGGCGGGGATCGGGGGATCTGGGGGCCTGGCAGGCTTGGCAAAACCTTGCCTAGATCGTGGCAACTCAATCCTGAGCCGCTGTCCAAGAACGCATGAGGACTGGTGGAACCGCAGGCCGGAGGGGGCGTTGTAGAGCCCTTGTACGATCGCGCCATGGCAGAGACCACTCTCGCGGGCGCCACGGCGCTCGATGGCTCGGCGCTCGACGGTGCGGTGGCGCTGCGGCCGGTGACCGCCGCGGACCTCGACCGCTTCGAGGCGGAGTTCGCGGGCCCCCACGGCCCCGGCCCCTACCAGTGGTTCGGCCACACACCGACCGCCCGCCCGCGGCAACTGCACGCTGAGCGGGGTCTGTTGGGCGGGGACGAGAACATGCTGTCCGTCACCGTCGGCGACACCCTGGCCGGGCGCGTCGAATGGTTCCGCCGCTCATGGGGGCGGGTGGACACCTCGGCCTGCTGGGAGATCGGGATCGGCCTGTTCACCTCGGCCCGCGGCCGGGGCACCGGCACCCGGGCGCAGCGCCTGCTCGTGGAGTACCTCTTCGAGCACACCCGGGTGGAACGGATCCAGGTGTGCACGGACGCGGACAACATCGCGGAGCAACGGGCCGCGGAGAAGGCCGGGTTCGAGCTGGAGGGCCGCATCCGCAGGGCCCAGTGGCGCGCGGGTGCCTGGCACGACCAGCTGATCTACTCGATCCTGCGCGCACCGTGACCCCGGACCCCGGACCTGTGACCCCGGACCCCGGGCGCGCGGGCCCGGCACGCCGGGCCCGGACATGACCGAAGCCCCCGGTGCGGTCGGGAGACCGGCGGGGGCTTCGCGGTGGGTGGTCGGGTGGGGCGGGGCGGTCAGGCGACGGCCCACGGGCTGAGGTCGCGGGTGCGGTGGCTCGCCGCGGACGGCCACTCCTGGTCCCAGGCGGGCTGGAGCGCGGCGGAGAGGATGCCCCACAGCTGACCTGCGGTGAGGGCGTGCACGGGGATGACGACCTGTCCGGCGAGGCTGGTGCGGAAGGCCCGCTCCAGGCCGCTGATGATGCCGATGAGTGCCATGGAGTCCAGCCCGTACGCGTCCATCGGGACGTCGGCCGCGGGCTCCTTGTCCTTGCCGAGCCCGGGCAGGCCCTGGCGCAGGACGGTCTCGAACTTCGCGTTCCACGGTGCGTGGGCCATCGGGGACTTCCTTCCGGGCGGCGGTGCGGGTGCTCCTCGTGCTCCTCGCAGCACCGTGCCGCATCCGGCTAGAGCCGCCGTGGAGGTTACGGCCAGCCGATGGGGGCCGGGGTCGGCGCCGGGGTGGTCGGCGGGGCCACCGGCCAGCCGATGTCGGCGGCGGCGTCGGCGACGGCGACGGCCGTGACACCGGTGGGCGGGGCGACCGGCCAGCCGATGTCGTCGCCGCCCGCGGCGTTGGCGACTCCGCCGGCGGTGAGGACGGCGGCGCTGACGAGGGTGGCGGTGGCGATGAGGCGGGCGATGTTCTTCATGGTGTCCTCCGTGGCAATTGTTTGTTGCTGCTTGGCAACCTCTCTGCCAAGAAGATTGGCAACACCCACTGGAAATCCGCTCGAAATCCGCTGGAGAAGGAGTGGAGAACCTCCGAAAAGGGCCCGTATTTTCCACCCGAGGCTTAGTCGTTCGCCTCTTGGTGCGCCTCTGGCCTGTATGAATGCAAACCGGGTGGGAGTGGCCGCGAATGTTGCCAAACATTGCCAAGGCGGAGTCGTCGGGGTAGCCGCCTAGAGTCCCGCCTGAGTGGACGTTGTCAAGGATTGCCAAGAGGGATGAGGGGTGGGCAACATATTGCCAAGCTAGTTGGCAACACTTGGTACACCCCAATTGTGGGGGGAGGCCCCTGAAATGAACACGGCTCACCTCAACACCGCGGGCACCGGCCGGATGCCTGCCGCCGTGCGCTCCGTACTCGCCGACGCCACCGCCCGCGACGACCTCTACGGTCCGTACGACCTGGAGGAACACCTCGGCGCGGTCCTGCACACCGAGGTCTACGAGCGCCTCGGCGCCCTCCTCGGCGTCCCGGCCGCGCACACCGCCCTGTTCACCGGCGCGGCCCCCGCCTTCGAGTTCCTCGTCTCACGCCTCGCCCTCACCCCTGGCGACCGGATCTGGACCACCCCGTACGAGGGCGTGGCCCACCTGACCACGCTCTACGCCCTGCGCGACCGCACGCACTGCACGGTGGAGGTCGTCCCGCTGCGCGCGGACGGAGACCTCGACCTGGAGTGGATGAGCGCCCACCTCGACGAGGACGTGGCCCTCGTCTCGGTCGCCCACGTCGCCGGGACCCTCGGTACGGTCAGCCCGGTCGAGGCCGTCGGACGGCTGCTCGCCGGCCACCGGGCCCGGTACGCCGTCGACGCCTCGCACTCCGTCGGGCGGCTGCCCGTCGACGCGGCGGCCATCGGCTGCGACCTGCTCACCGCCGACGGCTGGCGGTTCCTGCGCGGCCCCGACTCCATCGGATTCGCCTACGCCGCCCCCACGCTGAGGACCGGGCTGACCGGGTACGCACCCCAGGCGCCCCACCCCGCGGCCGTCGCCGCCCTGAACGCGGCCCTCGCCCACGACGCGGCGGCCGCGCGGCTCCCGCGGCGCGACCTGACGCCGGAGTTGCGCGCGGTCCTGGAGCGCACGCCCGGCATCGAACTCCTCACCCGGGGCGCGGAGCCGGTGGCCCCGAGCGCGGAGCTGCCTGCCGCGGGCGCCGAGCCGGCCGGCCCGGGGGCTGGGCCGGCCGGTCCGGGCCGGGAGCAGTCCGGCATCCTCGCCTTCCGGCACGCCGATCTGCCCGCCGCGCCGATCCGGCGGGGCCTGGCGCGGCGCGGGGTCGTCGTGTGGAAGACGGTGGCGCAGGAGACTCCGCTCCATCTTCCGGGCCGGGGCGTCACGACCGCGTTGCGGGCGTCCGTCCACTACGACAACACCCCCGAGGACATCGACCGCTTCGACCACGCCCTACAGGAAGTGCTCCAGGAACTGCGGGAGGAACTGCGCGCCCGCGAGCAGAGCTCTCCGGTCCGCGTGCTCGCCCCTGCGGCGTCCGGCTCGGCCGCCCCCCGCCAGGCCGGACCCGCCCGGACCCCGGCCCGCCGCGGCCACCTCACGCTCCTCGCGGGAGCCGCGGGCTGACACCGCACGCCCGGTCGATTCGGTCACCCTCACCCGTTCCGCTCACCCGGCACGTCCGGTCGTTCCCACTTGTCCCGTTGGTCCTGCCGGTACCCGTTGGTCCTGCGGTGCCCGGTGGTCCTGAGGCACCCGGTCGCCACCCGCAGTCTCCCCCGGACAGGGGAGACGGATCCCCCCGGCCGGGGGACGACTGCGGGCGAGCGAGGCCGCACGCTGGATTCCTGGTGGTGGAGGGGGAATTCGGGTGGAACGCTGGGATCGGGTCGGGCGCAACGCGGCGTATGGGGCGGCCCCCGCGCTGTCGCCGTACCCGCTGATCAAAGTCGCGTGGGTGGTCGGCTCCCTCGTGGGAGTGCTGCCGGTCGGCGAGGGGTTCGGCCTCACGGCGTGGGTGGTGCTCAACACCGTCACGATCGGCATGGCGTCGGTCGGGATCGCTTTGTCGCTCGCGCTGGTGCGGCCGTGGGGGATGCGGATACCGGGGGCGCAGGTCGCGTTCTGTTCCTGGGTGGGGTCGGGGTTCCTCGTCTCGGTGCTGCCCTTCCTCTTGTTCGGCGCGCTCCTGAACGCGGGCGGCGACGCGCGGGCCGGCGGCGGTGCCGACCCGGCCATGCCGGTGTGGGAGGGCGTACTGGTCGAGTTCGGCTTCCTGGGGATGGGGCTGGGGCTGGCCCTCGCCGTCCCGGCGTACCTGCGCCGCCGCTGGCCGGACGCGGGCCGACGGGTGGGGGCCGTGGTCCGGGTCGAGTTCGTGGAGGACCTTGCGGGCGTCCTCCAGGATTCCCGCCGTGCACAGCACCCGCCACTGCCCGTACGCCGGTGACTGGGCGAGCGCGGTGGCCAGGAAACGGGTCTCGGCCTCGCCCTGGATGTCCCGGAGGCGGCCGCGCCGGTCCTCGGCGGGGTCCTCGGCCGCGATGTGCTGGTCGGCGATCTCCGCCGCACCCAGCCACCCGCCTCCCCGGTCCACGTACCGTCGGCGAGGCCCTCCGCCATGGCGCCCTGGGCCACCAGGATCGCCCCGACGGGCGCCAGGACCGGATCGGGCAGGCTGATCAGGTCGGCGGCGATCCACCAGGACAGCGTGGCGGCGATCACCGTCTTGAGGATGGTGTTCCCGTCCCCGAACCCGGCCAGGGCCCGCTCGCCCAGCCGCTCCAGGACGGAGCCGCCCCTGGAACGGGCGGACCGGCGGGTGGGGCGGGGACTCCCGGACAGCCTGCGCGCCTCCGGACCGGTGGTGATGATCGGCGGGTACGAAGGCGACCCGTACCGACGGGCGGGCGGCGCTACTTCGCGGACACGTCCTGCTCCCCGGCGCGCCGCAGCCGCGCCGAGAGGTGGTGCTGGAGCGGCTGGCCGACCGCCGCGAGGTCGTGGACGAAGGTGAGCGTGCCGTCGTCGGCCAGGGTGTAGCGCCGACGGGTGGCGCTGACCTCCTTGGCGGTGGGCGCGAGCGCCACCTCGTGGGTCTCGAGGTCGACGGCCGTGCCGTCCGCCCGGCCGACCAGGATCTCCGCGATGCCCGTCGGCTGGGTGATCAGCGCCTCCACCCGGCCGTCGGGCTGGAGCCGCCACCAGCCGCTCTCGCGGGCCGACGGCCGCAGCGGTGCGTCGTCGGCGTCCAGCAGCCAGGCCCGGGTCTCGTAGTGGAGGAAGGGCCGGCCGTCGTGGCTGAAGGTGACCTCCTGCGCGTACGTGAACTCCCCGTCGAGCGTGGGGTAGCCGCCGCGCCCCCGCCCGTGCCAGGTGCCCAGGAACCCGAGCACCGGCCCCAACAACGGGTGCGGCGCGGGCGCCTCGTCCGGCCGGTGGGCGTCGGGGTACGGATGCCCTGCTGCGGGGTCGAACACGGTGCGCGCTCCTGGTGTCGGTGCTGTGTGGTGCCGGCGGAAGCCTAGCGCCGGCCGTGGCCGGGAAGGTCCACGACCGTTGCCCGGGCCGGCGCTCCCCCCGTGGCGGCGGCACCCGTTCAGTCGGCGGTCACGACCTCCAGCAGGTAGGGGCCGGTCGAGGCGAAGGCGGCTTCCAGGCCGGGCGCGAGCTGCTCCGGGCGGTCCACCCGGGCTGCGGCACAGCCCTGTGCCCGGGCCAGACCGGCGAAGTCGATGTGGGGCAGGGCGGTGCCCACGGGCTTGCCCATCCCGAAGCGTTCGGCGAAGCGGTCCACCGTCGCGTACCCGCCGTTGTTCACCACGACGACCGTGATCGGTAGGTTCAGCTCGGCCGCGGACCACAGCGCCTGGACGGAGTACATCGCGGAGCCGTCCCCCACCACGGCGATGATCCGCTCCGTCGGGCGGCCCAGGGCCATGCCGACGGCAGCGGGCAACGAGTGTCCGAGGGAACCGCTGGCGCACGTGTAGAAGCTTTCGGGCCGGGTGTTGGGCAGGTACGAGCACATCACCTGCCTGCTGCTCGGCGCCTCCTCGACGATGACGCCGTTCGCCGGGCGCAGCTCGGCGAGCGTGCGCATGAGGAACGGCTGGGTGATCACGGAGGACTCGACCACCGGGGCCGGCAGGGGCCGGGCGGGCGGCAACGGCCGGTTCCGCAGCGGGGCACGGCCGAGCAACTCGCCCACCGCGGGGAGGAGGCTGGTGACCACGGAGGTGCCCACCGGGGTCCAGGCCGCGGTCTGCGAGTCGTCCGTCAGCTGGTACAGCGCGGTGCCCGGCGGCACGTACGGCCCCGCGCCCGCCACGTGGTAAGTGAACACCGGCGCGCCCAGCGAGAGCACCACGTCGTGCCCCGTGAGCTCCGCCACGATGCCCTCGCGCAGCGGCGGGAGGAAGCCGGCGAACAGCGGATGGTCCTCGGGGAAACTGCACCGGGACGACATGGGGGCCGCCCAGACCCTGGCGCGGTGCAGCTCGGCGAGGGCGACCACAGCGGCGAACGCCCCCTCCTGGTCCACTCCGGCGCCCACCACGAAGGCGGGGCGTGCCGCGCCGGCCAGCGCCCGTCCCACCTCGTCGATCAGGACGGCGTCGGGGCGCAGGGTCCGGCTCACCCTGCGCGTGGCGACGGGCTCGCAGGGTACGTCCCAGTCGTCGGCCGGCACCGAAACCAGGGTGGGGCCCGTCGGCGGCGTCATGGCGAGGTGGTAGGCACGCGCGATCGCCGCCGGAACGTCCTGCGGCCGGGCCGGTTCCCGGCTCCACTTGACGTACGGCCGGGGCAGTTGCGCGGCCTCGTCGTTGAACAGGTACGGCTCGCCCGCCAGCAGCGACCGGGCCTGCTGCCCGGCCACGATGACCAGGGGGGTGCGGTTGCGGTACGCGGTGAACAGGTTGCCCATGGCGTGCCCGACCCCCGCCGCCGAGTGCAGGCTGACCAGCGCCGCGTTGTGGGTGGCCTGCGCGTGGCCGTCGGCCATGCCGAGCACCACGGATTCCTGGAGCCCCAGCACATAGCGGAAGTCCGGCGGGAAGTCGCGGAGCATCGGCAGCTCGGTCGAGCCGGGATTGCCGAAGACGGTGTTCACGCCGAGCTCCCGCAGCAGGGAGAAGGTCGCTTCCCGGACGGTCGGGCCCGTGCCCTGGGTCATCGTGGCTCCTCGGGGGGGACGTCGGAATCGGTCTTGGCAGCGGCCAGGGCGGCCCAGACGACCGCCGGAGACAGCGGGGACGCCGTCAACCGCTCCGCGATCTCGGGCACCGCGCGCGCGACGGCGTTCGCGATGGTCGCGGGGGGCGGGATGGTGCCGCTCTCCCCGAGCCCTTTGAAGCCTCCGGGGATCACGGTGCTCGGCGTCACCCGGTCCTCGATGACCACCGCGGGCACGTCTCCCGCGGCCGGCAGTGCGTAGTCCGCGTATCCCGTGCTCAGCGGCAGGCCGGTGAGCGGGTCGCGCCCGAGCTGACCAGGGTGGCCAGGGCGAGCCGGGTCTTCTCGCCGCCGGACAGGACGCCGACCGGCTTGTCGGCGTCGTCGCCGGTGAAGAGGAAGGAGCCCAGCAGGCTACGGGCTTCGCCGTCGCGCCGCCACCGTGGCTGCGGAGCGCACGGCCCTCCACGACCTCGCGTCCGTGATGGCGAAGGTGCCCCAGCTCATCGTCAGCGTGCCCGGCTTCGACCGTTGCGCGGCCTGGCGCACCGACGAGGTCGAGCAGGCCCTGGTGGCGGCGGAAGCGCGGCTCGGCGACACGGGCGGCGTGCGCCTGCGCCCGTCCGGTACGGAGCCGGTGATCCGGCTGCTCGTCGAGTCCCCGGACGCGGCCCTTGCGGCAGAGATCTCGCGGAACCTGAGCACGACCATCGCCGGGGCGCTGGCGACCGGCACTAGCCGGTCCTCGCCCGGCGGCGGGCCTGGTGCTCGTCCTCCTCGCGTTGCAGGTCGCGGATGACCTGGGCGAGGGAGACGGCCTTGCCCCAGTGGCCCGAGGCCGGTGCCGCCGGGGCGAGGCCGACGACCGCGTCCCAGTTCGCGAGGGCCTCGTCGGCGCTCGCGGTACGCCGCCCCCGCTCCTGGAAGTGGAAACACCGCACGCCGTGGGCGAGGAGGTCGCCGCGGTCCGTCAGATGCGCCACCCACTCGGCCGCGACCGCCTCGCCCGGCGGGTTCACCGTCGCGAGGACGGGTGCGGCGTCCGTCGCGAGCCGCTGCTCCCAACGGCCCCTGCTGGTCGGCCGGCACGCCGGGTCGCCGTAGGGATGGGTGTGCGGCTCGGCCCCGACCTCGCCCACCAGGTCGTTCAGGCGGCGCACCCGGAGGATCTCGGCGATGCGGAGGATCTCCGGCAGCCGCGGCACCTTGATGGTGCCCGTCTCGACCTTCTTGACCCACGACGGGTGGCGGCCGGGGAGCCCGGCCAACTGCTCACGGGTCATTCCTCTGCGGTTGCGGTAAATCTGCACTCGTTGCCCGAACGCGACGGGGTTGTCGTACGGGTCCTGGCCGGCATCGGCTGACACAGCGGCGCCCCTCTCCATGCAGCTCGACACCGCCGGGGTGGGGGCCACGGGCCCCCGAGTTGGCCTGCTCACGGCCACAACCCACCACACGGTCCCCGGGCGGAGTCGAGCAGGTCTCCAAGACCTCTTGAGCCCCCGGGGCGACGGTGGCTGGATCCGGCCTTCAGACCTGGAGGATCCACATGACCATGGCTCCCGAAGCCCCACCCATACCGGTTCTGGACCGAGCCGCCGAACTGGCCGAGATCAAAGCCCGGGCCTTCGCCGGGCCCGACGAGCGGGCGACCGAGCGCCAGCACGCCAAGGGGAAGCTCACCGCCCGCGAGCGTATCGACCTGCTGCTCGACCCCGGTTCCTTCCAGGAGATCGAGGCCCTGCGGCGGCACCGCGCGACCGGCTTCGGACTGGAGGACAAGCGGCCCTACGGCGACGGCGTGATCACCGGCTGGGGCACCGTCGACGGGCGCAACGTCTTCGTCTACGCCCACGACTTCCGCATCTTCGGCGGCGCCCTGGGCGAGGCCCACGCCGAGAAGATCCACAAGGTGATGGACCTCGCCGAGGCGGCCGGAGCCCCCCTGGTCTCGCTCAACGACGGCGCGGGGGCCCGTATCCAGGAAGGCGTCAGCGCCCTCGCCGGGTACGGCGGGATCTTCCAGCGCAACACCCGCGCCTCCGGCGTCATCCCGCAGATCTCGGTGATGCTCGGCCCGTGCGCGGGCGGCGCCGCCTACTCGCCCGCCCTGACGGACTTCGTCTTCATGGTCCGCGAGACCTCGCAGATGTTCATCACCGGCCCGGACGTGGTCCGCGCGGTCACCGGCGAGGAGATCAGCCAGAACGGCCTCGGCGGCGCCGACGTGCACGCCACCGTCTCCGGGGTGGCCGCCTTCGCCTACGACGACGAGCCGAGCTGCCTGGAGGACGTACGGCACCTGCTCTCGCTGCTGCCCTCCAACAACCGCGAGAGCGCCCCCCGCGAGGCCTGCGACGACCCGGCCGACCGGACGACCGAGGCGCTGGAGCAGATCGTCCCGGCCAACCCGCAGCAGGCGTACGACATCCGCAAGGTCATCGAGGAGACCGTCGACTACGGCGAGTACTTCGAGGTCCAGCCCGGCTGGGCGCAGAACATCGTCTGCGCGCTGGCCCGGATGGACGGCCACGTCGTCGGCTTCGTCGCCAACCAGCCCGCCGCCCTCGCGGGCGTCCTCGACATCCACGCCTCCGAGAAGGCGGCGCGGTTCGTGCAGTTCTGCGACGCGTTCTCGATCCCGCTGGTGACGCTGGTCGACGTACCGGGCTTCCTCCCGGGCGTGGACCAGGAGCACAACGGCATCATCCGGCACGGCGCCAAGCTGCTGTACGCGTACTGCAACGCCACCGTCCCGCGCATCTCCCTCGTGCTGCGCAAGGCGTACGGCGGCGCGTACATCGTCATGGACTCGCGTTCCATCGGCGCCGACCTGGCGCTCGCGTGGCCCACCAACGAGATCGCGGTGATGGGCGCGGAGGGCGCCGCCAACGTCATCTTCCGCCGGGAGATCGCGGCCGCCGACGACCCCGAGGCGATGCGCGCGCAGAAGATCAAGGAGTACACGACCGAGCTGATGCACCCGTACTACGCGGCCGAGCGCGGCCTCGTGGACGACGTCATCAACCCGCAGGAGACCAGGGCCGTCCTGATCCGGTCGCTGGCCATGCTGCGCTCGAAGTACGCCGACCTGCCCGCCCGCAAGCACGGGAACCCGCCGGTATGACGGCCGGGGAGCAGGCACCGCTCTGGCGGGTCGTCAAGGGCCGCCCGGACGCGGCGGAGACGGCCGCGGTGGCCGTGGTACTGGCGCTGCTGGCGGGACGGCAGGAGGCTGGGGCCGAAGCGGAGGGGCCGCGCGGCGAGCCCGTCGGCTGGGGACGCACCGAGAGGGGCTCGTTCCGGTCGGCGGGGGCCTGGCGTACGGGCTGAACCGCGCCCCCGTCGGCCGGTCGCCCCGGGACGGGCGGCCGGCGTTCCGGCGGCCTCGCGGCTCGGTCTTCCGGCGGCCCGGCGGGCCAGGCGGGCCGGCGGGTACGGGAGACGGGTCAGGGGGCGTGGTCCGGTCCGGGCCGTGGCGCGGGTTCGTCCGGCCCGTATCGCGGGTTCGCCGGGCAACCGGACCGGCCTGTCCCTATGTTGGGGTCCGCCACCTCGTGCTCCGCCCCCACCGCGGCTGATCCAGCCCCACCCCTCCGGAGGGCTTCGCGTGCTCACCATCCTGATCACCGGCGCGTCCGGCTTCGTCGGCGGTCACGTCACCCGCGAAGCCGCGCGCCGGGGCCTCGCCCTGAGCCTGCTCTCGCACAGCCGTCCCCCGGCCGCCGCCGTCCGCGGCGCCCGTACCGTACGGGCCGACCTCGCCGACCCCGGCTCGCTGAGCGGGGTCTGTGACGGAGTGGACGTCCTGCTGCACTGCGCCTCGCGGATCGGGGGCAGCCCCGAGGCCAACGAGGCGGTCAACGCCCGCGGCACCGCCGCGCTGCTGGCCGAGGCCCGCCGGGCCGGGGTACCGCGCGTCGTGTACCTGAGCACGGCCTCCGTGTACGGGCGCGGCACCTTCCGGGGCGAGCGCCCCGAGCAGGTGCCCCGCAATCCGGGCTCGCCCACCTCGCTGACCCGGGCCGCCGCCGAGGACGCGGTCCTCGCCGCCGGCGGGATCGTCCTGCGCCCCCACCTCGTCCACGGCGAGGGCGACACCTGGGTGGTGCCGGGAGCGTTACGGATCCTGCGCGCCCTGCCCGGCACGGTGGACGGCTGGCCCGCCCTGCTGTCCGCCATCTCCGTACGCGACCTGGCCGGGCTCCTGCTGGGGGCGGGCCTGGCGCCCGCCGCCGACCTGACGGCCTCCGTCTACCACGCGGCCCATCCCGTCCCGGTCACGGCCGGTGCCTTCCTGCGGGCGGTGGCCGAGGGCGCCGGTCTGCCGTGGCCGGAGCGGGACCTGAGCGTCGAGGAGGCCCGGGCGGCGCTGGCGGCGCACGGCCAGTCCCCGCACGGGCTGGACATGCTGACCACCGACCACTGGTTCGACAGCGCGCAGCTCTGGGCCGATCTCCGCACGGATCCCGGCCCGGCCTTGAACGCGGCGGTATGGGCGGTTCCAGCGAAACAACAGTGCGAGGCGGAAGGCTAAGTGGTCGACGCGCGAAGTCCTTCGGGGGTTGACTCCGGAGCCGGTGGTGAGTGTGGCGATTCTCGAGGGCATCAAGCGTCCGTATCGGGCTGCGTCCCTGCTTGGAACAGGTGAACATTGA
>NZ_JASISO010000044.1 GCF_030063135.1 Streptomyces sp. G-G2
CCTCTCCCCCTCTCCCCCAGCCAGAAGGTCCCACGTACGTGCGCATGCTCGCCAGACGCCTCCTGCTCCCCGGCCTCACCACCCTGGCGCTCACCGCCACCGGCTGCTCGACCGCCACCCCCACCGGCGCGGCGGCTCCCACACCCGCGACCGCTCCGTCACCGGCGGCCGACGGCGCCCAGCGGCTGGAGGTGGCCGCCGCGCCGCAGGGCGCTCCCGCGCCGACGGCTGTGGGCCGCGCCGGCGCCGGGCGGGGAGCCCCGACGAAGTCCTCACTGAAGGTCGCCTCCTACGACCGGCAGACCCGACGAGCCGTCATATCCGATACCCGGCAAGCACCTTCGGCGCCGGGTCACTCCCCCGCGCCCGCCCCACCCGTCGCCGTGGGCGACGTCGTCGCCAGCGCACCGGCTCCGGGCGCCCCCGACGGACTCCTCGCGAAGGTCACCGAGGTCGGCCGGAAGACCTCCCTCGGCACCGAGGTCCAGACGGCCCCCACGACCCTGTCCGCCGTGCTCGACGCCGACAAGGCGGACGGCAGGGTCCCCGTCGACCCGGCGTCGGTCACGGTCGAGCCCCTGATGAAGGGCGTCACCTTCTCCTGGGCCAGGAGCCAGGGGGCCCGGTTCGGGCCCCAGGGCGCCACGCTGCCCCTGGGCAGCCTGCGGCTCGATGTGACCGCGCCCGTCGACACCGCCCCGGACGCCCCCGTGCAGGCCGCCGCCTCGGTCTCCGGTTTCGTCCAGCTCGCGCCCACCGTGGAGTTCTCGTACGACGGTTCGGGCGGCTCCGGCCCGCGCTCGGCCTTCCTCGGCATGAGCGGTGTCTGGTCCTCGCAGTGGAGCCTCAAGGGCCGCGCCGCCGCGAGTACGGGCGCCCCCCGGCGGATCCCGTTCGCGAAGCTGCACAGCGCTCCGGTCATCCAGGTGGGTCCGGTCCCCGTCGTCGTCGACCTCGACCTGACCGTCTACGTCCAGGTCGAGGCCGACGGGCGCGTCACCCTCGATGTCCGGCAGGACGTCAAGGGCGACTTCCGCGTCGGCGGCGCCTACGCGACGGGCCCGGGCTGGACCCCGGTCAGCACCTCGAACGTCCACAGCACACCGGTGACGAGCGAGGTCACCGCCGCGGGCCGGATCAAGGGCGCGCTCGGCGCCGAGGCCTCCGTGGGGCTGTACGGGGCCGTCGGCGTCTCCGCCGACTTCGCTCCCTACCTGCGCGGCGAGGCCGACGCCAAGGCGTCCGCCGCCACCGGCGGCGCGGCCTCCGCGCACGCGGCCTGGGCGCTGTACGGCGGCTTCGGCCTCAGCGGCCAGCTGCACGCGCAGCTGTCCCTCTTCGGGACGCCGGTCTTCGAACGCCGGATCCCGCTGGGCGCCCTCACCCGCGAGTGGCCCCTCGTGAGCGGCCGGACCAAAAGCTAGTGCCGCGCAGGGCCTTCCGCCCCCGTGGACCAACGGCGGATGCCGCTCCTGGGTGAGACGGTTCGGGCCGTCCCCGACAATCCGCACGGAACGGGTCAGGAATGGAGAAGCGGTTCCGGCCACGCAGCCCGTAGCGTTTCCGAACGAGCCAGGCGCCGCCGCCGCAGACCGCGGGGGCGGCGCCGCCCGACGGAGGAGACACGATGAGCAGGGGCACGAGGACGGACCAGCAGTCGCCCGGGTCGTACGGCGGCGACAGCCACGATCTGATCCGCGTGCACGGCGCGCGCGTGAACAACCTCAAGGACATCAGCGTCGACATCCCGAAGCGACGGCTGACGGTGTTCACGGGCGTCTCCGGGTCGGGCAAGAGCTCCCTGGTGTTCGGCACCCTCGCCGCGGAGTCGCAGCGGCTGATCAACGAGACGTACAGCGCCTTCGTCCAGGGCTTCATGCCGACGCTGGCGCGCCCCGAGGTCGACGTACTCGAAGGCCTGACCACCGCGATCATCGTCGACCAGCAGCGGATGGGCGCCGACCCCCGCTCCACGGTGGGCACCGCGACCGACGCCAACGCCATGCTGCGCATTCTCTTCAGCAGGCTCGGCCGGCCGCACATCGGGCCCCCCGGCGCGTTCGCCTTCAACGTGCCCTCGGTCAAGGCGAGCGGCGCCATCACCGTCGAGCGCGGCGCCAGGAAGACGGTGAAGGCGACCTTCAGCCGCACCGGCGGCATGTGCACGCGCTGCGAGGGACGCGGCTCGGTCTCCGACATCGACCTCACCCAGCTGTACGACGACTCCAAGTCGATCGCCGAGGGCGCCTTCACCATTCCCGGCTGGACCTCGGACAGCTTTTGGACCGTACGGGTCTACGCCGAGTCGGGCCTGCTCGACCCGCACAAGCCGATCTCCAAGTACACCAGGCGGGAGATGCGGGACTTCCTGTACCGCGAGCCCACCAAGGTCAAGGTCGAGGGCGTGAACCTCACCTACGAGGGGCTGATCCCCAAGATCCAGAAGTCGATGCTGTCGAAGGACCGGGAGGCGATGCAGCCGCACATCCGGGAGTTCGTGGACCGGGCGGTGACCTTCACGACCTGTCCCGAGTGCGACGGCACCCGGCTCAGCGAGGCGGCCCGGTCCTCGAAGATCAAGAAGATCGGCATCGCCGACGCCTGCGCGATGCAGATCAGCGACCTGGCCGAATGGGTCCGCGGGCTCGACGAGCCCTCGGTGGCCCCGCTGCTCGCCACGCTGCGGCAGACCCTCGACTCGTTCACCGGGATCGGGCTCGGGTACCTCTCGCTGGACCGGCCCGCGGGCACCCTGTCGGGCGGGGAGGCCCAGCGCGTCAAGATGGTCCGCCACCTGGGGTCCCCGCTCACCGACGTCACCTATGTCTTCGACGAGCCCACCGCGGGCCTGCACCCCCATGACATCCAGCGGATGAACGCGCTGCTGCTGCGGTTGCGGGACAAGGGCAACACGGTGCTCGTGGTGGAGCACAAGCCGGAGACGATCGTGATCGCCGACCACGTCGTCGACCTGGGCCCCGGCGCCGGAACGGCGGGCGGCGCCGTCTGCTTCGAGGGCACCGTGGAGGGGCTGCGGGCCGCCGACACCGTCACCGGCCGTCATTTCGACGACCGGTCCGCCGTCAAGGAGACGGTACGCACCTCAACCGGCGCCCTGGAGATCCGCGGCGCGACGAAGCACAACCTGCGCGGCGTCGACGTCGACATCCCGCTCGGGGTGCTGGTCGTCGTCACCGGCGTCGCCGGGTCCGGCAAGAGTTCCCTGGTGCACGGGTCGGTCCCGGCGGGTGCGGGTGTGGTGTCGGTCGGCCAGGGTGCGATCCGCGGCTCGCGGCGGAGCAACCCGGCGACGTACACCGGGCTGCTCGACCCGATCCGCAAGGCGTTCGCGAAGGCCAACGGCGTCAAGCCCGCCCTGTTCAGCTCCAACTCCGAGGGCGCCTGCCCCGCCTGCAACGGCGCCGGGGTGCTCTACGTCGACCTCGCGATGATGGCGGGCGTCGCCACCCCCTGCGAGGAGTGCGAGGGCAGGCGGTTCCAGGCGTCGGTGCTGGAACACCGGCTCGCCGGCCGCGACATCAGCGAGGTCCTCGCGATGTCGGTGACGGAGGCCGAGGAGTTCTTCGGCGCGGGCGAGGCCCGCCTCCCCGCCGCGCACACCATCCTGGAGCGGCTCTCGGGCGTCGGTCTCGGCTACCTGGGCCTCGGCCAGCCGCTCACCACCCTCTCCGGCGGGGAGCGCCAGCGGCTCAAGCTGGCCACGCACATGGCGGAGAAGGGCGGGATCTACGTCCTCGACGAGCCGACCACCGGCCTGCACCTCGCCGACGTCGAGCAGCTGCTCGGCCTGCTCGACCGGCTCGTCGACTCCGGGAAGTCGGTGATCGTCGTCGAGCACCACCAGGCGGTGATGGCGCACGCCGACTGGATCATCGACCTCGGCCCGGGCGCGGGCCACGACGGCGGCCGGATCGTCTTCGAGGGCACGCCCGCGGAGCTCGTCGCCGGCCGCTCCACGCTGACCGGCCAGCACCTGGCGCAGTACGTCGGCCCCTGACCGGCGGCTCCGCGCGGAGCGGTTCAGGAGGTGGTGGCCGACGAGGACCACGACCGCGTCGCCGGGCGTGAACAGGTCTCCGCTCGGGGCGCCCCGCACCCCGGGCGCGCCGAACGTCGGAGCGCCCTCCGGGGACGGCCGGAAGGCGGGCGCCGCCGCGTTCCCGCGGTCCGGCACCCCCCCGAACCCAGGACCGTCCCGGCCCCCGGTTTCCCCTCCGCGCCCCCGGTACCGGCACGACAGCGCACACGGCCGGACCCGCCTCCCGCCGTGCGGGCCGGGACCCGCAGTGCGCGCGGCCCTCAGAGCACCTCCCGTACCTCCGGGAAGTGGCACGACGCCACGTGGTCGGCCGCGTGGGACGTCGGTTGCGGTTCGTCGGTCGCGCACCGCTGCCGCTGCCGCGGATCCAGTCGTACGTAAACCGGGCAGCGCCCCCGGAACCGGCAGCCCTCGTAGCGCCGGGTGGGACTCGGCGGGTCGCCGACCAGCAGGATCCGGCCGCGCTGCCGCTCGCGCTCGCGTTCCGGGTCGGGCAGCGGCACGGCGGAGAGCAGCGCCTGCGTGTAGGGGTGGCGGGGGCGCTCGAAGACGTCCTCGACGGTCCCCGCCTCGACGGTCCGCCCGAGGTAGACGACGCTGACCCGGTCCGCGATGTGCCGTACGACGGACAGGTCGTGCGAGACGAAGAGGTACGCGAGCCCCAGCTCGGCCTTGAGCCCGCGCAGCAGGTTCAGCACGCCCGCCTGTACGGACACGTCCAGGGCCGAGACGGGTTCGTCGAGGACGAGCAGCTTCGGTCCGACGGAGAGCGCCCTGGCGATCCCGACGCGCTGGCGTTGCCCGCCGGAGAACTCGTGCGGGAAGCGTTCGGCCGCCGCCCGGTCGAGCCCGACCTGTTCGAGCAGCTCCGGTACCCGCCGGGCGGCGCTCGCCCGGTCGGCTCCCTGCGCGCGCAGGGGCTCGGCGATGATGTCGCCGACCGGCATCCGGGGGTCGAGGCTGGCCATGGGATCCTGGAAGACGATCTGCACCTGCCCCCGCAGGGCTCGGCGTTCGGCCCTGCCCAGCGTGGCCGGGGTCTTCCCGAAGAGTTCGACCGCGCCGCCTTCGGGCCGCGCGAGGTGGAGCAGTTCGAAGAGGGTGGTGGACTTGCCGGAGCCCGACTCGCCCACCAGCGCCAGGGTTTCACCCGCGCGGATCTCCAGGTCCACCCCGTCCACGGCGTGCACGGTTCCCACCCGCCGTTTGAAGGCGGCCCCCTTGAGCACGGGGAAGGTCTTGACGAGACCGGTCACCTTCAACACCGTGTCACCGGCGGCCTGTCGCGGGACCTCCGGGATGTCGGGCACGGGGTAGACGTCCAGGACCCCGAGCCCCTTCTCGCCGATCTCACCGGAGCGGACGCAGGCGGCGGAGTGACCGCCGCCGTCCAGGGTCCGCAGCCGCGGGACCTCGGCCGTGCAGCGCTCCTGCGCCATCGGGCAGCGCGGCGCGAAGGCGCAGCCCGCGCCCACCTGTCCCGCCGCCGGGGGCGAACCGGGGATGGGGACCAGCGCGCCGCCCGCCGTGTCCAGCCGGGGTACGGCCCCGATCAGTCCCATCGTGTAGGGCATCGAGGGCCGCCCGAACACCTCGGACGCCGTCCCCGTCTCCACGATCCGCCCCGCGTACATCACCGCGACCCGGTCCGCCGTGCCCGCGATCACCCCCAAGTCGTGGCTGACCAGGACCAGCGCCGCCCCGGTCTCCCGCTGGGCCGTGCGCAGTACGTCGAGGACCTGGGCCTGGATGGTGACGTCCAGGGCCGTCGTCGGCTCGTCGGCCAGGAGTACGTCGGGATCGTTGGCCATGGCCATCGCGATCATCGCCCGCTGGCGCATCCCGCCCGAGAACTCGTGCGGGAACGCCTGGGCCCGGACCCCGGGTTCGGGTATCCCGACCAGGTCGAGGAGTTCCACGGCCCGGGCCCGAGCCCGGGCCCGGGAGACGTCCTGGTGGGCGCGTACCGCCTCGGCGATCTGGTCCCCGATCCGGTAGACGGGGGTGAAGGCCGACAGCGGGTCCTGGAACACCATCCCGATCCGCTGCCCGCGCACCGCCGTCAGCGCGGTGTCCGAAGCGCCGACCAGTTCGGTGGGGCCGAGCCGCACGGAGCCCCGTACGGCGGCGTTCGCCGGAAGGAGGCCGAGCATCGCGAGCGCGGTCGCGGACTTGCCGGACCCCGACTCCCCGACCAGGCCGAGGACTTCACCGCGAGCCAGGGAGAAACTGACCCCGCGCACGGCGGGCAGCCCGTCGAAGTCGACCTCCAGGTCCTCGACGGTCAGGACCGCGGGTGCGGCGCTCATCGTCGTCCTCCTTCGGCCGTGGGGGCGGACGCGCGGCGCGGCGCCCGGCGCGCGGCGCGCCGGGACGTCGGGTCGAGCGCGTCCCGCAGCCCGTCCCCGACCAGGTTCACCGCGAGCACGAAGACGATCAGCAGCGCGGCCGGGAAGAAGAACATCCAGGGGTAGGTGACCGCCGCCCCGGTGGTGCTCGCGATGAGCGTGCCGAGCGAGACGTCCGGAGCCTGTACGCCGAACCCGAAGTAGGAGAGCGCGGTCTCACTCATCACCGCCCCGCCGACCGCGATCGTCGCGTCGATGATGAGGAACGAGGCGATGTTGGGCAGGACGTGCCGCCAGATGATCCGGAGCGGCCCCACCCCCATGTACACGGCCGCCTTGACGAACTCCCGCTCCTTGAGCGACAGCGTCATCGACCGGACCACCCGCGCCGTGATCATCCATCCGAACACGGCGAGCAGCCCGACGAACGCGACCCAGCCGCCGTTCCGCAGCCGGGGCGAGATGATCGCGATGATCAGGAACGAGGGGAAGACGAGCAGCAGGTCGACGAAGAACATCAGCAGCCGGTCCGGCCAGCCGCCGAAGTACCCGGCGCAGGCGCCCACCAGTGAGGCCAGCACCGTCGAGAAGAGCGCCACCAACAGCCCGATGAGCAGCGACTTCTGGAGTCCGCGCACGGTCTGCGCGAAGACGTCCTGGCCGATCCGGTTGGTGCCCCACCAGTGCGCGGCGCCGGGTCCGGACCGCAGCGCGGTGTAGTCGATGTGGCTGTAGTCCCAGGGGCTGACGAGCGGCCCGGCGAAGGCGAGCAGGAAGAGCAGCAGCAGGACTGCGGCGCCGGCCGGGGCGCTGCGGCCCCGCAGGAACCGGCGCAGTACGACGGTGGTGCGCCCGGCCGGGCGGGCGGTGCCCGCCGCGCCCGGGACGCTGTTCTCGATCACGGCGGTCATGGTCGGGGTTCTCCGGTGGGTGCGTCAGGCATTGCGGATGCGCGGGTCGAGCGCGGCGTGCAGTACGTCGGCGAGGAAGCCGGACAGGAGCACCATCACGGCGGCGAACACATTGACGGCGACGACCGAGTTGACGTCGTTCTTGCCGATGGAGGAGATGAACCACTCGCCCATGCCGTGCCAGCCGAAGATCGTCTCGGTGAAGGTGGCGCCGGTGAACAGGGCCAGGAATCCGTAACTGAAGTACGTCGACATGGGGATCAGGGCGGTGCGCAGGCCGTGCTTGAGCAGTACCGTCCGGCGCCGCAGTCCCTTGGCGGCGGCGGTGCGAAGGTAGTCCGAGCCGAGTACGTCCAGCATGGTCGAGCGCTGGTAGCGGCTGTACCCGGCGATCGCGCCGAGGGCGATGGAGATGGTGGGCAGCAGCAGGTGGACGCCCCGGTCCTTGGCCACCGCCCAGAACCCGGAGTCGACGCCGGGGGTCTTCTCCCCGGTGAACTGGATGACGTCCGTTCCGGTCTTCTCGTTGAACCAGATCGCGCCGATCTTCAGCAGAACGGCCAGCAGGAACACGGGAGTCGAGAGCAGCGCGAACGAGGCGATGGTCATCGCCCGGTCGGCCGGGCGGTACTGGCGTACGGCCGTCCAGGCCCCCGCGAGCACCCCGAGCACGGTGCCGGCGATCGTACCGAGCAGCAGCAGCCGCAGGCTGACCCCGATCCGCCGCCCGAACTCGGCGCCCACCGGGGTTCCGTCGATGGTCTGCCCGAGGTCGCCGCGCACCGCGTGCCCGGCCCAGGAGGTGAACCGGGAGAGCAGCGGGGTGCGGTCATTGACGCCGAGGGCGGTGAGGTGGTGGTCCACGGACGCCGCGGACAGGGGGGGCTGGCGGCCCTCGTAGTACGCGCGGGGGTCGAGGGCGTAGGAGGCGAGCAGGTACGAGAGGAGGACGGCGGCCAGTAACAGCACGGCGTAGTAGCCGAGCCGCTTGGCCAGGTAGGCGGCCACGGGTGGGGACCTCCGCAGTGCTCGTGATCCGCAAGGGATTCGTCGGAAGAACGTGATTCCCAGGGGTCACTTGGGTATCACTGCCGCGGCGGCTCAACAGGTCCGGTTCATCGGCGTGTTGATCATCTTGGCCGTTGTTTGTTGCGGACATGCAAAAAAAACATAACGTGATTCCAGCAGCCCTCCCTCGGGAGCGCAAGATCTCCTACGGTCGGCGCAGTCTGCGGCCTCGATCAGGCC
The DNA here is from genome assembly GCF_030063135.1 of Streptomyces sp. G-G2. Lineage (GTDB taxonomy): Bacteria > Actinomycetota > Actinomycetes > Streptomycetales > Streptomycetaceae > Streptomyces. The sequence continues at coordinate 8,568 of NZ_JASISO010000044.1, forward strand.
GCCTCGAAAACGGAGGACGTATCCCGATGCGCAGAACCACGCTCATCGCCCTGGCCGCAGCCGTCTCGGCCACCCTGACGGTGTCCGCCTGCGACTCCTCCGGGACGGACGCGAAGCCCGCGGCCAAGGAAGCGGCGCCCGCGGTCGACGGGCAGAGCACCAACGCCCAGCCGGTGAGCGCCCTCAAACAGGGCGGCTCCGTCAAGATCGCCATCGACCAGTGGATCACGCAGTACAACGTGAACCAGGTCGACGGGCAGCAGGGCGACGCCGCGGAGATCGCGCGGACCGTGCTGCCGCACCTCTTCTACGCCGACGCCAAGGGCGTCGGTCAGCCCAACACCGCCTTCCTCGTCTCGGCGAAGGTCGTCTCGACCAGCCCGCAGGTGGTGGAGTACCAGCTCGCCCCGAAGGCCAAGTGGTCGGACGGGACGCCGCTGGGCTGGAAGGACTTCGAGGCGCAGTGGAAAGCGCTGAACGGCTCGGACAAGGCCTACGAGGCCGCCGACACCTCCGGCTACGACCAGATAGCGAAGGTCGAGCAGGGCGCCGACGAGCACGGCGTGAAGGTCACCTTCGACAAGCCGTACGCCGACTGGACGCGGCTCTTCGACCCGCTGTACCCGGCCGCGTACATCGACACCCCCGAGAAGTTCAACAAGGGCTGGGGGGAGAAGGCGCCGGTCACCTCCGGTGCCTTCAAGATCGGTGCGTACGACAAGACCGCGCAGACCATCACCTTGGTCCCCGACCCGCAATGGTGGGGCGACAAGCCCGTGCTGGACTCGATCGTCTACCGCGTCCTGGACCGCTCCGCACGCACCGAGGCCTTCCTCAACAAGGAGCTGGACGAGGCGCCCGCGCTCCTGCCCGAGGACTACAAGCGGCTGGTCAAGGACCCGACCGCGGACATCCGCCGCGGCGCCCGCTGGGACGAGGTGCACATCACCCTCAACGCCGGACGCGGCCCGCTCCAGGACGTCAAGGTGCGCAACGCGCTCCAGGCGGCCATCGACCGCAAGGGCATCAACGCCAGCTTCGCCAAGGACCTCTCCTTCGAACTGAAGCCGCTCAACAGCCACTTCTTCATGCCGAACCAGGCGGGGTACAAGGACAACTCCAGCGAGTTCGACACCTACGACCCGGCGAAGGCGGGCAAGCTGCTCGAAGAGGCGGGCTGGAAGGACGCGGGCCAGGGCAAGCCGCGCACCAAGGACGGCAAGGAACTGGCTCTCGACTACACGCTGAGCGCGGGCGGTTCCTCCTCCCAGGAGGACCAGGCCCAGTTGGTGCAGCAGCAGTTGGGCGCCGTCGGCGTGAAGGTCAACATCAACAAGGTTCCGGCGAACGACTACTTCAACAAGTTCGTGAACACCGGGAACTTCGACCTCGTCAGCTTCCGCAACGTCGACGCGGCCTACACGTCCAAGCTCATCCCGGTTTTCCAGCAGCCCCAAGGCGCCAACCTCTTCCAGAACTTCGGCTCGGTCGGCAGCCCCCGGATCGACGACCTGCTGAAGCGGGCCGGGCAGACCACCGACCACGCCGAGGCGCTCACGCTCTACAACGAGGCCGACGTGGAGATCTTCAAGCTCGGCCACTCCATCGAGCTGTACCAGCGGCCGGAGATCGTGGCGGCCCGCAAGGGTCTGGCGAACGACGGCGCGGTCGGACTGTCCGACGTCGACTACACCAAGGTCGGCTGGCAGAAGTAGCCCCGGCCGCCGGGCGCGGCCTCCCCGGGGTTTGGCCCGGCGCTGTGCGGGCAGCCGCGCGACAGAGGCTGACGACGCCCCGGATGGAGGCCGACCATGTCGAACACCATGCTCATCATCGTGATCGTGATCGCCGCGGTCCTGGTGTGCGCACTCGCCGTCGGGTTGTGGATGAGTTCCCGGCGACGGCATCTGCAGAACAGGTTCGGACCCGAGTACGAGCGAACAGTCGAGGCGGAAGGAGGCCGGCTGGCCGGAGAGCGGGAGCTGCGTTCCCGGGAGGAACGGCACGCCGAGCTGGAGATCAAGGAACTGCCGGTTGAGCGGCGCCAGCAGTACGCCCAGGAGTGGAGCGGCGTCCAGGAGGGCTTCGTCGACCGGCCGGAAGGCTCCGTCGGCGAGGCCGACGAGCTGGTCACCCGGCTGATGCGCGAGCGTGGCTACCCCACGGAGGGGTTCGGCGGACAGCTGCGCGACCTGTCGGTGGAACACGGACGGACCTTGGAGCACTACCGCGCCGCGCACGACGTGAAGGTGCGCACCAGCGCGGGACGGACGACGACGGAGGAACTCCGCGGGGCGATGGTGCACTACCGCGCGCTGTTCGAGGAGCTGCTGAGCGACCAGAGGAGCCGGTGACATGCAGAACTACGGAGCGAGGAACGATCGGGACGCGGACCAGGATCTGGACCCGCGCCGGGATCCGGATCAGGACCGGACCGAGGACTCGGAGCTGACCACCGAGGACATCGCCCGTCCCGCGTCGGGCGCGTCCGCGCCGTCGACCCTGCGTGCGGACGAGGAGCGGCAGGTGCCCCTCTATCCGGGCGAGGCCACCGGGCAGACCACCGCCGACGATGGCGCCGGGGGTACGGACACGGACCTCGGGAGCCGTGACGACGACCCGCTCGGCGGGCGGACCACCGGCGGCGAGGACGGCCAGGGGTTCGGCCAGGACGACGGCCGGGGCATGGCCGGCGGAGACGGACAGGCCCCGACGACGGACGAGCCGCTGCTCGGCGTCCAGGACGCCGAGGGGTACCGGAAGTCGTGGAGCGACATCCAGGGCCGGTTCGTCGACGACCCGCAGGACGCCGTCCGGTCGGCGGACAAGCTCGTCGCCGAGGTGATGCGGACCCTCGCCGAGACCTTCTCCTCCCGCAAGCAGGGACTGGAGGGTCAGTGGGACCAGGGCGAGCAGGTCGCCACCGAGGAACTGCGACTGGCGCTCCAGCAGTACCGGTCCTTCTTCAACCGGCTGCTCAACACCTGAGGGTGGTGGCGGCCCCCGGGGGACGGCCGCCACCACCGGCCGGCGTGTCGTCGAACCAGTAGTCGCCCGCTGCCAGTGAGCCCGGGGAATCCGGGCTCACTGGCAGCTGCATGCCCGGGGCGGCGCCCGCTCCGCCGCCCGCCGGGAGCGGGCTGCTCGTGTGCGCCGTGCGCTCGGGGCGTTCGTCCCGCTCGGGGCGTTGGTCCATGGAAGGGCTCCTGGTCGATGGGGGACCTCGGGTACGCCGACCATCCTCGCGCCCCCGTGGCCCGCCCGCACTCCGCCGACGGCGGGTACGACGGCGGCACGACGGGCCGCGTCGGCCGGACCCTGCTTTCGTGGGTCAGGACAGCGCACGTCCACCACCGGGAGCCGCCATGTACGAAATGCAGGTCGGCGAGGCCGTCACCGGTACCGGGCTCGTATGGCACGTCGTCGCCCACGACCGCCTCGCCACTCTGTGCGGGCGGCCGCTCCAGCCCGCCCGAAGCCCCGTCACCGACCATCACTGCCTGCCCTGCATGGCGTCCTTCCAGGAGCTCATGCGCGGACCTGCGGGGTCCACCGAAGCCGGTACCTGAGCTCGGCGGCCCCGCGGCCACACCGTCCCCTCCGCGCCAGGCGCAAGACGTCGGCATCAAGATCCTCGGCGGCCCACTAGTGCCGCGTCAGGCAGCCTTCGCCCCGTCGCGACGCCCCGCACGCACTCTCGCCACACCGGCCGAAAGCCCACGTACGTCCCGCACAAGGATTTTCGGCCGACACGCCCGGAGCACGCACCGGACGCCGCTCCTCGCCGGGCAAACATTGCCTGACGCGGCACTACACTGGCCGGTTGTTTGGCGCTGGACCGGAACAACCCGGGCACACCTGGGCTCCGCCCGGCGGCCCGGGCGGTTCCGGGACCGAGACGCGAGGGCCGATGGCAGCCACACCTGAGCGCGGTGAGATCACTCCGCTCGACGACGGGAACCTCCCCGCAGAGCCCGAGCGGCCCGAGCGGTACGGAGCGCCGGGCGAGCCCGAGCGGTCCGGGGAGCGCGGGGATCCCGGGGGCTCCGGGAAGTCCGCCCTGTTCCGCGCCGGGGCCGCCGCCCCGCCCCGCACCCTCGTCGACATCTTCGAGGCCTCGGTGCGGGCGTACCCCGACGAACCCGCCCTGGACGACGGGACCACCCGGCTGACCTACCGGGCCCTGGCCGCCGAGGTGGAGCGCCGCAGGCGCGCCCTGGCGGCCGCAGGGGTGGGGCTCGGCGACCGCGTCGGCATACGCGTGCCGTCCGGCACCAACGAGCTGTACGCGGCGGTCCTCGCCGTACTCGCCGCGGGCGCCGCCTACGTGCCCGTCGACGCCGAGGACCCGGACGAGCGGGCCGAGCTGGTCTTCGGCGAGGCGGGCGTCCGGGCCGTGCTGGGCGCCGGACAGCGCATCGACGTCACCGGTCCCGCCGACGCGGCCACCGCCCCGGCCGCCGCGCGCCCCGGGCCCGGGCCCGGGCACGACGCGTGGATCATCTTCACCTCCGGTTCCACGGGCAAGCCCAAGGGCGTCGCCGTCACCCACCGCGGCGCCGCCGCGTTCGTGGACGCCGAGGCCGACCTGTTCCTCACCGAGGAGCCCATCGGCCCCGGCGACCGGGTGATGGCCGGGCTGTCCGTCGCCTTCGACGCCTCCTGCGAGGAGATGTGGCTGGCCTGGCGGCACGGCGCCTGCCTGGTGCCCGTCCCCCGCTCCCAGGTGCGCAGCGGCGCCGACCTCGGACCCTGGCTGGTCGACCAGGAGATCAGCGTGGTGTCCACGGTGCCGACCCTGGCCGCGCTCTGGGAGCCCGAGGACCTGGGCGAAGTACGGCTGCTGATCTTCGGTGGGGAGGCCTGCCCGCCCGAGCTGACGCAGCGCCTGGTCACCGAGGGGCGCGAGGTCTGGAACACGTACGGCCCCACCGAGGCCACCGTCGTCGCCTGCGCCGCGCTGCTGACCGGCGAGGAACCGATCAGGATCGGCCTCCCGCTGAACGGCTGGGAGCTGGCCGTGGTCGACGAGTCCGGCGAGCCCGTGCCCATGGGCGGCAGCGGCCAGCTCGTGATCGGTGGCGTCGGTCTGGCCCGCTACCTCGACCGGGACAAGGACGCCGAGAAGTACGCCCCGTTGACGTCCCTGGGCTGGCAGCGCGCCTACCGCAGCGGCGATCTGGTCCGCGCGGAACCGGAAGGGCTGGTGTTCCTCGGCCGCGGCGACGAGCAGATCAAACTGGGCGGCCGCCGCATCGAGCTGGGCGAGGTGGACGCGGCGCTGCAGGCCCTGCCCGGCGTCGCGGGCGCGGCCGCCGCCGTCCGTACGGCGCGCAGCGGCAATCAGCTGCTCGTCGGCTACCTCGTCGTCCAGGAGGGCTGGGACCACGCGGGGGCGGTCGAGCGGCTGCGCGCCGAGCTGCCCGCCGCCCTCGTGCCGCTGCTCGCTCCGGTCGACGAGCTGCCGACCCGGACCTCGGGCAAGGTGGACCGGGGCGCGCTGCCCTGGCCGCTGCCCGCCCTGGAGACCACCGGCCCCACCGAGGAGCTGTACGGCACCGAGGCCTGGCTCGCCGAGCAGTGGAGCGAGACCCTCGGCGTGACGGTCGGCGGCGCCGCCGACGACTTCTTCGCGATCGGCGGCAACAGCCTCGCCGCCGCCCAGCTCACCACCCGGCTGCGCACCCGCTACCCCCGCGCGGCCGTCCTCGACATCTACCAGCAGCCCACGCTGCGCAAGCTGGCCCGGCGGCTGGAGAAGTCCGTACGGGACGACGGCGCGGCCCGGACCGTCGCGCCGGTGCCGCTGCGGGCCAAGGTGATCCAGTCCCTCCTGCTGCTCCCGCTGTTCACCCTGGTGGGGCTGCGCTGGACGGTGGCGGTACTGGCCCTGGGCAACGTACTGCACTGGTTCGGCGGCTACCCGTGGGCGCCCACCGCCTCGTGGTGGCTCGTCGCCGCCGGGGCGGCGCTGCTGTTCAGCCCGCCGGGCAGGCTGGCGATCGCGGCGGGCGGCGCGCGCCTGCTGCTGCGCGGGGTGAGGGCGGGCCGCTACCCGCGCGGCGGGAGCGTGCACCTGCGGCTGTGGACGGCCGAGCGGCTCGCCGAGTACGTCGGCGCGACCTCGCTCAGCGGTTCCTGGCTGGAGCGGTACGCGCGGGCCCTCGGCGCGAAGATCGGCCCCGAGGTGGACCTGCACGCGCTGCCCCCGGTCACGGGCATGCTCAAGCTCGGCCGCGGCTGCGCCGTGGAATCCGAGGTGGACCTCTCCGGGCACTGGCTGGACGGGGACCGGCTGGAGATCGGCCCCGTCAAGGTCGGTGCGGGCGCGGTCGTCGGCACGCGCAGCCTGCTCTTCCCCGGGGCGCGGGTCGGCAAGCGGGCCGAGGTGGCCCCCGGCTCCGCCGTGGTGGGTCAGGTACCGACCGGCCAGCGCTGGGCGGGAGCGCCCGCCACCAAACTCGGCAAGGCCAAGCGCAACTGGCCCAAGGAGCGGCCGCCCCGTCCGGTCGGCTGGCGCGCCGCGTACGGGGCGGCCGGTTTCGGCCTCAGCGCCCTGCCCGTGCTCGCCGGCCTGCCCGCCCTGCTCGTCGCGGGCCGGTTCGTACCCGCCGGGGCCGGGGCGGCCGAGGCGCTGCGGGGGGCACTGCTCGCCGTGGTGCCGGGGGCGCTGGCCTTCGGGTTCGCGTACGCGCTGCTGCTGCTGGTCTCCGTACGCCTGCTCAGCCTCGGTCTGCGTACGGGCGTCCATCCCACGCACAGCAGGATCGGCTGGCAGGCCTGGACGGTCACCCAGCTGATGGACCTGTCCCGGGAGACGCTGTTCCCGCTGTACGCCGGGCTGATCACCCCGGTGTGGCTGCGGCTGCTCGGCATGCGGATCGGCCGGGGCGCGGAGGTGTCCACCGTGCTGGCGCTGCCGAGCCTCACGACGGTGGGCGAGGGCGCGTTCCTCGCCGACGACACCCTGACCGCGCCGTACGAACTGGGCGGCGGCTGGATGCGGATCGGCCACTCCGAGATCGGCCGCCGGGCGTTCCTCGGCAACTCGGGGATGACCGCGCCGGGCCGCTCGGTGCCGGACGACGGGCTGGTCGGCGTTCTGTCCGCCACCCCGAAGAAGGCGAAGAAGGGCAGCTCGTACCTGGGTCTGCCGCCGGTCCGGCTGCCCCGCTCGGCGCCCGCCGCCGACCAGGGCCGTACGTACGACCCGCCGGCCCGGCTGCTGTGGGCGCGGGGTCTGGTGGAGCTGTGCCGCCTCGTCCCGGTGTTCTGCTCGGTGGCGCTGGCCGTGCTGACGGCGGCGGCGCTCTGCGCGCTGACGGCGGCGGGCGGCCCGGGGATCTGGGTGGCCGCGCTGCTGTCGGGAGCGCTCCTGTTCGGCGCCGGGCTGGCGGCGTGCGTGGTCACGGTGGCCGCGAAGTGGCTGCTCGTGGGCAGGCACCGGGCCGGGGAGCACCCGCTGTGGAGCGGTTTCGTGTGGCGCAACGAGCTGGCCGACACCTTCGTCGAGGTGCTGGCCGTGCCGTGGCTGGTCGGCTCGGTGCCCGGTACTCCGGTGCTGTCCCTGTGGCTGCGCGGGCTCGGGGCGACGGTCGGCCGGGGCGTGTGGTGCGAGAGCTACTGGCTGCCGGAGACGGACCTGGTGGTGCTGGGGGACGCGGTCAGCGTCAACCGCGGCTGCGTGCTGCAGACGCACCTCTTCCACGACCGGATCTTGAGGACGGATACTGTGGTCCTCCGCGAGGGCGCCACCCTGGGCCCGGGCGGGATCGTCCTGCCCGGAAGCACGGTCGGAGCCCGCAGCACGCTGGGTCCCGCCTCGCTGGTGATGGCGGGGGAATCCGTCCCCGGTGACACCCGTTGGCTGGGCAATCCGATCGAGGCATGGTGGACCTGAGAGGGTCCGGGCACAGCACGGCACAGGGAGCGCAAGCGGCGATGAGCGGCCAGACGACAGCGGGATCGGACCCGTACTTCCCGGCCAACGGCGACTCCCGTTACCGTGTGCACCGGTACGAACTCGCTCTGGAGTACCGGCCGGGCCCCAACCGGCTGGCCGGGACGGCCCGGCTCAGCGCGATCGCCGGGCGGGCCGCGCTCGTCGAGTTCCATCTGAACCTGGCCGAGTTCAAGGTGGGCCGGGTCCTGGTGGACGGCCGGGCCACGCACTTCACCCACCGCGCCGGGAAGCTGCGCATCCGTCCGGCCAAGCCGCTGCCCGCGGGCTCGGCCTTCACGGTGGAGGTGCGCTGGGTGGGCAACCCCAAGCCGGTGCGCAGTCCTTGGGGCGGCATCGGCTGGGAGGAGCTGACCGACGGCGCGCTGGTGGCCAGCCAGCCGGTCGGCGCGCCCTCGTGGTACCCGTGCAACGACCGGCCCGCCGACAAGGCCTCCTACCACATCTCGGTCAACACCCCTTCCGCGTACACGGTGGTGGCGAGCGGGCGGCTGCTCACCCGGACCACCCGGTCCAGCACGACGACCTGGGTGTACGAGCAGTCCGCGCCCACCTCCAGCTACCTGGTCGGGCTGTCCATCGGCATGTACCAGACGGTGCTGCTCGGCGACCCGGGGCTCGACGGCGTGCCGCAGAGCGCCCACGTGCCCGCGCACCTGCTGCCCCGGTTCTCCCGCGACTTCGCCCGGCAGCCCGCCATGATGCGGCTGTTCGAGGAACTCTTCGGGCCCTACCCCTTCGGCGAGTACGCGGTGGTCGTCGCCGACGAGGAACTCGACGTCCCGGTGGAGGCCCAGGGCCTGTCCCTGTTCGGCGCCAACCACGTGGACGGGGCACGTGGTTTCGAGCGGCTCGTCGCCCACGAGCTGGCGCACCAGTGGTTCGGCAACAGCGTGACGATCGCCGACTGGCGGCACATCTGGCTGAACGAGGGCTTCGCGAAGTACGCCGAGTGGCTGTGGTCGGAGCGCACCGGCGGCCGCACGGCGCACGAACACGCGTCCGCCGCGCACCGGTTGCTGGCCGCACAGCCGCAGGACCTCACGCTGGCCGACCCGGGCCGCAAGCTGATGTTCGACGACCGTCTCTATCAGCGCGGCGGGCTCACCGTGCACGCGGTCCGGTGCGCCCTGGGTGACGGCGCGTTCTTCCGCATGCTGCGCGAATGGGCCGGCGCGCACCGGCACGGAGTGGTGACCACCAGCGGCTTCACGGGTCACGTGGCCCGCTACGCGGCCGAGCCGGTGGACGGCCTGTTCGCGGCCTGGCTGTACGAGCCGTCGCTCCCGCCACTGCCCCCGGCGCCCGTACGCACGCCCGTGCGCCCGTCGGTCCAGCCGTCGACGCCGCCTTCGGTCCCGGCGCGGCCAGGGTACCCGCCGACGAACGGCGCGGCGGCGGGCCGGAGCCGCAACTCGGCCTGACGGGCGCACGACTGGCCTGCGGCCCGCTCAGGAGCCCCCGTCGTAGTTTCCGGCTTCCACTTCGAGGGCGAGCTGCTGGAGCACCTCGATCGAGGAGAGGTCCGTACGGCCGCCGTCGTGCGCCATCGCGAGACTGGTGAAGGCCAGGCTGAATCCGGCGACCATCGTGTGCAGGGCCGGGCCCAGCGCCTCGGCGACGAGCCGGGCCACCTGCGCCGGTGAGGAGTCGGCCGGGACGCTGATCGAGGGCAGCATCTCGTTCAGCAACTGGGTGACGACCCTCGCTTCGGTCTCGGGGGTGTCGTCCTCTTCACCGGCTTCGGCTGCCCGGCGGATCTCCTGGGCCTCGGTGAGGATGCCGATGACTCGCTTGAGCACCTCTGCGCGTTCCATCTGCGGAGCCTAGCCTCCAGTCGGTCGCTGCGGGGGCCCGTTGCACCCGGTCAGTGGCGGGGGCGATGGCGGGGTTCTGTCGCGGGGTTCAGTGGCGGGGTTCAGTGGCGGGGGCCCTCGGTGGCCGCGGGGTGCGTGACCGGTGTGATCTTGGCGGCGTTCAGGGTGATCCGCTGGATCCGGGTCTCGTGGTTCGACGCCGTGGTGCTGGCGCCCCGCACCTGGTTCGGGGCCGCGTCGGTCAGCTCCCAGGTGGTGATCACCTCGCGGCGGACGGCGTCCGTCTCCTCGATGGAGACGGAGCGCGGTCCTCGCGGGTCCTCGGCGAGTGCCCAGGACAGGGCCTTCGGGGTGTCGGTGAGGACGCAGCCGGTGAGCGTCACCGTGAGCACCTCCCCGGGGAAGCCGCCGTCGCCCTGGGGGCCGAGACCCTGGACGTCCTCGCAGGTGAAACGTTCACCCTCGACGGTGACACGGAACTCTGTGGAGCGGGCGGCCGAGTTGCTGGTGGAGTTCATAGTGGAATCAGTCATGCCGACGCGCCTGCCCACGGCCCGGCGGCCCATGCGGACCCGCCCGGACCCCGTCCAGCGGCCCGGAACTCCTGGGACTCCGTACCCGGTGCGGGAGATCCTTCGCAAGGCGCGTAATAGGCACGAGAATGCTGAAATCCGGCCTTCCCCAGACCACTTCGGACACGCTGCGCGCCCAATTGATAGCTTTCCGTACACGAGGGGGCCGATCGCGGTCACATCTTGCGACGACCCCTGCCCGCACAGTGAGCGGAAGTGGGATTCCATGGTCGACAGCATCAGGTACGGGGCGCTGGACATCGCGGTGACCGACCGGTTCACCCGCCGTTGGGACGACGCCGGGTCGGGCGCGACTCTGGACGGCGCGTTCTTCAACCCGGAGATCTCCTCCACCCTGTACGCGCAGGGCTGGCGCTACCTCGGGAGCACCGGCCACCGCAGCCACGCCGACATGACGGGGGCCCGGGGCGCGATCCTGGTCCGCGGCGCGAACGCGGCCGACCAGATGATCAAGCCCCCGGTCCGGTTCGACCTCATATGGACGGACGAGAAGTCGGGCGCCAAGAAGAACGGTTCGGTGTGGCGGCCGGTGGCTCCGCCCGGATATGTCGCCCTCGGAGACGTGTGGGCCGCCCTGAGCTGGGACGCGCCGCTGACCGAGTACTACGCGTGCGTCCGCCAGGAGCTGGCGGGCCGCCGCTACGTACGGGAGGGCGTGATCGGCGACATGATCTGGGACGACAAGAAGTCCGGGGCCAGGAGGGACGTGTCGACCTGGCAGATCCGGCCGCCGCAGTACCCCACCGACAGCACCGAGCGCCTCATCCTGGGCGCCGATCTCCACCGGGCGCACGCCAGTCACGCCCGCCCGAGCGGCACGGTCCACGTCCTCGACCTGCCCGCGGCGGTGGCCCGGCGCAATCCCCCGGCCGTGCCGGTGCTGACCTCGCACCGGGAGCCCGATCCGGTCGCGCAGATCACCGACCGCGCGGTGACCGTACCGATGACGGTCGTGAAGGACCCCGGCAAGAACATCGCCTGGCAGGCGGCGAACTCGCCCTTCTACACGCTGGAGCGGCGGGTCAACTTCACCCTGCAGATCTTCCGCAACAACGAGGCGGGCAGCACCCCCGCCGAGTCGAGCGTGGCCGTCACAACCGGCATCACCAAGGAGATGAGCGAGGAGTTCAGCCGCCGGACCAGTACGACGGTGAGCGCGTCGGCCGGTATCGAGATCAAGGGTCTCAGCGCCTCGGTGGAGACCAGCGTGACCACCGAACTCGGGTACAGCAGCCGCCACAGCGTCACCCAGCTCAACTCCGTCACCAAGACGCACGGCCTCACCACTCCCGCACGGTCCTCGGGAGCCCTGTGGTCGGCGACGCACGAGATCATCGCGATCCGCAGGAACGGGGAGGCGGTCGGCGGGCAGGGCGGCCTGAAGTTCGACGTCGACTCCTACTTCACCGGCCAGTACCCGCGCGGCGCCCAGGCCCAGATGTCCACCGAAGGCGTGGGGGCCCAGGAGGGCACGCTCGCCCAGGCCTTCGGTGAGACCGGCGAGCCGAACGTCCCCGACGCCGAGCCGCAGGGCGCGGACGCCGACGAGGATCCCCGGATCGGCGAGGAGCCCCGGATCGGCTGACCGCCGCGCGGGCCGCCCGCGGACACCGCCTCCCCCGCCGACCCCGCCACCATCGGGGTCGGCCCCGGCGGTCCGGCGGCCCTCGGCGCTCCCCGGGACCGGGTCACGGGACGAGTACGACCTTTCCGGCGACCGTGCCCGACTCCGCCAGGCGCATCGCTTCGGCGACGCGGGCGAGCGGGATCTCGGCGGCGACCTTGGCGGTGATCTCGCCGCGCTGGAGGGCGGTGAACACCTGGGTGAGGTCGGCGCGCAGCCGGGCCCGGAAGCGGTCCTTGGCGTAGGCGCGGCCGGCCCAGACGTTGAAGAAGCAGGCGCTGCGGCCATTGGGCAGCGCGTTCCACATCCACACCCGGCCCAGCAGCAGGAGGACCGGCAGCGCTCCGCTGCCCTCGTCGTCGCGGGTGGCGGCGCTGCCGTAGGAGACGAGGGTGCCGCCGGGGGCCAGCAGCCGCCAGGAGCCGACCACGCCGTCGCCGCCGACGTGGTCGAAGACCGCGTCCACTCCCCCGGGCGCCAGTGCGCGGACCCGGGTGGGAACGTCGCCGGAGCGGTAGTCGATCGGCGTGACCCCGAGCGCGCGCAGCGCCTCGTGATGACGGGTGGAGGCGGTGCCGATCACCCGGGCGCCCGCGGCGAGCGCCAGCTGCACCAGGATCGAGCCGACCCCGCCGTTGGCGCCGTGCACCAGGACGGTCTGGCCGGGGCGCACCCGGGCCTTGCGGTGGAGCATCTGCCAGGCGGTGATGCCGTTGACGACGGCGGTCTCCGCCTGCGCCGCCCCGACGCCCTCCGGCACGGGGACCACGTCGGCGGCATCGGCCACGACGTGGCTCGCCCATCCCCCGGTCTTCGTCAGGGCGGCCACCCGGCGGCCGAGCAGCTCGGGGTCGACTCCCTCGCCCGCGGTCAGCACGGTGCCGACGAGGTCGTATCCGGGGACGAAGGGGAACGGGGGCTGGTCGTAGTAGCGGCCGCGGCGCATCTGCTGCTCGGCGAAGGACACGCCGGTCGCCTCCATGGCGATCACCACCTGCCCGGCGGCCGGCACCGGGACGGGCCCGCGGCGCAGCTCCAGCCCTTCGGGTTCGACCTTGCCCAGCAGTACGACCTCGACGCGCTCGGCGGTGCTCATGACTGGACTCCTTGGGTTCCGACCCGACCTGAGTTTTGGCTTCTCGCGTTCGTTAGAAGCTGTAACTAGAATGGGCATGGGCCGCGCCGGTGTCAAGGGAGCGGCCTCCACGATCGCGATATGCCATGCCGAGAGTGATAGCCTCTCACTATCGCGATGCGCGACGAGGCGATACGCGACGAGCGACAGGTGGCGGCATGACCGGACGTACGACGACTCCCCGCGAGCGGTACCGGCAGCAGGTCCGCGCGGAGGTCAAGGAGAAGGCCTGGGAGCAGATCGCGGGGTCCGGCGCCTCCGCCCTGTCCCTCAACGCGATCGCCAAGCAGATGGGCCTGAGCGGGCCCGCGCTCTACCGGTACTTCGCCAACCGCGACGAGCTGATCACCGAACTCGTCCGGGACGCCTACCGCGACCTCGCGGACGCCTTCATCGCCGTCGCGAACGAGCGGGGCGCGGGAGGTGCAGGAGGTGGCGGAGGCGGCTCCGAGGGCGTCGTCGCACTGGCCCGGGCGCTGCGCCACTGGGCCCTGCGGCACCCGCACCGCTACTTCCTCGTCTACGGGACCCCCGTGCCCGGCTATCACGCGCCGCCGGAGATCACCGCCATCGCCTCGGAGATGATGGCCGTCCTGCTCGACGCCTGCGCCGCCGCCACGACGGGCCCGGCCGCGGGCGACGCGGGGGCCCGCCCGCTCGGCGAGCACCTGGCGAACCACCGAGAGTGGGCCGCGGACCGCCCGGACGCCCCGCCCGCCACCCTCCGGCTGGCCCTGTCCTTCTGGACCCGCCTGCACGGCGCCCTGTCCCTGGAACTCGCGGGTCACTTCACCGGTATGGGACTGGACCCCGCCGTGCTCTTCGCGGCGGAGGTGGACGCGCTGACTCCCTGATGCGCCGACCTCCTGATGCGCTGCCCCCTGGCTGCGCTGCCCCTTGTGCGCCGGCGGCTGTCCGCGGCAACGGCATCGCGGACCGGGCGGACCGAAGCGCGGTGGCTCCGGCCCGCCCGGTCGGCGGCCCCGGGCCGCGGTGGTCAGCGTCCCCAGCCCGGGGCCGCGAGGGTCAGCGGCGTTCCGGCAGGTCCGCCTCGGCCGGGGCAAGGGCCGGGGCCGGGGACGCGGCCAGACCGCGCGCGGCGGCCTTGGTCCCGGCCGCGGGGGCCGCGGGCTTACCGCAGAACGCGGCCTCCAGCGTGCCGCCCAGGGCGGTGTTGGCCGCCCCGTCGTTCGAGGTGTTCGCCATGGCGGAGAGGCTGCGCTTGCCGTCACGGGTCGTGAAGGCGTAGGTGTAGAAGCCCTGCACGGTGCCCGTGTGCCCGAACACCTGCGTACCGCACGAGAGGTCGTAGCGCCGCAGACCCAGCCCGTAGAAGCGCGTGTTCGTCGCGTCCGTCGGGGTCACGGTGGTCATCTGGTCGAGCATGCGCGCGGGCAGCAGCTTGCCGCTGACCAGCCCCGACATGAAGGTGCTCAGGTCCGCCGCGTTGGAGATCACCGCTCCGGCGGTCTGCGCCCAGGACACCGTCTGCTCGGTGGAGTCGACCAGCGCCTCCCCGTCCTCGTCCGGGTGGAGGTAGCCGTGGGCGTGCGCGCCCCGGATGACCGTGGAGGGGTGCACGTAGGAGGTGTCGCGCAGCTTCAGCGGCTTGATGATGCGGCGGTCGTACTCCTTGGCCACCGGCTTCCCGGTCACCTTCTCGATGATCATGCCGACGACCACGAAGTTGGTGTTCGAGTACTTGTACGACACGCCGGGCTCGGTCGTGCGGGGCTCGGCGAGCGAGAGGTCCACCAGCTCCTGGTAGCCGAAGACCTTGTTGCGCACGGCCTCGAAGCCGGGGACCGTGTCCGCGAACATCACGTTCGTGTAGTCCGACAGGCCGCTGCGGTGCGTCATCAGGTGACGCACCGTGATCCGGTCGTCCGGCAGCAGGCCCGGCAGGTAGTGGTTGACCGGGGTGTCCAGGTCAACACGGCCCTCGTTCACCAGCTGGAGCAGCACGACGGAGGAGAACGTCTTGGAGACGCTGCCGATCCGGAACCGCGAGTCGACGTCCATCGCGGTGCCGTAGGCGGTGTCCTGGACGCCCAGAGTCTTGCTCTTCACCCCGTCCGGACCGGTGTAGCGGGCCAGGGCGCCGGGCGCACCCGCGTCCAGGGTGTTCTGCAGGGCCTTGGTCAGACCCTCCATGTCGGGCGTCACCTGCTGGGTCGGCGCGGCGGCGGCAGGCGGAGTGGCCGGTGCGGCGTGGGCCGCGGTGGCCGGGACGACACCGGCTGCCACGGCGAGCAGGGCAGCACTGACGGTCAGGCGTCGTTCAAGGGACAGGCGCACGTATTCCTCAACTCGATGGGTGGGGCCAGGGCATGCGAAAGTGCGGCAGCCCCCGGGGGACAACCCCGGAGACTGCGGACATTCCTGAGCCTACGTAAGATCATCGGCTGATGGATACCACCCCCGGACAAAAGGTGTGCTCCATCGGACCCCGCGGGCGCGCGGACCGGCGCGCCCGACGCGCGCCGCCGGGGCGGGATCTCGTAGCCTGGCACGATGCGTCAGTACGATCTTGTGGTCATCGGTGCGGGATCCGGCAACGCCGTGATCGACGATTCGTTCGCCGGTCTCGACGTGGCCGTCGTCGAGGAGCGGTGGTTCGGTGGCACCTGCCTGAACGCGGGCTGCATCCCGAGCAAGATGTTCGCCTACACCGCGAACGTGGCCCGTACCGTCGGCGAATCCGGCACCTACGACGTGGACGCCGAGCTGACGGCCGTGCGCTGGCGGGCGGCGCGCGACCGGGTGTTCGGGCGCCTGGACGCCGAGCGCGAAGAGGGCCGCCGGGGCCGCCTGGAAGCGGACTCCATCACGGTGTACGAGGGCCGGGCCCGCTTCACGGGCCCTCGGGAGCTGCGGATCGATCTCGCGGACGGCGCCGTCGACATCAGCGCCCGGCAGATCGTCGTCGCCGCTGGAGGCCGCCCGCTGGTGCCCCCGCCCGTCGCCGATTCCGCGCTGCCGTACGAGACGTCCGACACCGTCATGCGGATCGACGCGCCGCCGCGGCGCCTGGCCGTGCTCGGCGGCGGCTACGTCGCGGCCGAGCTGGCCGAGGTGTTCGCCGCGGCGGGCAGTTCGGTCACCATCGTCGAGAAGGAGGACCGCCTGCTCGGCCAACAGGACGAGTCGGTCGCCGAACGGTTCACCGAACTGGCCCGGTCCCGCTACGACCTCCGGCTCGGCCGCGAGCTCACCGCCGTCGACGGCCGTCCGGGCGCCCTGCGGCTGAGCCTGGACGACGGTTCGACGGTCGAGGCGGACATGCTGCTCGTCGCCGTCGGCCGCGTACCCAACAGCGACCGGCTGAACCTCGACGCCGCGGGCATCGCCACGCACGACGACGGCCGCATCGTGGTCGACGGCCACCAACGCACCACGGTGGACGGTGTCTTCGCGCTCGGTGACATCTGCACGCCGGTACCGCTCAAGCACGTCGCCAACCGCGAGGCCCGGGTCGTCGCCCACAATCTCCGCCACCCGGACGACCTGATCAGCGCCGACCACGACCTCGTGCCCGCGGCGGTCTTCGCCCGTCCGCAGATCGCCTCGATCGGCGCCACCCAGCAGGACTGCCGCGAGCGGGGGCTGGACCCGCTGGTGGGCGAGGCGCGGTACGCGGACATCGCCTACGGCTGGGCGACGGAGGACACCACGGGCTTCTGCAAGGTGCTCGCCGAGCGGGGGACCGGCCGCCTGCTCGGCGCCCATGTGATGGGCCCGCAGGCCTCCGCCCTCATCCAGCCCCTCGTGCTGGCGATGACCCTGGGCATCGACGCCGTCACCCTCGCCCGGTCCCCGTACTGGATCCACCCGGCCCCCACCGAACTCGTGGAGAAGGCCCTCCTCGACCTCGGCCTGTGACCCTGACCGCTGAGGCGGGACGAGGGCATCGGCCCGGTGGATCCGGGTAGGGGGACCCGTGAACGGGCGCCGCTACGAAGCCACCACCCGGCGCCGACAGGTCTCCGAGCCGAGGTGATCACCATGGGAACCCCTCCCGTCGATCCCGTCCCGCCCAGTCCCACTCCCGCGCCGGGGCCCGGTCCGGGCCCCCTCCCGGGTCCCGTTCCCGCCCCGGGGCCCGACCCCGTGCCGCCGACACCGCCGCGGCCCGGGCCCGATCCCCAGCCCCCACCGGCCCCGGGCCCCGCTCCGCACCTCCGGCCCGGCCCCCTGCCGGGTCCGCTCCCGGCCCCGGGGGCCGGTCACCTGACCGGGCGGTCCCCGGCGATCGACCCTACGATGGGCGGGAACGGCACGGGCGGCCCGCCGTGCCGCCCGCCCAGAGCACCCGGGGTGGACACGTATGGCAGAAGCCGCCGAGACCGCGCGGACCGTCGTCCTGACCGTGGACGACGACCCCGGGGTCTCCCGTGCCATCGCCCGTGACCTGCGACGCCGCTACGGCGCCGCGTACCGGATCGTGCGCGCCGAGTCCGGCGACTCCGCGCTGGAGGCGCTGCGCGAGCTGAAGCTGCGGGGCGATCTGGTGGCGGTGATCCTCGCCGACTACCGGATGCCGCGGATGAACGGCATCGAGTTCCTCGAACAGGCCCTGACCGTGTACCCGGGTGCGCGGCGCGTGCTGCTGACCGCCTACGCCGACACCAACGCGGCGATCGACGCGATCAACGTCGTCGACCTCGACCACTACCTGCTCAAGCCCTGGGACCCACCGGAGGAGAAGCTCTACCCCGTCCTGGACGATCTGCTCACGGCCTGGCGCTCCAGCGACTACCGGCCGGTGCCCGCCACCAAGGTGGTCGGACACCGCTGGTCGGCGCGCTCCTCGCAGGTACGGGAGTTCCTGGCCCGCAACCAGGTGCCCTACCGCTGGTACTCCTCCGACGAGCCCGAGGGGCGGCGGCTGCTGGAGGCGGCCGGGGCCGACCCCCAGCGGCTGCCCGTGGTGATCGCACCGGACGGTTCCGTGCTGATCGAGCCGGAGGCGGCCGAGCTGGCCGCCCGCGTGGGGCTCGCGACGATGCCGATGGCCGACTTCTACGACCTCGTGGTCATCGGCGGGGGCCCGGCCGGGCTGGGCGCGGCGGTGTACGGAGCCTCCGAGGGACTGCGGACCGTACTGGTCGAGCGGTCGGCGACCGGCGGCCAGGCGGGCCAGAGCTCCCGCATCGAGAACTACCTCGGCTTCCCCGACGGCGTGTCCGGTGCGCAGCTCACCGACCGCGCCCGCCGCCAGGCCGCCCGGTTCGGCGCCGAGATCCTCACGGCGCGCGAGGTCACGGCGCTGGAGGTCAACGGCGCGGCGCGCGTCGTCCGTTTCTCCGACGGTTCGGCGGTCGCCGCGCACAGCGTCATCCTGGCGACCGGGGTGTCGTACCGGCAGCTCCACGCCCCGGGCTGCGAGGACCTGACCGGGTGCGGGGTGTACTACGGCTCCTCGCTCACCGAGGCGGCCTCCTGCCTGGAGCAGGACGTGTACATCGTGGGCGGCGCCAACTCCGCCGGGCAGGCGGCGATGTACCTGGCGCGGGGCGCGAAGTCGGTGACACTGCTGGTGCGCGGGGAGTCCTTGGCGGCGTCGATGTCGTACTACCTGATCCAGCAGATCGAGGAGGCCCCGAACATCACCGTGCGCACCCGCACCGTCGTCGAGTCGGCGCACGGCCAGGAGCACCTGGAGCAGCTGACGCTGCGCGACGTGGACGGCGGCGCGACCGAACTGGTCGACGCGCAGTGGATGTTCGTCTTCATCGGAGCGGCCCCGCTGACCGACTGGCTGGACGGTACGGTGCTGCGCGACGAGCACGGTTTCATCCTGGCCGGGCCGGATCTCACGCCGGACGGGCGCCCGCCCGCCGAGTGGGCACTGGACCGGTCGCCCTACCACCTGGAGACCAACATTCCCGGCGTGTTCGTGGCGGGCGACGCGCGCGCCCAGTCCGCGAAGCGCGTCGCGTCCGCCGTCGGAGAGGGAGCCATGGCCGTGATGCTCGTCCACCGTTACCTGGAGCAGTCGTGAGCGGGCAGGTCGTGCCCTGCGCACCGCAGGAGATCGCCTCGCTGTTCCTGTTCGAGAAGCTGTCGACCGAGCAGCTCGGGCGACTGTGCGCGGAGGGGCGGGTCGAACGGTTCGAGGCTGGTCCGGTGTACGCCGAAGGGGACCCGGCCACCTGCCTCTACGTGATGGTCGAGGGCACCGTCGTCCTGTCCCGCCGGGTCGGCGCCGACGACGTGGAAGTGAGCCGGACCTCGCAGCGCGGCGTGTACGCGGGAGCCATGCAGGCGTACTTGGGCGACCGGGTGCCGCAGACGTACCACAACTCGATGCGGGTGACGGAGCCGACGCGGTTCTTCGTCCTCCCCGCGGAGTCGTTCGCGCACATCATGCGGGAATGGTTCCCGATGGCCGCGCACCTCCTGGAGGGGCTCTTCTTCGGTTCGAAGGACCTCCAGCGGGCCATCGGCCAGCGTGAACGGCTGCTGGCCCTCGGCTCGTTGTCCGCGGGGCTCACCCACGAACTGAACAACCCTGCCGCGGCGGCCGTCCGGGCCACCGAGGCGCTGCGGGAACGGGTGGGCAAGATGCGGCACAAGCTGGCCGTCATCGCCCAGGGCCCCTACTCCCGCGAGGCGCTCGCCGATCTCATCGAGATCCAGGACCGTACGGCCGAACGCGTCGCGAAGGCACCGGTGTTGAGCCCGATGGAGGCGTCCGACCGGGAGGACGAACTGACCGACTGGCTCGACGACCACGGCATCACGGAGGGGTGGCGGATCGCACCGACGTTCGTGCAGGCCGGACTGGACACGGACTGGCTGGAGCACGTGGCGGCGACGGTGGCCGAGGACATCCTGCCCGGAGCCGTGGGCTGGCTCAACTACACCGTCGAGACCGAGCTGCTGATGGACGAGATCAACGACTCCACCACGCGCATCTCGCACCTCGTGGACGCCGCCAAGCAGTACTCGCAGCTCGACCGCGCCCCGTACCGCGTGGTCGACGTCCACGAACTCCTGGACAGCACCCTGCTGATGCTGTCCGGGAAGATCGGCCGGGTGCGGGTGGTCAAGGACTACGACCGCTCCGTGCCGGACGTGCCCGCCTACCCGGCGGAGCTGAACCAGGTGTGGACCAACCTCATCGACAACGCCGTGTCCGCCATCGGGAGCAGCGGCCCCGACGGCACGCTGACCGTCCGCACGGCACGGGAGGGCGACCGGCTGCTGGTGGAGTTCCGCGACACCGGGCCCGGCATCCCGGCGGACATCCGCGGCCGTATCTTCGATCCGTTCTTCACCACCAAGCCGATCGGTGAGGGCACCGGCCTCGGCCTCGACATCTCCTGGCGGATCGTCGTCAACAAGCACCACGGCAGCCTCCAGGTCGAATCCGCACCCGGCGACACCCGTTTCCAGGTGCTGCTCCCGCTCACCGCACCGGTACCCGAGGCCCCCGAGGCCGCCGAGGAGCCCGTATGACCGACATCAGTGGAATCGACCCGGGCGTCCCGCCCACCGGCACCGGCTGCGTCGACTGCGACGCGGCGGGGGGCTGGTGGTTCCACCTGCGGCGGTGCGCCCAGTGCGGGCACATCGGCTGCTGCGACTCCTCCCCCGCCCAGCACGCCACCGGCCACTGGAAGTCCACCGGCCATCCGCTGGTGCAGAGCTTCGAGCCCGGTGAGGAGTGGTTCTGGAACTTCGACACCGGCGCCCTGTACGAGGCCGGGCCCGAGCTGACGCCGCCGGGCAGCCACCCGGCGGACCAGCCGGTGCCGGGACCGGCCGACCGGCTCCCGCAGGACTGGACGGGGCAGCTGCGCGGCTGAGCGGGGCGGCGGAGCACGTCGGCCGCCGCGCGGCCCCGGGGGTCAGTCCGGCTCCTGTGCGAGGCGCAGGGCCAGGGCCTGGAGGATCTCCTCCGTGGGCATCTCGGGGTCGGTCTCGTCGTAGGCGTCCGCGACCACCTCGAAGGCCAGGATGAAGCCGTTGATCAAGGAATTGACGGGGCCCGACAGCTGCTGGAGCACGGACTGGCCGATCTCCGCCGCGTCCGCCTCCAACGGCACCAGGATGCGGTCGGGCGTCACCTCGCCCAGCAGGTCGGAGATGTACTCGGGCCCGACGCCGCCCCTCAGGCCCGTGAGGGCCGCGATCGCCTTCAGCCTGGTGTCGTTGCCGGTCATGGGGCCAACCGTTCCAGGGGGCTCAGGGCCGCCGCCCGAGCGCGGGCGCCCTCCCGGGTCGGCTCGATCTCCAGGGACGGGCCCGCGCAGGACATCTCCAGCAGTTCCGCGAACTGGCTGGGCACGGGCCCGGCCAGCGCCAGCGGGGCGCTGCGGCGGCCGAAGAGGAGGGTGGTGAGCAGAGAGGAGTCGGCGAAGGTCACCGCGGAGATGTCCACCACGACGCGTACGCCGTCCCGTACGGCGGCCGCCAGTACCCCGCGGACCGGTTCGACGCTGTCGACGTCGAATTCGCCGGACAGCACGACGACCCGGACCCCGGCGTCGTCCAGGAGGACTTGCACCCGTGGGTGGTCGTAGCTCATGAAATCCTCCGCTCCGGCGGTCGCTCCCGGTGGGTGCCTGGAAATGGCCCCGTCAGGGCCACTTCCCGTGATCTGTGGGTTCATGCCTGCGGCGGGCGCGGTCACGGGCCGTCCGGCACGTGCACGTCCAGGACGCAGATGTCGTCACGGTGGTCCGGGCACAGCGCGGCGAGGGTCCGGGCGAGGGTCTCACCGCAGCCCTCGCGCACGAGCCGCAGGGCGGACGCCGCGAGGCGGGCGAGTCCGGCGCCGATGTCCTCGCCCGGCTCCTCCACCAGGCCGTCCGTGTAGAGCAGCAGGTGGTCGCCGGGCATCAGCTCGATGACCGCCTGTCCGTAGGCGGCCTCGAAGGAGGCGCCGAGGAGGGGACCCTGCGGCTGTTCGAGGAAGGTCGCCCGGCCGCCGCGGACCAGCAACGGGGGCAGGTGTCCTGCCCGTACCCAGATCAGCCGTCTGTCCCAGGGCTGGTAGCGGGCCATGACCATGGTGGCGGTGGCGCCGCCGGAGGGGTCCGAAGCGGTGTGCAGCAGGAGGGAGTTGAGTCGGCGCAGCACATCGGGCAGAGGCGAACCGGTGACCGTCATGCCCTTCGTGGTGAACCGCAGCTGGGCCATGGTGCCGACGGCGCCGAGCCCGTGACCGGCCACGTCCCCGACGACGAACAGGGCGCTCTTGTCCGGGAGTTCGATGCTGCTGTACCAGTCCCCGCCGACGTTGAGCCCCTGGTCGGCGGGGACGTAGGCGACGTCGATGCCCAGCCCCGCCAGCTCCATGGACTGCTCGGGGGTCGGCAGCAGGGTGTCCTGGAGCCGAGCGGCCAGCGCGCGTTCGGCCTGGAGCATGCCGCGCTGGAGGAGGACCGCGCGCTCCGTCTCGCGCAGCGCGAGTTCGGTGCCGCGCTGCGTGGTGAGGTCCTGGAAGAAGCCGTGCACCTCGACCGGGGTGCCGTCCGCGTCCGTCTGGGCCTCGGCGACGATCCTCAGGTGCCGCAGACCGCCCGCGGTGGTGATCCGGAACGTCTGGTCGACGGCCTCGCCCTCGCTCAGCAGCCGCTGGACGGCCGTGCCCAGCTGCGGTAGGTCGTCGGGGAGGACGTGCCGGGGCAGTCGCTCCAGTGACAGCGGCCCCTCGGCGGGATCGCGGTCGAAGATGGCGTAGACCTGTTCGGACCAGGTGGCGGTTCCCGTCGCCAGGTCCCATCCCGCCCAGCCGAGGTTGCCCAGCCGCTGCATGTCGGCCAGGCGCCGCGCCTGGCGTTCGCTCGCGTCGTGGCGGACCCAGGACACCACCAGCCGGTCCTCCAGCCTGGACGCGCGGACCGAGAAGACGGACCGCCGCGGAACGCCGCCGACGACCTCCTCGTAGGTGAAGGGCTCGCCCTCGTACCCCGTTCCGGTGGTGAGCGTCTCCCGGTACCCCTCCCACACGGGGGTACTCCCCAGGGTCGGGTACGTCTCCAGGATCCGGCGGCCCACGAGTTCCTTGCCGCGCCGCCCCGCCACGTCCACCGACTCGGGTGAGGCCGCGTCGATGCGGTAGTCCTCCACCTCGCCCGACTCCGAGCGCAGCGGGGTGAGCAGGATCGCGGGCCCCGGCAGGGCGTCCAGGACGCGTTGTACGGACGTCACCCCCAGGTCGCCCCGGCCAGCGTCCGCATCGGCGTCGAGGGAGCGCGCCGGGGCCCCGAGCGGGCCCGCGCACAACCGGGCCGCCCGGCGCAGCAGCGCCCGGGTATCGGCCGGGAAGGGGCCGGGGCGCGCCCGCAGGAACCCGATGACGGCCTTCGGGGGCCCCTCGGCGGGTACGGGAAGCCAGGCGCGCGAGAGCCAGCGGTCCGGCGGGTCCCCGATCAGGAGGTAGCGGCGGGCGTCCTGGACCGGATCCTCCAGCCACAGGGCCCGCCGAGCGGCGACCGCCTCGTGGGCGGCGACTCCGGTGAGCGGGGGGATGCGGCGCCACCGCTCGGCGAGCGACTCGTCGATCCCGGCGCGGCCGGTCAGCTCCAGGCTTCCGGCGAGGGTCAGGGAGTAGATCATGACCGCGTCGACGCCCGCGTCCACGCCGAGCACGCCGAGCAGCAGCTCCGCGACGCCGTCACCCGCGTCCGCCACCGCCAGGCCCTGGGCGAGGCGGGACAGGAGGGGGCGCAGCGTGGCGCCGCGGTCGGGGCGGCCGGCGAGGTGGCGTCCGCGGCCGGGGGCCGGTGCGGCCATGGCCTCCCCCGCGCCTGCGGGCCCGGACGCCTCGGCGGGTGCGGTGCCGGGCGGCGGGCCCGGGAGCGCCCGCCCCAGGACGAGCCAGCACTCCTCCAGGAGGGTGTGCCCGCGCTCGGCGGCGTGGCCGAGGAGCAGTCCGTACGCCGTTTCGGCGCAGACCCCCGACTGGGCCATCAGCACGCCCTTGGCCCGCTCGACCACGGCCGCGGTCGCGGCGACGCCCTCCAGGTCGGCGACTTCCGAGCGCAGCCTGGCGACCACCCTGGCGAGCGCCAGCACCTCGGGGGTGGCACTCTCACCCGTCGGCAAGGCACGGCCCTTCATCTCTCGAGCATGGCACGGCTGCCTCCGGTGTGCGCCCAGGTGCGGCGGGCCCCCGCGCGGGAGCCCCGGGGCGGCGGACAGCCGGGGTTAGGCTCGGGGGAAAGGTGTGAAGGGAAGCGCGCGGGAGCGCAAGCGGAAGGGGACGGTGCGCATGTGCCGCTGGCTCGCCTATGCAGGATCACCGATGCTCCTCGACGCCATGCTCTACCGTCCGGAGCACTCGCTGATCAACCAGAGTCTCCATGCCCGGATGGGGGTGGAGGCGACCAACGGCGACGGGTTCGGCATCGGCTGGTACAGCCAGGACGGTGACGGCACACCGGCCGTCTTCCGCGACATCGGACCGGCCTGGAACAACCGGAACCTGCGCGAGCTGTCCGCGCACGTCCGATCACCCCTGTTCTTCGCGCACGTCCGGGCGTCGACGGGCTCGGCCGTCCAGCAGACCAACTGCCACCCTTTCCGGCACGGCCGCTGGCTGTGGATGCACAACGGGGCCATCGCGGACTTCCGCCGGCTGCAGCGGGACCTCTGCATGGCCGTCGACCCGGCGCTCTTCCCCTGTATCGAGGGGTCCACGGACTCCGAGGTGATGTTCTACCTGGCGGTGACCTACGGCCTCGACCAGGACGTTCCCGGCGCGGTGGCCCGGATGGCGGGTCTGGTGGAACGGCTCGGCAAGGAGCACGGGGTGCCGGAACCGCTCCAGATGACGGTGGCGGTCAGTGACGGGAAGCAGGTCTGGGCCTTCCGGTACTCCAGCCAGGGGGCCTCCCGGTCGCTCTTCTACAGCAGCCGCGCCGAGACCGTCCGCCATCTCCACCCGGAAGTGGACTACCTCCGCGAGATCTCCGACGACACCCGCATCGTGGTCTCCGAGCCGCTGGGAGACCTGCCCGGCGTGTGGAACGAGCTTCCCGAGGCCAGCTACGCGGTGATCCCTTCCGCGCTGGGGACGGACTACCTGCCCTTCGTGCCGGAACTCCCCTGACGGACCGGTCCCCGACGGGGCCGAGGTGGCCGAGAGGCCGCGAGGGGCAGAGGTTCCCTCGGTACGGGGAGGCCGGAGGCGGGGCGCATCAGTGCTCCGAGTGCGGGCATGCGCGCACGTATGACACCGCATGCGACAGCGGCCTCGGTGTGGGCCGCGGATCCCGGACCCGCCCTGCTGCACCTGACGGTGATGGCCTTCGCCCTCCTCGTCCTCTTCGTCGGCCTGGCCCGGCCCAGGTAGCCACAGCCGCGGCCGCGGAGACACTCGCCGGAGGATCCACCCGTGTTGTTCTTGGCACTGCTCATACCGCCCCTGCTGATGTGCTCCGTCCTCGGGCTGGCCCACTACGAGGAGCGCATGCTGGGTCCGGCGAGAACCACTCCGCCCCCGGCCCCCGCGGCCAGGCACCTGCACGCCGTACCGGAGCCCGTACCGGAGCACGGCGCCCCGGCCGGTCCGAAGCACGTGCTCCGCCACGGCAAGCACCGGCGCCACGCGGCCTGACGGCGGAGGAGGCCGCCGCTCCGACGGACCGTCAAGGGCCCTCGGTGTGGCGGGAACGCGCCCACAGGGGCAGCACGAACCAGCAGAGAAGGAACCAGAGGAGCACCACGCCCACCAGCCAGAGGGCGAGCCCGTCGTGCGTGGCCACCCGCAGGACGAGCAGGAGGGCGGCCACGAGCGTGGCCAGCAGCAGCACCAGGCCCACGAAGGTGAGCCGGGAGGCCCAGACGACGGCCTGGGGCTTGATGCGCCTGCCCGAGACGATGCGGTGGAAGGCGACCGGCGCGATCAGCGCACCGGTCGACAGCGACCCGAGGACGACGGTCACGATGTAGATCGTCTTGTCGGGCGTGGCGAGTCCCTGGAAGTGCGGGGTGAAGACGACCGTCAGGAGAAACCCGAAGAGGATCTGGACACCGGTCTGGGCGACGCGGATCTCCTGCACCAGCTCCTGCCACCGCCGGTCCGCCCGCTCCTCCGTGGTCTCGCCGCGGCCGTCCGCCGGTCCCCCCCGCTTCGCCGCGCCGGGTTCGCGTTCCGCGCCCGAATGCGCCTGCGCCTCTGGTCGATCTCCCACGAAGAACCCCTCTGCCGACGCCGCACCGCGGGAACCCGGCCCCGCTCGTCCTTCCCGCTCGGCGGTAGCTCCGCACCGCCCTTTTCGTTCGGCGGGTGCCCACATGACGCGCCGGCCAAACCCCTGCCGGCCGGTCAGGAGCCGACCCGGTGCACCTTCCCGGTCACGGCAGTAGGTGACGGCGCCCCACCGCGGTGAACAGGCAGACCAGCGCGACGGCCGCGAGCACGAGCACGGTGTTCTGGGCGACGTGGACCGCGCCCTGGGCCACCCGAGCCGACAGGTGGTCAGGGTGGCCGTGACCACCGCCACGATCCGCACCCATGGGGATGAAAGGCGGCTCAATCCCTGCCCACCGGGCCCCCGGGGGGCCATAGTCCTTGCAGAGAAAGCAAGCTAGACGAGGGGTACGGAACTGTGCATGTGACCCGCACCGGAACGCTCCTGGGCGCAGCGGCGCTCATCGTGCTGGCCCTCCCGGCCAACGCCGACGCGGCGGCCGTCGCCTGCGGCGGAGGTGTATCCACCGGCCGTGTGGCCGTCAACGGCTGCATCAGTGCCCAGCGGGGATCTGTCCACGAAGTCCCCACCCGGGAGATCACGGCGCACCTCAAGGCGCGCAACACGGGAGCCAAGGGACTGAACGTCGCCTACGAGGCGTTCTTCCGCGTGGTCGACGGCGGCCACTGGGAGAAGATGGGCAGCGGTCGCGCGTACGTCCGGGCGGGCGAGTCGATCGGCCCTGTCGAAGTGGGCAGTTCGACCCGGGTGTGCGGCCCCGTGAAGGTCGAGATCCGCGTACACGCCCGCGCCGACGGCGCCGCCTGGAGCGGCTGGTCCGCCGCATCCACGAAGCAATGCCAGACCTGACCGCCCGACCGCCTCGGCCCGGCACCCCGGGCCACCCGGTCGAGTGCGCACTCGACCGGGTCGTCGCTGCCGCGGCCCACGACGGATTCCGGGTCGTGGGCGGCACCTGGGGCCGTCGCCGGTCCTCGATCCCGTATCTCAGTGGAAACTACTGGTCCGCGCCGGTCTGCTTGACCGATGGACCCGCGCCATCGTAGTTTCGAACAGAACGACTCGCGAACTGACGGAAGGAGGCGACGTCGGATGTCGACCATCTCCGAACTGGACCGCCTCGCCCACCAGATCGCCTGGGCTCCCGGTCGTGTAGCACACGGCTGCTGAGCAGCCCCTCGCCTGGATGCCCGATCGCGGGCCCCGGCACCCTTCGGTCTCTTTCACCGCCTGCGGCACATCGTCGCGGGCTGATTCGCGCGCTCTGGTTCCTCGAGCCGCGCCACTGAACTAGAGAGCTCCTGACATGGCTACTGGGACGACCAGAACGACCACGCACCGAAATGAGGACGCGCCGTGGTAGCGGCGCGGATCACGGTCAACGGCAAAGAGACACCGATTTCCCCGGCCGCGCCCCACACCACGGTGCTGGATCTTCTGCGCGAGCGCGGCCTCACGGGCACCAAGGAGGGCTGCGCCGAGGGTGAATGCGGCGCCTGTTCGGTCCTGGTGGCCCGTCCCGGGGTGAACAAGCCCACTGACTGGGTGGCGGTCAACGCCTGCCTGGTCCCGGCCGCGGCGCTCGACGGTCAGGAGATCATCACCTCCGAGGGCCTCGCCACCGCCGGCGAACCGGGCAGGCCGCCCACGCTGCATCCGGTGCAGGAGGAGATGGCGGCGCGCGGCGGCTCCCAATGCGGTTACTGCACACCGGGGTTCATCTGCAGCATGGCCTCCGAGTACTACCGGCCCGACCGCTGCGCTCACGCGGAACCTGCCGACGGCACCGACTCCGAACACGGTCCGAACGGCTTCGATCTGCACGCGCTGAGCGGAAACCTGTGCCGCTGCACCGGTTACCGGCCGATTCGCGATGCCGCGTTCGCCGTCGGTACGCCCACCGAGGACGACCCCCTCGCGCAGCGTCGCGAGCGGTCCGCGCCCGAACCGGCCGCCACCCAGTACACCCGGGACGACAGCACGTTCCTGCGGCCGAGCACCCTGGCCGAAGCGCTGCGGCTGCTCCACGAGCGGCCCGACGCGGTGGTGGTCGCCGGAAGCACCGACTGGGGCGTGGAGGTGAACATCCGTTCCCGACGGGCACGGTGCGTGGTGGCCGTCGATCGACTGCCCGAACTGCGCGCGCTGCGCGTCGAATCCGACCACGTCGAGATCGGGGCGGCGCTCACGCTCACCGAGATCGAACGCCGCCTCGACGGCAGCGTCCCGCTCCTGGCAGAGCTGTTCCCGCAGTTCGCGTCCCGGCTCATCCGCAACAGTGCGACCCTCGGCGGCAACCTGGGTACCGGCTCCCCCATCGGTGACAGCCCACCGGTGCTGCTCGCGCTGGAGGCGTCGCTGGTCCTCGCCGATGCCGACGGCGAGCGCGAGGTCCCGCTGGCCGACTACTTCACCGGCTACCGGCAGAGCGTGCGCCGTCCCGGGGAGTTGATCCGCGCGGTGCGCGTCCCGCTGCCGCTGTCACCGGTCACGGCCTTCCACAAGATCGCCAAGCGGCGCTTCGACGACATCTCCAGCGTGGCGGTCGCTTTCGCGCTCGACATCGAGGACGGGATCGTCCGCAAGGCGCGGATCGGCCTGGGCGGGGTGGCCGCCACCCCGATCCGCGCCCTGGCCACCGAAGCGGCCCTGGAGGGCAAGGCGTTCACGGCAGAGACCGTCGAGGCCGCGGCCCACGTGCTCCGGGCCCAGGGCACGCCGATGGACGATCACCGGGCCAGCGCCGACTACCGCTCCGCGATGCTCGGCCAGAGCCTTCTCAAGCTGTACGCGCAATCCACCGAGGCGGTGTCGTCATGAGCCATTTGTCCGAACGCCCCGAGAAGCCAGTCGTCGGGGTCTCGATGCCGCACGAGAGCGCCGGCCTGCACGTCACCGGCGCCGCGCTCTACACCGACGACCTGGTCGCTCGTACCAAGGACGTGCTGCACGCCTACCCGGTCCAGGTCATGAGGGCCCGCGGCAGGATCACCGCGCTGCGCACCGAGCCGGCGCTCGCCGTGCCCGGTGTGGTCCGCGTGCTGACCGGCGCCGATGTGCCCGGCGTCAACGACGCCGGCATGAAGCACGACGAACCGCTGTTCACCGACGAGGTCATGTTCTACGGCCACGCGGTGGCCTGGGTGCTGGGGGAGACCCTGGAGGCGGCCCGGCTCGGCGCGGCGGCCGTCGAAGTGGAACTCGACGAACTGCCCTCTCTCGTCTCGCTCCAGGAAGCGATCGCGGCCGGCAGTTTCCACGGTGCCCGGCCCGTGATGCTGTCCGGCGACGTGGATGCCGGCTTCGCCGACTCCGCGCACGTGTTCACCGGCGAGTTCCAGTTCTCCGACCAGGAGCACTTCTATCTCGAGACGCACGCGGCGCTGGCCCTCGTCGACGAGAACGGGCAGATGTTCGTCCAGAGCAGCACCCAGCATCCTTCGGAGACGCAGGAAATCGTCGCGCACGTGCTCGGCCTGCACAGCCATGAGGTAACCGTCCAGTGCCTGCGGATGGGTGGCGGTTTCGGCGGCAAGGAAATGCAGCCGCACGGGTTCGCCGCCATCGCCGCGCTCGGTGCCCAGCTGACCGGGCGCCCGGTGCGACTGAGGCTCAACCGGACCCAGGACCTGACCATGTCAGGCAAGCGCCACGGGTTCCACGCCGAGTGGAAGATCGGCTTCGACGCCGAGGGCCGCATTCAGGCCCTGGACGCCACCTTGACCGCGGACGGTGGCTGGAGCCTGGATCTGTCCGAACCGGTGGTGGCGCGCGCCCTGTGCCACATCGACAACACCTACTGGATCGCGAACGCGCGCGTCGCCGGTCGGATCGCCAAGACCAACAAGGTCTCCAACACCGCCTTCCGCGGCTTCGGCGGGCCGCAGGGCATGCTGGTGATCGAGGACATCATGGGCCGGTGCGCGCCGCTGCTGGGCCTGGATCCGATGGAGCTGCGGGAGCGCAACTTCTATCGTCAGGGCCAGACGACACCGTACGGGCAGCCCGTCGCTCACCCCGAACGGATCTCCACCGTCTGGCGGCAGGTCCAGGCCGACGCCGGGACGGCCGATCGCAAGCGCGAGATCGCGGCCTTCAACGACACGCACCCGCACACCAAGCGGGCGCTGGCGATCACGGGCATCAAGTTCGGCATCTCGTTCAACCTCACCGCCTTCAACCAGGGCGGCGCGCTGGTGCTGATCTACAAGGACGGCTCCGTCCTGATCAACCACGGCGGCACCGAGATGGGCCAGGGCCTGCACACCAAGATGCTCCAGGTCGCCGCGACCACGCTGGGTATCCCGCCGCACAAGGTCCGGCTGGCCCCGACGCGTACCGACAAGGTGCCCAACACCTCTGCCACCGCCGCCAGCGCCGGAACGGACCTCAACGGTGCGGCGGTGAAGAACGCCTGCGAGCAGTTGCGCGAGCGGCTGCTCCAGGTGGCCGGCACCCAACTGGGCGCCCCCGCTTCGGACGTGCGCATCGTCGAGGGCGTCGCGCGCTCCCTCGGCAGCGACCGGGAGCTGGCTTGGGACGACCTGGTGCGCACCGCCTACCTCCAGCGAGTTCAGCTGTCGGCGGCCGGTTTCTACCGCACCGAGGGTCTGCACTGGGACGCGAAGTCTTTCCACGGCTCGCCGTTCAAGTACTTCTCCTACGGCGCCGCCGCGGCCGAGGTGGAGGTGGACGGCTTCACCGGCGCGTACCGCATCCGGCGGGTGGACATCGTTCACGATGTCGGCGACAGTCTGTCCCCGATGATCGACATCGGTCAGGTCGAGGGCGGTTTCGTGCAGGGCGCGGGCTGGCTGACGCTCGAGGACCTGCGCTGGGACACCCGTGACGGGCCGCAGCGCGGCCGGCTGCTGACCCAGGGCGCGAGCACCTACAAGCTGCCGAGCTTCTCGGAGATGCCCGAGGAGTTCAACGTCACGCTGCTGGAGAACGCCTCCGAGGAGGGCGCGGTGTACGGCTCCAAGGCGGTGGGTGAGCCTCCGCTGATGCTCGCGTTCTCGGTGCGCGAGGCGCTGCGGCAGGCCGTCGCGGCATTCGGGCCCGTCGGAGTCAGCGTGGAGCTCGCCTCTCCGGCGACGCCGGAGGCGGTGTACTGGGCGATCGAAGCGGTCCGCGGAGGCGGGGCGCGGCGCGAGGGCCGCGTTCTCTCCGGCAGCGCGATCCCCACCGACTCACGTGCTGTGAGCAATGCCTGACATGACGTGGGTGGCCGCGGTCGCACGGTTGCGAGCACGCCGGGAACCCGGCGTGCTCGTGACCGTCGCGACCGTGCGCGGTCACGCGCCCCGCCGGGCCGGTGCCAAACTCGTGGTGGGACGGACCGAGACCTGGGGTTCGATCGGCGGCGGCAACATCGAGGCCGTCGCCATCGACCGGGCCCGCGAGCTGAACGCCGCGCCCGATCCGGAGCCGGAGCTGATGGAGTTCGCCCTCAACGACAAGGTCACCGGCCGCCACGGCGTGCAGTGCTGCGGCGGAGCCGTCAGCGTACTGCTCGAACCGCTGCCCGTGGTCCAAGCGGTGGCCATCTTCGGTGTCGGGCACGTCGGACTGGAGCTGGCACGCATCCTGGCCCGCCACAGCCTCGATCTGCACCTGATCGACACCCGTCCCGACATGCTCGCCGACGAACGTCTCGGTGTGCTCGCGGACGCGGTGGCTCAGATCCACGTGCACCACACACCGCTGCTTCCGGAGCAGGCCCTCGCGGAGCTGCCGCCCGGCGCCCACGTCCTGATCATGACCCACGATCACGCCGAGGACGCCGCACTGTGCGACGCCGCCTTGCGCACGACCGGCCTCGGCCCGATCGGATTGATCGGATCGGCCGCCAAATGGGCGCGGTTCCGGCAACGCCTGGCCGACGAGGGCGGTCACGACGCCGCCGCCATCGACCGGATCAAGACCCCGATCGGAACGGCCGGGATCACTGGCAAGGAACCCGCCACGATCGCGGTGAGCGTGGCTGCAGACCTGCTCCGCTCCTTCGAACAGGACCCCCACGGGGCGCTGGCGCACGGGGTTACCCCGGTCCGCGCACGCTCCGGTAGCCGGCAGCCAGTAGCCGGTAGCCGGTAGCCGGCAATCACGGGGCGCGGCCTCCCGGGCCGGCCGGGCCCGGGGCTCAGCGGGGCGCCGCGTGAGCCGCGTCTCACCCGGACGCGGGCGCTTGTCTATGCAACGAGTTGCATAGAAGGATCGGGGCATGGCACTCGAGCACGCGATCCTCGTCTCCCTCCTGGAGAAGCCGGGCTCCGGCTATGAACTGGCCCGCCGGTTCGACCGGTCCATCGGCTACTTCTGGACCGCCACCCACCAGCAGATCTACCGGGTGCTCAAGCGGATGGAGGGCGACGGCTGGGTCGACGTGCTCGAAGTGGCGCAGCAGGCCAGGCCGGACAAGAAGGAGTACTCCGTCGCGCCGGCCGGCCGGTCCGCACTGTCCGCGTGGCTCCACGAGCCGATCCAGCCCGACAGCGTCCGGCACGAGCTCGCCGTGAAGATCCGCGGCGCGGCCTTCGACGATCCGGCCGCGCTCATCCTGGAGGTGGAGCGGCACCACCGGGCGCACGCGGACCGGCTCACCCACTACCTGGCGGGCGAGCTGCGCGACTTCACCGGCGTGGACGCTCCCGCGGCGGACGACGCCGGGCGTGAGCTCCAGCACGTGGTGCTCCGTGGCGGCATCGCCTACGAGCGGATGCAGCTCGCCTGGCTGGAGGACGTACGCGCCACGCTCCAGCGTCTCGTGGCGGCCTGACCCCGGCGCCGCCGTCCCCCGCCCTTCCCGCCGCACATCCCGCGCCACCTCGCACCCCTCATCCTCCGACCGGAAGGCGAACGTCCATGAGCGACCCCCTGCTCTTCAACCCGCGCACCTACGACCCCGCGCACTTCGACCCCGAGACCCGCAGGCTGCTGCGCGCCACCGTCGACTGGTTCGAGGACCGGGGCAAGCGCCGGCTGCTGGAGGACTACCGCTCCCGAGCCTGGCTCGGGGACTTCATCGCGTTCTCCGCGAAGGAAGGGCTCTTCGCCACCTTCCTCACCCCCGCCTCCGCCGCTTCCGGCGAGGACGAGCCGGACAAGCGCTGGGACACCGCGCGGATCGCCGCCCTGAACGAGATCTTCGGCTTCTACGGCCTGGACTACTGGTACGCGTGGCAGGTCACGGTCCTCGGCCTCGGTCCGGTCTGGCAGAGCGACAACGCCGACGCCCGCGAACGCGCCGCCGAACTCCTCGCCGAGGGCAAGGTGTTCGCGTTCGGCCTGTCCGAGAAGGCGCACGGCGCGGACATCTACTCCACCGACATGCTCCTGGAGCCCGACGGTGGCGGCGGCTTCCGGGCCACCGGGTCCAAGTACTACATCGGAAACGGCAATGCCGCGGGACTCGTCTCCGTCTTCGGCCGCCGCACCGACATCGAGGGCCCCGACGGCTACGTGTTCTTCGCGGCCGACAGCCGCCACCCGGCGTACGGGCTGGTGCAGAACGTCGTCGACTCGTCCAAGTACGTCAGCGAGTTCCGCCTGACGGACTACCCGGTCACCCCCGCCGATGTCCTGCACACCGGCCGCGCCGCCTTCGACGCCGCTCTCAACACGGTGAACGTCGGCAAGTTCAACCTCTGCACGGCGTCGATCGGCATCTGCGAGCACGCGATGTACGAGGCCGTCACCCACGCCGCCAATCGCATCCTCTACGGCCGCCCCGTCACCGCCTTCCCGCACGTGCGCCGCGAGCTGACCGACGCCTACGTCCGCCTGGTCGGGATGAAGCTGTTCAGCGACCGCGCCGTCGACTACTTCCGCTCCGCCGGCCCGGACGACCGTCGCTACCTGCTGTTCAACCCGATGACCAAGATGAAGGTGACCACGGAGGGCGAGAAGGTCATCGACCTGATGTGGGACGTCATCGCGGCCAAGGGCTTCGAGAAGGACACCTACTTCGCGCAGGCGGCCATCGAGATCCGCGGGCTGCCGAAGCTGGAGGGCACGGTCCACGTCAACCTCGCCCTGATCCTCAAGTTCATGCGCAACCACCTGCTGGAACCGGTCGAGTACGCGCCCGTCCCGACCCGCCTCGACGCGGCCGACGACGCCTTCCTCTTCCGTCAGGGCCCCGCCCGCGGTCTGGGCTCCGTACGGTTCCACAACTGGCGCACCGCCTACGACGCGTACGCCGGCGTGCCGAACGTGGCCCGCTTCCGCGAGCAGGCCGACGCCCTGTGCGAGTTCGTCGCCACGGCCGCCCCGGACGAGGCGCAGAGCCGCGACCTCGATCTCCTCCTGGCCGTGGGCCAACTGTTCGCACTCGTCGTGCACGGCCAGCTGATCCTGGAGCAGGCGCACCTGACCGGCCTGGACGAGGACGTGCTCGACGAACTCTTCGGCGCCCTTGTGCGCGACTTCTCCGCGCACGCGGTCGAGCTCCACGGCAAGGTCTCCGCCACCGCCGCCCAGCAGGAATGGGCGCTCGGCGCCGTCCGCCGTCCGGTCGTCGACACCGATCGCGCGGCCCGCGTCTGGGCGCGGGTGGAGAACCTGGCCGGGGCCTACCAGATGGCTCCCTGACCCTCACCGCCGCGGCGCGGTGACCTGCGTCCGAGCCGCGTGCCCCGCGGGCCGTCCCGACGGCCCGCGGGGCACAGCCGTGTGTACGAGCCGTCCGGCGTGAGGGGTGGACCTGGGTACAGCCTGTTCGGTCGCCCGGTGCGGTTGCTGGGGCGGCGCGGCCCGGCATCGTGGTCCGCGTACGGATGCGAGCCGACGGGTGGGGGGACGGGTCATGGCCACCGCGCACGGGGTGGGACGGGAACGCGAGGTCCTTGAGCTGATGGCCGAAGGCCGGTCGAACGCCGCCATCGCGGCCACGCTCCACTTCGGCGACGCCGACGCCGACGCGGCCCGTGCTCCGACCACGGCCGGGGCAGATGCCGACAGGGTCTCCGGAGCGGATCCGGCCGATCAGAACGACCGACGATGCGCACCGGACGCTGCGGGCATCTTGACGCAGCCGTACCCTGCGCCTTGAATCAAGACGTGAACAAAGAGGCCCGGACGGTCCGCTTCCGCGTTCACTCCTTGGCGTTGGATTGTCATGCTCGCGCCATATATCACTCTCCGCATGTCCCCCCACACCGAAGTGATGTGATGACCGTGCACCCCACCTGGCACCGGCGCGCGCTCTTATGCGCCCTCGCCCTCCTCTGCTGGGGCGGTCTGGCCGCCCCCGCCGCCGGCGCTTCCGTTCCGGCCCCCACGCCGTCCGCCGCCGCGGCCGTGACCTTCTCCGACGAGTTCGACGGACCGGCCGGAGCCGCCGTCGACCCCGGCAAATGGCAGACCGAGACCGGCGACAACGTCAGCAACCACGAGCGGCAGTACTACACGGCGGGCAACCGCAACGCCGCCCTCGACGGTCAGGGCCACCTGGTCATCACCGCCCGCCGGGAAAACCCGGGCAACTACACCTGCTGGTACGGGCGCTGCGAGTACACGTCGGCCCGCCTGAACACCGCGGGCCGTTTCACGCAGACGTACGGACACGTCGAGGCGAGGCTCAAGGTGCCGCGGGGCCAGGGCATGTGGCCCGCCTTCTGGATGCTCGGCTACGACATCGGCCAGGTCGGCTGGCCGAACTCCGGCGAGATCGACGTGATGGAGAACGTCGGCTTCGAGCCCTCGACTGTACACGGAACCCTCCACGGGCCGGGCTATTCGGGCGCCGGCGGCATCGGGGCGGCGTACACCCTCTCCGGCGGCAAAGCCTTCGCGGACGCCTTCCACACCTTCGCCGTCGACTGGGCCCCCGACTCCGTCACCTGGTCCGTCGACGGCGTCGTCTACCAGCGGCGGACGCCCGCCGACCTGGGGGGTAGCAGCTGGGCGTTCAACAAGCCGTTCTTCCTGATCCTCAACCTCGCGGTGGGCGGCTACTGGCCGGGTGACCCCGACGGCAGCACGGCCTTCCCCCAGCAGCTGGTGGTGGACCACGTCCGCGTGACCTCGTCCGACGGCGGCCCCGACGGTCGGAGCGGCCAGATCAGCGGGCTCGCCGGCAAGTGTGTCGACGTCACCGCGGCGAACCCGGCCAACGGCACCCCGGTCCAGCTCTACGACTGCAACGGCACCACCGCCCAGCGGTGGACCCTCGGCTCCGACGGGACCGTACGGGCGCTCGGCAAGTGCCTCGACGTCGCGAGCGGCGCCGTCGCCGACGGATCCCCGGTCCAGCTCTACGACTGCAACGGGACCGGCGCCCAGCGGTGGGTGGTGTCCGGGGCCCACGACATCGTGAACCCACAGGCGAACAAGTGCCTCGACGTCCCCGCGGGCAACTCCGCCAACGGTACGCGGCTGCAGCTGTGGACCTGCACCGGAGCCGCCCAGCAGAAGTGGACCGTCCCCGCCGGCTGACCCCGGCCGGCCCCACTCCCCCAGCGGGCCGGGCCACGCAGCGCAACAGCGAGCGGCTCGGACGCGACGGGCGCGACGCCATGTGTACTGCAACGGGGGGAGGCGTGCGAGGCGTGCGACGGCCCGCGGGGGCGCGGGCCTCATCCTGACCTCTCGTACGGTCAGCACGTCCTCACCCGTTCGGCCGTTCTCACCCGCTGTGCGGTCCTCGCACCGCCCGGAACCCACGGAGAACCATGGCTGAGCCCGCCGCCCCCCAGGCCACCGCAGCGACGCTGCTGTGCCACCCCCGGTTGTGGCTGGTGCCCGCGGTCCTCACGGGGCTGCTCGCCCTGCTGCTGTCCCTGCTGTACATGGGCGGCATCGTCAACCCCAACCAGGAACTGCACGACCTGCCCATCGCCCTCGTCAACGACGACACCGGCAAGCCGCCGGCCGGGCAGAGGGAGAACCTCGGCGCACAGGTCACGGCCGCGATCGCGGCGGACACCGGGGGCGGCAAGGCCGGGTGGCGCGCGCTCACCCGCGCCCGGGCACAGGAACAGCTCGACTCAGGCAAGGTCTACGGCGCCCTGGTCGTCCCGGCCGGCTTCACGGACGCCGTCACCGCCCTCACCACCTCCGGGGCCGCCCGACAGCCGGCGATCACCGTACTCACCAACCCCGGCAAGGGCAGCCTCGGCTCCTCCCTCGCCGGCCAGATCACGACCAAGGCCGCGCACCAGGCGTCCTTGACCATCGGGAAACAGCTCACCGCGGCGGCCGGCGCGCAGGCGAGCCCCACCGTGAAGGTGCTGCTCGCCGACCCGGTGAACGTGATCACCCAGGTCGGCCACCCCATCGGCACCAGCAGCGGCCTCGGGCTGACGGCCTTCTACTACACCCTGCTGCTCGTGCTGGCCGGGTTCATGGGCGGCAACGTCATCAGCAACGGCGTCGACACCGCCCTCGGCTACGCGGACAACGAGATCGGCCCCTGGCACACCCGGCGCCCCACCGTGCCGATCAACCGCACCCAGACGCTGCTGCTGAAGATGGTGATGACCGCGGGCATCATGCTCGTCAGTGCCTCGCTGGTCCTCCTCGCCTGCGTCACCTTCCTCGGCATGGACGCGTCCCATCTGCCGCTGCTGTGGATCTACTCGTACTGCGCGGCCCTCGCCGTCGGCCTGGGCGTGCAGGCCATCAACGCCGCGTTCGGCGGGATCGGCCAGCTGGTGTCGATGTTCGTGTTCATCGTCCTGGGCCTGCCCTCGTCGGGCGCCACCGTGCCTCTGCAAGCGGTACCCGGCTTCTACCGCTTCCTGTCCCACTTCGAGCCCATGCGGCAGCTCAGCGACGGGGTGCGCGCGATCCTCTACTTCGACGCCCGCGGCGATGCGGGGCTCACCCGCTCCTGGGTCATGATCGTGCTCGGCGCCGTCCTCGCCCTGCTCTTCGGCTTCGCGATGACCGCGTACTACGACCGCAAGGGGCACAAGCGCCTCACCCCTCAGCCCGCCTGACCCCCCGGACCGGCGCGGTTCACCTTCCGACGGCGTTCATCGAGGCGGTCGCGGCGCCGCGAGGACGGCAGCGCTCGCGACGAGGATGGTGCTTGCAGTTCCCGCTCAAGGCCCCCTCGTCGGTCGGGTCGGTGCGGATCACAGCCGCTCAGTCGTGGGCGCCGACGTCCACGGGCGGTTCGGGGTCGGTGGAGGTCAGCTCCGGCTCCAAGCCGTCCGCCACCGCCGCGCGCGGCAGCCCGGTGTCGGCCCGCCAGGCCTGGAAGACGAGCGACGTGGCGGTGACCACGACAAGTCCCAGCAGCCAGCCGCCGACGACATCGCTCACCCAGTGCACGCCCAGTGCGACCCGGGTGTAGCCCACACCCACCACCGTGGTCACGGCGAGTACCCAGGCCAGCGGGCGCCAGGCCCGGGACACCATCGGGAGCAGGACCAGCAGCAGCACGGCGCAGGACGTGGTGGCCGTCATCGCGTGGCCGGAGGGGAAGGAGAAGCCGGGCGCGTGCGAGACCGGATCGGGCAGCTGCGGCCGGGCCCGCTCCACCGCGTTCTTGACCAGCAGGCCGATCTGGCTGCTGGAGAGGGCGGTGACGGCCGCCCACGCGGCCAGCCGCCAGGCACGGCGGATCAGCAGCCACACCACCAGCGCGGCCACGAGCAGCCGCATCGTGACCGGGTCCCACAGGACGCCCGTGAGGAACTCCAGCACGCGCACCCACGCCGGGTGGGCGAGGGCGCTCTCGTGCAGCCGCTGCGCCGCACCCCGGTCGAGCCGGTACAGCGGGGGCCACCCGGACTGGACGAGCACCAGGGCGAGGGCGAAGGGTACAGCCGCCACCGCGGCGGCGGCCGCGGCCAGGACCAGCCGGGTGCCGTAGGCCGCGTCGGGCCCGGAGTGGCGGGCGAGGAAGGCCCCGAGGGGCCGGACGGACCGGGCGGCCCACCGGGGTCGCCCGGGTTGCCGGGTGGTGCGCTGAGCCATGGTGGCGGCGCCTCCGTTCGGGTCGGAAGGGTCTGCGGTGGGCCGGGGCCGCCGGGCGCCGGGCGCTCAGACGCCCGGGTCCGGTGTGATCGGACCCTTGACCCCGGCGCGTACGGCTTCCAGTTGGGCGGCGAACGACAGCCCGAGGAAGAGGGCCATCGAGGTGAGGTAGGACCACAGCAGTAGGGACATGACCGCGCTGAGCGGCCCGTACACACTGTTGAAGGAGCCGCTCGCGCCGACGTACAGGCTCAGCCCCCACGTGGCCGTGAGCCACAGCACCAGGTAGACCACGGCGCCGAAGGCCAGCCAGGTGTAGCCGGGCTGGGCGCGGCGCGGGGAGAGCCGGAAGACCGCGCTCGTGGCCAGTACCGCCAGCAGGACCCCGACGGGCCAGCGCAGGATCTCCCACGCGCGGGTGGTGTCGGGGCCGAGCTGGTAGACCTCGGCCACCGCCCGCGTGAGGTCGTGACCGAGGACGGTGAGGATGAAGCTGAGCCCCAGCGGGAAGCCGGCCAGGGCGGCCATGAGCAGGCCGCGGGTGTATTTGCGCAGGAACGGCCGGTCACGCTCGTTGCCGTATATGCGGTTCGCGCCGCGCTCGACCTGGCAGAGCCCGGTGGTGACGTTGACCATGGAGAACAGCAGGCCGAGCCAGAGCGCGGCCTGGCCGCCGCCGCCCCCGTGGCGGCGGCTCTGGTCCAGGGCGTCGTCGACGAGATCCTGGCTGGGACCGCTGGTGGTCTGGCGGATCGTCAGCTCGACGACACGGCCGATCTCCTCGGAGTGCAGTACGCCGGACAGGCCGACGGCCGCGATGGCCAGCGGAACGAGGGTCAGTACGGTCTGGAGGGCGAGCGCGCGGGAGTGGCTGAAGCCGTCGGCGTAGCGGAAGCGCACGAAGGAGTCGCGCGCCAGGCTCCAGCCCCCGTAGCGGCGCAGGGCCGCCCAGGCCTCGTCGGCCGACAGCTCCTCACCCTCTACGTCGCGTCTCTGCGGAACCCGTGTCGCGGTGCCCATCGTCTCCCTGCCTGCCTGTGTCTGTCGTGGCGTGTGCCGTCCGGTACGGGAGTTCAGTGGTGCGGGGCGAGGCTCGGGCTCGGGTCCGCGCTCGGGTCCTCGTCGGCGCCGTCCCGCAGCCGCCCGCGCGCCGCGGGCAGCGCCGCGGGCAGCGCCGCGGGCCGTACGTCGCCGGGCAGCACCCGGGGCAGCCGTACGCGCAGGGCGCCCGGCTCGATCTCGGCGCTGAGGCGGGCGCCGGACGCGATGCCGTCCCCGTCGATCTCCCGGGGCTGCGGAGCGGCGCAGTGGATGTCGACCCGGGTGGCGCTGAAGTACTCCAGCGCGCCCCCTGCCGTGCCTCCTGCCGCTGCCCCTGCTCCGGGCCCGTCGGAGACCGGTTTCCGCAGGGCCCGCCCGGTGAGGTGGGCGGCGGCCGCCAGCCAGCCCGAAGGGCCCTCGGGTGCGAACAGCACCACGTCGAAGCGGCCGTTGTCCGCCCGGGCCTGCGGCAGCAGCGGCAGGCCGCCCTGGAGCACGCCGACATTGCCGATCACCGCCATCCGGGCCCGGCGCCGCAGCGGGCGCCCGCCGTCGAGCCGGATCGTCAGCCGGATCCCGGGGTCACCGAGGTGGCGCAGGGCCGACACGACGTAGGCGGCCCAGCCCAGCCGGGACTTCAGGCGCGGCGAGGTGTCCTGGACCATGGCCGCGTCGAAACCGACGCCCGCCATCACCACGAACCGGGTCGGCTCGATGCCGTCTCCCTGCACCCGGCCCACGTCGATGCCGTGGCTGTCGCCCGAGAGGGCCTGCTCCAGGGCGGTCACCGGGTCCAGGGCGAGCCCCAGGTTCCGGGCGAGGAGGTTGCCCGTACCGCACGGCACGACGGCCAGGTCGGTGCCGGAGCCCGCCAGTAGTTCGGCGCAGGCGCGGACCGTGCCGTCGCCCCCGCAGACCACGACGAGCACGACCGGCTCGGCGGCGAGCTCCGCGGCGAGCTCCCCGCACGGGAGTTCCTCGGTCGTCAGGATCCACCGCTGCTCGGCGATACCGTGCCGGTCCAGCACGGCCCGTACCCGGTCGGCGAGTTCGGCGTCGCATCCGTGCGGATGCCGCACGACGACGGTACGTCCGGCCCTCGGGGAGGCCGCGGAGGCCGTCCCCCGCGGCTCCGGGGCCCGGCGGTGGGCGGCCAGCAGGACAGTTCCGAGCACGGCCAGCGTCACCGCGCCGTTGAACAGGCCGCCCAGCACGTCGGAGGGGTGGTGCATCCCCCGGTACAGCCGGGACCCCGCCACCGCGAGCGGTACCAGCAGCAGGATCGCGGCGACGGGCCGGCGCCAGGAGCCGCGTACCCGCACCAGAGTGATCACGGCCAGGCCCCCGTACAGGGCCACGGATGCGCCGACGTGCCCCGAGGGGAAGCTGGAGGTGGGCGGCGCGAGGTCGAGGTGGGGCACGCCGGGGCGCGGCCGTTCCACGGCCATCGTCACGAGGAGGAACATCGCGGACTGGAGGGCGACCGAGCCGGCGAGGAACCCCGCATCGGCCCACCGCGGCGCCGACGGAACCAGCAGCAGCGCCAGCACGCAGACCAGCGTCAGACTGGTGACCACCTGGGTGCTCGCCAGCAGCGAGAACCACTCCGTGGCCCAGGTGGCGGCCGCCCCGCGGTGTGCGGCGAGGAACCGGTTGACCCCGTCCTCCGCGGACAGCGGCCAGTACCCGGCGAGTGGGCCGGTCACCGACCGGCCCACGGTCATCAGCAGCGCCACGTTCACTGGCAGTACCAGCAGGAGCCAGATCCGTCTCGCGGCCATGGGGCCGCTGCCGCGCGTCATGCGGCG
The DNA here is from genome assembly GCF_030063135.1 of Streptomyces sp. G-G2. GTDB lineage: Bacteria > Actinomycetota > Actinomycetes > Streptomycetales > Streptomycetaceae > Streptomyces. Next base: position 50,648 of record NZ_JASISO010000044.1, read on the forward strand.
ACCGCCGTCGGCGCACAGGAGGCGACCTCCAGCTCACGGCGCGTACCAGCCGCGCCCCCGGACTCGCTCCCGCGCTCACTCTCACGCCCGTGTTCGTACAGCGCGCCGAGCTCCTCGTAGCGCAGGAGAAGTGCCTGCGCGCGGGTGGGGGAAGACATCACCGTGGAACCCCTTCAGTTCACCGAACGTTGTCCCCCGCTTGCCCGCGAATGACCCGCCGATGCGTCCCACCGGCTTGCGTCCCACCGCCGAGGCGCCGACGCAGCCGGGCCGGCCATCGCCCCACACGCCTCGCGGACTCGCCGCCCGGTCCGGGTGCGTCCCGCGTGCACACAGTTGGGGGTCCAACTGTGGTGGTCTCCCACATAGCTGCCTGACCTGGGCTTTCCTACGGTGTGGCGACACGGAATCGTCCCCTCACCCAGTCGGAAGTGGTATCCATGGCCGCCGCTGCATCCGCTCCCCCAACTCCCGCCAGCATCAAGCGCGTCGTCGCCGCGAGCCTCATCGGCACGACCATCGAGTGGTACGACTTCTTCCTCTACGGGACCGCCGCCGCGCTGGTCTTCAACAAGTTGTTCTTCCCCACCGCCGACCCGCTCACGGGGACGCTGATCGCGTTCCTCACCTACGCCATCGGGTTTCTGGCCCGGCCGCTCGGCGGTGTGGTGTTCGGGCACTTCGGGGACACGTTCGGGCGCAAGAAGCTGCTGGTGCTCAGCCTGCTGATGATGGGCGGGGCGACCTTCGCCATGGGGCTGCTGCCCACGCACGCCAGTATCGGGGTCGGCGCGCCGGTCCTGCTCACGCTGCTGCGGCTGGTCCAGGGGTTCGCCCTCGGCGGTGAGTGGGGTGGCGCCGTACTGATCGTCTCCGAGCACGGCGGCGACCGGCACCGCGGCTTCTGGGCCTCCTGGCCGCAGTCCGGAGCTCCCGGCGGGAACCTGCTGGCCACCGGGGTGCTCGCGCTGCTCGCCGCCGTGCAGTCGGACGCCACCTTCCTGGCCTGGGGATGGCGGATACCGTTCCTGCTGTCCGGTGTGCTGGTGGCCGTCGGACTGTGGATCCGGCTCTCCGTCTCCGAGTCGCCCGTCTTCCTCGCCGCCCAGGCCAAGGCCGCGGCGGAGAGCGCCGAGAACGGCGAGCATCCCGACCACGTTGAACGGGCGCCCGTCGTACGGGTGTTCCGCGAGGACTGGCGTCAGGTGCTCACCGCCATCGGCACCCGGTTTGGCGAGAACATCTCGTACTACGTCCTCACCTCCTTCCTCCTCGTGTACGTCACCGTGCACCTCGGCCTGCCCAAGACCACCGCGCTGGACGCGGTCCTGATCGGCTCCGCCGTCCACTTCGTCACCATCCCCGCGTGGGGCGCACTGTCCGACCGCGTCGGCCGCCGCCCGGTCACCCTCATCGGCTCGGCCGGGATGGCCGTGTGGGCGTTCGCCTTCTTCGCGCTCCTCGACACCAAGTCCCCCACCGTCATCACCCTGGCCGTCACGGCCGGGCTCCTGCTGCACGGGGCCATGTACGGACCGCAGGCGGCCTTCATCTCCGAGATGTTCGACACCAAGGTCCGCTACTCCGGGGCCTCGATGGGCTCGCAGCTCGCCTCGATCGTCGCGGGGGCCCTGGCGCCGATCATCGCCGTCGAGCTGCTCAAGGACTACGGCTCCTCGGTCCCGGTATCGATCTACCTGAGCGCGGCAGCCGTGATCACCACTCTTACGGTCGCCTTCGCGAAGGAGACCCGTGGCCGCGACCTGACGCGTACCGTGAGCCGCACCTCGGCGCCCGGCCCGCACGGCGCGGACAAGCCGGGCAGTACGGACGGCGCGAGTGGCACGGCCAGCACGAAGGGTACGAAGGGTGTGTCCGGGCTGTCGGACCGGGCCACCACACAGACCCGGCGCGCCGTCTGATCCGGCGCGTGCGGTGCACCGAAGGGGAGGACGGCCCGCATGACGACGGTGAGGACGGGAGGCACCGGACCGGTCGCGGGCACACCGCGGGCCCTGCTGGACCTGCTCGAACTGCTGGGCCGCGGAGCCCCGTCGGAGCACTTCGCCCGGCCCGCGGCGGCTGCCCGCGCGGCCGGGGCGGGCCCCGTGGAGCTGGAAATAGTCGAGGAGGCCACCCGGGTCGCCCTCGGCATCCGCCGCACCCTCGACCAGCACCGGCGCCGCGAGGCGGAGCTGACCGCGCTGTTCGACACCGCCGGGGACCTGGCGGCCCTGCGCGATCCGGACGCCGTACTGCGGGCCATCGTCCACCGGTCCCGGATGCTGCTGGGTACGGACGTCACCTACCTCACCCTCAACGACCCGGGCGCCGGGGACACATACATGCGGGTCACGGACGGCTCGGTCTCGGCCGCCTTCCAGCAACTGCGCCTGGGCATGGGGGAAGGGCTCGGCGGCCTGGTCGCGCAGACCGCCCGCCCGTACGCGAGCGCCGACTACCGCACCGACAGCCGCTTCAAGCACACACCGGCCATCGACAGCGGGGTGCGCGAGGAGGGGCTGCGCGGGATCCTGGGGGTGCCGCTGCGCGTGGGCGACCGGGTCATCGGAGTGCTGTACGCCGCCGACCGCACCGTCCGTGACTTCGCGCCCGAGGCCGTCGCCCTGCTCTCCTCGCTCGCCGACCACGCGGCCGTCGCCATCGACGGCGCGCGGCTGCTGGAGGAAACCCGGTCCGCACTGGTCGAGTTGAACGCGGCGAACGAGACCGTACGCGCGCACAGCGAGGCGATGCGGCTGGCCGCCGAGACACACGACCGGCTCACCGAACTGGTGCTGCGCGGCGCGGACACGGCCGATCTGGCCCGCGAGGTCGCCGCCCTGCTGGGCGGCGGGCTGGTGGTCCACGACCCGGACGGCGTCGAGCTGGCCCGGGTGGGATCGGAGCCGCCCGCCGTCCGGCCCGGCGTCCGCGGCCCGGTCGCCGCGCGGGCGGCGGGAGTCGCGGCCTCCCGCTCCGGTGGGCGCGCCGTCCCCGTGGACGGGATCTGGGTCTGCGCGGTGCTGGCCGGGCACGAACTCCTGGGCAGCATCAGCCTGTCCGGCCGGGCCGACCTCTCGGACTCCGAGCGCCGGCTCTTCGAACGCACCGCGCTGGTCACGGCGTTGCTGCTGATGCTGCGCCGGTCCACCGCCGAGGCCGAGGACCGGGTCCGCGGCGAGCTACTGGGTGATCTGCTGACCGCCGAGCACGGCGGCCGGGGCCGCGACAGCGGCAGCCGGACCCTGCGCGCCCGCAGGCTGGGGGTCGACCTGACCCGGCCGCACGCCGTTCTGGTGCTGCACTGCGACCCCGCGCTACGGGCCCGGCTGGCCGCGGAGGCGGGTCGCCGGGCGCGCTCCCTGAAGGGTCTCGCCGGGCTGTACGAGGGCCGGGTCGTCCTCGTCGCTCCGGCCGGGGCGGCTCCCGCCGGGGCGCCCGGCGCGTTGGCCCGGTCGCTGGCGGTGGAGCTGGGCGAGGGCCTGGGCTCCCCGGTGACCGTGGGGTCCGCCGGTCCCGAGCCGGGCCCCGCGTCCGGTCCACCGGCCGGGCCCGCGTCCGGTCCGACCGGGCCCGCCTCCGGTCCGGCCGGGCTGCCCGCCCTGTACGCCGAGGCGCTGCGCTGCCTGGAGGCCCTGCACGCCCTGGGGCACACCGGGCACGGCGCGGCCCTGCCCGACCTGGGGTTCCTCGGGATAATCCTGGGCGACCGCGGTGACGTGAGCGGGTACGTGGAGTTCGTACTCGGTCCCGTCCTCGACTACGACCGCCGACGGGGAACCGAACTGATCCGGACGCTGGAGGCGTACTACGCGCACGGCGCCAGCCTGGCCAAGGCCAAGGACGCGCTGCACGTCCACGTCAACACCGTCGTACAGCGGCTGGAGCGGATCCGGCGGCTCCTGGGCGAGACCTGGCACACCCCTTCGCGCGCCCTGGAAATCCAACTCGCCCTGCGCGTACACCGGGTGTCGGGCATCGCGAGGTACCCACCGCCGGAGCCGCCCGAGCCCCCGCGAGAACGGACCGGTGGCAGGGGGGAGACGCCATGGGCCGACTCGACGGCAAGGTAGCGGTGATCACGGGCGGTTCGGCCGGGATCGGTCTGGCGATCGCGCACCGGTTCGTACGGGAGGGCGCCCGGGTGTTCGTCACCGGCCGCCGCGAGGCCGAACTCGCCGCGGCCGTGCTCAAGTTGGGCCGGGCCGCGACCGGGGTTCCCGGCGACGCCGCCGAGGTCGCCGACCTGGACCGGCTCTTCGCCCGGGTCGCGGCCGCGGGCTCCCCCATCGACGTACTGGTCGCCAACGCGGGCGGCGGCGGCCCGGCGGGCGGCTTCGCGGACTGCACCGAGGAGCGGTTCGACTCCGTCTCGGACCTCAATTTCCGCGGCACCTTCTTCACCGTGCAGCGGGCCCTGCCGTACCTGCGGGACGGCGCCTCCGTCGTCCTGCTCGGGTCGGCCGCGGGCTCGGCGGCCTCCGCCCGCTACGGGGTCTACGCCGCCGCCAAGGCGGCCGTGCGCTCGCTGGCCCGCAGTCTCGCGCTGGAACTCGCGGGGCGGGGCATCCGGGTCAACGCCCTCAGCCCCGGCCCCGTCGAGACGCCCTCCCTGGCCGCGGCCCCGGCCGACCTGCGGGCCAGGGTCACGGCGGCGGTCCCGCTGGGGCGTGCCGGACGCCCCGAGGAGGTGGCCGCGGCCGCCCTGTTCCTCGCGTCCGCGGAGAGTTCGTTCATCACCGGGATCGAGCTGCCGGTGGACGGCGGCGCCGGTCAGGTCTGACCGGCCCCGGAATCCGGCCTGCCAGGCGGTGGTTGACCCCGGGTGCGCCCAGCACGCCGTCGAGCAGGGGCCCGGGGTCCGACCCGAGCCGCCGCGTGAGGCGGCGTACGCCTCAGGCCGTGACCGTGGGCGAGGACGAGGGCGGCGAGGGCGGTACGGGGGCGGCCCGGTCGGCGTACTCCTCCGTGATCTCGCGCGGGCCGAAGGGCCAGACCCTCTCGGTCTTCGACCAGATGAGGAAGGCGACGCAGCCGAGGGCCAGCCAGGCCAGCGACCATTCGATGGGGTGGCGGCCGGGCGCGTTCTTGTCGGCGTACCCGTAGATCACCAGCCAGCCGACGAGCGCGACGGCGCTCGGCAACGGGTACAGCCACATCCGGTACGGCCGCCGCAGGCCCGGCTGCCGCCTTGCGCAGCACGCTCGCCGCGAGGATCTGCGCCAGGGCCTGGACGATGGCTTCGTATGTGACAACCGGTTCAGGCACGGATTTCGTGAAGTGGATCAGCTGTGCTGACTGGTTGTCCTGCTCTCACCCGATCTGGTCCCGGTCTCAGCTTGCCGTAAAACCTGGGGTGGTCAGCGGGGTTCTTGTTCGGTTGCTCGCTTGTCTGTCTGATCTTCTGTGCCGAGCAGGGCGTTTCCGACCTCGTAGGTTGGCGCCTTCCGTGTGTCGCGTCGGCCGGGCGGACGGCCGGGGCCGGGACGGGAGGGTTTCAGCGCGTTCGTGAGGACGGGCAGTGATCTGCGAACTTGACGAAACCCCCGGCGGACGCGGCCGGGGGTGAGCTGGTGGGCGGCCAGGGGTTTCTCCCAGGGGCGCTTGAGGTCGTCGGCCAGGGGCCGGGCCAGGCGTAGTTGGGTGTAGACGGCCAGGACGAGAGCGGTCCAGCGATCGGCTGCGGCAGGAGAGCGCAGGCAGATGCTCGTCCAGCCCAGGTGTTGCTTCCAGTAGCGGAAGGTGTGCTCAAGATCGAATCTGCGCAGGAAGCACGACCAGGCGCTGTCGGCGAGGTCGGCGTCCGCGCCGGTGCGTGACCACCACAGCCACAGGGGCTTCGGGCTGCCGCCGGAGGGCAGACGGTCGACGTCCAGGCGGATCACCGTGCCGGGGAGGATGGGCAGTTCGGGTTCGGGGTGGTGCTGCCAGATCGTCTGCCGGTTGAACTTGGGGTGCAGGCGCTCGAAGCAGCGCACACGGACGTTCCCGTACTTGTCGAGGTTGCGGACGGGGTCGTGGGCGGGTGGTTGCCAGGTGTCGGGGTTGTGGAACTCGAAGCGCTCGCCGTGGCGCCGGGGCCGGCCGCCCTTCGCGCCGACGCCTCCGCCCGGGGGCGCGTCTTGATAGAGGACGCGGTCGCCGCGCAGGCGTACGCAGACCTCGACGGGCAGGTCGGCGAGCTGGTGGGCGAGGTAGGGGCCGTCGTAGCCGCAGTCGGTCACGATCCGGATCGGCGGGTCGCCCGCCGTCCAACGTCCCAGGGCGACGATCCGGCTCACGACACTGCGCAGCTGGTTGGCGGTGGCCTCTTGGAGGTGTTCGCCCGGGCGTAGGCGGCGGGCATCCAGGGGTGCGGTCCAGGAGGTGGGGCCGCTGGTCAGGGCGGCGACGACGGAGTAGCACCAGCCGGGGATCATCTCGTGGGCGCCCTCGGCGCGGCCGTAGGTATGACAGAAAGTGCGCTGGTCACTTGTGCCGGCGTCCGGGCGTAGCCAGGGGGTGGTGTCCACGGCGAGCACGATCCCGCCGCCGGGGCCACGCGGCAGGTCGTGCAGGGCGAAGGACCAGTTCAAGCGCTCGAAGTCGACACGGCCGTTGTTCATGGCGCGCTGGATGGAGCCGTGGGAACGGGCGTGTTCGGGCACGAGGCTGAGTTCGGCCAGGTTGCGTACCGGTCCCTCGCTGCACAGCACTGCGTCGGCGATCTCGAAGAGCGCATCGCCCCATCGCGTGAGGCAGGAGCGGACATCGACGCGGAACTCCTTGAGTTCACGCAAGGCCGCGTCGCGGGCACTGGGATCGGGCACACTGGGAGCGACGGCCGCGTCGGCCTTACTTGGTGTCACAACCTCAGGATTACGACGCGGCCGTCGTCTTGTCCGGCGTTTTCCCATGCGAGGAGCTCGAACAACGCCTGTTCGAGACCGCCAGGTTTTACGGCAAGCTCAAGTGATCTGGTCCGATTCGCTCGCCGTCTCAGTTGATCTGGTCCATCTGATGCGGTCGGTGGGTGTGTCCGGTCTCATCGGACCTGGTGGTGTCTCACCTGTCCCAGGTGGTCTGACCTTTGGGCGGTGGGCGCAGAGGTAGGTTCTGTGCAGGTTGCACAACTGAAGGGGGCCAGCTGTGGCAGAGATCGATGTACCGGGGCCGGACCGGACGTGGGATCCGGATTCGTCGCCGGGGGGCTCAGGGAGCGGCGGTTGGCCGAACGGAGAGTTGATCGGCGGCCGTTACCGGGTCGTGGAGCTGATCGGGCGGGGCGGTATGGGCCGCGTGTGGCGGGGCCGCGACGAGACGCTCGAGCGGGATGTCGCCGTGAAGGAGGTGATGTTCCCGCAGGGAATATCCGCCGATCAGCGGGCGATCCTTCTCCAGCGCGTCCTGCGTGAGGCGCGTGCGGCCGCGCAGTTGAACCATCCCGGGATCATCACCGTGCACGACGTGGTCGAGCACGCGGGCGCGCCCGTGATCGTCATGGAGTATGTGGCCGGAATGTCCCTGGCCGCAGCGATCGAGCAGAGCGGTGGGCTGCCGGTCCGAAGGGTTGCGGAGATCGGTGCGGCGATACTGCGCGCGCTCAGCCGCGCCCACGCCGCGGGGATCATCCACCGTGACCTCAAGCCGGACAACGTCCTGCTGATGGACGACCGGGTGATCATCACTGACTTCGGTATTGCGCATATGGTGGATTCCACGATGGCGCTCACCCACACCGGTACGCTCATCGGCACGCCCGCCTACATGGCCCCAGAGCAGCTCACCGGTCAGTCTCCCGCGCCCGCAACGGACCTGTGGTCGCTCGGGGCGACGCTGTACTGCGCGGTGGAGGGCGAACCCCCGTTCAGTGCCGAGACATTCACCGCGCTGTGCATCGCTGTGGTCACCGCGATGCCGCGCCCTGCACTGCGCGCGGAGGGCCTGTTGGTGGTCCTCACTGGGCTGTTGACGAAGGATCCGGTACAGCGTGCCGGGGCGGCGCAGGCGCTGGCGGCGCTGGAAGAGGTGTCGCGGACGGGCGGGGCCGACTACGTACCGACGCGCGTCGACACCCCGCCGGTGCCGAGCATGGGGCCTGCGGGGCCTGGCGCCCCCAACGTCCCCGCGCCCGCCCGACCGAACCAGCCACCGCCCAGCCCCGGTTACCTGTCCGGCCCGCGACCGCCTGGCCCGCCCCGGTCCGGCCCGCTGCTGATCGGCCGTGCTGGCGTGGCCCTGATACTCCTTGCCGTCGGGCTGGTGACCGCGCTGGTCTGGCCCGGCTGGCTTGTCCACAACCCGGGCCCGGGAAAGGACAGCGCGATGTCGACCGCGACCACGCTCGCGGACGGGATCCAATCCCGGAACGCCGTCACCCTGCACGCCGTCATCTGTCCCAACGCTGATCCGTACGTGACGGCCTTCGAACAGCGGGTCTTGCACCAGTACTACCTCGCCAACGTCGAGGGCACGCCAACGGTCAACGGCACGAAGGCCCAGGCGAAACTGTCCTTGGAGCAGAATGGACAGACCAGCACCTGGACCGTCGAACTCGCCCCCCTCAGCGCCCGCGCATGGTGCGTCGCAGACGTTCACATGTGATGTGCCGCCAGCGTCGTAGCGACCAACTCGTCCAGTCTTCTGCGGCGTGACTCGTCGACCAGATGGCTTTGTCTGCTTGAGTCGGCAGGCACGGATTTCGTGAAGTGGATCAGCCGTGCTGACTGGTGGTCACGCTCGGTGCTCGACGGCTGGCGGCGGTCAGCAGGAGGCGCTTGCGTAGCAGTGGCAGCTTGGCCCGGCCGAACATGCCGCGCTTGAGGGCTTTGATGTCGTTGACGCGGCCTTCGACGGGGCCGGAGGACCAGTCGGTGCTCAGGCCGAAGACGACGGCGTCCAGGTCGGTGAGCATTCCGGAGGCGAAACCGGCCAGGCCGGACTGCTTGTCGGCGCAGGCGTCGGAGATCCAGCCGGGGAGTTCGCGGCCCCAGCGGTTGACCATGATGTCGGCGAAGGAGCCGACGTGGCTGGCGGCGGCTGTGAGTTCGGGTGAGCGCGCCAGCAGGGCCTTGAGCTGCAGTTACTCCTCTTCGCGCAGGTGGTCGGGGTGGCTCATGATCCATCCGGTCGCCTGGCGCGGTGACGGCGGCCGGACCATCGGGGGCCGTCCCTGCGGCGGGTTGCGCCGCGGCCTCAGGGGGTGGACGTACTCGCGCAGCGCCTGGTAGCTGCAGCGCACGCCGAGTTCGATCAGCTCGCGGTGCAGCTGGGACAGGTTGGTGCAGCCCTCGGCGATGCGTTGCTCCAGGTAGGGGCGGTGGGGGGCGAGCTTGCTGGTCCGGTCCTGCCACTGGCCGTGGAGCATCGCCTCGGGGGGTGGCGGCGCGGGCGTACTTGCGGACCGTGCCGCGTCCCAGGCCGAGCCGGCGGGCGATCTCCCGCTGACTGTGGCCCTGGGCTGCCTGGGCGCGGACGGCGGCGTGGGTGTCGCGGAGCCGGTCCAGGAACTTCCCCTCCGGGTAGGCGGCGGACGGAAGGTCGTCGGCCGGGGCCGGTCCGGGCTCCGGTCCGGCCCCGGGCTGCGGCGGGGGTTCGACGAGGTCGCGGAGCAGGGCGCGGTGGTGGGAGACCAGGCGTTCGACGGCTTCGCCGAGGTTGTGCCACAGGTGCCATTTGTCGGCGCAGTGCTGGGCCTGAGGGGCACCGGTGCGCGCTCCCTCGGCGAAGAACGTCGCACGGTCGCGGCAGACGATCTCGATGCCGGGGTGCTCGCGCAGCCAGGCGGCCAGGGTCTCGGCCTCCCGGTCGGGCAGCAGGTCAAGCGGCTGGCGGGTCTCGCAGTCGATCAGGACGGTGCCGTACCGGTGGCCCTTCCTGGTCGCGAACTCGTCCACCCCCAGCACCCGCGGCACCTGCCAGGCCGGGTCCGGCAGCGCCATGACCACCCGCAGCACGGTCATCCGACTGACCGCGATGCCCAGCACGAGCGCCAGCCGGGCCACCGCGCGGGCGGCCAGGACCGTGCCCAGCGCGCCGACGATCCGCTGCAGGACAGGCGTGCGCCGCCCGTAACGGCTGGTCAGCCCGTCGACCTGCTCGACGAAGGTCACCCGCTCGCAGTCGCTGTTGTCGCAGAACAGCCGGCGCACCGACAACTCGATCAGCACCGGCCGGACGCCGACCGGCGCGTCAGCGATCGTGCGCCCGTAGCGGCTGTGCTCCCGCACCGACGACACCCCGCACCCCGGACAGGCCACCGCCGTCCCGCTCCTGGTGCTCGCCGCGATCCCCAGCACGCCGCTCTCCACCACCACGTGCTCCACCAGCACCACCGTCAGGTGCGGGAACACCATCTCCAGCAAAGACTCACACACTCACAGGATGAACGCCTTCATGGCGGAGCGTCACCGGCGCACGGAAGCACGACCCTGCTTCACGAAATCCGTGCCTGAACCCGAAACCACCTACAAAGCCATGTTGTAGCCGAGGTAGTCGTAGATGCCGATGGTGAGGCCGCCCGCGAAGCCGATCCAGAACGTGCCGCTGGTGAACTCGAAGGCCCCGGCCGGGTAGGTGAAGGCGAGGCCCGCGTCGAAGTGGGTGGCGGCGGCGATGATCACCAGGGCCACCGAGGCGATCATCACCACCCACATCACGGCGGTGATCTTCGCGATGTGTTCGATGCCCCGCCACAGCAGGAGCACCACCAGGGCGATGACGCCGAGGCCGAGCAGATCACCCGCGCCCTGACCCAGACCCGGGGCGAGGTAGCCGAGGTACTGGACGAAGCCGACGACCCCCGTGGACATGATCAGCGGGATGAACAGCATCGCCGTCCACACGAACAGGAACGGCATCAGCCGTCCGCTGCGGTACTGGAAGGCCTGCTTGAGGTAGACGTAACTGCCGCCGGAGCCGGGCATCGAGGCACCCAGCTCGGCCCAGATCAGGCCGTCGGCGAGGGCGAGCAGCGCACCGGCGAGGAAGCCGATGACCGCCTGCGGGCCGCCGAACGCGGCGACCATCAACAGGATGGTGACGAAGGGGCCGATCCCACACATCTGGCTCATGTTGATGGCGGTGGCCTGGAAGAGGCCGATCCGGCGGACGAACCCACCGGGCGGCGCGCGGATGACGCGGGTGACGGCGGGCGCGGCGCTGCGGACATGAGAGTTCTCCCGGGGATCACGAGGGGGAAGAAGATCTGCTGCCGGTCCGCCGCAGGGTTCACGAAGGCGCCGGGCGTGCTTAAGTTAAGGATCCTTACTTAAGCCGTCAAGGGGTTCTGGTGGGTCTCTGGGAGTTCTCCCGACGACGGCCCGGCCGCCGCCCGCCCCGGAAGATGCGTGAGAATGGTGCGATGACCAGCAGCGACGAGGCGGCCGACCGCACCTGGAGCCCGCAGCAGCTGCGCGGCGCCAACGAACGGCTGCTCCTGGACCGGCTGCGCGCCGAGGGCCCGGCCTCACGTGCCGAACTCGCCCGCGTCACCGGCCTGTCCAAGCCCACCGTCTCCAGCGCGCTGGCCGCGCTCGAAGCCGCCGGACTGGTCCGCGAGGCGGGCACGCACACCCCCGAGCGCGGCCGTTCCGCCGTCCTCTACGCCCCGGACGCGAGCGCGGGGTACGCCCTCGGCATCGACATCGGCCGCGCCTGGCTGCGCGTCGCCCTCGCCGACCTCGCCGGTACGGTCGTCGCGCGCTCCGAGGTCCGCAACCCCGCCCGCACCTCCGCGGCCATGGCCGGCCTGGTGGTGGCCACCGCCCGCGAACTCATCGCCGGATCGGGCGTCCCGGCCGCGAAGGTCGCCCAGGCCGCGGTGGGCACCCCCGGCGTCTACGATCCCGCCACCCGCCGCGTGCGCTACGCGCAGCACCTGCCCGGCTGGGGGCGGGCCGGGCTCTTCGACCGGATGACCCGGGACCTCGGGGTCCCCCTCGCCGTCCACAACGACGCGAACCTCGCCGCGCTCGGCGAGTACGCCTTCGGCGCCGGAGCGGGCAGCAAGCTGTTCGTGTACATCATGATCGGCACCGGCCTCGGCATGGGCGTGGTCGCCGAGGGGCGGCTCTTCACGGGCGCGCACGGCGGCGCGGGCGAGATCGGCTTCCTCCCCTGGCCCGGGCGCCACGGCCCCGACACGCCCGGCACCGACACGCAGGACCCCGACCCGGGCACCCCGGACACCCTGGAGGACGCGGTCTCCGGGGACGCCGTCGTGGCGGCTGCCCGCGCCCACGGCATGTCGGGCCCGCTCACCGCGAAGGGCGTCTTCGACGCCGCCCGCGCAGGGGACTGCGCCGCGGTCCGGGCGGTCGAACTGGAGGGCCGGCGCCTCGCCCACACGGTCGCGGCCGTCGCCGCCGTGCTCGACCCCGACCTCGTGGTGCTGGGCGGCGGCGTCGGCCACGGCGCCGACCTGCTGCTGCGGACCGTACGGGAGACCCTGCGCACCCTCACGCCGCTGCGCCCGAAGGTGGCGCCGAGCGCGCTCGGCGAGGACGCGGTGCTGCTGGGGGCGCTGGCCACCGCCCTGGAGACCGCGCGGGAGCTGACCTTCACCCGCCGCTCCCCCGCACCCGCGAAAGCGCCCCCCGCCGACTGACCCCCGGCCGACACCGCCGGACTCCCGGCCGCCCACCGGCGGATCCCCGGCCGATCCCGGCTCCCGGTATCACTGACGTGTCGTCAGTAGAGTCGGGGCAGCCGCGGCCACCGCTCCGCGGCACGTCCGCCCACCCCACCGGGAGATGCCCATGAGGATGCTGATCAACAGTCCCGAGACCGTCGTCGCCGACGCGCTGCGCGGGCTGGCCGCCGCCCATCCCGAGCTGGACGTGGACGTGGAGCGGCGCATCGTCGTACGGCGTGACGTGCGCGGCGGCGGCCGCGTCGGGGTGGTCTCCGGCGGCGGGTCGGGGCACGAGCCGCTGCACGCCGGGTTCGTCGGGTACGGGATGCTCTCCGCCGCGTGTCCCGGGGAGGTGTTCACCTCGCCCGTGCCGGATCAGATGGTCCGGGCGGCGGCCGCCGTCGACAGTGGCGAGGGGGTGCTGTTCATCGTCAAGAACTACACGGGCGACCTGCTCAACTTCGAGATGGCCGCCGAACTCGCCGAAGAGGACGGCATCCGCATCGAGCGGGTGCTGGTCGATGACGACGTCGCCGTCACCGACAGCCTCTTCACGGCCGGCCGGCGCGGCACCGGGGCCACGCTCTTCGTCGAGAAGATCGCCGGAGCCGCCGCCGAGGAGGGCGCGCCGCTGGAGCGGGTCGCGGCGATCGCCCGGCGCGTGAACGGTTCCTCGCGGAGCTTCGGGGTGGCGCTGAGCCCCTGCACCACGCCCGCCAAGGGCAGCCCCACCTTCACCCTGCCGGAGGGCGAGCTGGAACTGGGCATCGGCATCCACGGCGAGCCCGGGCGGGAGCGGCGCCCGATGATGACGGCCCGGGCGATCGCGGAGGTCGCGGTGGGCGCCGTACTGAGTGAACTGGACGAGGTGGGTCCGGCCGACGGGCCGGTGATCGCGCTGGTCAACGGGATGGGGGCGACCCCGCTGCTGGAGCTGTACGGGTTCCACGCCGAGGTGGCCCGGATCCTCGCGGAGCGGGGCGTCCCGGTGGCCCGCGCCCTGGTCGGGAACTACGTGACGGCGCTGGACATGGCGGGGTGCTCGGTCACCCTGTGCCGCGCCGACGAGGAGCTGCTGCGGCTCTGGGACGCGCCCGTGCAGACCGTCGCGCTGCGCTGGGGCCGCTGAGCGGGCGGGCGGGAGCCGGGAACGTAGGGTGATGAGGTCCGGCATGACGGGTGATCAGCTGCGAGGAGATCCAGTGGGAGACGCGGAGTTGCGGGATTCGGGATCGCGCGGCGCGGGGTCGCGCGGTACGGGTCCGCGCGGTACGGACGTGCGGGACGCCGACTTCTCCAGGCGCTGGCTGGGCGCCGTGACCGGGTCCGTGGAGCGCGAGGCGGAACGGCTGACGGAGCCGGACTCCCCCATCGGGGACGCCGATCACGGCACCAACCTGCTGCGCGGCTTCCAGGCGGTACGGGCCGAACTGGACGCCCAGCAGCCGCGGTCGCCCGGGGCGGTGCTCCAGCTGGCCGGGCGCACGCTGATCTCCACGGTCGGCGGGGCGTCCGGCCCGCTCTACGGAACCCGGCTCCGGCGCACCGGCAAGGAACTCGGCGACGCCGCGGAGGTCTCCGACGAGGAGCTGCGCAAGGCCCTGTACGCGGGGGTGGGCGCGGTCGCGCAACTGGGCGGCGCCGCCCCGGGAGACAAGACGACGCTGGACGCGCTGGTTCCCGGGGTGGCGGCGCTGCGTACGTCGTACCGCGCGGCGGCGGTGGCGGCGCTGAACGGGGCACTGGCGACCGTACCGCTCCAGGCCCGCAAGGGGCGCGCGAGCTACCTGGGCGAGCGGAGCATCGGGCACCAGGATCCGGGAGCCACCTCGGCGGCCCTGCTCCTCGACGCCCTCGCGGACACCGCCGGGGATCCGGATGCCACCAGGGATCCGGATGCCACGGGCGAAGCGGACGCCTCCGGGAGCGGGCGGTGAGCGGGGCGCTCGTCGGGATCGTACTGGTGTCGCACAGCGCGGCGGTCGCCCGGTCGGTGATGGACCTGGCGTGCGCGATGGTGGCGGACGGCCCCCCGGTGCCGGTGGCCGCCGCGGGCGGCACGCCGGACGGCGGGCTGGGCACGAGCGCCGAGCTGATCGTCGCGGCGGCCCGCTCGGTGGACCAGGGCGCCGGAGTGGCGCTGATCGCGGACCTCGGCAGCTCCGTACTGACCGTCAAGGCGCTCCTGGTGGACGAGGAGCTGCCGCCGGGTTCACGGCTGCTGGACGCCCCGTTCCTGGAGGGCGCGGTGGGGGCGGTGGTGACCGCCGCCACCGGCGCCCCGCTGGACGCCGTGGCCTCCGCCGCGGGCGAGGCCTACGCCTACCGCAAGGTGTGACCCGGCGCCCCGGCTCCGGGCCGCGCCGCTGAGCCTCAGCGGCGGCGCAGGTTCTCGATGTCGCGGCGCTCCCGCTTGGTGGGGCGGCCCGCGCCCCGGTCACGGATGCCGACGACGGCCGCCTCGACCGGGGTGGGCGGGGGCGGGCTGTTGTCCGTCAGGCATTCCGCGGCGACCGGCGCGCCGACCCGCTTCGTCACGGCCCGCCGGACCACCACGATGCGCTCGCGGCCCGCGTGGAAGAGCCGCACCTCGTCGCCGGGGCCCACGGCCTGGGCCGGTTTGGCCCGTTCACCGTTGACCTTCACGTGTCCCGCGCGGCAGGCGGCGGCCGCGAGCGAGCGGGTCTTCGTCAGCCGCACGCACCAGATCCAGCTGTCCACCCTCGCCGTTGCCGACGCCGTTCCCGTTGCCTCATCAGCCATGCACCGACTCTAACCGGGGCGCCGCACCCGATCGGGGCGGTCGGCGCTCGAGGATGCGGGCGAGGTCCGGGGCTCCGAGAGCGGAGCTGCTTTTGGTGGATACGACAATGCGCATAGCAGATGCCATGTACATCATCCCAATGGAATTGCACATGCGGCAGATGTGCCCCTACCGTGTCGCACATGCAGTCCTACACCATCGGACAGGCGGCGCGCCTGCTCGGCGTCAGCCCCGACACCGCACGCCGCTGGGCCGACGCCGGCCGGGTCGCGACCCATCGCGACGACAGCGGTCGTCGGCTCATCGACGGCCGGGACCTGGCCGCCTTCTCCGTCGAGGTGGGACAGGGCGCGCACACCGAGGACGGTGAGCCGTACACCTCGGCCCGCAACGCCTTCCCCGGAATCGTCACCGCCGTCAAGCTCGGCGACGTGGCCGCCCAGGTCGAGATCCAGGCAGGTCCCCACCGCCTGGTCTCCCTGCTGACCCGCGAGGCCGTCGAGGAACTGGGCCTGGAGGTCGGCATGCAGGCCACCGCCCGCGTGAAGTCCACCAGCGTCCACATCGACCGCACCTAGCGCCCGTACGGGGCCGTACCGCCCGCACCGCTCGCGCAGTCCGTACCGCCCGTACGCACCACCGGCGCCACCGCCACCAGCCGGCCCCCGTACCGCTCGTTCCCGCCCGTCCCCACCCGCTCCGCCCGTCACCGGCGCGGGTCCTTACCGACCCGAGGAGCTCCACCCGCATGTTCTCCACCAGCACCACCCGCCGTCGCGCCGCCGCCGTCGTCCTGGGGACCGCGCTGCTCGTTCCGCTGACCGCCTGCGGCAAGGACGAGGCCAAGAAGCCCGCCGCGGACGCC
Source organism: Streptomyces sp. G-G2 (assembly GCF_030063135.1). Classification (GTDB taxonomy): domain Bacteria; phylum Actinomycetota; class Actinomycetes; order Streptomycetales; family Streptomycetaceae; genus Streptomyces. The sequence goes on from NZ_JASISO010000044.1 coordinate 66,893, forward strand.
GGCGCCTCCGCCTCCCCGTCGGCCGCAGCGCCGAAGGCCGCCAACCTGACGGTCCTGGCCGCCTCTTCGCTCACCGACGTCTTCAAGACGGCGGGCGCCGCGTACGAGAAGGCCAACCCGGGCACCAAGATCACGTTCTCCTTCGCCGGTTCCCAGGAACTGGCCGCACAGGTCAAGCAGGGCGCCCCGGCCGACGCGCTGGTCACCGCCGACACCAAGACCATGGACGGCCTCAGGGCCGAGGTCGACGACCCGAAGATCATCGCCAAGAACCGCCTGGTCATCGCGGCGGGCAAGGGCAACCCCTTCAAGATCGCGTCCCTCAAGGACCTCGCCGACACCAAGATCAAGGTGGTCCTCGCAGCCCCCGAGGTCCCGGTCGGCCGTTACAGCAAGCAGATCCTCGACGCCCAGAAGATCGAGGTGAAGCCGGTCTCCCAGGAGCCCAACGTCCGCGCCGTGCTGAGCAAGGTCGAGCTGGGCGAGGCCGACGCAGGCCTCGTCTACAAGACGGACTCCAACAACTCCAAGGACAAGGTCGAGACCATCGACATCCCGGACGAGCAGAACGCCGTCGCGTCCTACCCCGCCGCCTCCCTCAAGGGCTCCAAGAACGCCGAGGCCGCCGCCGCGTTCGTGGCGTGGCTGAGCACCCCCGAGGCGCAGAAGATCCTCCAGAACGCGGGCTTCCAGCAGGCCTGACCCACGGCCCGTGCCCGTGCGGGTGCGACCGCCCGCACGGGCACGTGAGGTGACACAGGAACAGGAAAGGGGTCGTCCGGTCCGGGGGGACGGGGAGACGGGCGGCCCCTCTCCTGCCGTCGCACCCCGAGCGCCCCCACCACGAGCAGGCTGAGCTGATGACCCGATACCGCACCCGCCGAGGAACCCGCACCCGGCCCCCGTTCGCGCTCGCCGTGCCCGCGCTGCTCGCCGTCGCCTTCCTGCTGCTCCCGCTCCTCGGCATCCTCGTGCGCACCCAGTGGAGCCGGTTGGGCACGCACCTCACCACCCCCGGCGTGATCGAGGCCCTGCGGCTCTCCCTCTTCGTCTCCCTGTGGGCGCTCGCGCTCTCCCTCGTCCTCGGGGTACCGCTGGCCTGGCTGCTCGCGCGGGTGCGGTTCCCCGGCAAGCCCCTCGTCCGCTCCCTCGTCCTGCTCCCGATGGTGCTCCCGCCCACCGTGGGCGGTGTGGCGCTGCTGCTCGGCTTCGGGCGGCGCGGGCTGCTCGGGCCCTGGCTGGAGAGCGGCTTCGGAATCACCTTCCCCTTCCACACCTCCGGTGCGGTGCTCGCCGCCACGTTCGTCGCGATGCCGTTCCTCGTGATCAGCCTGGAAGGGGCCCTGGGCGGCCTGAAACAGAGCTACGAGGAGACCGCGTCCTCCCTCGGCGCCTCCCCGGTCCGGGTCTTCTTCACCGTGACCCTGCCCATGGTCGCCCCGGGCCTGATCGCCGGAGCCGCCCTCACCTGGGCCCGCGCGCTGGGCGAGTTCGGCGCCACCATCACCTTCGCGGGCAATCTCCCCGGTACCACCCAGACCCTGCCGCTCCAGGTGTACTTGCTGCTCCAGGACCAGCCGGAAGCGGCCACCTCCCTGTCGTTGCTGCTGCTCGCGATCGCCATGACGGTACTGATCGGGCTGCGCGGCCGCTGGACCGGAACCCCGGTCGCCGCCGCCGACCGTACGCAGGCCCCCGCGTCCGCGGACGACGAGCCGACGGCCCCGGACCGGGCGCCCGTACCCCGGGCCGCCAAAACCACCAAGGACACCCAGGACACCGGGGACGCCGAGCAGGCCGGGGACACCGCGAAGCCCGGCGGTTCCTGGCCCCTGCACGCCGAGGTGACCGGCTTCAACCAGCTCACCCTCGACGCCGCACCCGGCACCACCATCGCCGTCGTCGGCGAGAACGGAGCCGGAAAGACCACCCTGCTGCGCGCCCTGCTCGGGCTGACCCCCCGCGCCCACGCCGAACTCCGCCTCGGTGACACGGATGTGACCGCCCTGCCCCCGCACAAGCGGCAGGTCGCCTGGGTCCCGCAGGACGGAGCCCTCTTCCCGCACCTGAGCGCCCTCTCCAACACGGCGTACGGACTGCGCGCCCACGGCGTCCCCCGCTCCGAGGCCCGTCGAGAGGCCCAGACCTGGCTCGACCGGCTCGGCGTCGGCCACCTCGCCCACCGCAAACCCGCCCAGCTCTCCGGCGGCCAGGCCCAGCGCGTAGCCCTCGCCCGCGCCCTCGCCGCGCGCCCCCGGCTCCTCCTCCTCGACGAGCCCCTCGCCGCCCTCGACCAGACCACCCGCGCCCACGTCCGCCACACCCTGCGGACCCATCTCGCGGGCTTCGGCGGGGTCTGCCTGATCGTCACCCACGACCCCGTCGAAGCCGTGTCCCTGGCCGACCGGGTCCTCGTACTCTCCGACGGCCGCACCCTCCAGGACGCGCCGCCCACCGAGGTGACCCGCCACCCCCGCTCGCCCTGGGTCGCCCGGATGCTCGGCCGCAACGCCTGGCCCGGCACCACCACCGCCGAGGGGCTCGGTCTCGAAGGCGGCGGGCGGCTGGTGGTCGCCGACTCCCTGCCCGAGGGGGCTCCGGCGCTCGCGATCATCGCGCCCGAGGCCGTCTCGGTGCACCGGGAGCGCCCGGGCGGCAGTCCCCGCAACGTGTGGCCCGGCACCATCCGCGAGATCACCGCCGTCGGCAGCAGACTGCGGATCGTGGTCGCTTCGCCCGAGGCACCCGACCTGGTCGCCGAGATCACCCCGGGGGCCGCCGCGGAACTCGGCCTGAGCGACGGCTCCGCGGTCTGGACCAGCGTCAAGGCGACCGAGGTCACCCTCGTCGCGCTGTGACCCCCGGCGCCGCCGGGTCCCGTACCGGGGCGCTCTCCGCCCCCGCCGGATCCCGTACGGCGAGCCATCCGCGGTCGGCGCCGTCCGGCCCCCCGTCAGCTCCCGCGAGCAGCCACCCGGACGGACCGGACGTCAGCGACAGCACCCCTTCCGCGCGGCTCACCCCGGGCCCGGGGCCGCCGAGGGTGATGACGGCCGCGCCCTTGCCGGTCGCCCGGCGGAACTCCGCGAGCAGCCGGTTCCGCAGCTGCGCCTCCTTGCGGTCCACCACCGGCTGGGCCTGCCCGGACCGTTCCTCCTGTACGACGACCAGCGCGCCGGTGCCCGCCTCCCGGCGCGCGGCGGCGATGCCCGCGCGCAGCGCCCGCAGCCGCTCCAGGCCGCCCCCGTCGAGGGTCCGGCGGCCGCCGTCGAGGCGCAGGAACCGTACGCCCCGGTGCACGGCCGAGGACGGCCCGGCGCCGGAGGTCAGCACCAGGTCGGGGCGTTCGGCCCGGATCTCCTCCCGGGCCCGCCGCAGCCCGGCCTCCGGCTGACCGCCCGGGAGCAGCGCGAACCGCAGGGGCCGGGCGCCGAGTCCGGCAGCCGTGGCCACGAGCGCCGGGTCCCGGAGCACCGGGCGCGGGGGCGCCTCCCCGGTCGGCGGACCCGTGGCGGTCAGGGTGTCCAGCATCAGCGCGCCCGGGCGCGGCCCGGCGCCCGCCGACAACCGGTCGAGGGTCAGCGGGCGTTCGGCGGACGCGGGCACGGGCAGGGTGATCCGGCGTCGGCCGGTCCAGTCGGCGGCGGCCCCGCGCAGCACCAGCTCCGAGCCGTCCCCCTGGCGCAGCCGGGCCGCGACCCGGCTCCCGGAGCCGCCCCCGTCGACCCAGAGCGCGAGGGAGCGCACCGCGTCCGGCAGCGGCACCGGACGGGGCGGCGCGGCCGAGGCGTCCGCGCCGCCCGGCTCCGGAGCGGCCGCGGGGTCCAGGCGCAGCCGGGTTCCGGCGGGCCCGGGGGCGGCGCTCGCGCCGGGGCCGGTCCAGTGGTCCGCGTCGGTGAGGGCCGCCAGGTCCCGCTCCACCAGGCCGACCCCGACGGCGAGTTCGGTGGCCGTCGCCGCCTGCCCCGGGGCTGTGAGGGTGGCCCGGAGCCGTCCGGTGGCCCGTGGGACGAGGGCGGTCAGGGTGAAGCCGCCGCGCCCGTCGTCGCCGACCCGCCAGAGCGTGCGGTCGTACTCCCAGCGCACGTCGCGGCCCTCGACCGGCGCGGCCTCGCCCTGGGCGTCGTAGCCGGTGAGGGCGAAACCCGCCGTTTCGGCGGGATCGGCGAGGCCGATGACGCGGGCGGTCGGCTCGATCCGGGTGAGCGGGCCGAGCACGTCCAGCCGGAGCGCGCCGTCGGCCGCGCCGTCGCGCACGCGGACCAGCGCGCTCCCGGGCCGCAGCGCGCGGAACACCCCGGCCGGGTCGACCCGGCCGGTTCCGCCGGGCTCCGCCGACCAGCGGGGGCCGCCCGGGGCCGGGCCCGGGGCGGGGCCGAGCAGGGTGTCGTACCCGGTGGCGGTGAGGGTGCGGGTCAGGCCGGGGAAGACGCGGGTGGCGCCGCCGAGAGCCTCGACGCGGAAGCCGGTGGCCCGGCCGGAGCCGTTGGGGACGGTGAGGACCAGCCCGTTGGCGACCTTGCGCGGGGTTCCGTCGGACGGGGAGTTCTCCAGGTCGAGGGAGGTGCCGCCGGCGCGTCCGGCGAGCAGGGTGGTGGAGCCGCCGCCGTCGAGGTTGAGGGCTTCCTGGGAGCCGAGGTCGCGCATGAGCCGCCCGAGCCCGGTGAGGGTGAGGCCGCCGCTGTCCCGCTGGCGGCCGTCGACGGCGACGAGGCGCAGGGTGCGGCCGTCCCGGGAGAAGCCGACGGCGGTGCGCGGGGCGGCGGTGTTGTTCGGCTCGCCCTCGTGGTCCTGCGGCGCGCCCGCCACCACCAGGGCCTCGCGGCCGCCGACGGCGGTCCGCGGCTGCGCCGCCGCGCCCCCGG
>NZ_JASISO010000045.1 GCF_030063135.1 Streptomyces sp. G-G2
CCTCTTCCGCATCCTGGCGTTAACCGCCGCGATCTGGTTCAACGACAAGACGGGGCAACCCGTCAAGCGGTCACTGACCGCCTACGATCACTGACCGCGACGACACCCCTTGGACTCATTCATCTAGGAGTCGCAACCCGCTCGATGTGATGGTCATCGGAAGAAGATCTAGCTAAAGCATGCGAAAGGAAACCACAGGTCAGCGGCTTATGCGGCGTAAATCGGACAGCTTCCGGTGTGTATTACGCGCAGAGTGGGTGGTATGTGCAGCGTGCTGACGTTTCTCGCCGGTCTCTGGCCGGGCAAACTCGGTCCCGGCGGGAGCCGTCCCCTGACGCCCGCGCGTTGCGTCCCTTCAGCACCCATGCCGCCCGGCCCGGTCAGGCGCGGAGCGGACACCCTGGCCTTTACGAGGGGTCCGGAGAACCCTGCCGCCGGCTCCTACGCCCGCACTCCCCGAGGCGGCGCACCCCATCCCTCTGCGTGGAGTCACCCCCCGTCCAGCGGAGGCCGGGATCTTGTTCGCCAGTACTTCCAGGGAGGCGATACCCGGAGGCCCGGCCAGGGCAGATGGCTGGAGCGCGGACGCGAGCGGGCCACACACCCGGCCTCGGAGGGCTTCAAGGAGCGCCGCCATCGCAGGTATGCGTACCGCGGGGCCACTGTTTCGGGCATGCTGGTGAGCATGAGCAGCAGGTACGCACAGCTCCGGCCGTATACCTTGCCGGACTCGCTCGGGGAGCTGAGCGGGCCAGTGGACGGCTTTGTGGTCCTGCCCCGGCACCTGGACTGGGGCCCGCACTATGAGTACGAACTGGCCGACGACGCCGACGTACTGCTGATGTACGAGCGGGTGATCCGCGAGGCGCAAACTCCTGAGGACCTGCACGCCCACCTCGATGCGGATGTGCTGCGGAGCCACTGGCGGGCCCTGTTCCTGCCCGGCCCGGCGAGGGCTGCCTGGGAGTCCCGGTTCCACGAACTCGCCAGTACTTCGGCGGCGGCCGCGTAGTGGAAGGCCTGCACCATCGGCTCATCCGCATCGGTCTGGAAGCGCTCGCCGAGGACTTCGGCTACCGCCTGGCGGGCGGATACGCCGTCCAGGCCCATCGTCTCGTCAGTCGCGTCAGTGACGACGTCGACCTATTCACCCCGATCGGACGCGCCGAGGGAGAGCTGCCGCAGGCAATCGCACGTCTCGTCGAGGCGTACCGGACGGCCGGGTACCTGGTGGAGGTGACCCAGCAGGCACAGGTGTATGCCCGTCTGCACGTCACGGATCCTGACTCCGGCTCGCAGTCCAAGGTGGAACTGGTCGGTGACCTGTTGCACCACCCGCCGGTCGAATCGGACCTCGGCCCGGTTCTCCACCTCGACGACCTCGCCGCGGCCAAGACCGGGGCTCTTTTCGGCCGCGCCGAAGTCCGGGATGCCACCGACGTCAATGCGCTCCTGAAGGTCGGCTACACGCGCGCTCGGCTGCTCGAACTCGCCGCACGGAACGAGGCCGAACCCATCTCGACGACTACGCGTCCGCCCTCGCCCGCGTCCAGCACCACACCGACAGGCAGTTCGCCGCATACGGCCTCGACGCCCCGGCCGCAGCCGCGATCCGCCAGGAGTTCGCCGCCTGGCACCGCGAACTCACCGAGCGAGAGTGAGCCGAGGGCGAGGTAACGCGTTCGCCGCAGACCGAATCATCCGCGCCCCCACATGAGGAACAGACCCAGAGCCCACTGCCTGCGCCGCCACCTCACCCGCCCCCGGTGGGTTTACCAGCCGGTAGACACGGGTCCACCACCCTGCCGGTCAGCCGTCCTGGAGGAGCGGGCCGAAGGTCTGCTGCCCGATCTCCACGGCGCGAGCCTGGCTGACGACCTGCACTTTTAGCTCCGGATGCTCCTGCTGCCACCGCGCGGCCGAGGCGTGCCGGTGAAGAGGTTCAGCGCGTCGCAGCAGAGGGTGGCGGGACGGGCCCCGTGCCTTCGCGGCGGCCGACCAATACAACCGCGGCCACCGGTTCCCACACCGTCGTGCCCCTGGCGAAGGTCACGGTCACCGGCCGGCCATCGACCGGGTCGGAGGAGGAGATCACCACGTCCTGGCCGAGCATGGCGGAGAGGCCGAGGGCGTCTATGGCGCACATCGACCAGACATCCACTCCGCTTGCCAGGCGTACCCGGTGCCGGGTCTCAATCGCCGAGAACGGGTACGCCGCTCGGATCCGGCCGGCTTCGTCCAGGGCCAGGAAGTCCTCCCGGTCCAGTTCGGCAAGCACCTCGGCGGCGGTCCTCCCGGCCTGCGCGGCGACGACTTCGAGCACCGGCCTGTCCCGCGCGAGCCCTGTCTCGGCGAAATGCCGCAGCACCGCCTGCTGCACGGCCCGCAGGCCTCGCCCAACGGGGGCTCGACGGCCTCGCCCGGCCCGGCCGATCGGATCCAGGAGGTCCGCCTGGCAGCACTCCTGGCCGGCCTCGGCCGAGGAGAGGCTCACGCCGGACAGGGCCTGGCGCAGGGCGTGGACGCTCGGCGCCCCCTCGGTGCGACCGTCGGTGTCCCGGTAGATGGCCGAACTCCGCCAGACCCGCTCCGCACTGCACGAGCTCGCCCGACGGGCAGGACGTCCCCCCGAACCATGGTTTGGGCTGCTATCGGATCCAGGGTGTCGCGGCCGCGAGGAGCGCGGTGACCCCGGTGGCGATGGTGGGATCGGGTACGGGGGCGAAGTGTGACGAGTGGTTGGAGGGGATGGTGTCCGGGAGGCCGTTGTCCAGCAGGGACGCGGGATCGACGTTCTTGAAGAGGGCCGGGTCGAGTCCTCCGAAGTGCCAGTAGAGGGAGGGGACCCCGAGGGCGGTGCCGAAGACGCCGAAGTCCTCGCTGCCGGTGAAGGGCAGCGGGATGGGGAAGACGCGTTCCGGGCCGAAGGCTTCGTTGAATGCGGTGTGCACGGTGGCCGCCGTGGCGTCGTCGTTGACCGTGACGGGGAAGGTGTGGAGGGGGATGATTTCGGGTTCCCTGGGCGCGCCGGAGGCGGCGGCCTCGGCGCGGATGATGCGCTCGATCGAGGCGAGGACCTTGTCCCGTACCACCGGGGTCGTACTGCGGATGTTGATCAGCAGTTCGGCGGTGTCGGGGATGATGTTCTCCTTGGTGCCGCTGTGCAGCGCGCCGACGGTCACCACGGCCGGCTGGAACGCTCCCACCTCGCGGGCGACGACGGTCTGCAGCCGCATGACGACGGCGGCGGCCATGACGATCGGGTCGACGGTCGCCTCCGGTGCGGAGCCGTGCCCGCCCCGGCCGAAGAGCCTCACCCGCAGGCTGTCCGAGGCCGCCATCACCGGTCCCGGGCGGATACCGAGGAGACCGGCAGGACCCGATCCCACATGCTGGGCGAGGCAGACGTCGGCGCGCGGGAAGCGGTCGAGGAAGCCGTCCTCGATCATCGCGGGCGCGCCGCCGATCTCCTCGGCGGGCTGGAAGACGGCGACGACCGTGCCGTTCCAGTGTTCGCGGGTGGCGGCGAGCTGCGCGGTGGCGCCGAGCAGGCAGGTGACGTGCATGTCGTGGCCGCAGGCGTGCATGACGGGGACTTCGACGCCGTCGTCGTCGACGGCCGTCTCGACGGAGGCGTACGGGAGGTCCGTCTGTTCCTTGACGGGGAGGCCGTCCATGTCGGCACGCAGGAGGACGGTGGGGCCGTCGCCGTTGGTCAGGACGCCGACGACGCCGGTGCGGCCGACGCCTTCGGTGACGTGCCAGCCCTGCTCGCGCAGGAGGGTGGCGACGACGCTCGCGGTGCGGAACTCCCGGAAGGAGAGTTCGGGGTGGGCGTGCAGGTCCATGTAGAGGGCGCTCAGCTGGGGGAGGCGCTCGTCGAGCCCGGCGAGGAGGGGCGTGACGCGGGCGTTGTTCATGACTTCTCCGTGGTGACGGGGGTGGGGCTGTTCGGGTCGGTGGGGCTTTTCGGGCCGGTGGCGCCGAGGGCGGCGCGGAAGGAATCGACGTCCTGCGGGGTGAGGACGGCGAGGACCGCGGCGATGACCGCGCCGAGGACGAGGAAGGCGAAGGCGACCTGGAAGGAGAAGGCGTCGGCGAGGACGCCCATGAGGGGCGGGGTGACCATGCCGGCGAGCTGACCGCCGACGATGATCACGGCGCTGCCGACGCCGACGTACGCGGGCGGCAGCCCCTTCATCGGGACGGCGAATATCGGCATGTAGGCCAGGGACGCCGCGACGATGGCGAGCGTGCCGAAGACGGCGAACCCGACGAACGAGTCCGAGTACGCCATGAACGGCAGGGCGATGGCCGCGACCGCCATGCCGGGGACGATGACCTTGCGGTGGTGGCCGTCGAGCCGGTCCGACAGGCGGCCGCCGACGACGACCGCGACGGCCGCACCGAGGGCGGGGATGGCCAGGAGCGGGCCGGCCGAGCTGAGCGGGAGTCCGCGCTCCTCGCTGAGGTAGGAGGGCGCCCAGGTGGTCAGGCCCCAGCCGATGACGTTGTAGCCGAACATGATCCCGGCGAAGCGCCAGAGGACGCCCTTACGCAGTACGTCCCCGATTCTGTGGCGCTCTTCTGGGGCGTCCGGTGCGGTGCTCGGGAGCGGGGCGGGCAGCCACAGGCGCAGCGCCACGAGGACGAAGACGCCCAGCGCCGCCGTGGAGAAGAAGGCGGAGCGCCAGCCGTAGGCGGCGATCAGCGGTGCGGCAAGCAGGGGGGTGAGGACACCAGCGAGGGCGTTCGAGCTCATGATCAGGCCGTTGGCGCTCATCCGCCGCTCGGGTGTGGTCCGCTCGACGACGAGCTTCATCGACGCCGGGGGGAAGATCCCCTCGGCGGCGCCGAACGCGAACCGCACGAGGAGCAGGAGCGCGAACGACCAGGCGAAGCCGGTCAGGGCGGTGAACAGGGACCAGGAGAGCAGTGCCCAGGTGGTCACCCGGCGGGCGCCGAAGCGGTCGGCGAGGATCCCGCCGGGGATCTGGCAGAGGGCGTAGGAGAGGAAGAACGCGGAGACGACCAGGCCCTGCTGTCCTCGGTTGAGGTCGAACTCCTCGCCGAGGGAGGGCAGGACGAGGTTGATGACGAGCCGGTCGGCGTAGTCGACCAGCCAGGCGGCGAAGAGCAGGATGATCGTGATCCGGACAGTGCGGTCGGTTCGGTCGGCAGGGTCGGCCGAACCGTTGGGGGCCGCGTGCCGGGGCGGAGCAGACATGGGACTCCTCTCACCGGTGGCCGAAACCATGTGTCGGCCGCGAGTTCCCCCTAAGATCGGGCCTGTGCGCGAGAACGCCGGGAAAACGCAGGAAAGTAACCCTGAGAAGGCAGATCCGCCAGATTCCTCCACCGAGAGGCCGTCTGGTGCGGAAACAGCGCTCTCGGAGCAGGATCTGGCTCTGATCGACGCTCTGCAGTCGGCGCCGCGGGCTCCGTGGTCCCGCATCGGGCACGCGCTGGGTGTGGACGCGACGACGGCCGCCCGGCGCTGGGAGCGTCTGCGGGCGGCCGGTCTCGCCTGGGCCACTGCCTACGACTCGGCGCGGGCGGCCACGGTCGCCTTCGTCGAGGTGCGGTGCCAGCCGGGCCGGATGGAGGAAGTGAGCGCGACCGCGGCCGCGCTGCCATGGGTGTTCAGCGTCTACGAGACGGTAGGCGACTTCGATCTTCTGCTCTCCGTCGCCGCGGTAGATCCCCTGATGCTCAGCCGCTCGGTGCACCGTGTCATCGGGGGCCTGCCCGGGGTGCGCTCCCTCCGTATTCGGCTTGGCATCACGTTGTACGGCGAAGGCGGCGACTGGCGCATCCGGGCCATGGAACCCGCCGGCCGCGCCGGACTGTCCCATGGCGGCGTACCGAGCCGGACGGCCTACGGCGCCCATGGCGGGCGGCGGCTCTCCCCCGAGGACCAGGCCCTCCTTGACGCTCTCGGTGCCGACTGCCGCCTGGGCTACACCGCGCTCGGAGCCGCCGCGGGCATGGGCGACCACGCCGCTCGTCGCAGGGTCCAGCGGATGCTCAAGGATGGCGACATCACCCTGCGCTGCGACCTCGCGCTGCCGCTCGCCGGCCTGCCGACGATGGTCGTCTACCGCGCCTCGGTGCCGCACGCTCGGCTGGAGGCGACGGGAAGCGCGCTCGCCCGTCTGGAGCAGGTACGGCTGTGCGCGTCCGTCAGCGGGCCGGACAACCTGCACCTCCAGGTGCTGCTGCACGGACTGGGCGGCGTCGATCCTTTCGAGGCCGTGCTCGCCGACCGCGTTCCGGCCCTGGAGATCAAGGACCGCACGGTCACCGTGCACACGGTCAAGCGGGTGGGCTGGCTCCTGGACGACCGGGGCCGCGCCACCGGGCGTGTTCCGACCGCCGCGCCTGAGCTCTGACCTGCCACTGCCCCCACCGGCAGCGAGCGGAGGGGGCAGGGGGCAGCGCAGGGCAGGGCGTTACGGGTGGACGATGCCGCGGACCACTCCCAGGTCCACGAGGTCCTGGGGGCGCAGGCGCAGTTGATCGGCGGTCGTGGCGATGTCGGCGGTGCCTCGTTTGAGGATGGCCGCGGCGGCCTCCGGGGCGGTCACGGCGAAGTAGCTGTCGGGTGTGGCCCAGCTGTTGTCCGGTGCGGCGAGGGCGCCGCCGGAGCCGCCCTCGCCGATGAGGAGGCTGGTGAGCGGGACCCGGGCGGAGGCGACGGCGGCGAACAGGTCGGCGATCGCCGCTCCGGCGCCCGTGCGTTCCGCCTCGGCGTCGTTGGCCGCGCCCGGTGTGTCGATGAGGGTCAGAACCGGGATGGCGAGCCGGTCGGCGAGCCGGACCAGCCTGGCGGCGGTCCGGAACCCCGCGGGTGTCGTCGGCGTACCGCACTGAGCCGCGTAGGCGACGGTGCTCCCGTCGGAGCGGTGGCCGAAGCCGCACAGCATGCCCGGGTCCGTACCCCCGCAGCGGTCGCCGGAGATCGGTTCGCGCCAGACGAAGGAGGCGTCCAGGTAGCTGTGGGCCCGGGGCCGGTCGGGGTGGCGGGCGCGTTCCACCGCCTGCCATCCGGTGGCGGGAAGGCCGGTGGTCCGGCCGAGGGGGCGGGGCGGGGCGGCCGGGCCGCGCGGGGGTGGTGAGCAGCGTCAGCCAGCGCGCCGTCGTGGCCCGCAGCTCGCCGGGGGGCACGATGCCGTCGATGTGGCCGGTACGGAGCTGGCCCTCGGCGGTGTACGCGCAGGGGTCGGCGCCCCGGGGGCGTACGCGGGAACCGGCAAACCCGATCTGAGCGCCGGGCAGGGCGAGGACGACATCGGATCCCGTGCCCAGGGTCGCCCAGCCACCCCCGGTCGTCGGGTCGCGCAGGACGGCGATCTGAGGAAGTCCGGCGGCGCGGGTGAGTGTGGACTGCCGGGCGATCCGCTGCAGTTGGACGAGGGCGCGCATGCCCTCCTGCATCCGGCTGCCGCCGGTGGCGACGAGCGCGACGACGGGCAGCCGCAGGATCCGTGCCCGGGTGTGCGCGGCCTCGATGCGGGCGCCGGTGCGTTCGCCGAGCGAGCCCCCGAGGAAGCCGAACTCGAAGGACAGCACCATCACGTCGGCTCCGCCGACCGTGGCGGTGCCGCAGACCACAGACTCGCCCTCACCGGTGCGGGCTACTGCCCTCGCGTACCTGGTGCCGTAACCATTCCAGCCGATCGGCCCGTCTTCGGTCAAAGCCTCCTCGCTGTAGGGGAGTTCGGTGAAGTCGTCGGCGATCAGGCCGATCGCTTCACGCGCCGCCATATGGTCACTCACGCAGCGCCCGCTTCATGATCTTCCCCATGTCGTTGCGGGGCAGTGCGTCGAGCAGGCGCACAGCCCGGGGCCGCTTGTGGGGTGCGAGCCGCTGGGCGACGTGGTCGGCGAGTTCGCGCGCGGCCGGCGGATCGGCCGGGTCGGTGGGCACGATCCAGGCGACCACGCGCTCGCCGAGGTCGGGGTCGGGTTCTCCGGTGACGGCGGCGTCGGCGACGCCGGGGTGTTCGAGGAGGGCGTTCTCGATCTCGCCCGCGCCTATCTTGTAGCCGCCGCTCTTGATGAGGTCGGTCGACTTGCGTCCGACGATCCGTACCGAGCCGTCGGGGTCGATGGTGGCCATGTCGCCGGTGCGGAACCAGCCGTCGTCGAAGGCGTCGGCGGTCGCTTCGGGCCGCCCTAGGTAGCCGGTGAAGAGGTTCGGGCCGCGGACCTGGATCTCGCCGACGGTCTCCCCGTCGGGCGTACGGATCGGCTGTCCGTCCTCGTCGACCAGGCGGAGTTCCGTTCCGCTCAGGGCTGTGCCCACGGTGCCGGGTCGGTGCCCGGCTCCGGGGCGCATGCTGGTGTTCATCAGGGTCTCGGTCATGCCGTACCGCTCGATGACCTGCCGGCCGGTCGCCGCCGTGATCGCCTCGTGGTCGCGCAGGGGAAGGGCGGCGGATCCGGAGACCAGCAGCCGTGCTCCGGCCAGCGCCTTCGCCAGCCGTGGGTTCCCGTCGAGGGCTTCGGCCAGCCGGTGGTACATGGTGGGTACGCCGAACAGCATCGTCGCCCCGTCCGCGAGCTCCGTCGCGATCCCTTCGGCGGTGAACCGGCCCAGGTGGCGGACGCTGGCGCCCCGGCGCAGGGGCCCCAGGATGCCGAGGACGAGCCCGTGGACGTGGAACAGGGGCAGCGCGTGCACGAGGACGTCGCCCTCGGTCCAGTCCCAGGCTTCGGCGAGGGCGTCGAGGGTGGCGCGGATCGCCCTGCGGGGCAGCACCGCGCCCTTGGGCGGGCCGGTGGTGCCGGAGGTGTAGATGATCAGCGCGGGTTCCTCGTCGCCCGGTTCCTCCCGGGTCCAGGCGACCGGGGCGGCCACGTCGATGAGGACGTCGACGCGGGCGAGCGCGGCAAGCGCCTCCGGCAGCTGGACGTCCGGCGCGGACAGGACGAGGGCGGGCGCGCTGTCGCCGATGATGTGCGTGAGTTCGGCGTTGCCGCTCCGGGGGTTGACCGGGACCACGGGGACCCCGGCGAGCAGGGCGGCGAGCGCGCCGACGGCGCTCTCCAGGGTGGGCGTCGCCCACAGGGCCACCCTTGGGGCGTCCGCGATCCGGGCGGCCAGTGCTTCCGCCGCCGCCCTCAGCCCTACGTAGTCCAGAGCCCGGTCGCCGAACCGCAGAGCGGGCTTGTGCCCGGCGGCGTCGAGTGCGGGAAAGAGCCGACTCATCGATGGTTCTCCTTGGTCGTTCGCGCGCGGTGGGCCGGGGGATCGCTCACCAGGTGGGGCGACGGTCGCCGTGCCGGGTGGCCTGCTCGAAGGCGTGGCCCGCGCGGAGGACGGTGAGTTCGTCGCGGTGGGGGCCGACGAGCTGGACGCCGACGGGGAGTCCGTCCGGGGTGAATCCGGCGGGGACCGCCAGGGAGGGGCAGCCGGTGGCGGAGACGTAGTACGCGGACTTCATCCAGTCCAGATAGTCGCCCATGGCCTCGCCCGCGACCTCGGCCGGGTACTCGATGCCCACCGGGAACGGGGGAACCTGACTTACCGGCAGGAGGAGGACGTCGTAGCGGGTGAAGAACTCCCGCATGAGGTGGAAGAGTTCGCCGTGCAGGAGTTCCGCCCGGCCGAGGTCGGCGCCGGTGAGACCCATGCCGTACTCGACGTTGGCGGCGAGAGCGGGCTTGACCTTGTCCCGGTGCTCGCCGAGCGCGTGGCCGAGGGACGTCGCCATCTGCCAGCCCCGCAGGATACGGAAGACCTCGTCGGCGCCGGCGAAGTCCGGACAGTCGCGCTCGACCGTACAGCCGAGGTCGGTGAAGACCCGGGCCGAATCCTCGACGACCGCCGCCACCGACGGCTCGACGGGGACGGCGCCGCCGAGGTCTGGGGACCAGGCCACGCGCAGGGAGCGGGGGTCGGAGGCGAGCGGGCGGGCGAAGACGGCCGGGTCCTCGCTGATCGAGATCGGGCAGCGCGGGTCGGGTCCGGCCATCACCGACAGGAGCAGTGCGGCGTCGGAGACCGTGCGGGCCATCGGCCCCTGCACGACCTGGGTGGCCCACGGGGTGAAGTTCGGCCAGAGCGGCACCCGGCCGGGCGAGGGGCGCAGGCCCACCACGTTGCAGAAGGAGGCGGGGTTGCGGACCGAGCCGCCCATGTCGCTGCCGTCGGCGAGCGGGTGGAGCCCGGCGGCGAGGGCCGCCGCCGCGCCGCCGCTGCTGCCTCCGGCCGACTTCGTGAGGTCGTACGGATTGCGGGTGGCACCGAACAGCGGGTTGACAGTGTGCGAACCAGCCCCGAACTCGGGAACGTTGGTCTTGCCGAGGGTGATGGCCCCGGCGGCGCGCATCCGCTCGATGCTGATGTCGTCGTGCTCGGGCACGTGGTCGGCGAGGAGCGGTGAGCCGTGGGTGGTGCGGATGCCGGCCGTGTTGTGGGTGTCCTTGTGCGCGACCGGGAGACCGTGCAGCGGGCCGACGCTCTCGCCGTGCGCGAGACGCTCGTCGGCCGCGGCCGCGTCCTTGAGGGCCTGGTCGGCGGTGAGAGTGACGATCGCGTTGATCCGGGGGTTGAGCTGCTCGATCCGCTCCAGATGCGCCGTCACCACCTCCCGCGCGGACAGCTCACGGGCGCGCAGGCGCCGGGCCAGCTCAGAGGCGGTCGCGTCGCAGATCTCGGGGTGCAGGGGCTGCGCGGTCTGCTTGGGCTGCGCGGTCTGCTTGGGCTCGGTCACGGACGGACTCCGTCTGAGTAGGTTCCCAGAACACGGTCGAGATACGGGTTGGCGAAGACCCCGGCCGGGTCGACCGAGTCCCGCAGGGCGACGAAGTCGTCGAAGCGTTCGTAGCGCGGACGCAGTCGCTCGGCGTCGAGGGTGTGCATCTTGCCCCAGTGCGGGCGGCCGCCGTATGCGCCGAGGATCTCCTCGCAGGCGCGGAAGTACCGTTCATGGGGCATGCGGTGGTACTGGTGGAAGGCGATGTAGCAGCTCTCTCGACCGTTCGCGGTGGACAGCCAGATGTCGTCGGCGGCGGCGAAGCGGACCTCCAGCGGGAAGGAGACCCTCTCGTCATGCGTGTCGATCCAGCGCTTGATCTCCTTCAGTGCGTCGACGGCCCGGTCGCGGGGAACGGCGTACTCGCCCTCGTGGAAGCGGACGTCCCGGGCCGAGGCGAAGACGCGGTACGAAAGATCCGACCACTCCCGCGCGGACATCGCCCGGGCCGCGAGGCGGGTGATCGGGGGGACCAGGTTCGGGAACCTCGTGCCGAGCCGGTTGAGCCCCTCGAAGCCGAGCCCGCTGACGGTCTCGTCCAGGCGCCGGGAGACCGCACCGATCGGCTTCAGCGGGGCGTCGGCCGGCATTCGTCGAAAGCGACGGGTCAGCGTCGTCGTGCTGTGCGGGAACCAGAAGAACTCGAAGTGGTCGTCGGTGTCGGCGAGTTCGTCGATCCGGCCGAGCGTCTCGGTAACGGGCATGGCCGAGTCCCGGGCGTGCAGCGCGAACAACGGGACGCATTGCAGGGTCACCTGGGTGATGACGCCGAGCGCCCCGAGCCCGATGCGGGCGGCCGCGAACACCTCCGGCCGTACGGTGGCGGAGCACTCGACGACCGACCCGTCGGCGAGGACGAGTTCCAGCCCGCGGACCTGGGTGGCGATGCCGCCGAACCGGGTGCCGGAGCCGTGCGTGCCTGTCGAGATCGCTCCCGAGATGGTCTGGCGGTCGATGTCGCCGAGGATCTCCATGGCCAGGCCGAGCTCGGCGAGCAGTGGGTTCAGCTTCCACAGCGGCATTCCGGCGTCGACGGTGACGAGCCCGGCCGCGATGTCCACGGACCGCAGGCCCGACAACCGGTCCAGGCGCAGTTGCACGTCGGGCGCGACGGCGACCGGGCTGAACGAATGCCCGGCGCCGACCGCCTTGACCCGCAGTCCGTCCCGTACCGCGTCCTTCACGGCGGCGGCGACCTCCGCGGTGTCCGCCGGCCGCACGACGCGCACGGGGTGCGCCGTCTCGTTCCCCGCCCAGTTCCGCCACGCACTCGTCATGAACCGGAGTCCTCTCGATCGGATCGACTGGAAAGGCAGAAGTGCCGACGCCCGACCGGCGGCGGCTCCCCGGAAGGTTGAAGGCGCAAGTGCATCCAAGTCAAGAGTCCAGGACGCTTGACTTGGACAGATGACCAAGAGATGGTGGCCGCGCCCTCAGCAGGTCGAGAGAGTCGAGAGAAAGGCCGGCAGGCCATGGGAATCCCCACGTCTTCGACAGGCACGACGCCCACCGAACCTCGCCTCGCCCGCCCCGGGATCCCGGCCGGATTCGCAGACCTCGAACGAGCCACGGCGGGCCTTCAGCCGCCGTTCGCCGTCGTCGATCTCCAAGCCCTGCGCGCCAAAGCGACGCAGATGACCGGCCGCTCCGGCGGCAAGCCGATCAGACTCGCCAGCAAGTCCCTGCGCTGCCGCGCCCTGATGCGCGATACCCTCCGCCTCCCGGGGTTCGCGGGCATCCTGGCGTTCACGCTGCCGGAGGCACTGTGGCTGGCCGGGGAGAACGACGACGTCCTGGTGGGCTATCCGAGCACCGACGCTCCGGCGCTGGGCCGCCTGGCCGGTGACGAGGAGCTCGCCTCCCGCGTCACGATCATGATCGATTCGGTCGAGCACCTGGACTTCGTGACGGCCGCCGTCGGCCAGGGCGGTCCGCCGATCCGGGTCTGCCTCGACCTCGACGCCTCGCTGCGCCTGCTCGGCGGACGCGTGCATCTGGGTATGCGCCGCTCCCCCCTGCACGGCCCTGACCAGGCCCGGGAGCTTGCGCTCGCGGTCGTCGCCCGGCCGCGCTTCCGGCTGGTCGGCCTCATGTCGTACGAAGGGCAGATCGCCGGAGTCGGCGACAACCAGCCCGGTGCGCGAACCGCCCGCGCGGCCGTCCGGCTGATGCGGCGGATCTCCACCAGCGAGCTCAGACAGCGCCGGGTCGCCGCCATCAGGTCCGTACGCGCGGTGGCGCCGCTGGAATTCGTCAACGGCGGCGGGACCGGAAGTCTGGAGACCACCTCCGCCGAGCCGGCCGTCACCGAACTCGGCGCCGGATCCGGCCTGTACGCCCCGGCGCTGTTCGACCACTACCGCAGTTTCCGGCCGCTCCCGGCCGCCTACTTCGCCCTCCCCGTCGTACGCCGCCCCGGCCCGCGCCACGCGACCGTCCTCGGTGGAGGCTGGATCGCCTCGGGCGCCCCCGGGCAGGACCGGCTGCCCGTCCCCGTCTGGCCGACCGGCCTGCGCCTGCTGGCACGGGAAGGCGCCGGCGAGGTCCAGACCCCGCTCACCGGCGACACCGCCGACGGCCTACGCCTCGGCGACCTCGTCTGGTTCAGGCACGCCAAGGCCGGTGAACTGTGCGAGCGCGTCGACCAGCTGCACCTCGTCGACGGCGATCGGGTCGTCGACGTCGTACCGACCTACCGGGGCGAAGGCCACGCCTTCCTCTGAGCGGCCGGCGAGCCCCGGATCATCACGCCGGTACGTTGACTTCCACCACCCTGTCACCGAGGAGAACTCATGGCCCGCCTCTCAGCCGACGAGCGTCGCGAGCAGCTCGTCGAGGCCGCGATCCGGGTCATGATCAGTGACGGCGTCGCCAAGGCCACCACCCGCGCGATCGCAGGCGAGGCAGGGATTCCCCTGGGGGCCTTCCACTACTGCTTCCGTTCCAAGGAGGAGCTCCTGCACAGCGTGATCGAACGGATCATGCTCAGGACCCTCGCCCCCGTGGCGACAGAGGGCGCCGAGGGAGCCTCGACGCGCGACATCATCCGGGACACCCTGCACGCGTACTGGGATGGCGTACGGCAGCGGCCTGCCGAGCACATGGTCACCTACGAACTCACCCAGTACGCCCTGCGCCAACCCGGCCTGACAGAGGTGGCCCGGCGCCAGTACCAGCACTACCTGAAGATCAACACCGATCACCTCGAAGCCATCGCCGAAGCCGCCGGCATCCGCTGGACGGTCGCCCTGCCCACCCTGGCCCGCTACGGACTCAACCTCATGGACGGCCTCACCCTCAACTGGCTCATCGACCACGACGACACCCAGGCCCTGGCCGCGCTGGACGAGTACGCCGAGCACCTGAGCTCCGTGGCCGTCCCTCTCCACGCGAGCGACGAGGGAGTACGAGCGGGGCAAGCCTGAGCATGCACGCGGCGACCACAGCACACTGATCGCACCCTTCGAAGAGGCCGGTCATCACTCCTCGGAGCGCGTCCAGGCCGACCCGGTGGACGGCATCGCTCTCGACACCGCCGCCGCCCGTCATCCGGGCGGAACCTCTGTCGGCGCTGTCGTGCGCCGCCTATCCGACCTCCTTGAGCCCGGCGTGTACTGGTGCGGCCGCGCCGATACCGGGTTCGACGACGTGGTCATCGCCGAACCCGGAGAGCCGCTCGGCGGCCTGTCCGGTGCTCTGATCCTCGCGGTCGGGACGCGCGGCCCTGAGGCGGCGGCGCAGCGGATACACAGCCGCTGCGGCAGGGCTCGTCGTCCCACCGCTGCGGCAATCGACACCTCGTGCACGATCGACGTTGAGTCCTCCAGCATGGTCATCATCCCTTCAGCCGCACCGTGGTCGGCCCGGCGGCGCCCTCCGAGCGGTCCGACACGGCTGTGCCCGGTGCCCGAGGGGGTGAGGGTTCGTCTACCACCTGACAGGCATCCTCATGTGCCGTCCATCCGGCTTTCTTCAGGGCATCGCCCTCCCTACGTGCACCGAAACCGGACATCAGGGGCCCCACGCAAGGCATATGGGCGGTATGAGCATTCAGCGGATGCGGCAGGGCACCGCTCCGGCCAGCGGAAATCCTCCACCAGAAGCCAGCCTCTGCTGGGGGGAATGGAGCCCCGTTGGGGGGCGGCTGGGGGGAATCGGCTGTATTCACGGGCAGCATGGCGAAAGGGTCGGAAAGACGGATCGCCGCAGGTCGGACCGCCCGTCCGGTCGATTTCCGCAGGTCAATGGTGTGAGGGTGACGACTTCAAGAAGATCTCCTCCTGGGCCGCGATCCTCTTCGCCCCCACCCTGGTCGGCACGATCTACGGCATGAACTTCGAGACCATGCCCGAACTCGGCTGGGTCCTCGGCTACCCGTTCGCCGTCGCACTGATGGCCATCGTGTGCCTCAGCCTGTATGTGATCTTCAAGCGCCGCGACTGGCTCTGAACCCGTGGGGAGACAAACTGCGCGCCCGCTCCTCCCGAAGCTGTTCATACCGCGACCGTGGCCGGGATCACGTTCATCACGCTCTGGCTCTACCTCAACGACCAGTAGCTCGGCGGCCCTGCGCTCACCCCTGCCCCTCCTCGAGAGCGCCGTCGCCGCTGCGGGCAAGATCCGCAAGCGTTGCGCTCGCGCCATCGAAGCTGCCGAGGAGGCCCTGGAGGTGGTGCTCGCGGACACAGCCGCAGTGAGTCCGGCCCGCCAACATCGCGAGGACGCCCACGTAAGGGCGACGAAGGCTGATCTGGGGCTGCCCGGGACCGGTTGGAGCAAGTCACCGGCCTGCGTTCTCGCTGGTCCGCTACTCGACCCGCACCTTACGGCCGGGTCCCAGCTGTCGCGTTGGGGCTTCTCGCCTACGAGTAGAACCTGGTAGCGCGCAACATAGCCGCGGAACCCCGGTCACCCTAACCGGGGATCGTCCGCATCATTAGGAATCCACCGCCACCTCTGTCCGAACCGTCGGAAGGATCGCCACGGGCGGAATCGTGCCACCCAGGTATTCCGCTCCCGAAGGGATCGGACCGCATCGGTCTGCGGTGGCTGACTTGCATTTACCGTCCATGCACTGTCACCGCTCAGACCGATCTCGCCAGTTCGCCGGTCGGATCTTGGTTGCTCAGCTTGCCGCTACTGTAACCACCGAAGGCATCGAGGCCGGGCTTGTCTAGGAGACTGCTGAAGATCTTGCTCGGGGCGCCCGAGTCACCCCGATTCACCGGTAAATGTCGATCGGGGCAACCTGGTGCAAGCCGGGCGCGTTTCCAAGATCTTCAGGACACTCCTAGTAGTCAGCACCGACCCAGCACGGTTGAGGTTCCCAGGGGTGATGACGGGTGATGAGAGGTCAGCACCAGGTCAGCACGGGGATGCAGGAAGGCCCCACCAAGAGGCGAGGCCCAAGCGCTTGACCTGCACGTTTGCGCTCGAAGGAGCATTCATGCTAAAGGATGCGCCAAAAAGGTGTGCAGGAATTTCACGACAAGCCCCCGACCTGCACGATTACCGCTCCTCCTCGACCTCCGGAACCAGCGCGTACCGGCAGAGAGTGCGGCGGTCGCCGCCCACCACTCTAATGCCGCTTCACGGGGCGCCGGGACGCCGTCGCGGACGCGGGCCGGGGGGCCGCAGCCGCGGGAGGAGCACGGCCGCGGCTCCGAGCCAGGTCAGGGCGTACAGCCAGCCGCCGAGGACATCGCTGGGCCAGTGGACGCCGAGGTAGATCCGGCTGAGACCGACGGCGACGGCCCAGCAGAACAGGAGTACCGAGCCGGAACGGGCCCCGTGGGCGGGGGCCGCGCGGGTGAGGGCCCAGGCGAGCATCCCGGCCACGAGCAGGGAGGTGGTGGCGTGGCCGGAGGGGAAGGAGAGCCCCGAGGCCGTGGTGGCCCAGTCGCCGGAGGGCGGGCGGGGGCGCCCGACCAGCTGGAGCAGCCCGTACCGGACGGCCTGGGCCAGGACGAGGAAGCCGAGGGCGGCGAGGGCGGTCAGCAGCCGCGCGCGGGCGTCGCGGCCCGCGATGAGCCCCGCCGTGATGGCGCAGAGGTAGGGCAAGGCCCCGGTTCCGGTGGCGGTGATCCCGCGCGCGAGGGCGACGGCCACGGCGGGCCGGTGGTGCAGTGACCACAGGTGCAGCCGCTGGTCCAGCGCGTAGGGCAGGCCGTGACGGGCCCCGACGAGAACAGCGAGCAGGACGAAGAGCGCGGCGCACAGCACCGTGATCCACAGCCGGGCGCGCCACCGGACCGCGACCGTCGCGCGCGCCCCGGGTCCGGGCGCCGCAGGTCCCGGCATCCCCGAATCCCTCGGTTCCGACCCGCGTGCTCCTCGCCCGCGAGCCTCGTGCCCGCGCTCCGGCGTCGGCTCCGGCCGCCCGGGATCCGTCACCGCCGCGTCACCCGGCCGCTACCAGCGGCCGCAGCGCGGTGCCCCGCAGCCGTTCCACGAGCGGGGCGGCGCGCCGGGCCAGCCGGGTCAGCGGCCAGCCGACAGCGGCGCCCACGAGCAGCCCGAGCAGGACGTCGTGGGGGTAGTGCGCCCCCACCCACACCCGGGAGAACGCCATGAGCAGCGCGGCCGGCACCGCGATCGCCCCGAGCCTGCGGTCGACGGCCCAGAGCGCGGCGGCCGCGGCGGCCGCGATGGCGGCGTGGTTGCTGGGGAAGGACCAGTCACCGAGCGGCGGGCAGGCTTCCAGGGTGAGCGTGCGCAGGGTCTGGCAGGGCCGCTGTTCCCGCACGACCGACTTGAGGCCGGTGTCGAGGAGGAAGGCCAGCAGCACGACCAGCGGCGCGGCCATGGCCATCGCGGTACGCGCGGCGGCGCCGGGCCGGGCCCGCCACCAGGCGGCCAGCATCAGCACCCCGAACAACCCGAGGCCGTACGTCGACCAGCCGGAGACCGCGCTGTCCAGCCAGCCGGGCGCCCGCTGCGCGAGCCCCGTGACCGAGGTGTAGAGGTCGCCGTCGACGGCGGCCCCGTCCAGGGCCAGGGCGGGACGGCCGGGAACCGCGAGCGCGGCAAGGGGGAACAGGCTCAACGCGAGCCTCCGTTCGAGGTGTGACGGGAGCGGGAGCGGATCACTTCCACGGCCAGCGGGGTCAGGGAGACGAGCACCACGAGTGCCACGAGGGGCAGCAGGTAGCGGTCGACGTTGGGCACGGAGGAACCGAGGGCGTAGCCCGCGAGCACCAGGCCGACGGTCCACACGATTCCACCCGCCATCTGCCAGATGGCGAAGAGCCGCGCGGGCACGTTGAGCGCGCCGGCCATCGGGTTGAGCACCGTGCGCACGATGGGGATGAAGCGGGCCAGCACGATGGCCTTGGCGTGGCCGTAGCGGTTCAGCAGCTCTTCGGCGCGCGCGGCGCCCTCGTGGAGTTTGCGGCTGCGGCTGCGGGCGAGCAGCGCCTTCCCGCCCCGGCGCCCGATCCAGTAACCGGTCTGGGCGCCGAGCAGCGCGCCGAGGACGGCGGCGGTCAGCACCTGCGGGAGGGAGAGGTGCACGGGGCCGTGGGCTCCGGGGACGCACAGCAGACCGGCGGTGAAGAGGAGGGAGTCGCCGGGCAGGAAGAACCCGACCAGCAGGCCGGTCTCGGCGAAGAGGACCACCGCGATGCCGAGCGCACCGAAGGCGGACAGCAGTGATCCCGCGTCGAGGAGGTTCACGGCCTGTGGCGACAGCGCGAGGGCGGATAGAGCCATGGTGGACTGCTCCCATAATCTGAACGGACGGATCCGAACGGACAGGCCGGGATCGGAACCCCGGACGACTACACTGCCGTAGACGGTCTACACCACTGTAGACGAAAGAAGGGTGAGGAGCGTTCCCATGGGCGAGGCGAACCCGGAACGGCGACCGGCAGGCGAGCTGGAGGCCACGGTCCTGGCCGCCCTGTGGGCGGCCGGAGCCCCCCTGACCCCGGCTCAGGTGCAGGGTGCGCTCGGCACCTCGCACGCGCGCACCACCGTGACCACGATCCTGACCCGGCTCCATGAGAAGGGCTCGGTGTCCCGCACCCGCTCCGGGCGCGGATTCGCGTACCTGCCCACCGAGGACGCCTCCGGACTCACGGCCCGGCGCATGCACTCGGAGCTGGAGAAGACCGAGGACCGGGGCGCGGTGCTGAGCCGCTTCGTCTCCCGGCTCAGCGATGACGACGAGGCGCTGCTGCGCTCCCTGCTCGACGGGAGCGGCGCGTGATCCCGTCGATGTGGGTGCCGTTGCTCGTCCCCCTGCTCGTGCCGTTCCTGGCCGGGCCGGTGGGCCGTCGGCTGGTCGGCTGGCTGCCCCCTCGCCATGCCGTGTGGCTGCTCGCCGTCACCGCGACGGGCCTGGCCCTCGGCAGTACGGCGGCCCTCGCGCTGCTCGTCGTCCCCGGGGCGACCCACCTGGACGTCGTCGCCGCGCTGGGCGAACTGCTGACCCCGCTGCGGACCGGTTCGCCCGACGCCGTGGTGGCCGTGGCCATCGCGGCCACGGCCCTGCTGGCGTGGTCCGGCGCCCTGCTGGTGCGGGCCCTGAACCGGCGCTGGGCCCAACTGCGCCGGGCCGGTCGGCTCGCGGCGCGCGCCGAGGGCGAGCTGGTCGTCCTGCGGGACGCCTGCCCGGACGCGTACGCGCTGCCCGGCCGCCCGGGCCGGATCGTGGTGACCACCGGCATGCTGGAAGCGCTGCCCGCCGCCGAACGCGAGGCGCTGTTCGCCCACGAACGGGCCCACCTCAGGGACCGCCACCACCTCTTCGCCGCCGCGGTCGACCTCGCCGCCCTGTGCCACCCGGCTCTGCGGGCCCTGCGCGAGCCGCTCGCCTACGCCCTGGAGCGCAGCGCCGACGAGAGCGCGGCCCGCGCCGTCGGGGATCGCGGGCTCACGGCCCGCGCGATCGGCAGGGCCGCCCTGGCCGCCCGCGCGGCCGGGTCCCAGGGCGCGCCCCGGCCCGCGTTCGCGCTCGCCGCGACGACCGGGCCGGTGCCGCGCCGGGTGGCCGCTCTGCTCGACCGCCCCGTCGACGCCGCGCCCGCGCCGCGCACCCGCACCGCGCGGCGGCTCGCGGCGGTGGCCCTGCTCGCCTGCCTGGCCCTGTCCGCGGCCGCCGCCCTGGACGCCGCGCGGGATCTGCACGCGGGCATCGAGATCGCCCAGGGCGAGACCGCCGGGAAGTGAACCCCGGCCGGTCGGGCGGTGGCGGGCCGGACGGTGACACCGCGGACGGCGGCGGTCCGGACGCCAACGGTCCGGAAGGTCGCGGGCCGGAAGGTCGCTGGCCGGAAGGTCGCAGGCCGGAAGGTCGCAGGCCGGAAGGTCGCGGGCCGCCGCTCAGGGAGCGTAGGTCTCGCCGCCGAGGGTGAGGGTCGCGCTGCCCGCCGTACTGTCGGCGAGCCACGCCTCGAACGCGGGCAGGTCGGCTTCCGGCAGGGCGATCTCGATCTCCACGGCGGCGCCGTAGCGCAGGTCGACCACGGTACGGCCGGTGGCGCGCAGGTCGTTCTGGGTCTTGCCCGCCCGCTGGTGGTCGACGGTGACGGTGGCCAGCCGGTAGCGGTGGCGGGTGACGGTGCCGAGTACGTCGAGGGCTTCGCCCACCACTCCGCCGTAGGCGCGGATCAGGCCGCCCGCGCCGAGTTTCACCCCGCCGTAGTAGCGGGTGACCACGGCGACGGCGTAGCGGATGTCGCGCCTCATCAGCATGTGGAGCATGGGCACTCCGGCGGTGCCGCCGGGTTCCCCGTCGTCGCTGGCCTTCTGGACGGACGCGGTGGCCCCGATCACGTAGGCAAAGCAGTTGTGCGAGGCGGTGGGGTGTTCCTTGCGGATCCGGGCGACGAAGTCCTGCGCCTCGCGCTCGGTCGCGGCGGGGGCGAGCGCGCAGAGGAAGCGCGAGCGGTTGATCTCGGACTCGTGCACGCCCTCGCGGGCCACCGTGACGTACTGGTCTGCCTTCACCCGCTCAACCCTAAGGGGAATCGGACAGGTGTCCTTCCTGTTGAGCGGGGTGCGGCGGCACCCGGCCGACCCGTGAGAG
Organism: Streptomyces sp. G-G2; assembly: GCF_030063135.1. Classification (GTDB taxonomy): domain Bacteria; phylum Actinomycetota; class Actinomycetes; order Streptomycetales; family Streptomycetaceae; genus Streptomyces. The sequence goes on from NZ_JASISO010000045.1 coordinate 20,794, forward strand.
CAGAAGGCGGCGCGCGTGTACGGCGACCCGGCAACCATCCGCAAGATCCTCACCGAGCACGGCGACACCTGGGCGGTGGTGGGCCTGTCCAACAACAGCGACCGCGCGGCCTACGGCGTCGCCCGGGTGCTCCAGCGGTTCGGGAAGCGGGTCGTCCCGGTCCACCCGAAGGCCGAGACCGTGCACGGCGAGCCGGGTTACCCCTCGCTGGAGGCCATCCCCTTCCCCGTGGACGTGGTGGACGTCTTCGTGAACAGCGCGCTCGCCGGCCAGGTCGCCGACGAGGCCGTGGCGGCGGGCGCCGGGGCGGTCTGGTTCCAGCTCGGCGTGACCGACCCGGAGGCCTTCGAGCGCACCGTGGCCGCCGGACTCGACATGGTCATGGACCGCTGCCCGGCCATCGAGATCCCGGCTCTCTGAGCGAAGCGAGCCGACCGGCGGACCGGCGGCCACCGCGCGCAACGGTCCGGTGACGGTGGCCGCCGTACGGTTCTCGCAGTACCCCTGATCAGCGCGTTCGCCCCCTCCGTCCCGCGGGAGGAACGGCTGCGCGCTGCCACGGGGTGACCGGCCGGGGGCCGGGAGACGGGCTAGAGCATCTCGGGGGCGGCGGCCCCCGCGATGGGGTTGCCCGCCCAGTGGGTCGCGGGTGGGACCGTCTCACCGCGCATGACGAGGGAGGAGGCTCCGACCGAGGCGTGGGCGCCGACCGCGCTGCCCGGCAGCACGATGCTGTGCGGGCCGAGCGAGGCGCCCTCGGCGAGATGGACCGTGTCCATCCGCATGATCCGGTCGTGGAACAGATGGGTCTGGAGCACGCAGCCCCGGTTCACGGTCGCACCGTCGCCGAGTGTGATCAGGTCGGTCTCGGGCAGCCAGTGCGTGTCGCACCACACGCCGCGGCCGATCCGGGCCCCCAGGCTCCGCAGCCACCAGTTGAGTACGGGAGTCCCGGTGAACGGCCCGGCCAGCCACGGGACGGCCAGGGATTCCACGAAGGTGTCGTACAGCTCGTTGCGCCAGACGAACGAACTCCACAGCGGACGCTCCGCCACCCGGAAGCTGCCCACCAGGGTCCACTTCGCCACGGTCGCCATCAGCGCGGCTGCCACCCCGGCGGCCAGCAGGACGGGGGCGCCGATCAGTGCCGCGAGCCACAGGCCGCTCGACACGAGGGCGTCCTGCTGAGCGAGCAGTACCCCCTCGGCCAGTGCCAGCCCGCACATCAGCGGGATCAGACGGCACAGTTCGACGAGCGCGCGGGCCAGCACCAGATGGCGGGCGGGCTCGAAGGTGCGGCCGGGGTCCGGGGTGTCCGCCACCCGCGGCAGGGCCATCGAGGGGCGGCCCAGCCAGGAGCTGCCGGGCTCGCTCCGGGCGGGTGCGTCGGAGAGCACCCCGATCAGGGCGCGGTCGGGCACGGTCCGGCCGGGGCCGACGATGCCCGAGTTCCCGACGAAGGCCCGCCGCCCGATGCGCACCTCGCCCAGGTGCATCCGGCCGCCGCGCAGTTCGTACGGGGCGGCGAGCACGTCGTCGGCGAGGAAGGCCCCGTCGTCGACCGTGAGGAGCGAGGGCAGCGGCAGGACCGTGGAGATCTCCGCCCGGCGGCCGACGCTGGCACCGAGCAGCCGCAGCCACACGGGCGTGGCCAGGCTGGCGTACAGCGGGAAGAGCGAGGCGCGGCTGCCGCCGAGGAGCCGGTGCACCAGCCAGACGCGCCAGGCGACACCGCCGTCGCGGGGATGGCTGCCGGGGGTGATGCCCCGGCCGAGGAGCCGTACGACGGCGGCCACGGTGAGGATCCAGCAGACGGTGGTGACGCAGGTCGAGACGGGGACGGTCAGCATGAGCCACAGCGCGGCCGCGCCGAGGGTGACGCAGTCCTTGATCAGGTAGTACGTCCCGACGAGGGCGGGCGCGGCGGCGAGCACCGGCAGGACCGGCAGCGCCCCCAGGGAGACCGCGTAAGCGGCCTTCCACCGTCGCGCGAACCGCGCCGGACGCACGCCGCCCGGAACCGCCGAGGCCCGGGCGGACGGCGCCGGAACCAGCGGAACCGACCGGGCCGCCGGGGTCGCGCGGCGGGCCGGTGAGCCGTGCCAGGTCTCGTGCGCGGGAAGGGCGCCGTCGAGGCAGGCGCCCCCGGCGAGTTCGGCGCCGGGGCCCACCACCGCGCCCGGCATCAGCATGGACCGGTGGCCCACCCGGGCCCCGGCGCCTACCCGTACGGCCCCCACCCGCAGCGTCGCTCCGTCGATCCACCACCCGGACAGATCGGCCTCGGGTTCGATCGCGCAGCCCTCACCCAGGTCGGCGAGACCGGTCACCGGGGGCATGGTGTGCAGGGCGACCCCGGGCCCGACGGCGCATCCGAGCGAGCGCGCGTACCGGACGGCCCAGGGCGTGCCGAGCAGCGCCGGCACGCCGAAGGAGGCCACGGTCCGTTCCGCGGCCCACAGCCGAAGGTGGACCCTGCCCCCGCGCGGGTACGCGCCGGGGACGATCCCCCGGGTGAACAGGCGGGCCGCCGCGGCGCCGAGGGCGAACCGGGACGGCGCGCTGAACAGCACCACCCAGCCCACCAGCACCAGCCACCACGAGGTGTAGGGGGTCCAGGCCTGGGGGGCGAGCACCGCGAGGACGTTGTCGACGGCGGCCAGGCCCACCAGTCCCCGCAGCCCCGCCACCCCGAACAGGGCGCACTGCACGAGGATCTGCGCCGCCCCGGTCCGGCGGCGCAGGGGCGCCGCCTCCGACGTCGGCCGGGCGGCGGCCACGGCGGCGGCGGATCCCTCACGTCCGGCGAGGCCGTCGAGGTGCGCGGCCATGTCCCGCAGGACGGGGTTCCGGTAGAGGTCCGAGACCGAGACCCCGGGATACCGCTCGCGCAGTACGGAGGCCATCCGGGCGGCGGTCAGGCTGGTCCCCCCGAGGGCCACGAAGTCGGATCCGGGGCCGGGCCGGGCACCGAGGAGGTGCTCCCACACTTCCACCAGCCTGGCGGCGGCTCCGCCGAGCGGTTCGCCGTCCGGCCAGGATCGCGCCCCGCCCCTCCCGTCCGCTCCCGGCCCGGTGTCCGGCAGCGGCCAGGGGAGGGCCGCGCGGTCGACCTTGCCGGAGGTACGGGTGGGCAGTTCGCCGATCTCGGCCAGTACGGGCACCAGCGCGGCGGGCAGGTTCCGGGCCAGCGTCTCCCTGGCCCGGGCGCGGTCGTATCCGGGCGCGGGGACGACGTATCCGGCGAGCACCTGTCCGCCCCCGGGGGTGGCGTGCACGGCGGCGGCGGCTCCCAGCACTCTGGGCAGGGCGCTCAACGCGGCGTCGATCTCGCCCAGTTCGACCCGGCGGCCGCCGAGCTTGACCTGGTCGTCGGCCCGCCCCGCGAAGAGGAGGCCCTCGGGGTCGGCGCGGACCAGGTCGCCGGTCCGGTAGGCGCGGGCCGCGCCCAGCGCGGGGCAGGGCCGGAAGCGTTCGGCGTCCTTGACCGAGTCGAGGTAGCGGGCGACGCCCGCCCCGGCGATGACCAGTTCGCCTTCGGCGCCGGTCGCCACCGGCTCCCCCGCCTCGTCGACGACGGCCAGGTCCCAGCCGTCCAGGGGCAGTCCGATGCGCAGCGGTTCGCCGGGGCGCAAGAGCGCCGCGCAGGCCACGACGGTGGTTTCGGTGGGGCCGTAGGTGTTCCACATCTCGCGCCCGCCGACCGCGAACCGCTCGACCAGCTCGGCCGGGCACGCCTCGCCGCCGACGATGAGCAGCCGGACCCGGTCCAGGCATTCGACGGGCCAGAGCGCGGCGAGCGTGGGCACGGTCGAGACGGCCGTGATGCCCCGGTCGACGAGCCAGGGGCCCAGCTCGTGTCCGGCGCGTACGAGCGAGCGCGGGGCCGGGACCAGGCAGGCGCCGTGCCGCCAGGCCAGCCACATCTCCTCGCAGGAGGCGTCGAAGGCGACGGAGAGCCCGGCGAGCACCCGGTCGCCGGGGCCGAGCGGGCGCTCCGGCAGGAACAGCCCGGCTTCGGCGTCGACGAAGGCGGCGGCGGCGCGATGGGTGACGGCCACGCCCTTCGGGGCTCCGGTGGAGCCGGAGGTGAAGATGATCCACGCGTCGTCCCCAGGACCCGCCGCGCTCCCCGCACCCGCGTCCCCGGAACCCGCCGCGCTCCCCGCACCCGCGCCCCTCAAACTCCCCGCGTCCGTCGGCCCCGCCGCCCGGCCCGGGCCCTCGTCGGCCCCCGCGGGCGGTACCGCGCCGGGCGCCATCGCGCCGTCCGCACCGAGCACCAGGCAGACGCCCGCCTCGCGGAACACGGCGGCGGCGCGCTCGTCGGGATCGTCCGCGTCCACCGGGACGTAGGCCGCGCCGCAGCGCAGCACGGCCAGGACCGCCAGGTACAGCTCGGCGCTGCCGGAGGGGATCCGGATCCCGACGCGGTCGCCCGCGCCGGCCCCGGCCCGGCGCAGCCGCTCGGCGCGGGCGGCGACCTCGGCGGTCAGCCGCCGGTAGTCGAGCCGTTCGGTGCCGGTGTCCAGGGCATCGGCCCGGGGGTGCGTGGCGGCGGTGGCGTCGAGGATGTCAAGGAGCGTGCGGGCGGGGGCAGGGGGCGCACCGAAGTGACACGCGCCCCTCGCCACGGGGGCGAGCGCCGGTCGGGGCAGGGGGCCGGGCGGAGTGGATGGCATCGGTGGTGCGCCTCTATTCGGCTGTGTGACGTGCGTATTCTGCACGGCCGGATCCCCGCATCGGGCGTCCGCCGCACGCATCCACAGATACCGGGCGACGCACCTCCGCTCACCGCCCGGAGGGCAAGGTTCCGCAAATCGAACGGTCCGCCTCGAACCCCAACACCACGTCAAACCCTTGCGGCGGGCGGGGTCGCGCCCCCTCTCGCCCGACCCGGGCGCGTTCGCGCATCGACGCCCCGTGGGGAGGATTTGAACAACCGCTGGGCTGACGTTCGGTATCGGACGGACCCCTCGGTCCGTCCGGAGCGCGGCGCGGCTACCCGGTGCCGCGGGACTCGGCGATACGTTCGGCCTCGGCCAGCGCCCGGAGTTGCCCCGGGGTGACGCCGTCCGGTATGGGTACCGGCGCCGGGGTGCGCAGCGGCGGCTGCCAGCCCGTCTCCGGCTCCCAGCGCCGCACGATCCGCGCGGGCGCCCCGGCGACGACGGCGTGATCGGGCACCTCGCCGCGTACGACGGCCCCGGCGGCCACCACCACGTTGCGGCCGAGCCGGGCGCCGGGCAGGATCACCGCGCCGGTGCCGAGCCAGCAGCCCGGGCCGATCTCGACGGGCGCGCTGCGCGGCCACTGCTTGCCGACGGGCTCGTGCGGGTCGTCGTAACTGTGGTTCGTGGAGGTGATGTAGACCCCGGGCCCGCAGAACGTGTCGGAGCCGATGGTGATCCGGGTGTCGGCGATGACGTGGCTGCCGCGCCCGAGGACGACGCCGTTGCCGAGGACCAGCACCGGATCCGGGCCGAGGTCGAGGTCGGGCATCATCCCGGCGGTCAGCGTGACCTGTTCGGCGATGATGCAGTGGTCGCCGAGGCGGATCCAGGGCTCGCCGAAGACGGTGCCCTGGGGGAAGGCCAGGCGGGTGCCGTGGCCGATGGCGCCGAAACGAAGCCGTCCGGGGGTCTGCGCGGTGACCGCGCCCGCCTCGCGCACCCAGCGCCAGCCCGCGTGGACGGCGCGGCTCGCGACCCGGCGGCGCAGGGCGGTCAGGGCCGCCAGGACCTCCCCGGAGGAGAACGTGTTTCTGTTCTTCGGCACCCGGCCACGGTAGTGGGCCGGGCCGGGGGCATCCGGACGGGCCTGCTGTGATCTTCACCCCATCGGTGGGGCGGCGGGCCGCGTGGCCTACGGTGCGAGGAGCGCGGCATCCGGAAGCAGAGGAAGAGAACATGACGTTTCAGGCGGGCCAGGCGTACGTCGCCGGTGTGGGCGGTAAGGAGCCGGCGATCCACCCGGAGGCGTTCACCGCGCCGACCTCCGTCGTGGTCGGCGACGTCAGTGTCGGCGCGGGGTCGAGCATCTGGTACTCGGCGGTGCTGCGCGCCGACTGCGGCCCGGTCACCCTCGGCGCGGACAGCAACGTGCAGGACAACTGCACCGTCCACGTCGACCCCGGGTTCCCGGTGACCATCGGCGACCGGGTCTCCATCGGCCACAACGCCGTGGTGCACGGCTGCACCGTCGAGGACGACTGCCTGATCGGCATGGGCGCGACGGTCCTCAACGGCGCGGTGATCGGCGCGGGCTCCCTGGTGGCCGCCCAGGCACTGGTTCCGCAGGGCATGGTCGTCCCGCCGGGCTCGCTGGTCGCGGGCGTCCCGGCGAAGGTCCGGCGCCCGCTGTCCGACGAGGAGCGCGCGGGCATCAGCCTGAACGCCACGATGTACGTCGAGCTGGCGAAGCAGCACCGCGCGGCCGCCGAGGACGCCGGATAGCACCGCCCGCCCTCGCCCCGACGATCAGCGGGCGCGGTCGGTCGCGCCCGAGGGCAGCGCCGCGCCGATGGCCAGTGGAGCGGTCGCGGTGAGGAGCAGCGCCGCCCTCGGGAGGGTCCACCCTCCCGAGGCGGTGCGCAGGAGGCCCACCGCGCAGGAGGTCCACCGCGAAGGGGCCGACCGCGGCGACCAGGCAGCCCAGCGACCAAGCGAGGCACGGCAGGGCGGTGACCCGCGCCGGGGTGCCACCGCTGTCGCCGATCCCGGCCGGCACCAGCGGGAACGAGCAGAACCTCGGACGGCCACGACAGCCACGACGGGCACGCCCCTCCGCGCCGGATCCCGCTCGACCCGGCACCGGACTCAGTCGGCCACGACCCCGGCCGTCACCTCGGGGCCGTCGCCCCGGGCCTCGGACTCGGCGGCGGCCGCCGACTTCTTCGCCCGGCTGCGCAGCACCAGCATCGAGGTGACCCCGATCAGCGCCGCGGCCGCCAGCCCCAGCCAGGAGAACCGCTTCAGCCACGCTTCCGCGACGACCCCGATGTAGTAGACGGCCATCGTGGTGCCACCGGCCCAGATGATCCCGCCGAGCACATTGGCGATCAGGAACTTCCAGTACGGCATCCGCAGCACACCCGCCAGCGGCCCCGCGAACATCCGCAGCAGCGCCACGAACCGGCCGAAGAAGACGGCCCACATGCCCCACTTCTCGAACGACCGCTCCGCCATGGCGACATGGTGTTCCCCGAAGTGCCGGGGGAACTTCCGGCCGAGACGGGCCAGCAGCGGTTTGCCGCCCTTGCGGCCGATCGCGTAGCCGATGGAGTCCCCGACGACCGCGCCCGCGCTCGCGCAGGCGCCCAGCACCAGCGGATTGATGTCGCCGTTCTGCGAGGCGAGCAGCGCCGCGCTGACCAGGACGAACTCCCCGGGGAGCGGAATGCCCACGCTCTCCACTCCGATGACCAGCCCGACCAGCAGATAGACGCTGACCGCCGGGATGGTCTCCAGCCATTCCTGGACGTGCACCGGTATTGCCTCCCACAGCCCTGGTCCCCCGGTGCGTCCGCTCGGACGCACCGACCGGGCAGCCTACCGGCCGGGCGACCGGACCATCGCGGCCGCCCTCAGCGGAAGTTCCCGCGAGGAGCGCCCCACCCACACCTCCCGGCGCCCGGTGCCCACCGCCCAGGCGTGCGGTCCCGGGTGCCAGGCGGAGAGAGAGCGCGGGTCCAGGTCCACGGTGATCCGCCGGGCCGCTCCGGGCGCGAGGGCGATCCGCCGGTACCCGGCAAGGGCCCGCACCGGCTGGTCGAGTCCGAGGTCCGGCGAGGGGCCGAGGTACACCTGCGCCACCTCCGTGCCCTTGCGGCGGCCGGTGTTGCGCACGGTGAATTCCACGCGCAGGCCGCTCCCCCGGGGGCGCACCGTCAGCTTCTCGTACTGCCAGGTGGTGTACGAGAGCCCGTGCCCGAACGGGAAGAGCGGGGCCACCCGCTGCGCGTCGTACCAGCGGTGGCCCACGTGGACGCCCTCGGAGTACTCCTGGCGCCCGCCCACGCCCGGGTAACGCAGCGGGTCGGCGCCGACCGGGGTGGCGTGCTCGTCGGCCGGGAAGGTCTGGGTGAGCCGCCCCCCGGGGTCCGCGTCGCCGAAGAGCACGTCGGCGGTGGCGCCCGCGCCCTCCTGGCCCGGGTAGTACATCTGGAGCACCGCGCCGGTGCGGGCCAGCCACGGCATGGCGGTGGACGAGGAGGTGTTGAGGACCACGGTGGTGCGCGGGTTGACGTCGGTGACCGCCTCGATCAGCGCGTTCTGGCCGCCCGGCAGCGCGAGGGTGGTGCGGTCGCTGCCCTCGGTGGCGTCCTCGTAGGCGAACAGCACCACGCTGTGGGCGGCCTTGGCGGTCCGGACCGCCTCGGCCAGGCCGGCGGCCCGGGTGGCGCGGGTGGTGTGGCGCAGCCGGAAGCGCAGGCCCTGGTCACCGCCGTGGGCGGCGACGGTCAGCCGGTGGGTTCCGGCGGCGAGGGCGAGGGTGCGGCGCCGGACGGTGAGCCCGTCGGGGGCCGTGCCGAGGAGGCCGCCCACGAAGTACTCGGCGACGCCCTGGCGGACGGGGAAGAGTTCCACGCCGTCGAGGCGCACCTCGGGACGCGTACCGGTGTAGTGGACGAGCAGGCTCCACTCGTCGGGCGCGGCCAGGGTGAACTCGCCCTCGTAGCGGTGGTCGCGGCCCGCGTCCACGCGCTGGTCGTCCAGGTCGGCGGCCGGTGCGAGCAGGCCCGCCGGGAGCGGTCGGCCGTACAGGTCCTCGCCGGGGGCGTGGCGGACCTCGGCTCCCGCACCGGCCCGGGCCCGGATCGCGGCCAGCGGGCTCGCCGCCCGGTCCCGGTCGGGGACGACGTGGGCGCTGCCGCCGCCGCTGACGAAGGGCACCTGACCGGTGGGCCCGATGACGGCGACGGACCGGGCGGCGGGCCCGGCCAGCGGCAGGGTGCCCTTCTCGTTGCGCAGCAGGGTCGCCCCGGCGACGGCCACCCGCCGGGCGATCGCGGCACCGGCGGCGGGATCGCGGACCGGCCGGGCGGCGGGCGGCGCGTCGAGCAGGCCGAAGCGGTCCATGGTGCTCAGCACCCGGCGGACGGCGAGGTCCACGGCGTGCCGGGGCACCGATCCGGCGCGCACCGCCTCCCGCAGCGGTTCCCCGAAGTGGGTGCCGTCGGGCATCTCCATGTCGAGGCCCGCGGTGATGGCGGCGACGGTGCTGTGGGTGGCCTGCCAGTCGGACATCACCCAGCCGTCGAAGCCCCAGCGCCCGCGCAGGAGTTCACCCAGCAGCGGCTCGCTCTCGCAGGCGTGGGCGCCGTTGACCTTGTTGTACGCGCCCATCACGGCGCCCGTCCCGGCGGTGACCGCGGCCTCGAAACCGCGCAGCTCCGTCTCGTGGAGGGTCCGTTCGTCGGCGATCACGTCGACCGTGTCGCGGCCCTTCTCCTGGTTGTTGAGCGCGAAGTGCTTGACGGTGGCGATCAGCCCCTCGTCCTGGATGCCGCGGATCATCTCGGCGACCAGGTCGGCGGTGAGCCGGGGGTCCTCGGAGAAGGTCTCGAAGTTGCGGCCCGCGAAGGGGGTGCGGATCAGGTTGACCATGGGCGACAGGAGGACGTCCTGGCCGAGCGCGCGACCCTCCCGGCCGATGATCCGGCCGTAGGCGCGGGCGAGGGAGGGGTCGAAGGCGGAGGCGAGCAGGACGGGCGCGGGCAGCGCGGTCGCGGGCAGCCGCACCCGTACCCCGGCGGGCCCGTCGGCGAGCCGCAGCGCCGGGATGCCGAGGCGCGGTACGCCGGGCACGTATCCCGCCTGGCCGAGCGGGGCGGGATCGGCGGCGCCGTGCAGCAGGGCGGTCTTCTCGTCGAGGGTCAGCCGCTCCAGCAGCGCGTCCACCCGAGCCCCGCCGCCGGGCCGGGCGACGGCCCCGGCCCTGGTCGCGCGGGTGGCGCTGCGGGCCCCCGCGCCCGGTGGTACGGCGGACACGCAGCCCCCGGCCCCCAGGGCGGCGCCCGCCGCGCCCAGCAGCCTGATGGCGGTACGACGGGACACGGCCTCGCTCATGGGGGCTCCCGGGAAGCGGCGACGGGCGGGGGCGGCCCGCGCCGGGCCGCCCCCGCCCACTGTGCGCCACCCGCCCGCGCGTCCCGCCGGGACGCGCCACCCGGGGGCGCGCCCTTCCACTGATGGGACGCACCGGCCCCCGGCGGCCCCGGGCGCGCTCAGCCCTGGGGCGGCTGCACAACCGTGGCGTCCCGGTCCCGCCGGTTGTCGTCACCGCGCTCGACCCGGGCCTCCGTACGGTGCCCGCGCGCGATGTAGTCGCGGACGACCACCTCGACCGCGTCCTGCGGGGATCCGACCCCCGCGAGGACCATCACCTCCACCACCAGCTCGGCGTCCAGGCTGATACTGACCTTGGCCACAGGTGCCCCCTCGCAGTCGTCGCGTCGGAACCCGACTCTACGTCGTACCGCCAGCCCCAACCCCCGGGCCGATCAAACGCGTTCGGTGCGGGCTACGCGTGGGGCCGCAACGTCCAGACGACGGTCATTTCGCCCGTCACGGCCTCGTCCTCGCGCTGGATGGCGACGGTCACCGGGAACTCGGGGCGGCCGCCCGCGTCGAGTTCGGCGATCACCTCGGCCGCCGGGCGGCCGAGGGTGGCGGTCGCCGTGACGACGCCCTTGGCCAGCTTCTTGTAGCCGATCTCGGCCCGTACGGCGAGCGGGACCGCGCGGGAGAGCTGCTCCCCGAAGGCCGCGAGCACGATCGCGCCGCTCGCCGACTCGGCGAGGGTGAACATGGCGCCCGCGTGCGGGCCGCCGACGTGGTTGTGGAACTCGGGCTGGTCGGGCAGGCGGACGACCGCGCGCTCGGGGGTGGTCTCCAGGAACTGGAGGTTCAGGGTGCGGGCCATCGGCACCGTCGCGGCGAGCAGTTCGCCCACGTTCATCTGGTCTGCGCTCATGAACGGCGATGTTACCCGTGAGTAGATGGGCTTGGCCAGAGCCGCAACGGGACCGGGCGTACCTCCCGCGCACCGCTCCCACTATCGTTACCCGCCATGTGGCCAGGACAGCAGCAGCCGCCCGGGGGCGAGCAGAACCCGCAGGACGCGCAGAACAACCCGTACCAGCAGCAGCCGGGACAGCCGAATCCGTACCAGCAGCCGGGGTACGGACAGCAGCAGCCCGGCTATGGGTACCCGCAGCCGGGCTACCAGCAGCCCCCTCCGACGCAGCCGTGGGGGCAGCAACCGCAACAGCCCCCACAGCCTCCGCAGGGTGGCGGCCGGGGCTCCAGCCCCTTCGCGACGAAGACCGTCGCCATCGTGGCGGCCTCGGCCGTCGTGGTGGCCGCGGCCGTCACGGGCGCCTTCGTCCTCACGAAGGACGACAAGAAGAAGGATGTCGCCGACGACAAGCCCGCCGCCAGTTCATCGGCTCCCGTCACACCGCCCGCCCCGGCCCCGCCGACCGGCAACCCGCGCTCGGGCGGCCAGGTCGCGGCCGTCATCCCCGGCTGGAAGGTGGTCGTCAACCCGAAGTACGGGACCGCCTTCGACGTACCGGCGGACTGGAAGGTCGACGGCTCGGGCATGTCGTACGGCATCACCGACGATTCCAAGAACGACGGCTCTCCCCTCATCAGCATGTCCGCTCCCGCCGAGTACAAGGAGGAGTGGTGCAAGGTCGACTCCGACAAGAACGGCACCGAGGAGAAGACCGCGCTCGCCACCACCGGCACCAAGGGCGGCCAGGGCGCCAAGGACACCGCTGAGGCCGCCTACAACGAGGCGGGCAACTGGGCCTTCGCCGCCTACGCGCAGAAGGCGCCCAAGGGCACCACCAAGGTGGTCGCGGCCAAGGAGTACACGACCCTCTCCGGCCTCAAGGGGCACATGGCCACCGCCAGCGTCACCGGCCTGCCCAAGAAGAACAAGTGCGACAGCGACGGCAAGTCCGTCGCCTTCAGCTTCAAGACCGCCAACGGCGACTTCTCCACCTGGGTGCTCTACGGCCCGGCCAACGTCCCGGACGAGGTCAAGCCCGAGGTCTACGAGAAGATCCTCAGCTCGATCCGGCTGGCCGCCGGCTGATCCCCGGATGATCTACGGCGCCCTTCCCCCGGTCGGCTAATCCGTTTGGATTCCCGGCCCGGGGCGGGGATAGTCCGGGGGTGAGCCCTCGTACCGCCCCGCGCCCTCCGTCCGCCCGCCGACGCCGACCCGAGTGGGCGGGCCGCAACTACTCGCTGCTGACCGCCGCGACGGTGGTGACGAACCTCGGCAGCCACGGCGCGCTCATCGCGGCGGCCTTCGCGGTACTGGAAGCGGGCGGCTCCGGCGGGGACGTCGGCCTCGTCGCCGCCGCCCGTACGCTCCCCCTCGTCCTCTTCCTGCTCATCGGCGGCGCGATAGCCGACCGGCTGCCGCGCCACCGCGTGATGGTCGCGGCCAACGCCCTCAACTGCCTCTCGCAGGCCGCCTTCGCGGTGCTCGTGCTCACCGGTGACCCGCAGCTGTGGCAGATGATGCTGCTCACCGCGCTGTGCGGAACCGGCACCGCGTTCTTCAGTCCGGCCGCCGAGGGCATGCTGCTCTCCAGCGTCTCCGGGGAGCACGCCAACCGCGCCTTCGCCCTCTTCCGGATGGCCATGCACGGCGCGGGCATCGGCGGGGCCGCGCTGGGCGGGGCCATGATCGCCGCGATCGGACCGGGCTGGGTACTCGCGGTCGACGCGGTCGCGTTCGCGGTGGCGGGCGCGCTGCGATCCTTCCTCGACGTGAGCCACATCGCACCGCGGGAACCCGGCGGCGGGCTGCTGGCCGATCTGCGCGAGGGCTGGGCGGAGGTCCGTACCCGCCCCTGGCTGTGGAGCATCGTGCTCCAGTTCTCCGTGGTGGTCGCCGTCGTCGGCGCCGCCGAAGCGGTCTACGGTCCGCTGGTGGCCCGGGACCATCTGGGCGGCCCGGCTCCCTGGGGCCTGGCCCTGGCCGCCTTCGGGGTCGGCACCATCGGCGGGGCCGTCCTGATGATCGTGTGGAAGCCGCGCAGGCTGCTGCTGGTGGGCACCCTGTGCGTGTTCCCGCTGGCGATGCCGTCGGCGGGGCTGGCGATCCCGCTGCCGACATGGGGCCTGTGCGGGGTGATGCTGCTCAGCGGACTGGCCATCGAGGTGTTCGGCGTGAACTGGATGACCACGATGCACCAGGAGATCCCGGAGGAGAAGTTCTCCCGGGTCTCGGCCTACGACTGGTTCGGCTCGGTCTCGATGCTGCCGCTGGCCACCGCCCTCGCGGGCCCGGCCGAAACGGCCTTCGGCCGCACCAACGCCCTGTGGGGCTGCGCGGCCCTGGTCATCCTCGTCACCGCCGCCGTCCTGGCGGTCCCGGACGTCCGCCGCATGACCCGCAAACCGACGAAACCCCGCGCCGAGGGCACGCCCGTCCCGGCCGGGGAGACCCCCAGCCGCGCCGACGTGTGAGGCACCGCCGGAGGCGAGCCCGGCCCGGCCGGCGTCCGCGCCGCGGCGTCCCGGGCGGATCCCCCGACCGCGAGGCCCCGGACCGCGAGCCCCGGCCCCTCAGCCCACGCTGAACGCCCCCTCCGGCGGCTCCGGCGAAGCCACCGCGTCGGCGTCCCCCACCACCCCGGCCGCCCCGACCAGCTTCGCCAGCCCCGCCCCGTACTCCACCCGCGCCGGAAACACGTCCCCCGCACAGGCCCGCGCCAGCGCCCCCACCGGCAGCTCCCGCTCGGACCCCAGCAGCACCGCGTTCCCGAACCGCCGCCCCCGCAGCACCCCCGGCTCCGCGATCAGCGCCAGCTCCGGGAACACCGTCGCGAAGTTCGCCAGCTGGCCCCGCAGGAACCCGAAGGGCGCCCCGTCGGCCAGATTGGCCACATAGATCCCGCCGGGCCGCAGCACCCGGGCCGCCTGGCGGGCGTACTCCACCGAGGTCAGCTGGGCCGGGACCCGCGAGCCCCCGAACACATCGGCCACCAGCACGTCCGCGCTCGCCGGGGGCGCCGCCTCCAGCCAGGCCCGGGCGTCCGCGGCGAACAGTTCGACCCCGGCGTCCCCGGGCAGCGGAAGGTGCTCGGCCACCAGCTCCAACAGGCCCCGGTCGAACTCGACGACCCGCTGCCGCGAGCCCGGCCGGGTCGCGGCGGCGTAGCGCGGCAGGGTCAGCGCGCCCCCGCCGAGGTGCAGCAGGTCCAGCGGCGCCCCCCGTTCGGCCGCGCAGTCCAGGACGTGTCCGAGACGGCGTACGTACTCGAACTCCAGGTGCCGCGGATCGTCGAGGTCCACATAGGACTGCGGGGCCCCGTCTACCGTCAGCAGCCAGGCCCGCCGCCGGTCCACGTCCGGCATCAGCTTGGCTGTGCCCTGGCCCACGTCCCGGATCACCGGGATCTGCTCGTCGTCCACCGCCCCATTGTCCGGCAGGAGGGGACCCCGCCCGACAGCGGTCAGCCGGTCCAGACGGCCGCCGCCTCGGCGGCGTGCGCGGCGGCCTGCGCGTACCCGGCCCGGGCCGCCGGGGCCCGCCGGGCCGGGTCCAGCACATTGCGCCCGAAGACCTTGCGGGCCGCCGCGGACGGGGTGATCAGCAGGACCTTCGTCCCGTCCGCGCGCAGCCGCTCGGTCTGCGTGGCGGGCGAGGGCGCGACCCCGGACCCCACGGCCACCGGGGCGATGACCACCACGCGCCGGTAGCCCGAGGCCACATCGGCGTTGGCGGCGGAGCGGACGCCTCCGTCGACGTAGCGCCGGGTTCCGACCGTCACCGGGGGCCACACCCCCGGCACCGCGCAGCTCGCCGAGACCGCGTCGACCAGGGAGACCCCGCTGTCCCGGTCGAAGTCGGCCGCGGCGCCGGTGCGCGCGTCCACCGCGGTGACCACGAACCGCCGCTCGGGCCAGTGGTGGGAGACGAGCCGCCCCTCCAGTACCGCGCGCCGGGCCGCCTCGTCCCCGGTGTCGGCGGCCAGCGCGAGTTCACCGACCCGCCGCCGGTAGGTGGTGGCGTCCTTGGCGCGCATCATCGCGACGGCGTAGCGGGCGACCAGGCCCGCGCCCAGTGTGGCCGCCGGCTCCCCGGCCGGTCCGGCGAGCTGGCGTTCGTACAGCTCGCGCGGGGTGAGCAGCCCGGAGGTGAGCTGGGCGCCGACGACCGAGCCCGCGGAGGTGCCGACGACGAGATCGGCCGTGGTGAGGTCGATGCCCGCTTCGGCCAGGCCGTGGATGATCCCGGCTTCCCAGCCGACCCCGGTGAGGCCTCCGCAACCGAGCACCAGCGCCGTCTCGCCGCTCATCGCAGCCCCCGCTCTTCCCGACCGCTCGTTCCCCGGATCCCGGATGTGGTGACGGCAGTCTGCCGCAGGGCAGCCGCCGTCACCACGGTGGGAACCGGGTCAGCCGAGAACGGACGTCACCGTTCCGGCGCCGACCGTCCGTCCGCCCTCGCGGATCGCGAAGCCGAGGCCCGACTCCAGCGGAACGTCCCGGCCCAGTTCGACGCTCATGGTGACCGTCTCTCCCGGCCGCGCGAGCGCCTCGGTCCCGAGGTCCACGTCCCCCACGACATCGGCGGTGCGGATGTAGAACTGTGGCCGGTATCCGCTGCCCAGCGGGGTGCTCCGGCCGCCCTCGCGCGCGGACAGCACGTACACCCGCGCCGTGAAGCGGCGGCTCGGCGTGACGCTGCCGGGCGCGGCGACCACGTCCCCGCGGCGGACGCCCTCGCGGGGCACCCCGCGCAGCAGGACCGCGACGTTGTCCCCGGCCTCGGCCGAGTCCATCGGCCTGCCGAAGGTCTCCAGGCCGGTGACCACCGTCTCGACGGGCTCACCGGCCGCGCCGAGCAGCGCGACCCGGTCGCCCATGCGGACGGTGCCCCGCTCGATGGCGCCGGTGACGACCGTGCCCCGCCCGGTGATGGTCAGTACGTTCTCCACCGGCAGCAGGAACGGGGCGTCCGTGTACCGCACCGGCATCGGCACGTACGTGTCCACCGCGTCCAGCAGCGCCTCGACCGACCCGGTCCAGCGCGGGTCGCCCTCCAGGGCCCCGAGTCCGGAGACCCGGACCACGGGCGCGGCGTCGCCCCCGTACCCGTTGGCGTTCAGCAGCTCACGGACCTCCAGCTCCACCAGGTCGGTCAGCTCGGGGTCCGCGGCGTCGGCCTTGTTGAGGGCGACGACGATGTGGTCGACACCCACCTGGCGGGCGAGCAGCACGTGCTCGGCCGTCTGCGGCATGACTCCGTCGAGCGCGGAGACGACGAGGATCGCCCCGTCGAGCTGCGCCGCTCCGGTCACCATGTTCTTCACGTAGTCCGCGTGTCCGGGCATGTCCACGTGGGCGTAGTGGCGGGTGTCCGTCTCGTACTCCACGTGCGCGAGGTTGATGGTGATGCCGCGCCGCGCCTCCTCGGGGCCCGGTCGATCCGGTCGAAGGGCACGAAGGAGGCACCCCCGCGCTCGGCGAGGACCTTGGTGATGGCGGCGGTGAGGGTGGTCTTGCCGTGGTCGACGTGACCCATGGTGCCGATGTTGAGGTGCGGCTTGGTCCGCACGAAGGCCGTCTTGGCCATGACTGGTGTCCTGATTCCCGTTGACGTGGCGTCGTGACGGGACCCCCGGTGACTGCCGACCCTCCCCCTGCGGGGTCCGCCGGACGATCCGGGAAGGGTCAGCTTCGGGCGCCGCCGAAGGGCGCTGCCACGACGACGGCCGCGGCTGCGCCTACGGCGACAGCGACTGCGAAAGCCGCCTCGGTATCCAGGGCGGCAGCCTTCGGCGCGTCCGCGACTGCGGACGGCGCTGCGAGGAAGGCGTACCGGAACATGGACCCGATCCTGCCCGACCGGCCGCCCCGCGTCGAACGGATTACCGCCCGCTCAGAGGTTCTTGAGCGCCTCGCGCACCGAGAGGGGGGACAGTTGCTCCCGCCGCTCCGCGACGAAGGCGCGGACCGCCGCCGGGTCCGTCTTGGCGTACTCGCGCAGGCACCACCCGATCGCCTTGCGGATGAAGAGGTCCGGGTGCCCCGCCTGCCGGAGGCAGTACGCGAACAGCCGGTCCGCGTCGGTGGCGCCCTTGTACCGGAGCTGGTGCAGCAGCGCGGTCCGGGCGATCCACAGGTTCTCGTCCCCGATCCACTCGTCCATCACGGCGGCCGGCCCGGGACCGGCGGCCACCAGGGGACCGACGGTGTGCGCGGCGAGCGCGTCGATGGTGTCCCACCACGGCTCGGTGACGATCAGGTGGCGGACCACGGGCAGGAAGCCCGGGCCGCAGTGCGTCACGTGGCGGCGCAGGTAGTCGACGGCGAAGTACCGGTACTCGCGCTCGGGCAGGAGCCAGCAGTGCAGCGCGAGGGCCGCGCAGTCGCTCTCGGCCGGAGGCGCGGTGTCCTTCGTCACGGCCTTCGCCAGCGCGCGGCGCCGGGGTCTGGCGATGCCGAGGAAGGGGCCGATGTCCTTCATGTACGCGGCCATGGCGGGCGCCGCGGCCGGGTCGGCGGCCGCCGGGAACACCTCGGTGAGCCGGGACAGCAGGGTGTCGGCGAGCGCGCTGCGCGGGATGCCGGGGGGACGCTGGTCGTTCGGCCGCATGAGGCCCAGATTACGGCGCCCCGACATGCCCGTCGGTTAGTCTCGGCGGATGTCCCCCCTCCTGCTCGCGCCCTGGTTCCGGCTGGCCCTGCTCGTCGTGCTGCTGGTGGCAGCCGGTGTGGGCGTGCTGCTGTACGAGCCCCAGCGGCTGCTCTCGCGGGACTGGACCGGCTCGCTCCCGCTGGGCACGGCGCTGTTGCTGTTCGCGGTGGCCTACGGGCTGTGCACGGCGGCGTTCGTCCCGCGCCCGCTGCTGAACCTGGGCGCGGGGGCCGTCTTCGGGACCCAGTTCGGCCTGGTGGCCGCCATCGGCGGCACGGTGCTGGGCGCAGCGGTGGCCTTCGGGCTGGGCCGGGCCATGGGGCAGCGGGCGCTGCGCCCGCTGCTGCGCGGGCGCTGGCTGCTGGCGGCGGACGGGCAGCTCAGCAGGCACGGGTTCCGGTCGATGCTCGCGGTACGGATCTTCCCCGGGGTGCCGTTCGCGGCGGCGAACTACTGCGCCGCGGTCTCGCGCTGCGGCTGGGTGCCGTTCCTGCTCGCGACGGCCGTGGGTACGGTGCCGAACACGGCGGCGTACGTCCTCGCGGGCGGCAGCGCTTCCTCGCCGACCTCGCCCGTCTTCCTCGCCTCGCTCGGCTTCATCGCGGTGTCCGGGGTGCTCGCGGCGGCGGTCGCCTGGCGCAAGCGGCACCGGCTGACGGGACCCGCGTCGGGCGGGCTGACGCCCCAGCAGACCCCAGTGGTCGGCGCTGTCACCCCTGGGCCCTAGCATCGGACGCGAACTTCCCGACGATCACAAGGACGAGCGCACCCCGACATGAGCTGGTTCGAATCCCTAATCCTCGGTCTCGTCCAAGGGCTGACGGAGTTCCTCCCGATCTCCTCCAGCGCCCACTTGCGGCTGACCGCGGCATTCGCCGGCTGGCAGGACCCCGGAGCGGCGTTCACCGCCATCACGCAGATCGGCACCGAGACCGCCGTGCTGATCTACTTCCGCAAGGACATCGCACGGATCGTGTCCGCGTGGTTCCGCTCGCTGACGAACAAGGCGATGCGCTCGGACCACGACGCCCAGATGGGCTGGCTGGTCATCGTGGGATCGATCCCGATCGGTGTCCTCGGCATCTCGCTGAAGGACCAGATCGAGGGGCCCTTCCGTGATCTGCGGCTGATCGCGACCACCCTGATCGTGATGGGCGTCGTCCTCGGCTTCGCCGACTGGCAGGCCTCGCGAGCCGAGTCGGGCGGCAGGCACCGCGTGCGCCAGGAGCGCAAGTCGCTCAAGGAGCTGGGGGTCAGGGACGGTCTGATCTTCGGCGCCGCCCAGGCGATGGCCCTGATCCCGGGCGTCTCGCGCTCGGGCGCGACGATCTCCGGCGGTCTGCTCATGGGGTACACCCGTGAGGCGGCGGCCCGGTACTCCTTCCTCCTCGCGATCCCGGCCGTCCTGGCATCGGGCGGCATGGAGTTGAAGGACCTCGGCAAGGGGCACGTCTCCTGGGGGCCGACGATCTTCGCCACGGTCATCGCCTTCCTGGTCGGTTATGCCGTCATCGCGTGGTTCATGAAGTTCATCACCACGAAGAGTTTCATGCCGTTCGTGATCTACCGGATCCTGCTGGGCATCGTGCTGTTCGTGCTGATCGGCATGGGCGTGCTGAGCCCGCACGCGGGCGAGTCCGCCGCGTAGCGGGGGCGCCGCACGCGCGCGGGGGCCGTCCTGGAACGTTCCCGGACGGCCCCCGCGTCGTTGTCCCTGGGAGAACCGACAGCCGACGTCGAGAGAACCCTGAGAACAGAGACACAGCACAGGGGGTGCGGTCCCATGGGTCGAGTGGTACTGGAGCGTTTTCCGGCCGGAAGTCCGCGGGGCAGCTGGCCCGCCGAGGAGTACGCCGCCCAGCGGCTGCGCGAGGGAGTGGCGGCCGAGGTCGTCATGGACCTCGACAGTGACGCCTTCCTCGTCGTGGTCAGACAGCGGGAGTCGCAATCCGGTCACTGAGGGACCGGCGGGAGGATCCTGTGGCCGCACGCCCCTTGGACTCGTGGGCCCGCTGATCCACACTGACCCGATGACGCAGCGTGTGGAACTCGCGACGGTGATGGACCGGCTGGCGATCGATTCCGTGGTGACCGGGTACGCGGTGGCGGTGGACGACGGCGACTGGGCGGCGTACCGGGCCCTGTTCACCGCGGCGGGACGGGCGGACTACAGCTCGGCGGGCGGGATCGAGGGCCCGGCCGCCGAGGTGTCGCGCTGGCTGGAGGAGACCATGCGGCTCTTCCCGGTCCGCCAGCACCTGATCGTCAACCGGCGGATCGAGCTGGGGACCCTGGACGGTTCCGCCGGTGACCTCGCCGAAGTCAAAGCGGACTTTCTGAATCCCATGCGGCTGGCCGGGGAAGAATTCGACGGGAGCATCACCGCGCCCAACTTCGTGGCCGCCGGGCGCTACACCTTCGCCCTCGCCCGCACCCGCGACGGATGGCGCCTGACCGGAGTCACGGTGCACGAGAAGTGGCGCCACCTGTCCGCCTGAGACGGGGCGGCGCACACGGGAAGCGGAGGCGCGCCATGCTGAGCGACCGGCCCCGGTGGTGGTGGACGGCGGCCGCGGTTCCGGCCGGGGCGCTGCCCGCCCTGGCGTTCCCCGCGCCCTCGCTGTGGTGGTTCACCTACGTCGCCCTCGTGCCCGGGATGCTGCTGCTGCGCACGGCCCCGAGCGGCCGGCGGGCCGCGCTGGAGGGCTGGCTGGGGGGCGCCGGGTTCATCCTGGCCGTCCATCACTGGCTGCTGTCCAGTCTGGGGGTGTTCCTGCTGCCGCTGGCCGCACTGCTGGGCGTGCTGTGGATCCCCTACGGGCTGCTGGTGCGGCGGTTGCTCGGCGGAGTCCCGGGGGCGGGCCGGGCGGGCGCCGCGCTGGTCCTCGTACCGGCGGGCTGGCTGCTGTCGGAGCTGACCCGGTCGTGGCAGGGGCTCGGCGGCCCGTGGGGGCTGCTGGGGGCCAGCCAGTGGCAGGTGCCGCCCGCGCTGCGGCTGGCCTCGGTGGGCGGGGTGTGGCTGCTGAGCCTGCTGATCGTCGCGCTGAACTGCGCCGTGGCGCTGCTGATCTCGGCGCCGCCCGCCCGGTTCCCCGCGGCGGCCGGGGTGACCGGCTGTGCGCTGCTGACCGGGGTGGTGTGGCTGTGGGTACCGGGACCCACCGTGTCCGGGGAGCTGCGGGTGGCCGTCGTGCAGGTGGGGCCGGCCGGAATCACCCAGAGCGTGGAGGAACGGTTCGCCACCGGTGAGCGGCTGACCCGGCAGCTGGCCGGGCAGCGGCTGGACCTGGTGGTGTGGGGCGAGAGCAGCGTCGGCTCCGACCTGAGCGCCCGCCCTGACCTCGCCCGGCGGCTCGCGGAGCTGTCGGCCCGGGTGGGGGCTCCGCTGCTGGTCAATGTGGACGCGCGGCGCACCGCCGCCGAGACCCGCGGCGCACCGGGGATATACAAGAGCGCGGTCCTGGTCGGCCCGCTGGGTCCCACCGGAGACCGGTACGACAAGATGCGGCTGGTCCCCTTCGGCGAGTACGTACCGGCGCGTTCGGTCCTCGGCTGGGCCACCTCGGCGGGCAAGGCGGCCGGGGAGGACCGGCGTCCCGGCACCGCCCCGGTGCTGATGGACCTGCCCGCCGCGGCACACGGCGCGGGCGTCCGGATCGGGCCGCTGGTGTGCTTCGAGACCGCGTTCCCGGACATGAGCCGGCACCTGACCCGCGAGGGCGCGGCCCTGCTGGTCGACCAGTCCTCGACCGCCACCTTCCAGGACAGCTGGGCCCCGGCCCAGCACGCCTCGCTGGGCGCCCTGCGCGCCGCCGAGAACGGCCGTCCCGTGGTGCACGCCACCCTCACCGGCATCAGCGAGGTCCACGGCCCGTCGGGCGAGCGGATCGGTGCGCCGCTGCCGGGTTCGGCGTCCGCGGCGGCGGTGTACGACGTACCGCTCGCCGGGGGCAGCACCTTCTACACGCGCTTCGGTGACTGGCCGGTGGCGGCCGCCCTCACCGCGCTCGCCGGGTACTGCGCGGCGCGGGGCGCGGGCGCGCTGCGCGGCGGCCGGTTCAGGAAGCCTGCTCCAGGGCCGACAGCACGACCCGCTCGCACAGCTCGTGGGTGAGCAGCGCGTCCCGGGCGCTGAGCGCCTTGCCCGACGCGACGGCCTCGAGGAAGCCGTCCACGACCTGCTCGATCCCGCGCTGGCGGGCCACCGGCACCCAGTCCCCGCGCCGTCGCACCGTGGGCTGGCCCTTGTGGTCGATGATCTCGGCGAGGTTGACCACCTGGCGCTTGGTGTCCTGCCCGGAGACCTCCAGGATCTCCTCGGTGGATCCGGAGAGGCGGTTCATGATGCCGAGCGCGGTGAACCCGGCCCCGGAGAGCTGGAGCACCACCTGGTGCATGAGGCCCTCTCGGACCACGGCCCGTACGTCGACGTGGTCGGCCTCGCCGGGCAGCAGGAAGCGCAGGGTGTCCACGACGTGGATGAAGTCGTCCAGGACCAGGGTGCGCGGATCCTCGGGCAGCCCGACCCGGTTCTTCTGGAGGATGATCAGCTCGCGCGGGTGGTCGGCGCACTGCGCGTAGCCGGGCGCGTGACGGCGGTTGAAGCCGACGGCCAGCGAGACCCCGTGCTCCTCGGCCAGTTCGACCAGGCGCCGGGACTCGGCGAACTCGTAGGCGAGCGGCTTGTCCACGTACGTCGCCACCCCGGCCTCCAGCAGCCGCGTGACGATCTCCGGGTGCACGGCGGTCGGCGCGTGCACGAAGGCGGCGTCGAGCCCCTCGGCGAGCAGGGAGTCGAGATCGGTGTGGCGGCGCGCGGCCGGAATGTGGTGCAGCTCCCCGATCCGGTCGAGGGTGGCCGCGGTCCGGGTCTGGAGGTGCAGTTCGACCCCCGGGCGGGCGGTGAGGACCGGCAGGTACGCCTTCTGCGCGATGTCGCCGAGTCCGATGCATCCGACCTTCACGGGGATCCTCCTCGTTTGTTCCATGTGGTACTGCTCGCAGCTTAATGCCTGGTGGGAGGCAGCCTGTTCAGCCAGTATCGGATCATGAGTTCTCCTGCGACCGACCGTCCCGAACCCTCCACCACCGCCAACGAGCGCGACATGCTGGACGGGTGGCTCGACTTCCACCGCGCGACCCTGGCGTGGAAGTGCGAGGGCCTCACCGACGAACAGCTGCGGCGCACGCCGCTGGCGCCCTCCGAACTGAGCCTGATGGGGCTCGTACGCCACATGTCGGAGGTCGAGCGGTACTGGTTCCGGGAGATCACCCTGGGCGAGGACCTGGAGGACCTGTACTGCACGGAGGACGACCCGGACGCGGAGTTCCACGTCAGCGGACAGGACACCTGGGCCGAGGCGGAGCAGGTGTGGCGCGAGGAGATCGAGCGCGCGCGGCAGGCCTCGGCGGGCCGCTCGCTCGACGAGGTGTCGATCGGGCGCAGCGACCGCGGCGGCGAACAGTTCAACCTGCGCTGGGTCTATACGCACATGATCGAGGAGTACGCGCGCCACAACGGGCACGCGGACCTGCTGCGGGAGCAGATCGACGGGGCGACGGGCGAGTAGCGGCGGACACGGGGCGGTGGACCGGGGGCCCCTGTGGTGCGCGGTGGCAACCGGCGCGCGGGTGTCACCCGTGCGGGGTGTATATCGCCCGCGGGTTTTCGCAACCGGGTCCCCGCACAGCAGAGTTGCGCGGGTGCATCCAACCCGAACCACGACGAAGCTGCTGCTCGGAGTCGCCTGTGCGGTCTCGGCCGTCTCCGGCTGTGTGAGTGTGAGCCCCCACGCGGCGCAGCCCGCCGGGGCCGCGTCGGCCGAGCCCCCGCCCCCGCGCAGCGATCCGCGCGCCGGCCCGGGAGCCGCCCCGGTGGTCGTCATGGCGCCCGCCCTGGAGGCGCTGAAGGCCGTACCGGCGGAGCGCGGGCGTCCGCAGGCCGCCGCGGGCGCGCCGGGCCACCGCGGCGCGCCGCCCCCTTCGGCCCGGGCGGACGCCGGGCCGGACCGGGCGGCGCCGCCGGTCCCCGACATTCCGGAGCCGCTCCGGCAGCCGTCCGGGCCCGCCGTACGCCATCACGGGCGCGGGCACGGCGGCGAGGCCGAGGGGCCGAGGGCGGAGCTGGAGCGGCAGCTGGTGCCCGCCCTGCCGGTGCGGCCCGCCGATGTCTGCGCGCTGGGCCGCAGGCACGGCCGCTGGGATCCGGACAGCCCGGAGGCGCGGATCTGCGCGGGCGTGCGGGGCGGCTGAAGCTCGCCGCGGGCATACGGGCCGGCTGGCCGGTCGCGGGCGTGCGGGGCGGCTGAGGCCGGCCGCGGGACCCGCCGCCGGGTACGCCCCGGTCCCCCGGGCCCCGCGCCGGTCCTACGGCTGGCCGGGGAAGGGGCCCGGGCGTCCCTCGTCCGGGCCCGACCCGAGCCGCAGTTCGAGCCGCGAGATGGCCGCCCGTACGCCGTCCCCGTACCCGTCGTCGGAGAGCGCGCCGGTGGCCGCCCGGGCCCGGGCCAGGTGGATCCGGGCCGCCTCGGGGCGGCGGAGCTTGACGTAGTCGGCGGCCAGGTTCAGGTGCAGGGACGGGTAGAAGACGCGCACGGCCGAGTGCGGCTTGGGCAGGGGCAGGGTGATCGGCTCCTGCCGCAGCCCGTCGGCGGCGTGCAGCGCCCGCAGGTCCCAGGCCAGCTCGTCGGCCGGATCGTCCTGGGCGTCGGCCATGTAGTGCGCGAGGGTGCAGCGGTGGAGGGCGTCCCCCTCCTCGCCGATCTCCCGCCAGATGTCCCCGAGACGGTTGCGGGCCTCTTCCCGGTCCCCGGCGTGCAGCAGGATGATCGCCTGGCCGATCCTGGTCATGACGGCGTCCTCGGACGCCTCCTGCTGCTGCTCGGTCAACGCGGCCTCCGGCTTGCTGGGTCAGACCCGCTGCGGTCTGATCATCCAGACGCTAGCCGCAGCCGCCCGCAATGCCGCCGAGGCGCGGTCACCGGTCAGCCCAGGTCCGGGATCCGCCAGTCGATCGGCTCATGGCCCTGGGCGGCCACGGCCTCGTTGATCTGCGTGAAGGGGCGGGAGCCGAAGAACTTCTTCGCCGACAGGGGCGAGGGGTGGGCGCCCTTGACGACGGTGTGGCGCTCCTCGTCGATCAGCGGGAGCTTCTTCTGCGCGTAGGCGCCCCACAGGACGAATACGGCCGGGTCGGAACGCTCGGCGACGGCGCGGATCACCGCGTCCGTGAACTTCTCCCAGCCCTTGGCCTTGTGCGAGTTGGGCTCGGCCTCGCGGACGGTCAGCACCGCGTTGAGCAGCAGGACGCCCTGCTCGGCCCACGGCATCAGATAGCCGTTGTCCGGGACGGGCAGGCCCAGCTCCTCCTTCATCTCCTTGTAAATGTTGCGCAGGGAGGGCGGGGTCCGGACCCCGGGCCGCACCGAGAAGCACAGCCCGTGGCCCTGGCCCGCGCCGTGGTAGGGGTCCTGACCGAGGACCAGTACTTTCACCTGGTCGAACGGGGTGGCCTCCAGTGCCGCGAAGACCTGCTCGCGGGGCGGGTAGACCGGCCCGTCGGCCCGCTCCTTCTCCACGAACTCGAGCAGTTCGGTGAAGTAGGGCTTGTCCAGTTCCTCACCGAGGACGGGCAGCCAGGATTCGGGCAGCAGCTGGGTCACGTCGACAACCTCCGGTACGCGTTCGTGCAACTGCTCCAGAACTTACCGGCACCCACTGACAACGCCCCCGGCCGCCCACCCTTCAGCACCTGCCGTCCGGCTACCAGCTGGTCTTGCGGTACAGCTCCCACATCTGCATGGCGGTCTGCGGGTCCAGCGCCCGCTCCCCGCCCGCGATGTCCTCGCCCGCGGCGACGTACAGCTTGCCCTGCCACAGGGGCAGCAGGCGGACGTCCTCGGCGAAGATCTGCTGTGCCCGGTCGAAGTCCTGGGTGACCGCCGAGCGGTCGCTCTCGCGCCGGGACTTGGGCAGCAGCGTGGTGAGGATCTCCTGGTTCTCGTACGGCGTGCCGACCGCGTTCTCCTTGCCGACGAACGGCGCGATGAAGTTGTCCGGGTCCGGGAAGTCGGGGAACCAGCCGCGGCCGAAGACCGGGTACTCGCCGTTCTTGTAGCCCTCCTGGAAGGCCTTCCAGGGCTTGTTGCGCAGAGTGATCTTGAAGAGGCCGGTCGCGTCCAGCTGGCGCTTGATCTCCTCGAACTCCAGGGCCGTGGAGGAGCCGTAGCGGTCGGTGGTGTACCAGAAGGTCAGTTCCACGGGCGCGGTGATGTCCGCGTCCCGGAGGATCTTCTTCGCCTTGTCGGCGTTCGCCTGCCCGTAGCGGTCGTAGAAGGGCGTCTTGTGGCCGACGACCCCCTTGGGAACCATCGAGTACAGCGGTTCCGCGGTGCCCTGGTAGACCTTGGTGACGAGCGCGCCGCGGTCGATGACCTGGGCGATGGCCTGGCGGACGGCAGGTTTGGCGACCGCGGGGTCCTTCGGGTTGAACACCAGGTAGCGGATCTCGGCGCCGACGTTGTCGACGACCTGGATGCCCGCGGCGTGCGACGCGGGGCTCTGCAGGTCCTTGATCTCGGCCGCGGAGAGACCGCGGTAGGTCGCGTCGATCTCCTTGCCCTTCAGGGCCCCGACCATCTTCTTGGAGTCCGTGAAGTAGCGGATGGTCACGCCGGTGTTGCGGCGCTGCGCGAAGCCCTGGTAGTTGTCGTAGTTCCCGAGGACCGCCTCGACGCCCTCCTTGTAGGAGTCCAGCACGTACGGTCCGGAGCCGGTGACCTTGCCGTCGTCACGGACCTTGTTGGCCGGGTACTCCTTGGGCGCGACGAGCGAGGCGGCGGGCGAGCCGAGCACGAAGGGGAAGGTCGCGTCCGGGGTCTTCAGCTGGAAGACGACGGTCAGCGGGTCCGGCGTCTCGATGCGCTCCAGGCTGCCGAAGAGGTCCTTGGGGCCGACCTTGGAACCGATGGTCCGGATCCGGTCGAGGGAGTACTTGACGGCCTTGGCGTCGAGCGCCTCGCCGTCGGAGAACTTCAGGCCCTTGCGCAGCGTGCACCGGTAGGCCTCGTTGGCGGCGTCGGTGAACTCGCAGCTCTGCGCGGCGTCCGGCTGCGGCTTGGTACTGCCCGTGGGAAATGCCAGGAGGGTCTGATAGACGTTCCGGTAAAGCTCCCAGGAGCCGTCCCAGGCCGCTGCGGGATCGAGGGTGCTCGGCGCACTCGTCGTACCGACGGTGATTCTTTTCGACTGGTCGCCGCTCGAATCCGAAATCAGCCCGCAGCCGGCGAGCAGGGATATGGACGCAAGGGCCGCAGTGATCTGCAGGCATCTGGTCCGGTTGAACACGTGCACGCTCCTCGATCGGCCAGGGGTGCGGCAGACCCTACCCCAGAGCCTCACGGAACCAATGAGCAGGTTCCGTGAGGCACTTGACCGGTTCCGTGCATATTCGATACGCATTTACCACCTGGCCGGAGGCTAATCCGTCCGGTTATCGGTCAGCCGACTCCGGCATTCAGAAAAATCCCACCGTCGACCATGAGGGTTTGTCCGGTAATCCATTCCGCTTGTGCGGAAGTGAGGAATGCGGCGGCCCCGCCGATGTCCGCGGGGACGCCGAGGCGCCCCAGCGGGTAGGCGGCGGCGGCCTCCTGCTCGCGGCCCTCGTAGAGCGCCTGCGCGAACTTGGTCTTGACCACCGCGGGCGCGATGGCGTTGACCCGGACCCCGGGAGCCATCTCGTGCGCGAGCTGGAGGGTCAGGTTGATCATCGCGGCCTTGCTCATCCCGTACGCCCCGATGAAGGGCGAGGCGGAGACGCCCGCGATGGACGCGATGTTCACGATGGCGCCGCCGTGGTCCTTCTGCCAGGCGTGCCAGGTCCGCTGGGCGAAGCCGAGGGCCGAGATCACGTTCGTCTCGAAGACCTTGCGCGCCACCCCGAGGTCCAGGTCGGCGATCGGTCCGAAGACCGGATTGGTGCCCGCGTTGTTCACCAGGAAGTCGACGCGGCCGAAGGCCTCCATCGTCCGCTCGACGGCCACCGCCTGGTGGGCCTCGTCGTGCGCCTTGCCCGCGACCCCGATCACGCGGTCGGCCCCGAGCCGCTCGGCGGCCTCCTTGAGGGCGTCCTCGTTGCGGCCGGTGATGCAGACCCGGTCGCCACGGGCGACCAGGGCCTCCGCGACGCCGTAGCCGATGCCCCGGCTGGCTCCGGTGATCAGCGCGACCTTACCGCTGTCGATGCCGTTGTACGTCATGACGTACGTCCTGCCTCTCGTCAGTTGAGGGGGCCGCCGGCCACGTACATGACCTGGCCCGAGACGAAGCCCGCGGCCTCGCCGGTGAAGAAGGCGATGGCGTTGGCGATGTCCTCGGGACGGCCGACGCGCTGGACCGGGATCTGGGTGGCCGCGGCCGCCTGGAACTCCTCGAAGCCCATGCCGATGCGGGTGGCCGTCTGCGCGGTCATCTCAGTGACGATGAACCCGGGGGCCACGGCGTTGGCGGTGACGCCGAACTTGCCCAGCTCGAAGGCCAGCGTCTTGGTGAAGCCCTGCAGACCCGCCTTGGCCGCGGCGTAGTTGGCCTGGCCGCGGTTGCCGAGCGCGGAGCTGCTGGAGAGGTTCACGATGCGGCCGAACTTCGCCTCGACCATGTACTTCTGACAGGCCCGTGCCATCAGGAAGGCGCCGCGCAGGTGCACGTTCATGACCGTGTCCCAGTCGGTGTCGCTCATCTTGAAGAGCAGGTTGTCACGGAGCACGCCCGCGTTGTTGACGAGAACGGTCGGCGCGCCGAGCTCGCTAGCGACCCGCTCGACGGCGGCCTCCACCTGGGCGCTGTCGGAGACGTCGCAGCCGACCGCGAGGGCCTTGCCGCCCGCCGCCGTGATCGCCTCCACGGTGTCCTTGCACGAGGCCTCGTCGAGGTCGAGTACGGCGACGGCCCGGCCCTCGGCGGCCAGGCGCACGGCGGTGGCCGCGCCGATGCCCCGGGCCGCCCCGGTGACGATGGCGACGCGCTGCTCGGTGGTGGACATGCTGGTTCTCCTCGCGCTTGGAATGCCCTGACGGCGGCGCCCCGATAGGTGAGCAACCGCTTAGTAGCTTCGGCTGAAGAGACGCTAGGAGCCCTGGCACCCGGTGTCAACGGCACCGGGCACCAGGGCTCACGGGCAGTGGCCGGACGCGTACGCCGGTCAGAGCACCAGCAGGTCGAGCAGCCGGGCCAGCTCCGCCTCGGGGTCGGCCGTCAGTCCCGTGTGCACCGGACCCGGCTGTACGACGGTGCTGCGCGGGGCGATCAGCCAGCGGAAGCGCCGCCCGGGGTCGTCGCCCGCCGCCTGTCCGGCGGCCTCGCCGCCCGCGCACACGCCCGCGACCCCGCCCAGTGCCGCCCGTACCCCCGCCACGTCGGCCTTCGGGTCCAGCGCGAGGAGCTTGGCCTCGTCCAGGTGGACGCGCGCGGCGACGTAGGAGTGCGCCCGGCAGTAGAGGATGACGCCCGCGTTGAAACACTCACCGCGTTCCACCCGGGGCACCACGCGCACCAGCGCGTATTCGAACACGTCCCGTTTGATCACCGGTTGTCGCTCTTCCGATTGGGGGGCAGGGGGGTCAGACGATCGGCGAGCCAGCCGGGCGGGCCGCTGCGCGGCTTCACCTCGGCCTCCATGGTGATCCGCTCGTGGATGGTCGCGGCGCGCGGTGCCAGGGCCTCCACGTAGGCGCGGCGCAGCGCGTCGGTGGAGTCGAAGCCGGGCTCGTCGACCAGCCACTCGTCCGGCACGTCGGCGGCGACCTCG
Organism: Streptomyces sp. G-G2; assembly: GCF_030063135.1. GTDB lineage: Bacteria > Actinomycetota > Actinomycetes > Streptomycetales > Streptomycetaceae > Streptomyces. The sequence continues at coordinate 50,276 of NZ_JASISO010000045.1, forward strand.
GTGAGCAGTTCCTCGGTGACCCGCGGTGCCAGCTCGGCGGCGGCGGCCGCGATGTCGGGGCCGACCGGCGCGAGGACGTGGTCGGAGGCGTTGTAGGGCTTGGCGGCGGCGGCCGTGGCGGTGGGCCAGTTGTGGTGCCAGATCATGGTGGCGCCGTGGTCGATGAGCCAGAGGTCACCGTGCCAGACCAGCGCGTTCGGATTGCGCCAGGACCGGTCCACGTTGTTGATCAGGGCGTCGAACCAGACGACGCGGCCCGCCTCGACCGGATCCACCTGGTAGGCGAGCGGATCGAACCCGATCGACCCGGGCAGGTAGTCCATCCCGAGGTTGAGCCCGCCGCTGGCCTTGAGCAGCTCCTGGACCTCCTGGTCGGGCTCGCCGAGCCCGATGACGGGGTCGAGCTGCATCTGGACCAGCTGCGGGACCCGCAGCCCCAACCGCTGGGCCAGCCGCCCGCAGATGACTTCGGCGACCAGGGTCTTGCGGCCCTGGCCGGCTCCGGTGAATTTCATGACGTAGGTACCGAGGTCGTCGGCCTCGACGATCCCCGGGAGCGAGCCGCCCTCACGCAGCGGCGTGACGTAACGGGTCGCGATCACTTCTGTGAGCATTTCCCCAGGCTATCCGGCGGCTGATCTTCGCATCCAAGGTATTCCCGAACGACTGCCCACCCCCGGGAACGCGGGCGATCAGACCTGGGGAGAATCTGGGGAGTTCCACAACGATCTCCCTCGTACGAAGACATGGCCGCGGCCCCGCCCCCCCCTTCCCGGAAGGGCACCCCGGCGGGGTCAGCTCACCTCGACGGCGACCGTCCGGCCGGGGGCGACGGACGGGGTGGCGTAGGTGTACGTCACCCCGTCCACCACCTTGGTGCGGACCGGCGTCGGCACCCCGTTCACCTTGATCGAGGACCAGGTGCCCGGGAAGCGGGCCTCCCAGGTCCAGCAGTCGGTGCCGGAGGTGTTGGAGAGCACGGACGTGCGGTTCCCGTCGTGCCGCAGCGAGAAGCCGGTCCGTCCGACCCGCATGTCGTCGATCTTCAGCCAGTCCATGCCGGACGGCAGCCGGGACTGGGTCGTGAGCCGGCGGGCAGGCGCGTCCGGGGTGACGCCGAGGAGGCCTTCGACGGTCTGGCCGAGGAGGGTGAAGGAGACCTCCGGGTAGTCGCCGTTGGTGCCCTGCGCGGCATTGACGTGCTGGATGTCCTTCTGGTCGTAGACGTACTTCATCCACTTCCAGGCGGTGTCCTGGCGGTTGTTGGTGAAGAAGGTGTCCGGCAGGTAGGTGAGGGCCTCGATGTTGTCGGGGCGGCCCTCACCCGAGGCCTGCTGGTCGATGTAGTCGAGGTAGGCCTCCCGGCGCGGACCCGGATCGACGATCTGCTTCATCGGCATGAACCAGCTGTTCTCCTTGCCCCAGCCGGTCAGCGGGCGTCCGTCGGTGGTCCAGCCGCGGACCATGTCGGCTCCCGAACCGGCGCCGCTCCAGACCGTGTTGAAGTAGGTCTTCAGGTCACGGGCCCGCGTGTCGTACGTGGCGGCGAGCGCGGCGTCCCCCTTGGCGCGGGCCAGGGAGGCCATCGCCGTGTACGCCCGGTACTGGGCGCCGATCCCGTCGCCGGCCTCTGCCAGCGGCTCACCGCCCTGCTCGTTGTAGCTGGCGGTGCCCTGGAAGATGCCCTGCCCCGTGCCCTCGGCGACCTTGACGGCGCCGTTGTCCTTCAGCCCGTCGTGCAGGTCGACGAACTCCTGGGTGGCGTGCCGGTAGAAGTTCCACAGCACCGGGTCGGTCACGTAACCGCGGTCGCCGCTCCAGCGGTACGCCTCCTCGGCCTTCTGTACGAGCTCGAAGGTGGCGGGGACCTCCCGGACGAACAAGGACGGGCTGCGGTAGTCGATCGCGAGGGGGCTGCGGTCGTCGAAGTTGAGCGCCCAGACGGGGTAGAACTTCTGCGCGGCGGTGGCGGAGCCGGCGAAGGCGCGCAGCATGGCCTTGTTCTCGGCGTTCAGGCCCAGCACGCCCGCGCCCGCCAGCTGGTGGGCCATGTCACGGGAGTAGTAGCCGCTGCGGTTGGCGTATCCCGCCCAGTACGAGGGCCCGTAGGTGCCGGCGCCGCTGCCGGACCTGTTGTTCTCGTCCACGTTCAGCGGGCCCTCGGTGCCCGGGAGGTGGACCCAGCTGTTGGCCTTTCTCTTCGACCAGTCGAACATCTCGACGATCTTCGGGTCGGACGAGCTGACCCGGGGGTCGGCGGGAGAGGCGGGCGAGAGCATCAGGTCGTCGGCGTTGACCCAGCCGTCGCCCGACTCGAAGGCGATCTCCAGCCGGTCGCCGGCGGCGAGAGCGATACGGCTGAGGGTCCGGCGCCGGTACGCGGACCCGGCGGGCAGGACCTGCGCGGCCCGCTCGGCGCCGTTGACGCGGGCGGTGAACCGGCCGTTCGCGCCGCCGGTCGCGATCCACGCGGATATGTCGTAGCTCCCGGATCCCGTGGCGGTGAGGGTCTGCGAGACCTTCTTCCCGGCCCCGGCGTCCAGGTACACCAACCGGCTCCCGCCGTGCGGGTAGTTCGTGGCCACCCCGGTTCCGGCAGTGAACTGCCAGCCGGTGGCGCCCTGTTCGAAGCCGGGGTCGACCACGGCGAGCGCGGCGGGGACGACTCCGCCGACCGCGGCGCCCGCCGGATGCCCCGCGGCTCGCGCCGGGGACGCACCCTCGGCCAGGGCCAGCGGGGTGAGCGGGGTGAGCAGGGCCAGTGCGGCCAGCAGGGTGGTGCGGGAACGCGTCATCGGTCTCTCCCAGGGGACTGGATCCTCGTCTGTCACGAGGTGGGCGCGCGGCACGCTAGCAAGGTCGGTCGAGAGCCTGCAATGGAAAAGTCGGAGATTCCATATCGGATCCGACTGAAAGTTTTCATTGACATCTTGAAAGTCGATCAATCACGTGGTTAAGTTCCGGCCAGTCAGCTTCCGAGGACTAGTGAGCAACAGAGGGGAACGGCATGGAACTTGGCCGTCGCAGAGTGCTGAGAATGGGTGGCGCCCTCACCGCGGGCGTCGGACTCGCCGGCGTGACAGGCTGTTCCGGCAGCGCGGGCACCGCCGCCGATGGCGGGGCCGTCGGAGAGAAGGACAAGGGCCGGATCACCATCTGGTCCTGGCAGGGACCGGCGGCCGAACTCAAGGCCCTGACACCAGAGTTCAGCAGGAAGTTCCCCGGAATCGAGGTTACGGTCGAGGACATCGGCAACCCGGCCATCTGGGACAAGATCACCACCGGTCTCGCCGGTGGCGGCCAGGGCCTCGCGGACGTCCTGCACATCGGCGTGGACTACCTCCCCGGCTACGTCGAGAAGTTCCCCGGCGGCCTCGCCGACCTGGCCCCGCTGGGCGCCACCGCCCACAAGGACGCCTTCGCCCCCGGCCTGTGGCAGACCGTCTCGCCCGACAACAAGCGCGTCAACGCCCTGCCCTGGGAGGCCAATTCCGCCGGCTTCTACTACCGCGCCGACCTCTTCGAGAAGGCCGGCATCGACGCCGATGCCCTCCAGACCTGGGACGACACGGTCGAAGCCGGAAAGCAGCTCAAGGCGAAGACCGGAGCATTCCTGCTCGGCATCGACAAGCCCGCCTCCCAGGCCGACGCGGCCAACTTCTTCCAGATGCTGCTCCAGCTCCAGGGCACCTTCTACTTCGACCTCGCCGGGCGGATCACCCTCGACTCCCCCGAGGCCGTCAAGGCCATGACCCTGATCAAGACCCTGAACGACGCGGATCTGGTCAGCGACCTGGCCGGCGGCTGGAACGCCCTGATGAGCTCACTGAAGCAGGGCACCTCGGCCGTACTGCCCTGGCCCACCTGGTTCGGCGGGATCATCGAGGAGCAGGTCCCCGACGAAGGCGGGAAGTGGAAGGTCCGGCTGCCCCCGGCCGTCCGGCGCGGCGGCTCCAACGCCGCCACCGTCAACTCCACCCACCTCGCCGTCGCCGGCAGCAGCAAGCACCAGGCCGCCGCCTGGTCCTTCATCGAGTTCGCGCTCACCCGGCCGGCCTCCCAAGTGCAGATCTACCGAGGCAAGGGCATCGCCCCCGCCCTGATGACCGCGTACGAGGACGCCGTCTTCCACGAGCCGTCCACCTTCTTCAGCGGCCAGAAGAAGGGCGAGGTCTTCCTCGCCGCCCTCAAGGCCCCCCAGCCCGCCTTCAACTACACCGCCGACTACGCCCGGGCCCTGAAGCTGGTCACCGACGCCCAGTCCAAGGTCCTCCTCAAGGGCGCCGATCCGGCCCGCGTCCTCAAGGACGCGGCCGACCAGCTCGCGCAGCAGACGGGCCGCAAGGTCGTCCGGTGAGTGGGGTGACTCCGATGACCGCTGCCACGCCCCGTACCGACCGCCCGGCCGCAGCCGCCCCCTCCCGACCGGCCGCGGCCCGGCAGCGCCCGCGACGCCGCCCCGCCCCGTACCTCTTCGTCCTGCCCGCCCTGCTCCTCTTCGCCGTCTTCAAGCTCTACCCGATCGGCTCGTCCTTCGTCCTCAGCCTGCACCGGACCGTCGGCGGCACCGAGACCTTCGTGGGCGCCGACAACTACACCCGGCTGCTGCACGATCCACTCTTCTGGACCGCCCTCGACAACACCGCGGTGATCCTGGCGGTGCAGGTGCCGGTCATGCTGGCCCTCGCCACCGGTCTGGCAGTCGCCCTCAACTCCCGTCTGTTGCACGGCCGTTCGGTCTTCCGGCTGGGCTTCTTCCTGCCCATGGTCACCGGCCTGGTCGCCTACGGGATCGCCTTCTCCGTCCTCCTCAACAAGGACTACGGACTGGTCAACTGGCTGCTCGCGCGGGTCGGTGCCGGCCCGGTGCCCTGGCTGACCGACCCCCTGTGGGCGAAGATCTCCCTCGGCCTCGCCCTGACCTGGCACTACACCGGCTACAACGCGGTGATCCTGCTCGCCCGGCTGCAGAGCGTGCCCACGGAGCTGTACGACGCCGCTGCCGTGGACGGCGCCGGCGCGTGGAAGAGCTTCGTCCACGTCACCCTGCCCGGCCTGCGCCCGGCCCTGCTGCTCACCGCGGTCCTCTCGACCATCGGGACCCTCCAGCTCTTCGACGAGCCGTACATCCTCACGGGCGGCGGCCCGGACAACGCCACCCTCACCATCGGCGTGTACCTCTACCAGAACGCCTTCACCTACTTCGACTTCGGCTACGCCTCCGCCATCGCGTACGCCCTCGCCGTCCTCATCGGAATCCTCGGGCTGATCCAGTTCCGCGTCCTGGGAGAGAAGGAATGAACCTCGCCGCGTCGCCCGGCGCCCGCCGTGCCCGGGGCCTCCTGCTGACCTCCGGGCTCGCCATCACGCTCGCCGTCGTGGCGATCCCCTTCTACTGGCTGGTCGTGGGCGCCACCCACAGCTCCCAGGAGATCTTCTCCGCCCCACCGCCGCTGCTGCCCGGCGGCCACCTGACGCAGAACCTGCGGACCCTCCAGGACTCCGCGCAGTTCGGCCGGGTCCTGCTCAACTCCCTGCTGATCGCCACCGTATACACCGTGTGCGCCGCAGTGGTCTGCACCCTGGCCGGCTACGGATTCGCCGTCTACCGATTCCGCGGCCGCGAGGCCCTGTTCGGCCTGCTCATGCTCGGCCTGGTGGTGCCCGCCCAGGTCACCCTGGTCCCGCTGTTCCGGCTGATGGCCGACCTCACCTGGCTGGGGACCTACCAGGCGGTGATCCTGCCCAACCTCGCGCTGCCCTTCGGCATCTTCCTGATGCGCCAGTCCATGTCCTCCCTGCCCGCCGTCCTGCTCGACTCCGGCCGGATGGACGGCTGCGGCGAACTGCGGCTCTTCCTCAGGGTGGCCCTGCCGCCCATGCGGCCCGCTCTCGCCGCCCTGGCCATCTTCCTCTTCCTCTACCAGTGGAACGACTTCATCTGGCCGCTGATCGTGCTCCGTGACGGGGCCTCGTTCACCATCCCGGTGGCCCTCGCCTCCCTCCAGGGCCTGGACGAGACCGACTACGGCGCGATCCTCGCCGGAACCTCGATCGCGGCCCTGCCCATGGCCGCCGTATTCCTCGCGCTCCAGCGCCAATTCATCTCCGGCCTGCTCGCCGGTGCCGTGAAGGAGTGACCATGCCGACCGACACCGACACCGAAACCGCCGCACGTCCACCCGCGCTCGCCCCGGTCCCGGGTTCCCCGGACCCGCTGACCACCGCGGCCCTGGCCCCGGTCCCGTACGCTCCCCTGCTCGACGGGGTTCTGGTGGCCGTCCTCGCCCACACCCCGGGCGCCCCGGATTCCGAGCCGGCCGAGGCCGACTGGACCCTGGCCGAACTCCCGGACGGCCTGCGCGTGCTGGAGGTCGCGACCGGTGGTGCCCCCGCCGAGATCCGCTTCTCCGTCCCGCTCGGCGACGCCGCCGGCTACTGGCACCCGCAGGGCGGCTGGCGCCGCACCCTGCTCGCCGATTGGGAGGGCCGGGCCACGGTCTCCCTGGTCGACGGGCTCGCCGCGGGCTGCCTCTACGACTACTCCGGCGCCACCCTGCTCACCTTCGCCGCCGCCGACCCGGCCCCCGAGACCACCCTCCGCTTCGGCGTCTCCGAGGAGAACGACACCCATGTCGTCCACCTCCGGCTGCCCGCCGACGCCGAGGGCCGACCGCACCGGGTAGTGCTCGTCCCGAGCGCCCCCTCGGTGGCCGCCGCCCTGCGGCCGCTGCGCGCCTGGTACGCCCGCGAGCTGCCCCCGATGCCGGTGCCCGAGGGTGCCCGCACCCCCGTCTACTCCACCTGGTACGCCTTCAACCAGGACGTCAGCGCCGAGGAGGTCGAGACCCAGGCCGCCCTCGCGGCCCAGCTGGGCTGCGGCGCCCTCATCCTCGACGACGGCTGGCAGGAGTACGGCCACGGGCGCGGCTACGCGGGCCTCGGGGACTGGCGGCCCGATCCCGCCAAATTCCCCGACTTCACCGGCCACGTCGCCGAGGTCCGCGCTCTGGGCCTGCGCTACCTGGCCTGGACCGCCCCGCTGCTCATCGGCCCCGACGCCGACTGCCACGCCCGCTGGGCCCCGTACGCGCCCGCCCCGGCCACGGTGCCCGGCGCCCACGTCCTCGACCCGCGCCTGCCCGAGGTCCGCCGCCATGTCGTCGAGCTGTGCGCCCGCCTGGTCCGCGACCACGGACTGGACGGACTGAAGCTCGACTTCCTCGACCAGGCCATGGTCTACGCGGGCGACGGCGCGGGCGGCATCGGGCGGGCCATGGCCGGCCTGCTCGCCGAGCTACGGGCCGCCCTGGAGGACGTACGCCCCGAAGGGCTGCTGCTGGAGCTCCGCCAGCCCTACACCGGACCGGGCACCGCCCCCTTCGGCAACATGCTCCGCTCCTTCGACTGCCCGGCCGACGCCGCCGCCAACCGGGTCCGCACCCTGGACACCGCCCTGCTCGCGGTGGGCGGCGCCGTCCACTCCGACATGCTGCTGTGGTCCCCGTCCGCGCCCGTGGAGGCGGTGGCCCGGCAGCTGATCGGCGCCCTGCACGCCGTCCCGCAGCTCTCCGTACGCCTGGACCGGATCCCCGAGGCCCACCGGGCCGCCATCGCGTTCTGGCTGAGCCAGTGGCGCGCCAACCGCGGGGCACTGCTCGACGGCGAGGTGGAGCCCGGCCGCCCCGACGAGCTGTACCCACTGGTCCGGGCCACGGCCGGGGACCGCTGCCTGATCAGCGTCCACGGCAGCCTGGTGGTCCCCCTGGACCTGGCCGCCCACCGCCGCGTGGAGCTGGTCAACGGGTCCGCCAGGGACACCTTGACCCTGGCCGTACGGGGCGGTCCGGCCGAGGTCGCACGCGTGATCCACGGCCCGGACGGCCGTATCATCGAGTCCACGTCGGCCCGGTTCGGGGAGGGGCCGCACACCCTGGCCGTCCCCCGCGGCGGTCTGGCCTCGCTATCGATCACGGAAGGACGGCGATGAAGGTCGGCATCACCGAGGTCGCGGCCCGCGCACAGGTCAGCGAGGCAACCGTCAGCCGGGTCATCAACCGCCGCCAAGGCGTGGCGCGCAAGACCCGGGACGCGGTCGAGCAGGCGATGGCCGAGCTCGGCTACGAACGCACCACCCAAGGCCAGTTGGTGGCCGTGATCACCGACCACGTGTCGAACCCGTTCTTCGCCGACGTCGCCGAGCGCATCGAGTCCGCGCTCGCCCCGCACGGGCTGAAGACGGTGCTCTGCCCGGCCTTCGCGGGCGGGGTCCAGGAGCTCGACTTCATCTCCTCCCTGGTGGACAAGGGCATCGCGGCGGTCGTCTTCCTCTCCGCCTCGAACACCGTCGAGGGCGCGGACACCGAGGCCTACGAGGTGCTGCGCCAGCGCCGGGTGCCGTACGTGGGCGTCAACGGGGAGTTCGCGGACGGGGTGGCGGCTCCGGTGTTCTCCACCGACGACCTGCTCGCCGCCGAGCTCGCAGTCGACCACCTCCACCGGCTGGGCCACCGGAGGATCGGCATGGCCTCCGGTCCGGCGGGCAACCGTCCCGCGGACCGCCGGGTGCAGGGCTTCCTGGCCGCCATGGCCCGACGCGGCATCGAGGACGCCGAGCGCTGGGTGATCCGCCAGTCGTACACGGTGGAGGGCGGACAGGCCTCCGTCGCCCCGCTGCTGGAGCTCGGAGCCACCGCGATCGTCGCCGCCAGCGACTGGATGGCGCTCGGTGCGATCCGGGGGATCCGCCGACTCGGCCGGTCCGTCCCCGAGGACGTGTCGGTGGTCGGCTACGACGGTACGGGGGTCACCGAGTTCACCGACCCGGCGCTGACCACCGTCCGGCAGCCCGCCGACCGGCTGGCGCTCGAAGTGGGCCGCAGCGTGCTGGCCCTGGTCGGCAACCGGGACGTACCCACCGGGGAGCTGCTCTTCGACCCCGAGCTGGTCATCCGGGCCTCCACCGCCCCGGCCCCCGCTGCGGCCACCTCCCCCTGACAGCAGCCCGCGACGTTCACAACAGACCGGCGAGGACCTGTGCGTGCACAGGACCGCCGCCGAACTCGCGGACGGCCGCGAGCTCAGCTACTACGACAGCGCCCCCGGCCGGGACCACGAGGCCAAGGACCAGCGGCCCTTGGACCGGGCCGGGGGCGTCCGCGAACTCCGCCGGGACCCGGCCACCGGCGACTGGGTCGCCATCGCCGCCCACCGGCAGTCCCGTACCCACCACCGGCCCACGGGCGCCTGCCCGCTCCGCCCCTCCCGAGGCGGCCTGCGGAGCGAGATCCCGGACGCCGTCCACGAGGTGGCCGTCTACGAGAACCATTTCCTCTCCGGCGCGGTCGGCCGCTCCACCGATCGCGTACCCCGGGCCCCAAGCCGGCGGGTCACCTGGAGAGCTCCCGTCGGCTTGGGGGTCGGTACTACCGCACCACTCTGGCCCTGGCCCAGTCGGCGTGGTCGCTGTTGATGCCGTCGCCCGCGTCCGTCACCTTCAGTACCAGCGAGTTCACGCCTGTGATGCTGACGTCGATGGACTGCGTCGCGCTCGACGGCGTCATCGTCGCCGGGCTCTCGTACAGCTTGACGCCGTCGCCCCAGACCTCGAACCTGACCGTCGAGTTCGCGCCGACCTCGTCATCGACACCGACGTCCGACTGGAACCGTGAGTAGGCACCGTTCAGGGAGTAGGCGATCGTGCCGTTGGCGTGCGTACCGATGCCCTTCGTGTACGCGGTGCCATTCAGCGTGATGGGGTGCGAATCGACGCTCTTGTTCTTCTGAACAGTGCCGAAGTCGCTTCTGGCGTCGCTCCAGGTGAGATCGCACAGATCGACCGCCTGTCCGTTTCCGGCGGCGGCGGTGGTGACGTCGACGGCGTTGCCGGCTCCGGAGAGATTCCCGGCGGCGTCAACCGCCTTGACCGTGAACGTGTACGGCGTCGAGGCCGACAGCTCCGTCGCGGTGAAGCTCGTACTCGTCGACGTGCCGACGAGGGTGGTACCGCGGTAGATCTTGTACCCGGTCACGCCGACGTTGTCGGTCGACGCCGTCCACTTCAGGTCCACGCTGTTCGACGTCACATTGCTCGATGCGAGGTTGGTCGGCGCGGTGGGGGCCGCGGTGTCGCCCGCTGCGGTCCCGGCGGTCGCGGTCATGGACGCACCGCCGGCCACCGGTACGGTCACGTAGGACACGGTATTGCCGTACAGCGACTTGGTCTGCGGCGTGTACGCGGCGCCGTTCACGGTGATCGTGGCGGGGGTCCCGTAGAACTGGGCTTCCCAATTGACGGTGCCACCGGAGTTGTTGGTCAACGTGGACCCCGTCGTACCCGTGTGCTTGAGCTTCAGGTCGTTGCCACCGACCTTGAGGTGGTCGATCTCCACCCAGGGCGTCTCGGACGTCAGCCGGGAGACGGTGGCCACCTTGTTCTTCGGGGCGTCCGGCTGCACCCCCATCATGCCGTCGATCACGCTGCCGACCGCGAGGAACGAGATCTCCGGGTAGGTGTCCTTGCCGGTCATGAGCTTCTTGAGCCACCCCCAGCCCTCCGAGGACCGGTTGTACTGGTAGTACATCTCCGGCAGGTAGGAGGTCGCCTCGACATTCAGACCGTCATCGTTGGCGGCGATGAAGTCCAGGGAGCTGTTGGTCCTCGCGCCGTGGTCGCCGAGCCCGGTCAGCATCGTCAGGAAGCTGGCCTCGTGCCCCCAGCTGCTGTAACCCGTCCCGGCGGCGTCCTTGCCCCGGATGTACCGGTTGTTCGACGCGTCCCACCAGTTCGCCTCGAAGTAGTCGCGCACCCGCTTCGCACGATCGGCCCACTTCGTGCTGTTGGCGTTGTCACCCTTCGCCTTCAGGATGTCCGCATAGGCCAGCATCGACTGGTACTGGTACCCGAGCGAATCGCCCGCGGAGACGAGATTCTCGTTCGGGAACTCGAAGAACGTCGCCGTGTATTCGCCCGGCTGCTTCTTCGAAACCGGCTGCTCGCTGGACGGGTTCGCGTCGTTCCACGTCACCTCGTGGTTCGTCAGGAACGAACCCATCGTCGAATCGTAGTACGCGGAAAGGGCCGGATCGTTGATCCAGTCCGAGTTGCCGGTCCACTGGTACTGCTTGTACGCCTTGGTCATCAGGTTGAACGGCGACGGCAGTTCACGGAAGCCGGTGCCGTCGATGTAGTACATGGCTCCGTGGGGACTGTGAGCCCACAGCGGCCAGCCGTTCTGACCCGGATCGTCGGCATCGGCCGCGAACGCCTTCATCATGTTGAACGTCTCGGCGTCCAGGCCGAGCGCGTGCGCGCCGTCCGACTGGTGGGCGATGTCCCGGTTGTAGTAGGACTCCCGGCTGGTGTAGGCACCCCAGTAGCCGGGTTCCACCGTCGTGTGCGTGGAATTCTTGAGGCGCCACCACTCGGGTTCATGCCCCATCATCGGGTTCCCCGGGTAGAACGTCATGCCCAGGGCCCGGTCCTTACCCCACTTGAAGCCGTCGTTCAGAGTCGCGTTCGGAGAATCGATGGTCAGGGTGCTGGTCGGCGCCCCGACGTGTCTCTGGATCGTGATCCTGTCGACGCGCGGTACCTCGCCGGCGGACATGGCCACCAGCTCGATGGTGTCACCGGCCTTGAGCGCTACTTTGCTCGACGTACGGGTGTCGATGCTCATCGGGTCGGTGTAGTCACGGGCGTTCCGCTGGGACGTGGCCCATGAATCCACGGGGGTGGAGTTCACGGAAATCTTGTACGTCACTCCGTTCGCGGTCTTGCCGTTGTAGCGCGTGATGAGGTCGTAGGTTCCGTCAGAGCCGTTGAAGGTCGTTCTGGCCGTGCTCGTCTGTCCTGACGCACCCCGGGCATAGGTGACGTTCTCGACTGGCGTGTCGTTCCAGGTGTGGTTCACGGTGTCTGCCGCGAAATTGGTCAGCGACATGTTCTCGACTTCGATCACATAGGGCCCTGCCGTTGCCCCGGCCACCGCCACCGCGGGCGTGCTGGGAATGGCAATTGCGGTGCCTGCTGTTGCGAGCACGGCGGATAGTACACAGGCGAAACGACGCATGCGTGATGGATCCTTTCGAGTGGGGGTGTTCCTCATTCGACGACGGTCGATCTCGACCGCCCATCTGTGGCGGCGTGGAACATGCCGGTGCAGAGCAGTCCCGGCGGCTGTAGGCGGCCCGGACCACCCGCCTTCGCATACCGCCGATGACGTGGCCCCGGAAGTCGGCCGACCGGGCGGTGCGGGGCGACTCCGGAGCCCTGTCATCGTGAGTGCGGTGAGATCGCCCGTGACCGCGTCGATGCCGAAGCGCGGCCGGGGCGCCTCTGGCCGGACGAGGTCACCTGAGCCGTACGCGCGGTCGCTCGAGTTGGCTTGCCGCAGCCCCTTCGCGTCCGGCAGGGCGGGGCCGGAAAGATCGAGAATGCGGCCCGCCCGGGCATCGAAGGGGTTCCACACGGCCCTGGCGATGCCGACGCGAGGGGGACGCGGGAGAGGGAAGATCGTGCGCCGCACCGGACGCGGCGGCGGGCCCGGGTAACTCCTCTCATGAAACGCCGTGTTGGAAGAAGTTGAACTGTGTTGCCCATCGAGAAGTGGTGTCAATGGTTGTGTTCGGTTCGATCGTGCTGGGTTCGCTCGTGTGCGGGCTGGGAGTTCCGGTCCAGGTACGCCGCCTCGGCGCGCTTGGACCCGACGGCATCGACCTGGGCGACGCCACGTATCTGCAGGTCAGCGTCTCGACACAGCCAGATGGCACCTGCTCCGCCAAGGCGACCAGGGCGGGGTGACCACGCCGGGAGCAGCGCGAGCAATCTGGCACCAACCGTCATCTTGCAACGGAGGCTTGACGGGAATTCAGAAAGTTTTCATCGCCGTATTGCATGCCGGGGTGAGCGTGAGTAGTGTCCTGACCCGTAGGGCACATCTGCGCACCCCTCAGGAGCCGGCGCACGCTTGAGGTGACGAGGTGACGCCGAGGGGGGTCGATCGAGGCGGAACCGGGCGGTGGGCATGGCGGGAACCGGCGCGTTGGTCGAGTTCTCCACAGTCTTCCGTGTCGTACGTGGCGGGGCTGCCGGCCAGTTGGCGGGGCGGAGGTAGGGCGCCCAGACGGCGGAAGGCTGCGTGGAGTTGGTGTAGCCAGGGCCAGGAACCGACCGCCCTTGTCGATCTGGAGTACGGGGGCCTACGGTTCGGGACCCTGCACGAGCAGGATCCGTGGCGGAACCGGAGCCCTTGACGGGGCTGTGGCCGTCACCAACCACAGGGTGCGGGAGGGCCTTTAGGCTCCATGCTCCCGGGCCGACGCGATACCCGCCTGTACCGCTTCCAGCAGGGCTTCCAGGCCCTGCGCCCGCTGCCATTCCTCGGCCGAGTGGTGCTGTGTGTGCCGCGTCGCCGGGGCTTCGGGCGAACCGGCGACGATCTCGACGGTCCGCCTCCCCTTCCGGTCGGGGCCCGTGACCCGCAGATCCATGTTCCGGACGTGGAACCGCTGCGGATTGCTGCCGAAGACCTCCAGGATCCGGCCGTCGAACGTGTAGAACTCTCTGCCTGCCCTGGCCGTGATCTCCTCGGTCATGGAGTGACGCTACACGCGGGGACCAGCGGCTGTCAGGCTCCCGTTCGCCAGTAGGTCCATCACCGCTCCCGCCGCCGGACGGGCCTGGCGGAGCTGGAGGTCGAGGACGGAAGCCGGGGTTCGAGACCCCTTGGAACACCAGTGGGTTCATCAGGGACCAGAGGACGTCGGGCCGCCCCGGCGCCCGGATCTCCCGGCCGTCGCGAGATGACGACCGTGGGCGTGGTGACGCCCGCGAGGAGGTTAATTCCGGGCTCCGGTCGACCTCGTACCACCGGCCGTCCAGGTCCGCACGGAGGACCACGCCCTAGGAGACTGCTGAAGATCTTGCTCGGGGCGCCCGAGTCACCCCGATTCACCGGTAAATGTCGATCGGGGCAACCTGGTGCAAGCCGGGCGCGTTTCCAAGATCTTCAGGACACTCCTAGGTGCCGGTGTCGAGTTCGCCGGGTGCAGTCCACCCGGTGCCCGAGCCGGGGACCCAGGCCGACGGTAGCCACATGGTCGGGCGAGCAGGTCCGGTACGGGTCGCCCAGGGCAACCCGCGCGTGACGCCCCGGCCCCGGCCGCAGCGCGTCGGCGTCCCGTTCCCGGGCTCAGGGCGCGGTGGCTTCCCAGGCCGCCTTGATCATCCGGAAGACCTCGTCCACCGTGGCCCCGGGATCGTCCGCCCGACAGGCCAGCGCGTAAGCGTCGATGGCGAACCGCGCGGTCGCCCGGCAGGCCGTCGTACTCCGGGACACGCGGGGATCGGCGGCCAGCGCCGCTGCCAGCGCGTGAGCGTGACGCAGGCTCATCGACTCCTCGTATTCCCGCAGGGCGGGCGATCCCTCGATCATGCGCCGGACGGGGGCACTGCCCTCCGCCGTGCAGTGCCGCACCAGGGCCTGGACCTCGCGGTGCAGCGCCGGGATGAGCGGCTCGAGCGGAGGCCGGTCGGTCACCGCCCGTGTGAGGCGCTGCTCGAAGTCCTGGTCGCGCTCGAACACCAGGGCCTCCTTTGAGGCGAAGTGCGCGAAGACGGTGGTGACGGCCACGTCGGCCTCGGCCGCCACGTCACGGATGCCCACGACGTCGTACCCGCGCTCCAGGAAGAGGCGCAGCGCGGTGTCAGCGATCTTCTGACGGGTCGCGGCCTTCTTGCGTTCGCGGCGTCCGGACGGCTCGGTCATGCCCTGACACTACCAGGTGTGATTCACGAACCGTTGTGAAACCCTAACGGTTAGGTCCATCTTCGGCCGCATGAAGAAAATCAGCTTTGCCGAGTTCGGCGGTCCCGAGGTCCTGCACCTGGTGGAAGCCGAGGAGCCCCACGCGAGCCCCGGTCGGATACGCATCGCCGTACGGCGGCGGGTGTCAACCCCGTCGACGGGAGGATCCGGGAGGGCCAGGTCCTGGGAGCCCATCCGGTCGAGCTGCCCGCCGGGGTCGGACTGGACGCCGCCGGGGTGGTGGATGAGGTCGGCGAGGGCGTCAAGGGGGTCGAGGTCGGCGACCGCGTGTTCGGCGAAGGCGCCGACACGTACGCCGAATTCGCCGTGCTGTCGGCCTGGGCCCGGATGCCCGAGGGACTGGCCTTCGAGGAGGCGGCCGGGTACCCGTCGGTGGTGGAGACCGCGCTGCGCATCATCCGCGAGGTCGGCGTGCGGCCCGGGCAGACACTGCTGGTCAGCGGCGCGTCCGGCGGCGTCGGGTCGGCGGTGCTGCAGATCGCCCGCGCGCGCGGCATCACGGTGATCGGCACGGCCGGGGCTGCGAACCAGGACTACCTGCGCGGCCTGGGCGCCCTCGCCACGACCTACGACGAGGGCTGGGTCGAACGGGTACGGCGCCTGGGCCGGGTCGACGCGGCCCTCGACCTGGCCGGCTCGGGCGTGATCCCCGAACTCGTCGAGCTGACCGGGGACCCGCGCAAGGTCGTCTCCATCGCCGACCTCGGTGCGCCGCAGCTGGGCGTCCGGTTCTCCGGCGTGGCCGGGAGCGTGCCGGACGCGCTCTCCGAGGCCGTCGACCTCATCTCCCGGGGCGGGCTCCACATCCCGGTCGAGAAGTCGTACTCGCTCACCGAGGCAGCGGCGGCGCACGCTGACAGCCGCGCCGGCCACACCCGGGGGCGCCGGGTCCTGGTCGTCTGAGCCGCGGCCCGCCCGGCGTCCCGCGCCGACCAGCCGGTCACTCGTGCTGTGGCCGGGGAAGGTTTGCCGGGTCGCGGTGTTCGGTCGCACGGATGAGGAGTGGGAACGACTGAGGCCGTTCCTGCCGGTCAGCAACAGGAGTTGTGGCAGGTGGCGGGACCATCGGCAGGTGATCGACACGACCGAGCGGGCGCGGCCGAGGCGGACGCGGCCGAGGCGGACGCGGCCGACGACATCGACGGGGACGTCTCGGTCGACTCCACGATCGTACGTGCCCAGCCAGGGCCGGTCGTCGGATCGCCGGCAGTCGAATCACTCCGCCGATGGGGAGGACGACAGCGGGGGAGGCGAGCAGACGGGCATCCGTCAACGCTGGCGGGTGAGTGCCCGGGCACGTGGGTCCTTCGTCCGAACGGTGACGCCGATGATCCCGGCGACCGCTGCCATGGCCAGCGTCGCGGCGAGTGCCCGGGAGGATGCGCCGGGGTGCAGAATGACCGCCCACGGCTGGGGAGAGCGGCCTCGCCAGCCGGCCACCCCCAGGACGAGCGGGATCGCCGCGAGCAGCGGTGCCGCCACTCGTGGGCCGAACAAGGGGCTGATCGTCACCGCGGCGGCGAGATAGAACACCGTGTTCCGGCCGACCATCAGTGCGACGTCGTCGGAGCCCAGCGCGTGGGCGATGGCGGTGATCGTCAGTACGGTCGCGGCCAGGGCGGCGGCCAGGGCCGTGTCCAGGCGGTGCACCGGTCGCAGAGCCGTGGCCTCGACGGCCGGTGCGACGCGGCCGGTGGCGTTGAGCCACAGCACGGCGGGTACGACGGTGACCAGGGCGCCGAGGAAGAAGTCGCCGCCGCTGCCGGTCAGTGAGGGGACCGGGAGTGCGATGCGGCCCAGGCCGATGCCGGTCAGGGCGGTCAGGAGGGTGACCCCGAAGAGGGCGGCTCCGCTGCGGGACTTGAGCCACCAGATCACCGGGCGGCTCCGGGGACATCGAGGCGCGGCGGTTCCGTGCAGCCGGAGAGCGCCTTGCGGTTGGCCTCGTACCAGGCGAGCTGGTCGGCGCGGGGCCGGGCGAGTACCTGGCGGACCACGGCCAGGTCCTCGGCGGAGAACCGGCCCGGGGCCGGTGCGGGCGGCGTTCCTTCGGCGGTTGCGGTGAGCCAGCCGTTGAGCGGGCCGCGGGCCGGGGACGCGGGGTACGTGCCGGACGGCCGGGGACGCGGGGTACGTGCCGGACGGCCGGGGACGCGGGGTACGTGCCGGACGGCCGGGCGCATGCGGGGACCCCTGGCATGAATACGTTCGCCACCCGCAGGGGGAGGTTGTCGGGCAGCACCTGACCGGAGGTGCCGAAGGCGGCCTCGCCCGGCCGCGGGACGGCACTGAGGGTGCCGGCCACGGGAAGACCTGCCTGCCGCAGCCGAGCGGTCCGGGCGCGGACGAGATCCCCGACGCGGCGGCGCTCCGGGGTCTCGGGCCAGAGACAGATCTCCGGGATGCCCTCGGTGTCGCAGACCAGTTCAGAGGGGTCCCGGGCGATGAAGGAGTTGTAGCCCATGTCGCGGACGGGCCAGTACGCCGCCACCGAAGCGACCACCGCGATACCGGCGGCGAGAGTGCGCGGTGTCCGGCCCGCGGACCGGATGATCATCGCTGCCGCCGTGGACAGGCCGGCGGCCAGGACGAGCGGCGACCAGACGGCGGCCGGGTTGATCACGGCGCCGACCTCGCAGCACCCCTCGAAGGCCTGCCCCACCAGGTGGCGCGGCCACGGTGTGCCGAAGGAGGCGGGATAGCCGACGACGCAGAACGCGGCGACCATGGCGACGGGTGCGGCAGCGATCCCCGGAACGACCCGGCCCAGTAGATGTCCCAGCAGGCAGGAAGCCGCCGGGACACCGGCGAGCGCGGCGAGCACCCCCAGGTGGGAGAGCGCCGGCAGGGCGCCTGCCGCACGCGAGGTCAGGACCAGCGCCGCAGCCAGTGCGGCCAGTCCCATGCCCCAGACCGGAAGCAGGACGGACGTCGCGATGGCCAGGGGCGACCGTACCGGCGCCTGGTCCTGCAATCGGCCGCGGCGCAGCCGCGCCGCCTCCCACGCGCCGCCGGCCGCGCATGCCGCGGCTACCGGGGGCAGTGAGAGCCCGATGCGCCCGATCACGGCAGGGCCGTAGTGGGGAGTGATGAAGCGGGTCATGCCTTCGCCCAGGAGGACGACGACGTACGCGAGGAGGAAGGGCAGCAGGGCGGTGGCGGAGGAGGTCCGCAGCAGGGTGCGCCATCGCATGGATCAGACCTCCCGCCCGACGAGGCGGGCGTAGGCGGCTTCGGCCTGTTCCCGGCCCCCGCCGACGGCGGGTGCGAGAGCGTGGAAGTCGTGGGGGTCGCCTTGGAAGCGGACGGTTCCCTGGTCGAGCACGACGACCTGGTGATAGAGGTCGGCGAGGTCTTCGGTCTGGTGCGTCGAGACCACGATGCGCATGGTGCCGGAGAGCTCTGCGACGAGGTCGCGGAACATCTGGCGCTGGGTCGGATCGAGTCCGGCGGTGGGCTCGTCCATCAGGATCAGTTCGCTGTGATGGGTCAGTGCTCCGGCGATTCCCATACGGTGCAGCTGGCCGCCGCTGACCTGGTGGCTCTTGCGGCCCGCGAGCTGGGTCAGCCCCACCCGGGCCACCGTCCTGGCGGATGCCTCCCAAGCGGCCTTGCGGCTGAGGCCCTTGAGCCAGCCGGCATGGGCGACCTGTTCGCGCACGGTCCGGCCGGGCACCGGAGTGATCTGCTGCGGTATCCAGGCCACCTTGCGACGGTAGGCGGACCGGTCACCGCGGTCCGCACGGGTGCGCCCGAGGAGACCGTTCCGGCTGCCGGACGGAGTTGGGAGGCGGCCAATCCCAACAGGGTGGACTTCCCGGAGCCGTTGGGGCCGAGGAGTACGGTCGCCGGCGCGTCGAGGGTGAGCCCGAACTCGCTGAACACGGGTGCCTGGCGACCGTAGCGGAAGGCTATTCCGTCGAGAACAAGAGCCATGGGGCGGCGCGCAATCCGCCGCCCGGTGAGGTGAGCGGCACGTGTCTGGGGAGGGTGGACGGCTGGGGTGCCCCGGCGCTGCTTCCGCCGGGAAACCCCTGTTGTTCTGTGCCGACGCCGGGACCCCGTCGGAGCCATCCACCACGACACGTGTGACTCGAACTGGTGCTCAGCATGCGCCGGCCCGACCCCGACGAGGCCGAACACCGCGGTACCGGCCAACAGGCCGACCGATTTCCGACGGCAGGAGACACCGTCGCCGCTCCGTTCGCCCTGGCGGTCGGCGCCGCGGCCGGCGCCGCTTCAGGCGGTCGGCCCCTGGTTCCAGGTGGCGAGGACGTCCTCGGTGGTGGTGATGGTGGCGACCAGGGCCAGGGAGTTGCGGATCAGCTCGGGCGCGTAGGAGGCCGGCACGCCGGCGATCGCGTCGGCCGGGACCACGACGGTGTAGCCGAGGTTGACCGCGTCGAAGACGGTGTTCGGGATCGCGATGTTGGCCGAGACCCCGGTGACCACGAGGGTGCGGCAGCCGAGGTTGCGCAGCAGGGCGTCCAGGTCCGTACCGGCCATCGGCGACAGCCCGTGCAAGCGGCGTACGACGATGTCCTCGTCGGCGACCGCGATCGGCGCGGCGACCACGACCGCCGGGGTGCCGGACAACTGCCGCACCGGGAGTTTCCCGGCGGCCCGGAACAGCCGCGCGTTGGAGTTGGCCCCGCGCCCGTCGGGGCGCCGCTCGGCCACCGCGTGCAGGACCTGCACGCCCGCCAGGTGAGCGGCGTCCACCAGCGCGGCCACCCGGGCGAGCATCCCGGAGTCCTGGGCCTCCTTGGCCAGTTCGGGCAGGGCGCTGTCCTCGCCGACCACCCCGTTCTGGCACTCGACGGTCAGCAGCGCGGTGGTGGCGGGGGCGAGTTGCGCCCCGAGCCGGTCGCGTCCGGCGGCGTCCTGGGCCATGCGTCCCCCTGGCGTGATGACGGAAGAGGCTTCATGATTCCTGACACACAGTCAGATGTGAAGGGGAGTGGGGCAGATGGACGGCGCACAGCGGCGCGGCCGCCGGATCATGATGACCGGGGAGGAGGTGGACGCCTTCCTGCGGGCCCAGCGCACCTGCCGGGTCGCCACGGTCTCCACCGACGGCCGCCCGCACGTCGGGGCCCTCTGGTTCGCCTGGGACGGAACCTCGCTCTGGCTCTACTCGATCACCCGCAGCCGACGCTGGGCCGACCTGCGGAAGGACCCGCGGATCTCGGTGGTCGTGGACGCGGGCGAGGAGTACGACCAACTGCACGGCGTGGAGCTCTCGGGCACCGCGGTCTTCGTCGGCGAGGCCCCGCGAACCGGCG
The DNA here is from genome assembly GCF_030063135.1 of Streptomyces sp. G-G2. Lineage (GTDB taxonomy): Bacteria > Actinomycetota > Actinomycetes > Streptomycetales > Streptomycetaceae > Streptomyces. Next base: position 70,389 of record NZ_JASISO010000045.1, read on the forward strand.
AGCCGTGCCCCGAACTGAATGAGGCCGAGCGGCTCTTCCCGGTGAAGAACTTCGGCATCACCGAGATGCCGCACGACGGCAGGCACGCGTGGATCCGGCTGACCCCGGACTCGGTGGTGTCCTGGGACTTCCGCAAGCTGTAGGAGGCCGGGGGCAGCTCGGGCCCGGAGCGGGCCCGACTCGGGGAGCGCGGCCCGGAGCGGCGCGGCCCGGCCCAGACCAGCGCGGCCCGGACCAGCGCGGCCCGGACCAGCGCGGCTCAGAGCAGCGCGGCGGCCTCCCGCAGGGCCGCCACGGCCGCCCTGATCGAGGGCCGCCGGTCGGCGTCCGCCCGCCAGACGACGTACACGTGGCGCCGCAGGCTGTCGCTCACCGGCAGCAGCCGGACCCCGGAGGGCACCGGTCCGCGCCCGAGCCGCGGCGCCACGCACACCCCGAGCCCGGCCTCGACGAAGGCCAACTGGGTGTGGTGCTCCTCGGCGATGTGCGCGATGCGCGGCTCGACGCCGAGGCCGCGCAGGGTGAAGACCAGCCACTCGTGGCAGAACTGGCCCTCGTTCCAGGAGATCCAGTCCTCCTCGGCGAAGTCGGCGAGCGAGATCCGGCCCCGGTCGGCGAGCGGGTGCCCGGCGGGCATGGCGATGTCGACGGAGTCGTCGAGCAGATGGGTCCGGGAGAGTTCGACGGGCACCGGCATCCGGCGGTTGTGCCAGTCGATGGCCACCGCCAGGTCGAGGTCCCCGCGCACCACGGCGAGCATGCTCTGCTCCGGCTCCCGCTCGGTCACCCTGACCCGCAGTTCGGGGTGTCCGGCGCGCAGGGAGGTCAGGGCGCCCGGCAGCAGCCCGCGCATCGCCGTGGGGAAGGCGCCGATGCGCAGATCCCCGACGGCCCGGCCGCGCTGGGCCTCCACGTCGGACTGGGCCAGCTCCACCTGCGAGATGATCCGCGCCGCGTGGTCGGCGAGCAGCCTGCCCGCGTCGGTGAGCCGGATGCCGCGGCCGTTCTTGGCGAGCAGCGGCTGGCCGACCTCCCGTTCGAGCTTGGCCATCTGCTGGGAGACCGCGGAGGTGGTGACGTGCAGTCCGCCGGCCGCGCCGCTGACCGACCCGTGACGGGCAAGGGCGTCGAGGGTGCGCAGGCGCTCCAGGTTCAACATGTAAGCGATGCTACGTCGTCACCCCAAAGAACATTCGCTTGTTCTAAGAAGTTGTACGCAGCACAGTAAGCCCCATGAGCGCACCCGCGGCGTCCCGCCCGCCCCTGACCACCGCCTTCCCCCTCCCCACCGCCCCCCTC
>NZ_JASISO010000046.1 GCF_030063135.1 Streptomyces sp. G-G2
TCCGGGCTTCGTTCTTCGTTTCCGACTCTATCAGACTCTCTCGTGTCCGATTCCCGGTCGAAGCGGGTTTCGCTTTCCAGGTATTCGCTTTCGCGTTTCCCTTTCCGGCGAGTCCGACTCTATCAGATCCTTTCGGGCCTGATTCCCAGTCAGTTGGGCTTGTCTTCGCGGCTGTTGGGCCGTTCCGACGAGTGAGACAGTAGCGGATTCCTTGCCGCCGAACCTAATCGGCGGCGGTGCCACTCGGGCACGGATTCCTCATTCGCAAATACGCATGAAAACGAGACGACAACGTACGACGCTTCGTTCGAATGGGTAAGGGCGGATGGCTGTCCGGGGACCGACCGGAGTCGGCAGCTCACTACGGACAACTCGAAGAACCTTACGGATACGGCACAGATGTGTCAACCCTCGCCGTGCCGTCACCCGTGCGGTGGCTCAGCTGTTGCCGGAGGCCAGTTCGCGGCTGCGGTCACGGGCCGCTTCGAGGGCCGCGATGAGGGCCGCCCGTACCCCGTGCTTCTCCAGCTCCACGATCGCGTTGATCGTCGTACCGGCCGGGGAAGTGACGGCCTCGCGGAGCTTGACCGGGTGCTCGCCGCTGTCGCGGAGCATGACGGCCGCGCCCACGGCGGCCTGGACGATCAGGTCGTGGGCCTGGGCGCGGGGCAGGCCCAGGAGGATGCCCGCGTCCGTCATGGCCTCGACGAGGAAGTAGAAGTACGCCGGGCCCGAGCCGGAGAGGGCGGTGGCCGCGTCCTGCTGGGACTCGGGGACGCGCAGGGTCTTGCCCACGCCGCCGAAGATCTCCTCGGTGTGGGCGAGGTGCGCTCCGGTGGCGTGGCTGCCCGCGGAGATGACGGACATGGCCTCGTCCACCAGGGCGGGAGTGTTCGTCATGACGCGGACCACCGGCGTGCCGGCGGCGAGCCGGTCCTCGAAGAACGAGGTCGGGATGCCGGCGGCGCCGCTGATCACCAGGCGGTCGGCCGGGACGTGCGGGGCCAGCTCGTCGAGGAGCTTTCCCATGTCCTGCGGCTTGACCGTGAGGATCAGGGTGTCGGCGCGCCGGGCGGCTTCGGCGTTGCTGACGGCCTCGACGCCGTAGCGCGTACGGAGCTCCTCGGCTCGTTCGGGGCGGCGGGCCGTGACGAGGAGCTTCGAGGCGGGCCAGCCGCCTCGGATCATCCCGCTGAGCAGGGCCTCACCGATCTTGCCGGTGCCGAGAACGGCGACTGTCTGGGTCATGCCCTCATCTTTGCACCAGGCCTCAGGGAGTACGGCGGCGCAGGGTGGCCGCGCCGAGGGTGAGCACCAGCAGGGCGCAGGCGGCGACGACGACCGTGTCGCGGACGAAGTCGGCGGTCATGTCGGTGTGGGTGAGGACCTGGGTCATGCCGTCGACGGCGTAGGACATGGGGAGGACGTTCGAGACCGCTTCGAGGACCGGCTGCATGGTGCCTCGGGGCGCGAAGAGTCCGCACAGGAGCAGTTGGGGGAAGATCACCGCGGGCATGAACTGGACGGCCTGGAACTCGGAGGCCGCGAAGGCGGAGACGAAGAGGCCGAGCGCGGTGCCGAGGAGGGCGTCGAGCAGGGCGACCAGGAGCAGCAGCCAGGGCGAGCCGACGATGTCGAGGCCGAGGGCCCAGAGGGCGAGGCCGGTGGCGAGCAGGGACTGTACGACGGCCACGGCGCCGAAGGCGAGGGCGTAGCCGCCGATCAGGTCGCCCTTGCCCAGGGGCATGGCGAGGAGGCGTTCGAGGGTGCCGGAGGTCCGCTCGCGCAGGGTGGCGATGGAGGTCACCAGGAACATCGTGATCAGCGGGAAGATGCCGAGGAGGCTGGCGCCGATGCTGTCGAAGGTGCGCGGGCTGCCGTCGAAGACGAAGCGGAGCAGGGTCAGCATCAGGACGGGCACGAGCAGCATCAGCGCGATGGAGCGCGGGTCGTGGCGGAGCTGGCGCAGGACGCGCAGGGCGGTGGCGGTGGTGCGGGCGGCGTTCATCGGATCTCGTTCTCCCCTACGGAGGCCTCGGCGCGGGCCTGGGCGTCGGCCTCGTCCACGAGGTGCAGGAAGCCCTCTTCGACGGTGTCGGAGCGGGTACGGGCGCGCAGGGCGTCCGGGGTGTCCTCGGCGAGGATCCGGCCCTCGCGCATGAGGAGCAGGCTGTGGCAGCGCTCGGCCTCGTCCATGACGTGGGAGGAGACGAGGATCGTGGCGCCGCGGGTGTCGGCGAGGGTGTGGAAGAGGTTCCACAGGTCGCGGCGCAGGACCGGGTCGAGGCCGACGGTCGGTTCGTCGAGGACGAGCAGTTCAGGGGTGCCGAGCAGGGCGACGGCGAGGGAGACCCGGCTGCGCTGGCCGCCGGAGAGGTGTCCGGCGAGGGCGTCGGCGTGGCGCGTGAGGTCCACGTCGGTCAGGGCGCGGGTGACGTCGGCGCGGCGGTGGTCGGCGGCGGCGCGACCGGGGCGCAGGACGGCGGCGAAGTAGTCGAGGTTCTGCCGGACGGTGAGGTCGTCGTAGACGGACGGCGCCTGGGTGACGTAGCCGATGCGGGAGCGCAGTTCGGGGTGACCGGCGGGGCGGCCGAGGACGTCGAGGGTGCCGGTGACGTGGGCCTGGGTGCCGACGACGGCGCGCATGAGGGTGGATTTGCCGCAGCCGGAAGGGCCGAGGAGGCCGGTGATGCGGCCGCGGGGGACGGCGAACCCGATGCCGTGGAGGACGGTGGCGGGGGTGCGGCCGGTGCCGCGGCGGACGGTCAGGCCGGTCGCCCGCACCGCGGGGGTGGGGGCCGAGGCTTCGTCGGCCCGGTTATTCATCATGTGATGAATAATGCTCCTGGGGGTGCCGGGCGTCAACCATCGGGGCGGGCGGCGTCAGGAGGAGAGGGTGCGGACGGACCGGCGCTCCGACAGCCGGACGACGCAAAGGCAGTAGAGCGGGGTGAGGACCAGGTCGAGGGCCAGGGCCTGCCAGGGCGCGTCGGCCGCCGTGCCGTCGGACCCGATGTCATCGGCGAGCGCTTCGAGGGTGAAGGCCAGCAGGTTGTTCACCATGTGGTGGGCGATGGCGGCCTCCAGACCGCCGGTGCGCAGCGTGAGCCAGGCGTACCAGGCGGCGGAGTAGCAGAGCAGCGCGAAACCGGACCACTGACCGAAGCCGTGCGCCAGCGCGAACAGGAGCGAGCCGACGGCGATCCCGGCCCAGGGGCGGCGCAGGTGCGCGCCGAAGGCCTGGAGGATCCAGCCGCGGAACAGGTACTCCTCGGCCGCGGCCTGGAAGGGGACCAGCGCCCACACCACGGCCAGGCTGAGCAGCAGCGTCGGCCAGGCGGGCGGGGAGAACAGGTCGCCCGCGCCCTCGGGGCCGTCGGGCGGCAGCAGCCAGACGAGCAGGCCGATCTGGGTGGCGAGCGCGGGCAGGGCGAGGACGGAGCAGAGCCCCAGCCAGCCGAGGCGCAGCCGTCCGGTGACCGAGGAGATGGTGCCGGCCGGGCGGCGCTGGATCCGGCGTACGACGAGGAGGACGGCGGGTATCGCGAGGCCGAGGCTGATCAGCCCGAGCGCCTCGTCGGCGAGCGGATCGCTGAAGATCTTCTCGCCGGCCGGATCGGTCCCGGCGATGCCGAAGGCGTTCGCGGACAGGGCGGCGGCGGCCAACAGCCCGATCATGGCGACGAGGCCCATGACGAGGAGCAGGGCGGTGGCGCCGAGTTCGCGCAGCGGGCGCTGGGTGCCGTTGCGGGCCTGGGCGGCGTACGGGGAACCGGCGGGGGCCGTGAGCGGGCCGGTGGGGAGCATCGCGGGCGCGGGGTACGCGGGGTGTGCGGGGTGTTCCGGGTGCCGGGCGGGTGGCGCGGGCGGCGGCCAGGGGCGGCCGTCCGGGAGTGGGGCGCTCACCCCGCCTACTTCTTCTTGCGCTTCTGGCGGCGGGCGGCCGGGTTCCCGGTACGGGCTCCCCGGCGGCGGTCGTACTCGACGCGGGCACGGTCGTACTCGAAGCGGGCCAGCCGCTCGCCGGGCGCCTCGAAGAGGCAGCGGATGAAGTACGCGATCAGGCTGCCGATGAACCCGATGGCCTTGAGGCCCTTGAGCGAGGCCTCGTCCGAGGAGGGCCGGGCCCGGCGGGCGTAGGACTCCCAGGTCTTCGCGAAGGCGATGGAACTCGCGATCGCGAAGAGCACGACGACGGAGATGCTCAGGAAGGCGCCGACATTGCCGATCTCCAGGCCCTCGTACGCGAAGCGCAGCACGAAGGCGCCGATGACGGCGGTCAGCAGCGAGGCGGCCGCCATGCCCGCGCGGCGCAGGTGGTAGCCGCCGTCGTGGTTCACCCAGGTCGTCCCGAAGAACCGGATCGGCTCGGGCCGGGGGCCCTCGGAGGCCGCCGGAGTCGTCGGGCTCCCGGTGGCCGGGGCCGGGTCGGCGGGGGTCGGCTCGCTGCTGCTCGGGTCTCGTTCGTCGCTCACGGCAGCGATTATCCCCCGCCGGACGGCACCGGCCCGGTGTGTCTCACGTGGCAGACGGGGCGGGGCCCCGGTTCGGGACCTTGGTACCGGCCGGGTCCGGTCAGCCGCAGCGGGTGGCGACGTAGCCGTCGGCGCCCGTCTTCACGTACGCGTCGGACACGTACAGGCCGTTACCGATGCAGTCCCAGATGTCCGACGTGCCGTAGGGGCCCGAGACGTTCGTGCCGGGCGTCTGGCAGTCGATCTTCACCCACGCGTCGTACGGCAGGACCTTCTTGATCGGGTATCCGGTGCCCGGGCCGCTGCGGACGTTCACCCGACAGTCGGGAGCGACCGGGAACGTCAGGTACCCCTCCGAACCGGCCTGCACGGACAGGGATTCCGCCCCGTTCGCCGCCTCGTTCGCCACCTCGTCAACCGCCATGCGGAACACCCCCATTGTCCAAAACCGGACCATTGCGCCCGGCAACTCGCGGAGGATAGCAGCCCCTTACGAATTCGCACGCACCGTCGACTAGGCTCCCCCGGGGGTGATGGGGCGAATGCGATCGCTGCGCGCCGGGCAGTCCGGGTTTCCGGAATACGCCGGGCTGTACCGGCTGGAATCCGTGCTCGGGGCCGGCGGCATGGGCGTCGTCCACCTCGCCACCTCCGCGTCCGGGCTGAAACTCGCCGTCAAGATCGTGCACGCGCAGCACGCGGTGGATCCCGAGTTCCGGGCCCGCTTCCAGCAGGAGGTGGCCGCCGCCCGACGGGTGAGCGGAGCCTTCACCGCGCCCGTCGTGGACGCCGACCCCGACGCCGAACGGCCCTGGATGGCCACCCTGTTCATCGACGCGCCGACGCTCGCGGAGCGGGTGCGCGAACGGGTCCTGGACCCGGCCGAGGTGGGGCGGCTCGGCGCCGGGCTGGCGGAGGCGCTGCGCGACATCCACCGGGCCGGGGTGGTGCACCGGGACCTCAAGCCGAGCAACGTCCTGATGGCCTCCGACGGACCGAAGGTCATCGACTTCGGGATCTCCCGGCCCTACGACAGCGACCTGCGGACCGAGACCGGGAAGCTGATCGGGACCCCGCCGTTCATGGCGCCCGAGCAGTTCCAGCGGCCGCGCGACGTCGGGCCCGCCGCGGACGTGTTCGCGATGGGGGCGCTGCTGGTGCACGCGGCCACCGGGCACGGGCCGTTCGACTCCGAGAGCGCGTACATCGTGGCGTACCAGGTGGTGCACAACGAGCCCGATCTCACCGGGGTGCCGTCGGAGCTGGCGCCGCTGATCGCGCGGTGCCTGGCGAAGGACCCGGCCGCGCGGCCGACCGCCGACGAGCTGATCGGGGAGCTGCGGTCGGTGGCGTACCCGACGAACGAGGACACCCGTACGTTCATACCGCGACCGAGGCTCGCCGCGTCCGCGCCCGGGGCGGACCCGCAGACGCACCGGCGGGACGGGCTCGGGCCGGTGCGCCCGCGGCTGCCCGCCGAACCCGCGGCGGGTCCGCCCACGCACCGGCGGGACAGCCTTCCGGCCGGGGGCGCAGCCGAGCCGCGCGCCGGGCGGCGGCGCACGCGCTGGCGGGTGGCCGCCGCGCTGGGCACCGGGCTGCTGGTCACCGGCGGGGCCGTCGGCGGGTACGCGCAATTGCGGGACACCCCGCCCGCGACGGCCGCCGACCACCTGGCGGGCACCGCACGCGAGCCCGGGCCCGCCCGGATCACGCCGTGGGCGACGACCCCCGGCGCGCCCGGGGCCGCCGCCCGGATCCCGGCCTGCGCCTGGCTGTCGGACGCCCTGTACTGCTCGGCGCCCGGCCTCGCGGCGGTCCGGCTGAACCCGGCGACGGGCGCGGTGGTGTGGTCCGCGGCCGGGGTGACCGGGGCGGGAGATCCCGCGCCGTTCCTCGGCGGTGGGTCCGTCCTCGCGTACCTGGCCGGGGCGCACGTACTCCAGGCGTTGGACCCGGCGACGGGGGCGCAGCGCTGGAAGGCCGACGTCCCGCTCGGGGCCGACGTCGTACCGGCGGGGGCGCTGGTGCTCGTCGCCGCCGACGGGCAGGTCACGGCGCGGGACGCGGCGACCGGGTCGGTGCGGTGGGCGAAGCGGCCGGCGGGGGTGGGGGCGCAGCTGGTCCCGGCGGCGGACGGCTCGGAGGTGTATGCCGTGACCCCGGCCGGGGACGGTACGTCGACCCAGGTGCTGGCCCTGGCCGCGGCCGACGGCACGACCCGCTGGCAGCACCGGTCGGCGGGACTGCTGGAGCCGGTCGGGGTGGCCGCGGGGGCCCTGCACCTGCTGGCGGGCGACGGGATGGTGACGGACGCGGTGGTACGGATGGACCTGCGCAGCCGGACCGAGCGGCGGACCCTGCTGCCGACGAGCCTGCTGCAGGCGCAGGGGGGCGTGGGCGCGGACGGGACGGTGTACGCGTTCGCCAGCGGGGGCGCGTTGGTCGCCGTGGGCGCGGAGCGGGAGTTGTGGCGGCTGGAGACGGCCGCGAGCCAGGGGTCGCGGCCGGTGGCGGCGGACGGCCGCGTGCACCTGATGGCGGCGGACGGGCGGCTGCTGGCGGTGGACGCCGGGCGGGGGAGGCTGGTGGGGCAGACCGCGCCGCGGATGGCGACGGGGGCGCACACGTTCACGCCGTCGCGGCCGTCGCCGGTCGTCGCCGACGGGCGGGTCTTCGGGTCGGCGCCGGACGGGACGGTCTTCGCCGTTGACCCTGGCGGGTGGCGCTAGTGCCGTGTCCGGGGGCCGCCTCGAACGCCGCCGAACCTCATTCCCCCCCCCCGGGGCCGGGGCACCGTCAGCCCGCCCGGCGATTGAGGGCTGCCCGAGCCGACATCAGCCCGCCCGGCGATTGAGGGCCCGCCGGAGGCAGGGACCGGCGGCAGCGTGGAAGGGCCTCCGGAAGGTTTCCGGCCTGGGCCGGTCTGCCCTCCGGGGGCGCCTCGAACGCCGACGGGGCTGAACGCGGGGCCGGGGTCAGCCCAGGAGGGAGACGTCGCGGACTGCGCCCTTGTCGGCGCTCGTGGCCATGGCGGCGTACGCACGCAGGGCCGCCGAGACCTTGCGTTCGCGGTTCTTCGGGGCGTAGACGCCGCCGAGGGCCTCGCGGCGGGCCGCCAGGGTCTCGTCCGGGACGAGCAGCTCGATCGTGCGGTTCGGGATGTCGATCCGGATGCGGTCACCGTCCTCGACGAGGGCGATCGCACCGCCCGACGCCGCCTCGGGCGAGGCGTGGCCGATGGACAGGCCCGAGGTGCCTCCGGAGAAGCGGCCGTCCGTCACCAGCGCACAGGACTTGCCGAGGCCCCGGCCCTTGAGGAAGGACGTCGGGTAGAGCATCTCCTGCATGCCGGGCCCGCCGCGCGGACCCTCGTAGCGGATGACGACGACGTCGCCCGCCTTGATCTCCTTGCGGAGGATCTTGTCGACGGCCTCGTCCTGCGACTCGCAGACCACGGCCGGACCCTCGAAGGTCCAGATCGACTCGTCGACGCCCGCCGTCTTGACCACGCAGCCGTCGACGGCGATGTTGCCGTGGAGGACGGCGAGCCCGCCGTCCTGGGAGTACGCGTGCTCGACCGAGCGGATGCAGCCGCCCTCCGCGTCGAGGTCGAGGGTGTCCCAGCGCTCGGACTGCGAGAAGGCGGTCGCGGAGCGGACGCAGCCGGGGGCCGCGTGCCACAGCTCGATGGACTCGTCGGACGCGGTGCCGCTGCGCACGTCCCAGGTGCCGAGCCACTCCTCGATGGTGGCCGAGTGCACGGTGTGGACGTCCTTGTTGAGGAGGCCGCCGCGGTACAGCTCGCCCAGGATGGCGGGGATGCCGCCCGCCCGGTGGATGTCCTCCATGTAGTACGTACCGCCCGGGGCCACGTTCGGCGCGACCTTGGACAGGCACGGGACGCGGCGCGAGACCTCGTTGATGTCCTTGAGGTCGTAGTCCAGGCCCGCTTCCTGCGCCGCGGCCAGCAGGTGCAGGATCGTGTTGGTGGAGCCGCCCATGGCGATGTCGAGGGCCATGGCGTTCTCGAAGGCCTGGCGGGTGGCGATGGAACGCGGCAGGACCGAGTAGTCGTCCTGCTCGTAGTGCCGCTTGGTGATCTCGACGATCGTGCGGCCCGCGTTCTCGTACAGGGCCTTGCGGGCGGTGTGCGTGGCCAGGACCGAGCCGTTGCCCGGGAGGGCGAGGCCGATGGCCTCGGCGAGGCAGTTCATCGAGTTGGCCGTGAACATGCCGCTACAGGAACCGCAGGTGGGACAGGCGTTCTCCTCGATGCGCAGGACGTCCTCGTCGGAGACGTTCTCGTTGGAGGCGTCGACCATGGCGTCGATCAGGTCGAGCTTGCGGACGGTGCCGTCGACGAGGGTGGCCTGACCGGCCTCCATCGGGCCGCCCGAGACGAAGACGACCGGGATGTTGAGGCGCATGGCGGCCATCAGCATGCCGGGGGTGATCTTGTCGCAGTTGGAGATGCAGATCAGGGCGTCCGCGCAGTGGGCTTCCACCATGTACTCGACCGAGTCCGCGATGAGGTCGCGGGAGGGCAGGGAGTACAGCATGCCGGCGTGGCCCATCGCGATGCCGTCGTCGACGGCGATCGTGTTGAACTCACGCGGGACGGCGCCCGCGGCGAGGATGGCTTCGGAGACGATCCGGCCGACCGGGGCGAGGTGGGTGTGCCCGGGGACGAACTCGGTGAACGAGTTGGCGACCGCGATGATCGGCTTGCCGATGTCGGCGCTCGCTACGCCCGACGCCCGCATAAGGGCGCGTGCGCCCGCCATGTTGCGGCCGTGGGTGACGGTGCGGGACCTCAGCTCGGGCATCGGGTTCACTCCCCATAGACGGCACTGACTCAGAGATGTCTGGCTCAGATTACGAGGCTACGCCTGCCGCCCGGGATCCGGACAAGGTGTCCGGATGGCGGGACGGGGCGCTCATTCCTCGGTCAGGTAGCGCTGGAGGGTGGGGGCGACCAGCCTGACGATGTCCTCCGGGTCCGCCGAGGCCAGGGGCTCGACCCGGACGACGTACCGCAGGAGGGCGATGCCGACCATGTGCGAGGCGGCCAGCTCCGCGCGGAAGGTGGGGTCGGGGACGTCGAGGTCGGCCGCGACCCGTTCCAGCACCCGGCGCAGGATCAGCCGCCGCAGCACCCTGGCCGCGGCCTCGTGGGTCAGCGCCGAGCGGATGACGGCGAGGAGCGGGGTCCGGCTGACCGGGTTCTCCCAGATGCCCAGGAAGTAGCGGGCGAGGCGCTCGCCGATCCCGTCCGGGCCGTCACCGACGATCAGCGGGACCACCAGGGCGGGCTCCATGCTCATCTCGATGGCGGCCGCGAAGAGGTCGTCCTTGGTGCCGAAGTAGTGGTGGACCAGCGCCGGGTCCACGCCCGCGGCCTTGGCGACCCCGCGCACGGACGTCTTGTCGTACCCGCGCTCGGCGAACTCGGAGCGGGCGGCGAGGCGGATCCGCTCCTGGGTGCCGGGGCCTTCCTCGGCCTCGTCCTGGCGGGGGCGGCCGGGGCCGCGGCGGGGCCTCTTCGACTCCTGCGGCTGCGGCTCCTCCGGTCCCTCCGGCTTCGGGGCGGCGCCGGTCATCGGCGGGGGACGCGGGTGGTGGTGCCGGTCCCGGTGGCCGCCAGGTGCAGCCGGGTGAAGGCGAGGGCCTCGGCGAGGTCGGCCTCGCGCTCGGCGGCGGACATCGCGCGGCGGGTGTTGACCTCGATGACGACGTGGCCGTCGAAGCCGGTACGGGCGAGCCGGTCCAGGAGTTCGGCGCACGGCTGGGTGCCGCGGCCGGGGACGAGGTGCTCGTCCTTGGCGGAACCGTTGCCGTCGGCGAGGTGGACGTGGGCGAGGCGGTCGCCCATCCGGTCGATCATCGCGGTGGCGTCCGCACGGGCGGTCGCGGTGTGCGAGAGGTCGACCGTGAAGTGGCGGTAGTCGTCCTTGGTGACGTCCCACTCGGGGGCGTACGCGAGCATCTCGCGGTCGCGGTAGCGCCAGGGGTACATGTTCTCGACCGCGAAACGGACATCGGTCTCGTCGGCCATGCGCCAGATGCCGGAGACGAACTCGCGGGAGTACTGGCGCTGCCAGCGGAAGGGCGGGTGCACGACCACCGTGCTCGCGCCGAGCTTCTCGGCCGCCGTCTGGGCGCGCTGGAGCTTGATCCACGGGTCGGTGGACCAGACGCGCTGGGTGATGAGGAGGCAGGGGGCGTGGATGGCGAGGATCGGGACCTGGTGGTGGTCGGAGAGGCGGCGCAGGGCCTCGATGTCCTGGCTGACGGGGTCCGTCCAGACCATGACCTCGACGCCGTCGTAGCCGAGGCGTGCGGCGATCTCGAAGGCGGTCGCCGTGGACTCCGGGTAGACGGAGGCGGTGGAGAGGGCGACTTTCGCGTCCGGGATGCGCACTGGTTCTGCCACGGGGACAGGGTACGGGGGCTTGGCCCCCGGGCCCCTCACCGGGCTCCGCCCGGGCCCGTGCGGGGGGCCTTGTGGGGGCCCCTTGCGGGGGGCGCGCCGGGGGGCCGTGAGGGAGGCCCGTGCCGGGGCCCGGATGCCCTCGCGCGCCGGGCGGCCCGGGTGCCTCCGGCGACGGATCGCCCGGGGGTTGAGGGGCCGGCGGGCCCGGGGGTTAGGACGGGAGGTGGTCCAGGCGGCGGAGGATGATGCCTTCGCGGAGGGCCCAGGGGCAGATTTCGAGTTCGTCGACCCCGAAGAGGTCCATGGCGGCCTCCGCGACCATCGCCCCCGCCAGGAGCTGCGCGGCGCGGCCCTCCGAGACGCCCGGAAGGGCCGCCCGCTGGAAGGTGGTCATCTCCGTCAGGCGCGGGACCCACTCCTCCAGGGACTTGCGGGTCAGCCCGCGCTGGACGAAGAGGCCCTCGGCTGAACGGGCCGCGCCCGCGATCCGGGCCAGCTGCCTGAAGGTCTTCGAGGTGGCCACGACGTGGTCCGGCGCACCCGACCGCCTGAACTCGCCGACCGTACGCGCGATCTGGGTCCGTACGTGGCGGCGCAGCGCCTTGATGTCCGCCGGGTCCGGCGGGTCGCCCGGGAGCCAGCCCGCGGTGAGGCGGCCCGCGCCGAGCGGCAGGGACACGGCGGTGTCGGGGTCCTCGTCGATGCCGGAGGCGATCTCCAGGGAGCCGCCGCCGATGTCGAGCACCATCAGCTTGCCCGCCGACCAGCCGAACCAGCGGCGTACGGCGAGGAAGGTCAGCCGGGCCTCGTCCGCGCCGCTGAGCACCTGGAGGTCCACGCCGGTCTCCTCGCGGACCCGGGCCAGCACCTCGTCCGCGTTGGTCGCCTCGCGCACCGCGCTGGTCGCGAAGGGCAGCACGTCCTCGCAACCCTTGTCCTCGGCGGCCTGGGCCGCGCCCGCGATGACCGCGACGAGCCGCTCCACGCCTTCGGGGCTGACCGCGCCGCGCTCGTCGAGCAGCTCCGCCAGGCGCAGCTCGACCTTGTGCGAGTGCGCGGGCTGGGGGCGCGCACCGGGGTGCGCGTCGACCACGAGCAGGTGGATCGTGTTCGAACCCACGTCAAGGACACCGAGTCTCATACGCGAAACGCTACTGGGCCGAACGCGTAGGGGTGGCGTAAGGGGCGTTTAGGCTTGGGTTTGTGCCCAATACGAAGAAGGCCAGCAAGAGCAAGAGCAAGACCGTGAAGTCGAGCACGGCCGACGAGAAGGGCCTCGACTTCGCGCGGGCCTGGGTGGAGTTCCCGGATCCGGCCGATGACGAGCAGGTCTTCCGCTGTGACCTGACCTGGCTCACCTCCCGCTGGACCTGCATCTTCGGCAGCGGGTGCCAGGGCATCCAGGCGGGCCGGGCGGACGACGGGTGCTGCACGCTCGGCGCGCACTTCTCCGACGAGGACGACGAGAAGCGGGTCGCTGCGAGCGTCGCGCGGCTGACGCCGGATCTGTGGCAGTTCCACGACGTCGGCGCCGAGAGCGGCTGGGTGCAGAAGGACGAGGACGGCGAGCGGCAGACCCGGCGGTGGGAGGGGTCGTGCATCTTCCAGAACCGGCCCGGTTTCGCGGCGGGCGCGGGCTGTTCGCTGCACATCCTGGCGCTCAAGGAGGGGCGCGAGCCGCTGGAGACGAAGCCGGACGTGTGCTGGCAGCTGCCGGTCCGGCGTACGTACGAGTGGATCGACCGGCCGGACGACACCCGGGTGCTCCAGGTGACGATCGGCGAGTACGACCGGCGCGGCTGGGGTCCGGGCGGCCACGACCTGCACTGGTGGTGCACCTCGGCGACGTCCGCGCACGGCGCGGGTGATCCGGTGTACGTCACCTACCGGCCCGAGCTGACCGAGCTGATGGGCAAGCCCGCCTACAAGGCGCTGGTGGCGCTGTGCGAGGCACGGCTGGCGTCCGTACTGCCGATGGCTCCGCACCCGGCTGACCCGCCGGTCACGAAGTAGCTGCCCCGCCGGTCACCACGTAACCGTCCTGCGCGCGCCCGTCCCCCGCGCGCCGGTCAGGAGCCGGCGGGCGTGGGGGCCGGGGAAACCGTTCCTTCAGAGGCGCTCGGCGTCGGCGTCGGCGTGGGGGTCGGCGACGCCGGAGGGCTCGGCGTGGGCGTCGGGGTGGGCGTCGGAGGGTCCGGGGTCGGCGACGCCGGAGGGGTCGGGGCCGGGGACTGCGGCTGGCTGGGCCGGGGAGCCGGGCGGCCGCCGCCGGAGATCGAGACCATCGCGCCGCTCGGGTCCACCCCGACCCGGGCGGTCCAGGCGCCGACGGGCTGGGCGTCGGGGTCCACGGCGATCCGCAGGGTGACCGATTCTCCTGGGGCCAGGGTGCCCGCGGTGCGGCTCGCTCGGAGCCAGGAGGCGTCGGTCCAGAGCCGCCAGTCGACGGGCGCGCCGCCGGACGCGGTGAGTCCGAGGAAGGTCACCCCGCCCCGGGAGGAGGCGGTGACGGTGAGGCGGCCCGGGGCGCCCGGCTGGTCGGGGCTCGGCGTGGCGCCGGAGCTGATCACCTCGACGGATACGTCGGCCACCGGGCCGCCCTCGGTGAAGCGGGGCTCGGCGCCGGTCGTGCGGGTGTTGCCCGCGTTCTCGTAGGCGGCGAGCGGGTGGCCGTCCAGGTGCTGCGGGATCTCCACCCCGCTCGCGGAGATCCGGGTGCCCGCGTTCCCGGTCGGCTCGCCGGTGCTCGGGGCTCCCCGGTACGCCGCCCAGAGGGCCAGGACCGGCGCGGCCACCACCGTGGCGACCACGGTGGTGGTGACCGCCCGGGCCCGGATCCGGTCGCGGCGGGCCGCGTGGTCCTTGGGGTCGAGGGGGAATCCGGTACGGGCGAAGCGCGGGCCCGCGGCCCGGCCCCGTACCCGCGCCGAGCGCAGCATCGCGGCGCGCACGCCCGTACGGGGGGCCGGGACGAGCGGGAGCGCTCCGTTGTGGACGCCGCCGGAGCCGGGCCAGGGGGCGCCCGCGCCGACGCGTTCGGCGGCGCGGCGGCAGCGCGGGCAGTCGTCGACGTGGCGGACCAGTTCGGCGCGCAGGGTGGTGGAGAGCAGGACCTGGCTGTCGCCGGTGAGCCGGGAGACGGCGGGACAGTTGCCGGTCTCGACGACGGCGAGGGCGGCGCGGGTGCGCTCGACCTCGCAGGCGGCGCCGGTCAGCAGGTCGCGGGCGGCGGCGGCCGGGGTGCCGATGACGGCGGCGAGTTCGGCGACGGTGAGCCGGTGGCGGACGGCGAGTTCGAGGGCCTCGCGCTGCTCGGGGGTGGTGCCCGCCGCTTCGGGCCAGGCGAGGCGGGCCAGCTCGGTCCGGCGGTACGCGCTGACGTCGAGCCCGTCGGCGGGTGCGGCGGCGGCCGGGCCCGCGCCCCCGTCGGCGAAGGCGCCCGGGTGGTCCCCACCCGGCGCACGGGGGCTCTCGGTGTGCTCCGGCGTACGCCGGGCGGTGTGTGCGCCGCCCGGGGCGTGCCGGGCGCGCCGTTGTTCCGCGAGTCTTCGCAGACAGGCCCAGCGGGCGAGGGCGTAGAGCCAGGCCCGGCGCTCGCTCTCGTCGGGACAGCGTCCGGGGTGCCGCTCGGCCACGGCCAGTACCTCGCCCAGTACCTCGGTGGCGCTGTCGTGGTCGCAGAGGACGGAGAGGCAGTACGTGAACAGGCCGTCGAGATAGGGCTCGTGGCGGAAGGGAGGCGCCTGCTCCCCTTGGGGGATCATGCGCCCGTGCGCCCGGTGTGCGCCGGTGCGTGTCGCGGGGGTCGTCTGATTGCTGCTGCTCACCTGGTGACCGTAGGCGGCGTGCCGGTGACGCCCTGGAAGCCTTCAGCACTTTTAGCCCTTACGGGTGAACGAATCGGGTCGCTGCTGACGGCGGCCCTGACGCCGCCACCCGGATGCCGCCGCCCCGCGTCCCCCCGGCCGCCGCCCGGTCGGCCGCCCCGGCCCCGTGGATCGTTCGCCGTGGGGGGCTGTCGGTGGCGGCCATTACCGTTGGCGCCATGGCAGCAGCCCGTACATCCCGTTCATCCGCCAAGGACCGGCCGTCCTACCGCTGTACCGAATGCGGCTGGACCACCGCGAAGTGGCTGGGCCGGTGCCCCGAGTGCCAGGCCTGGGGAACGGTCGAGGAGACGGGCGCCCCCGCCGTGCGCACCACCGCCGCGGGCCGGGTGTCCACCCCGGCGGTGCCCATCGGGCAGGTCGACGGGCGCCAGGCGACGGCCCGCTCCACCGGGGTCCCCGAGCTGGACCGGGTGCTCGGCGGCGGCCTCGTCCCCGGAGCCGTGGCCCTGCTCGCCGGGGAGCCCGGCGTCGGCAAGTCCACCCTGCTCCTCGACGTCGCGGCGAAGGCCGCGAGCGAGGAGCACCGCACCCTCTACGTGACGGGCGAGGAGTCGGCGAGCCAGGTCCGGCTGCGCGCCGACCGGATCAAGG
The DNA here is from genome assembly GCF_030063135.1 of Streptomyces sp. G-G2. GTDB lineage: Bacteria > Actinomycetota > Actinomycetes > Streptomycetales > Streptomycetaceae > Streptomyces. The sequence continues at coordinate 15,393 of NZ_JASISO010000046.1, forward strand.
CCCTCAGCGACCACCTCTACCTCGCGGCCGAGACGGACCTGTCGGCGGTGCTCGGGCACCTGGACGCGGTGAAGCCGTCCCTGCTGATCCTGGACTCCGTACAGACCATCGCCTCGCCCGAGATCGACGGGGCGCCCGGCGGCATGGCGCAGGTCCGCGAGGTCGCGGGCGCGCTGATCCGGGCCTCAAAGGAGCGCGGGATGTCCACGCTGCTCGTCGGCCACGTCACCAAGGACGGGGCGATCGCGGGCCCCCGGCTGCTGGAACACCTCGTGGACGTCGTCCTCAGCTTCGAGGGCGACCGGCACGCGCGGCTGCGGCTGGTGCGCGGCATCAAGAACCGGTACGGCGCCACCGACGAGGTCGGCTGCTTCGAACTGCACGACGAGGGCATCACCGGGCTCACCGATCCGAGCGGCCTGTTCCTGACCCGGCGCGCGGAGGCGGTGCCCGGGACCTGCCTGACCGTGACCCTGGAGGGCAAGCGGCCGCTGGTCGCCGAGGTGCAGGCGCTGACCGTGGACTCGCAGATCCCCTCGCCCCGGCGGACCACCTCCGGGCTGGAGACCTCCCGCGTCTCGATGATGCTGGCCGTGCTGGAGCAGCGCGGGCGGATCACCGCCCTCGGCAAGCGCGACATCTACACCGCGACCGTCGGCGGGGTGAAGCTGACCGAGCCCGCCGCCGACCTGGCCGTCGCGCTGGCGCTGGCCTCGGCCGCGAGCGACGTACCGCTGCCGAAGAACCTCGTCGCGATCGGGGAGGTCGGGCTGGCGGGTGAGGTGCGGCGGGTGACGGGCGTGCAGCGCAGGCTCGCCGAGGCGCACCGGCTCGGCTTCACGCACGCCCTGGTGCCGGCCGACCCGGGCAAGGTGCCCGCCGGAATGAAGGTCGTCGAGGTCGCGGACATGGGGGAGGCACTGCGGGTGCTGCCGCGCGGGCGGAGCCGCAACTCCACCAAGAGCGCCGAGTAACCCGCTGGTCAGGGGGCCCGTCCGGGGTTCCGGAACGGCTGTGCCGGGTAAGCAACGGCGGGGGCGTGGCGCGCGCCGGTAGACTTTGTGCTGGTCCGCCCGGCCGTATGCACGCGTGTGTGCCCGCGCCGCGGGGCGGCGCAACCCGCGACCGGAGGAGTGCAGTGGCAGCCAAGGACGGGGCAGCAGCATCCGGGAAGTCCGGCGCAGGCAGCAAGCAGGAGGCCCTGATGCGGGCCTCGCTGAGCGCGGTCGCACCTGGTCAGCAGCTCCGTGACGGGCTGGAGCGGATCCTGCGCGGCAACACGGGCGGCCTGATCGTTCTCGGTATGGACAAGAGCGTCGAGGCCATGTGCACCGGCGGATTCGTGCTGGACGTGGAGTTCACCGCGACCCGGCTGCGCGAGCTGTGCAAGCTCGACGGGGCGCTCATCGTGGACAAGGACATCACCAAGATCCTGCGGGCGGGCGTCCAGCTGGTGCCGGACGCGTCGATTCCGACGGAGGAGACGGGGACCCGGCACCGGACCGCGGACCGTGTCTCCAAGCAGTGCAACTTCCCGGTCGTGTCGGTGTCGCAGTCGATGCGGCTGATCGCGCTGTACGTCGACGGCGAGCGGCGCGTACTGGAGGAGTCCGGGGCGATCCTGTCCCGGGCGAACCAGGCGCTGGCCACGCTGGAGCGGTACAAGCTGCGGCTCGACGAGGTCGCCGGCACGCTGTCGGCGCTGGAGATCGAGGACCTGGTGACGGTCCGCGACGTCACGGCGGTCGCGCAGCGGCTGGAGATGGTGCGGCGGATCGCGACCGAGATCGCCGAGTACGTGGTGGAGCTGGGCACCGACGGGCGGCTGCTGTCGCTCCAGCTGGACGAGCTGACGGTCGGGATCGAGCAGGAGCGGGAGCTGGTGATCCGGGACTACGTGCCGGAGCCTACGGCGAAGCGTTCCCGCACGGTGGAGGAGGCGCTGGCCGAGCTGGACTCCTTCCGGCACGCGGAGCTGCTGGAGCTGGCGACGGTGGCACGGGGGCTGGGGTACACGGGCTCGCCCGAGACCCTGGACTCGGCGGTGTCGCCGCGCGGGTACCGGCTGCTGGCGAAGGTTCCCCGGCTGCCGGGGGCCATCATCGAGCGGCTCGTGGAGCACTTCGGGGGGCTGCAGAAGCTGCTCGCCGCCAGTGTGGACGACCTCCAGACCGTCGACGGGGTCGGCGAGGCGCGGGCGCGGTCGGTGCGCGAAGGGCTGTCGCGGCTGGCGGAGTCCTCGATCCTGGAGCGGTACGTCTAAGGGCTGTGCGCCCTCCCGGGGCGCCTCGACCGCCGACGGGGGCTGGAATGTGCCCCGTGGGCACATCCAGCCCCGCCGGCGGTCGAGGGGGTCAGTCCTGCTTCAGGACGAATGACGTGCGGGCCACCGGCATGCCGGGGGACTTGACCTCGACCACGTATGTGTCGGCCACCGCGCTCCCCGCCGGAGGCGTCTGGCACTGGGACGCCGCGCTGAACTTGCGGTCCCATTCCAGCGACTGCGTCGTGTCGCTGTTCGCGGGCAGCCGGAAGAAGAGGTTCCCCGCTCCCGTCGGGCAGTCCGCCGAGGACCACACGGCCTTGCCCGTGCTGGCCTGAGTGATCGTCAGGATCGCCTGCTTCGGACCGAGGTCCACCTTGCAGGTGGCGCCTGAGACATTGCGCGCGAGGAGCTCCAGACGGGGGCGCTCGTTCGGCTCGTACTCGTTCTTGGTGCTCTTGACCTCCCACTGGAGCCCGCTCGGCGCACAGGCGGGGAGCGGGGAGTCCGCCGGGATCTGGCCGGGGCCGCCACCGGAGGCCGCCGCGCCGCCCGCGTCCGCGCCCGCCGCCGAACCCGCCCCGCCCGGTTCGCCGTTCTTGCCGCCCGCGCCGCCCGCGCCGGAACCCGACGCGCCGCCGTGGTCGCCGCCCGTGGCACCGCCCGCGCCCGACTCGTCACGCCCGCCCGGGGCCTGAGTGATCGCCGGCCCGGTTCCGGGCGCGCCCGGGGTGATCGAGGCCGCGGGACGGGGTCCCTTGCCGCCCTTGCCGTTCTGACTCGTCGTCCCGCCACCGGAACTGACGGTCCATACGGCGAGGATGGCCAGCAGAGCGGCGACGGACGCCAGAACCGCCCTCCGTCGCCAGTAGATGGAGGAGGGGAGCGGCCCGACCGGATTGCGCAGAGATCCCACGAGAGGAAACTTTACGAGAGTCGGCGTCGCGATCAGTGCCGCCCATGCCGGGTATCGGCGAATTTTGGCGATGATCATCCCGCTGCCGTAGCCCGGACGGCCGTCCGGGCGCACCGGAGGGGCGGCGGGGAGTCCGCTGTGCGTACTCTCGGCCGGATGGACAGCTCCGGCCTCTACCTCGACATCACCGGCTTCGCGCACTCCACACCCGGCTGGGTGCAGTCGCTCGCGGAAATATGGACCAAGAACGGCCTCCTGCTCTTCGGCCTGCTCTTCCTCCTCGTGTGGTGGCGGGCCCGCACCCTCGGCGACCGGGCGATGGCCCTGGCGGTGCTCGCGCCGCTCGCCACGGCGCTCGCGTACGTCGCCTCCGAGCTGCTGAAGACCTTCGTGCACGAGGACCGGCCCTGCCGGGCGGTGTCCGGCGCGCTCCCCTCCCTGGTCACGTGCCCCGCGGTCGGCGACTGGTCCTTCCCCAGCAATCACTCCGTGATCGCGGGCGCGGCCGCCGTCGCCCTGATCATGGCCTCCCGGCGGCTCGCGCCGCTGGTGGTGCCGCTGGCGCTGCTGATGGCCTTCTCCCGGGTCTTCGTCGGGGTGCACTACCCGCACGACGTGGCGCTGGGTCTGCTGTTCGGGGCCTCGCTGGTCCCCCTGGTGGTCCTCGCCCTCACCGGCCCGGCCGGTCGGATGATCCGCACGATGCGGACGAGCGAGGTCCGCTCCGCTGTCCGGTTCACCGGTCCGGGCCCCGCGCGACACGGGTGAATCGTGCCAGGATGCCCCCTGCCATGACTCTTTCCCCCGAATCCCCCGCGCCCGCCGGTCCGGCCGCCGTCCCCGGTGCCGAGGCCGCCCGCGCGCTGCACTCCCCCGTCATCGCCTGGTTCCGCGAGAACGCCCGCGATCTGCCCTGGCGCCGCCCCGAGGCCGGCCCCTGGGGCGTCATGGTCAGCGAGTTCATGCTCCAGCAGACCCCGGTCGCCCGGGTGCTGCCGGTGTACGAGCAGTGGCTGGCCCGCTGGCCCCGCCCCGCCGATCTGGCCGCCGAGGCTCCCGGCGAGGCCGTACGGGCCTGGGGGCGGCTCGGTTATCCGCGCCGGGCCCTGCGGCTGCACGGCGCGGCCGTCGCCATAACGGAACGCCACGGGGGCGACGTACCGAGGGAACACGACCGGCTGCTCTCGCTGCCCGGCATCGGCGAGTACACGGCGGCCGCTGTGGCCTCCTTCGCCTACGGGCAGCGGCACCCGGTGCTGGACACCAACGTGCGCCGGGTCTTCGCCCGGACCGCGGCCGGTGTCGAGTACCCGCCGAACGCCACCACCGCCGCCGAGCGGCGCCTCGCCCGGGCCCTGCTGCCCGACGACGAGGAGACCGCTGCCGGCTGGGCGGCGGCCTCCATGGAGCTGGGCGCGCTGGTGTGCACGGCGAAGAACCCGGACTGCGCCCGCTGCCCGGTGGCCGGGCTGTGCGCGTGGCGGCTGGCGGGCAAGCCCGCGCACGAGGGTCCGCCGCGGCGCGGGCAGACGTACGCCGGTACCGACCGGCAGGTGCGCGGCAGGCTCCTCGCGGTGCTCCGCGAGGCGGTCGGGCCGGTGCCGCGGGTGGTGCTGGACGCCGTGTGGGACGAGCCGGTGCAGCGGGCCCGGGCCCTGGACGGGCTGGTCAGCGACGGGCTCGTCGAACCGCTGGGCGCGGAGGGCGAGGACGGCCGCGCGGGCGGCCTCGCGACGGCCTACCGGCTCCCGGCCGGCTGACTCTCGCATTCCGCTTGAGCCGGTGAAACCCCAGCTCACGGGGGCTGTTACACAACCTATGGACAGCCGTGTTCCCACCGAAGGCTCACCCGCACAGTGCCGTGACAACCGCTCCGTACCTTCAGGTCCACAAGCAGTGGAAGTGGAACGGTGAGCAGGCGGAGGCGGTCTGAGATGGCGCACGGCGAGGTACTCGAATTCGAAGAGTACGTACGCACTCGGCAGGACGCGCTGCTGCGCAGTGCCCGTCGCCTGGTCCCGGACCCCACCGACGCCCAGGACCTGCTGCAGACCGCCCTCGTGCGGACGTACGGCCGCTGGGACGGCATCGCCGACAAGTCCCTCGCCGATGCCTACCTGCGCCGCGTCATGATCAACACGCGGACCGAGTGGTGGCGTGCCCGCAAGCTCGAAGAGGTCCCCACCGAGCAGCTCCCGGACGCCAGCGTCGAGGACGGCGCCGAGCAGCGCGCCGACCGCGCCCTGCTGATGGACATCCTCAAGGTGCTCGCGCCCAAGCAGCGCAGCGTGGTCGTGCTGCGACACTGGGAGCAGATGAGCACCGAGGAGACGGCCGCGGCGCTCGGCATGTCGGCCGGTACCGTGAAGAGCACGCTGCACCGGGCCCTGGCGCGCCTGCGGCAGGAGCTGGAGAGCCGGGACCTGGACATGCGCGCGCTGGAACGCGGTGACCACACCATGCTGTACGAGGGGCGGGAGCGGTGCGCGGCCTAACAGGCCTCCGGGGCGGGAGCCCGCTGGTACTGATGTCGACGGGGATGGTCATCCTCGTCGGCACTGTGCTGTTCGCGGTCGGCTGCTCCACCGGCGGCACCGGGCTGCGGGACGGCGGTCCGGCGCGCACCGAGTCCGTGTCGAAGACCTCGCCGTCCACCGCACCCTCCGCGCAGCCGTCGCCCTCGGCCTTCAAGAAGGTCGACGTGGTGGCGCTGGTGCGGGCCGACCCGAAGGTCAGTGACGCGGTCAAGCGGGACCTCAAGCCCTGCTCGGGCAAGGACTACCCGGTGGACGTCAGCTACGGGAAGGTCACCGGGAGCCCGGACACCGACCTCGTGGTCAACATCCTGTCCTGCTCGGACGCGATCGGCGTGGGCGCGTACGTGTACAAGCCGGAGGGCGGAAAGTACGAGAATGTGTTCTCGGACGAGGCCCCGCCCGTCTACGCGGAGATCGACCGGGGCGACCTGGTCGTGAGCAAGCAGATCTACGGCAAGGCCGAGGCGTACGCCACCGGCGAAGACGTGATCACCTACCGCTGGAGCGGGGAGAAGTTCACCGAGCACGACCGCGTGCACTCGGAGTACAGCAATGTCGGCGGGGTGGGCCAGCCCGCCCCCGCCGTGACACCGCAGAGGAACTGAGGGACCGGGCATGGCCGAGACCCACGTGCTGTTCGTGGAGGACGACGACGTCATCCGTGAGGCCACGACCCTGGCGCTGGAGCGCGACGGGTTCGTGGTCACCGCCATGCCCGACGGGCTGTCGGGCCTGGAGTCCTTCCGGGCCGACCGGCCCGACATCGCCCTGCTCGACGTGATGGTGCCCGGCATGGACGGCGTCAGCCTGTGCCGCCGGATCCGCGACGAGTCCACCGTCCCCGTGATCATGCTGTCGGCGCGCGCCGACTCGATCGACGTGGTGCTCGGTCTGGAGGCGGGCGCCGACGACTACGTCACCAAGCCCTTCGACGGCTCGGTCCTGGTCGCCCGCATCCGCGCGGTGCTGCGCCGCTTCGGGCATGCGGGCGGGCCGAACGGCGCGGGTTCGGGCGCCGACGAGGACGCGGCGGGCGAGCGCGGTGTGCTGTCCTTCGGCGACCTGGAGGTCGACACCGAGGGCATGGAGGTCCGTAAGGCCGGGGTCTCGGTGGCCCTGACGCCGACCGAGATGCGGCTGCTGCTGGAGTTCTCCTCCGCGCCCGGCACCGTCCTGTCCCGGGACCGGCTGCTGGAGCGGGTCTGGGACTACGACTGGGGCGGCGACACCCGGGTCGTCGACGTCCACGTGCAGCGGCTGCGCACGAAGATCGGACAGGACCGGATCGAGACGGTCCGGGGCTTCGGATACAAGCTGAAGGCATGAGGAGCTTCACCTTCCGCACCGGCATCCGCTGGAAGATCACCCTCGCCATCGCCGCTGTGGGCGCCCTGACCGCGCTCGCACTGAGCCTGGTGGTGCACAGTGCTGCCCGGGTCTCGATGCTGGAGAGCGCCCGCGAGGTGCAGCTGGACCGCGTGCAGTTCATCTCGCGCAACGCCGAGGCCGGGCGCAAGCCGCCCATGGGCGCCAAGCTCAACGACCCGGATCTGCCCGCCGACCTGCGGGACAAGGCGCGTTCGGGGCGGCGCGGCACCTACATCCAGGAGAAGCCCAAGGGCCTCCCGGAGGTGTGGGCGGCCGTCCCCCTCGGCAATGGGCAGGTGCTGTCGCTGCACACGCAGTTCCAGCAGAGCGCCAACATGGTGCGCGACCTGGACCGGGCCCTGGTCGTCGGCTCGCTCGCGGTGGTCATCGGCGGTTCCGCGCTCGGTGTCCTGATCGGCGGCCAGATCTCGCGTCGGCTGCGCAAGGCGGCGGCCGCCGCCGGGAGGGTCGCCCTCGGCGACCCCGAGGTCCGGGTCCGCGACGCGGTCGGCGGGGTGGTCCGGGACGAGACCGACGACCTCGCGCGGGCCGTGGACGCCATGGCGGACACCCTCCAGGAGCGGCTGGAGGCCGAGCGGCGGGTGACCGCGGACATCGCGCACGAGCTGCGCACCCCGGTGACGGGGCTGCTCACCGCGGCCGAACTGCTGCCGCCGGGGCGGCCGACAGAGCTGGTACGGGACCGGGCGCAGGCGATGCGGATCCTGGTCGAGGACGTCCTGGAGGTGGCCCGGCTGGACAGCGCGTCCGAGCGGGCGGAGCTGCAGGACGTGGCGCTGGGCGAGTTCGTGGGGCGCCGGGTGGCCTCGCTGATGCCGGAGGCGACCGTACGGATCGTGGCGGACGAGATCGTGAACACGGATCCGCGGCGGCTGGAGCGGATCCTGGGCAATCTGCTCGCGAACGCGGCGCGGTACGGGCGGGCCCCCATCCAGGTCGACGTGGAGGGCCGGGTCGTGCGCGTCCGGGACCACGGGCCCGGTTTCCCCGAGGCGCTACTGCGCGAGGGGCCGAGCCGGTTCCGTACCGGGTCGACGGACCGCGCGGGCGTCGGCCACGGGCTGGGCCTGACGATCGCGGCGGGCCAGGCCCGGGTCCTGGGCGCCCGCCTCACCTTCCGCAACGTGGCGGCGCCGGGCGGAGCCGACCGCGAGGGCACGGCGGCGGGCGCGGTGGCGGTCCTGTGGCTCCCGGAGCACGCCCCGACCGCGACGGGCAGCTTCCCGATCATCCAGCTGCCGGGCTGAGGCCTTCTCGTGACGTCCGGCCTGTCTGGCGGGGGCGGGAATGTTTTAACATCCGTGCCATGACTGACGGTACGGATCGCCCGAACAACCCCCAGCCCGACCCCGAGAACTGGAGCGGCGGCGGGAACGGCAGCGGGGGCTACGGCTATCCGTCGGCCCCGGGAGCCGGCGCCCCCGGCGCGGGGGGCGGGTACGGCTATCCGCAAGCGCCCGTACCGGGTGGGTACGGCTATCCGCAGCCCGGGCAGCCGAATCCCTATCAGCAGGATCCGCAGGATGGTTCCTTCACGCCCGAGCAGCAGCCGGGACCCCAGCCCGGTGCGGCCTTCACCCCCACGCCCCAGCCCGACTGGCAGGCGTTGGCCGACCGTTCGGCCTCCAGCCGCCGCACCCGGCGCCGCCTGATCGTCATAGGCGCCGCGGTCGCGGCCTGCGCCGTGGCCGCCGCCGCCACCCTCTGGCTCACGAACGACTCCGGTGGCACGGGCCCGAAGCCCGGCCCGGTGGCCGAGGGCTCGCAGAGCCCGTCGCCGTCCGCGAGCGAGCCCGCCTGGGACGATCCGCACACGGTGCCGGGCCAGGCCAATCTGCTCCGCGACCGGACGGGCTCCACGAACATCGCGCTCGGCCCGCAGGCCGAGCAGGGCTCGGGCACCAAGCGCGGCGAGGTCCACTTCAAGGACAACCCGAACTCGTACGCCCAGGGCGCCGGGCAGGCCGTGGACACCACCAAGAGCTTCAGCGTCGCGGCGCGCGTCTACACCTCGGCCAAGAGCGGCACCCGGATAGCGGTGAGCCAGGGGGACGGGGTCTCGTACTCGTTCGAGCTGGGCCACGAGGCCGTGAACGGCAAGAACGCTTGGATCTTCCGCGTCCAGAGCGGCTCCGGCGGAGCCGAGGCCACCACCGCGCAGGTCGCCTCCGACGGGCTGAAGACCGCGAGCGCGTGGGCGATGCTGACCGGCACCTACGACGCCACCACGAAGACGATCAAGCTGTACGTGGACGGGAAGCAGGCGGGCGAGGTGCCGGTGGCGGCCGGGATCTGGGCGGCCCCGGGCCCCATCCAGCTGGGCCGCGCACGCCACCACGACATCTGGGCCGGTGCGTGGACGGGCGCGATGGACAACGTCCGCGTCTGGGACAGCGCGCTGACGGCCGCGCAGGTGGCGACCGTCAAGGGCGGCAAGAGCGAGGTCAAGCCGACCCACTCGTGGCTGATCAGCTGATCAGCACGAGCGGGCCGGCCACTCGGTCGGCCCGGAGGCCGCCGCGCGGCACTAGACGATGACGCCGAGCTTGCGCAGGAAGGACACCGGGTTCACGGCGGAGCCGTAGTTCGGGGTGGTGCGGATCTCGAAGTGCAGGTGGGGGCCGGAGGAGTTGCCGGTGTTGCCGGACAGCGCGATGCGCTGGGCGGCGGCGACCTTCTGGCCGATCTTCACCTGGATCTTCGACAGGTGGGCGTACTGCGAGTACGTGTTGTTGTCGTGCTTGATCACGACGGCGTTGCCGTACGCCGGGCCGTCGCCGCCGCCGTTCGGGCCCGCCTTGACGACGACGCCCGCGTGCGCGGCGCTGACCGGGGTGCCCACCGGGACCGCGAAGTCCTGGCCGGAGTGCTTGTGCGACCACATGCTGCCGCCCTTGCCGAAGGTCGCGGAGAGCGTGTACGACGTCACCGGCAGCTTCCACGCCGCGGCCTTGCCGGCGACGGCGGCCTGCGCCGCCGCCTGGGCCTGGACGACGCCCGCGGCGCCGGTCAGCGCGGTCGGGGACTCGTCGGCGAAGGCGGTGCCCGCGCCGAGCGCCAGGGCCGCCCCGAGCCCGGTGGCGAGGACGGCGGTGCGGATACGACGGGTCGTGGCGCGCTTCGACATGCGAGTGAACCTCCGGGGACGCGGCCGGCCCGGGAGGACGTGGCTGCTGGGACATGGGACGACCCGGCGCGCTGAGTGGTGCGCCGGGCTGCTCATCCTTGGTAACCCGGACCCCGCCGACTTCCCAAAAGTGCCCATTACTACCGGACCTCGTAGCGGAGAGCAGGGCAGTCGGGCCTGTTGACCGGGTCCTTACTGGGCGGCGAGGCCACCGGGAGGCCCCCTCCGGTCTACGAATCCACGTAGTACGTCCGATTTGCCCTGTGCCGCTTGTCACCGGTTCGGGACCTCCGTCCTTCCCGTTCCGGGACCGACGCCGGGCCCCCGGAGCTACGCTCTCGCCTCGCGGACGCATCGGCTGCGGGGATCCGGCTGGCGTCGGGCGGGCTGACTCCGCTGCTGAAGACCTCGCGGTCCCCTTCCTGGCCCCGTACGCCCCCCCACGGCCCTCGCGGTGGCCGAGCCGACCGAGAGCTGGCCGGAGCTGACGTTCCTGGAACTGAGCGGGATACGCGGCGACTGGTCCTTCGACCGGACCGCCCCCGGCGCCACCTGAGGGCGCTCGGTGCGGATCGACGGCCCGGAGCCCGCGGACCCGGCGCTGATCGCCCGGCTCCTCCCGGGGCTCGACTGGGCGCATGCGAAAGGGGCGGGCCCGGAACCTCTCGGTTCCGGGCCCGCCCCTTCGTACAACAGCCGCGAACGGCTACCGCTTACGCGCCCTTGCTCAGGTCCGGGCCGGAGCCCGTGGCCTCGATCGGGGGAACGTCCGGCAGCGTGGCCTTCTCCTCGCCGCGGAAGGTGAACTTGGCGGTCTCGCCCTCACCCTCCACGCCGACGACCACGATGTGACCGGAGCGCAGCTCACCGAAGAGGATCTTCTCGGAGAGGATGTCCTCGATCTCGCGCTGGATCGTGCGGCGCAGCGGACGCGCACCCATGATCGGGTCGTAGCCGCGCTTGGCGAGGAGCTGCTTCGCGTCACCGCTGAGCTCGATGCCCATGTCGCGGTCCTTGAGGCGGTCGTCCACCTTGGCGATCATCAGGTCGACGATCTGGATGATGTCTTCCTGCGTGAGCTGGTGGAAGACGACCGTGTCGTCGACGCGGTTCAGGAACTCGGGCCGGAAGTGCTGCTTCAGCTCTTCGTTGACCTTCGCCTTCATGCGGTCGTAACCGCTCTTGGTGTCGCCCTGGGCCGCGAAGCCCAGGTTGAAGCCCTTCGAGATGTCCCGCGTACCCAGGTTGGTCGTCATGATGATGACCGTGTTCTTGAAGTCCACGACGCGGCCCTGGGAGTCGGTCAGGCGACCGTCTTCGAGGATCTGCAGCAGGGAATTGAAGATATCCGGGTGGGCCTTCTCGACCTCGTCGAAGAGGACGACGGAGAACGGCTTCCGGCGGACCTTCTCGGTCAGCTGGCCGCCCTCTTCGTAGCCCACGTAGCCGGGGGGCGAACCGAAGAGGCGGGAAACCGTGTGCTTCTCGCTGAACTCCGACATGTCGAGGGAGATCAGCGCGTCCTCGTCGCCGAAGAGGAATTCGGCGAGCGTCTTGGACAGCTCGGTCTTACCGACACCGGACGGACCGGCGAAGATGAACGAGCCACCGGGACGCTTCGGGTCCTTCAGACCCGCACGGGTCCGTCGGATCGCCTGCGAAAGGGCCCTGATGGCGTCCTTCTGACCGATGACGCGACGGTGGAGCTCGTCCTCCATGCGCAGGAGCCGCGAGGACTCCTCCTCGGTCAGCTTGAACACCGGAATGCCGGTCGCGGTCGCGAGGACTTCGGCGATGAGCTCGCCGTCGACCTCGGCGACGACGTCCATGTCGCCGGCCTTCCACTCCTTCTCGCGCTTGGCCTTCGCCGTCAGCAGCTGCTTCTCCGAATCACGGAGGGAAGCCGCCTTCTCGAAGTCCTGGGAGTCGATGGCCGACTCCTTGTCGCGACGGACGTTCGCGATCTTCTCGTCGAATTCACGGAGGTCCGGCGGCGCGGTCATCCGGCGGATGCGCATCCGGGATCCGGCCTCGTCGATCAGGTCGATCGCCTTGTCCGGGAGGAAGCGGTCCGAGATGTACCGGTCGGCCAGGGTGGCCGCCTGCACGAGGGCCTCGTCCGTGATGGAGACGCGGTGGTGGGCCTCGTAGCGGTCGCGCAGGCCCTTGAGGATCTCGATCGTGTGGGGGAGGGAAGGCTCCGCCACCTGGATCGGCTGGAAACGGCGCTCGAGCGCCGCGTCCTTCTCAAGGTGCTTGCGGTACTCGTCGAGCGTGGTGGCACCGATCGTCTGGAGCTCACCGCGGGCCAGCATGGGCTTCAGGATCGAAGCCGCGTCGATGGCGCCCTCGGCGGCACCCGCACCGACGAGCGTGTGCAGCTCGTCGATGAACAGGATGATGTCGCCGCGGGTGCGGATCTCCTTGAGGACCTTCTTCAGGCGCTCCTCGAAGTCACCGCGGTAGCGGGAACCGGCGACGAGCGCACCGAGGTCCAGGGTGTAGAGGTGCTTGTCCTTGAGGGTCTCGGGCACCTCGCCCTTGACGATCGCCTGGGCCAGGCCCTCGACGACGGCGGTCTTGCCGACGCCGGGCTCGCCGATGAGGACCGGGTTGTTCTTGGTGCGGCGGGACAGCACCTGCATGACCCGCTCGATCTCCTTCTCGCGCCCGATGACCGGGTCGAGCTTGGATTCGCGGGCCGCCTGGGTGAGGTTGCGGCCGAACTGGTCCAGGACGAGCGAGGTCGAGGGGCTGCCCTCGGCCGGGCCGCCCGCGGTGGCCGCTTCCTTGCCGCCGCCGGAGTAACCGGAGAGCAGCTGGATGACCTGCTGCCGAACCCTGTTCAGATCGGCGCCCAGCTTCACGAGGACCTGGGCGGCGACACCCTCGCCCTCGCGGATCAGGCCGAGCAGGATGTGCTCGGTGCCGATGTAGTTGTGGCCGAGCTGGAGGGCCTCACGGAGCGAGAGCTCCAGGACCTTCTTCGCCCGCGGGGTGAAGGGGATGTGTCCGGACGGGGCCTGCTGGCCCTGCCCGATGATCTCCTCGACCTGCTGACGAACAGCCTCGAGCGAAATCCCGAGGCTCTCCAGGGCCTTAGCGGCGACACCCTCACCCTCGTGGATCAAGCCCAGGAGGATGTGCTCGGTGCCGATGTAGTTGTGGTTGAGCATCCGGGCTTCTTCCTGAGCCAGGACGACAACCCGCCGCGCGCGGTCGGTGAACCTCTCGAACATCGTTTATCGCTCCTCAGAGCGGTCGGGCAGTTCGGGGTCGGTCCCCGCCCTGTCCTTCCGCATGCTAGTCCCGCGGGGCGGGACAGCTCATTCCAACTGCCGACATCCGTCCGCGGCTCACCCCACTCGGTGGGGAATCTCCGCCATACACAGCCGACAACTGCTCCAACCCGATGGTGCGAGACGATGTTCCCGCAGGCCAGGCAGATACCCGTCACACGTGTACGCCGATGGCGAACGGAGAGGGGTCAAATCGGCCTCTCATCCCGTTCTCGCCCCGCTCCACAAGGGATGTCCTACCCGTCGGGACTGACACTCCATGCCGACACCGCCCACTCCCTCCGCTAAGGGCGAACACACTTCCGTCCCGAATGCGAGACGCCGGGCTTACGGATGTTTACGTTCCGCATTGATTCGTGTGCGGTGCGTGACGTCGGCCGTAACTCCTGGGCGCCGCGGGAGTTGCTCCCGTCATGGCCCTCACCGTCCCGCTGCCCCGCGTCGCGCCCGAGCAGGCGCACGCCCTCTGGTACGAGCGGGTGCTCGGCTGGACGGTCGCGGGCGGGACGCCCGCGCAGCTGGTCACCGGGACGCGGTTCGACGTGCTGGAGCTGCCCGCGAATGCCGGGGCGGAGCTGTTGCGCAGACCCCTGGCCACGGGTCCGGTGGCGCTCATGGGCCGCCGGATGCGGTTCCTGGTGGCCGCGGGCAGCGCGGACGAGCTGGAGGGGCTGCTCGACTGGCTGGAATGGGGCGGGGTGGCCCTGGACCTGACCGCCCTGGGCGCGGGTGGCCGGATGACCGCCCCCGCTCCCCCGGGTGCGGCCGGGGAAAGTCCTCGGGGGGCCGCCGTGTGGCTGCGGCCCCCCGAGCAGGGGTGTGACGTACTGCTGCCGGCCCTGCCCGGTCCGGGGCAGGGCGCGAGGCCCGATCTCGTCCGCCTGGTCGGCGCGGCGGCGACGGAATGCCACCGTGCGCGGCTCAGGCGGTCTTACGGCTCCGGCGTGCCCCTGCGAGGCGCGCCGAATCAGCCCTTGGCGTTTTCGTAAGCCTCGCGGATATCGGACGGAACGCGTCCGCGGTCGTTCACGCTGAGGCCCTTGGCCTTCGCCCAGGCGCGGATCTCCGCGGTGTCCGGGTTTCCGGCCGCCGCGGCCGTACGGCCGCCCTTGGCGCGACCGGCGGCGGCGCGCCCGCCGGTGCGGCGTCCGCCCTTGGTGTACGGGTCGAGCAGACCGCGGAGCTTTTCAGCGTTGGCGGTGGTGAGGTCGATCTCGTAGGTCTTGCCGTCCAGAGCGAACGTCACGGTCTCGTCCGCCTCGCCACCGTCGAGGTCGTCGACAAGAAGGACCTGAACCTTCTGTGCCACCGGGATTTCCTTTCATCGAAAATGCAGTACGCGGAAAGGAAACCGCTTTTCCCTGGAAAACACAAACCCCCGGGTCGAGGTTCAGGGACTCAACAGGACGGGAAACGTGCGCGATTCGGACATAGGCCACAGGCGGGCGGAGGACCGTAAAAGCCGCTCCGATCGATCGGGTTCGGATCGGGGCGCCGATCCGACCGATCACAGGTGCAGAAGCATCCGACTGTTGCCCAAGGTGTTCGGCTTCACTCGTTCGAGACCCAGGAACTCGGCGACACCCTCGTCATAGGAGCGCAGCAGCTCGCTGTAGACATCCGTGTCGACCGGCGTCCCGCCGATCTCGATGAAGCCATGCTTCGCGAAGAAGTCCACTTCGAAGGTCAGACAGAAAACCCGGTGCACACCGAGCGCCCGGGCCGTGTGCACCAACTTGTCGAGCACCTGATGACCGACGCCGCCGCCCTTGAGATCGCGGTCGACGGCGAGAGTGCGTACTTCCGCGAGGTCTTCCCACATGACGTGAAGAGCGCCGCAGCCCACTACCCGCCCGTCGGCTTCGCGTTCCGCGACCCAGAACTCCTGGATGTCCTCGTAAAGGGTGACCGGGGCTTTGTCGAGCAGGATCCGCTGCTGTACGTACTGGTCGAGCAGGCGGCGCAGTGCGGGAACGTCGCCGGTGCGGGCGCGGCGGATCGTCACTGCTTTTGCATTTGCAGCGTCCGGGACCGGGCCCCGACGCGAATCGTCTTCCATGCCTTCCATGCCCGGACGCTATCGCCCCGGCTCACCGCGGCGCTCATCGGTATCGGCACGGGTTTCGGCGGCGGCGGGCGCGTCATCGCCCTGGACGAGCTGGACGGCGGCCCTCAGGGCCTCGCGCTGTTCCGACGACATCATCCCGAAGAAGGCGACGAGGGCGGCCGCGGGGTTGTCGCTGGTGGACCAGGCCTCGTTCATCAGTGCGGCCGAGTAGGCGGCGCGGGTGGAGACCGCGGTATATCGATAGGCGCGGCCTTCGGCTTCCCGGCGGACCCAGCCCTTCTGGTGGAGATTGTCCATAACGGTCATGACCGTCGTGTAGGCGATGGACCGTTCCTGCTGGAGGTCTTCCAGTACTTCCCGGACGGTGACCGGGCGGTTCCACTGCCACACCCGCGTCATGACCGCGTCTTCGAGTTCTCCCAGGGGACGAGGCACACCAGCACGATAGTGCGGAATGTCCGGGATCGCCCGGCGATCCGGCCGGGGCGCGCAACAAAATCGGGCGTACGGCCGCCCGCCGCACGCCCGGGGGCCCCGCCGGGCCCTCTCAGTTCTGCTGGCGGGCGCTTTCGGCCCGGGCGAGCACGGCGTCGACCGCCGCGTCCTCCTTGGCCTTGTTGGCACCGCCCTGGCTCTTCACGATCGTCCTGACGAGCAGGATGAACAACACGGCCATCACGAGGGGGGGCACGAGCGCGGATACGTAGTCCATGCCCCCAGCGTAGCCAGTGCTGTGGCCCGGAAGGTGTGCCGGGTCGCGGTGCACCTTCCCGGTCACGGCACTAGCCGTACATGCGCCGGGACGCCGGGGGCGGGACGGGGTGGCGCCGCGGCGGGAAGACCTCGCTGGGCTTGGGTACGGGCCGTTCCGGGCCGTCGGGGCCGTCGGGGCCGGCCGGGGGCTCCGGCGGGGACGGCCGGGCGGGCGGCTCGTCCTCCTTGCCCCCGGCCAGGGCGCGCAGGCGGGTGCGCGGGGCGGCCAGACGGCGCCGTACGGAGTGCTCGGCGACCCGCCCGGCCCGGTCCAGCAGCGCGGCGGCGGCCGAGTTGCCGCGCAGGGCTCGCAGGGCGGCCAGATCGTCCGGCACGGGCTCGTACCCGGCGGCCAGGGCCTCCTGGAGCAGCTCCAGGTAGCCGGGCAACGAGCCGGGGAGGGCCTGTCGGTAGCGGCCCAGGTCCGCGACGAGGAAATCTCTGAGTCTGACCGTCTCCGCGGCCGCCTCGTCCACGGACCGCGCCAGGCGCAGGCAGTCCTGGACCTCGGCGGCCGACAGGGGGGCCGTGGAGGATGGGAGGGCGTGGGCGAGCGAGCGCCGGAGCACATGCAGCTCGGCAGCACTGAACGCCATGCCGCCGCGGGGTCCGTAGGGCGTGGGCATGGCCCGAAGATACGCGCTAATCGGACAAAATTCCCCTAGCCATCCGTTTCCGGCGCGGCGGCGGAAAGCGGAGGGCTGCTTCCGGCCCCCGGTACTTGCCGGGGTGGAAAGCTGACGCCAGTCTGGAAAGTACCGGGGGTCGCTCAGCGCTCCGGCAGCCGACCACAGGGGGAGTCATGCCGGAATCAGCGGACGCCGGAAGCCGGTTGGGCCGCGCGGCCGGGGTGGGGACGGCCCCCCGCCGGGGCAGCGGCTGGTACGCGCGCTACCTGTGGGCCTTCACCGCCGGGCAGCTGGTGCTCGTCCCCATGGCGGTGCTCTGGCAGGGGGTCGCCTCGGCCGTCGCCTTCGGGCTGACCAACGCGCTGCTGGTGACCGGCCTGAGCGTGTTCGCCGCCCATCAGGAGGCGGTGCGGCGCGGGTTCGGGATCCTGCACGCGGTGATCACCGGGACCTGGGCGGTGCTGTTCACCCTGACCGTCTCGCTGGGCGTGGCCGCCTTCGGCTCCTCCCCGGCCTTCGCGGTGACCGCCGCGGTGGCGTGCGCGCTGCCGCCCGCGGTGGGCGCGCTGCTCGGACTCCGGCGCGCCCGGTGACGGGCAGCCATCCGCGGCACGACCTGGCCCCGCTGCTCAACGCGCCCGTGCGGCTGTCGGTGGTGGCGGCGCTGGCGCCCGTCGAGCGGGCCGAGTTCGGGTCCGTCCGGGATCTGGTCGAGGTGAGCGACTCGCAGCTGTCGAAGCAGGTGTCCGCGCTGGAGGGGGCGGGCTGGGTCGCGGTCCACAAGGGCCGGGTGGCCCGCCGCCCGCGCACCTGGCTCTCGCTGACCGCGGAGGGCCGTACCGTGTACGCCCGCCACGTGAGCGCGCTGCGGGCGATCGCGGCCGGGCAGGGCTCCTCCCCGCCGCTCCCTGCCGCTCTCTGACGGTTCCTGCCGCGCCCTGCCGCGCCTCGAACGCCGACCGGGGCTGTCTCCAGCCCGCCGGCGTTCGAGGCGCGTGCGGCCCGGACCGCTACGCGAAGTTGGGCGCGTTGCGTTCGTAGACCAGACGCAGGCCGATGAGGGTGAGCCAGGGCTCGTGTTCGTCGATCACCGAGGAGTCGGCGAGGACCATCGGGGCCAGGCCGCCCGTGGCGATGACGCGGACGTCGTCCGGGTCGCCCGTCGGCCCGACGAGCTCCTTCGCCATGCGGGTGACCACGCCGTCGACCTGGCCCGCGAAGCCGTAGACCACGCCCGACTGCATGGCCTCGACCGTGGACTTGCCGATGACGTTGCGCGGGCGGGCCAGCTCGATCTTGCGGAGCATCGCACCCCGGACGCCCAGGGCGTCCATGGAGATCTCGATGCCCGGAGCGATCACCCCGCCCACGTACTCGCCCTTCGTGGAGACCGCGTCGAAGGTGGTCGCCGTACCGAAGTCCACGACGATCGCCGGGCCGCCGTACAGCTCGACGGCCGCGCACGCGTTGATGATGCGGTCCGCGCCGACCTCCTTCGGGTTGTCCGTCAGGATCGGCACGCCCGTCTTGATGCCCGGCTCCACCAGGACCGCAGGAACGTCCCCGTAGTAGCGGCGGGTGACCTCGCGCAGCTCGTGCAGCACGGAGGGGACCGTGGAGCAGATCGAGATGCCGTGGATGCCGTCGCCCAGCTCGTTGCCGAGCATCGGGTGCATGCCCATCAGGCCCTGCATCAGCACGGCCAGTTCGTCGGCGGTGCGCCGCGGGTCGGTGGAGACCCGCCAGTGCTCGACGATCTCGTCCCCGTCGAACAGCCCCAGGACCGTCTGGGAGTTGCCGACGTCGATGGTGAGCAGCATCTACCGCTCCTCGCGCAGGTCCAGGCCGATGTCCAGGATCGGCGAGGAGTGGGTGAGCCCGCCGACGGCCAGGTAGTCGACGCCGGTCTCGGCGTACGCGCGGGCGGTCTCCAGGGTCAGGCGGCCGGAGGACTCCAGCACCGCGCGGCCCGACACGGCGGTCACGGCCGCCGCGGTCTGCTCCGGGGTGAAGTTGTCGAGCAGGATCAGGTCCGCGCCCGCCTCCAGCGCCTCGGTGACCTGGGCCTGGGTGTCGACCTCGACCTCGATCGGGACCTCGGGGAAGGCCTCCCGTACGGCCTTGAAGGCCTGGGCCACGCCGCCCGCGGCCACCACGTGGTTGTCCTTCACCAGCGCGGCGTCCGACAGCGACATGCGGTGGTTGACGCCGCCGCCGCAGCGGACCGCGTACTTCTCCAGCGCGCGCAGGCCCGGGGTGGTCTTGCGGGTGTCGCGGACCTTGGCTCCGGTGCCCTCCAGGACGTCCGCCCAGCGGCGGGTGGCGGTCGCGATGCCGGAGAGGCGGCACAGCAGGTTCAGCGCGCTGCGCTCACCGGTCAGCAGGTCGCGGGTGTGGGCCCGTACGGAGAGCAGCACCTGGCCCGCTTCGACCAGGTCGCCGTCCTCCGCGTGCCGCTCGACCTCGAACGACTCGGTGCAGACCACCGAGAGCACGGCCTCCGCGATCCGCAGGCCCGCCACGACGCCCGCCTCGCGCGCGGTGAAGTCGGCGGTGGCGACGGCGTCCTCGGGGACGGTGGCGACGCTGGTGACGTCCACCCCGCCGTCGAGGTCCTCGGAGAGCGCCATGTGGGCGATGTCCTCGACCTCGATGGGGTCCAGGCCCGCGTCGGCGAGCAGTTCGGCGAGCGCCGGGTCCAGGCCGGACTCCTCGCCGCCGCCGCAGCCGCAGTCGTCGCCGCAGCCGCCCGCGCCGTCTTCGTTGTCGATCAGGGGGAGTTCGGTGTGCTCGTGGTGCTCGGGGGTGCTCACGGTTACTGCTCCATGCTCTCGGGGCCCAGGGGGTGGCGTACGGACGGGAAGTCCGCGGAGTCGGTGGCGGTCACGACCAGGGCGCGCTTCTCGGCGCGGGACAGCCGGACGACGAGGTGGTGGCGCCAGGCCGCGTCGTCGCGGTCGGGGTGGTCCTCGCGCCAGTGGCAGCCGCGGGTCTCCTCGCGGCGCAGCGCGGCGGCGACCAGCACCCGGGCCACGCACAGGAGGTTGGTGGCCTCCCAGGTGTCGGTGCCGGGCTCGGCCGTCTTGCCGTGGACGTCCAGGTCGTGCAGCGCGGCGGCGTAGAGGGACTCCAGGGCGGTGGCCGCGCCGCGCAGGGAGTCGGCGGAGCGCAGGACGCCCGCGCCCTCCGTCATGATCCGCTGGACCTCCAGGCGGGCCTCGCCGGGCAGCAGCGGACCCGTGGAGGGGACGGGGATGCCCGGGCCGGTGGAGGCGGGGCGGTGCGGGACCGCGTTCGTGATGTGCTCGGCGATCCGCTCGGCGAAGACCAGGCCCTCCAGCAGGGAGTTGGAGGCGAGCCGGTTCGCGCCGTGCACGCCGGTGCAGGCCACCTCGCCGCAGGCGTACAGGCCGGGGACGGTGGTCCGTCCGTGCAGGTCGGTGCGGACGCCGCCGCTCGCGTAGTGCGCGGCGGGCGCGACCGGGATCGGCTCGGTCACCGGGTCGATGCCGTGGGCGCGGCAGGCGGCCAGGATGGTGGGGAAGCGCTGCTCCCACATCCGGGCGCCGAAGTGCCGGGCGTCCAGGTACATGTGGTGGACGCCCTGCTCCTGCATGCGGCGCATGATGCCCTTGGCGACGATGTCGCGCGGGGCCAGCTCGGCGAGTTCGTGCTGGCCGGTCATGAAGCGGACCCCGTCGGCGTCGACGAGGTGGGCGCCCTCCCCGCGGACGGCCTCGGACACCAGCGGCTGCTGGCCCTCGGCGCCGGCGCCCAGGAAGAGCACCGTCGGGTGGAACTGCACGAATTCGAGGTCGGAGACCTCGGCCCCGGCGCGCAGCGCGAGGGCCACGCCGTCGCCCGTGGACACCGACGGGTTGGTGGTCGCGGAGAACACCTGGCCCATGCCGCCGGTCGCCAGGATCACGGCGGGCGCGTGGACGGCGCCCACGCCGTCGTGCTGGCCCTCGCCCATGACGTGCAGGGTCACCCCGGCCGTGCGGCCCTCGGCGTCGGTCAGCAGGTCCAGGACGAGGGCGTTCTCGACGGTCTCGATGCCCGCCGCCTGTACGGCTTCCACGAGCGCCCGGGAGATCTCCGCACCGGTGGCGTCGCCGCCCGCGTGCGCGATCCGGCGGCGGTGGTGGCCGCCCTCACGGGCCAGCTCGATCTCGCCGGTCTCCGCGGAGGTGTCGAAGACGGCGCCCGCCTCCATGAGCCGGCGCACCGCGCCGGGCCCGTCGGTGACCAGCAGGCGCACGGCCTCCTCGTCGCACAGGCCCGCGCCCGCCACCAGGGTGTCGTCCAGGTGCTGTTCGGGGGTGTCGCCCTCGCCGAGGGCGGCGGCGATGCCGCCCTGCGCCCAGCGCGTGGAGCCGTCGTCCAGCCGGGCCTTGGTCACCACGACGGTACGGCGGCCCGCGGCCGCGCAGCGCAGCGCGGCCGTCAGGCCCGCCACGCCGGAGCCGACGACGACGACGTCCGCCTCGACGGACCAGCCGGGGGCGGGGGCGTGCAGCCGTATGCCGGTACCGCCCGCCGGGGTACCTGCGCCACCACTGCCAGTGCTCACGAGTGTGCTCCGAACTCCAATGGAATGTTGTCGATCAGCCTGGTCGTGCCGAGTTTCGCGGCGACGGCCAGTACGGCGGGCCCGGCGTGACCGGGACCGACCTCGGTGAAGTCTGCGGGGTCCACCAGCGCCAGGTAGTCCAGGAGCAGGGGTGGTGTGTCACGTCCCGCCTCCTCCAGTACCTGGCGGGCGGCGGTGCGTACCGCCTCGGGCAGCCCGCGGTGGGCGGCGGCGACCGCGTGGGCGTCGGCGGAGGCACGGGACTCGCCGAGCCGGGCCAGCGCGTTGGCGCGGCCGTCGCCCGCGGGGACGGCGCCGGCGGCGGCGCGCTCGCGCAGCGCGGCCTGCGCGGCGAGCCGGTCGCGGCCCGCGGCCAGGGCCCGGGACAGGGCCAGCGCGGTGCGCCGCTCGGGGTCCGAGAGGTAGCGGTTGCGGCTGGAGAGCGCGAGCCCGTCGGCCTCGCGGACGGTGGGTACGCCGACCACCTCGACGGGGAAGTTCAGGTCGGTCACCATGCGCCGGATCAGGGCCAGTTGCTGCGCGTCCTTCTGCCCGAAGAGCGCGGCGTCGGGGCGGGTGAGGTGGAGCAGTTTGGCGACGACGGTCAGCATGCCGTCGAAGTGGCCGGGGCGGACGGCGCCCTCCAGCCGGGTGCCCATGGGGCCGGCGCTGATCCGTACCTGCGGCTCGCCGCCCGGGTAGACCTCGTCGGCGGTGGGGGCGAACACGGCGTCGGCGCCCGCCGCCGCGGCGATGTCCAGGTCGGCGGCGAGGGTGCGCGGGTAGCGGTCGAGGTCTTCGCCCGCCCCGAACTGGAGGGGGTTCACGAAGACGGTCACGATGACCTGGCCGGCCGCTCCGGCGCGCTCGCGGGCGGTGCGGATCAAGGTGGCGTGGCCCTCGTGGAGGGCGCCCATGGTCATGACCACGACGCGCGGGGCGGCCTGGGCGCGGGGCAGCGCGTGCAGTTCCCCGGCGGTGGACAGCAGGTCCGTCATCGCGGGCCCCCTCCCGGGGCGTCCCGGTCGCCGGAGCCGAACGGGTCCTCGGCTTCCCGGGCGAGTACGCCGAGCAGGTCCTCGGCCAGTTCCGGCTTGAGCAGCCCGTGCGCGAGGGCGCGGTCGGCGGTCGTACGGGCCATCGCGAGGTAGCCCGCGACCGTGGCGGGGGCGTGCTTGCGCAGCTCGGAGACGTGGGCCGCGACCGTACCGGCGTCACCGCGGGCGACCGGGCCGGTCAGCGCCGCGTCACCGGAGCGCAGGGCGTTGTCGAGGGCCGCGCCGAGCAGCGGGCCGAGCATCCGGTCGGGGTGCTCGACCCCGGCGGTGCGCAGCAGTTCCATGGCCTGGGCCACCAGGGTGACCAGGTGGTTCGCGCCGAGGGAGAGGGCCGCGTGGTAGAGCGGACGGGACTCCTCCGCGATCCATTCGGCTTCCCCGCCCATCTCGATGACCAGCGCCTCGGCGGCCAGGCGCAGCTCGTCGGGGGCGGTCACCCCGAAGGAGCAGCCCGCCAGCCGCTGGACGTCGACCATGGTCCCGGTGAAGGTCATCGCGGGGTGCAGGGCGAGCGGCAGGGCCCCGGCGCGGCGCGCGGGGTCCAGTACGGCCGTCCCGTAGCGCCCGGAGGTGTGCACGAGGAGCTGGCCGGGGCGGATCGCGCCGGTCTCTGCGAGGCCCTCGACGAGCGCGGGAAGCGTGTCGTCCGGGACCGTCAGCAGGACCAGGTCGGCCCGGGCGAGGACCTCGCCGGGGGTGACCAGCGGCACGTCGGGCAGCAGCTCGGCGGCCCGGCGCCGGGAGGCGTCGGAGACGCCGGAGACGGCCACGGGCCGGTGTCCGGCCTGCTGGAGCGCGCGGGCCAGGGCCGGGCCGACACGTCCGGCGCCGACGACGCCGACGGTGAGCCGGGCGGGGCGGGCGGACGGATCCCGTGGCTCCGTCTGATGAGGTGTGTTCACGCGGGGTGAGCCTTCCGTTCCAGTCCGCGGGGGGTACCGGACGATACGCCGCCATCGTAGGCCCTGCCGCCGGAGCCCGTCGTGGCCCGTCCGGCCCGCGGCGGGGGCCCCGGGGCGAAACCCGGTCGTACCCGGCGGGGCCCGTCGGCGAGGATCGGGCCATGGCTTATGACAAGGACGACGACGCGGCGCGGAAGAAGCGCCGCCAGGCCGCCTTCCGGGGCGCGGAGCGCAGGCTCTCCGGCGGCTCGGCCCGGACCATCACCGAGCAGCTCGCGGACCTCGCGGCCCTGCCCGCGCTGCTGGGCCGGGACCCTGAGGAGGAGCCCGACATCTACGGCGACGGGGTGGTCGCGGAGCTGGAGCGGCGGGTCGCGGAGCTGCTGGGCACCGAGGACGCGGCGTACTTCCCGTCCGGGACCATGGCCCAGCAGGCCGCCCTGCGCAGCTGGGCGGGGCGCACCGGCAACCCGGTGGTGGCCCTGCATCCGCGCAGCCACCCCGAGGCGCACGAGGACGGCGCGCTGGGCGTCGTATCGGGGCTGCGGACGGTGTACCCGACGACCGAGGTGCGCCAGCCGACGGCCGCGGAGGTACGGGAGCACCCGGAGCCGTTCGGCACGCTGATGCTGGAGCTGCCGCTGCGCGATCCGGGGTTCATCCTGCCGACCTGGGAGGAGTTGGAGGAGCTGGTCGCGGCGGGCCGGGAGCGGGACGCCGTCATCCACTTCGACGGGGCGCGGCTGTGGGAGACCACCGTCCACTTCGGGAAGACCCTGCCGGAGATCGCGGCGCTCGCGGACAGCGTGTACGTGTCCTTCTACAAGTCGCTGGGCGGCCTGAGCGGGGCCGCGCTGGCCGGGTCGCGCTCGCTGGTCGAGGAGGCGCGGGTCTGGCGCCACCGGTACGGCGGCCAGATGTTCCGCCAGTACCCGCAGGCGCTGAGCGCGCTGGCCGGGCTGGAGCGGGAGCTGCCGAGGCTGCCGTCGTACGTGGAGCACGCCAAGGTGGTCGCGCGGGCCCTGCGGGAGGGCTTCGAGGCCTCGCGGCTGCCGTGGTTCCGGATCCAGCCGCAGGAGCCGACGACCCACCAGTTCCACGTGTGGGCGGCCTACGACGCGGACGCCCTGACGGAGGCGTCGGTGCGGCTCGCGGAGGAGACCGGGACCCAGCTGTTCGGCCGCTGGTGGGCGGAGGGCCCGCCCGGGCTGGCGCTCGCGGAACTGACGGTCACCCAGGAGGCCCTGTCCTGGACGGCCCAGGACGTGCGCACCGCGGTCGACGCCTTCGTCACCCGCATCGAGGGCCTCGACGCCCCGGCGTCCGACGGAGGCCCCGGCCCGGGCGGACCCGGCCCCGCCAGCATGTGAGGCACGGCCCCGCCGGCCTGTGAGGCACGGCCCCGCCCGGGGCTCGGGCCGACCCGGCCGGCCTCAGCGGGCCGCCCCCCGCCGCACCAGCCGGCGCAGGGCGGCCCGCCACGGCCGGTGGACGTCCCGGCCGTCCAGTACGGCCTGGAACCGTCCGTACGTCCGGACCGCACGCAGGGCCGCAAGGTCCCCGCGGCCCGGCTCGGGCGGGGCCGGAACGCCCTGCTGCGCGGCCCGGTAGGTGTCGACGAGGTACTGCTCGATGGCGGTCATGCCTCCACCCTCACGCGCCCGGCCGCGCCGTGCCCGCCGATTGACCGGTACCGTCAATCGGCCCATTGCGGCGCGCCCCGCGCCCGCCGTCCGGTCCGCTGACCGGCCAGAATGGACCCATGAGCGTCACCATCGACATCGTCGGGCTGCCCACCGGGCGGATCGCCTTCGCGCCCTCGCCACTGGCGGAGCTGTGCATGGCGCTGCACGCGCTCTCGCAGCCCGCCCACCACCCCGGGCTGCACTCCTGGACCACCGCCACCACCGCCGCGCTGGACCCGTGCCTCGCCGACCGGCTGCTGGAGGGCGACTTCATGTGGCGCGGCTCCTTCTCGGACATCTTCATGCCCTTCGCGGGGATCCCCGGCGGCACCGGGCGGCCCGCCGCCACGCTCGCCGAGGAGCTGGACGTACTCGACCGGCTGGACGACGAGCGGTTCGTGATGGCCGCCCTGGAGCACTGCTGGCTCGCGCTCTACAACGAGGGCACGGCGGCGTCCCCGCTGACCGACCCGGCGGCCCGGACCAAGGCGCTGGAGGCGGCCGCCGCGCGCGGCCCGCGCCAGCTGGCCTTCTCGCTGCGGCTGCTGGACGACACGGCGGCGGTCCGGGGCTGGCTGCGCAGGCTCCTGGAGGACTGCGACGAGGCCTTCTTCGCGCAGACCTGGCGGCGGATCGAACCGCGGCAGAGCGCGGACGCGCGGCACAAGGCGGAGGTACTGCGCCACAAGGGGCTGCCCGCCGCGCTGCGGGAGGTCTCGGCCGCGCTGAGCGTGGACCCGGCGGAGCGGGTCGTCACTGTGGACAAGATGGTCAACGGCTCGGCGACGGCGACCGATCCGCGGATCGGGGCCGGGCTGGTCTTCGTCCCCACGCACTTCGGCTGGCCGCACCTGATGGTCCTGCACGCGCCCGGCTGGCGGCCGGTGGTGCACTATCCGCTCGGTTCGCCCGAACTGGCCTCGGCCCCCGGGTCGGTGGAACTGCTCCAGCGGCGGATGGAGGCGCTGGCCCATCCGATGCGGATGCGGCTGTGCCGAAGTCTGGCGCGGGCTCCCTATACGACCAGCGAACTGGCCGCCTCGTACGGGATATCCGCGCCCGAGGTCTCGCGTCATCTGTCCGTGCTGAAGAAGGCCGGACTGTTGCGGACGCGGCGCCAAGGGCGCTACGTACAGCATGAGCTGGATCTGGCCACGGTGGCCCGGATCGGCTCGGACTTTATCGAGGGAATCCTGCGGTAGACCCAGGCCAGAGCCAGGTCAGGTCCTGGTCGGGGCCAGGTCGGGAGCAGTGTCCGGTACTGGCCCGAATTCGTCGGCCGGGCCCGTATCGACGTTCCGATAAACGGAATTCATAAACCGGAATCAGTGAAAACCCTGGCCAGAGCGGCCCGTTGGTGCATAACGTGCGTCGCATCGGCCACACAGGTTCTTCACAGTTTCCGCCGACTGACTTCCGCTCGCGTTGCGTTGCCTTGTCTTGCGTTGCCTTGCCCGCCTTCCCCGCTTGTCGTGAAAGGACTTCTGCATGCCCTCACGCCGTATAGCCGCAGCCACCGCCGCCCTGGCGGCCGCAGCGATCATGTCCCCGCTGCTGCTCGCCGGACCGGCCGGAGCCACGTCCCCGGCCAGCGACGCCGCCCTCGGTGACGCGCTGGCGCGGAAGCTGGTCGCCGACGCGACGGGGAAGGGGGCCTACAACCACCTGAAGGTCCTGCAGTCCATCGCGGACTACAACAACGGCACCCGGGTGGCCGGTTCGAAGGGCCACGAGCAGTCGGCGACGTACATCGGCCAGGTCCTCAAGGCGGCGGGCTACACGGTCACGAAGAACGAGTTCGACTTCGTGTACGTCGAGGCCATCGCCCAGACCCTGAAGGTGAACGGCGGCGCGCCCCACGACGTCCCGATCCACCTGATGACCTACACCGCCAGCGGCCCCGCGGCCGGTGTGACCGCCCAGCTGGCCGCCGCCCCCGTCGACGCGGACGGCAGCAACGGCTGCGAGCCGGGCGACTTCGCCCCGGGCACCTTCACGGGAAAGATCGCGCTGGTCAAGCGCGGCGGCTGCACCTTCGCCGTCAAGCAGACCAACGCGGCCGCCGCCGGAGCGGTCGGCGCGATCATCTTCAACAACACCGACGGCGCCCTGAACGGCACCCTGGGCGACCCGGCCGTGGGCAAGGTCCCCACCGGCGGCATCAGCCAGGCGGACGGCGAGAAGCTCGTCGCCGACCTGGCGTCCGCCCCGGTCGAGGTCACCCTGGACCTGCGGGAGCTGCGCGAGAACCGCAAGACGTACAACGTCATCGCGGAGACCAGGGGCGGCGACGCGGACAACACCGTCTTCCTCGGCGCGCACCTCGACTCGGTCGCGGCGGGCCCCGGGATCAACGACAACGGCTCCGGCTCGGCGGGCATCCTCCAGGTCGCGCAGCGGCTCGCGAGCAGCCAGTCGAAGGTCAAGAACAAGGTGAAGTTCGCCTGGTGGTCGGCGGAGGAGTACGGCCTCCTCGGCTCCGAGGCCTACGTCGCCTCGCTGACTCCCGAGCAGCAGAAGCAGATCAAGCTCTACCTGAACTTCGACATGATCGCCTCGCCGAACTCCGCGTACTTCGTCTACGACGGCGACGACTCGGACGCCACCGGCTCGGGCCCCGGCCCGGCGGGCTCGGCGCAGCTGGAGAAGGGGATCACCGACTTCCTCGACTCCAAGAAGGTCCCCCACGAGGGCACGGACTTCTCGGGCCGCTCTGACTACGGCCCGTTCATCGGGGTCGGCATCCCCTCGGGCGGTACGTTCACCGGGGCCGAGGGCATCAAGACGCCGGAGCAGGCCGCGAAGTTCGGCGGCACGGCCGGAGTCGCCTACGACGTGAACTACCACGCCAAGGGTGACGACATCACCAACATCGACCAGAAGGCGCTCGACATCAACGTCGACGTCATCGCGAACGCGGTCGGGCACTACGCCTACGACCTGGCTCCGCTGACCCAGCCGGTCACGTCCCACCCGACCGGTGGTTCCGGCAGCGGTGGCGGCCTCCACGCGGGCCACGACGGCGTGACCCAGTAACCCCTTCCGCCAGACTCCGCCCGGACCCCGCCGCACACCGCCAGGGCTCTCGCAGCCCGCCCGGCGTGCCGGAAAGGGGCCCGGGCGGAACCCGTTTCCCCGCCCCTTGCCCCCCGCGGCCCACCCGGCCGCCTCGGCCCGTCCGGCGTTCGAGAACCGGGCCCGGGCGGCGCCCCACGCGGCGAAGCCGCATCGTCCGGCGCTGCGGGAAAGGGCCGACAGTGGACGGCCCCGGCCGGCCCCGGGCCGCGGTCAGCCCGGCCAGGCCGCCAGGCCCACCGGCTGGACCAGCCACCCGAAGTCCCCCAGCCCCCCGGCCCCGGTCAGCTCCGCCGCCTCCCCCGCGCCCGCGAGCCCCCGCACGTACGCCGCCGGATCCGAGGAGGCGAGCGCCAGCGGCGGCCGGGCCCCCGACACCCCGAGCGCCCCCAGCGCCTCCCGCTGGGTCAGCAGCCCGGCCCCCGCGCCCGCGCAGGCGTCCAGCGCCACGTGCGCGGTGACGTCGCAGCTGCCGTCCGGGACCGGCGGAACCTCCCGCCCCGCCCGGAACCCGGTCAGGGTTCCGTACGGGGGCCGCGCCTCCCGGGTGTGCGCGTAGTCCACCGCCACCGCCAGCCCCCGCTCCACCCCCGCGACGGCCGCCGCCCACGCCTCGTCCCGGGCCCGCCCGATCTCGGCCCGCTCCCCGGGCTCCGCCCCGGCCCGCGGCCACCACCGCTCCAGCCAGAGCCGGTCCGCCTCCTCCAGCGGCCCGCCCGTGGACTCCGTACCGTCGGGCGCGACCAGCACGTACCGACCGTCCCGCGCCACGTCCAGCGGTACGTTGTCGAGCCACTCGTTGGCGAAGAGCAGCCCCCGGGTCCGCCCCGGCGGCCGGGCCACCCACCGGATCCGCGGGTCGAGCCCCTGCGGCTCGGCGGCCCGCTCCACCCCGTACGCCCGTACCCGCGCCGCCACCTCCACCGGCAGCGCCGCCAGCACCCCCGTCAGCAGCTCCCCGCGCCCGGCCCCCACGTCGACCAGGTCCAGCTCCGCCGGACGCCCCAGCTCCGCGTCCACCCACAGCAGCAGCCGGGCCACCGCCCCCGCGAACAGCGGGGACGCGTGCACGGACGTACGGAAATGCCCCGCCGGACCCGGGCCGCCCGGCCGGACGTAGAACCCCTGCGGCCCGTACAGCGCGGCCTCCATCGCGGTCCGCCACCGAACCGGCTCCGTGCCTTCACCCTCAGTGCTCATCGCCCACAGGCTACGGGCGAGTCCACCTTGGGGAGTACACCTCCCGCGCACGGATCGCACCTGTGGTTGACTCCAACACCTATCACCTGTCCCTACGCTGGGTTACGTGCAGCGCCTCTACGACTTCCTCCGCAGACACCCGACGGGCGTCGACAGCTTCTGGGCTGTCCTCCTCTTCGGGATGTCGATGCTGCAGGTATCCGGGAGCTACCACTCGACCCGCGAACGGCTGGTCGCCGTACCGACCGTCTTCGCGCTGTCGGCGGTCGTGGCGCTGCGCCGCAAATGGACCCGGCCCATGTTCTGGCTCACCGTCGGGACGGGCGCCTTCCAGCTCGCGACCGGCTCCCAGCCGAACCTGGCCAACCTCGCCATGCTGGTCATCCTCTACACCGTCGCCGCCGGCGAGGTCCCCCCCTGGATCTCCCGCACCGCGCTCGCGCTCGGGCTGCTCGCCGCCCCCGTCACCGCCGTGCGCTGGGGCGTGGACAAGAACGGCGTCTACTCCGACGTCTTCTTCGTCCTCATGCTGATGGTCCCGTTCGCGCTGGCCTGGGTGCTCGGCGACTCCCTGCGCACACGGCGGGCGTACTACGCCCAGCTGGTCGAGCGCAACGAGCGCCTCGAAGGCGAACGCGCCGCGCAGGCCAAGATCGCGGTCGCCGCCGAGCGCGCCCGGATCGCCCGCGAGCTGCACGACGTCGTCGCCCACAACGTCTCGGTGATGGTCGTCCAGGCCGACGGCGCCGCCTACGTCATGGACGCCGCCCCCGAGCAGGCCAAGGAAGCCCTCCAGACCATCTCCGGCACCGGACGGCAGGCGCTCGCCGAGATGCGCCGCCTGCTGGGCGTGCTGCGCACCGGGGAGCCCCAGGACTCCGAGGACTACGTGCCGCAGCCCGACGTCGAGCAGATCGAGGTGCTGGTCGAGCAGGTCCGTACGGCCGGACTCACCGTCGACTTCGAGGTCGAGGGCGCCCCGCGCCCGCTGCCGACCGGGGTCGAACTGACGGCGTACCGGATCGTCCAGGAAGCCCTCACCAACACCCGCAAGCACGGCGGACCCGAGGCCAGCGCGAGCGTCCGGCTGGTCTACTTCGACGACGGGCTCGGCCTGCTCGTCGAGGACACCGGGCGGGGCGCGGCCCACGAGCTGTACCAGGACGGCGGCGCGGACGGCGCCGGGCACGGCCTGATCGGCATGCGCGAGCGGGTCGGTATGGTCGGCGGCACCCTGGACGCGGGCCCGCGGCCCGGCGGCGGCTTCCGGATCAGCGCACTGCTCCCGCTGAAGAAGTAATAACGATGAGGACGAGGTAACTGATGTCCATCCGAGTGATGCTCGTCGACGACCAGGTGCTGCTGCGCACCGGCTTCCGGATGGTGCTCGCCGCACAGCCGGACATGGAAGTGGTGGCCGAGGCGGGGAACGGGCTGGAGGCGCTGGAAGTACTGCGGGCGACCAAGGTCGACGTGGTGCTGATGGACGTCCGCATGCCGAAGCTCGACGGGGTCGAGGCGACACGGCGGATCTGCGAGCCGGACGAGCACCCCAAGGTGATCATCCTGACCACCTTCGACCTGGACGAGTACGCGTTCTCGGGGCTGAAGGCGGGGGCGAGCGGGTTCATGCTGAAGGACGTGCCGCCGGGGGAGCTGCTGGCCGCGATCCGCTCGGTGCACTCCGGTGACGCGGTGGTCGCCCCGTCGACCACGCGGCGGCTGCTGGACCGGTTCGCCCCGATGCTGCCGACGACCTCGTCGGAGCCGCGGAACAAGGAGGTCGAGCGGCTGACGGAGCGCGAGCGGGAGGTCATGCTGCTGGTGGCCCAGGGCCTGTCGAACGGGGAGATCGCGGGACGGCTGGTCCTGTCGGAGGCCACGGTCAAGACGCACGTGGGCCGCATCCTGACGAAGCTGGGCCTGCGGGACCGCGTGCAGGTAGTGGTCCTGGCCTACGAAACAGGCTTGGTCCGAGCCGGCGGCACCCCCACCTGACCCCCACCTCCAGCGCCGTATCCAGCCCCGCCGGCGTTTGAGGCGCCCCCGGAGGGCAGGACCAGCCGCACGGGCGCCCCCTCCGCGAGGGGCACGAGGGGGCAGCGCCCCGAAGCCTCCGGCGGGCCCTCAAACGCCGGGCGGGCTGGATCTCCGAGCCCGGGGTCAGGTCATCCAGCGGTCCGGGCGGGCGACCGCCCGGGCGGTGCGGGAGCGCGCCGCCTGGGCGCACAGCACCGCGGCCGCCTCGGACGCATCCCGCAGCCGCGCCGTGACCACGGTGTTCGCCCCCGTGTCGAGGTGCACGTCCGCCAGCCCCCACACCCTCGCCCACGGCCCCTGACCCACCCGCACGCTCTGCACCTTCGCGTGCGGCACGATCTCCGTGACCCGGCACAGCCGCCCCCGCCGCGCCGCGAAGACCTCCGGGGTCACCGCGAGCCCGTACCCCTTCCACCACACCGGCACGGCCCACCGCGCCCCCGCCCGCGGCGAGGGCGAGAAGTCCAGCCCGGCCGGACCGCCGAGGTCCACCCCCGGCAGCACCCGCCCGAGCACCCCGTACGCCGCCTCCCGCGAAGCGACCGGCACCAGCACGTCGTTCTTCGACCCGGCCACCGCCAGCTCGACCCGCACCCAGTCGCGCCGCCGCCACAGCAGCGGCTCCACGATCCGGACCGACTGCACCCGCCCCGGCGGCACCGTCTCGTGCGCCCGGTCGGCCAGCCCGTGGTCGAGCCGCAGCCCGTCGGGGGACTCGGCGACCGTCCAGTCGTACTCCGTCAGGAACCGGCCGAGGCTGCGCCCCCACACCGCCCCCAGGATCGGCACGAGCGTGACCACGGCCGCCCACAGGCTGGAGCTGAGCCAGAACACCACGGCGGGCGCGGCGATCCCGCCCAGCAGCGCGGCCCACACACCCATGCTGAGCAGCAGGGACCACACCAGCTGCCGCACCGGCAGCCGCAGCAGCTCGCGGACGGGCGCCTCACCGAGCCCGGCCGCCTCCTCGGGTGCGAACCCGGCGGCCCGCGCGAGCAGCTCGGCGCGCAGCGCGACGGCGTCCTTCTCGGACAGGAAGGCCAGCTCGTCCTTGTCGTCCGTGCCAATGACGTCGAGCTTGAGCTTGGCGACCCCGGCGATCCGGGCGAGCAGCGGCCGGGTGACGTCCACGGCCTGGAGCCGGTCGAGCCGGATGTGCGCGGTCCGGCGGAAGAGGAGCCCGGTGCGGATGCGCAGTTCGCTGGAGGTGACGGCGTAGTACGTGAAGCGCCAGCTCAGGAAGCCGTAGAGGCCCGCCGCACCGAGCACGGCGAGGAGGACGAGGAAGCCCAGTCCGCTGCCCAACCCCTCGGCGGCGTCCCGCGCCCACTCCTGGGCGCGCTCGCCCTGCTGGACGATGACACCGGCGGTGCCGCCGATCGGCACCCAGGCGCGGCGCAGCGGGGTGAAGGGGTGCAGCCTGCGCTCGACGGCGGAAGCGGTCGACGCGTTCACCGCCGGCGGATTCACGGCCGACGGGTTCACAGCAGGTGGGTTCACAGCCCCGCCGACCTTGCCTCGCCCAGCTCGGTCAGCCGATCGCGGAGCCGTTCGGCCTCCCCGGGGACAAGCCCGGGAATGGTCGCGTCGGTGGTCGCGGCCGCCGTGTGCAGTTGTACGGAGGCCAGCCCGAAGCGGCGTTCCAGCGGCCCCGAGGTCACCTCGACCAGCTGCATCCGCCCGTACGGCACGACCGTCTGCTGCCGCCACATCACCCCGCGGCTGATCAGCAGGTCGTCGGCGCGCTCGGCGTACCGCCAGGACCGCCAGTTGCGCCCGAGCAGCACCCAGCACCACGCCATCGCCGCGACCCAGACCAGCGCGAACGCCGCCCACACGGGCCCGGCCAGCAGCCCGAGCAGGACGCCCGTAGCGACGGCCAGCAGCCCCATCCACACCACCAGCAGCAGCCTGCGGAGCTTCAGCAGCCCCTCGGGCAGCCCCACCCACGCGGGCTGGTGCGTCCCACCCGTCGTCCCCGTTTCCATGCCCCCACCCTAGGGGCGTGGCTTGCCGCTCGGGCCGGGCTCGCGGCCCGAACGACGGGCCACCCCCCGAGGCTGCGAGAATGCGCGCATGACGGAGACCACGGTCGGTATCGGCGGAGCGGCGGAGAGCACCGACATGGTGCTCAACATCGGACCCCAGCACCCTTCCACGCACGGCGTCCTGCGCCTGCGCATCGTCCTGGACGGCGAGCGGATCATCTCCGCGGAGCCCGTGGTCGGCTACATGCACCGGGGCGCGGAAAAACTCTTCGAGGCGCGCGACTACCGCCAGATCGTGATGCTCGCGAACCGCCACGACTGGCTGTCCGCGTTCTCCAACGAGCTGGGCGTGGTCATGGCCGTCGAGCGGATGCTCGGCATGGAGGTGCCCGAGCGCGCGGTGTGGATGCGTACGCTCCTCGCCGAGCTGAACCGGGTGCTGAACCACCTGATGTTCCTCGGGTCGTACCCCCTGGAGCTGGGCGGGATCACCCCGATCTTCCACGCGTTCCGCGAGCGCGAGGAACTCCAGGCGGTCATGGAGGAGATCTCCGGCGGCCGGATGCACTACATGTTCAACCGGGTCGGCGGCCTCAAGGAGGACCTCCCGGCGGGCTGGCTCGGCCGCGCGCGGGCCGCGATCGCCGACGTGCGCACCCGGATGTACGTGTACGACGACCTGGTCCGCGGGAACGAGATCTTCCGCGGCCGCACCCGCGGGGTCGGCGTCCTGTCGGCGGAGGCGGTGCACGCGTACGGCGTCTCCGGGCCGATCGCCCGCGCCTCGGGCGTGGACTTCGACCTGCGGCGCGACGAGCCCTACCTCGCGTACGGCGAACTCCAGGACGTCCTGAAGGTGGTCACCCGTACCGAGGGCGACTGCCTGGCCCGCTTCGAGTGCCTGCTGGAGCAGACCCACAACGCGCTCGACCTCGCCGTGGCCTGCCTGGACCGGATGGCGGAGCTGCCGCCCGGGCCGGTCAACCAGCGCCTCCCGAAGGTGCTCAAGGCACCCGAGGGGGCCACGTACGCCTGGACCGAGAAC
Source organism: Streptomyces sp. G-G2 (assembly GCF_030063135.1). Taxonomy (GTDB): domain Bacteria; phylum Actinomycetota; class Actinomycetes; order Streptomycetales; family Streptomycetaceae; genus Streptomyces. The sequence continues at coordinate 49,940 of NZ_JASISO010000046.1, forward strand.
CCGCTCGGGATCAACGGCTACTACCTCGTCTCCAAGGGCGAGAAGACCCCGTACCGGCTCAAGCTGCGCTCCGCGTCCTTCAACAACATCCAGGCCCTGGCGGTGCTGCTGCCCGGGCAGTTGGTGGCGGACATGGTCGCGATCCTCGGTTCGCTCTTCTTCGTGGTCGGCGACATCGACAAGTGACCGGCCGGCCCGCAGGGTAGGCGCATGACCTCAGGCCTGAGCCCGGATCTGGTGGGCGCCTATCTGCGGCGGCTGCGCGTCGACGCGCCCGGCCCACCCGGAGCCGACGCGCTCTTCGCCCTGCAGCGCGCCCACGTCGAGCGCGTCCCGTACGAGAACCTGGACATCCAGCTCGGGCGGGCGCCGGGCATCGACCCGGAGCTGTCGGCCCGCCGCTTCGCCGCCGGGCGGGGCGGGTACTGCTTCCACCTCAACGGCGCCTTCGCCCTGCTCCTCGAAGCGCTCGGCTACGAGGTGACCCGGCACGTCGGCGGGGTGTCCGACGACCTCGCGTCCCAGCAGATCAGCGGCAACCACCTCGCGCTGAGCGTCCGGGCGCAGGGGGCCGCGTACTTCGTGGACACCGGGCTCGGCGACGGGCCGTACGAGCCGGTGCCGCTGCGCGAAGGCGGGTACCGGCAGGGCGGGTTCGACTACACGCTCACCCCGCTGGACGACGGCCTCGGCTGGAGCTTCGCCAATGCGGGCGGCCCCTTCCCGGTGATGAACTTCCGCTCGGCCCCGGCGACGATGGCCGACTTCGCGGCCGAGCACCTGCGGCTGTCCACCGCGCCGGACTCCGGCTTCGTGCGGACCCTCGCCGCACTGCGCCGGGACGCGACCGGGATGGACGTGCTGCGCGGGCGGACCCTGAGCCGGGTGGAGTCGGGCGCGGGCACGTCCAAGCGCGAACTCGGCTCCCCGGAGGAGTTCTTCGGGGTGCTCGCGGACGTCTTCGGGCGGGAACTCGACGATCTGGACGCGGCGGACCGGGCGGCGCTGTGGGCGCGGGCCACCGATGCCGGTGCGAGGGGGCAGACTTGAGCCCATGTCCCACTCTCCCCGCCGCGCCTGCCCCTCCTGCGGCCGCGACTGCGCCGTGACCGCCGGGCGGATCGCCCGCCACGACCCGCCCGGCGGGCGCGGCGAACTGGTCTCCTGCCCCGGCTCGCGGGCCCGGGTGGTGCTCGGCGCGTCGGCGCCGACGCTGGACGGCTTCGTCCTCGCGGACCTGCCGGGACAGCTCCCGCTGTTCTGACGGGCGGCAGCCGTCCCGGGCGCGGGAGCTGTCGCGGACCCGGATACGGTCGCGGACCCGGATACGGTCGCGGACCCGGATACGGTCGCGGGCCCGGGCACGGGCCCGGCTAGCGGCCCGCGGTCACCGGCTCGCCCAGGAGGCCGATCAGCCGACTGCTGCTGTCATCGCCGAAGCCCGCCTCGACCCCGCGCCGGAACAGGTCGGCGTGGGCGGCCAGGATCCGGGTGTCCACACCGGAGTCGGCGGCGGTGCGCAGGATGTGCTCGACGCTCGCCGCGCACATGGCGAGGCGGTCCACGTCACCGCCGTGGTTCCCGGCGTCGACGCGCGGGGCGTAGAAACCGAGGAAACCCCGCATGCTGTCGGTCGTGTAGGAGGCGTACGGCAGGATGTCGGCCGCCGACAGGCCGTTGGCCCGGGCGACGGCGACGGCCTGGTGGAAGCCGGTCATCGCGGTCCAGAACATGATCATGTTGAGCTGGTAGTACAACTGCGCGTGGCCCGGGTCCGCGCCCCGGTAGTCGGTGGCGGCGAGCACGTCGAGGGTGGCCCGGTGGGCGGCGTAGACCTCCTCGGGGCCGCTGACGAAAGCGGTGGAACCCTCCTGGCCGATGCCGCTCGGCGGCACGTTGACCCCGCCGGTGAGGTACGCCGCCCCGCGGGCCCGGACCCAGGCGGCCGCCTCGCGCGCCTTCTCCGGGACGTCCGAGGAGAGGTTGACCAGGGTCCGGCCGGTGAGGTCGACCCCGGCGAGGGACGGGTACATCGCGTCCACGTCGATCAGGCTGAGGACGGTCAGGGCGCTCGCGGCGACGGCCTCGGCGGCGGTGCCGGCCCGGCGGGCGCCGCGGGCCACGAGCTCGGCGTCCTTGCCGGCGCTGCGGTTCCAGACGGTGACCTGGTGGCCGGCGTCGAGGTGGGCGGCGGCCATGGCGCGGCCCATGGGCCCGAGGCCGATGACGGTGACGGTGATGATGGTGGTGGCGGTGGCGGTACTGCTGGTGCTGCTGGTGCTGCTGGTGCTCATGACGGTGCTCCCCCAAGGGCTAGAACGAACGCTCTATCCAGCGATCGGGACGAACGTAGCACGGGACTAGAACGAACGCTCTATCTATTCACCCGGTACGATCGCGCCATGGCAGCGACGACGAAGACCAAGGAAGGCACCCGCGACCGGCTGGTGCGCACCGCCTCACGGCTGATGCAGCACGGTGGCTACGAGAACACCCCGGTCAAGCAGCTCGTCCGCGAGGCGGAAGCCACCCTCGGCTCGCTCTACCACTTCTTCCCCGGCGGCAAGCAGGAACTGGCGGTCGCGGCGATCCACTTCGGGGACCGGGAGTTCGCGGAACTGCTCCGCACGGGCCTCGCCTGCGCACCCGGCCCGGCCGAGGCGGTGGAAGCGGTCGCCGCGCTCCTCGCCGAGGAACTCGCGGCCTCGGGCTGGGCGGACGGCTGCCCGGTGACGGTGACGGCCCTGGAGACCGTGGGCCGGCTGCCCGACGTACAGGAGGCCTGCGCGCAGGCCTTCGACAACTGGCGGGACCTGGTCGCGGCGAAGCTGCTGGCCTGCGGGATCCCGCAGGACGCGGCCCGCGACCTGGCGCTGACCGTGATCAGCACCCTGGAGGGGGCCGAGATGACCGCCCAGGTCGCCCGGAGCCGCACCCCGCTCCTGGTGGCGGGCCGTCACCTGGCCCGTCTGGTCTCGCTCTACACGCCCTGAGGCGTGGGAGGGAGGGTCCAGTGCCGCGTCGCGCAGCTGCGCGACGTCGATCGCCGGTGCACCTTCCCGGTCACGGCACTAGGAGATCGCGGTGCGCAGCTGCGCGACGTCGATCGGCTCGGTCTCGTCGTGGGCGGTCAGGTCGATGACCTGACCCACGGCGCGCAGTTCGGGGGTGGACGGCTTGAACTCCGACTGCTTGGCGTCCGTCACCGACTCCGCCTTGTGCACCGCGAGCACCTCGGCGCCCACGACGTCGGCGAGGTCCTCGTTCTGGACCGCCTCGATCACGGCGCGGGCCTGGGCCGCGGTCTTGGTGCCGAAGAAGTCGAAGCCGCCCTCGACGCGGGACGTCGTACGGCGCGGCGCGGAGTAAGGGGCTACGGCGGCCGCGAGCCGCCGGGCCGGAACCGCCGCCACCACCGCGGGGACGGCGCGCGCGTGCGCGGCCGCGGGGCTCACCTCGTCCTCGGCCTCTTCGGCGACGGCGGCCACCACGGCCTCGGCACCAGACTTCCCGGGCGCGGCCACCGCGGCCTCAGCCGCCTCGGCCTTGCGTGCCAGGGCCCCCAGCGCGGCGTTCGCCCGGGCGTAGCCCACCGGGGTGGGCGCGCCGCTGGGGGTGCGCTCCTCGGAGACCGCCGGAAGTTCCTTGGGCGCGGTCGCCGGAGCGGTCGCGGCCTCGATGGCGAGCAGGCGGCGGCCTTCCAGGGCGCTCGCGCGCTCGGTCTCGGCGGTCGCGTACCGGCGCAGCAGCGCGGCGTGCTCACCGCGCAGGCCGGCCAGCTCGACCCGCTTGCCGCGGAGTTTGGTGTCCAGGCGGGTGCGCAGGGCGCGGGATTCCTCGAGGTCTGATTCGAGCTCGGCTATCCGCTCCTCGGTGCGCCACTCGTCCTTGACGCGCTCGCGCGTCAGCTCCGCCACGCGGCGACCGGCCGCCTGGTCCCAGGCGCGCATGATGACGGCGGCCGTGACTCCGGCCGCGCCCGCGAAGGCCACGAGCACGCGTAGTGCCACGGGTTCCGCGAGGAGCCAGGCCACGCCCGCGCTGGTGATCGAGGCACCTGCGAGGGTCGTCGGCGTGAGCAGCCGGTGCAGGGGTTCGGGATTGCGGTGGCGTCCACGGGGCATGGCCCGAAATTTACAGGGCGTAGGGGGCCTGTGGGGTAACTGCCCGGCAATCTGTTCCCGGGCAGTTACCCGTCAATTACCCATCAATCAGGTAACTGCTTCTGGTCCAGGGCTCCCTGACTACTTCTTGAGCAGACCCTTCGACTCCAGGAAAGCCTTCGCGACGTCCGCCGGCTTGGCCCGCTCCGTGTCCACCTTGCGGTTCAGGTCGACCAGATCGGCCGTCGTGAGCACCTTGGTGAGTTTGTCGAGGGCGGCCGCGATCTCCGGGCTGCCCGCGTCCTTGGCGTTGACCACGGGCAGGATGTTGTCCGCGTTCTGGAGCTTCTTGTCGTCGTCCAGCAGCACCAGACCGTAGGTGTCGAGGGAGGCGTCGGTGGTCGTGGTGAGCACCAGCTGGTCGACGCCGTCCTTGACGGCCTGCTTGGCCTGCGGGGTGCCGACGCCCTTGGGGTCGATACCGGAAATGTCGATTCCGTACGTCTTCTTCAATCCCACGGCGCAGAAGGGACGGACGGCGCATTCGTCACTCGCCGCGATCTTCACCTTCAGCCCGGACCTGCCCAGGTCGGAAAGGGACGTGAGGTTGTTCTTCCGCGCGAATTCCTTGGTCACCGCGAAGGCGTTCTGGTCGACGGCGGCGCCCGCCGGGAGCGCCTTGAGACCGCGCGGGCCCACGAGCTTGTCGAGCGCCGCCACCGTGGCCGTCACGTCGCTGGAGGCGACGGGCTTCTCCTCCGGCGCGTTGCCGCCGTTGACCTTGGCGTTCAGGAACTCCGCGAGGGTGGCCGCGTACTCCGGGACGATGTCGATCTCGCCCTTCTCCAGCGACGGCTCGTACAGCTCGCGGTTGTTGACGGTGGTGATCGAGGTGCCGTAGCCCGCGTCCTTGAGGACCTGCGCGTACAGCTCCGCCAGCACGTTCGACTCGGTGAACCCGGCCGCGCCGATCACCAGCTTGCCCTTGCCGCCGGAGGACGAGGAGGAGGACTCGGAGGAGGCCGTGCCGCCGTCCTTCGTCTTCTCCAGGCTGTCACCGCCGCACGCGGAGAGCGAAGCGGTGAGGGCCACCGCACCCAGTGTCGCGCCGAGGATGCGCGTGGTCTTGCCCATGGTTGCTCCGTTCAGGAGTCGAGAAGCGGGAAGGGGAAAAGCGGTCAGAGGAAAGACGGGGTGGCGCTCAGCGGACCGCCGCCGGGCGCAGCAGGTACCGGTCGACGGCCACCAGCACGCCTTCCACCACCAGCGCCAGCGCCGCCACCAGCAGGGCTCCGGCGAGGACCTGCGGGGTGTTGAAGGTGTTGAACCCGGCCGTGATGATCCGGCCGAGGCCGCCCTGGCCGACCATCGCCGCGATCGTGGCCGTGGCGATGACCTGTACGGCCGCCGACCGCAGACCCGTCATCACCAGGGCGCGCGCGAGCGGCAGTTCCACCCGCAGGAAGAGCTGGCCGCCCGACATGCCCATGCCCCGGGCCGCCTCGACCACCGAGCGGTCCACCCCGCGCATGCCGACGTAGGCATTGGTGAGCAGCGGCGGTACGGCGAACAGGACGAGCGCGGCGATCGTCGGGACGTATCCCGCGCTGCGCAGCGGCGAGACCATGAACAGCGCGAGGACGGCGAAGACGGGGACGGCCCGGCCGATGTTGGACACGTTTATGGCGAGGGCGCCGCCCTTGCCGAGGTGGCCGAGCCACAGGCCGACGGGCAGCGCCACCGCGCAGGCGATGGCGAGCGCCACCCCGCTGACGTAGACGTGCTCCCCGAGCCGGTGCCAGACGCCGCTCTCGCCGGACCAGTGGGCGCCGTCCGCCAGCCAGCCCCAGGCCCCGCCCAGTTCTCCCACGGCTCAGCCCTCCTTCACGACGCGGGTCCAAGGGGTGACCAGCCGCTGCACGCCGAGCAGCAGCAGGTCCGCCACGAGGGCGAGCAGCACGCACAGCACGGAGGCGGTGAGCACCTGGGCCTTGAAGGAGCTGTTGACCGCGGGGGCGATCAGATTGCCGAGGCCGCCCTTGCCGACGATCGAGCCGACCGTGGTGAGCGCGACCGTGGACACCGTGGCGATACGGACTCCCGCGAGCAGCGCCGGGAGGGCGAGCGGCAGTTCCACCTGCCACAGCAGCCGCCCCGGCCCGTACCCCATCCCGCGCGCGGCCTCACGGACCTCCTCCGGGACGCCTTCCAGACCGGCGAGCACATTGCGGACGAGGATGGTCAGCGAATACAGGACCAGGCCGGTCACCACGAGGGAGGCCGACAGCCCGAAGAAGGGCAGGAGCAGCGAGAACATGGCGAGGGAGGGGATCGTGTAGAGCAGGGTGGTCAGGCCCAGGACGGGCGCGGCCCAGCGCGTGCCGCGGCGGGCCAGCAGTGCGAGCGGGACGGACACCACGAGGCCGATGACCACCGAGACCACCGTGATCCAGACGTGCTGGAGGGTGGCGTCGGTCAGCTCCTGGCTGCGGGAGGTGACGTAGTCCCAGCAGAGCCAGTCGTTCGTCACCAGGCAGCTCTGCCCTGCCATCGCGCTCACCCCCAGTCACCGATCCGCACGTCGAACGCGTGCACACGACCATAACCCCCGGCACCGACAACGGCCGGAATCATTCGCAACGGGGCAACACTCCCTTTACAAAACCCTTTCGCGGGTAGGGAAGGATGGCGTGGTGATTCGATTCGAGCATGTGACCAAGCGTTACCCCGACGGGACGACCGCCGTGGAGGACCTGTCCTTCGAGGTGGCGGAGGGCGAGCTGGTCACCCTCGTCGGCCCGTCGGGCTGCGGCAAGACGACCACGATGAAGATGGTCAACCGGCTGATCGAGCCGACCGGCGGCCGGATCCTGCTGAACGGCGAGGACATCGCGGCCGCCGACCCGGTCGAGCTGCGCCGCCGCATCGGCTACGTCATCCAGCAGGTGGGCCTGTTCCCGCACAAGACGGTGCTGGAGAACACCGCGACCGTTCCGCAGCTGATCGGTACGCCGAAAGCGAAGGCGCGGGCCCGGGCGGCGGAGCTGCTCGAACTGGTGGGCCTGGATCCGGCCACCTACGGAGGCCGCTATCCCGAGCAGCTGTCGGGCGGCCAGCGCCAGCGCGTGGGCGTGGCCCGCGCGCTCGCAGCCGATCCGCCGGTCCTGCTGATGGACGAGCCGTTCGGCGCGGTGGACCCGGTGGTCCGCGAGCGGCTGCAGAACGATCTGCTGGCCCTGCAGAAGTCCGTGCACAAGACGATCTTGCTGGTCACGCACGACCTGGAGGAGGCGATCCGGCTCGGTGACCGCATCGCCGTGTACGGCCAGGGGACCATCGAGCAGTTCGCGAGCCCGGCCGCCGTGCTGGGCGCGCCCGCCACGGAGTACGTCGCCCGGTTCGTCGGCGCCGACCGGGGGCTCAAGCGGCTCGCGGTGACCGCGGTGAGCGCGGACGACCTCACGGCCGTGGACGGCCGGGGGGAGCCCGCGGCGCGGGTGGCCCTGGGGGCGACGCTGCGCGAGGCGCTGGCGGCGCTGCTCCAGGAGGACTCGGGGCGGATCGGGGTCACGGACCCGGGCTCCGGCGCGCTGATCGGCGTACTCACTCCGGAGGGCGTGCACCGCGCGCTGCGCCGGGCGGAGTTCCAGGAGGCCTGAGCGGGCGGGCCCCTGCCCCATGCCCCCGCCCCGGCCCGGTCCTGCCCCCGCCCCGGCTCGGCCCGGTCCCGCCCCGGAAAGACGTGTGACCGGCCGTTGCGGGCCGGTCACGGGTCGTGCTCACCACTCCCGCTCACTGTGCGCGGGGCGTACGGGGTCAGGCCTGCATCCGGCCGCTCAGCCACACCATCATCGGGGGGATCTCCCGGCGCCAGGTGTTGAAGTTGTGGCCGCCGCTCTCCAGGATGATCGAGGAAACGCGGTCGGGGCCCTTGACGTCCTTGATGAACTTCCGGGTGTCACCGATGTTCGGCTCGCCCTTCTTACTGCTGGTGACCAGGAACGACGTACCGCTCGGCGCCTTGGCCTTGATGCTCTTGAGGACGTCGGAGCGGTCCTTGAGCTTGGCGTCGCCGTGGAAGAGGTCACCGGTGGTCGGGTCGTCCGCGGCCTCGTAGTAGGCGGACAGGCCCACGGCCGTGCCGAAGGTCTTCGGGTAGTGCGCGGCGATCTTCAGCGCGCAGTAGCCGCCGGTCGAGTTGCCGACGAAGGCCATGTTCTCGGCCTTCTTGCCGACCCGGAAGGTCTCCGTGATCGCCTGCGGCAGGTCCTGCGCGAAGAAGGTCTCGGTCTGCGGGCCGCCCGGGATGTCCGCGCACTCGGTGTCGCGCGGGGGCGCCACGGTCGGGCGGAGCATGACCAGGATCATCGGCTTCATCTTGCCCGCTTTGGCCTGCTTGAAGGCCGTCATGGGGTAGTTCAGCCCTTTGATCAGGTTTTCCGCCGTGCCCGGGTAGCCGGTCAGGACGACCGAGGCCGGAAAGTTGGCCTTCGCGTGCTGCGGCTGGAAGTATTCCGGCGGCAGCCACACGTAGCCCGGGCTCGTTATCTTCGACTTCTGGCCCGATATCGAGACCTTCAGGATCTGACCGCCGACCGCGGGACGGCCGCCTCCGGGGACGTCCAGCTTCTGCTTGTCGACGACCTTGATGTCCTTGCTGCTCATCGAGTGGTCGACGACCTTGCCGACCGAGGTCTCCTGGCCGAAGAGGTCGGCCCAGGACCCGTAGAAGAGGAAGGACTTGTTGGCCGCGAGGCCGACTGCCGAGAACAGTGCCAGCTGCGTCACGAGGAGGAGTGCGATGCGGCCGGTGTACGCGCGGAACGTGCGGCCCGAGAGCCGCGGCCAGAACCAGACCGTCGCCGCGAACAGCAGCACACCGGCGATAATGGCCAGCGCCAGAACCAGATTACTGGTGAGACCCATGAGCAGTAAGCCGTCTTTCTCAGTGACAGGACGAGTTTTTTCGAAGAGAGAGTGAACCCGCTCCCCCTTCATGTCGTCCTACTGGACGCACCACACTCCGGAGGCTGTCACGGCCTTCGGCCAATGATCTCTCGCGGAGCAACGGGAAGCGATGTCTAGCAGGATAGATGGCGATAAGTCGGTACAGGTTCCGAGTCGGGGCCGCCGAATCCTCCGCGGCCCACGTCCGGAGTCGGTGCCCGGGCTGGTAGGTACGGCCGTCATGATCGTCGGCCTCCTCGACATCGCCGCGGGAGTCTTCCCGCGATTTCGGCACAGCAAGATCCACGCCGTCACCGAGGTGCTCCCGGGCTCCCTCGGTCCGTTCGCCGCCGCCCTCGCGATCAGCGCGGGCGTGCTGCTCCTCCTGCTCGCCCACGGCCTCAAGCGGCGCAAGCGCCGGGCCTGGCGGGCCGCCGTCGTCCTGTTGCCCGCGGGCGCGATGGCGCAGTTCACCTACCGGCACTCCTTCGTCGGCGTCCTGCTCGCCGCGGCGCTCCTCGCGCTGCTCCTGCGCCATCAGAGCGAATTCAAGGCGCTGCCGGACCCGCGCAGCCGCTGGAAGGCCCTCGCCAACTTCGTCCTGATGAGCGCGGGCTCGATCGGCCTCGGCCTGGTCATCGTCAACTCGCACCCGGGCAGGGTCGTCGGAAACCCGGGCCTCTACGAGCAGATCACCCACGTCGTCTACGGCATCTTCGGCTTCGAGGGTCCCGTCGATTACGACGGGCAGGTGTCCTGGACGGTCGGCTACTCCCTCGGCGCGCTCGGCATGCTGACCGCGCTGACCACCATCTACCTCGCCTTCCGGCCCGAGCACCCGGCCGCCCGGCTCACCGGGGACGACGAGACCAAGATCCGCGAGCTGCTCGCCAAGCACGGCGGCCGCGACTCCCTCGGCCACTTCGCGCTCCGCCGCGACAAGGCCGTCGTCTTCTCCCCCAGCGGCAAGGCCGCCGTCACCTACCGCGTGGTCTCCGGCGTGATGCTCGCCTCCGGCGACCCCATCGGTGACGTCGAGGCCTGGCCGGGCGCCATAGAGCGGTTCATGGCGGAGGCCAAGGCCCACTCGTGGACCCCCGCCGTCGTGGGCTGCTCCGAGACCGGCGGCGAGGTCTGGACCCGCGAGACCGGGCTGGACGCCCTGGAACTCGGCGACGAGGCCATCGTCGACGTCAAGGACTTCTCCCTCGCCGGACGCGCGATGCGCAATGTCCGCCAGATGGTGAAGCGCATCGAGCGCAACGGCTACACCACCAAGGTCCGCCGGGTCAGCGAGCTGACCGCGGTGGAGCTGGAGCAGGTCCGCGGCGCGGCCGAGGCCTGGCGCGGCACCGACACCGAGCGCGGTTTCTCCATGGCGCTCGGCCGGGTCGGCGACCCGGGCGACGGCGACTGCTACATCGCGACCGCCCACCGGGTCGAGGAGGGCGACACCAGCCCGTTCGGCGACCTCAAGGCCGTCCTGCACTTCGTGCCCTGGGGCAGGGACGGCATGTCGCTGGAGCTGATGCGCCGCGACCGCGCCGCCGACCCCGGCATGAACGAGCTGCTGATCGTCGCCTCCCTGGAGGCCTCCCCCGGGCTGGGGATCGAGAAGGTCTCGCTGAACTTCGCGATGTTCCGCGCGGCCCTCGCCCGCGGCGAGAAGATCGGCGCCGGTCCGGTGCTGCGGATGTGGCGCGGCCTGCTGGTCTTCCTGTCCCGCTGGTTCCAGATCGAGTCGCTGTACAAGTTCAACGAGAAGTTCCGGCCCCGCTGGGAGCCGCGCTTCATGGTCTATCGCACCTCCGGCGACCTGCCCCGCATCGGCTTCGCCGTGATGCAGGCCGAGGGCTTCGTGACCGTGGCCCTGCCGCGCCTCTTCGCCGCCCGCAGGCGCCCGAAGCCGGTCCGTACCTGCGCCCACGACGAGGGCTCCGCGACGGGACAGGCCGACCGCGGGATCCAGGCGGCGTAGGACGCGTCCTCGCGGCCCGGCGGACCACTCGCGCGGGCATACGGACACCAGGGCCCCGGCAGCCGACAGGCGCCGGGGCCCTGTCATCCGGAGGGCAGCTCTACCCTGGACCTATGAACACGAAGCGCGGGGCCGCCGCCAGGGGCGTAGTCAGGGGTCTGCCCCGGTGGGACCGCTGCGGGGTCATGGGCGTCGTCAACGTCACCCCGGACTCCTTCTCCGACGGCGGCCGCTGGTTCGACACCACCGCGGCCGTCAAGCGCGGCCTGGACCTGGTGGCCGCGGGCGCCGACCTGGTCGACGTCGGCGGCGAGTCCACCCGGCCCGGCGCGAGCCGGGTCGACGAGGAGGAGGAGCTGCGCCGGGTCGTCCCCGTGGTGCGCGGCCTGGCCTCCGAGGGCATCGCCGTCTCCGTCGACACCATGCGGGCCACGGTCGCCGCGCGGGCCGTCGAAGCCGGCGCGCTGCTGGTCAACGACGTGAGCGGCGGACTGGCCGACCCCGGCATGATCGGCGCCGTCGCGGCCGCCGAGGTCCCCTTCGTGGTCATGCACTGGCGCGGTTTCAGCGAGGGCATGAACAGCCTCGCCGTGTACGAGGACGTGGTCGCGGAGGTCACCGCCGAGCTGCGGATGCGGATCGAGGCCGTCATCGCGGGCGGCATCGCCCCCGAGCGGCTCGTCGTGGACCCCGGTCTCGGCTTCGCCAAGAACGCCGAGCACGACCTGGCCCTCGTCGCCCACCTCCCCGAGCTGCGCGCGCTGGGCTTCCCGCTGCTGGTCGCGGCCTCCCGCAAGCGGTTCCTGGGCCGGGTGCTGGCGGGCGACGGCTCCGCGCCCCCGCCCGCCCGCGAGCGGGACGCGGCCACCGCCGCCGTCTCGGCGATCGCGGCGCACGAGGGCGCCTGGGCCGTCCGGGTCCACGAGGTACGGGCGAGCGCGGACGCGGTTCGAGTCGCCCGGGCCGTGGAAGGGGCACTGTGATCCGCAATGCGGGCGACGACGGACCCGGTAGGGAAGGGGCACGGTGAGCCGTACCGACATCGAAGCGGTCGAAGAGGTCAACACGGCCTTCTACGAGGCGATGGAGCGGGGGGACTTCGACGCGCTGTCGGCGCTCTGGCTGGAGGACGAGATCTCCTGCGTCCACCCCGGCTGGCCGGTACTCGCGGGCCGCGGCGAGGTGTTGCGCTCGTACGCCCTGATCATGAGCCACACCGAGTACATCCAGTTCTTCCTCACCGACACCAAGGTGGCCGTCATAGCGGACACCGCCGTGGTCACCTGCACCGAGAACATCCTGAGCGGCGGGCCCGCCGAGGACGGCGGTGAACTGGGCCCCCTCGTCGGTCAGCTGGTCGTCGCCACGAATGTGTTCCGTCGCACATCCGAGGGCTGGCGCCTCTGGTCCCACCACGGTTCTCCGGTGCTCACGGACTCGGACGAGGACGGGGACGAGGACCCTTCGTGACCCCGTCGGCACGGTTTGCCTTTTATCGCAGGTAAATTCGAAGACGGACGACGCCGACCGCACTCGGCTCACGCCCATGCCCCCGGGGAGTCCCGGAACGGCAGCACCTACGAAAGCAGGAGTGATTCGCGTGGATCGTGTCGCGCTGCGCGGCCTCAAGGCTCGCGGACACCATGGCGTCTTCCCCCGGGAACGCGAAGAAGGCCAGACCTTCATCGTCGACCTGGTGCTCCACATCGACACCCGGCCCGCGGCGGCGGACGACGACCTGACGAAGACCGTGCACTACGGCGTGGTCGCCGAGGAGGTCGTGGAGGTCGTCCAGGGCGAGCCCGTCGACCTCATCGAAACCCTCGCCGAGCGCATCGCGCAGCGCTGCCTCAAGCACGACGCCGTCGCACAGGTGGAGGTCGTCGTGCACAAGCCGGACGCGCCGATCACCGTTCCCTTCGACGACGTGACCATCACGATCACCCGGAGCCGCGCATGAACAACGGACTGAAGGCACAGAGCGACCCGACCGTACAGCCCGTCCCCGCCTCCGTCGTCGAGACGGTCGACGCGGCGGACGTCACCCTGTCCAACCCCAAGTGGGCCGTCATCGCGCTCGGCGCGAACCTCGGCAACCGCCTGGAGACCCTCCAGGGCGCCATCGACGCCCTCGGCGACACTCCGGGCCTGCGGGTCAAGGCCGTCTCCACCGTCTACGAGACGGAGCCGTGGGGCGTGGAGCCGGGCTCGCAGCCCTCGTACTTCAACGCGGTGGTCCGGGTGAAGACCACCCTGCCCCCCGGCTCGCTGCTGGAACGCGGGCACGCCGTCGAGGAGGCCTTCGACCGCGTCCGCGAGGAGCGCTGGGGGCCGCGCACGATCGACGTCGACATCGTCTCGTACGCCGACGTGGTCTCCGACGACCCGTCCCTCACCCTCCCGCACCCCCGGGCCCACCTGCGCGCCTTCGTCCTGGCCCCCTGGCATGACGTCGACGCCGAGGCCACCCTCCCGGGCCGCGGTACGGTCGCCGAGCTGCTGGCCGGAATCGGCCTGGACGGGGTCACGGCACGCCCCGACCTGGAACTCCACCTGCCGGAGTAGTCGTTAGCCTGTTCACTGCCGGATGCGGGACGAGAAAGCGGGGAACAGGCACGTGAAGCAACTGAGGCTGGGCGTCCTGGCGGCCATCTTCGTGATCGCCGGGGCCCTGTCCTGGGCGGGCGCCCGGCTGTGGAACTCCTACGGCACCCTGCCGGGCGTTCCGCTGGCCGCGCCGGTGGTCCTCGCGGTGATCGCCGTCGTGCTCTGCGCGACGGCCCTGTCACTGCGCGGCCGCCTCAAGGCCCAGCGCGACCGGCGCCCCGGCGCCAAGGGCGTGGAACCCCTGATGGCGGCCCGCGCGGTCGTCTTCGGGCAGGCCAGCGCCCTGGTGGCCGCCCTGGTGGCGGGGATGTACGGGGGCGTGGGGGTCTTCCTGCTGGCCGACGGCCTGGAGGTACCGGCCCGCCGCGACCAGGCGTACTACGCCGCGGGCTCGGTCCTGGCGGGCCTCGGGGTCATCGCCGCGGCCCTCTTCCTGGAGCGCGTACTGCGCCTCCCGGACGACGAGGACGGCGCGACCGCCCGCGCCTGACCGGGTCCGCACGCGAAAGGGCGGCCGTCGCACACGCGACGGCCGCCCTTCGTGCGGGAACCGGTCGGGAACCGGCCCGGACCGGTCAGGACCGGGCAGCGCCTCCCGGCGACCGCTCAGCGGGCCACGATCAGGCTCATGGCCTCGGCGCGGGTCGCGGGATCGCGGAGCTGGCCGCGGACCGCCGACGTCAGGGTCTTGGCACCCGGCTTGCGGATCCCGCGGACCGACATGCACATGTGCTCGGCCTCTATGACGACGATGGCGCCGCGGGCCTCCAGGATCCGCATCAGGGAGTCGGCTATCTGAGTGGTGAGCCGCTCCTGCACCTGCGGGCGCCGGGCGAAGACCTCGACCAGGCGGGCCAGCTTCGACAGACCGGTGATCTTGCCGGACTCGGCCGGGATGTACCCCACGTGCGCCACGCCGTGGAACGGCAGCAGGTGGTGCTCGCACAGACTGACGATCTCGATGTCCTTCACCAGGACCATCTCGTCGTGGCCGAGGTCGAAGGTGGTCGTCAGCACGTCCTCCGGTACCTGCCACAGGCCCGCCAGGATCTCCCGGTAGGCCCGCGCGACGCGCGCCGGAGTCTCCAGAAGGCCCTCGCGGTCCGGGTTCTCGCCGACGGCGATGAGAAGCTCGCGCACAGCCGCCTCGGCGCGCTTCTCGTCGAACACACCGGGGGCGCCCGCGCCATCCAGGGTCACTGGATCGGTCATCTCTTCCTCGTTCCTGCCATGAAGTCCGTGAACATGCGAAAGTGCCGCGGCCCCCAGGCTATGACCTGGGGACCGCGGCATCCATTCCGGAGTGCGCGCCCGTCAGCTCTCGGGACGGTCCTCCGGGGCCGCCTCGGGAGTCTTCTCCGTGGAAACCGGAGGGGAGACGGGTGCGGAACCGCTGCCGTTCGCCGCGTTCGTCAGGGACAGCTCCCGTGGGGAGAGCACCGGCGGACGCGTGGACGGGGTACGGCGGGAGGATCCGGTCCACGCGGGGCGGGCCGGACGCTTCACGATCGTCGAGAAGACCTCGGCGATCTGCTCCTTGTTGAGCGTTTCCTTCTCCAGCAGCGCGAGGACGAGGTTGTCGAGCACGTCGCGGTTCTCGACCAGGATTTCCCAGGCCTCGTTGTGCGCGGTCTCGATGAGCTTCTTGACCTCTTCGTCGACCAGCGCGGCGACCTCTTCCGAGTAGTCGCGCTGGTGCGTCATGTCGCGGCCCAGGAACGGCTCGGTGTTGTCGCCACCGAACTTGATCGCGCCCAGGCGCTCCGTCATGCCGTACTGGGTGACCATCGCGCGGGCCGTGGTGGTGGCCTTCTCGATGTCGTTCGCGGCGCCCGTGGTCGGGTCGTGGAAGACCAGTTCCTCGGCCGCGCGACCGCCCAGCATGTACGCGAGCTGGTCGAGCATCTCATTGCGCGTCGTGGAGTACTTGTCCTCGTCGGGCAGGACCATGGTGTAACCCAGGGCACGGCCACGGGACAGGATCGTGATCTTGTGGACCGGGTCGGAGTTCGGGGAAGCCGCCGCGACCAGGGCGTGGCCGCCCTCGTGGTACGCGGTGATCTTCTTTTCCCGGTCCGACATGATCCGGGTCCGCTTCTGCGGACCCGCCACGACGCGGTCGATCGCCTCGTCCAGGGCGTGGTTGTCGACCAGCTTGCGGTCCCCGCGCGCGGTGAGCAGCGCGGCTTCGTTCAGCACGTTCGCCAGGTCCGCACCGGTGAATCCGGGCGTACGACGGGCAACCGCGCCCAGGTCGACGTCCGGGGCGACCGGCTTGCCCTTCTGGTGGACCTTGAGGATCGCCAGACGGCCCTGCATGTCCGGACGGTCGACCGCGATCTGCCGGTCGAAACGGCCGGGGCGCAGGAGCGCCGGGTCGAGGATGTCCGGCCGGTTCGTGGCGGCGATCAGGATGACCCCGCCCTTCACGTCGAAGCCGTCCATCTCGACGAGCAGCTGGTTGAGGGTCTGCTCGCGCTCGTCGTGACCGCCGCCGAGGCCGGCACCGCGGTGCCTGCCGACGGCGTCGATCTCGTCGACGAAGACGATCGCCGGAGCGTTGGCCTTGGCCTGTTCGAACAGGTCACGGACACGCGAGGCACCGACACCGACGAACATCTCGACGAAGTCGGAACCGGAGATCGAGTAGAAGGGAACACCGGCCTCGCCCGCGACGGCACGCGCGAGGAGGGTCTTTCCGGTGCCGGGCGGGCCGTAGAGCAGCACGCCCTTGGGGATCTTGGCGCCGACGGCCTGGAACTTCGCCGGCTCCTGCAGGAACTCCTTGATCTCGTGGAGCTCCTCCACCGCCTCGTCCGAGCCCGCCACATCGGCGAACGTCGTCTTGGGGGTGTCCTTGGTGATCAGCTTGGCCTTGGACTTCCCGAAGTTCATGACTCGGGAGCCGCCGCCCTGCATCTGATTCATCAGGAACAGGAAGACCACGACGATCAGGACGAAGGGCAGCAGGGACAGCAGCACGCTGAGGAACGGGCTGGTCTTGTCCGGCGAGACGGTGTACCCGTCCGCGATCTTGCCTGCCTCGAACTTGGTCTGGAGGTCCTTGGCGAGCGCTACGCCCTGGTCCCCGATGTAGTTGGCCTGGAACTTGGTGCCGTCGTTCTTGCCGAGCTTCTCGCCACTCTTCAGCTCGATCTTGATCATCTGGCTGTCACCAGTGGTGAGCTTGGCGCTCGCCACATGGTCCTGACTGATCGCCTTGATGACCTCGCTGGTCTCCACCGACTTGTAGCCGCCGCCGGAGCCGCCGACGTTCATCAACACGACCACGGCGAGGACGGCCAGCACGATCCACATGACCGGCCCACGGAAGTATCGCTTCACGTCCATCCATACGGGGCGCAGAGCACCCCGTCCCTCCTGCCCGTAGGTAAA
>NZ_JASISO010000047.1 GCF_030063135.1 Streptomyces sp. G-G2
GCGGGGGGGGGGGGGGGCGGGGCGGGGTGCCCCGGGGCCGGCCGGGGGCCGGCCCCCGGGGGCCGAAGGCGTCCCGGCTTCACTGCGGTTGGCGGGTTCGCGGAGCGGGCCCGCCGGGCGGTGAGCGGAGCGAACCCGCTCCGCTCACGCGGAGCGGGAGCGGAGGGAGGGGCGGAGCGGGTCCCCCAGGGCTCCGCCCTGGACAGCGAGCGGTCGGGGCTCCGCCCCTCCCTCCGCTCCCGCTCCGCGTGAGCGGAGCGGTTTACTCCGCTCACCGCCCGGCGGGCCCGCTTCGCGAACCCGCCAACCGCAGTGAAGCCGGGGGGCCTTCGGCCCCCCGGGGGCCGGCCTCCGGCCGACCCGTGGCCTCCGCTCCGCTTCAGCCACCGCCCGCGCTCCGCACGGGCGTAGACCAGGCAGGCAGTAGACCAACCATCAGGCCGGATGAGGGTGAGGCGTAAGCGGCAGCAAGAGGAGAGGGGGTGACGGGCCGTTGGGGAAGGAGCAGGAACATGGGGCCAGCCTTCCAGAGGAAAGGGCCGGATTGAGAGGTCGTCAGGGGCCTTGCTTGGCTTGCAATAAGACCAGAGTAACAGCTTTACGCCACGTTAGAGGGAATCTCGGCAATCCGTGTGCGTCTTTTTGGGTGTGGAGATAGACTCTGGACTCAGAGCACACCAGCTGGGGGTGCTCTGGAAGCTTATCGAGATCCGCTGTACGGCCTCGCTGATGCTCCGGCGAGTCAAGCCAACCAGACATCAGCGCCAGTCCAAATCGTAGACCTCGCACAGAATCTAAGTGCAGGTTTCCCGCTCTTCGCCGCTCGGATCGACCGGATGGCACCCAGGAGGAAGCAGGCGGATATGTCGACCATAAACCGCACTGACCACCGCGAAACCGCCCAGCGAGAGGCCATTGACACGGTCCTCGCTGCCCTCGAATTGCCTGCAAGATCACTTGTGCCCGAACGAGGGCTTCGAACGCAAGTGATCATGGCGACCGGGTCCGGGAAAACCCGGGTGGCGGTCCGCAGCGCGGAGGAGCTCCACGCGGGCCGGGTGCTGGTCCTCGTACCGTCTCTGGACCTCCTGGCACAGACCGAGATCGCGTGGCGCGAGGGAGGCCGCCGGGGCCCGATGATCGGGGTGTCCTCCCTGCGGGGTGAGGATGTCTCCTTCCCCAACACCACGGACGTGGACGAGCTGGTGGAGTGGACTCGGGGCCTGGAGAAGGTCACCGTGTACGCCACGTACGCAAGCCTTGGACTGGGCACGCTGGAGCGGGCGCACGCCGGGGGCTTGGCGGCTTGGGACCTCATCGTCGTGGACGAAGCGCACCGCGTTTCGGGTCGGATCGGGAAGCCGTGGGCGGTCATCCACGACAACACCCGCATCCCCTCGCTGCGCCGGCTGTACATGACGGCCACGCCCCGGATGTGGCAGCTCGGAGACGAGGACGAGGCCGGCTCGCCGGGCGAGCTGGTCGCGAGCATGGATGACGACCCGGACGGCCCGTTCGGCAGCAGGTGCTTCACCTTGTCGCTCTCGGAAGCCATCGACCGGGGCATCTGCGCCCCCTACCAGGTCGTATGCGTGGACGTCACCGACACCCAGCTCCAGGCCGCGCAGCTCCTGGGCGCGGAGGGCCGCTCGGCCGAGGTCCGCGGGGCGCGGCTCGCCGCTCTGCAGACCGCGCTGGTGAAGGCGTCGGCGGAGGAGGGCTTCCGCAGGACGCTGGTCTTCCACCACGTGGTGAAAGAGGCCGAAGCGTTCGCGGCCGGCCTGACCGACGTCGCTGCCCAGTTGCACGCCAGCGACCGCGAGCTCTACCCGAAGACGGTGTGGGCGGACTGGCTGTGCGGGGAACACAAGCCGCTCCACCGCCGTCGGGTCCTCGCCGAGTTCGCCGAGGGGATCGCCACGGACGGCAGCGTCGTGGAGAAGGGCTACCTGGGGTCGGTGAAGGTCCTCGGGGAAGGCGTCGACACCAAGAACTGCGACTCCGTCTACTGGGCCGACGTGCGCGGCTCCATGCCCGACCTCGTCCAGGCCGTGGGGCGGGCCCTGCGGATGCAGCCCGGCGAAGGGAAGGTCGCCTCACTGGTGGTGCCGATCCTGCTCGGCCCCGGCGAGACGGCGGACAACATGCTCACCAGCCGGGCGTACGGCGGGCTCGCCAAGCTCCTCGAAGCACTCCGCGCGCACGACGCACGGATCGTGGAGACCCTCGCGGAGCAGCAGGCCCCGAGCCGCTACAAGCCCGTCAGCGAGGACGGCAGCCGTACGAGCGGCAACGGGACCGGCGGCGGCTCCGGAGGCGTCAGCGCGCCCGCCAAGGCCCTGCTGAAGTTCTCCACGCCCCGGGACCCGGCCGCGCTCGCCGCGTTCATCAACCTGCGGGTCCTCAACCCGGAACACGAGCACTGGCGGCGCGGGGTGGAAGCCGCCGTCATCTACGCCCGCGCCCACGGCGACCTGCGCGTCCCGTTCACCTTCCGCGTCCCGGCCGCCGACGACGCGAAAAGGGCGGGGTGGCCAGCCTCACTGGCGAACTTCCCGCTCGGGCAGTGGACCGCCGACGCCCGCCGCTTCTACAGCCGCGGCGACATGGACGAAGAGCGCGTCGTCCAGCTGGAGAAGCTCGGCATGGTCTGGTCTCACTTCGACGTCGCATGGGCGGAGGGCCTGTCGGCCGCGCGCGGGTGGGCGGCCGAGCACGGGCACCTCCTGGCGCCGTTGGACGCCGCCTTCCAGGGCGCGGCAGTGGGGATCTGGCTGAAGAACGCCCGGGTCGCTGCGCGGAAGGCGCAGGAGATCGAGCAGCGGCGTGCCGAGGGCCTGCCGGTGGAGTCGTCGGCGGGGGCGATGACGCGGGAGCGGCGCGAGCAGCTGGAGGAGATCGACCCGTCCTGGTGCCCGGCGTGGCCGGTGACGTGGCAGCGCTGCTTCCACCTCGTCCGGCAGCACCTGGACGCCGGCCAGGCGCTGCCCACCGTGGCGGGCGAGGTCGTGCGCCAGGGCGAGGACCTCGGCCGGTGGGTTACGTCCGTCCGGTACGGGTGGGATCAGCTCACTGGGGTCCAGCAGTGGATGTGCGAGCAGATCCTCGGCATCGAGCCCGCCACCGAGGACGAGAAGCCGAAGCCGCGCACCAGCCAGACAGACAAGTGGGCGATGCACCTCGCCGCCGCTGAGCAGTTCTTCGCGCGCGAGGGGCACCTGACGGTGCCGCGCAAGCACGTCGAGACCATCGCCATCGGCGGTGTCGGCCAGGCGCAGCGGGACGTGCCGCTGAAGCTCGGGACGTGGGTCGACAACCAACGCCGCCGGGCCGCCACCCTGACACCGGAACGAGTGGAGGAACTGTCCAAGGTCGGGATGAGGTGGGCGTGATGGGCGAACCGGCCCCGGCCCCGGCACTGGACGCGACGGAGGTCCTGGCGGCGGCGCAGCGGTGCACGTGGGCCTTGGCCGACCCGGGCGACTTCCTCAGCTCCGAGGCGTCGGAGGAGATCCTGACCGTGGCACTCAGCGCCGTACGCGAGGACGAGCGGGCCGGGTACGCGCAGCGCCTGGAGGCGTTCGCCGACCGGCACCGGGGGCGCCTGGAGGAGCTGCTGCGCGCGTACGGGCCCGGTAGTAAGCCCGCCTCGCACGGCCGGTACATGCTGGCCGGCCAGCCCGAGAGCCTGATCGTCTGCGAGCGCATGGAGACCGCCCCGTTCCTCCTCCGTGCCCGATGGGACGCGTCGCTGGAGGAGCTTCTGCTGGACGACCTCGAGTTCGCGTGGGGGCCGGCCACCCGCCTCAGCCGGTGAACCTCTGGAGCAGACGGCGACGGGCCGCACGGAGTCTTCCGTGCGGCCCGTCGCTGTACCCGGGTCAGGGTGTGTCGCCGGACCAGTCCCAGCGGTTCCGCTCGCCCGGGCGCGGGTCGTACAGGGCGCGGCCGCCGGGGCCGAACTGCCCGATCTCGGTCATCAGCGCGACGCCGGTCTGGATCTCGTCCGCTGTCCAGCCGGTGATGTCGAGGAGCAGGCCGTCCAGCGGGCCGCCGACCAGTTCGGCGTAGGTGCGGCCGGGCTTGGGGCCGGGCCGGGGATGGTCGTGGTCCTCGCCGTAGATCCGGCCGCGCAACAACTCCTCATCCCTGTCCATGCGTCCCAGCTGCTACCGACAGCGAGGCGCCCTGCGGTCGTACGGCCGGTACTGCTTCAGACGCTGGGGGGGTGACTTGTCTCGCGAGGCTTCTCACCCGCCTTTTCCCTCCACCTTGCGAACCGGTGGTCTTTAGCCTGGGAAGCATGCCGCAGCCCGAGTTCCGTGCAGACGACTATGTCAATCCCGAGGCCCCCGAGGACGAGCGCCGTCTCAGGCCGGACCACCCTCGTGTCCGTGACCACTCCTACGACTGTTCGCGCAGCACTCAGGAGGTGGACCTGTGGAAGGCATCGCTCGTCTCCACCGTGATGGAGCCCTGGGATGCCTACCCAGACCGGGGAGACGTCCCCGAGGACGCGGTCCCCGGCCCCTCGCTCACTCTGTTCGTCAAGGAACGGGGTCGCGGGCCTGGTTACGTCGCGGATTTCCTCTACGAGGCAGCTGACCTTCCGGTCACCGTGCACGGCATCCTGGCCAACCAGGGAGCCGGCCTCGGGCTGATCGAACTCGAGCTCTGGCGCCCGGACTGGGGGTACTGGGACGACTTCGGAGACTTCGTCGGTCCCCCCGAGGAGGATGCGCCGTTGCCCGTGTCCGCACCGATCACAAGCGATGTGCTGCGACGCATCCCGCTGGGCCAGATCATCGCCCGTGCCCAGGCCGAGCTCGCCGACCAATCCTGGAAAGAGGAAGGCATCACCGTCTTCGGTCGTCCGCGGGCGGCAGGACCAGAAATCGCTGCAGCGTCCCTCCAAGCTCTGGAGAATGCGAACGCACTGGCACAGCCCGCGCAGCGAGGGCGGCCGCCGCTCGAGGAAGAACTCCTTCACCGCGTGGCCCACGCCTATCTGCGTGAAGCCATCAACGGCCCCGGCCTCCACCGGCGCCTGGCCCACCTGTTCGACCGCCCTGAACCGACCATCAAGGACTGGATCAAAGCAGCCCGCGAGCGCGGCTACCTCTCCCCCGCCGTCCCAGGCCGCCGGGCCGCCGGCCCAGGCCCGCTCCTCAGTCCCCTTGCTGAGGAGAGCCCGCGTCCTCCGTCAGCTTGAGCTCGGCAACCGACACCGCAACGGGTCCCAGCCGTAAGGCGCCAGGACCCCCGCGGCGCAGGCGCTAGGTGGTCAGGAAGGCGTCCACTTCGTTCTTCATACGGGGCTCGACGTCTTCCAACCGTTCGTTGATCCAGGCTGCGACCTCCAACGGTGCAGCCTTCGACTCAACCCACTCCTGGAGCGCCTCGGCTAGGGAGTCGGGCAGTCCAGGGATCGAATCGACTTCGGGGAGCCCCGTCTCCTCCGAGAGGTTGTCCACCAAGATCCAGCAATTGTCCGGATCAGCCTTCGCCACGGCAGCAGAGTAGCCCTCGTAGTCGTCGCAGCCCGAGGCCAGCACGGCGCCCGTGCGCCAGTCGTTGATGGCCCAGGACGCGCGGCCGGCATCGTCGTAAGAGCCCGTCTGCCCTCCATCGATGAGGCGGTGCCCTGCGGCTTCCACTTCCGCGACCTTCTGGGCGAACTGCTCCTGCACGCGCTCGTTGGCATCGAGCCACTTACGGATGTAGCGCCTTGTCAGGTCGTCAGACACCGTTCTTACTCCAGAGCAGTAGGAGTTGGTCCGCGCGAACAACCGGCAGAGTTCATCGTCCCTCGGACGCCGCCTGGCCACGCCAGGTAGCAGTATGGCGGCTCACTCGATGAGGCGGGCCCTGCTTGAGGAAGCCAGCGCCGTCGAGACAAGCTTGCCCAGGGTCGCCTTGGGCTTGCCCACGCCGTCGGCGGGAGGCTTACCCAGGCATCAGGGGGCTTGCCCGAGGCGGAAGCGGGCCCGCCAGACGCGGGCCTTCTCGGCGGTCGTGGCTGTCGGCCTCCTGGGCAAGCCTGCTCGCCGGTGAGCTTGCCCAGGGAAGCCTTGGGCTTGCCCGACCGGGTGACCGAGCACGTGACCGGTCACCCGCGTCTGCGTGACCGATACGTCTCCCGCCATCGGCCAAACCACAGCTCAGCGCGTGACCGACCCGTGCAACTCCCCGTGGCAGATCCGGTCACCCGAAGCTGGGCAGCTGATAGCCGGACGGGTACAAGGCCATCCAGCACATGCCCGGGCCGGTGAGATGTGGCCACAGCAGCTTGACGTCGCGGGCGACCCGTGGACCACCGTGTCCGGCCGACTCCGGTGTCGTTGTCCGTGGGCGTGCACGATCCGTCCCCCGCGGAGCGCGCTGAGAGGCCCCAGCCTCCCCCCGGCCAGGGGCCCCTCACACCCGTTCAAGCGGGCAGGACGTCAGGCGCAGACGAGCCGGTCGGTCACGAGCCACTCGACGCGCACCCCGCGCCGGATCTGCTGGGCGATGCCGTAGACCTGGTCGGCGTGCGGCTGGCGCCTCGTGTAGCGACGCAGGGCGCGGCTAACCCCGTCGCGGAGCTCCGCGTCCGTCATCGTCTCCGGACGCTCCTGCAGTTCGTCCAGGAGCTGCCCGGCGCGGGCCGCACGGTCCAGCGCCGCATCGGCGAGCGGTCCTTCGGCGAAGCCGTTCCGTACGCGCAGGCCGTCCTCGATGTACGTCATGGTGCTCTTCCTCTCTGCCCGGGCGGGTGCCGTCTCCCGGATGGAGACGCGGTCACGGGACCGGGCGAGCGGGAACGTAGGGCACGGGCTTCGTTAGCGTCTCGTCCTCGCCGCCGGCCGGGCAGTGAAGCGCACCTCTTTCCCACGGCTACTGCGTGGGAAAGAGGTGTCGTTTTCCGAAACAGGCTTGCCCACCGGGCCTGACCTGCATCAACGAGCGGTCACCGGTTTGGGAGGTTCACACCTCCGGTCACACTCCCGGTCCCCCGCTGAAAACAACCGTCCAGACAACGGTCCAGCCCCCTTGCGGTGCAACCCTGTCCGCGGCTCCTACAGGCCGCCGCGGTGCTCGTAGACCGTGACCCGCAGTTCACTCATCGCCTCGGCCGCCGTCTCGGCATCCTTCCCCTGGTCTATGGCTTCCAAGGCTGCGGCCGCTGCCACCTGGACCTGGCGCGGCAGGCCCTCGTACGCGGAGAGCTGGTAAGCGACCGTCCGGCGGGCCTCGCACTCAGCAGCGCTCACCCCGCCCTGCGCCAGGGGAAATCGTGCGGCCTGGTACATGTACAGACCCGCCACCACGTTGCCGGTGTGAGCCTCCGCCTTCTCATCGCGCAGCCGGGATATCTCCCGGACGGGCCGAAGCAGCTCCTGAAAGAAGCCGACGACCTGCCGACGGGAGAGCAGCGCCCAGATCCCCGCCCCAAGACCGCCGGCCACAGCACCGACCACGGCCAGGATCCGCCCGGAGGACAGCGCCAGCCCGAGCGAGGCCCCGGCGAACGTCCCGGCCAGCGCCATCATGAACGTGATCATCAGGTGCAGGCGGACAGGCAACGGCGGCGTCATGCCCAGCAGTATGCACAACACCCCCGACACGGCGAGAGCAGCGGATGGGCAAGCCGGCTACGGCCTGGGCAAGCCGGCGGTCGGGGCTCCCTTTGGCTTGCCCGCGACGACGCGGGGCCTAGGCAGTGCTGTCGTCGACGGGCCGCACGGAGTCTTCCTTGCGGCCCGTCGCGTGTGTCGCTTCTCGTCCTGGCCGCTGGCCAGACGGGGAGGCGCTCCAGCGCCGCAAGGTGACCGCAGCGGACGTCGGTACGGGTACGGACTTCTCCAGGACCCCTCCACAGGAAGTAGTCGGCGTGCCTGCGCCCCTTCCTTGGGCGTGTGAGCTGCCTGTTTGGTGTTCCTCGGCGTGAATGGAACAGGACCCGAAACGGGACGCGAAACGCGACCTCAAAGGGGACCCGGAACGGGACTCCGAAGAGGACCCGAAACGGGACCCCCCCCCCGTCAGCCATGACCCCGCGCCCGGATCACGGTGGCGAACTACTCACGGGCGGGGCCAAGGACATCAGCGGGCTTGGCCGGGGCGGAAGCGGGAGAGCCATCCGCCGGCCTTCTGCTCGGGCAGGGCCTGCTCCTGCTCCTGCTCCTGCTCCTGCTCCTGCTCCTGCTCCTGCTCCTGCTCCTGCTCCTGCTCCTGCTCCTGCTCCTGCTGAGGGTGCCGGTCCCACCAGGCGTCGCGTATGCGGGCCTCGTACCGCTGGTCGCAGTCCTCACACAGGGTCGGGTTGGCCTCTGGAGTGAGGACGCCCCAGCCGACGCGCTCGACCGCCTTCCACCGTTCGTCGGTGAACGTGGCACCGCACTCGGTACAGACAGGCCGGCTGGTCCAACGCCGGAAGTCGTGCGGATCTGCCCCACGACTCACCGGCTCAGGCTGCTCCTGCCTGCCGGCCGCTTGGCCTTCGGTGGCAACGGCCCGTTGCTTGCAGCCGTCGCACAGATGCGGGTGGGTGTCCTTCGACCCTTCCCAGTCCGTCGCGCCGGCCACCTCCCACCGTTCGTCGGTGAACTGCGCCCCGCAGCCGGCGCAGACGGGACGACGGGCCTCACGCTCGGCTGCCTTCTTCTCAGCCTGCTGCGTGGCCGCACGCCGCAGTTGTGCCTGGTACTCCTCCTGTGCACGCCTGGTCTCGTCCCGGGCCCGGGCATCGGCCGCCTCACGCCGGGGATTGCCGACCGCTGCCCACAGGGGCTCCATGTGGTCGCGGCCGAAGCGGAGGAACACCGGGCTGTGCGGTCCGTGCTCGCGCAGCTTGGTCAGACCGGTCGCGATGATCGGGATCCTCCCCTCGTAGTCGTGGAATCCGCCCCTCTGCCGCTCGCCCTCCCACAAGTGCCGGGTGAGCTCGATCAGCCGCGGGATGGTCCGGTTGGGATTGCGCTCGCCGACACGGTTGAACACCAGCAGCACGGGCGGGTGCACCGCATCGCCGGACCAGGTGGCCGGAGCCGTCCAGCGGGTGCGCCACATCGGGCGCTCCTTGCCGTCGGTGTCCTTCATCTTCCGCCGGAAGAACCGGGCGTACTTCTCCAGCTTGAGTGCGAGCTCCTCCGCCGTCTCGTGGCAGTTGTCGACCTCGATGAACAGCAGCGGCATCCTGTCCTGCGGGGCGGTGAGGACAATGTCGGCCTGGGCGCCGCCCTTGCCGGGTGCGTTCCAGGTGCCGGTGGCGGGCAGCGGGACCTCGGTCCAGTACGAGGCGATCGTGCCGATGCCGCTGGGCGCGTCGACGGCGGCCTGGGCCGCTGCCCGCACTTCGGCCGGGTCCTCGGCGAGCTTGGCCATGTCCGGCTTCGGGCGCAGCATCGCGATGACGGTCTCGTTGACGGCTATCGGGTGGGAGCCGCCGCTGGAGCCCGCGCCGCGGGCGGTGGAGCCCATCTCCGTTACCGGGCGCCGCAGCTCGTGGGAGGCGGCCTCCAGGCCCTTGAGGGTCAGGTTCCGCAGCCTCTCCCCCGCCGTGGTGGAGCCGCCGGTCTCGGACAGGCCGTGCTTGCGCATGTCTGCGAGCGCGCCGGTGTGCGAGGCGGTACGGGCGGTCTTCTGCTCGGACGGGGTGCCCTTGTCGGCGTGCCGGTAGGTCAGGTGCGGAGCGCCGATCCGCTGGATCTGATCAGCCGTCGCGACCTTCAGCGCTCCGAGCACGCGCAGCACATCGCCGCGCAAGTTGTTCGTTGATCCCGCCGGGTTGGTCTTCCGCTTCCCCGCCATCAGCTGTGCTCCCTCGTTGCTCGCGACCGGCCGCCGGCCAGCCGCTGCCGGCCGCGCCACGCCGGGGAAGGCGTCCGGGCCCCCCGGAACCCGATGCTCTCCTCCAATACGGACATCAGTAGGAGAGAAGAGGGTTGTGACGCTGCGGTTTTCACGCCGATTCGCGCGCTGACCAGCACGTTTCCCGCCCTGCCGGGGGTCAGGCACCCAAGGGGGTTCCAAAGGACGGACCGAAGTGCCCCCTCAAGGAGCTCCCTTCGGCTTGCCCAGCCGACGCTGGGGTTGTCCGCGCCCAGCTCGGCGTGCGGCCAGCCCGGCGGCAGTGGACCGCGTCCTGGACGGCTGTGGATGGTCGCCATCGTCGTATCTCCTTCGCTTCCTTCACCGCCCCACGCAGGGGCCGTGGAAGGAGAGCGTGCAGAACGCCCCCTTGACCGCGGTCTAACGGTGGCTGGCAGCAAGGCAGGTCAAGGGGAAACGCGGTGTCCGCGTCCGTGCGGCGGCCCTGGTCAAGGGGGTCAGCGGCCGGGACCGCCATCGAGGGGGAGCCGGACAAGGGGGTCCGTTAGCCCCCCTTGTCCGCAGGGTTTGTCCGTTTCCACGGGGCGGAGAAATCTCCGGGCGCTGTCCACAGGCGGATTCGCCCACCCTCAGGGAAGCCGCCGTGATCGACACGGCGACCACCCTGTCGAGGAGACCTCTATGCCGTACCTGATCCCGCCCCGTACGCCCCTCACCCCGGAGCAGGTGGAGCGCGCGTTCGACTACCTGCTGGCCCTGCAGATGGGCGGCGGGTCCAATGTCGCCAGCCGCGCGGACGCCGACCCGGAACTGGCCTTCCTGCTGCTGCGGGTGGCCGAGGACGTCATCTGGCCCATGGCGGCCGTCGGCGAAGAATCCGATCCGCACTCCGACTCCTTCGCCCTGGAAGAGGTCGGGTGCATCCTGCTCTCCGCCCTACGGGACTGGGCACGGGACTCCCCCACCACCGGGGCACTGGGCATCGCCCGCAGCATCATCCGCTTCGTCGTGAACGTCTTCCCCGCCCCCGACGACGAGGACGTCATAATCCCCCGCTGGATGCCCGACACCGACAACCCCCACGGGGACACCGCCACCACCCTGGAAACGATCCGCGACGAGCACCTAGTGCTCGCCCACGCGGTGCACTCCGCCCCCGGAACGCACCGGTAACCGCCACCGCGCACCCGGTGCGCATCGGATGCGCATCCACTCGGTGGCATCCACTCGATCTGACGGCATCCACTCGGTGGCGCCCACCCGATGGCCTCCACCCGATGGCCTCCACCCGATGGACATCCACCCGGTGCACGATGCGCGCCGCGGATGGCCGGCGGGTGGAAGTGGCGCGCATCGGGTGGGCCCGGTGCGGTGTTCCGGGTGTGCCCAGTGCGGCGCGTTTCCCCTTGACACGGGCCTGTGTCAAGGGGAAGCGCGGCAGGGCGCCGGGGTGGATGCACGGCATCGTCCCGGCGATGTCGTGCATGGTCATCGCGATGTCGTGTACTCCGGGACGATGTCGAGCATCCATGCGGAGAGTGCACGACATCGTCGGTGGACACCGGCTGCATCGAGTGCACCGCACCGGATGCACTCAGCGGCCGGCTCCTGGCCCCTGGTGTCGGCCCGGCTGCTGAGGGCGGTGCACCCGCTGATCGTCCTCGCGCAACGGGTGCGGTGCGGGGGCGTCCTTGGGGGCGGTGTATTTCTTCGTCCTCGTGCGGGCTCCGTCGCCGGCCTTCGTGAAGGCGTCCGTCACGCGGCGCAGCTGCTCGGCGGTGAAGTCCAAGGCTTCGACATCTGTCCGCGATGCCTTCAGGGCCCGTAGCGCCGCCAGGTCGATCGCCGACCGGGGCTCGTCCTGCGGCTCCGGGCGGTCGGAGCCGGGGTCCTGGCCCGCGATCAGGAGCTCCGGCATCGCCGCTTGCTGGTGTGCGGCGACGTCGTACGTCCGGCCCCGCACGACGGTGGTGCGCAGCTTCTCCCGCACCGCCGCTGCGGCGAGCACCGCACGGTCGTAGCTCAACGGGACGCGGGGGATGTCCCACTCCTGCGCGCCCTGGCCGGGGAGCCGGGGCGCGGCCAAGGAGGAGGAGGCCGGGTCTGCCGGTGGCAGCCGGTCCGGGTTGGGCACGGGGGTCGGTGGGCGCCGGGCGGGGGCGAGATCGGACAGCGCCCACCGGGCGGTGTAGAGCCGGTAGTCCGCCTGCCGGCCGCGTGTGGTCTTCGGCTCGCTGATGTCCACGCAGTACATGGAGATGGCGGTGCGCACGATGTCCTCGTCCAGGCCGGGGTCGCGGCGGCGGCCGCGCAGGACCAGGGCGAGGTGGCGGCGGGCTTCGGCGAGCAGGTGCCGGCGGTGGAACCGGCCGCCGCCGTTCATCACGAACACCACTGCGGCGACGTCCACGGCCGCCAGGGCGACGTCGACCACGGCGGCGACCCGGGCCCGGATCCGGGCGGCTGCGGCGCGGGCGCGCTCAAGGAGCGAGTCGATGATGTCGGCGGCCACCTTGGAGGTGTCGATCGCGCTCTGCTTCCAGTCGGCGCGCAGCTGCGTGAGGGAGCGGGCCTTCGGCTTGGGCGGGCGGGTCTTGTGGGCGGCCATCCGCATCAGTTCCACCCGGGCCCGCTCGGAGACCGCGGGCAGGTACTTCAGCTCGCCGTCGTCGTCGACGGCGGTAACGTACTCGTGCTCCAGGTCGGTGAGGCAGGCGGCGATCTGCTCTCCGCGGATGGCGGTCCAGCGGATCAGCTCGTGGGGCACGCCCGCGATGTCCATGACGGGGCGGCGCCCGGCCGTGACGACCCGCGGCTCGGTCGCCAGTCCCAGCGCCTCACAGACCTCAGCGGCCACGATCTCGTTGTAGAGCGAGGACGCGGCGACCGTGTTCTCCAGCACGACCTCGGAGTGGATCGACCCCCACTTGCCGTCCAGGCGCTGCCCCTTCACCGACAGCAGCAGGTGGTCGTGGAGGAGCGGCATCCCGGAGCGTGCTTCGTAGTGGCGGAAGCGTGCGGCGACCAGACCGCCGGGCGGCCGGACCTTGTAGATGCCGTCCTTGCCGTACCGGATCACCGCCGCCTCGTCCTCGATCCACTCCAGCACCCGCTCGATCGCCCGCTCGTGCGCGGCCTCGATCACTTGCCGGGTCTCGTCATCACCCAGCGCCCACAGGAGGTAGATCGTCGGCTGCGGCCGGAAGACGAGATCGAAACCGGTGACCGTGACCCGGCGCCCGAGAGCGCCGGCTCGCACCGCCTGCTTCGGGGACTTCCCTGCGGCGAGCTCTTCGGCCTCGATGCGGTCCGCGTACGGGTGCCGGCCCCGCTCGCCGAACAGGTTCCGCAGCTGGCTCTCGGTGACCTCCTCACCCGGCGTCAGTCCGAGCACGGCAAGTCCCCGGCCCATCCATCGACCGGGCGGGACGCCGGCCTCCTCCTGAGCCTTACGGAGGGGGGTGCGGGCCGGGCGGCGGCCGTCACCGACGACGACCTGGCGCAGGTAGTAGCGGTACATCTGACCGGCTCGAATGATCGCGATATCCATCATGGAGACCACGCCACACGGCTCTGACCTGCAAGGAAAGGCCGATCAGTCGTACGTCCCGCCAGGCGGGAGCAGCGGCCGAACTTTCTTCCCCGCGTCCCGTCAGGCGGGAAGCGGCCCCGGGCGGGAGGCGAATGTCATCGCTCTCCGGCAGCCCTCCACACCACCCACCACCGTCACCTGACGAGTGGCCTTGCCCATGACCGACCAGGCGTCGCCGTCGGCAGGCGATCCGGCCTGTCTGGCCCGTAGGTACGACGAAGCCCCTGGCGGTCGCCAGGGGCTTTCGTGTCTTGCTCTCGTACGGCCAGCCTGCTCAGGATGCGCCGAGGGGTTCGATGTTGGCGAGGGCGGTGGGGAGCTCCCTGCCTCCGTCTGTGGGGCGGATGTACGCGCGCCGGGTCGTGCGGGGGGTGCCGGTGTGGGTCGGGAGGTCTTCTTGGACTACGGCCATCAGCCGGCCCTCGGTGCCGGAGGCGATGTCGCGAACGAGGCGGCCGATCAACGGGTGTGCCTCGTGTCCGTCGCCTTTCACCGGTCTGCCTCCGCCCTGTCCTGGTGCCCGTGTTCGCCGCTGACGAGGCGGCTGAGGCCGTGGCTGGCCCGAGCCAGCAGGGCGGGTGTGGAAGCCCCGTAGGCGGGCCTCTGGAGTCCCCTTTCGCCCTGCGCGGCGGCCGTGGGCCATGCGGTGCGGAGGCGGACGGTGCCCTGGGCGGTGAGGTAGGCCGGGCCGGTGAGTCTCATGGTCCCGTCGGTGGCGACGTCGACCAGGAGGCGCCCTCCGGGGGCGTCGACGGTGTAGCGGACGGGACCGCCCGGACGGGGCGTGCGGTGGAGGGCTGCCGCGACCGCGGCGCAGGCGCCCGTTCCGCACGAGGGGGTCTCGCCGACGCGGCGTTCGTGGACTCGGAGCACCAGGTGGCGGGAGCCGATGTCGCGGACGAACTCGACGGTTGTGCCGTGCGGGTAGGCGCTGTGCGGTGTGACGGCCGGGGCGGTGTCGAGGGTGCCGGCGTGGTCGAGGTCGTCTACGAAGGCCACGGCGTGCGGGTTGCCGACGTCGACGTGGAGGGCGGGCCAGCGTCGTTTGCCGACGGCGACGGTGATCCGGTCCGGTCCGGGAAGGGCCGGGATGCCCATGGTGACGCTGACGTCGCCGTGGTGGGCGTCTTCTCCGACCAGCACGTGCAGTTCGCGTACCCCGGCCCGGGTGGCGAGGGTGAGGGGGCCGCCCTGGTGGAGTCCGGTGGCGGCGAGGTAGCGGGCCAGGACGCGGGCGCCGTTGCCGCACATCGCGCCGAGCGAGCCGTCCGCGTTGCGGTAGTCCATGAACCATTCCGCCCGGTCGGCCATGGCGAAGGCTTCCGGGGCGGCGGTGCAGCGGACGAGGCGCAGTACGCCGTCGGCTCCTATCCCCCTGCGGCGGTCGCACAGCTGGATGGTGTCGGCGGGGGTGAGGTCGAGCGCGTCGCCGGGGTCCTCGAGGATGAGGAAGTCGTTGCCGGTGCCGTGGCCTTTGGCGAAGGGGATGCCGATCGGGATGTTCATGGGCGGGTTGTCTCTCCCAGCTCGATGCGCAGCCAGACGACGCTCGCGCCGGCGGCGGTGGTGGTCATGCCGTAGGAGGTGCCGGTTTCGAGGACCGCGACGAGGCGGTGCCAGTGTTCGGCCGGGACGCGGGAGGGGTCGGCCTGGAGGATCAGGAGGCCGTCCTGCTCGGCGGTTTCGGGTGGCTCGCCGGTGAGTTCGGTGAGTGCGGCTATGGCCGCAGCGGCGCCTAAGAGTTCGTCCATCGCTCGCCCCGACTCATCCGTCAGTTACTTGATGCACTTCTAGTCAACTAGTTTTGAGCTAGTGGACTAGATTGTCAAACGAATCGGATGTACGAGTGGAGAGCGCGCTGACCCCCGGTCAGCTGCGGCAGGCAAGGGAGACCATGTCCTACAAGAGGCGCGCAGCCCCGTACCTGGGGGTCGCGGAGACCTTCCGCAGGCTCATCGCTGAGGGCGAATGGCCCGTCGGCTCCCGACTCCCCTCCCGGGACTTCCTCGGCGAGACCTACCAGGTCGGCGAGAACGTGATCCGCCGCGCCCAGGAACTCCTCATCACCGAGGGCCTACTCGAAGGCCGCCCAGGGGCGGGCACCTACGTCCGCGCCCCCAAGGAGCGGCTGCGCATGCTGCGCTGCCCGGCGCCCGGCCACCCCAGCGCCCCGCTCGCCCCCGCCGGCATCTCCACCTGGGACGCCCAGAGCACCGCCAAAGTCCCCGCCCCCGACCCCATCGCGGCCCGGCTGGGGATCCAGCCGGGCGAGCACTGCGTACGCACCGCGTACGAGTTCCTCGATGAGGACCAGCGGCCCGCGATGAGCAGCGTCAGCTGGGAGCCGATGTCCATCACCGGCAAGAGCGCCGTGGTCCTGCCCGACGGCGGCCCCTTCGCCGGCCGCAGCGTTGTGGAGCGGATGGCGCACCTGGGCATCGCCGTGGTCCGAGCCGTGGAACGGACCCGGCCCATCCAGGCCGATCGCGACCAGGCCCAGCAGCTCGGCGTGGCCGCCGGCTCCCTCGTGACCCTGATCGAGCGGACCTACTTCGACAGCGACGACCGCCCGGTGGAAACCGCCGACCTGGTCATCCCAGCCGACCGGTGGAACATCGACTACGACATCGCCCTGAGCGACACCCCCACCGGCTGAAACCCGACCCGCCGAGTGCACCGAACTGGCCGATGACCACGGCGAATCCCCCGATCGCTTGAGGCCGCACCGACCCCTCGGGAATCATGAAACCCGCGGCCCGGCCCGGGGCCCGCCCAGGGGGAGGAACCACATGTCCACAGCACAGCCGAGTCCACGCGGCAGGGTCACCGCCGTACTGAATTCGCCGGCCCTCCAAACGGTCCTGACCATCGCCGGGTTCGCCGTCCCCGTCGTCGGCTGGGCCATGGACCGGGTCAACCTGAAGGTGCTGCTCGTCGTCCAGGCGGTGCTCATCCTCATCCTGGCCTCCGGCCACTACTGGACGCGCAGGACCTACATCCAGCTGCGCCGGGTGACTAACCTCAAGGCCATGGATGACGTCCAGTACTACGACCGGGTCCGCTCTCAACTCGAAGCAGAACTCATTTCGGACTACGGCGAGATCGCCGACGGCCACCTGCGCGTGTACGCGTCCGAAGTCCCGCGCCTGTCCACCCTCCTGGTGAACACGGTCACCGAGGCCCAGGCCCAGCCGCAGCGCATCCTGGCGGCCGACCTGACGACCAACCCGACGCTGCTCACCAGCCGTCGCGAGTACATCGCCGCGCAGCGCCGGTTCACCGAGGCCGGCGGGCGCATCGACCGCCTGTTCATCGTCTTCGCCGCCGACCTCGCCAAGCAGGAGTTCGCCGCTTCCCTGCTCGCACTCGTCGGCCAGCACCGCGACCTCGGCGTCACCTGCGGACTCGCCGTCCGCGACCGGCTGCGCGCCGACCAGGCCGTGGACGTCGTCGTGTTCGCGAGCGCCGCCGCCCTGGTCGAGGAGGAGCAGGGTGACGCCGACTACCAGCGCGGCCGTTCCTCCGTGTACTTCAAGGGCGTCGGCCGGTGGGCCGGCCGCTTCGAGAGCGTCTGGGGCCACGGCGCCGACTCCGCGCCCCGCGTCCTGCAGGCGTACGAGGCCGCCGCCCGGCCGATGATCGACGCCGGAACCTGGGACGAGCGCCGCATCGGCACAACGGTCGCCGGCTTGTAGAAGTCCTTCCACCGCCAAAGAGGCGGCCCACCTGACCGGTGGGCCGCCTCTTTCGTGTTCCGGGGCGCTGATTCCGCCCCCACCCCACCGTAATTAGTGCACTAGATGTACTTTGGGTGATCGTCGGGTGGGAGATGCCCGCCCCTGCTCACCATGGGACCGCCGCATGCTGCTCGCTTTATCCCTGCTCACAGCCGGAATTCTGCTGCGCCAGGCCGACCGGGTCCGCTTCCGCCTGGGGCGTCCCCGTACCGCGAACGCGGCGCAGCTCATAGCCGTCCAGCGCGCCCGGGCCAACAACTGGACCCCGACCGCCCTTCTGGCCGGGCAGTGGGTGCAGATCGCCGGGTACTGGCTGCTCGCCGCGCACGGCTGGCTGGGCGCCGTGATCGCGGCGGCCGGTGTCGCCGTCCAGTTCCGCCACCTTCAGGAGATCAGCCACCACGCCGTGCACGGGGTGCTGGCCCGGACCCGCCGCGCCAACCACGTCCTGGCCGAGCTCGGCGCGCACCTGCCCCTCGGCCTGGCCCCGGTCGCGGTACGCCGACGCCGCCACGTCCGCGACCACCACCCCAACGCCACCCTGGCCTCCGACCCCAACCTTGCCGAGCTCGCCCAGGCCGGCCTGGGCCCGGGGGCCGCACGCCGCCGCTTCGCCGCCGCGCTGCTCTTCCCGCTCACGGCCCGGGGCATCCGCACCACGGCCGTCACCCTCGCCGCCAACCTGCGCCCGCAGCCCGGCCGGTACGCCGCAGCCCCCGCGATGATCGCCGTTCTCGGCGCCGCGTACCTGACCGGCGGATGGGCGGCCCTCCTCGCCGGGGTACTCATCCCGCGCCTGCTGCTCTACCCCCTGCTGGCGTGGTGGAGCCTGCTGGTGGAGCACACGTGGTTCGACCCCGAGCACCGCACCGGCACCGCGGCCGAGATCGAAGCCGGCCGCTGCCTGCGCCTCTACCCGCACAACCCCGCCCTGGCCACGCTCGCCGCCGCCACCTGGCTCCCCTACGGCGACCTCCACCACTACGCCCACTCCGCGCACCCGGGCCTGCGCTGGAACTACCTGCCCGCCCTCGAACGCCACCTCCCCCCGGCCCACTTCACCCCTGGCGCCCTGTTCCTCAGCCCGGCCTCCGTCGCCCGCCGCCACTACCGCGCCCTGACTGTCCAGGCCGAGGACAGCCGCCGCCAGCCTGCGCCCCGCCCATAGCCCGCCCCGCACTTCGGCCCCGGCCCCCGACACACCCGGGGGCCGGGGCCGCGGCAGTTCACGGCACCTGTCCCACGCCCTCAACCCGCGTGGCACGCTGACTTGATGATCGAGACTCCGCGCCTGCTGCTTCGACGTTTCCGGCCCGATGACGCCCCGGTCCTCGGTGCCTACCGGTCCGACCCGGACATAGCCCGCTACCAGGTCTGGCCCTCGCCTCTCACCCCGGCGGAGGCCGCTGAGACCGTCCGCGGATACGCCGAGGCCCAGCCCGAGGACCCGGGCTGGTTCCAGTACGCGATCGAGCTGCAGGCCGACGGCCGACTGATCGGCGATCTCGGAGTCAACCTCCACGAGAACCGGCTGCAGGCCGACATCGGCTTCACCCTCGCCCCGGCACAGCACGGCCACGGCTACGCCACCGAGGCCGTCCAGGCCGTCATAGGCCATCTCGTCGCCCAGGGCCTGCACCGTTTCGCGGCCTACTGCGATGCCCGCAACACCGCCTCCATCCGCGTCCTGGAACGCACAGGCTTCCGCCTCGAAGGACATGCCGTCGAAGCCGTGCTGATCCGCGGCGAATGGACCGACACCTACACCTTCGGACTCCTCGCCCGTCACTGGAAAGACTCCGCGCCATCACCCGCGCTGCTCGCGTGACAGCCCTCGTTCTCTAGGGACGGCAGATATTCAGCAGGTCAGAACGGTCTCCGCTGCGGTGCAAGCACGGCGGCGGCCCCATCAGCGGGGGCCGCCGCCGTAGACGCGCTCACGTCGGCCGGTCAACCGGCAAAGACGGTCTGACTTTCCTTGTGCTGAATGAGGAGGTCCAGCATTGTGCTGAACTCATCAGTCGGCATCTTGAGGATCAGGTAGCGCGCCGCGTCGACGCCATCTTCGTAGGGGAACAGCTTGGGCTGTTGATCCTTCCCCTCCGCGCCGGCTTCACCAGGGCTGGCCTGTCCCGGTACGGATGGCGTGCCCTCCAGCGCTGCGCTGGCGGGCGGCTGCTCCGTTACCTCCGATTCTGCTGACTCTGGGTTGGCGGTCTCCGTTTTACGGCCGTAAAACTGATCGGCGCCCGGCTGGTGAGGTCCGGCAGCCGTTGGGCCTGTCAGCTGCTTGGGAGCGGCGGAGGTCTTGGCCGCCTTCTTGGTGGCCGACCGCTCGGCGGATGCTGCCGCCCGCTGCTTCTGCTCGTCTTGCCACCATGCCAGCTGTTCCGTGCTGTCCCAGCCGTTGTCCCGGGCCAGCTTGCCCAGCGACCGCGCGACCTCGAGCGGCATGGTCTTCTTCCGCACCAGCTCCTGAGCCTTGGGAGCCAGATGGGTGAGGAGGATGCGCTGGGTGACCCATCCGTCGACCCGCTCGAAGTGCTGAGCAACGGCGCGGTTGGAGCCGAACTCGGCAACGAGGGATTGGACGGCGTACGCCTCTTCGATGGGGTTGAAGTTCTGCCGGTCGACGTTCTCTGAGACCACGGTCTCTACGAACGTTTTGCGGTCTTTGGCGCACCCGTCATCGACAACACAGTTCAGGGTGGAGCTGCCGACGGCTGTGGCGCCGCGGTACCGACGCTCACCGGTAACGAGGACGTAGTCGACATCACCGATCTGCGTCGCGTGGTCGGGCCACAGTTTCAGGTAGGCGCTGCGGCTGACGGCGGGGCACGCCTGGATCTGGCGGCGTTGCAGGCTCCGCCCAAGGTCGATCAACTCGTCTTCGGTGCCGAAATCGGTACGCGGGTTGACCAGGTTGGGGGCAAGCCGGCTGAGCGGGATACGGAGCAGTCGGCCGTCAGCTCGGGTGTCGACGACTGGAGAGTCGTCAGCGTCCTCGCCGAAGAAGTCGTCGAACTCATCGCGCTTGGCCATCATCGGCCTCCTGCGTACTTCTGGCGGCGGAGCTGGTGCTCCAAGGCGAGAGACACGAAGTCCTGCTTGGCCTTGGTGGCGATGTGGTTGGACTCGTACTGGGTGCAGAACCGCCCGTTGGTGATGCCGCGGGTGTGCGGCTTGTAGTGCCGGACGGTGGCGTTGTACAGCTCCCAGTTTCGCCGTTTGGCGAGGCTGATGGTGCGATCCCTGTCGGCGGTGCCGTCCCGAGGGTCCCAGTTGTTGACGAAGACGCCGTAGGGAAGCTGGCGGGGGATCAGGACTCGCTCGATGGTGACCCTGGTCGGGGTGAAGGCCGACCCTTCAGCTTCGAGAGGGACGATGACGTCGTCGGCAACGTCGAGGACAGCGCGCAGCGCGTCTCCGGTTGTTCCATCGCCCAGAGGGTCGATGGACTCGTCCTCGTCGTCTTCAGCCTTCAGAGGCATGAAACCAGGGGTGTCGACGATGATGATGTCCGCCTTGGCGCGGCGAAGGCGCCGCAGCCTCTCGACGTCCTGGCTCGCGTCGACGACGCGGAAGGGGACTGGCCTACCGGCCTGCCGGACCTTCTCGGCGTGTTCGATGCTGGTGCCTTGGGGGTCTATCGAGACGACCGCCACGGACGGGCCATCGCCTGCGACCTCTCCTTCGACGCAGCCGAGGATTTCGGCGTAGACCGCAGCGAGGTTGACCGACACAAGCGACTTGCCGACCCCGCCCTTACGGTTCAGGACAACGGTGATGTAGGGCATGTACTGCTCTCCGACTACTTCCCGGGAACCCGGTACTTCGGATGGACGGGGAGCATCCTCTCAGATGATCAGAGGGGTTCAGGTGAGGCGTCGGAGCGTCCTCGTTTTACGGCCGTAAAACCGAGCGTGTCTCAGAGGGCTGGACGCCCTATCGAGCAGCCCCAACGCATCGTGTTTTACGGCCGTAAAACAGCTGGCCTCCCTAGAACGCAAAAAGGCGGCCCCCGCCGCCCGGATCGAGGTCCGGGCGGCGGGGGCCGCTTAATGTGCTCAGCTGCTCAGTTCGATTTCGGGTGGGAGGTCGCGCCCGGCAAGGGCGTGGGTGAGGAGTCGGTAGGGCTCGGTCCACGCGCCATGGATTCGAGTCCTGGTGCAGTGGAGTGTGCTGGTGAGGGCGGTCCCGGTGTCGGGGTGGATGAGGACCAGGGCGACGGGATCAGCGTCCGGTTGCTGCTCGGGGAGCGGGCGTCCACGCTCCAGGCCGCGCTCGCCGATCCGTACGGCGACGTCGCCGCGGCCGGTCCAGGGGGCCGGCCTCTGGCGGGCGGCGAGCATGGCGGTGAACTCCGCGACGGCCTTCTGGTCGCCAGGGTGCAGGGGGCCGTTGCCGTGTCCGCAGCGGCGGAAGCGGGCCGTCACAAGCATGCCCGCTGGCGACGGCGCAGCCGCGTCCGGATCCGGTAGCGGAGGGAGGCGTGCTCCTCGCGCTTCTCGATGGCGTCGGCGAGGAGCTCTTCCAGCTCGGTCATCTGCTCTTCGGCGAACCAGTCGGGCTGGTAGTCGTCGCCGTGGCAGACCGGGCACAGGTGATCGTGTCCGGCGAACTCGAGCCACGGTGCGCAGCCGACGTCCTGGCAGTCCGGTCGGGTGGGGTCCTCGCCGATGCCGGAGCAGTAGGGGCAGCGGGTGAAGCGGTAGTCGACGGGGGCACCGTGGTGGAGGTCGGAGTGGAGCTGGGCGAGGCCGCGGACTCCGAGCTCGCGCAGCAGGGCGTCGGCGGCGAGGACTTGGCGGTCGATGCCGGTGTCGTGGTGGTCGGCGAGCATCTGGACGGCGGTGCACCAGGCGAGGGTGGAGCGGTCGATCGGGACGGCGTAGCTGCTGGCCCATGGGTCGGTGGGATCGGCAGTTGGTGCGGTCGGCGCGGTGAATGGGATGTCTTGGGCGGCGAGGCGGGTGGTGACGTCGGTGACGCGGCGGGTGAACTGGTCGAAGACGGTGGTGGGCATCGGCCCTCACATTCGACGGGGCCGCCGGGGCCGTGGTGGTTCCGGCGGCCGGGCGGGTGGGGTCAGCGGGTGGCCGGGGTGAGCGCGGCCTTGTGGCTGTCGCGGTGCGCGCTCTGCGCCGGCTCGGCGAGGACCCGCAGGGTGCGCGGCTCGCCGACCGGGCCGCAGGCGCTGCACACGACGGCGTAGTTGCGGCGGCCGGCGCATCCGGAGTCGGGGTCGCGGGGCTTGCCGGTGGAGGTGACCGGGTGGGTGCATTCGGTGCCGTCGGGGTGGAGCGGGGCGATCTTCACGGTGATGCGGGCCATGGGCTTCGTCTCCTGGTCGTGGTCAGGTAAGGGCAGCTGGTGGAGTGCGACCGCGGGGGCGCGGCCTCGGGCGGGGCGCGGCGGGGTGGGTGGCTCGGTGCGGGCGAGCGCGGTCTCGGGGAGGAGTCCGAGTTGTCCGGCGGCGGCCGCGCGGGCGGCGAGGGTGAGGGAGCGGGTGACCCGGTGGTGTCCGTGGTCGATCCGCAGGTGGCAGAGCTGGCAGGCGGCGAGCAGGTTGGTCTCTCGCACGTCTTCGGGGGTGTGGTTGAGGTGGGCGGTGGTAAGGCCGACCACGGATCCGGTGTCCGGGTGGATCTCTTCATGGACGGCCGGGCAGCGGTCGCCGGGGTGCGCCAGGCCGCAGTGGCCCGTGCACTCGCAGCGGCCGCCTGCCCGCTCGAACCGGATCCGCGCGCTGATCTTGTTCCAGTCGCGCGGGTAGCGGTGCAGGTTCTCGGGACGGATGGGCACGGGTTCACTCGCCGCCGGTGGCCTGGCGCTGTTCGAACGCTTCGAGCAGTTCGCCGAGGTCGTTGGGTGCGGGTGCGGTGCCGACCCACGTGCCGTCCTCGGTGAACACCTCCACGCCGGTGGTGTCGGCGTCGAACCAGCAGACGTACGACCCGTACCGCTCGATGACTGCCGTGGCGGCCGGGTCGGACAGCAGGGGCGCGGTCTCCAGCACGGTGAGCGTGTTGACGACCAGCCACATCGGCTCGTCCGGCGTGCGGGGCAGCCGGAGGTAGCCGGTGACCCGGAGCTTGTCGCCGGGGACCAGGTCGTGGATGACCGCGTGCGCCAGCTCGGAGTCGGCGACGCTGCAGGGCAGGATCATCTCGTCCGTGCGCTCGTCCGTGGGGGAGACGGTGAGCCGGAACCGCGCCGTCGACCCGTGCAGGTCGCCGGGCACGGTCTCCTCGTCCAGGAAACCGTCCAGGGCTATCGCGTCGTCGGCCACGGTCAGCCGGCCTTCCGGACCGGCGCCTGGTGCGCGGCGTCGTACGCCTCCAGGACCGCCTTGCGGACGATGCCCGCGTCCGCGACCTGGTGGCCGTTGGCGCGCGCCCAGGTCCTGATGGCGGTGAGCTCCTCCCGGCTGCGGCCGCTGCCCAGGCCCGCGCGGATCGGGGTCGGCGCGGCGGCCGCCGTGGTCGTGGTGCGGGTGCCGGCCTTCACCGTGCGCAGCTCCTCCTGCGCCCGCTCCAGTTCGGCCTTGGCCTTGGCGACCTTCTCTTCGGCCTCGCGCTGGGCGGCCTCGGTGTCGCGGCGCTCGGACAGCTCGGAGAGGTCGGCGGTGATGCGGGCGGCGCGGCTGCGGACCTGGGCGGCCGGGTGCGCGGCGGCCCAGGCGAGCAGCTTCTGAACGTCGGTGGAGACGGCGAGCGGGATGACCGGGACGTCGGCGGCCGCGCGGGGCAGCCCGAGGACCTGGTCGGCGATGAGGTCGCTGTACTCCTTCTCGCTCAGGCCGGTGGCCTCGCAGATGACGTCGGCGCCGTCGCCGTTGTTGTGCATGGAGATCGCCATGGCCTCGTGCG
This sequence comes from Streptomyces sp. G-G2, assembly GCF_030063135.1. Classification (GTDB taxonomy): domain Bacteria; phylum Actinomycetota; class Actinomycetes; order Streptomycetales; family Streptomycetaceae; genus Streptomyces. The sequence goes on from NZ_JASISO010000047.1 coordinate 24,015, forward strand.
CGGACGGGGCCGGGGCGGCGGGGGTGTTCGTCATGGTGGGTGCGTCTCCGGTTTCCGGAAGGAGGGGGAGCAGGGCGGTGAGGGTGTCGGTGTCGGTGGGCAGCCCGAGGGCGTCCAGCAGCAGCGCCATGTCGTCGGTGTCGCGGGAGCTGCGGGCGCAGGTCCGGGCCGCGGCGGCGAGCTGTTGCGCCGGGGTCGGCTCCAGGGGCAGCGACTCGGCTTCGAGGGCTTCGGTCCAGTCGGTGAACATCACGCGGCCTTGCTGCTGGTGGCCAGCTCCAGCACGTGGCGGTTGGTCGCCGCCTGCCGGGGGGTGATCGGCTGCGTCCAGCGGTTGTACGGCGTAGGACGGGTGGGGATGTCCTCCAGCTCCAGCCGGGCGAGGGCCAGCTCGCGGGCGGTCGGCGGGACGACGCGCGCGGCACGCTGCCGCTGCCGCCGGAGCCGGTCCTGTTCGGCCACCACACCGATCCAGTCCTTCCCAAGCCGCGCCACGAGCTGCTTGCGCAGCTGGTTGCGCTCCCGGACGTTGGTCGCCGCCCACATCCCGGTGCGGGTCAGGCCGGGGTTGGCGAGGGCCCACTTCAGGCAGCCGGTGACGATCGGGCAGCCGGAGCATGCGTGCTTGGCCTTGACGAGTGCCTTCTCGCGGGCGCGGGGGTCTTCGTCGGTGTCGTGGATGTCCTCGATCGCGAACAGGTCGGGTTCCGTGCGGCAGCGCAGGACCTGTTCGGTGTGGGGGAAGGGGATGCGGTCGTCGGCGGTGCGGATGGCCGGCGGGTTGGGGACGCCGGTGCGGTTGCCGTTCATGAGAGTCCCTCCGGTGCGCGTAGGTCGGGGAGCTGGAGGCGGACCTGGTCGACGAGGTCCTCGCTGGGCTTCCACGGTCCGAGCGCGCCCGCCGGGATGGGGATGGGGAGGGCGAGCTTCTGGACGTCGGTGAAGACCAGGTGGAAGGGGCTGGCGGGTTCGGCCCACTCGGTGCAGCGCCCGTCGCCGGGGTGGACGTCGGCGAGGCGGGCGACGCCGATGATCGCGCCCCGCTCCAGCTGGCGGCCGCGGATCGTGGTGGCGACCGGCGGCAGGCGCAGCGCGGTCTGTTCGACGGCGAGTCCGGCGTGCAGGAGGTAGAGGCCCAGCGGCCAGCCCGGGGAGGGCCGGTTCTCGATCGTCTTGTTGCCGGTGAGGAGGCAGGTTGCCCAGGGCTGGCGGACCGTGATGCCTCGGATCCAGTCGACGCGGGTCTGGCTCATGCCGCCCTCGCCGGCGCGTGGGTACCGATGCGTCCGGCACGCCGGCCGTTCACGCTCGCGGCGTTGGCGTGCTCGGGCCCGGCCTGGACGGCGACGCCGCCGTGCTTGCCCTTGAACATCGCGACGTCCGCGGCTCGCATCAGCGTCGACCGGTCGCGGGTGCCGATCGCGTCGGGCGTCGCGGCGCCGACGGACACGCCGACGTCGACCAGGCGGCCGTCGTCGGTCGTGATGGGTGCGCTCAGCGCCTGCATGAGCTGCTGGAGGAGGGACGCGCGCCGGGCGGCGGGGACATGGGCGGCGACGAGGAATTCGTCACCGCCGTCTCCTCCGAGCCGTCCCACGATGCCGCGGCTGCCCGCCCACTGGCTGATCCGGGCGGCCGTTACCGCCAGGACCCGATCACCCATGGCGTGGCCGAACTGGTCGTTGAACCGCTTGAAGTGGTCGACGTCGCAGACCAGGACCATGGCCTGGTCGCGGTGGCGGTTGATGAACCGCTGCACCCGGGGCTCGAAGGACTCGCGGCGCAGGGCGCCGGTGAGCTTGTCGCGCTGGGCGTGGGCGAGCTGGCGGTGCAGGGCCACCGCGTGGACGGTCCAGCCGGTGAGCGGGACCGCGAGGGTGGTGATGAGGAGCGCGCGTTGCCCGGGACGGGCCTGTACGCGGGCGATGGAGGTCATACTGGGCTCTCCCTCTCGTCTTGTACGGGATGGGTGGCCCGGGACGGCCGACTGGTTTTCCGGCCTTTGGCGGCCGTCCCGGGGCGGATCTACAGCTGGAAGTAGCCGCGTTCGCGGGTCCAGCCGTAGGGGTTGTTCCAGGGGCCGGCCTTCGCGGCCTGCCAGTCGAGCGCCCAGTCGGGCCGAAGCCCACGCGCTCCCCAGCCCCCGGCCTGCATGCCGGGAATTTCGAGGCCGGCCTGCTGCGCGGCGAGCGCCGCGTCGTACACCGCGTGCGCGATGCGCAGGGCCTCGCTCTTGGACGACGCCTCGCCGGTGAAGACGTGTACGCCGTGCAGCTGGTGGTTGGTGGTGTGGTGTATCGGGACGTCAACCTCGAAGTAGCGAAGCGGCATGACGACCCTCTCCCTTCCGTGCTCGTGCCTGACGGGGCCACCACGCTGCCCCGGCCCGTGTCCCGGGCCGGGGCAGCACAGAAGGCCGTCAGACGGCGACGGAGGCAGGGGTGTCGAGGCCGGCACCGAGCAGCAGGCCGCGAATCGACTGCTCGTACTCGCCGGTGCGGATCCGGTCGAACATGAGCTGTCCGGCGACCAGGCAGCAGGCCCGCAGCCGGATCAGGGCGACGGCGTGGGGTTCGCCGCCGACGTCGGCGGCGGCCTGCCCGGCGGCGTCACTGGCGAGCTGGTTGGCCGCCTGGAGACCGGCCTCGCGGCGGGAGTACCGCGCCCGGCAGAACGCCCAGGAGGTCAGCGCCCTGGTGTCGTCCACCCGCGCCTCCCACGCCTTGTACCTACGGCGGGTGCCTTCGGGGTCGGCGGCCCACTCCGTCGCCCACTGCCGGGCGAGGTCGGGCAGCTGGGCGATGGCGGCCAAGGTCTGCGCACCGCGGTACCCGAACGCACGCCACGCCTCGGTCTCCTCCACGACGCGGAGCTGGTGGGACATCAGCCAGTACGGGGCGAATTCGGCGCCCCAGTTACCGGTCTTCCCGAGCGGCTCCACGACGAACAGCCGTACCGGCCAGCCGTCCTCGATGCGCTCCAGGATCTCGCCGGGCCGGGAGTACATGTGGAAGTAGCTGAAGGGCTTGTCGGTGTACCACTTCTGGCCGGGGCTGGGGTGGTCGACGGTCTCGCCGATGTGGTCGGTGAGGTTGACGGTCGGGATGGTCTCGCCCAGGCCGCTGTAGTAGGCGGCGAGGTGGGGCGAGGTGGGCGGGACGGTGCCGTCGGGGCGGGTCGCGATGTAGTGGACGGCGGGCCGGGCGCTGCGTGCCATGGGAGTTCCTCCAGGTCGGGTCAGGACGTGCAATCGATCGGTGGGCTGATTGGCCACCGCACCGCCCCGGCCGCGAAGGCCGGGGCGGAACGGGCAGTCCGTCAGACCGCGTGGACGCCGGTGAGGTCGTCGTCCAGGACGTCGGCCACGTCGCTGTCGGCGGTCACCGGGACAGCGGGGAGGCCGGCGGCGCGAGCGGCGAGGTGGTGGCGGATCTGCTCCACGCCGGTGATGACCACCGGCTGTTCACCGTCGCCGGTCAGCAGCGTGAAGCGGGGGTCGCCGTAGCCGTGCTTGTCCTTGTCGTTGCGGTAGTGGAGCCAGACGCCGGGGGCGAGGTAGAAGGACGCCTCGCCGTTCTCGTAGCCGCGCCACCGGTCCTCGTTGCGCAGGAAGTTGTCGCCGTGGTCGATCCGGATCGAGGCGCTGGCGGCGCGGTTCGCGGCGTCGTCCTCGGTCGCGGCGGCGACCTGGGTGAGGGCCTCGTCCAGGGTGCTGGCCGGGGCCGGGGCCGGGGCGCGGGTGACGCTGAGCGGGGTGCGTCGCATCAGCCGGCGCAGGGGGGCGAGGAGGAGTTCGGCGAGTCCGTCGACGGCGATGGCGCCGACGACGGCGGCCGCCCCGGCGAACGCGATGCGGGCTCCTTCGGACCAGGAGGCGGGGGCGAGCTGGTAGCCGAGGTAGGCGCCACCGGCGCCGCCGATCAGCGCGGACGCCGTGCTCGCGCCTTCGATCATCGTGTTGGCGACGGTGTTGGCCGTCTGGGACAGGGTTGCGGTCATGATGTTGGGGCTCCTTCTTCTGTCAGTGCGCTCTGGGAGGGGAGGGGGCATTGCTCCGGGGCGGCCAGGTTCGATGCCTGCGGCCGCCCCGGGCGCTCAGCTGGCCGCGTGGAGGGCGGTGGTGCGGACGGTGTCCGCGAGGAGCACGGTCAGCTCGTGGCCGTGGTCGACGGCGTCCTCCAGTCGCTCGATGAGCTCCGGGGGCAGGCCGCGGTTGCGGGCGCCGGTCAGGACGCCCTCGAGGTAGAGAACGTCGGCGAGGACGCGGCCGCGGACGTCCAGGACGCCGGGCTGCACGGCGAGGACGTCGGTGTTCTTGACGGTCGCGAGGGCGGCGTGGTCGACGGTGTCGGTGTACGCGGTCTCGGTCTGCTCGGTCAGCAGACCGTCGACGTCGGCGGTGTCGGCGTAGGCGCGGCGCCATCCGAAGCGGGCGGCGGCGGCTTCCATCAGGGTGCGGCGGGCGAGGGACACGGTGACCTCCGGGGGAGGGCCGGTCGCCTGGTCTCGGCTGACCGGGCGGACACCGCCCGGCCCCGGCCGCCGGCGCGCGACGGGCGGGGCCGGACGGCGAGCGGCCGGTCAGCTCTCGGGAAGCTTCTGCAGGTAGAACTCCGTGCCCCACTCGTTGACCGACACCTTCAGGACCTCGGGTTCGTCGTCGGCCAGACGCTCCAGCTCGCCCACGAGCCACTCGTTGGTCCGCTGGAGGCTAAGGCGGTGCGTGTCGAGGTGGTACAGGCACAGGCGCAGGCCCTCGTCCCGGCAGCGCAGGCCGCGCACGAGGGTGCGCAGCAGGTCGCGAGCGGCTTCGTCGTCGGGGCGGGCGTGGATCTCTCGGGGCAGCGCCCGGCAGCCGGCCGCGTGGGTGTTGGCGAGTTCGGCTGCCTGCTCCAGGGTGAGCGGGCTGATGTCGCGCTTGCGGTACGCGGTCGCCTGGTAGTGGCAGCCGAGGCAGGACACCACGTGGTAGCCGCTGCTGCGGTGGACGAGGACAACCGCGTTGCCGAGGTTGTAGTACCGCTCGATGACGTTGACGCCCTCGGGCTTCCAGGTCTCGCCGATCTCGGGCCACGGCTCGGGGGCGGGCGCTTCGACGGGCTCGGGACGGCGGGCAAACAGGGTGAGGGCCATGGGTTACTGCTCCTTGTCGGTGCCGGGGCGTGCGGGGTGGGTGTACCGGGCGGCCACGGGGGTGAGGACCAGGGCGAGCGCGTACGGCCAGCTGCTCATCCGGTGACCGCGAGGACGGCGGCGACCAGGAGTAGGGCAAGCGCGGTGAGGATCGTGTCGACCGCGAGGGCCAGGCGCGCGTATTTGGTGACCGCGATGGTGGACAGGTCCTTGATGCGGGCGGCGCGGGTGTCGGTGTCCATGGAGGCCCGGATGGCGTCGGCGTCCAGCCGCGCCCAGTGCGGGAACGATCCGGGCGCCGGGGTGCGGCCTCCGAGGTTGGGCCGCACGACCAGGAGCAGCAGCACGGCGGCGGCCGCGAGTGCGAGGCCGGCGGCGCCGCCGATGAGCTGGGCGGCCAGGGGCAGCTTCTTGTCGGCGAGGCTGGCGAGTCCGGCGAGGACCGCGCCGTCGAAGGCCAGTAACAGCGACGCCTTGCTGTCGGTTCGGGCGATCTCGCTGGTGACCGTGGTGCAGGCCGCGTCCAGGTTCTTGCCCGGGTCGCCGGTCAGCGGTGCGGTGTCGGTGCCGAGGGTCATGTCCAACTCCTTTCCGGCCGGGCTGTCCGGCTCCCCGTCACCGCCCGGGCCGCAAAGCAGTACGGGTGGATCAGGCAGCCGTCAGAGGTGAACGGTCAGGCGGCGACGGCAAGGTGGCCGACGCTGTGGTGCAGGTAGCTGTCTGGCGCGGCCGGGGTGCCGTCGTAGCACTCCAGGCACGAGCCGAGGGTGCGTAAAGGGAGGCAGTGGTAGTAGCGCCGCGAGCACTTCGGGCAGGTCTGCCGGGCGGCCATCGCCTTGTCGAGCGCGACTTCCATAGCGAAGGTCATCGGCCGAATCGGCTTGGCCTTCTCGATCTCATACAGAAAGGCCATGCGCTTGCCGCCCCGGCACTCGATGACCGCGACCGGGTCTTGGCCGCCCGGCCGTAAGCGTCGCTCCCGTAGTTGCCGCCTGGTCGCGAGCCCCTTGGGGGCCTGCCTCCAGCGGTGTACGGGGATCGTCGCCTCGGGTTCGGCAGGCGCGTAGGGGTCGACGTCGACCAGGTCCGTGGGGCGCGGGCGGCCGATCCTGCGGCGCGACCGGGGGATGGGCACGATGAACCCTCCAAGTCGAAGCAGTGGCTGGCACGTACGGGGGGCGCCCGCCGTCCCCAGGCCGGGCGGCAGGCGCGGGGTTGAGTTGAGGCCGGTCGGCCTGCCCGTGCCACCGGGACCGGCCGACCCGGCGCGGGACGGCGGCAGTGCCGGTGGCCAGGCGGAGCGGCCGGAGCTTGGTCAGCGGCTGAGTGCGGCGGACAGAACGCCGAGGACGATGGCGGCCGCGGCGGCGATGGCGAGGGCGGCTGCGGCGGAGGCTCCCAGCGGGCGCCCCATGCCCTTGGGGTCGCGCAGGTCGGCGAGGTTGTCGGCGATCCGCGCGTGCAGGGCGGTGAGCTGGCCCAGGGAGGCGTACCAGCGGCCGAGTCTGTCTATCTCGCCGGCGCTTTCGCCGTCGGGGAAGTGACCGCCGTGGATGGCTTGGCGGTGGGCGACAGCCTCGTCGGCGACTTCGTCCAGGCCGTGGGCCACCGGGGAAGTCGTCAAGCAGACGGGGCACCTGTACAGGTAGCGACGCACGGGGTTTGGTCTCCTGTTGCTCGGGGCGAATCTGGGCAGGACAGCGCGACGCCCCGCCGGGAAGGGCTCTCCAGGCAGGGCGCGGGGTGGAGCTATAGGGGGTTCGGGACGTCTGCGGCCTTCGGCCGAGGTGTTCCAGAGGAGCTATCGGCCGAGGTGGGTGAGGACGTGGATCTCGTCCTCACCCACCTCCGGGCCGGGCCCGCCGGGTCATGGCGGCGACTGGTCTGCGCGGCGGCCTACAGGGTGGCTGGCTTGCCGCATGTGGCGACGGCTCAGTTGCTGATCTGCCTGCGCACGTCGGCGACCAGGCGCAGGATCTCGTGTGCCATGTCGGTGATCGTCTGGAGCTGCTGTTCCACGTCTGCCGTATCCGGCCCGGTAAAGGAGAACGACCGGTCGTCGCGGTTCGGCTTGGGGTCGGTGAACGAGAACGACACGGGGCAGCTCCAGCCGGTTCAGATGTTCATGTGGTGTGCGCGCCGGATGGCGGCCTCCCACACGCTACGCACCTGCGCTCCGCTGTGGCGGTCGTTCCACAAGGGGATCGATTCCCACTGCTTTCCGTGCTGGTTGCGGGCTTCGTCCAGGAGGAGGTTCCCGGCGTCGCAGTAGGCGCCGTTGCGGGCGCCGGCCGCGGCCCGCAGCGCGCCGATCGAGCAGCGGGCGCCCTCGGGGCTGATGAGCGTGCCCTTGGCCCAGCCGTTGGTGTCGAGGAAGGCGAGGGCGTCGGTGAGGGTCTTCTCGACGGGGCCGGTCTGGCGTACCGGCGGGGCGGGGAGGGTGAAGGGGACCGGTGTGAGAGCGGCGGGGGTCGCGGGATCGATGGGTTCGGGGGCGGGGTCGAGGAGTTGGAATGCCTTGGCGTACAGGGCGGGGTCGATGGGGGTGAAGCCGGTTTCGGTACGGGTGTTCATGCTGCTGCCCTCCACAGGGTGTTCTCGTTGATTACCTCGTCGCGCCCTTTCAGTTCGGACAGGCGCGGCCTGATGTGTCTCACGGAAGTGCCCAGCTTCCGGGCGATGGTCTCCGCGGTCATCGGGCTGCTCCCGTTCCGCAGGAGCTCGAGGATCCGCGGCTTGAGCAGCTCCCGACCGTCCCCACCGGCGGGGCCGGCGGGGCCCGCCTGGGCCTGCTGCGGCCCGGCGGGCTGTCCCTGCTCTGTGGCAGAGGGGGGTGCTTGCTGCGCCTTGGCGAGGAGATCGGCGAGGCTGCCGATCAGGTTCTTGCCCCGCTGGTCGACCATCGGGGTGCGCGTGATCGCCTCGCGGTGGCGCCAGGCTTCGCAGTCCTCGACCGCGACGGGCTCCAGGTCCCCGGCCAGGGAGGCGGGCGGGACGTCCAGGTACAGGGAGCGGAACTGGACGGCCTGCGAGCCGGGGGTCAGGAGGTAGCCGAGGCCGAAGGTGCCGTCCTCCGGCTTGGCGACCGCTGTGGTGTCCAGGCCGGACATGTCCCGGTTGGCCACCTTGGCGTACTGGCCCGGCCACTGCGGGGGGATCATCGACAGGTCGAGGCCCTCGGCGCCCTCGACCGCGTTCACTCCGACCAGCGAGCCCTGGCCCCTGGCGCAGCGCAGGAACACCGCGCCGCCGCCGATGAGGAGCTGGGATCGGATGATGCTGGAGTTGCCGAGGTCTTCGGCGAGCGGGGTCTGGGTGGCCAGGATGACGCCGATGCCCCGCTTGAGGGAGCGGCGGGTGAGCTGCTCGACGATCGCTTTGGCCTCCGCGTGGTGCGGAGAGGAGGCCGCCAGCAGCATGTGGGCTTCGTCGATGACGATCAGAAGGAGCGGGTCGGTGAAGGGGAAGGCGGGGGAGCGGTAGCGCGATTCGCGGTCGAGTAGCATCGCGTAGGCCAGGCGCAGGGCGCCCATCGCCTCGTCCAGGCCGTCACCGCAGAAGGCGGCCAGTCCGGCGCCGGCGATGGTGGCGGTCTGCGGGGAGGCCAGGATCGCCGCGATGCGTGACTTGTGGGCGGAGAGCAGGATCTGTTCCAGGACTCCGGACTTTCCGGAGCGGGAGCCGCCCACCAGGTAGAGGTGGCGGGCTCCGGAGCCGGGCTGCGCGAGGGGGACCAGGGCGGCGTTCGCGTCGATGTAGGTGCCCAGGCGGACGTATCCGCGCGAGTCCATGGCCAGTTCGTCCACCACCCCGGAGAGCATCGTGCCGTGCATCAGCGCGTGTTCCTTCATCACGCGCACCCCCATCTGCGAGGGCTTGTCGGTGGGGGCGAGAGCGATCTGGATGCTGGAGAGGTTGAGGTTCCCGGCGAGGTCCTGAAGGTTGACGGTGCCGATCGCCTTGCGGTTGCGGGTGGCGATCCCTTCCCAGTCATGCGGCCCGTCGTAGCGGGTGAGGGTCAGGGTGGTGCCGGGCATCGCGCCGTCCGGGATGGCGACGTGCGCGGCCCACAGCTCCTCCGCGGTGGTGGGGACGCCGGGTGCGATCTGCGGCTGCTCCGGCGCCTTCCTCAGGTGCACGGTGACGGGCAGCGCGTTCGGCGCGTAGTGCTTGGGATCGCCCATCTCGACCTGGGAGACGGGGATCCCGTAGACGGAAGCGATGTTCGTGGGCGTGACCCTCACCTGCTGGCCCTGGGGCAGCGTGATGATCCCGGTGAACGACATGTGCTCGTCCCCGACATCGAGGCCGAGATGCGCGAGGACCGCGCCGGCCTGGATCAGCTTGCGGCCCTCGGTCTGGGTCGGCCCCGAGATGAACTCCATCCAGTAGGCCGTGATGACCTGCGCCTGCGAGCTCTGCCCCGCCCCGGCCGTGGCCGTGGTTGTAGCGGGGAGCGCGGGAAGGAGTTCGCCTGCGATGTTGCGGTGGTGGGCCAAGGCGGCCGCCCCGGCCGGGACCGCGAGCCCGAGGGCGAACAGCGGGTTCATGCCGCTGCTGAGGACCTGGTGGGCGGCGATACCGCAGCCGGTGGCGGTGATCCCGCAGGCGATCAACGAGCGCAGGGCGGGGGCGGAGGTCTTGATGACCCACGCCCCCGCTCCGGCCGCTCCGGCTGCGAGAGCGGACCAGGGGCCGGCGGTGAGGGATACCACCGCGAGAGCGGCGGGCGCGTACTGGATGAACTGTGCTCGGGTCGGCCCCATGATCCTGCTCTCCTTACTGCTGGGCGTAGAAGGCGGCTTCGGCCATCTCGACGGGGGAGGAGCCCACCGCGTCCGCGATGCCGCCGTGGTCGGACTCGGTGGTGGTCTTCGCGTCGTCGGCGGCCGCGGCCGCGCTGTCGGCGGCGGCCGTGTACTCGCCAGCCGCTTCCTTCGCGCCGGTCATGGTGAGCGCGGCGTCCGCGAACTCGGCGGTGGTGGCCGCATCCACGGCCAACGCCTTCATCGTCTCGGAGGCGTCCTGCATCTGCTCGGCCGCGTCGTCGACCTCGGCGGCGAGCTTGGTGACGGTCTCGCCGTGGACGTGGACCTGATGGGTGAGCCAGGCGAGCTTGGTACGCAGCGCCGCGTAGTTCGCGGCGTCCTTGAGGGATTCGGTGACAGACATGCGGGCCTCTCCTCTTCTATCGGGCGTTGTAGAAGTCGCGTTCGGCGGGCTTGGTCAGCGGGGAGTCGGCAACCGCGCGGAAGATCTGGCCGTGGCGGACCTCGGCGTTCGCGGACGCGGTGCGGCAGGCTTCCTCGCCGCCCTGGATCTGGTCGTGGAGCTTCTTGGCCGCGGCGGCCTGGAGGGAGAGCTGCTCCTGGAGGAACACGCACTTGTCGATGAGGTTCGCGCCGACGCCCTTCTCCGTGATCTCGGCGATCAGCACGTCACAGTCCGAGGCCAGCTCCGTGGACTCGTCCACGAGCCCCAGGCAGGTCTCCGAGCTCGACTGGCACAGGGTCGCCGAACCTTCGGCGAGGTCGATGACCTGGGTGAGGGTCATGACCTCACCGCCGCTGTAGGTACGGGACTTCCCGGCGGCGGTGGTGACGTGGACGCCCTTGTCGTCGACGGTCGCGGTGTGCGGAACGGGCGGGTTGGGCTGCATCGCGGGGTCCTTCCTGATGTGGTCGGGCAGCGTGACGGTGGGGGGCGGGGGAACCGTGCCGGGCGGCGGGATGGTCGAACCCGGCGGCGGAGCGGCGGGGGGCGCGGCCGGCGGCGGAGGAGTCGGCGCCGTGGGCGGCGCGGTCGGCTTCGGCGGCGGTGTGGGGGCCGTGGGCGGCTTCGGCGGCGGCGCCGATGCCGTCGGGGGCGTGGTGGGCTTCGGCGGCATCGTGGTCCCCGAAACCGGCGCGGAAGCCCCAGCGGGAGATGTACCGGAAGACGAACCGGAAGGCTTGGCTCCCGTCTTCTTCAGGTAGGCGGAACGCCATCCGTCCCGCAGGCCACCAGCCCAGTGGGCACCCGCGAGAAGCCCGTAATGCGTTTTCGCCGCCGCATTGTAGGAGGAATTCCGGAAGGTGTCCGGCGTCTTCTTCGGCGCCCATTTGTCTTTCGGTTTCGGCGGGGGTTTCTTGATTCCCGCCTGCTCGTATTTGTCGTGCGTGTTGTCGACGCCGACGAGGTAGGTGATGGCGAGAAGGATGAGAAGTTCCACGAGCCTCCTTCCGTGACGCTGTGTAGTTGCGGAGGGTTACTGGTTACCGGTTACAGGCCCTGTGGACGCCGGTTCGGGCCGTCCACAGCGCGGTTCGGGGGACTTCTGGGGCCTGTAACCGGTAACCGGTAACCGCGTCGAGGTTGCCTAGCGTGACGTGCCGACGTTGGCGACCGTGGTGTTCGCCGTGTTGAAGACCGACTCGAGAGTTCCTCGGATCTCCTCACTGAACGGCGTGTACGGCAGGAAGATCCCGGAGACGATCAGCATCAGGCAGACCGCCATCTGCTTTCCTTTTGTCTTCTTGAAGGTGAAGAACAGCGCCCAGCAGAACAGGGCCAGGGCAAAGAACTGGAGCGTCATTTCATGCACCCTTCTCGAAGGTGAATCCCTTGTTGTTCGCAGAGACGGCAGCACTGGAACCGGAGGTGGAAATGGAGGAGGTGGAAGGCGCGGAGAGCTTCTTGTAGGCGAAGAGGCCGGCGCCGCCGACCAGGGCCACCCACAGCCAGGGGCTGGAGGTGATGGCGTCGCCGGCCCCGGTGGTCTCCGGCGCCGCCTTGGGGGCCGTGCCGCCGAGGGTCGGGGCGGCGCAGCCGGGGACCCTGGCGACGTCGTACGAGGCAGCCTTGGCCACCGCTGCCGCCCGGATCTTCATGCACTCCAGGTAGACGGCCATCTCCCGCTCGTAGAGCGTCTTGGCCGCGGTTTCCTCGGTCTGGGCCCGCTGCTTGTCGGCCTCTGCCTCGACCAGGGCGTTCGCGGCGTTCTCCTGGGCCCGCGCACGGTCCTGGGCAGCCTGCTCGCCCTGCATGTTGGTGACGGCAACGACCGTGCCGCACACCGCGAGGACAGCGATCGTGCCGCACACGGCGAGTGCGGCTGTGTTGCGGCGGACCCCGCCGAGCTTGACGGAGAACTTGGACGACGTGCTGGGCTTCTCCGGGGTTTCAGGGTTCATACGGTTGAACTCCTCGTCCCAGTCGATTCCGGACATTGCGGTTCCTCCTTCCAGTGCTGTGGATGTGGCCGTTGGCCGTTCAAGCCCGCCCCCGGCAGGTGCCGGGGACGAGGTTCAGCGGTCGATGCCGGGGCACGGGTTGTCGTTGGTGCGCGTTGGGACGGGATGCCGACGCGGCCTGAGTGGCTGCGTCGTCTCACGAGACGTTCTTGAACCGGGACCGTGCGATCTCAAGGCGGCGGCCGGCGGTGGCCCGTGAGACGCCGAGGATGTCCTTGGCCTCATCGACTGAGACGCTGTCGATGCCCTGCCGCCGGTACATCAGGCTCAGGAGCGAGGTGACCTGTCCCTCGATCTCAGCGTCCCGGGCCAGAGCGGGGCGGCTCGTCTCAACGGAGCGCAGCGGCAGCGCGACCGCACCCCCGGTGCCGGTGTTCGTCTCACGGTCTGACCTGCGGGTCTCACTCGTGTGAGACGTCGTCTCAGTCGTGCTCACCAGGCCGCTGGTCTCACCGGATGCCGTCTCAAGGGCCCACCGCGTCTCACCCTCGCCCGTCTCAGGCAGAGGCGCCGGAGCCGTACGCGGGTGCGGGACCGTCTCACCGGGGGTGGTGAGATCGGCGGACCGGGCGGTGTCGGTCTCACCGGGAGTTTCGGTGCGGTCCGTCTCAACCGGCCGCAAGGACTTCGCCGTGCCGGTCTCACCGGGCTCCGTCTCACCCTCCTTGGTGATCTGGTGGATGCGCCACATCACCCACGGCGCGATGGCGGCGACCGCGACGATCAGCCACCACAGCGGCTTCGCCGTCTCACCGACGGGCGTCTCAACGCCGACGAGCCCGGCGGCCGCGAGGTGGTAGGCGGCGTTCGCGGCGACCATGAGGATCAGGGCGGCGGCGACATCGCGGTGCCGGCGGAACGCCTGCACCACGTACACGTCGATCGCCAGCGGCAGCGCCCACGCGACCTCGGCCGGCCAGCCGGTCAGCTTCGCCAGGGCGAACTCGCCAGACGCGGTGAGGACGATCGTCGCGCCGAGAGCCACCCGCGGGCCCCAAGTGTTGACGAAGTTCTTCCGCTTCTCCTGGCGCGCGATGAGCGCTTCGGCCTTCGCGACCTCCTCGCGAGTGGCCACCAGCTCCTGCCACACCTCCTGCTGCTCGGCCCGCGCATGGGAGCGGACGGCAGCCGCCTGCGACTCGGCCTCGGCGACCAGGCGGGCGGCCTCCTTCTCGGCCGACACGATCCGCTCGGCGGCCGCGGCCTCCGCGCCAGTGATGACTCCAGCAGCCTTCGCCTCGGCCAGCGAGCGGACCTTCAAGACCTCGTCCTCGGCCTGCTCCTGCGCCGCCTGGAGCGTCTGCTGCGCCTCCGTGCGGCGGTCGTCGGCGTCTTCCTCGGCCTCCCTCAGGACCTCGCGGGCCTGGCCGCGGGCCACGTCCAGGACCCGCGCCGCGTCCTCTTCGGCGGCGGCCACTCCGTCGCGAGCCTGCGTGCGCAACTGCTCGGAGTCCTTCTCCGCCTGCTCGCGCATCTGGGCCGCGGCCTCGCGCCGGGCGTCCGCGTCGGCCTCGGCGGCCGCGATGAGGTCCGCGGCCCGCTGCTTGGCCTCGGTCACCAGGTGCGCGGCGTGCGCGGCGGTGGCGTCGGATTCGGTCTGGGCGCGGGTCTTGTCCTCCTCGGCTTCGGCCCGGATCTGCTCGGCGCGGGTGCGGCCCGCTTCCACGATCCGGCCGGCTTCGGCCTCGGCCTCCGTCTGGAGCTTCTCGGCGGCCTGGCGGCGGCGGGCCAGGGTCTGCTCGGCGGCGGCCAGGTCGCCGTCGGCGATCGTGCGGGCGCGCTGCACGGTCTCCTCGGCCGCCGTGATCTGCTCGTCGGTGAGCTTGCGCATCCGCTCCGCCTGCGCGGTCGCGGCCGCGAGGATCTCCTCCGCCTCGGTCTGCGCCCGGGAAGCTGCGGCGTCCGCGTCGACGACCTGCTGCCGGGCCTGGTCCACCAGCGCCTCGGCTTCGGTACGGGCGGCGGCGAGCAGCTGGTCGGCCTCGGCGCGGGCGGCAGTCACCAGCGCCTCGGTGTCCTCCGCCGGGACGGCGCTGGCGGTGGGCTCCTGTGCGGTGACCACGGCGGTGGCGGTCTCGACGGGCTGGTCGGTGGTGGTGATCTTCTTCGTCGTGGTCTTCGTGGCGGGCCGGCGGGCAGGGCGTCGGGTGGTCACAGCGGGAAGTCCTTTCTGGCGGTGCGCTTCCTCCGTCTGCCGACCGGGGGCCGGTCGGCAGACGGAGGAAGAGGCGGGACAGCGGCCGGGTCAGCCGCTGTAGGGCGGCAGTTCCGGGCGCCGGGAGACGGTGGCGGCCTGCTGGGTGAGCCAGGCGACGGCGGCCGGGGTCATGTCGGCGGCCGCCGCGGTGTTGAGCGGAGCGGTGTCGATGTCGCACATCGCGTCGATCGCCGGCAACGGCCGCATGTAGTCGGGGCTCGCGGCGTTGACCTGACGGCCCGACGGCAGCGGGGCCAGGTCGTAGGTGACGCCGCCCACGCAGATCCGCTCGACACGGCAGACGAAGGTGTGACCCTCCTGACCGGTCCAGAACATCTCCGGATTGCGGTACAGGACGTACTGACCCCGCTTGTAGGTGATCGCGGGGGTGGTGCTCTGGGCGGTGTCGCGCACGGCAACTCCTCGGTCGCGTGGTCCGGGCTGTCCGGCTCCCAGTCACCGCCCGACACCGGCCACCGGGGTGCGGCGGCCGGTGTCGGGCGGATCAGGCAGCCGTCAGGCCGCCACCCGCTTCTCCGCCTGGAGGCGGTTACGGGCGGCGCGGCGCTTCATCGCGCGCCGCTCGTCCTCGGACAGTCCGCCCCAGACGCCGTCGGTCTGGTTGGCGTCCAGCGCCCACTGGAGGCACTGATCCATGACGGGGCAGCGGCGGCGGCAGACGGCCTTGGCCTCCTCGATCTGCAGGAGCGCGGGGCCGGTGTTGCCGATCGGGAAGAAGAGTTCAGGGTCGGTCTCTCGACAGGCCGCGTGGTGTCGCCAGTCCACGGCGCTCACTTCCCGGAGCGGACGCGGCGCAAGGCCTCGTCCATGTCGGTGTCAGAGTCGCCGTTGGTGCGTGCGATGCTGTTGTCGTACATCCGGGCCTCCAGATAGGTCCGTCAGACAGCCCCAGGGATGGCCCCCTGGGGCTGTCGTCGTTTCGGCTGTCGTACGAGCAGCCACGGCCGCCCCCACCGGTTGAGCTGGTGGGGACCGCCGTGGCCCCTCGTCTCAGTGGCCGGCGATCGAGCCGGACAGCCGCCCGACCTTGGCGACGTGGGCATCCTGCTCCTCGACCAGGCGCCGGACCCGCTCTTCCAGCGGCGGGTGGGTGTCCCAGGCGCTGTAGTGGCTCCGGTCGTAGCGGTCGAAGTCGGCGACGGGCCAGTCCGTGGCCTCCGGGAAGCCGGCGGCCGCCAGCGCGGCGTCGTGGCCCAAGTCGGCGTAGAGGTGCTTGCTGTGGACTCGGGCGATCTCCTGGCCCCGCTCGTCGAACGCGGCGGCCGCGGCCTTGGTGCGGTCCTGAGCGTCGATCAGACGCGAGAGTGCCGACGGCCACTCGGACGCGGCGTCGGGGGTTCGGAGGTAGTCGTACGCCGTGTCCAGGGCCTTGGCCTCGTGCTGGTAGGTCTTCCAGCGGGCGCCGGCGTCCTTGACCGTCGTCTTCAGGTCCGCGACGTAGGCCGCGTCCTTCCACTCCCGCCGGGCGTCCTCGTACAGGTTGTCCAGGACGACCCGGGCCTTCTCCCGGAGGAGGTGCTCCGCCTCGTCGTCCGACTCCAGCACCCAGGTGAGCTTCGGATCCTCGAGGGTGGAGGGCGCCCACGGCTCCCCCTCGCGGCCGGTGAACGGCTCGAACTCGAAGCGGAGGCTGTATCCCTGGGCGTCGATCTTCTTCAGGTACTTCGGGAGGTACGGCTGGAGGCGGGCGAGGATCTCCGTCAGCTCCTCCGGGGTGATCTGGAAGCTGTATCCGAGCGGCATGTCGATCTCCTTCGTGGAGGCTGCTTGGTCGGGCACGAACGAGCTGCTGTGGTGCGGCTGCTCCTCCGCGCTCTCCACCGCCCACCGAACCGACCCGAAGGCCGGGCGGCGGGCGACTGGGCAGCGCGGGGCTGCAAAAACAGGGGGCGCGGTAGCGCGCCTGTCGCCTTCTGCAGGCGGTGCCGGGTCGGGTCCCGGTGCGTCATGTCGAGCTGTGACGCGCGCCGCGGTTGGTACGGCGCATCAGCTGCGGCTTCACTCCACCGGACTGGTGGAGGTGACGGGCAAGGTCAGGCCGCGGGACAAGGCTTCACCCGGCTTGTCTCGGGGGCGATCTGTCTCATCTCGCCTCATGCTGGGGGCCACGCTGGTCGATCCGCTTGCCGTCCAGCCGGTAGTTCACCGTGCTGGTCAGGTCCCGGTCCTTCCCCACGTCCCCGGTCGCCCGGAAACGGCTTTGCCTCGCTTAGGGGGAGAGCAGGCGTGCCTCTCGCGCCAGCCCCGCATGATCACTGTTCAGTTCTTAAGGAACGGCCGCTTCCTTTCCACACCCCCGAGGTCGGGGGAGGGTCCGGGCGGATGGTGTCGGGGCCGCTTTCGGCTCCCACATCCGGCGCCGCCAGGGGCGGTTCCGGGTGAAGGAGCCGGGTCCGAAGACCCGGCGTGGTGCGGGGGAGGGTCAGGCCGCGAGCGGCAGGGGCGCCGCGGCGGCTGGCTTCGTGATGCGCAGCTGCGCGGCGTAGGGGAGGAGGACGTCGACCAGGCGCTCACGGACCTGCGCGGCGATGGTCGGGTCGTCGGCGGCGATGTCGCGAGCGGCCAGCATCCGGTTCTCCCGGGTCTCGATCGCGGTGATCGCGGCCGCCAGGTCCAGGCCCTCCAGCCGCTCGTGGGGGAGGGGGCCGGCCTCGTACATCGCCAGCGGCGTGCCGAACGCGATGTCCAGGTCGATGTCACCGAAATCCGGCAGCTCCACATCGATCGCGGCCAGCAGCTCCTGGGTCTCCGTGTCGAAGTGCTCGGTGGCGAGGCTGGCAGCGGGGCGGCGGATGACGTTCATGAGGTGGTGCTCCCTTCGGTAGCCCGCACAGAAGCGGGTCATCAGGTGCGTTCGAGCAGGCCAAAGAAGCGCCTTCTGGCGGTGCATCCCTTGCGGGGTGGAACACCTTGGACAGTAGTAGCACTGCGAGTGCGAGTCAACACTGTGACTGCTATCTAGCACTCTGACTTTAGGTGTGAGAATGTGTGCATGACTACGCGACGTGGAGAGGAAGACTTCGTGACCAGCGGATACGCACTGGTGGTGCGCTTCACCCTGCGAGACACCTCGGCAGCCCTGCAGTTCGATGGCTTGGTTGCCCAGACCATCGAGGGGATTCGCACCGAGGACGGCACGCTCGTCTACGCCGTGCACACGCCGGTGGACGAGCCTCTGGTGCGGGTCTTCTACGAGCTGTACGCCGACCGCGACGCGTTCCAGGCCCACGAGGACCAGGCCCACACCCAGCGCTTCCTCGCGGCCCGGGAGGAACTCCTGAGCAACGTCGAAGTGACGTTCCTCAATGAGCTGGAGGGACTGAGTAAGCGCCCTGGGACGGAGCAGTCGTGAAGCCGAGCGGCAGGGACGTCGATCCGCAGGATCGGGCCTTCGGCCAGCGCGTCCAGAGATTCCGGAAGGATCGCGGCCGCACGCAAGCCGAGTTCGCGGCAGCGCTTGGGAAGACCAGCAGCTGGCTTTCCCAGGTCGAGCGGGGTGTGCAACCCGTCCAGCGAATGGACTTGCTTCAGGAGATCGCGGACGAGCTGGGCGTGTCCGTCCAGCAGCTGCGTCCCAGCATTCCGGCAGACGGGCCGTCACAGACACCCACCGCCCAGTCGCTCTCCAATGATTTGGACGAGACCCGCCGGTTGCTGTCCGGCCACCCCGCGCTTCAGACCCTGCTGTCCGGCGTGGACGAGTCCGGACCGACGCGAGCCCTTGGCCTTCTGCAGCGTGACGTCGATGACCTCTGGGACCTGACTCACGCCGGTCAGCTGGCGCAGGTCAGCGCCCTTGCGGTACAGCTGCTCCCCGAGCTGGAGCGCACCGTCCGGGCTGATTCCGACGAGCACCCGGCGGAGCTGTGGTTGCTGCTGTCCCGGGCCTACCAGGCCCTGTCCGCGGCATTCGTGCGGCAGGACGAGGCAGATGCCGCCTGGGTAGCCGCCGACCGCGCGATCTTCGCAGCCGAGCGATCCGGCGATCCGCTGCACGTCTGCGCCAGCGTGTTCCGCATGGTGCAGGCGTTCGTCCGGCTGCGCCGCCTCGGACAGGCCGAACACGCTGCCCAGACCGCGATCGACGCGCTGGGAGAGCAGGGCAGCCAGTCGCCGGAGTCCTTGTCCGTCCTCGGCTCCCTCCACCTGGCCCTGGCGCTCGTCCGAGCCCGTGCCAGCGCGCGGACCGAAGCCAAGGAAGAGATCGCCCAGGCCCGCTCGATCGCCGCGCAGCTCGGGGTGAACCGCAATGACTTCAATCTGGAGTTCGGCCCGGTCAACGTCGAGATCCAGGCGGTCAGCACCGCCGTGGATCTGGGCGACGCAGGCGAGGCCCTGGACATCGGCCTCACCATCGACGCCGCCGAACTCTCGCCCGAGCGCCAGGGCCGGCTCCTGATGGACTTGGGTCGCGCCCACGCGCAGAGGCGCCACGGCGGCGAGGCTCTCCGCTGCCTGCTGGACGCTGAGGCCATCGCTCCCGAGATCATCCAGACCCACCAGGCCGCCCGCGCAGCCATCCGAGAGCTCGTCTTGGTGGCAGGGCCGAACGCATCGCGTGAGCTGCTGGAACTCGCTGAAAGGGCGGCTGCCTTGGACTAGTTCGGATCCGCTGCGATGGTCGATAGCCACTGGTCTGCACCCCCTGCCAACCGCGTCGTTGTGTGGGGGCAATCACACCGGCGGCGGCGGAGATGGAACATCACAGAGGCTTGTCGAAGCCCATGCACACTTCCATTCACGGGTTTTCAACATCCACGTACACATGGGATTTGGGGTCCGAGCCATAGGCTCGCGGCCATGCATATGACGGAGGGGCAGAGGGTGGGAAAGCGGCGTGCAGGGTGGAGGCCGGATCGACTGCGTGAACAGCGGGAGGCCCATGGCCTGACTCTGGAGAAGGCCGGCGAGCGCCTACGCGATGTTGCCGAAAAGGCCAAGCTCAAGGGCATCCCGGCCGCAAATCCCCAGACCCTGTGGCAGCACGAACAGGGCGAGGTCTACCCGGGCCCTCACTATCGGCGCGCCTACTGCCTTCTCTACCGGGCCACCGAACCCGACCTGGGCTTCCGCACCGCCCTGCCCGGCGAGGAGAGCACCTTCAAGCTCACGCCGATGACCGACAGCGTCAACGGTGCGCACGTCCTGGCTGTTGAGCGTGCGATTCACCGGATCGCGCCGGGCTCGGGAGAAGCCGACCACTTCGACTTGCAGCAACGGATCATCGATGCCTGGAAACGGCGGCACACGGGCGGCGATCCGCACCGGCCGGTGCTCATCCTGGTCGGCGGATTCGCCGGCAGCGGGAAGACCGAGCTCGCCCGGTTCTTCGTCCAGCTCACCGGCTGGCCGCTGCTCGACAAGGACCCTCTCACCCGCCCGCTCGTGGAACGACTCCTGGTCGCGCTGGACGGCGACGCGAACGACCGGCACACCGATCTCTACCGGGAGAAGGTTCGTCCGGTGGAGTACGACTGCCTGATGCAGTCGGCCATGGCCAACATCAAATGCGGGATCTCCACGGTGCTGACCGCGCCGTTCATCGCGGAGATGACCGACCCGGCCTGGATGCAGCGCCTGACCAACCGCGCGAACTCAATGGGCGTCGACGTCTTCCCGGTGTGGGTGCGGTGCGACGAGGAGTCGATGCGCGAATACATCGGGTTCCGCTCCGCAGCCCGGGACGCCTGGAAGCTGGCCCGGTGGGACGAGTACATGGCCACGATCGACCTGGAGCTGCGCCCCGCGGTTCCGCACCTGGTCGTCGACAACCGGCTGGGAACCGCAGTGACGCTCGCGGACCAGGCCCGGCAGGCGATGGGGGCGATGTACGCGTGAACGGGAAGCGAGGAGTCGTCCTCTACGGCCCGCCGGCCTCGGGCAAGGACACCGTCACGGCGGCGCTCGCCGAACTCAGCCCGAGGTACACGCAGTTCGCGCGGCTCAAGGTCGGGACGGGCAAGAGCACGGGCTACCGGATGGGCACCGCTGAGCAGCTGCACGAGCTGGAGGCCGCGGGCGCCGTCGTCTACGCGAACTCCCGGTACGGCAACACCTATGCCATCGACAAGCCCGGCTTGGACGACGCGTTCGAGGCCGGCTTCCCGGTGGTCCACCTCGGGCAGGTCGACGGCATCCGCTCCCTGGTCGACGGCTACCCGGCCGACTGGACCGTGGTGCTGCTGTGGTGCCCCCGTGAGGTGACCGAGCAGCGGTCCGAAGACCGGGGCGACGGGGACACTTCGGCGCGCCTGGCGGCTTGGGAGGCGACCCGCGAAGACCTGGACGCGCACCCGGGCATGTCCTGGGATCTGACCGTGGACACCGTGGCGGCGTCACCGCAGGAGGCAGCCCGCCTCATCGACCAGCTGCTGGCCCAGCGAACGGGAGCGGCGACGGCATGAGCGCGGGCTACGGCTGGGCGAGTCGGTCCAAGGCGTCGGTGAGCGTGAGCTCGCTGTCGTCCTTGGCGTCGCTCCACCGTGCCAGCGTGGAGGCTGCCGCGCGCAGCATCTCCGGTGGGAGGCCGGCGGCCGCGAGGGTGTCGGCGGCTTCCTCCAGCTCCGGGCCCCAGCGCCAGGCGCGCGCTGCGGTCTTGGCGACGTATTCCGGTTCCGCGAGGTACGAGTCGGTCCGCCGGGAGGCGACCTCGAGGAGCTCCTGGTCGACGCCGTACTCCCGCGCCATCCCGACCGCTAGCGCCACCAGCACCCGGCTCGTCTTCTGGAACGAGGCGTACGAGAGCTTGAGCGCGGACGCCTTCCCGATCTCGGTACCCAGCGTCGTCGTCCGCACGGCGGTGCCCGCGAAGAGCGCTTCAATCCGCGACGTCGCGGCGGCCGGACCGGACAGGTACAGCACGGGGGACTTGCCGCGTACGGGCGGGGAGCCGACAACCCCGCCGTCCACGACGGTCGCGGCCGGTTCGAGCAGGCCCCCGATCCGCTTCGTACGCTCGGGGTTGATGGCGTTCGCCTCCACGTACACGCCGGTGAAACCGTGCTCCGCGACATCACGCGCCAGGTCCTCGGCTGCGGCCGGCGGGCAAAGGCTGATGACGATGTCGCTACGGTCCAGCAGGTCGGGCAGCGTGGCCACCGGCGTCAGGCCGGTCTCTATGGCGCGCGCTGCGGATGTGCTGCTGCGCCCGGCCTCGCACCAAAGGACCGCGGTTGCGTTCGCCCCAGCGCAGGCCGCGACGGCGGCCCCCATGCTGCCGGGGTGGAGGATGCCGACGGTGGGCTGGTCCATGGTGCTACTCCGAGGTCTCGTTGAGCAGGATGTTGATGGCGTCGGTGACGTCGTCGACGACATGGTGCGCAGTGGTGAGGCCGTCGGGCCAGGGTCGGCCGCGCAGCCAGATCGTGTGCAGGCCGACTTGGTGGCCGCCGCCGATATCTCCGGCAGGGTTGTCGCCGATCATCCAGCCGCCGTCCGCGAGGCTCACGCCGCAGCGGGAGGCTGCGAGTTCGAAGATGCGACGGTCCGGCTTGCTGATCTCCAGGTCACCAGAGACCGCGACGCCGTCGACCATGTCGGTGAGGCCGGTCGCGGCGAGCTTCGCACGTTGAATGTCGCTGGCGCCGTTGGTGACGATCCCGAGGGTCCACGCAGCCGCGCGCAGGCGCGCCAGGCCCTCGAGGACCGCTGGTCGACAGATGACGGCAGCCGCCATCAGGTCGACGTACTCCTGCCACAACTGGGCTCCGGGCACCGCCAGGTCGAAGGTGTCGCGCAGCCGGGTGAAGTCTGCGGCGCTCGCACGGTCGGCGAGCTCGGTGAGCAGCCAGTGCTCCATATTCGGCGTGAAGGAGTACGTGCGGCACAGCTGCAGCACGGCATCGCTGAACGCCGACTGTCTGTCGACCAGCGTGCCGTCCAGATCGAAGAGCGCGAGGCAGGGCACGACCACGGACCTTATCCGCTCGGAAATCTAGCGAGGGACCGCGCACGAGATCGCTCACATTGTGTATCTTTCAGGCAACTGTCGATCATGAGAGGCTGCCCGATGCCAGATCCGGACCCACTGGAGCGAGTCGACGCTCTACTGGACGACGTCCTGCCGCCGCCGCATGTCCGGCAGCAGCTGCGTCTCGCCGCGGGGCTCACCCAGCTGGAGGTCGCGGAGGCCGTGGGCGTAAAGCGTCTCGCGGTGGCTCGATGGGAGCTGGGGGAGACGTTCCCGCGTCGACCCCACCGGGCGATCTACAAGCATTTCCTCAAGCGGCTCGCGGAGCGCTATCCCGAGGCCGCGGCAGCGGATGCGGGCATGACGACGCCGGCCTCTGGATCCAGGGGGTCGGGATGACCTAGTGGCCATCGGCCGCGCGTGCCAAGAAGCGGAATAACCTCCCGCTGGCCTCGCGCGGCCCGTCTCGCTCAGGTCCCAGTTGTCCGCTGGTCCTGAGCTGCGGCTCACCGAGCCGCTCGTTCTTCCACAGGCCCCTCACCAGGGCCATTAGCACCACCGGCCACTTACCACGGCCACCACAGCTGTAGCAGTACCGCCCGCTTCACCGGAGGCCCCCACCACAGGGGTCTTCGCGCTCCACAGGCAATCAAGAGGGGGGAGAAATCTCCCTCCGCCCGATCGGTGTCTGCCCCGCTTCTCACGAAGGGGGGCTTACCCGACACATCCACACACCTGGCCGGGGGTCCAGCCCCGAGGGGCAGGTCGGTCCAGCTATATGGAAGGTAGGTCGTTCTCATAGTGCACGAGAGTGGTGTCCCTTGTCAGGTCGACCCTGTCCGTTTCACCCCGGTTCAGGCTCGGCAGGCGTCCCGCGTGACGGGATCGCCGTCCAGTTCATTCACCTTTACGCAGTTCGTACCGGAAGTTGGATTTCCGGTAGGAAGCTACAGCAGCAGCACCTTCGGGGCGGGATCGAAGAGCGTGGTCGCGGCATCTGCCGCCCCTCTCATGCACCCGCTGCCGGAGGTCATCAACAACTGCGTCGACGGCGGTGTCCGCGAGGGCAGCGTCCCGTGTGGCGGGACGGGTTTCAAGATTGTTGCCCGCCGTGCGGGAGCGCTGGGGGGTATCGGGGCTGAGTGGTCTCTGTCCACAGGCCGCCTGTTGCAGGGTCGGCGGGTGGATCACGAAACAGCTGCAAACGGGGGTGTCCGCTTTGGCGTGTACACCTGCCCGATGGCTACTCAGACGACGTTGGGAAGTTCGGCTTCTGCGGTGTTCACCGCTCCTTTCGGGGCGGTGGGCCGATGAGCGCCCTGGCGGCGGCCGCCGCCCTGGTCCCCGCTCAGCGCTCGTCCATGTCCCCTGTCGCGGCCAACGCTGCCCAGACGGTGCGTCGCCAGCGGGTGCGGGTGCCGATGCGGCTGGTGTCGTCGCCGTTCTACGCGGACGTCGCGCTGTCGGTGTACGTGAAGGTGGCGGCACTGGCGGCTCGGCCGGAGGGATGCGAGGCACGGTCGGCGACGATCGCCTCCTACCTGGGGTTGTCGGTCGCGTCGGCGGAGCGCGGGATGAAGCAGCTGACCCGTCCGG
Organism: Streptomyces sp. G-G2; assembly: GCF_030063135.1. Taxonomy (GTDB): domain Bacteria; phylum Actinomycetota; class Actinomycetes; order Streptomycetales; family Streptomycetaceae; genus Streptomyces. The sequence continues at coordinate 48,103 of NZ_JASISO010000047.1, forward strand.
GACCGGACGGGATCGTGGAGCTGCGGTCGCACCGTCGGACCCTGCCGGGCGGCAAGGGCCAGTCCGCGCTGCGGAGGGTGAGGGCGATGACGCGGACGGAGAAGTTCGTGTGGCTGCCGGTGGCGGCCGCGGAGGACCTCACACCCCGGCAGCTGCGCGCGTACGCAGTCATCGTGTTCGCGGAGAAGATGGGCATCGCGCTGACCGGGGGAGAGCTGGCGGACTACCTGCGCCACCACTCGGGGAGGAAGGCCGGGCAGCCCATCTCGGCGGCGGCGGCCAGTGAGGTCGTCGACGGCCTCGAGGCGGCGCGATGGGTGACGGTGCAGCGGCGCGCCGGCTTGCAGGGCCGTCACCGCTACATCGCCCACGACATCGCCCCCGAGGCCGTCGTGAACGCTGGCGAGCAGGTTGCGGACATGGCGCCGGAGGAGGTTCAGGAGGGCGCGGAGCAGCCTGTGGAAGGTGTGGCTGACGGGGCGGCATGTCCGTTGGTTGGTGAGGGATCGGGTGTGCGGGTTGGTGAGGGATCCCTCGCGAATAAGGAACTACCTAGGACTGACTCACCTGATGACGAGGGCGCACTCATCTCACCCGCCGTAGGCGAGGTACAGGTAGTTGAGGGCGCTGAGGTTGTGGAAAACCCGGCTGACGCGCAGGCGCGTTCGGAAGGCGAGGGTGGTGTCGCGCTGCGCGCGGGTGAGATCAGCCAGCCCTCCTCGAAGCCGAACGGCGAAAAGCGCAGCAGCAAGGGCGGGGGGTCGTCCCGGTCGTCGTACACCGGACCGCAGCTGGCCATGAGCCCCGAGATCTATGCCGTGCTGGAGCCGGTCCACGTGCTGCTGAAGCGTGTGAACAACGACTTCGTCGTCCGGAAGATCGCCCGCGAGGTGGGCCGTCAGCTGCGCGAGGGAACCGTTGCCGACCGTCTCCACCACCGGCTCACGGCCCGCCTGGCCAAGGTGATGATCTCCGACATCCGCGACCCCGGCCGGTGGCTCCTCGGGGTGGCCCTGCCCCGCTGGGGCTGCGGCCACCAGGACTGCGAGGCTGGCATCATCTGGCGGACCGGCGCGGCCTGCGAGCTGTGCGCCGAGACCGTCCAGGACCGGTACGCCGCCCGCCAGCGCGAGCAGCGCCTGGAGCAGGGCCTGTGCCCCCAGCACGGCACCCGGCCCGGCCCGTCCGGGCACTGCGCCGACTGCGAGCTGGAGACCGCCATCCGGCGCCCGGCGCGGGTTCCGGCTCCCCGGGAGCCCGAAGGCCCGCAGCGCTCCTCGTGCGGCGGCTGCGGATGCGTGATCTTCCTGACCGGCCGGGCCGTCGACACCGGCCTGTGCAGGATCTGCCGCGAGGAGGCCGACGCCCTGGCCGCCGTCGAGCCCGCGGCTCCCGCTGCGCCGTCGGTGCCGGGGACCTGCTCCGGCCGTGACGGTGAGACGCTCTGCACCCGCAGGGCCCTGCCGACCCGCAGCGTCTGCCTCACCCACCGCTCCCAGGAGCTCGCCCAGGAGGTGGTGGCGTGATGAGCCAGACACCCCAGCCCAGCGGCGTGGACCTGGCCCGCGTCGCGCTGCGGGCGGCGCGGGAGGCCGCGAAGAAGACCGGCGCCCGAACGGCGAAGGGCAAGCCGCGGCCGGCCCGGACGGTCCGGCGCGACGGCCGCGCCCCCATGGGCCTCGGCGAGGCGTTCACCGCGCTCATGGCCGAACGCGGCTGGGACATCCCGGCGGCCGGCGCCGGCCTGTGCGAACGGTGGGCGGCCCTCGCCCCCGACCTCGCCGAACACGTCGCGGCGGTCGGCTACGACGCCGAGCGCCGGGAGCTGACGCTGCGCCCGGACTCCACGACCTGGGCGACGAAGGCCCGCCTCGAGGCGCCACGGATCATCGCCGACGCCAACCGGTCCGCGCGCACCGACGCGGTCCGTACGGTCCGCGTGCTGTCACCCGGCCCTCTGCCCGCGCCCAGCGCGGCCGCCGACCCGGCCCCGGTGAGGACCCCGGCCCCGCAGGCGCCGGTGCGCACTCGGGAGACAGCGGCGGCCGGCTACCACCGCGCACTCGAAGCCCACCAACAGGTTCACACGCAGCGGCAGCCAGACCCGGCCATCGCAGCCGCGGTGGAGCGGCAGAACCGGGTCCTTCGGGAGGCGAGCCGCCGCGCGTTCCCGGAGTCGGAGGCGGCCCGTGACAAGCAGCCGGCACCGATCGATGCCGCCCTCGCTCAGCGGCGCCGTGACGCCGAAGCCGTCCGGCGCAGCGCGCTGCACCGGGCCCGAGCCGAGAGGGCCGGACTCGCCCAGCTGCCCGTCCGGGTCCCGACCGCCCCTCACCCGCTGGAGCAGACCGGATGAGCAACTGGTCCACCAGGTGCTGCTCAGGGGCTGGTGGTGCGGTCACTGAGGTAGCGCTGGTCGGCGGTCCTTACCCGACGCCGTTCCTTGTCCAGACGCCACTCCTGGACACATGCGTGCAGCACGCCAAGGATGACGAAACCGAAGGCAATGCCAGCCCCGATATGCGTGACCTTCTCCATCGCTGTCGAGTCACCCGTAGCTGCAGGTCCTCCAGCGGAACCCGCTGTGGCGCTGGCCACGAACGCCCACACGATGGTGGCCATGACGCCGGCCGCGCACCACAGCGTGGCCACGGTCATGGGGCGTCGCAGACGCCGTTCGGTAGGAAGCCCCAGTTCTGTACGCATCGCCCGTACTTCCGAGTCGTCGCGTCGCATCGCCACCTTCTTGGCGACAGCGCACGCGATGGACCCCAGACCCAGCGGTGTGGCCAAGTAGAAGAAGATGAGGGGATCGACGGGCAGTCGCAACAGGACCGTCGACATCACCGCGAAGCCCACGCATGCCAGTGCCCCGGACATCGCGTCCCATTTCCGGTTCCACAACTGGTCGGCACCGTTGCGCCAGATTCTGCGGCACCGCAGCACCATCCAGACCGCGCCTGCCCAGATCGCCGTGCACATGACCACTGCCGCCACCATGGGGTGGCCCCCCTCCCTAGGCACCAACACCAGCCGGCCAGGATGCCCAGCCGCAGGTTCGCGGCCCCCGCCTGGCTGGCGTTGTTCAGGATGCTAGAGGAGCCCCGGCGGCCCGCAGCTGGTGGCCTCATCCGTAGTGCCGGTTCCCTGCATCGGGGCCTTCACCCAACGGGTGAAGGCCCTCTCTTTTCCCCAGGCATCCCGTCGGTCGTCAAGCACGGCGAGGACAGGCCGCGCCTTCGGGTGAACACGGGGCTGGCAGCCGATGCGGGGGCGGTTTCCTCAGCACACTCGCGATCGTGACCGCTACGACACCGAATGAGCCGGGCCGCCCCGGTCAGGACCCTGACAGCGCGCCCCTTCCAACGGGGGAGACGGTGTCCGGTACGGGCCGGGTGCGGCTTTCGACGTGGCTGTGGCGCTGGGTGCTCGCTCCGAGGACGACGTGGCAGGCTCGCCGCCTGGCGGCCGACTTCGGCCCGGGCATGGACGCGCGCACCGCCTGGGTGATGGCCCGCCTGGCACGGCACCCCGACGAGCACGGCTACGCGATGCACCACCTGGACCCGGCGAAGAACACTCCTCGTGACGAGTGATTTCCGCACCGATGGCCTGATCACCCAAGAGCAGGCATGCACCAACTTCCGCCGCATCCTGGACGCGGCCCGCGAACGCAGGGACCGTGACCGGGCCCGCGATGTGCTCCCGCCCCAGGTCGAATTCATGCTGCGCCGCCTCGAACACAAGCAGCACACCCAGCCCGCCCCCCACGCCACTGACGCGGACGTCGTGCTCCTGCACCTCGCAGGCCATTGGTCATCCCCAGCGGCGCCCTATACGTCCCTGGTGCGGCTGGCAGAGGCCACCGGACTGGTCCTTGCCGCGCTCCGCGATGCCCTGACCCACCTCACCGCCGCTTCAGAGGTGCAACTGTCCCGCGGGAACTCGCCGGCGCCGGTCAACCCGATGGACGTGCCCAAGACCGCCGGCTTCGAGGTCCTTGCGGACTGGCACCTGATCAACCACAGACGCCCAGGCCCGCAAGCACAGTCTTCTGCGGGGTGAGCCTGCCCGGCGGATCCCGGGTGAGGCGTCCTCACCCACCACCTCACTCGCGACGGCGGCCGCCGCCGGTAGACGCACCGCGCTTCACCGCCGGTACGGGCGCTGCAGGTCAGACAGCCGCCGTTTGGCCGGTGGCGGCACCGCTGCGCTGGGCGGCGTCCCACTCGTCCAGGGCTGCGCGCACCGCGGCGGCGTCGTCGGGCTCGGTGCCCGTGTGGCCGGCGTACCAGCGCAGGTACGGCCCGGCTCCCTGGAGCAGGCCGGATCGGGGGTGCTCCTGGACCAGGCCGCGGTGGGTGCCGGGGGAGGAGAGGTGGTTCCAGGCGTCGAAGCAGGGGCGGTCGGCGACGGGGATGTGGCCATCGACGAAGGAGTCGTCACGGCTCGTGCAGCGCCAGGTCGTGCCCATGGCGCACGCCCGGCAGGCGAGGGTGCCGACCATGGCGGGGAAGCGGCGCTGCCATTCCGCGTCCAGTGCGAACACGTCGCCGGTGGGCGGGATGTTCTTGCGGCACAGGCAGCAGCTGATGCGGAACGCGACGGACACGGCGGAGCTCCCAAAAGGCCGGCGGGGCAGGACGGCGACAGCCTGGCACCCGGCCGCGCGCCGGGCCCGGAGCCATGCCGACCGCGCCGTCGCCGTTGCGGCTGCCCGCAACAGTGCAACGCGACCTTGCAACACCCGCTGCAACAGACCCTTGCAACAGGCCCCGTTGCGCCTCTGACCTGCGACAACTCCCGTGTGACCGAGAGCGGTTGTTGGCGGATCATGCTCGCTCCGCCGCAGGTCAGAGACATGCGAAGGAAGCCAGTTGGCGGATCTTGAGGGTGATAGTTGGCGGAACACGTCACCGGAACCTCCCAGCACCCGAGGATCGCCGCAGAGCAGCGCGTTGATCGTCGATCGCGCATCAAGATCCGCCATCTACTGCGCTCGTCCGCCAAGTACGAACCTCGGTCGCATCCCGTTGCACGGCCCCTGTCACCCCCGTGTTGCACCGCACCATTCGTGAGCGATTCATGCGCGATCTATGCGCGATTCATGAGCGACTGGGGTATGATGGTGAGTGGAGGTGACCTCTGTGTCCACGGATGAGAACGAGCTGTTCGGCGCGGTCGATGCGCTGCTGGAGCAGGTCGCGCAGGATGAACTGCCGGCCCCCGCAGAGCGCAGGCGGCTGCGCGAGGCGGCAGGGCTGAGTCAGGATCAGATCGCCAAGGTGTTGCAGGCCCGCCGTGAGGCGGTGGGGAACTGGGAGACCGGCCGGACCGAGCCGCGGCCGCCGAAGCGCGCCGCGTACGCCCGGCTCCTGGAGGGCCTTGCCGCGCGCTTCCCGTCCCCGGCCGCCGCCGCGACGGCGCCTACGTCCTGGTACGGGCAGACGAGCACACCCGCTCTCGACATTCCGTCCCCGCCCGCCCCTACCGCCGTGGACACTCCGGTGCCGGAAGTACCGGCGGCCGTGAAGACCCCGCCCCGTCCGGCGGCGGACACCAAGCCGTCTACGTCGTCGCGGCGCCCGGGTGCGAAGAAGGCCGTCGCGAAGCCCGCGCCCGCTCGGGCCGCCGTCGACCCGCGGTTCGAGAACGGGCCGCTCGCCGTCCTCGACGTCGAGGACGGCCAGGTCGTGGCGTACTGCGTCGGCGGGCTGGTCCTCGACGTGCCCGCCAAGACCCTGCCGGCCCTGGTCGACTGGACGCTGACCGAGGCGAAGCTCGGGCAGGCCCGCCTGCACCGCAGCGGCTACGACGCCGACCCGATGCTCGTTCTCACCCCGGCCGCGCTGGAGCGCTACGGCCTGCCCACCGCCCTCACGCCGGAGGAGCGCAGCGCCGGACGCCTGGGCGACGGTCATAAGGTCATCAAGCAGGTTGAGCGTGCTGGGCTGGAGCTCACCAAGCGCGGCTTCGGTGCGTGGACGCGGATCTTCTACCGGCCCGAGGACGGCAAGCGGCGCTGCGTGCAGCTGTGCATTCCGGCCTGGGGCGCGCTGCCCACGAGCGAGTGGGACGACAAGAAGGACCCGCAGTTGCCGACGATGTCGGCGGCGGACCTCGCGCGGTTCCTCGGCTCGTACGCGGAGCGGGTGATCACGCCGCGCGGCTTCACGGCGACCACCGGCCTGGCGCTGATGACGGCGCTGCGCCCGCCGACCCGCGCGGAGAAGGACGAGGAGACCGGCACGTTCGAGCGGGCCTTCAACGCCGACGCCCTGACGCAGGTGTATCCCGTGGTGGAGTGCGAGGTGCCCGACGAGCACCCGATCCTGAAGGGGAAGTGGCCCCGGCACCACCAGCGGACCCCGGACCAGATGCTGATGGAGGAGCCGTTCAGCTGGTGCAGGGAGCTGACCGACGACGAGTGCTTGAAGCCGTACCTGGTCGGCATCGACGTGAACATGGCGTTCGCCGCCGCCGCCAACAGCCTCGTCGTCGGCCTGAACGGGCCCACCCACCTCACAGGCAACCCCGCCTTCGACAAGGCGCTGCCCGGCTCGTGGCTGGTTGACCTCTCCCACGTCGACCTCTCCCGCGCCCGCGTGGGCGGCCGGACCATCGACGGAGACCGGCTCCCCTCCCCGTTCACGCCGTCCGGGGAGCGCCCCACCGGGCCGGCCTGGTACGCCACGCCGTCCGTCGCGTACGCGGTCCAGCTCGGCTTCGACGTCGCGCCGCTCGAGGCGTACGTGCGCACCGAGACCGGCCGCTACCTGGACCCCTGGTACGACCGGCTGCGCGACGCCTACCTGGCGACGATGGCCGACCTCGGCGTCACGCCGGGCATGGACGACGAGGAGTTCCTGGAGGCGATGGCCCGCGTGAAGGACGGCGACCCGGCGCTGAAGCTGCTGCTGAAGGCGATCAAGGCGACGGCGAAGGGCGGCATCGGCAAGCTGCGCCAGCGCAACAGCCGCGGCGAGGTCCCCTTCTACGAGCCGTGGCCGGCCCTTGAGCGTGAGACGTGGCGCCCCGACATCCGGGCCGCCGTCCTGTCCACCGTCCGCGTCATCATGCACCGCAAGATGATGAAGACCGCCGCCGCGGCCGACATTTACCCCGTCGCCATCGGCACCGACTGCCTCGTCTACCCCTCCAACGGGCCCTCGCCGATCGACCTCCTGCCGTACGCGCCCGACGGCAAGCCGGTCACCGGCACGTTCCGCCTCGGCGTCTCGCCCGGGATGGTCAAGCACGAGGGCACCCAGACCGTGCTGTGGGCCGAGGAGCAGTTCGAGAAGAACGGCGGCCTGTTCAACATCGCCCGGAACATCAAGAACGGCGGCCGCGAGGCCGACGACGACGGGGAGTAGAAGATGACCGGCTCACTCGGGGACAGCCTGGACCGCGCCCTGGAGAAGGTGTTCACCCGCCCCGCCCCCAAGAGCGCCCAGGCGCAGATGAAGTACCTGGTCAAGCAGCTCAAGGGGACCAAGGCGGCCGCCGCCGCGCTCGGGGTGTCACAGCGGACCGTGGAACGGTACGTCAAGGGACAGCTCAAGCGGCCCCGCCACGACCTCGCCGCCCGCATAGAGCGCGAGGTCAAGAAGCGCTGGCAGCCCCAGCTGAGGGCCAAGGCCAAGAAGAAGGCCGCCTCCACCGACGGCCTCGTGCTGACCACCACGGCCCGCTTCGGCTACACCGCCGACGACAACACCACCGACGAGGCCCGCCTGCGCGCCCTGCCCTCACAGGCCCTGCCCCCGCAGTACGCCGAGGCGCTGTTCACCGCCCGAGAGAACGGCGCCAGCGAGCAGGACCTCCTGAAGATCGCCGCCGAAGCCCTGGGCCAGGTGTACTTCCGCGACGGCGGCCGCCGCGCCCACGGCCTGAAGGTCGAGTTCACCGACGTCCAGGACATCCGGATCGACCTCTAACCCGCCACGCACCGGGACCTCGAACTGCACCGGCGGTTCGAGGTCCTGGTCGTGTGCAGGGCCGGGTCAGCTCCCGCTCTCGTCAATGCCAGCCATAACGACCTGTCGGTCGATCACGCGAGCCGCGCCGTAAGCGGAAGCAGTGAGACAACTGCTGGCCCGCACGAGATAGCGGAAGTCCTGCCCGCGGGCTGCCCACAGAAGCAGCTGCGCAGCCTCCACAGCCCGGTAGGCAGCGTCGACGAGCGCGCCAGACGGCTTCGGCTCGTGAAGCATGGGGGAGTCCAGATAGGGCACCAGGACGTCCTGCTGTGCCGGGCCGATCAGGGCAGCCACCTCAAGGAGCTCACGCACATTCATGAGACCGGATTCGAGCTCGCCGAAAACATCACGGCCTGTCGAGAGCGCCTCCCGCGCTGTACAGCGCGGGCACCCGTCTTCGCTGCATCGGTGCGCCTCGACAGTGATGGCCGGAGCAGGCGGAGGCTTGTACGGCTCGCCGCGGTGGGGCAGTCGGGCAGACATGTGTCCGAGGTGGTCGATCATTGCTGGTCCATGGGTAGGAACGGACGGTTGAACGAGGCGATGAGAGCGGCACGCCCGAAGGGGGCCACTCCGCGCTGATAGGCCGATGTGCTGACACGTCCACGATGGCCCCGGCACCCCCGCTGATCTGGCGCTGGTCACTGAATCGGTTCAACGGATTCGCCCTCGCGAGGGGCACCAGTCATCGGCCTGACAACGGAGAAGGTCGACGAGCAAACGGCCCACTGCCGCAACCGCGGGCGATCGCCTACGTCTCATGAGGGTGGCGCGGAAGGCAAAACCGCCTGCACCGGAATCGGCGACGTGCGAAAGCTACGCGTGACTGGAGCACGCTGAGCTGCGGACGCCACCCTTTTACCCGACACGTGCCAGGGCTCCGGACTGCAAAGGCAGTTTGGAGCCCTGGCACGTGTCGCCCCCGGATCAGGCGGCAGCGGCTTGTTCGTCGGCCAGCGCCTTGCGGGCTTGCTGCCAGCCTTCGTACGTGGCGGTGTGCAGCATCTCCATCCGGGCGAGCGTCTTCGCGATGTCGTCCTGCTTCATCGCGCTGTTGGCGAACTCCAGGAGCACCTCCACCATCGCGTGGTTCTTCCAGAGCCGCAGTTCCGCCTCGCTCACGAGCTCCGGGCCGCCGGCCATCATCAGGTCGACCAGGCGCTCCCGGGCCCGCCACTCCCGCTTCCGGTGCCACCAGCCCGCGTCCGGCAGGTTCAGCTTCCGCACCCTGCGGATCTGCTCCACCAAGGCCCGGATCTGGCCCTCCTGCTCCGGCGTCCACTCCTGCCCAGCGCCGCCGGAAAGCGCCCGGACCGCCTCCTGGGCGGCTTGGCCGCCTGCGCCCGCGTCATCGCTGCCCAGCGCCTCCACGGCCTTCCTGAGCGCCGCTGCTGCCGCCTGTGCGTCGTCGTGTTCAGACACGCTTGTCCCCTCTCCTTTGGACGCGCAGCCTGCCTGGTGCCCCACGCTCGGAGCAATCCGGCGTTCATCTCCACAGCCGAACCCGTGCTGAAAACCCGGGATGACCTGATGATCACTAATAGTTGATGAACGGTGACGAGGTGTCAGTGGTGGGTGCTTTCATTGGTCAGTTGTGCAGGGAGGCACAACCTGACTGATGAGGGGGCCGAGTGCCGTCTGTCGTGGAGCACGAGCGCAACGGATTCAAGGTTCGCGCGCACTGGCGCAACCCGGCGGGGTCGAGCAAGCAGGTGATGCTCCTCGGGTTATTCGTGTTCGCCGCGTTCGTGTTAGGCAGCAAGCCGATGGGCGGGGCTCCTGGGGAGCAGCAGCCCGTGCCGGAGTCGACGGTGTATCCGATCAAGTGGCCCGGCTGGGATCAGCCGGTGGTGCGGCCTCAGCCGACCGTCTCCTACCCGATCGTCTTCCCGAGTGCCGGGGCTGGCCGGTGAGCCGGCGCCGTCCCGCCCGTAGGACCAGTCGAAGCCGGCGCCCCCGGCGGCGCAAGGACTCGGGCCTGGAGCAGCTGGCGCTGATCGGCCTGCTCGGCGTAGTCGCCCTGAGCCTGGTGATGGGGGTCCTGCGCTGGCTGGCCGCGCATCCCTGGATTGTGGTCCTCACGCTGCTGGCTGCGGCCGCCGCGGCGGCGACCTGGTGGTGGCGCCGCAGTGAAGCGGCACGTTGGGAGCAGATCAAGGCGCAGGGGCTGCGGTACGCGGTCGACCAGCTGGACCGTCTGCACCACCGGCAGTTCGAGTTCGCGGTACGCGACCTCATGCACCGCGACGGCTGCCAGGACGCACAGCAGGTCGGCGGCCGCGGTGACAACGGAGCCGACGTGAAAGCGACCGACCCCTACGGCCGCCGGTGGGTGATCCAGTGCAAACACAAGAGGGACGGCTGGTCCGGGAAACCGGTCGGCACGCCCGACCTGCACGTCCTCAACGGGACCGGCCGCCAGGTCCACGGCGGTGATGTGCTGGTCATGCTGACCAACGGCCGGATCACCAGCAACGCGGTGGACTTCGCGAAAGATCAGCGCCTGCACCTGGTGGACCGCAAGCTCCTCGCCGAGTGGGCCGCCGGCTCCCGCCCCCTGTGGGAACTGCTGCGCCAGATTCCCCCGCCCCGCAAACCGTCCTCACTGTCCTGATCTCGGGCACACACCGACGGACAGGACTAGGACAGCTGCTGGCTGACCTGGCCGCCGGCGAGGACACCGCAGCCCTGCTGTACCTCCGCGAGCGGCTGTACGCGACGCAGTGACCTGCGGCCGGTGCGGCGGCGATCACGTCCGGCCGGGCAGCGATGCAGCGCCCAGCAGCTCCTCAGCGGCGCGGGTGATGAAGCAGCGGTGCGCTTCGGGTTCGGGCGGATAGATGACCGGCGGGCATGCATGACCCCCAGCCTCTTGGGACCGCGCAGAACGGGCACGTCGAGGCAGGCCGTACGGGGCGTCGGAGTGCGGCCCCCGTCGCGGCCCTGATGGCCGAGGCCGCACTCCGTACGTCGAAACTACCGGGTACCGGATCGAGCGCGAGAGCCGTTTTCGCTGGCCGGGCAGGTGACTGCGGAGCATCCGGATCGTTGTGCCGAGCGCTCATCGGGACGTTGGCCCCTTCCGCTCGGCGGCAGCCCCCGCCGGACGCGCCTCCTTCGCCCGTGCCGACCCCGGCGACACCGAGCCCCCGAAGACAGGACCATGACCCCGCCGTACGCCACCGAGAAGCAGCTGCTGGCCGCACTCGCCGCCCTGGGCATCGACGTCCCCGACGACCTGGGCTGGAGCAGCCATGACGCCGAGCTGCGCCCCGCCGCTCTATGGGCCCTGCTCTGGCGCTCCGCGGGTGCCGGCTACGAGGAATCCGTCGCCGGCCCCGGCCACGCCCGCGCCTACTACACCGGCCCCTGGGCGTGGCCCCTGGCCGAGGACCAAGCCTGCCGCGCCTGGTTCGAACTCGGCTTTGCCGGCGACCGGCTGGACTCCCTCACCATGACCGTGCCGCCCTGGTCGATCGGGCTTCCCCACCAGGATGCTCCCGACGACCCCACGGCAGCGACCAATGGATGGGCGTACGCCGCGAGCACCGCCGTCAGCCTCGCGCGGGCCCTTCTCGGTCCACTGCGGTGGATGTCGTCCGAGTGGGCCCCAATTGCCATCTCCCAGGCTGGCTACGCGGTGCGCCGCCTCCAGGCCATCCTCGAGGAACTCGGCGACGCCACCGCACACCCCCGGTGCGAGCACTGCGGCGGCCTCCAACGCATGGTTGCCGCTGTCCCCGAGTGTCATGACTGCTTCGTCTCCGAGCCGGCCCCCAATACCGGGGCCGGCGAGTAGGCGGCAGCCAGCGGGCGGGGCGCCCTCCGCCGGTTGCCTCCAGGCAATCGCAGTGTGCGTGTGCCGTACTTCCGGTTGCCCATAGGCAACCCGGGCCGACGAGCCCCTCTCCGACAGCGCCCGGGGGGACAGCGGACTGGCGCCTCGGCGTCCCGCATCCACAGGCCAGGTCGCTTTTCATACAGTCATGAGCAACGACAACACCGCAGCGCGGGCCCTGCTCCGCGACAAGCTCCTCGACGGCCTGCGACGCGCGGAGCGCACCCTGTTCACCCGTCCCGCGCCGAAATCCGCGCACGCTCGGATGAAATTCCTTCGCACGCGCGAGGGCACTTCGAAGTCCCTGGCGGAGCGCCTGGGCGTCTCCCGCAAGACGGTGGACCGCTACCTCTCCGGAGCCACGAAGAAGCCGCAGAAGCGCCTCCAGGCCGCCCTGGAGCAGGAGACCGAAGCGGAGTGGCAACCGCAGGTCAAAGCGCAGGCAAGGCAGCGCGCGGCCACCTCGGCGGGGCTCGTCATCTCCACCACCGCCTACTTCGGGTTCGGCTCGGAAGGCTCTGACGCAGGCCGGATGCGGGACATCCAGGTCGCCGTATCGCCCTCCCACGCCGCCGCGATCCTCGCCGCCAGGGACACCGGCGCGACGGACAGCGAGCTGCACGACCTCGTCGCTGAGGCCATAGCGGACGCCTATTTCCGCGTCGAAGGCGGCGGACGCGCGGGCCTGAAAGTACGAATCGAGGCAGTCGAGCGGTTGGATATCGCGTTTTAGCCACGAGGAATTCACCCCTGCTATAAACCTGGAATGACAGCCCGCCGTCGTGTACTCGGGCGGCGGGCTCCCTTTTCGTTTCCGTGGTGAAAGCGAGATCCCTGATGAGCACGACCGATGGCTGGCGGCGGCGCCGCGTCCCCGACGCCCGCGCCCAGGGCCCGCGCACGCCGATCGACCCGGCGAAGATCGGCCGGTCCTCGGTCCGGCGCCGCGCCCGGGGCATGACGCACGGCGAGGCCGTCCAGGCGCTCGCCGATGCCGAGCTGGACGCGCACCTGGACCGCCGGTACGAAGAGGCGGCCGACCACAGCAGCCGCCGCGCGGCCGAGCTCGCCGAGTGGCGGCGCATCGGGCAGCTCCTCGCGGTGACCGGCGGCCCGTACGACCCAGAGGACGACGTCGTCGTCCAGGAGGAGCTCGCCGCCGAAGCCGCGGCCGCCGAAGCCCGGGAGGCCGAGCAGCGGGCGGCGGCCCGAGTCGCCGCCCGCGCCGATCAGCTCCAGGCGCTGCGAGAGCGGGGCACCCTCGAGCAGACCGAACCCCGGGAAGGCGACGAGGCCGCCCGCGACGAGCTCACCCGCCGCGCCGGGTCGTACGTACAGCTGGACATCGATGCCTGGCTCGCCCGCGCCCTCGCCGCCCACCGCGGCCACTACGCCAACCCGGCCGCCCGCGAAGCCGCCGCCAGCCTGTTGCACCCGCCGGTCCTCGCCCACGCCGCACTGCTTGCCGCCCTCGCCGAACTCGTTCCCGGCGCCGACGTCGACCAGCTGCCGTTCGCGGCCCGGCTCGCCGCCGCCGACTCCGAGGCCGTCGGCGAGCTCGCCGCGTTCCTCACCCGCGCGCTCACCGCGGGGAGCCCGGCATGAACCACGACCAGGAGGTCGTCGCCGTCTGGGAGGAGCACAGCGACATCGGCCACCACTACGAGGAACTGCGCGCTGATGGGACGGTCGACGCCTGGACGGAGCCTCCCTTCGGCGAGACCCGGTACCCCGGCGAGGACGACCCCGACCACAATCCGATCTGCTCCTGCCCCAGGCAGTGGCCGCTCGCCTTCTGCCTGGAGTGCGCCGGCTGCGACATCTGCGGGCAGTGCCCGTGCAGCCGCCCGCGCCTGCTGTGAGTCACCCGGAGCGACAACAACACCCCTCACAGCCTGCCGCGCACCAGGCTGTGAGGTCACGGCAAAGTGCCCTCGTATGTCCTATTGGCCTATGTGGTGGCAGCCTGTTTTCCCAGGCGGCCAGGATCGTGAGGGTGTTGTGAGCCGGGGTGTGTGGGCACCTGTCACGCTCACCCAGCGTCATATTCGGGGTGTCACGCTGACTGTCACGCTCGCCGCGCTCCTGGGCACAGCCGAATACCTTATGTCTGGATTGGGTATTTTCTAGAGGCCGTGAGGGCCCTCAGAGCCGTTTCCGGGGCTCGGAAAATTTCAGCGTGACAGCGTGACAGCGTGACACCTCACCTGCTGCACTCTCCCGGCGATCACTGACCTGTGCCATCGAAGATGGGACGTGTGCCACTGAAGTTGGACCGAATGCAGTTCGTGACAACGAAGACGGACCGCCGCAGGTCAGGGTGGGTGCGCCGGGGCCGCGAGAGATCATGGGCGGTGCGGTGCGAGGTCTCATTGATGAGGACGATCCAGCGGTCATTCCGGGACCGACTGAGCGCCGGGCCACCGCTGCGAGGGAGGTTCCGGCAGCGCACTGACCTGGGGCGGTCCATCTTCGCTGTCACAAACGCACGTTGGCTCAACTTCAGTGGCACACGACCCAACTTCGCTGGCACAGGTCAATCACACTCCGTCCCCAGCCCGGCCGGAGCCGGCGCACGCCTGGCGGCGGGGGAGCACCCTGGAGGTGTGCATACGAAGGACGTCGGGGTCGGCCAGACCTACCGCTGCGAGGTGCCGCACTCGCTGCCGCTCCGCCGGTACCGGCCGGAGACGATGGGCGACTCGTGGTGGGCCCTGAGCTGGCTGCGCGGTACTCACTTCCCGCTGACGGTCGTGGACATCGACCCGCAGACGCGGACCGTGGAGGGACTGCGGGTGGCTTCCTCCACCCGCGTCACGGTCGACCTCACCGACGACCAGGTCCAGGCCGTCGGCCTGCCGCCCGGCCGCGGCTACCAGGTCGCGGGCATGCTCCTCGACGTCGAAGGCGAGCCGGTGGAGCTCCCCCGAGCCGTCTCCCTCACCGTCCCGATCCGCTGGCTGCACCCGACCGACACGCCGGCCTCCTCCGGTCACCATGACGCCTCCGTCCGCAGCGGCTGAACTGCCGGCGCCGAAGCTCTCCCACCCCTCCTCTACTCGCAGTAGAGTCGGAGGATGGCAGACGAAACGAGCATTAAGGTCAGCGCCGCAACACGTGACCGCCTGGCCCTGCTGGCAGCCGAGAACAACACCACGATCCGCAACCTGGTCGAGGCACTCGCCGAGAGCCGGCCCACCCAGTCCGAGTTCGAGGAGCGCGCCGCCCAAGCCCGCGCCGAGCTCGCCTCCATCCTGGGCACCGTGCCCAGCGCAGAGGCCGAGGCGAAGGCCCGCGGCCTCCTGGAGCGCCTGGGCGCCAGCCAGGACTCGGCGGCCGCGTAGTGGCGGCCATCGCCGTCGTCCTGGACCACACGGCCGCCACCGCCCTGCACGACCCCAAGGACCCGTTCAACGAGGCCGTCGCGGCCTTCTACGTCCAAGCCTCCGGCGGACTCGGCACGCTCTACGCCCCGGTGCTCTCGCTCACCGCCGGCGACACCGAGCGGCCCGGCCTGCTGGCCTACATCCACGGACTCCGGTTCATCGAGATCGAACCGTTCGACACCGCGGCCGCGCTCGCCGCCACCGAACTGCTGCACGCCGGCCACTCCTGGGCGGCCGTGCACGCCATCCACGCTGCCCGGCCGAGCGCGAACTTCCCAGCCGGCCGCTACCTGCTGACCCTGACCCCCGAGGCGTACGAGAACACCGGCATCCAGGCCGTCCACCCCGGCCAGTAACACGACGTCGCCGAGCAGGGCCCCGATCGCCCTCTGATCGGGGCCCTGCTGTGTCTGCTGCACGGTGCAGCAGAGCCGGGGGTGAGGGGCAGGGGGCGGTGCTGCTCGGGAAGCCGGAGAGCGATGACACTGCACGGCCGGTCCAGGTGGGACAGGGTGCTGCTCGGGTGGCAGGTGGTGCTGCAGAAGGCAGCAGGACGTGTAGCAAGCGGTCGTTTGATTGCTGCATTCTCGCCCGCGTGACCTGCGCGTTTCCCGCCAGCGGGAAGCGTGTGCACGGATCTGACATACGCGTCCTGTGCAGCGACCGGGCGCCACCGGGCACCTTTCCCCAGTGGGGGAACGATTTCACCGGGTTCCCGTCGCGCGGTCCTGCGCCCAGCCGGGAGCGGCCTCCCCTGTTCACCCGAGGGCGTGAGAAGCGCGGTTCCACCTGCGGGTTTCCCCTCCAGGGGAACGATGTATCGCGCCCCGCGCACACGAAGGCGGCGCTGCACCCTGAAGCCGTTGGGGTGCAGCGCCGTGGTAGCGGAGGCTGGCGGGAGTCAGTGAACGCGCTTGAGACGGGTCGGCTTGGTGATGGGTGTGACGTTGCCCTTGGCCTTCGCTTCCGCCTTGCGCGCCTTCTCGTCCAGGTGGAGCTGGAAGCGGCGCTCGTACTCGTCCTCGAAGTCGCCGACGTCCAGCCGCATGTCCTTCGACAGAGCCTTGATGGCTCGCTGCTGCTCGCGGGGGTCGTTGAAGGCGGCGATCATCGGGTGGAGCTGGAAGCGTCCGCGGCGGACCACGGTGACGAGCCGGGCGGCGACCAGGTGGGGCATGGCCCGGCTGATCATGCCGCGCTCCATGGCGAGGCCGGCGGAGATTTCGTCGTGAGTGGCGACCACGAGGCCGCCGGGCTCCTGCTCGGTCATCATGTGCAGCAGCAGGGTGTAAGCGGTGGGAGGCAGCCGCGGCACGTACGCGAGACCGTTGAAGCTGCCCCACAGCACGTTGCGCCGCGGCGCCCATTCCTCGGCAGCGGACGTCATGACGTGGCCTTCCCTTCCCCATCCGACTCCTTGGGCACTTCTAGTTTCGCGCCAGGAGCAGCCATCGCCCGGAACGCCTCGGGCGCGTCCGGGTCCTCCAGGATCTCGCGCAGCAGGTCCAACTGCTCCACCCTGTCGCTCATACCCGCCTTGGAGCGCTTCTTCTCGCCCTTGCGCGGCTCCTTGAGCCCTCCCCGCAGCGACGCGGCCGGGTTGAGCTGGTACAGGCCCCTCTGGAGCTTTCGGAGTGCTCCGTCGGCCTCCAGGACGTTGAAGACCCGGCTGATGTGGGGGCGGCTGTACCCGAGCGCCTCTGCGACGTCCTCGTGGATGGCCTCGATCAAGCCGCCGGGCTTCTGCGATCCCATGAGGGTGAACAGCACCACGAGCACGAACCGGTCGTCGTCGTATCGGACGGCAGCCCAACGCATGAACTCCAGGCTGTCCATGGAGAACGCCTCGCCGATGAACCCCGTGCTGGAGCCCACTGGGAAGACCTGGGCAGCGTGGCCGGTGGGCAGCTCGATTGTCGAGCCGGAGGACCGGTTGTACGCGGTGGGCGGCGGCTTCGGGCGCCGCCGGCGACGGGACGGCGCGTCGGGCAGCTGCGGCGCTGCGCTGCCGTCCAGGGGCCCTGAGCTCATGGGGTCGCTGTCTCCTTGATCGTCGTGACGTCAAAACCATAGCGACGTCCGTGGCAGTAGTGCCACCAAAACGCAGCAGCACCGACACGAAAGTCGCCCGAGCGTCAGCCCAGGGCTGACCTTCAGCTCCGGACGGGTGTCGACCGGCAGCTGACACACCGCACATCGTTTCGTGGCACTACTGCCACGAAACGATGTAGCTGGGTCAGGACCTGCTGACATTCCGACCGAGTTATGTCAGTCCAGGGCTGACATAACTTCCGGAACCCGACCCCCTGACCTGCGAAAACGTGCGACTCTTGCTCTTAGAGCGTGCGCGCGCGTGATACCGGATCTCCGCAGCGTGATCAAGCACCGCCACGCTGTGGATCTGCCCATCGGCAACTGCGCCAGAGCCTGCCGGTCGGATCCCGTCGTGGCGCGCGCGAAGCCGCGCGCGGCCCGGTCTGCCCCGTTCGCATCACCACACGCAATCGAATACCACCCGAACCATTTCGGCTAATCACCCGCGAACGCCCCACCCACATTTCCCACGTCCATTGTGGTGCCGTTGTTCATCAACCTCGCCTTTCCCTTCCTTAGTCACTCCCCCATATTCCGTAATTTGCGAACCTCTCTACTGCTCGGGGAGGTGGCGGAGTGTCATTCCAGTATTAATCTAGCTCCTAAATTTGACGCACACTCTCCATGCCTCCACTCTCCCGCGCCCCTACCTATGTTCGACCCGACACCCTCTCCGATAGCCCGTCACCCCCTCTCCTCTTGCTGCCGCTTGTGCCTTACCCCCATCCGGCCTGATGGCTGGTCTACTGCCTGCCTGGTCTGGGCCCGTGCGGAGCGCGGGCGGTGGCTGGAGCGGAGCGGAGGCCACGGGCCGGCCGGAGGCCGGCC
>NZ_JASISO010000048.1 GCF_030063135.1 Streptomyces sp. G-G2
ACGGGGAGGGGGACATGCGAAAGAAGTGGTGCTACTGGCAAGTAATGTGAGGGTCGATCATGTCAGGCACCTCCACCACGACGGCGATAACCGGTCACCCCTCGTCCGGCACCCCGGCGCGGCGCCGTGCCGCCAAGCGGGGGACAGTCGCGGGGACCGGCGGCCCGGGGTCCCGCGATCATGGCCGGATCCGCCCCGGCGCCCCCCGGAACGCATCGCGGAAGATCCCTCGGCACGCGCCGACGGTGGCTTACGATCTCGGCGACCGGTCACGTCCCGAGACCGCGCCGTGCCCCGCCCCGCCCCGCACCTGTGGAGGACAACCGTGTTCCGGACGGCCAGAGGAAACCGCAGTCGCCGCAACCACCTCCGCTTCGGCGCGGCCGCCACGGCCGCCGCCGCGGGCGTGTTCCTCGCCGCGGGCTGCTCGTCCGGGGGCGACGGCCCGGGCAAGGCCGAGGGCGGCGTGCCCGTGGTCGAGAAGGGCAAGCTGACGACCTGCACCCACCTGCCCTACCCGCCGTTCCAGTTCGAGAAGGACGGCAAGGTCGTCGGCTTCGACGTGGCCCTCGTCGACCTGGTCGCGAGCAGGCTCAAGGTCGAACAGAAGATCCTCGACACGCCCTTCGAGAACTTCAAGACCGGCGCGTTCCTGAACTCCGGTGAGTGCGACCTCGCCGCGGCGGGCATGACGATCACCGACGAGCGCAAGAAGAACGTGGACTTCTCCGTCCCCTACTTCGACGCGACCCAGGCCCTGCTCGTCACCAAGAAGAGCGGCGTCACCTCGCTCGCCGACCTCAAGGCCAAGTCGAAGAAGCTCGGCGCGCAGGCCGAGACCACCGGCGAGAGCTACGCCAAGTCCCAGGGCTTCGACCCGGTCGCCTTCGAGAGCTCGGACGCGGTGCTGAACGGGCTGCGCACCGGCCAGGTCGACGCCGTCGTCATCGACTACCCGGTCGTCCAGGGCTGGCTCAAGGACTCCAAGAACGCAGCCGAGTTCACCCTCGCGCAGAACATCCAGACCGGTGAGCAGTACGGCTTCTCGGTCAAGAAGGGCAACAGCGCCCTCGTGGCCGCGATCGACAAGACGATCACCGACGCCAAGGCCGACGGCACCTACAAGAAGATCTACGAGCAGTGGATCGGCCCGCTGCCCCAGGCCGCTCAGTGACCTCTCGGCTGACCCGCAGCCAGCGCCGCCGCGTCTCGCGGGGCATCCAGTACGCGCTCTTCGCGGCCGTACTGGTCCTGATCGGCTTCTACGCCGACTGGGACCGCCTGCGGAACCAGTTCGCCCAGAAGGACCTGGCCCTGCGGCTCTTCCCGGAGATCATCACCACCGCCCTGCGCAACACGGTGGTCTACACCCTGTCCGGGTTCCTCCTGGGCCTGGTCCTCGGGCTGGTCATCGCCATGATGCGGCTGTCCTCGGTGGCTCCGTACCGATGGGTCGCCAGTGTCTACATCGAGCTGTTCCGGGGTCTGCCCGCCCTGCTGATCTTCATCTTCGTGGGCGTGGCGGTCCCGCTGGCGTTCCCCGGCACCGAGATCCCCGGCGGTACGTACGGCAAGGTGGCGCTCGGCCTCGGCCTGGTGGCCGCCGCCTACATGGCGGAAACGATTCGGGCCGGGATCCAGGCGGTTCCCAAGGGGCAGATGGAGGCGGCCCGTTCACTGGGCTTCTCGCACGCCCGGGCCATGGTCTCGGTGATCATCCCGCAGGCCTTCCGCATCGTGATCCCGCCGCTCACCAACGAACTGGTCCTGCTCTTCAAGGACTCCTCGCTCGTCCTGTTCCTCGGGGTGACCCTCCAGGAGCGGGAACTGACCAAGTTCGGGCGGGACCTGGCCAGTCAGACCGCCAACTCCACCCCGATCCTGGTCGCGGGACTGTGCTACCTCCTGGTGACCGTGCCGCTGAGCTTCGTGGTGCGGCGCCTGGAGGCCCGCGCGGCGAAGGCCACGTGAGGGACGGGATGCCAGAGATCCGGAATGCCACGACACAAAGGAACGGAAGCGGTGGGCGCGATGACCACGGACCGGCCGGAGATCGAGATCCGTGGACTGCACAAGTTCTTCGGTGACAACCACGTCCTGCGCGGCATCGACCTGGAGGTCGCCCGGGGCGAGGTGGTGTGCGTCATCGGACCGTCCGGCTCGGGCAAATCGACGCTGCTGCGCTGTGTGAACCTGCTGGAGGAGCCGAGCGAGGGCCAGGTCTTCGTGGGCGGCACGGAGGTCACCGACCTCGACGTGGACATCGACGCCGTACGCCGCCGCATCGGCATGGTCTTCCAGCAGTTCAACCTCTTCCCGCACGTCAACGTGACGGACAACCTCGCGCTGCCCCAGCGCCGGGTGCTGGGCCGGGACAAGGCGCGGGCCGTCGCCGTCGCCGCGGAGAACCTCGAACGCGTCGGCCTCGCCGACAAGTCAACGGCGTTCCCTGCCCAGTTGTCCGGCGGCCAGCAGCAACGGGTGGCGATCGCCAGGGCCCTGTCGATGGGCCCGGAGGTGATGCTCTTCGACGAGCCGACCTCGGCGCTCGACCCCGAACTCGTCGGTGAGGTGCTGTCGGTGATGCGGGTGCTGGCGGGCGAGGGCATGACGATGATGGTCGTCACCCACGAGATGAGCTTCGCCCGCGAGGTCGCCGACCGGGTGGTGTTCATGGACGGCGGGGTCATCGTCGAAGAGGGACCCGCGGCGCAAGTGATCGGCGATCCCCGGCAGGAGCGCACCAGGAACTTCCTCAACCGCATCCTGGACCCCGCGTCGGCCGAGGCGCCCAGGACCGCCCCCGGGCCCCCGGCCGAGGACGACGGCGGCAGCTGACCGGGGCACCGCCCCGCGGACCGCGGGGCCGTGCCTCCGGCACGAGCGGAGGAGACGACCGGCAAGCCGGTGGGGTGGCAGGAGGACGGCGCCACCGAGATCCACGCCCCGCTGACGTCGCTGACCGCCGCCGGGTACGGGGGCGGGGGCGGTCGGCGGGGCGGACGGGGGTCGGGATCCGGTCAGATGCGGGGGCGTGGGCGGGGTGCGGGGAGCGGGTGGAGGTGACAGGTCAGCACTGCGGCGTGCAGGGGCATCGGGCGGGCGCTCGTTTACGGCCATGCGCCCCCGCACGCCCCCGGAGGACACGTTCCGCCGGGCCGGTACGGGGGCAGCCGCATGGTGCTGATCCGCAATCGTCCATGCCCGCACGCGCCCGTCCACGTATGGAGAGTTACCGATGACGAAGGTCCTCGTACTGCACAGCGTCAGCCTCGTCGGATCGGCCCTGGCCGCCCTGCTGAGATCCGAAGGGGATTTCGACGTCACGTCCGCCGGGTGGCGGACGGCGGCGCGCCGCACCGAGTCGTTACGACCAGACGTGGCCGTCGTGGACGTCGACTGTCCGGGCGCGACGGCGCTCCTCGCGGCGGAGGGCGGACAGCACCGGCGGTTCCTCGACCCGCCCACCCCGCTGCTCGTCCTGGCCACGGCCGGGACGCCCGGCACCCTCGGCCGGGCCTTCCAGGCGAAGGCCCTCGGCTACGTCGACAAGGACGGCTCACCCGGCCAGCTCGTCCGTGCCGTACGGAAGGTCGCCGCCGGGGAACGATTCATCGACGCCTCGCTCGCCTCGGCGTTCATGGAGGCCGATCCGGTGCCGCTCAGCCCGCGCGAACTGAGCGTGCTCGCCCGCGCCGCGGAAGGCGATTCGATCGCCGAGATCGCGCGCGCCCTGCACCTGGCCAGCGGTACCGTCCGCAACTACATGGCGGCCGTCACCCGCAAGACCGGAGCGCGCAACCGCATCGACGCGATACGCATATCGCGCAGCGCGGGTTGGGTGTAGCCGCGCCGCGCTGAGCGGCCCCGGGCGGCTCGGCGCCCTCAGCGGGACGTGACCGCGCCGTCCCCGCTCCACATTCCCACCAGGTCCCGGTAGAGGGCCGACCGCGCCGGGAGTTCCTCATGGGTGCCGCACAGCGCGCGGCTCCCGTCGAGTACGAGGACGCGGTCGGCCCGGGCCGCCGAGGAGATCCGGTGGGCCACCACGACCAGGGTGCCGGGGCGGGCGGCGAGGGCCCGCTCGGCCCGCTCCTCCGCCTCCGGGTCGAGGTGGCAGGTGGCCTCGTCGAGCAGGAGCAGCGGGGCGGGGGAGAGGTACGCCGCGGCCAGCGCCAGCAGTTGCCGCTCCCCCTGGGAGAGCCGCAGCGGGTCGAGGACCGCGTCCGGGCCGCCCAGCCGTCCGAGGAGCCCCTCCAGCCCCAAGGCGGCGACCGCGTCCTCCAGCCGGGCTCCGGACACGCTGCCCGGGCTGAGGTGGGTCAGGTTCTCGCGCACGGTCCCGGTGAACACGTACGCCTGCTGCGGCAGCAGGGTCCGGCGCGTGTCCTGGCCCCCGCCCGACCCGGTCAGGGCCGGTGCGCCGGCCACCAGGACCGTGCCCCGGCCGGGTGGCAGCAGGCCCGCCAGCAGGGCGGTGAGCGTGGACTTCCCGATGCCGCTGGGACCCACGACGGCGAGGTGTTCGCCGGGCCGCACGGCCAGGTCGAGGCCGTCCAGCACGGGATGGGCGTGCGGACCGTACGCGAAGCGGACACCGCGGAGCTCGGCGGCGGGAGCACCCTCCGGCGCCGGTGTCCGGGCCGGAGCGGGCTCCGCCGGGTCGGGTGCCCTCTGCCCCGCCCCGCAGAACCGGTCCAGCACCACCAGCAGCCGGGTCCCCGCCGAGCCGAGGGCGGCCATGAGCGTGTCGAGCGAGGGCAGCAGCGACTGCGTCAGGTACGTCAGGGCGCCGGCCAGCGCGCCCGCCGTGAGCCCGTGAGCGAGCAGCCAGGGCGTGGCGGCGAGCAGGGCGACGACGGGCGCCCGGCCCGCCACACCGAGGGCCAGCGTCCGAACGGCCCCCCACCGGGCGAGCCTCCCGGTCAGGCTCTCCTGCCGGGCGATCAGCGGCTCGACCCCGGCGGACACGGCCGCCCCGCCACCGCACGCGACGATGTCGCGCAGGCCGGCCGCCACCTCGCCCACCCGGCCCGCGAGGGCCTCGTCCGTGTCCAGCGCGTCCCGCTGCAGGGCGGCCATGGGGCGCAGCGTGGCCAGGAAGGCGGCCAGTCCGAGCAGCAGCGGCGGCAGCACGACCAGGAGCAGTACGGGCGCCAGCGCGGCCATGCCGACCAGCGCGCCCGCGGCGGTGAACACGAACGAACGGGCCGTCAGGACCAGCCCGGCGAAGGAGTCCCGGGCCATCTCGGTCTGCTGGGTCAGCCGGGACACCGCGCCCGCGTCGGCGGCGCGCGCGGGGTCGGCCACCGCCGCGCCGAGCGCGCCCCGCACGGCCCGGCGCACGAGTCCGTCGCGCAGGGGCTCGACGAGGTCCGCGAGCGCGGCGAACACGCCGCGCAGGGCGATCCCGCCGAGGAGCGCCCCGGCCCCCGCTGCCGCGAGCCAGGCGACCCCGGTGGCGGTCCGCCCGGCGAGGAACCCGTCGTCCAGCGCCCGGGCCACCCCGTACCCCCCGAGGAAGGTGTGGGCCGCCTCCAGCAGGGACCACAGCCCGAGCGCGCCCAGCACCCGGCCCCGTCCCCGCAGGAACGCGCGCCCCTCCCGCGCGACCCGCCCCCACGCCCCCCGCCCGGCCTCGGCGCCCCGGGGGGGCCCGGGCTCCGGGCTGGGGCCGGGCCCGGCCTCGGGCGCCCGGGGCGGCGTGTGCGCCGCCGCCCGGACCGGCGCGGGCTCCGCCCGGCGCTCCCGCGCGGCGCTCTCCGGCTCCCGCGCGGCGCTCTCCGGCTCCCGCGCGGCGCTCTCCGGCTCCCGCGCGGCGTGCTCCGGCGGGGCCTGCTCCCGCGGGGCGTGCTCCGGGGGCGGGGCGAAGACGGCCCGGTACGCGGGGTCCTGCCACAGGGTGGCGTGCGGCCCGGTGGCGCGGACACGGCCCTCCTCCAGCCAGATGACCAGGTCGGCCCGGGCCGCCGAGGAGATGCGGTGGGCGATGACGAGCCGGGTGCCGGGCCGGACCCGCTCCGCCAGGGCCCGCTCGACCTCGCGCGCCGTGAGCGTGTCCAGGCTGGAGGTCGCGTCGTCGAGCACCAGCAGGCGCCCCGCGTGCGCGAACGCCCGCGCCAGGCCCAGGCGTTGGACCTCCCCGCCGGACATCGGGGCTTCCGCGAGCGCGGTGTCGTACCCCTCGGGCAGCCGCCGGACGAAGGGATCGGCCCCCGCGGCCCGCGCCGCGGCCCCTACCTCCTCGCGTCCCGGTTCCGGGCCCGCGCCGAAGGAGATCGCGTCGGCGACGCTCCGCCCCGGCAGCACGGGGCGGGCGAAGGCGTGCCCGACGTCCCGGCGCAGGGCCGCCGCGGACAGGGCGTCCAGCGGTACCCCGTCGAGCAGCACCCGGCCCCCGTCGGGGTCGGTGAGCCGCCCCGCCACGGCGGCGAGCAGGGTCTTGCCCGACCCGGACCGGCCCACCACGGCGGCCGTGCTGCCGCCGGGCACCACCAGGTCGACGCCGTCCAGGACGGTCCGCCCGGCGCGCTCCACCCGGACCCCGCGCAGTTCGAGGGTGCCGGGCCCGCCCGGCGGCAACTCCTCCTCGCCGTACGCCATGTGCGGCAGGCCGAACAGGGCCGCGGTCCGCCGCGCCGCGGCCCGCCCGCGCACCACGGCGGCGAGCCGCCCGGTCACGGCGCCGACCCCGGCCGCGAGACCGGCGTAACGGACGGCGGCGAGCAGGGCGCCGACCCCCAGCGCGCCCGAGGCGAGCCGCATGCCGCCCACGCCGAGGACCACGTACAGCAGGAGCGGCATCAGGGCAGAGGTGCGGGCCGTGGTCCCGCCGTAGACCCGCCACATCAGCCGCCCCTCGGCGCCGAGGACGGGCAACTCGCGCAGGATCCGCGCGCGTTCACGGGCGAGGGTGCCCGCGGCGGCGATGGTCCGGGCCCCCGCGAGGGCCTCGACGAGCCGCCCCGCCATCGCCAGCTGGACCTGCTGGTAACGGGCCACGCTGGCACCCGAGTCGCGGGCGAACGACCGCAACAGCACCGCCAGTAGAGGGAGTCCGGCGACGAAGGCGAGCGCGGTCCAGGTGTCGATGACGAAGAGCGCGATCAGGCCCCCGAGGGGCGGCAGCAGAGAAGCGACGCCGCCCGCGGCGGCAGCCGGTACGGTCCCGGCCTCGGTGGCGTGGGCGGTCAGCCGTGCGGCCAGGTCACCGGGGGAGTGCCGGTCGGCGTGGTGCGGGGCGGTCCCCAGCAGCGCGGCCAGGCCCAGTCGGCGCAGCCAGGCGGTGGACCGGCCGTTCACCCGGCCGGTCAGCCCCGTCACAGCGGCGTCCAGCAGCACTTCGGCCGCGATCACCACCGCGCACCAGAGGGTCCAGACGGGCCCGGCCGGGTCGCCGCGCAGCAGCAGGTCGAGGCAGTGGCCGAGCACGGCGGGTTCGGCGAGGGCAGCCAGGGCGGCCCCGATGGAGCACGCGCCCACGGCGGCGGTGCGGCCACCGCTGTTCCGGGCCGCCGCCCTCAGGGCGCGGTCGCCGTCACGGGCGAGCGCCGCCTCCTCGGAAGGCCCCGTCGAGATCATCCGCAAGGCTCCAGGTGGTCCAGGTGGTCCAGGTGGGCCGCGTGGTCCGGGTGGTCCAGGTCGTACGGGTGGGCCACCCGCTCGGCACGCGCGCGGGGAAGTTCCGGAAAACGCGGTGCGGGCCCGGGCGGTCACACCGCCCGGGCCCGCCGCCACCTGCCTAGTTGCAGGTCGTGACGCTCAGGCTGCTGTCCCCGCAGAGAAGCAGGCTGGCCCGGCTGCCACCGCCGGTGTAGGTGGCCTCGGTGGTCTCTTCCTTCGTGGTCTCCATCGACTGCAGGTCGAGAAGCGTCATGTCAGATTCCTCTTCTTCACTGGAACATTCCGATGGGTCACGGCCCCGTGGTACGGGACCGGCTCTGGGACCGCCGCGGCCTGCCGCAGCGGTGGGAGGAACGGCAGCTGCGCGCGCCCGCCGGGCGCGGCGCTGCCGAGGGCGAGCAGTGCTCCCGCGGTGCCCGTGGACAGGTCCATGGACAGCCGCATCAACTGCTCGCCGGGGAAGGCCAGATGGCCCTGGTAGGGCACCGCGTGCCGGGCCAGGGCATCGATCTGGCGCGCGAGGTCGCCGGCGCGGGTGCCGGGCCCCGGTGTGGTGGTCCGCGCCAGGTAGAGCACCATCCCGGCAGCGCCGCGGAACAGTCCGGGCTGCGCGTAGAAGGTGGCCTGGGCGGCCCGTACGATCTCCAGCCGGGCCTGCTCGAACCGCGGCTCGGAGCCGTGCCCGAGCCAGTCGTCCAGCACCATGCCGATGCCCACGCTCCCGGCGCCGAGGTAGGGCATCGTGCGCCACCCCTCGTCCACCTGGAGCGTACCGAAAGCGCTGGTGACGCACCGGTCGAGGTCGCGGTGCAGCGCTTGGCCGGCCAGGTCCAGGTACTCCTGGTCGCCGGTGCGTTCGAACAGGCGCAGGAACAGCAGGGCCGGACCGGAACCGCCGTGCAGCAGCCCGGCGCGGGTCAGCCCCGCCGCCGCCCGCGCGGCCAGTTCGGCGCAGCGCACCGCGGCCGTGTGCAGCTCGCTCTCGCCGGTCGCCGTACCCAGCGCGTCCAGGGCCAGCCCCACGCCCGCCAGGCCGCTGTACAGATCCGGGCCCGTGTCCTGCCAGGGCTGGGCCAGCAGCCGTTCGGCGAGGGCGAGCGCGGAATCCCGGTGACCGAGCCGGTCCAGGGTCCAGGCGGTGCCCGCCAGGCCGTCGTAGAAGCCGAGCGGGGTGCCGGAGCCGGGGTCCGCCGCCTTCGCCAGCAGCCATTCCTCGGCCTCTGGCCAGGGATCGGCGCCGGTCTCGGCCAGCGCGTAGAGCACCCCGGCCGCGCCGTATCCGAAGCAGGCGCCACCGCCCTCGGCGGCGAACTGGGCGATGTCGCCCGGGAAGAACCGGTCGGTCCGGCCGGGCGTCGCCGAGGCACGCAGGGCCGCCGTCATGGAGTCCCGGGCCGCGGGCCAGTCCCCGGGCGCGACGGGCAGGTACGGTCCGGCCGGGGCCGGTATCCGGCCCGCGACGGACCCGGAGTCCTCGTCCGGGCCGGACAGGATCTCCTCGACGGCCTCGTCCAGGAACCGGCGCGGTACCGGGAACTGCTCGGCGGCGATCGCCGCCAGATGCGCCGCCTTCGCCCGGTCCAGCGCGAACAGGCTGGTCAGTGGCAGGAAGAGGGCCAGCCGCAGGCACGCGAGGGCGTACCGGTCCACAGCGAACCCGCGGCGCCCGGCCGGGGCGACGAACGCGGGGTTGGCGACGGTCTGCCGCAGCCCCTCGTCGACGTGCGCGGCGGCCTCGAAGTCCAGCAGGGCCACGGACGGTTCACCCGAGGAGTCCTCGTCGACCATGATGTTGAACAGGTGCAGATCATTGAAGACCACCCCGCGGGCGTGCACCGCGGCCACGGCCTCGGTCACCCGCTCGTGGATCTTCAGCGCCCACTCGGTGTACTCGGCGAGTTCGGCGGGCCCCGGATCCGCCTCGATCAGCGGGTGCCTGCGGGCGAAGTAGGTGTTGAGCGGCTTGCCCTCCAGGTACTGGAGGACCAGGAAGTGGTGGTCGCCCACCGTGAAGGAGCCGCGCACGGCCGGTACGCAGTCCAGCCCGGCGAGCCGCTCCAGCGCGGTCCGCTCCCGGTGCAGCCGGGCCACCGCGTCCGCGCCGTCGGCCGCGAGCCCCGCGTACGGCCGGGCCTCCTTGAGCACGACCGGCTCACCGGTCCGGATGTCCCGGGCGGCGTAGACCCCGCCGCCGTTGGAGAAGTGCAGGGCCCGCTCGACCCGGTAGGGGAGGTCGGCGAGGGTGACGGACGAGCGCGCTTCGAGGTGCGGCTTCAGGAAGGGCGGCAGCTCCACCCACTCCGGGGGCTGGAACACCGGCCCCCGCGTGTCGGGCACGAGCCGGCCTTCCGGGTCCTGGACCGCCGGGACCAGGTCACCGCGCTCGTCGTAGCAGTGGCGCAGGGTGAAGCTCCCGTACCGCAGGTGGACGGGGCCCGCGCCCCAGCGCAGATCGCTCAGGATGTACGGACCGGGCTCGCCGGACAGCAGCTCGTCGAGGTCCTCGGCGATGCCGCGGCACTGCTCCTCGTCGGCCGGGTACACCGTGAGGAACTTGCCGCTGGCCGCACGGTCGGCGTACTTGGCGTTGCGCAGGTGGAGCAGGTAGCGGCTCGGCACGAACTTGAAGGCGATGTCCCGGGCCACGCAGTAGTCGTACACCCGCTCCAGCACCGACCCGGCGTTGTCCAGGCAGGCCGACACGTGGATCTTCCAGCCCTGGGAGGGGAGTTCGCTGTCGATCGGCCGCAGGGCGTACCAGTCGCCGCTGCGGTGCGAGCGCCATCCCTCGGGAACGGGGGCGAGCGCGGCCGGGTAGTTCTCCTCGACCCGCCGGTACGGCGCGTCGTAGAACCAGCGGTCTGCGTCGCAGAAGGCGGCGTACCCCTTGTTCACCCGTACTCCCTCGGTCGGTCGGTGGCTGAACCACCGTGTCACCAGCGCCGGGTGCCGCGACAGTCACGCCTGTCACCGACGGGATGTGCGCTACGCACGCGTCACTTGGCACATACGGGTGCAGATCGCGCTGACGTACGGTCGAGGAGGGCGCCGGAACGGCTGGTCGGCGGGGTGACCGTAGGTCTGCCGTCCGGGTGCGAGCCGGGAGGGCCGTGGCGTGGCGCGGGAGAGCGGCCGGTCCCGCGGCCCAGGCTGTCCCTTCCGGATGTCGTCCGGCCCGATCCGGAAGAGACAGCCCGGCCCAGGCGGCCGGACGACCAGGACAGGTAGGTGCGCCGTGCCCCGTTCCGCAGCTCCCCCGACCCTCAGGCCGGGGCGGACCGGCAGGGGGGCCGGTCTCCGTGCTGGTCCTGCTGGCCCTGTGCGCGTTCGGGCTCGGCCCCGCCGGCGCGGCGGCCGCCTCGGACCCCGGACCGTCCGGACCCGGGTCCGCGACCACCCCGCTGTACGTCTCCGACACCGGCCACGACCGGGTGGTGCGGCTCACGGCCGACGACTCCGGCCAGCGCGACGTACCCGTGACCGGGCTGAACGATCCGCTGGGCCTGGCGCTCGACGCGAGCGGCGCCCTGTACATCGCCGACGCCTTCCACAACCGGGTGGTGCGCGTCGCCCCGGACGGCGGCGGGCAGAGCACGGTCGCGCTCACCGGGCTCAACACGCCCACCGGTCTGGCCGTCCCGCCCGCCAGGACCCGGCTGCGGACGGCGCCCGCCACCGCTTGGCAAGAGTCCCACCCGCAGACCCTGACCGTCACGGGCCTCTCGGCCACCCTCACCACCGGGCGGAACACCCCGGTGCCCGGCCAGCCGGTGGTGTTCAGCGACGTGCGGCGCGAACGGACCCTGTGCACGGCCGTCACCGGCCGCCGTGGCACGGCCCGCTGCGGGGCGGTCCTCCACGCGCCGTCCGCGGTACTGGACCGCCTCACCGAGAGCCTCCTGCGGCGCGGCTACCTCGCCGGGTACGCGGGCACCCGGCTCCACGCACCGGCGTCCGCCCGGGGTGCCGTCCGGGCGGACGCGGGATCGTAGGCGGGCGGTCCGGCGGGGCGGCTCAGCTCATCCAGGGCCGCCAGACGTCCTCGTGGCGCTCCACCCACTTCTGCGCCGCCTGCGCCGGGGACAGCTTCTCCTCGGCGATCATCAGCGAGACCTCGTTCTGGTCCTCGACGGTCCAGTGGAACTTCTTGAGGAAACCGGCCGCCGTTCCGCCCCCGTCGGCGAAGCGCGCGTTGAGGTACTTGCGCAGCGGGGTGTGCGGGTACGCGCAGGCCACCTTCTCCGGGTCGGCGTCGCAGCCCTCGGTGTACTCGGGCAGTTTCACCTCCGTCATCGGGACCCGTTCGAACAGCCACTGGGGCTTGTACCAGTAGGTCAGGAAGGGCTTCTTCTCCTTCGCGAACTGCTTGATCTGGGTGATCTGCGCGGCCTCGGAGCCCGCGAAGACCACCTCCAGGTCCAGCCCCAGGTTCTTCACCAGCGCCTTGTCGTTGGTGACGTACGAGGGGGAGCCGTCCATCAGCTGGCCCTTGCCGCGGCTCTCGGGCGTGCGCAGCTGAGCGGTGTACTTGCCGAGGTTCTTCCAGTCGGTGACGTCCGGATGTTCCTGGGCGAAGTACGTCGGCACGAACCAGCCGATGTGGCCCGTGACGCCCAGCTCGCCGCCGTCGACGATGGTCTTCTTGTTCTCGACGTACCGCTTCTGCTGCTCGGGGTGGCCCCAGTCCTCCAGGATCGCGTCGACGCGGCCCTGGCTGAGGGCGTCCCACGCGGGCACCTCGTCCACCTGGACGGTGTCCACGCGGTAGCCCAGCTCGTGTTCGAGCAGGTACCCGGCGACGGCGGTGTTGGCCTGCGCGCCGACCCAGGACTGCACGGACAGCGTGACGGTCTTCGCGCCCCGGGCGGCGGCGTAGGGAGAGGTCTGGCGGGTCATGTCGGCGGCCCCGCAGCCGGTGAGCACGGCCAGCGAGGTCGCGGCGGCCAGTGCGGCGGCGATCCGGCGGCGGGGGCGTCCCGCGGTGACGTACGGCATCTCAGGCCTCCTTCGCGGGCTGGGTGACGCGGTCGAGCATCAGGCCCAGGCAGACGATCGCGGCGCCCGCCACCAGGCCGGTGGCCAGGTCGCCCTGGGCGAGGCCGAGCACGACGGAGTAGCCGAGGGCGCCACCGCCGACCAGCCCGCCGATGATGACGACGGCGAGCACCAGGACCACGGCCTGGTTGACGGCCAGCAGCAACGCGGGCCGGGCGAGCGGTAGTTGGACCTGGCGCAGCTGCTGGGCCCCGGTCGCACCGAGGGAACGGGCCGCCTCCAAAGCGGCGGGGTCGACCTCGCGCAGCCCCTGGGTGGTGATGCGGATGACGGCGGGCAGCGCGTACACGACGGCGGCGGCCGCGGCCGGGGCGCGGCCGACCCCGAACAGGGCGACGACCGGGATCAGGTACACGAACTGCGGCATGGTCTGGCAGACGTCCAGCACGGGCCGCAGCAGCCGCTCGGCACGGGCGCTGCGGGCGGCCCCGACGGAGATCGCGAAGCCGAGTACGAGGGTCACCGCGACGGCGGCGAGCACCTGCGAGAGCGTGTCCAGCGCGGGCTCCCACACGCCCAGCACACCGATGGCGGCCAGGGCGAGGACGGCGGTGAGGGCCGTGCGCCAGGTGCCGACCACGACGCCGATGGCGCCGACCAGCAGCAGGAGCAGCCACCACGGGGTGGACTGGAGCCCGGTGCGCAGCGGGTCGAGGAGCCAGCCCGTGAAGCGGGCGGCCCAGTCGGCGGTGCCGCCGACGACGGGCACCCCGGAGTACAGGTGGTCGGTCATCCAGGCGACGGCGCGGTTGACGGGAGCCGCGAGGGACACCGTCCACGAGCCGGGCCACTGCGCGGTGCCCAGCATCCGGCCCGCGACCGCCACGGCGACGGCCGCGAGGAGGCAGAGCAGCCGCCCGTACCAGCCCGCGAACACCCGCCGCAGGAAGCCCTGTTCCGCGGCCGGGGTGGCACTGGCGCCGAGCCGGGCACCGGCGGCGTCGGCCGTCCGGTCCAGGATCACGGCCAGCAGCACGATCGGGATGCCCGCGGCGAGGGCCGCGCCGACGTCCACGGACGCCAGGGCCTGGTAGACCCGGTCGCCGAGGCCGCCCGCGCCGATCACGGACGCGATGACGGCCATCGAGAGGCCCGTCATGATGGCCTGGTTGACGCCCAGCAGGATCGGTCCACGGGCCAGCGGGAGCCGGGCGGTCAGCAGCTGCTGGCGTCCGGTCGCGCCGAGCGAGGCCGAGGCCTCCAGCACCCCGGCGTCGGCGTCGCGCAGGCCCAGCGCGGTGAGGCGGGCCATGGGCGGGGCGGCGTAGACGACGGTGGCGAGGACGGCGGCGGGCACCCCGATGCCGAAGACGAGCACCATCGGCAGCAGGTACGCGAAGGCGGGCAGGATCTGCATGGTGTCGAGCACCGGCCGCAGGACGCGCTCCGTGCGCGGCGAGAGCCCGGCGGCGAGGCCGAGCAGGCCGCCGACCACGACGGAGGCGGCGACGGCCACGACCATCAGGGCCAGCGTCTGCATGGTGGGCACCCACATGCCGAGCAGCCCGCACACGGCGAACGCGGCCATGGAGGTCAGCGCGAGCCGGACCCCCGCGAGGCGCCAGGCGACCAGCCCGGCCAGCGCGGTGACCCCGGTCCACCCGGCGGCGAGCAGGACCACGTACACGGCGCGTACGGACACCACGACGGCATTGCTGACGTGCCCGAAGAAGTAGAGGAACAGCGGGTGGCTGTCCCGGTGGTCGATGATCCAGTCCCCGGCCCGGCCGAGCGGGGCCGACACGTCGACGGCCAGGGCGCCGGGCCAGTTCCCAGAACCGGGGAACAGGACACCCAGCGCGACCAGTACGGCCGCACCGACGGCGAGGGGCAGGACCCTGCGACCGGAACGGACGGACGGGAGCGAACGGGGCTGTCTGGAAAAGGAATCGTCAGCGGAATCGCCCGGGGACCGCACCGCGTCGGCGGGACGGC
Organism: Streptomyces sp. G-G2; assembly: GCF_030063135.1. Taxonomy (GTDB): domain Bacteria; phylum Actinomycetota; class Actinomycetes; order Streptomycetales; family Streptomycetaceae; genus Streptomyces. The sequence goes on from NZ_JASISO010000048.1 coordinate 14,614, forward strand.
GCGGGGACTCCTGGAGCGCGGTTCCGGGCGTGGCGCTCACGCGGCCACCTCCCCGGCCCGGGGGAAGGGGATGCCCGCGACCACGGCGAGCAGGGCCGCGTCGTCGACCACGCCCAGGCAGCGGCCCCGGTCTACGACCCGGGCCGGACCGCCGCTGCGGGCGACCGCCTCGATGGCCGCCACGACCGTGGTCGAGGGGGTGAGGGCCACACCCTGCTCGGCCTCGTCGCCCGCCGCGGGGCGCATGGCGCTGCGCACGGTGAGCACCTGCTCGCGCGGCACGTCCCGCACGAAGTCCCGTACGTAGTCGTCGGCGGGGGAGCCGACGATCTCCTCGGGGGTGCCCAGCTGCACGATCCGGCCGTCACGCATCAGGGCGATCCGGTCACCGAGGCGCAGTGCCTCGGACAGGTCGTGCGTGATGAAGACCATGGTGCGGCCCTCCTCGTGGTGCAGGCGGGCCACCTCCTCCTGCATCTCCCGCCGGATCAGCGGGTCGAGCGCGCTGAACGGCTCGTCGAACAGGAGGACTTCGGGGTCGGCGGCGAGGGCGCGGGCCAGGCCCACGCGCTGCTGCTGGCCGCCGGAGAGCTCGCCCGGGCGACGCTCCTCCAGGCCTTCGAGGCCGACCTTGACGGTCATCTCGGCGGCCTTGGCTCGCCGTTCGGCGCGGCCCATCCCCTGGATCTCCAGCCCGTAGGCGACGTTGTCCAGGACCGTACGGTGCGGCAGGAGGCCGAAGTGCTGGAAGACCATGGCGGCGCGGTGCCGGCGCAGCTCCCGCAGCCGCGCCCGGTCCATGGCCAGGACGTCCTCGCCGTCGATGGCCAGGGAACCGGCCGTGGGCTCGATCAGCCGGGTCAGACAGCGTACGAGCGTGGACTTGCCGGACCCGGACAGGCCCATGACCACGAAGGACTCGCCCCTGCGGACCTCGAAGCCGACGTCCCGGACGGCGGCGGTGCAGCCGGTCCGCTCGCGCAGTTCCGCGGCGGTCAGGTCGGCGTGCGCGGAGCCGGGGACCTTGGCGGCCTCGGCCCGGGGGCCGAACACCTTCCACAGGCCGTCCACGGCGAAGACCGGCGGCCGGGTGTCCGGGGCCGGCCCGGCGGGAACCTTGTCATCAGCGGTGTTCATCGTGCAGCGCCTCCCAGCAGCTCGGCGGCCTTCTCGCCGACCATGAGCACTCCGATCATCGGATTGACCGCGGGCATCGTCGGGAAGACCGACGCGTCCGCGATCCGGATGCCGTCGAGGCCGCGTACCTTCAGGTCCGGCCCCACGACCGCCCCGGCGTCGTCGGCGGCCCCCATCCGGCAGGTGCCCGCCGGGTGGTAGACGGTGTGCGCGACGGAACGGGCGTACGCGCTCAGCTCCTCGTCCCCGGTGACCTCCGGACCGGGGCACACCTCCCGCTTCAGCCAGCCCGCCAGCGGCTGCGCCGCGGCGATCTCACGGGCGATCCGGATGCCGTCGACCAGGGTGCGCGCGTCGTGGTCCTCCTCGTCCGTGAAGTACCGGAAGTCGAGGGCGGGCTTCACTTCGGGATCCGCGCTGGTGAGGTACAGACGGCCGCGGCTGCGCGGCTTGGGGATGTTCGGGGTCAACGACACACCGTGCGCGGGGCGTTCGTAGCCGATGCGCTCCGGATTGTCGGTGAAGGGGATCTGGTAGAAGTGGAACATCAGGTCGGGGCCCGGGGATTGGGGGTCGCGCCGCACGAACAGCCCGGCGTCGCTGTCCATCGCCGAGTTCTCGGGTATCGGACCTTCCGTCTCCCACACGATCACCGACTCGGGGTGGTCGAGGAGGTTCTCGCCGACGCCCGGCAGATCGTGGACGGGCGGGATGCCGAGCGCCGTCAGCTGCTCGCGCGGGCCGATCCCGGAGTGCAGCAGGAGGCGCGGGGTGTCCACCGCGCCCGCGCACACGACCACCTCGCGGCGCGCCCGTACCAGCGACTCGGCGCCGTCCCCGGACCGTACGCGCACTCCGCGCGCCCGGGTCCCCTCCAGCTCCAGCCGGTACGCCCAGGTCTCCAGCAGGATGGTGAGGTTGGGCCGCCGGTCCATCACCGGGTGGAGGTACGCCACCGACGCCGAGGAGCGCTTGTTGGTCTCGGGGTGGTAGGCGAGGTCGAAGAACCCGGCGCCCTCGTGGAACGGCTGGGCGTTGAAGCCCTCGATCCGGGGCACGCCCAGCGCGTGTTCGGCCGCGCTCACGAAGTCGCGGGCGATGGCGTTGCGGTCGTCCTCCCCGACGGGGACGATGTTGTTGAGCAGCCTGTCGAAGTACGGGTCCATGGCGGCGGCGTGCCAGCCCTCGGCGCCCGCCTCCGACCACTCGTCCCAGTCGGACGGCAGCGGCTTGAACGCGATCAGCGTGTTGTGCGAGGAGCAACCGCCGAGGACGCGGGCGCGGCTGTGCCGGATGTGTGAATTGCCGCGCGGCTGCTCGGTGGTGGGGTAGTCGTAGTCCAGCTCGCCGCCGAGGAGTCCCATCCACCGTCGCAGGGTGAGCACGTCGGGGCGGTCGACGTCGCTCGGGCCGCCTTCGATGACGGCGACCGTGACGTCCGGGTCCTGGGTCAGCCGGGAGGCGATCACCGAACCGGCGGTGCCGCCGCCGACGATGACGTAGTCGTACTCCCGAACGGCGGGCCCGGCGCCGTGGCCGGTGTGCTCCGTGGCCGTGGCTCCGTCCGCGTCCGGGGCCGTCCTCGTGCCCGCGCTCGTGTCGGCGTTCACGTCCGTGTGCGTGTGCGTGTGCGTCGTCATGACGAGTTCTCCTCTCAGCCCGCGAACCAGCGGACGGGACGGGGCGCGAGGTTCTGGTACACGTGCTTGGTCTCGCGGTACTCGGCGAGGCCCGACGGTCCGAGTTCGCGTCCGACGCCGGACTTCCCGAAGCCGCCCCACTCGGCCTGCGGCAGGTAGGGGTGGAAGTCGTTGATCCAGACCGTGCCGTGGCGCAGCCGCCCGGCCACCCGGCGGGCCCGGCCGTGGTCGGCCGTCCACACCGCGCCCGCCAGCCCGTACTCCGTGTCGTTGCCGAGCGCCACGGCCTCGTCCTCGGTGAGGAACGTCTCCACGGTCAGGACCGGCCCGAAGACCTCCTCGCGGACGACGCGCATCCGGCGGTCGCAGCGGTCCAGCACGGTCGGCCGGTAGAAGTACCCCGGCCCCTCCGGGCGTTCGCCCCCGGCGCGCAGGACGGCGCCGTCAGCGAGGGCGGAGGCGACGTACGCCTCGGTGCGCTCGCGCTGCGCGGCGGAGACCAGCGGGCCGCACTCGACGCCCGGGTCGGTGCCGCGGCCGAGGCGGATCTTCTCGGCGCGGCGGGCGAGTTCGGTGACGAACCGGTCGCGCACCGACTCCTCGACGATCAGCCGGGACCCGGCGGAGCAGACCTGACCGCTGTGGATGAAGGCGGCGTTGAGGGCCTGGTCGACGGCGGTGTCGAAACCGGCGGGGGTGGCGCAGGCGTCGGCGAAGACGATGTTGGGGTTCTTGCCGCCGAGTTCGAGCGCCACCTTCTTGACCGTGTCGGCGGCCGCGTGCGCGACCTTCGTACCGCTGGTGAGGCCACCGGTGAAAGACACGAGGTCGACGTCGGGATGGGCGGCGAGGCGGGCGCCCACGGGATCTCCCGCGCCGGTCACGATGTTGGCGACCCCGGTGGGCAGCCCCGCTTCCAGCAGCAGCTCGATGAGGACGACCGTGGTCAGCGGGGTCAGCTCGCTCGGCTTGATCACGAAGGTGTTCCCCGCGGCCAGGGCCGGGGCCACCTTCCAGCTCGCTTGCAGCAGGGGGTAGTTCCACGGGGTGATCAGGGCGCACACCCCGACCGGCTCGTGGACGACCACGCTGTGGATGTCCGGGGACCCAGCGTCCACGACCCGGCCGCCGCCCTCGCCCACGACCAGGTCGGCGAAGTAGCGGAACGCCGCGCTGACGCAGTCCACGTCGACCCGGCCCTCTTCGAGGGTCTTGCCCGCGTCCCGGCTCTCCAGCAGCGCGATCCGTTCGCGGTCGCGCTGGAGCAGATCGGCCGTACGGCGCAGCAGCGCGGCGCGCTCGGCCACCGGGGTCGAGGGCCACTCGCCGCCGTCGAAGGCCGCCCGGGCCGCGCCGACCGCGGCGTCAGCGTCCGCCGCCGTGCCCTCGGCGACCACTGCGAGGACGGTGGCGTCGACGGGATCGAGGATCTCCCGCGTAGCTCCGGTGGACGAGGGCCGCCATCGTCCGGCGGTGTGGATGCTCTGCTGCTCCGACACGTTGCGCTGTACCTCCGGCTTCCGCACCGCGGCCTGCCCGCGGTCGTGAAGCCCCGCCTGCCCCATGCCCCCGAGGTCATGTCACATGCGCCACTTGAAGTGACTGGTGTCACCTGAAGTCAGCTCTCCGGTGTGACATCCGCCACGGTGAAAAGCGTCAAATACCTCGCAAAAGGGCCGAAGGGGTTACGTGGCCGGAGCCATGACAAAGGATCCGCTTCGGCCGCGCGCTGCCCCGCGGGGCAACCTCGCCCCCGAGCGGAACGCCCACGCCGCCCGGGCCGCACCCGCTGCCCCCGTTGTCCAGGCCGGCCCGCGGGCCGCGTCGGATCAGCGCGCCGCCGGGGCCGAGGAGTTCGAGGGAGCCGGTGCGGCGGGGGTCGCGCCCGGGTTCGGGGTCGTACTCGGGTTCGGGGTCGCGGTAGGGCTGCCGGTGGGGCCGCCGGTCGGGGAGGGCTCCGGGACGCAGGTGACCTCGTCGCGCGGGGTGTAGTGCGTGCGGAACGTCTCCCGCTTGACCTCGTGGCCGCCCTGGACGAAGACGCGGTCGACGGACACGTCGAAGCCCTCCAGCGGGGTCTGCGCCTCGCAGGTGGGTCCGGTGGCCGTGCGCTTGCCCGGCGGGACGATCTTGGTGCGCGGGCCCTGCGTGGCGCGTATCTCGTCGTACTTCTTCGTGCCGAGCAGGGTGATGGTGACCGAGGTGCCGGTGGACTGCGCCCGGATCTCGACCGGGTGGCCCGAGTCGTTCTTCCATCGCAGGTCGAGGAGGCCCCAGGCGACGGTGGCCTCGCGGCCCTCGGGGTAGCGCTCGATGTAGAAGGAGTGGGACCCGTACTCCACCGGCCGCAGGCCCGCGAAGAACATGGCGTTGAACATGGTCGTCGCGACCGTCGACACGCCACCGCCCGCGGCCTTCACGTACCGGCCGTCGTTGATCATGATCCCGTCGACGAAACCGTTCTCCTCGGTCCGCTCGCCGACGGTGCGGTTGAAGCTCCAGGTCTCACCGGGGGCGACGACCGTGCCGTTGATCAGCTCCACGGCGCGCCCGATGTTGTGGGTGCGGTAGGGCGCGGCCGGGAAGGCCACCGTGAACGTCGACAGCTCCGGGCCCTGCCGCCGCGTCTGCGTCTGCGCCTGTCCGTGGCCCGGCCCGGCGCCCGGGTCCGCGGTGGCCGCGGAGGCGGGCGAGGCGAGACTGCCGATGCCGAGCACGGCGGTCGCGCCCGCCAGGGCCAGCGCGATCCGCTGGGTGTGCGTGGACGTCGGGCCGTGTGCGCGTCGCATGTCTCTCCCGGGGGGTGTGGAAGGCCGGTGTGGAGTGTCCGGCCGCCCACCATCGTGAGCCTATTTCGCGCAAATGGGGCAATAAGTGTGGATTCTCACGTAGGGGCCGAGGCCACTGGGCAGGCCACTTGGTCACTATTGGCCCTGTCTGGCTCCTGTGCCGGTGCCGCACGGTGGTGTATGTCGGTCTTTGGCCCCAGGAAAGGCTCCACCGGTGTCCTCCGCCACCTCCCGCCCCGTGCCCCCTCCCGTCTCCTCTCCCCCCTCTCCAGCTCCCTCTGCCCCGCCCGCGCCGCCCCGCCCGCCGCGCCGTCTTGCCGCCCCCCGGCTGCTCCAGCTCTACGTCGGCCTCGCCCTCTACGGAGCCAGCTCGGCCCTGCTCGTCCGCGCGGGCCTCGGGCTGGACCCCTGGGACGTTTTCCACCAGGGCATCGCCCAGCGGACCGGCTGGAGCATCGGCCTCGTGTCCGTGGCCGTCGGCGCCCTGGTCCTGCTGCTGTGGGTGCCTCTGCGGCAGCGCCCCGGCCTCGGCACCGTGTCCAACGTGTTCGCCGTCGGCCTGACCATGGACGCCACGCTCGCCGCGGTGCCGGACCTGCACGGCGTCCTGGCGCAGGCGGGCCTGCTCACGGCCGGTGTCGTCCTCAACGGCGCCGCCACCGGCCTCTACATCGCCGCCCGGTTCGGCCCGGGGCCCCGCGACGGCCTGATGACCGGACTGCACCGCCGCACCGGCCGGTCGCTGCGGCTGGTGCGCACCGGGATCGAGGTGACGGTCCTGGCGGCCGGCTACCTGCTGGGCGGCACCGTCGGCGTCGGTACCGTCGCCTACGCGCTGGCCATCGGGCCGCTCTCGCAGATCTTCCTGCGCGTGTTCACCCCGAGAAGGACGGCCTGAGGGCTGTCCCTAGCGGACCGAGCGGATCCGGCCGACCAGTACCGACCCCAGCACGGCCAGCGCGCCCGCGAGCGCGTACAGGGCCGTGTACCCCCCGAGGTGGGTGACGACGGGCGCCGCGATCACCGGGGCCAGTACCTGCGGCAGCGCGTTCGCGATGTTGATGACGCCCAGGTCCCGGCCCCGGTCCGTCGCCGTCGGCAGCACGTCCGTGAGCAGGGCGAAGTCCACCGATGTGTACACGCCGAAGCCCAGTCCCAGGATCAGCGAGGCGACGATCGCTCCGGTCCAGGTCGGCCAGCCCGCGAGCAGCAGGGTGGCCCCCGCGATGACCAGCCCCGACCAGATCACGTACGGCTTCCGTCGGCCGCTGCGGTCCGAACGGATGCCGCTGATCACCACCGTGCAGAGCAGGGTGAGCGCGTTGAGCGCGGTCAGGACGAGCACCCCGGTGTCCGGGTCGCCCCGGTAGCGCACCGCGTCGGTCAGGTAGTACAGCAGGTACATCGTGCTGATGGAGTAGGACAGGTTCATCAGGAACCGGGTCAGCCACGCCCACCCGACGTCGGGATGGCGCCGAGGGTCGATCCAGAAGCCGGTCAGGAAGCTCCGCCACCGGAAGGCGGGCCGGTCGGCGGGCGCGAGGGGGGTGTCCCGCCGCATCAGCACGTACGGCACGGCCGCCAGCACCGAGAAGGCGGCGCAGGCCAGATATCCGGCGGCGATCCCGCCCGCGACCGTGGCCAGCGCCGTCCCGATGAGGATCCCGACGACCTGGGAGACGCCGAGCCAGCCGCCGACCAGACCGCGGCGCCGGCGCGGCACCTGGTCGGGGACGGCCGCCGTCAGCGCGGCGAAGGCCGCGTTGAGGGCCAGCTGGACCAGGCACCAGCCCGCGATCACGACCGCGACGCTCCGCGCCGTGGACAGGACCACCAGCCCCGCCGCCCCACCCGCGACCCCGCCCGTCACCCAGGGGATACGGCGGCCCACGCGCGCGGTCGTACGGTCCGACAGCGCCCCGAACACGGGATTGGCGACCATCGACACGGCCGCGCCCAGCCCCGTCACCAGGGCGAGCGTGGCCGCCTTGTGGCCGGGGGCGAGCTGCGCCGCCTGCCGGGCCAGGAGCAGTTGCAGCGGGCCGAACCAGCCGACCCAGACGCCCAGGTTGGCCAGGGACAGCGCGCCCACCCACCGAGTGCCCACCCACCGGGCGCCCACCCACGGCGCGCCCGCCCGCCGCGCGTCGGGCGCGGTCATCTGCCGCTCTTGATCAGGTCGCGGTACCAGGCGTACGAGTCCTTGGGCGTCCGCTCCATGGTCGTGTAGTCGACGTGGACGAGCCCGAACCGCTGCCGGTAGCCCTCCGCCCACTCGAAGTTGTCGAGGATCGACCAGATGAAGTAGCCCCGGACATCGGCGCCTTCGACGATCGCCGCGTGCAACGCCCTTACGTGGCCATCGTGGTAGGCGATCCGTCGGGTGTCGGCGGTCCGGCCGGTGGCGGGGTCCGGCTCGTCCCCGTACGAGCAGCCGTTCTCGGTGATGTACACGGGCGGCAGCCGGTCGCCGTACCGCTCGCGCATGACGGCGAGCAGCTCGCGCAGACCGTCCGGCGCCACCGGCCAGCCGAAGTCGGTGCGTTCGTACCCCTCCATCGGCTCGATGGCGAAGGGCAGGCCGGACGGGATGCCGATCCCGCCGAAATCGGTGGCGGCGGCGGCCCGCGGGGCGCCCACGAGCATGGGGTTGTAGTAGTTGATCCCGTACCAGTCCAGCGGCGCCGAGATCACCTCCAGGTCCTCCGCCACCGGCCCGGGCAGCAGCTCGGCGAGGCCGTCCGGGTAGGCGCCGGTCAGGACGGGGTCGGCGAAGAGCCGGTTGGTGAGCGTGTCGTACAGGTCGGCGGCGGCGCGGTCCTCGTCGCTGTCACCGGCGGCCCGGACGGGACTGTGGGAGGCGGCGATGCCGATCTCGCGGGCCCCCGCCGCGCGCAGGGCCTGTACGCCGAGCCCGTGGGCCAGCAGCAGGTGGTGGGCCGCGGGCAGCGCGTCGAAGACGAGGCGCTTGCCGGGGGCGTGTTCGCCGAGGCCGTAGCCGAGGAGGGTGACCTCGGCGGGCTCGTTGATGGTGATCCAGCGCGGCACGCGGTCGGCGAGGCGTTGGGCGACCACCGAGGTGTACGCCGCGAACCGCTCGGCGGTGTCGCGGTCGAGCCAGCCGCCCCGCTCCTCCAGGGCGAGCGGGGTGTCCCAGTGGAAGAGGGTGGGCACCGGGGCGATCCCGGCGCCGCACAACTCGTCGACGAGCCGGTCGTAGAAGTCCAGCCCCGCGCGGTTGACCCGGCCGTGTCCGTCCGGCAGGACGCGAGACCAGGAGACCGAGAACCGGTAGGCCCCGACCCCGAGTTCGGCCATCAGTGCCACGTCCTCGCGGTAGCGGCGGTAGTGGTCGGTGGCGATGTCCGCGTGCGAGCCGTCCTTGATCCGGCCGGGTTCCCTGGTGAAGGCGTCCCAGGAGGAGGGCCCCCGGCCGTCGGCTGTGGGCGAGCCCTCGATCTGGAAGGCGGAGGCGGACACGCCCCAGAGGAATCCGGCGGGGAACGCGGGGAGGGGCGCTGACATGCGGACTCGCTTCGGTCGTGTCGGTTCGGGAGCCCAACAGGGCCTTGCATAAATGCTGTTGGTCGATTCGCTTCCGGCACTGTCGGGCCCGTGGGGCCGCCGTGTCAATGGAAAGTGAACAATCCTCAACTTCATCGAGCCCTGCCCCTGCCCGGACAACGCGACACGCCCGCGCGAACCTCGCGCGGGCGTGTGGCCCATCAGGGCCCTGTCGGGGCCCGGTCGGTGGTCAGCCGTTGAGGGCGCGCCGCAAGCCGAGCCGGTCCGTGCCCAGTTTGGTGAAGACCGAGGACAGCAGCTCGGAGACGGCCTGCGCGTCGGTGCTCATCCGGGCGCCGATCGCCGGGTTGTCCAGGCCGAGTGCGGCGTGCCCGGCCGCCGTGTGCTCCGCGAGGGTGAGACTGTCCTGTTCCGCCGTGTGCAGGCGGCGCGGGCGCAGCCCGGTGGACACGAGCTGGGCGCGGGCCCGGCTCGCGAGGGCGTCGGCCCCGCAGGCCGAGGCGGTCTCCATCCCCCGGTACAGCTGCTGGGTCGCGTGGTGCGGATCGCCGATGGTGTGCAGGGCGGTGCCGTGGTCGATCAGCGCGTGGGCGAGTTCACCGGCCGCCGGTGACTGGCCGAGGTGGTCCACCGCCTCCTGGAGCAGCATGGCCGCCCGGGACGGGTCCGTGGCCGCCGCCGAGACCCGCAGCGCGTGGCCGATCCCGCTGGACGTGCCGAACGCACGGGCCCGGGACAGGGCTTCGGCGGCCGTGGCGCGGGCCTGCTCGGGCGAGTGGGTGACCTGCGCGAGGGCCAGGTCGAGCTGCCAGGGGCTCCACGAGGGGTTGCGGGTGCCCCGCAGGTCGAGCCGTTTGCCCGCCGCGCTCAGATGCCGTTCGGCGTCCTCGATCCGGCCCTGGGCCAGCAGGAGCTTGCCCCACACGGCCTGCGGATCGGGATAGACCACCGCCTGCGGGAAACTGTCCGCGAGCTTGTAGGCGTCCGCGACCTTCTGGGCCTCACGGGTGTTCCCCCGGGCGAGCAGGGTCTCGATGAGGGTGCCGACCGCGTACCACTGGGCCGGGATGTCGTGCCCGACGCGGTCGGCGATCTGCAGGCCGTTGCGCACGAAGTCCTCGGCCTCGGCGAGCCGCCCGCGCCGGAAGCGGACGTATCCGAGCAGTGTGTAGACGAACGACAGGTGTGCGCCGCGCCAGCCCTTCGCCTCGAACTCCACGATGCCCGTGTTGAAGAGCTCCTCGGCGCGGCCCGGCTGGTCGCAGTACATCAGCGTGACGGCGACGACGGCCGGAACCTCGAACCCGAAGTCCCGGTCGGTCCAGCTCAGTCCGCCGTCCAGCGCCTGCTCGGCGTAGGACAGGGCCGTTCCGGCCGGTTCCCCGCGCATCGCGGCGTCCCAGGCCCGGAGCCCCAGGATGTGCCGCTCGGGCAGCCCGCGCCCGGTGACGCGCTTGGCGAACTGGGCGAGGAGCCGGGACCGCGCGGGCGAGTTCTCCTCGTCGACCCGGACCGAGTTCCACTTGAACTGCTCGGCCTGCATGCGCAGCCGGGTCCGCGAGCTCGTGGCGCTCCGCGCCTCGTCCGCGAGCAGCCCGGCGGCCTCGGCGAGCCGTCCGGTGTGCGCCAGCGCCTGGGCGAGCCGGTAGGTGATCGCCTCCCGCAGCTCCTGGTCCGTCTTCGGCTCCTCCAGGGCGGCTCTGAGCTGGTTGATGGTCGTCGTGGGATCGTGCAGGAGGTTGGCGGAGCCGAGTTCGAAGAGGACCTCGGCGCGGTCCTCCACGTCCGGTGGTTCGCGCAGCGCCCGGGCCAGATAGCGGCGCGCGGCGTCGGGGGCGCCCGCCGAGAAGCTGTCGCGGGCCGCCTGGCGCAGTTGCTGCACCACCCACGGGTCGCCCTCGGGGTGCATCTCCAGCAGGTGTCGGGCGGCGGCCGCGGCGCCGTGTCCGTCGTCTACCAGCGCCGTCGCCGCCATGCCGTGCATGGCGACCCGCACACCGGGCGGGATCGAGCGGTAGACGGCGGTGGCGATGAGCGGATGGAAGAACTCCACGACCTCGTCGCGCCGCACACTGGTGAGGACGGTCAGGATGCGCGCGGTCCGCAGCTGCGCGATGGCCTCCGTGGCCTGCGCCTCACCGAGTGCCGCGACGCTCCCGACGATCCCGGTCGGTACCGCGGTGCCCAGCACCGCGGCGGCCCAGGCGAGCCGGACGGTGGACGGGCCGAGCTGTTCGAGCCGGTCGATGAGGCCGCTGCCCTTGACCGCGGAGGCCAGATCGCGCAGCTGGGAGATGCTGTCCTGGTGCGGGGTGAGACCGCGGTCGCGGCCCTTCATGACCAGCTCGACGACCTCGAAGGGGTTCCCTCCGGTGATCGCCCAGCACTCCCGGCAGAACACGTCGTCAGCGCTCTCGCCGAGCGCGTCGCGCACGATGCGCGCCACCGCGCTCGTGGTGAGCGGAACCAGCTCGTGCGGCCGCGTTCCCTGGCGGCCCATCAGTGCGCGCAGCGCCGCCGCGTCGGCGGGGATCTCGTCCGGTCGGCAGGCCACCATGATCAGCATGCCCAGCTCTTCGGCCCGTGCGGCGAAGGCGGTCAGCCACGCGACGGACTCGGCGTCCGCCCAGTGGGCGTCGTCGATGACGAGGACGACCGGGGCGTTGCGCACGGTTAAATGCGTGACCACCCAGTCCAGTCCGTCACGCACGCCCTGCGGGTCGGGGGCCGACGGGCCCTTGCGGGCGGCCGTCAGCCCGAGCGCCGGAGCGACGATGCTGTACCAACTGCCGAGGACGTCACGGCGCTCGTCCTCGGTCATCGCGGCGAAGGTCGGCTGGATGAGCTGCCGCATCACGTGGAACGGCACCTGTCGTTCCTGCTCGCCGCCGCGCGCGAACAGTACGGTGCAGGCACGCTCGGCGGCGTACCGGCGGGCCTCGCCGAGCAGGGCGGTCTTCCCGATGCCGGGCGACCCGGCGAAGGTGAGTATGCCGCCGCGACGAGTGGTCGGACCGCTGTTCGCGGTGCCGCTGAGATGGTCCACCGCTTGGCGGATCGCGCGGACCTCGGAATCCCGTTCGAGGAGGGGCTGTGCGGCCCATCCTTGGGGTTCCATGACACGTGACATACCTGTCCCCCTCCTGCGCGCGTGCGGCCGAGTGTACGGCCCACGTGCTGGAGTGTTGCCGACTCCATGTAATATTGCAGTATTTCGCCACCCGTTCGAGAACGAGCCTGTATAGTCGGTCGACACGTTTTCCGTTTGAGTCCCTGAGTCCCTGAGTCCCTGAGTGCCCGTCAGTGGCGCGCGACGGGGATCATGGGCAGTTCGCTGGGCTGCGGGATTCCCGCCGGAACTTCGCGCACGGTGACCCCCGGCGCGGGGGCGAGGTGCCATCGTGATGCCACGGTCGCCACCGCCGTCAGGATCTCCGCCACCGCGAAGGTGTCGCCGATGCACTTGTGCTGCCCCGCCCCGAACGGGATGTAACTGTGCGTCCGGGCACGCTCGTTGAGGTCGCCCTGCCAGCGGTCCGGATCGAAGGCCCCGGGATCGGGGAACAGCGCCGGGTCCCGGTGCAACGCGTACGGGCTGTAGGCCAGTTCGGCGCCGACCGGGATCGAGACGCCGCCCAGGGTGAGCGGCACCAGCGCGCGCCGGGTGAAGAGCAGGGGCGAGTGCAGCCGCAGCGCCTCCTGGAACACGCTGTTCGTATAGGTGAGCCGGGCGAGGTCCTCGGGCCGCACGGACCGCCGTCCCACCACCGCGTCCACCTCGGCGTGCAGGCGCTCCTCCACCTCGGGGTGGCGGCCGAGTTCGTGGAAGATCCAGGCCAGGGTGGTCGCCGAGGTCTCCGTCCCGGCGAACATGATGGCGATCACCTCGTCGCGGACCTGCTCGGGGCTCATCTTCTCGCCCGTCTCGGCGTCCACGCTGGAGAGCAGCAGCGAGAGGAGGTCGTGCCGCTGCCCGCCCGCACCCGCGTCGTCGGCCCCGTCCCCGAGGCCCTTGCCCGGTTCGGTGCCGTACTGGGCGATCACCTGGTCGATGATCCCGCGCAGCCGGGCGGCGGCCGTGTCGAACCGCCTGTTGAGCGGAATCGGCAACCGGTCCAGGGACTTGGGCATGACCGCGCGGACGAGCATCCCCTCCAGCACGATGGGCAGCGAGCGGTGCACCTCGGCGACGGCGGGTCGGCTCATCTCACCGGAGAAGATCATCTCGGCGACCGAGGACAGGGCGTACCGACGGGTCTCGGTGACCATCGACACCTCCTGCCCGGCCGTCCACGACTCGCTCATCGCCTCGGCCTGACGTGTCATCACCTCGGCGTACTCGGCGATGTGGCCACGGTGGAAGGCGGGTTGGATCATCCGGCGCTGCTTGCGGTGGAAGTCGCCGTCGGTGGTCACCAGGCCGTTGCCGAACACCGGGCGGAGCCGGTCGAAGATCCTGCCGCGCCCGAACCGCTGGGCCTGCTGGACCAGCACGGTGTTGACGTGGTCCGGGTGCGTCAGGACGTGGACGGGCCAGGTGCCGATGTCCAGACGTACGACATCACCGTGTGTCCGCAGTGACTCCAGGAAGGCGATCGGCTCCCGCCACAGCTGGACCGCGTGGCCCAGGAGCGGTAACCGCCCCGGGGCCACTGGGGCGTGGACCGCAGGGCCGGGATGCTCCGTCTGCGCCATGGGTCGACTCCCTGTTGTGCGTTATGCCACCGATACCAGGTCCGGGCGGGTGTAGGCAGACTCCAGCCCGGCCGCGAACCGTTCGTCGCTGTACCGCGTGCATTCGTAACGCTGCCACAGATCCGCGCCGATCATCCAGTCTTCATACGTGCGGACGCATCGGGATACGTCGGCGCGGACCGAGGGATCCGTCTCCGGCCGCGCGTCCAGCACCGCGAACAGCCGCTGCTCCCCGGCGAGATACTCCTCGATGCGGGCCTGGATCCGGGCCTCCACCCGCTGGACCGCGTCCATGAGCGAGCAGTGCTCGGTGAAGGAGATGAGGGAGACGAGGTTGTTGGTGTCCCCGCAGGCGTACTCCTTGGGCAGGGAGAACACGTCGTTGCCCCACGAGATGACGTCCAGGGCGCTCTCCGCCAGGGACTGGAACTCGGGGAGGTCGTGGACGTGCTGGGGCAGGTCGATGCCCAGTCCGGCCTCCACCATGTCCATCATCGGCAGGATCTGGGAACTGTGCCTGCGCATCCGGATGTAGTCGGGGACCGAAGGGCGCCCGCCCGGGCCCCGGTTGCCCGCCTCCTGGTCCAAGGAGCCCAGCATCAGCGGGACATGGGCCCGGTAGCGCGCGGCGGTCCGCGGGGACATCCCGGCGAGGATCCGGTCGCACAGGTCGACGAAGCCGTTGATCAAGGGATTGCGGTCGGCCGCGGGGACGCCGATCCGGCCCGTTTCCAGGTATCCGGTGATCGCTTCGATCATGGGCCGCCAGGCGGCCAGCTCACCCGACCGGATCAGGTGGTCGTGCTGGTCGTCGAGTACGAAGGACCACGCCATCCACTCGGCGAGCAGGACCACCGTCTCGTACGGCACCTCACCGCTCACCCGGCCGGCGAGGTGCCCGCAGCCGATGCCCGCGAACTGCTCCGCCGCGGCGTTGACCAATTCGTGGCGTAACGCCCACGTGGTGGACTCGGCGTTGGCCCGCGCGGCTTCGGGATGCTTGGAGTTCCCGAACGGAATATGGAAATCGGGAACGGAGAAAGAGCCGAGCTGGGTCATTGATCCCCCACGGAAGAGTCGGATTCGTCAATACCCACTCAATGTACGATCACCAGGGCAGTGCTGGCCCCCCATGATCAGCGGAACAATCCGGTCATCGTCTGGCGGATCCAGCCCCCCGCGCGACCACATCAGGCCACCTCAAAGGCAATTAACCCTCAGGGCGCGGCGCACTGTCAACGTAGGGCGTACGCCGGGGGGCGCGAAATGCATTGCGAATTCCCCTTCCGCACATTCCTTTGGAATATGCTCACACGGCCGGTGCGTCCGGAGCATGGGACAGGCGACCCGGGGTAGACGGGGGTCGCAGCGCACAGCCGAGGAGTCCGGCCGAGGAGCCCGGCCGAGAAGTCCAGTCGAGGAAGGACCGAGCGATGTCCCACGTCGAGGAATACGTCGAGGTCAACGTCCCCCTGCGGACGGCCTACAACCAGTGGACCCAGTTCGAGGAGTTTCCCGTCTTCATGGAGGGGGTCGAGCGCGTGGAGCAGTGCGACGACACCCGGACCCACTGGGTGACCAAAGTGAGCGGGGTGGAGCGCGAGTTCGACGCGCAGATCACCGAGCAGCTCCCGGACCGGCGCGTGGCGTGGATGACCGTGGACGGTGAGACCCGCCAGGCCGGGCTCGTCACCTTCCAGCCCGTCGACGCGAGCACGACCAAGATCGTCCTGCACCTCAACTGGGCGCCCGACGGGCTCGCGGAGAGCGCCGCCGACCGGCTCGGCCTCGTCAAACGCCGGGTCAGCCAGGACCTGAAGCACTTCAAACGGTTCATCGAATCGCGGGGCGTCGAAACCGGCGCCTGGCGCGGCGAGGTCTGAGCCGGTGACCAGAGGAGTGGCTCAGGAAGGCAAACGGACCGCGTCCAGAGGCGGCGCCGGCCGGGAAGTGGCCGCGCGCTGCGGGCTGGTCGCGCGCGGTGTGCTGTACGTACTCACCGGAGTGATCGCCGTCCGTGTCGCCTTCGGCGAGAACGCGGGTGAGGCGGACCGCCAGGGCGCGCTGCAGACCCTGGCAGGGCGGCCGTTCGGCGCCGTGATGGTCTGGGCCGTCGGCATCGGACTGGTCGGCATGGTGCTGTGGCGCCTGTCGGAGGCGGCGTTCGGCGCGGCCGGACCGGAGGGCGGCAAGGCCACCAAACGGCTCGCCTCGGCGGGCCGGGCCGTATTCTACGCCACCGCCGCCTTCTCCGTCCTGTCCTTCGCCGCCGGCTCCGGGAGCGGAGGCTCCGGCGACGACCAGTCCCGTGACGTGACGGCCAAGGCACTCGGGCTGCCCGCCGGCCAGTGGCTGGTGGGTGCGGCCGGGCTCGCCATCGCGGCCGCGGGCGTGACCATCGCCGTACGGGCGGCCCAGTGCCGGTTCCGCAAGCACCTCACCATGGGTGGGATGTCAGCGCCGTGGAAGCGGGCCGTCGACGTCCTCGGGGTGAGCGGAGGAGTGGCCCGGGGCGCGGTCTTCACCGCGGCGGGCGGCTTCGCCGGGTACGCCGCCTGGCGCTACGACCCGGGCCAGGCGAAGGGCGTCGACGACACCCTGCGCGCGTTCACCGGAACTCCGGCCGGACCGTGGCTGCTGGCAGCGGTCGCCGTCGGGCTGATGCTGTTCGGTGTGTTCTCCTGGGCGATGGCGCGGTGGCGCGAGGTGTGAGGTGCGAGGCGTGCGGTGCGAGGCGTGCGGACGGTGGTGAGGGGGGCGGCGGGGCCGCCGCCCGGTCCCTCCGGGGGACTCAGGACACCTGGATGCCGATGAGGCAGGTGTCGTCGTCCGTATCGGAACGGCTGTCGGCGAGCAGCCGGTCGAGCAGCCCGTCGAGATCGACGGCCGGGTCGGCCGCGGCGTCCATGAGGTGGCCGAGGGAGTCGTGCACCGAGGAATCGCGCCGCTCCACCAGCCCGTCCGTGAACATCAGCAGGGTGTCGTGCGGCTCCAGCCGCGCCTCCCGCTCCGCGTAGACGGCCTCCGGCAGCGCGCCGAGCAGCAGACCCTCGATGAGCGGGAAGGCGGTGGCCTCGCCCCCGCGCAGCAGGACCGGCGGCAGGTGCCCGGCCCGCGCCCAGCGCAGCACCCGCGTCCGCGGGTCGAAAAGGCCGCAGACGGCCGTCGCCGTCACCTGCTTGGTCAGGTGATGGGTGACGATGTTGAGCCAGGACAGCAGCTGCGCGGGCCCGGCGCCGGTCACGGCCAGACCCCGCAGTGCGTTGCGCAGGACCACCATGCCGGTCGCCGCCTCGATCCCGTGGCCCGCGATGTCGCCCACGGACAGCAGCACCAGACCGGACGGCAGTATCACCGTGTCGTACCAGTCCCCGCCCACCAGTGACTCCGTCTCGGCGGGCCGGTAGCGCACGGCGACCCGCAGCCCCGGGGCCTCGATGGCCCGCGGCGTCGGCGGCATGATGGCTTGCTGCAACTGCAGGGCGAGGCGGCTGCGTTCGGCGGACTCGGCCTCGGTGTGGGCGAGCTGGTCCCGGGTCGCGGCCAGCGCCACCTCGGTCCAGTGCTGTGAGGAGATGTCCTGGCAGGCACCGCGTACGGCGTGCAGTCGCTGGTCCGAGTCCAGCACGGGTTCGGCGATCACCCTGATGTGGCGGGTGATGCCGTCGGGCCGCCGGAAGCGGAAGTCGACCGAAGCGGGCCGCCGGTAGCGCAGGACCGTCCGCAGGAAGCGGCCCAGTCCGGCGGAGTCGTCCGGGTGCGCGTACGCGGGCAACTCCCGGAGCGGGACGGGGGGCGCCGTGGGCGGGATCCCGTGCAGCGCGTACAGCTGCGCGTTCCAGGTGATCACGCCCGTGGCCAGGTTCTCCTCGAAGCCGCCGATCCGGCCCAGGCGCTGGGCGTGCTGGAGCAGGCTCGCCAGCCGGGCCGTCTCGTCCTCGATCCGCCAGATCAGCAGGACCGCCGCGCCGTGGCGGCTGATGCTGATGTCCGCGACCGTGGTCAGCGGCACCTGGTCGACGAGCGCGGTGAGGTTCATCCGCTGCGCGCGGAAGGGCTCGCCGGTGGCGTGGACCCGTTCGATCGTGTCGAACAGCCCGCTGTCGCCGGCGGCCATCGGATAGGCCTCCAGCAGCAGCGCGCCGCCCACGTCGCCGCGCGGACGGCCCACCGGGTCGACGAAGGTGCTGCTGACGTGCCGGATCCGGAAGTCGACGAGCCGCCCCGCGTGGTCGAGCACCGGGGTGAGGACCATGGCCGGGTCGTGCAGCCCCTCGGAGAGGTCGATCAGCTCCACGACGTCCGGAAGCACGGCCTCCGTCCGGCTCGGGCCGTGCGGCGGCCACAGCTCCATGGTGTGCGCGCACAGCTCGGCCAGCGTCTCGATCTGCCGCTCGACCTGCGGCGGCTGCGGCGGCAGCGGGCGCGGCCAGCAGACTTCGAGCACGCCGTGGATCCGCCCGCCGGTCCCGGCGGGTACGGCCATCCGCCCGCCGTCCGGCCATTGGGTACGGCCGATCGAGGGCGGGCCGTCCCGGTCCGTCCCGGCGAGGGACACCGGCCCGCGCTCGCGCAGCGCGAGCCGCGCCACGGTCGAGACCCCCGGCGGTACGTGCCGCCAGCGCGCGGCCTCCTCGGCCGGGAACCCGGCATGACCCGCGAGGGTGAGGGAGCCGTCGGGCACCGCGGTCCACACGGCGACCGCCACCGCTCCGAGCGGGGCGAGCGCGTTCGTCAGCAGGGATTCGGCGACCGCCTGGGTGTCACCGGCGGCCAGTGCCCCGCTCTCGGCGGTGCGCAGCCGCACGGCGGCGGGGTCCGAGGCGGCCGACGGCGCGCCGATCCGTTCCACGAACTCGGCGGCGGCCTCCCCGAGCTGGTCGCGGGCCGCCTGGTTGACGATGTCGGCGGCCAGTTCGAGCGGGGACAGGCCGGACTGCCTGCACAGTTCGTCGAGCTGGCGGGCGGCGGCCGCGGGGGTGCAGTGCAGCCGCCCGATCAGGATCCCCTTGGCCAGCTCGATCAGCGCCCGGCCGTCGGCCGCGGCGTGCGCGGCCCGCACTTCCTCGCGCAACCGCTCCACGGTCGCGACGAGCCGCCCCAGGGTGGAGGGGGTCTGCCGGGGCACGACGGGCCGCGCCCCGGCGGCGCGCCCCGTGTCGGCCACGGTCGCGCCACTGTCCCGGGAGCGGTCGGCCACCGCGCCGGGCTCCGGTCTCTCCTCGGCGTGCGACGCGGCGCCGTGTGCCCCGTACGGCGGGTTCTGCGGGGTGTCGGACGTGCTCACCGTGCTGTGGGCTCCTTGCTGGATCGGGCCGGGACCGAGGCGGGGTCGCCGGACGGCCGCGGGGTACTGGGGGCGCGGACGCCCGCGGCCGCGCTGGTGGAACCCCGAGCGGTACGCGTCGTACGCGGGGCGGGCTTCGTTCGGGTGACCCGCTCCGTACGGACCCAGGCGGCCGTACGGGCGCGGGGGGCGCCGCGCGTCACGGCGTGAGCCAGTGCCGGACGCGGCCGATGAGATCGTTGGCGTCCACCGGCTTGGTCACGTAGTCGCTCGCTCCCGCGGCGAGGCTCTTCTCCCGGTCGCCGGGCATGGCCTTGGCGGTGACCGCGATGATGGGCAGGTCGGCGTACTCGGGCATGCGGCGGATCTCGGCGGTGGCCGCGTAACCGTCCAGTTCGGGCATCATCACGTCCATCAGGATGAGGTCGACCCCGGGATTGCCGGTGAGGGTGTCGATGCCCTTGCGGCCGTCCTCGGCGTGCAGGACCCGGATGCCGTGCAGTTCGAGGATGCCGCTCAGGGCGTACAGGTTGCGCGCGTCGTCGTCCACCACGAGCACGGTGCGCCCGACGAGCCCGCCGTCGACCCACTGGGCGGACCGCGCCCGCCTCTCGTCCGCCCGGACCAGCGGCAGGACGTCGCCGGGCTGCTCGGCCGACAGGTGCAGGGCGATGCGTTCGCGCAGCTCGTCCAGGCTGGAGAGCAGCTCCAGCGGCAGGGAGGCGTCCCGTACGCGCGGTTCGCCCTCCTGGCCGGGGTCCGGGCGCCGGTTGTCGTGGGCCAGGACCGGCAGGGTGGTCAGCGCCGCGTCCCCGTGCAGCGCGTCGAGGAAGCGCAGGGCCTCGCCGCCGGGCAGCCCGAGTTCGAGGACGACGCAGTGGAAGGGGTCGGAGGCCAGCGCCGCCGCCGCTTCCCGGGAGTTCGCGGCGTGGACCACCTGGACCACCTCCCGTTCGCCGGTCCGCTCGTGGGCCGGGCCGAGATCGCGTGCGGCGCTCTCGGCGACCAGGGAGAGCAGGCCCTTGGGACGTTCCTCGATGACCAGCAGACGGCGGGGCTGGCGCGGCGGCGCGGGCGGCGGCAG
Source organism: Streptomyces sp. G-G2 (assembly GCF_030063135.1). Taxonomy (GTDB): domain Bacteria; phylum Actinomycetota; class Actinomycetes; order Streptomycetales; family Streptomycetaceae; genus Streptomyces. Next base: position 34,771 of record NZ_JASISO010000048.1, read on the forward strand.
GACCGGTCGCCGGGCGTCGGGGATCGCGGACGAGGACCGGGGGTTCCCCGCGGCCCGGTGCGCGCCTCCGGCGGCGACGTCCTCCTCGTAGTCGGGCCTGCTGACCGGCAGGTAGAGCGTGAAGGTGCTGCCCTGCCCCGGAACGCTCTGCGCGGTGACGGCCCCGCCGAGGAGCTGGGCGATCTCCCGGCTGATGGAGAGCCCGAGGCCGGTACCGCCGTACTTGCGGCTGGTGGTGCCGTCGGCCTGCTGGAAGGCCCCGAAGACGGAGCCGAGTTGCTGCTCCGGGATGCCGATGCCGGTGTCCCGGACCCGGAAGGCCACCATCGCCGGGTGGCGGGGGAGTCCCGCCGGGAGTCCGGCGTCCGCCGCCCGCTCGATGTGCAGGGCGACGCTGCCGCGCTCGGTGAACTTGACCGCGTTGGAGAGCAGGTTGCGCAGCACCTGGCGCAGCCGGGAGTCGTCGGTGAGCAGGTCACCGGGTGCGTCGGGCGCGGTGGTGACGCTGAACTCCAGGTTCTTCTGCGTGGTCATGGGCCGGAAGGTGGCCTCGACGTATTCGAGGAGCTGCGGCAGTTGCACCCACTCGGGGTGGATGTCCATCTTCCCCGCCTCGACCTTGGACAGGTCGAGGATGTCGTTGATGAGCTGGAGCAGGTCGGAGCCCGCCGAGTGGATGATGCCCGCGTACTCGACCTGCTTCGGCGTGAGGTTGCGGGTGGGGTTCTGGGCGAGCAACTGGGCCAGGATGAGCAGGCTGTTGAGCGGGGTGCGCAGCTCGTGGCTCATGTTGGCCAGGAACTCCGACTTGTACTTCGAGGCCAGCGACAACTGCTGCGCACGGTCTTCGAGTTCCTGGCTGGCCTGTTCGATCTCCAGGTTCTTGGCCTCGATGTCGCGGTTCTGGCTGGCGAGAAGGGCGGCCTTCTCCTCCAGTTCGGCGTTGGAGCGCTGCAACTCGTCCTGCTGGAACTGGAGTTCCTCCGAGCGGGCCTGGAGTTCACCGGTCAGCCGCTGGGACTCGCCGAGCAGTTCGTCCGTACGCGCGTTGGCGACGATGGTGTTGACGTTGACGCCGATGGTCTCCATCAGCTGGCCGAGGAAGTCGCGGTGCACCGGGGTGAAGGCGCCGAAGGAGGCCAGCTCGATCACCCCGAGCACCTGGTCGTCGACCACGATCGGCATCACCATGAGGCTGCCGGGGGTGGTGTGCCCCAGCCCCGAGGAGATGATGTAGTCACCGGGGACCTGGTCGGCGGCGATGATCCGGCGGCTGCGGGCCGCCTGCCCGACGAGGGACTGGCCGAGGGCGAAGCGGGTTCCCTCCACGGCGGCGGAGCGCCCGTAGGACCCGACCAGGCTCAGCACGGTCCCGTCGGTGGCCTCCTCGGCGAGGTAGAAGGCGCCGTACTGGGCGGCGACGAGCGGGGTCAGCTCGTCCATCACCAGTTCGGCGACGGCCTCGATGTCGTGGTGTCCCTGCATCAGGCCCGAGATCCGGGCCAGGTTGGACTTGAGCCAGTCCTGCTCCTGGTTGGCCCGGGTGGTCTCGCGCAGCGAGCCGACCATGGAGTTGATGTTGTCCTTGAGCTCGGCGACCTCGCCCGAGGCGTCGACCGTGATCGACCGGGGCAGGTCGCCCTCGGCGACCGCGCTCGCCACCTCGGCGATGGCCCGGACCTGGCGGGTGAGGTTCCCGGCCAGCTCGTTGACGTTCTCCGTGAGGCGTTTCCAGGTGCCGGAGACCCCCTCCACCTCCGCCTGACCGCCGAGGCGGCCCTCGCTGCCGACCTCGCGGGCGACCCGGGTGACCTCCCCGGCGAAGGCCGACAGCTGGTCGACCATCGTGTTGATGGTGTTCTTCAGCTCCAGGATCTCGCCCCTGGCGTTCACCGTGATCTTCTGCGACAGGTCGCCCTGGGCGACCGCGGTGGTCACCTGGGCGATGTTGCGCACCTGGTCGGTGAGGTTGCCGGCCATGAAATTGACGGAGTCGGTCAGATCTCGCCAGACACCCCCGACGCCCGGTACGTCGGCCTGCCCGCCCAGCGTTCCCTCGGTACCGACATCCCGGGCCACTCGCGTCACCTCGGAGGTGAACAGCGAGAGCTGGTCGACCATCCCGTTGAAGACGGTCGCGATCTCCCCGAGCAGCCCCCCGGGCTCGTTGGGCAGCCGGGTGCGGAAGTCCCCGTCGCGCACGGCGGTCAGCCCGGCCAGCAACTGGCGCAATTCGGACTCGCCGATTCCGCCCCCGCCCGCCATCTCCGCAGCCGTCTTCCCTGACTCCGGGCCAGACCGCTCAGCCATCCGTCAACCTCACTCTAGTGACCACTGCGGCGGCCGTGGAGCGCGCGCGGCGGTTGCCGAACCGACAGGAGAAGGCTAGCGCCCGCGCGAGGGCCGCCGACGTGGGTCCACGGCCGCCGCCGCACGAGCGCCGCGGTCCACCGCGACGGCGAGAGTCGGCGCATACGGGACGCCTTCCCGGGTACGCGTTCCGTCACGAGGCTCCCGTCGCCCCGGCCGTGCGGAGGCCGGAGAGTGAAGGACGGTAGAAGCCGCTCCAACTGTGGGAGGACCACATGACCGACAACGTATGGGGCTACCGCACGACTTCGGGCCGCTTGCAGGGCACCGACCTGACCGGCTTCAAGGTCGAGGCGACCGACGGCGCCATCGGGAAGGTCGGCAAGCACTCCGACGAGGTGGACGCCTCGTACCTCGTCGTCGACACCGGCCCGTGGATCTTCGGCAAGGAAGTCCTGCTGCCCGCGGGCACGGTCATCAGCATCGACACCGACGGACAGCGGATCTACGTCGACCGGACCAAGGATCAGATCAAGGACGCGCCGGAGTTCATCCAGGAGAAGCACCTGTACGACGAGGAGTACCACCACCGGCTCGGCGGCTACTACGGCGGCTTCTTCGGCTGATGACCCGGCGCGCGCACGGCCTGCGGCCCGACGCCGCAGGTCCGTCCGGCCGGACGCTCAGACCGGCGGGGCGAGGGCGTCCGGGACGCTCGGGTACAGGGAGAGGACCGTATCGGCGCCGGTCAGCTGGAACAGCCGGGTCAGTTGCTCACCCGGAGCGGCGACGCGCAGCGCGGTGATCCGGTGCAGGCGCAGCAGCATGTTCAGGAACGACGAATCCCCGAATGTGATGGCTGTCACGTCCACGACCACCACCGGATGGCGGTCGGCGGCGACGGCGAGCGCCTCCTCCAGGGGAGCCAGGGTGTCCTGGTCGAGCTCGCCCCGCGCCACGACCACCCAACTCTGCCCGGCTTGATAGCACTTGGCGACCACTCCCGCGCCGTGCGCTTCCGTTTCCCGCACCATATCCGCCTCCCCGTGGTCGAACCGCCCGGCTTTCGAGAGTGCGAGTATGCCTGCTTCCCCGGCGGACGGCGACGCCGCGTCCGCCGGGGCGGAGGGCTGCCCGAAAATTTTTCTCGTGTGGATGTGTGTAAGGGCCGGACATCTGGGAACGAGCGGTTCCGCAGCCATTCATCAATGGGAGGAACGGCCACGATGTCCTACACCGGAACAGTCGTCAGCAGTGTGCGCACCACGGGGAAGGCCCTCGCGGCCCCCGTCGCCGACCTGCCGCGGGTCGACAACGCCCGGGAGGTGACCCCCGGCGACGCCCGGGAGCTGTCCCGTCTGTTCCTCGTCAGGCTCCGCTCCCTGGAGGAGGGGACCCGCGAGTACCAGTACGTGCGCAACACGCTCATCGAGATGAACGTGTCCCTCGTGAACTTCGCCGCCCGCCGCTTCCGCACCCGCGCGACCGGTGCGGGCGGCGTGGAGATGGAAGACATCGTCCAGGTGGGCACCATAGGCCTGATCAAGGCCATCGACCGCTACGACCCCGAGCGCGAGGTCGAGTTCTCCACGCTCGCCCTCCCGTACATCACGGGTGAGATCAAGCGGTACTTCCGCGACACCACCTGGGCGGTGCACGTCCCGCGCCGTCTCCAGGAGCTGCGCACGGAACTCGCTCAGTGCCAGGAGGCCCTGAGCGGCGTCCTGGGCCGGTCCCCGACCGTCAAGGAGCTGGCCCAGCACCTCGAACTCTCCGAAGAGGACATCATCGAGGGCCTGGTCGCCGCGAACGGCTACACCAGTGGTTCCCTCGACACCTCCGCCGAGTCCGATGAGCAGTCGCCGTCGGGCGGCCGCGGCACCCGGCCGCTGGCCGAGCGCGTCGGCGAGGTCGACGCCGCCATGGAGCTGTTCGAGGACTTCCACACCCTGGCGCCCCTGCTGGAGCAGCTCGACGAGCGGGACCGGCTGATCCTGTCCATGCGCTTCGGCCAGGAGATGACCCAGGCCGAGATCGGCAACGAGCTGGGGATCTCGCAGATGCAGGTGTCCCGGCTGCTGACCCGGACGCTGGCCCGGCTGCGCAGCGGAATGCTCACCACCTAGACGTCCGTGAGGGGGCGCCCGCATGCGGCCCGGGGTGGGCGCCCTCATCTCGTCCACCACCCGGCATACTCGCTGCGACGGGCCGCACCGAGTTCCCGGACGAACGCGCCGCGCTGGAGGTCGCAGCATGAGGTACAGCACCGCCCCTCCGGCCGCGGGCCCGGGCGCCTTCGTCCACCGGGCCCTCTTCTACCGGGACCCGGCGCAGTACGCCGCCGGGGCGGGCGGCTTCGTGCGCGCCGCGCTGCGTGCCGGGGAGCCGGTGCTGGTCGCCGTACCCGGACCGCAGGTGGAAGCCCTGCGCCAGTACCTCGGCGCGGACGCGGACGCCGTTGAGCGCGTCGACATGACGGAACTGGGCCGCAACCCGGGCCGGATCCTGGCCGCCCTCTGGGAGTTCGCCGACCGGCACCGGGGGCGCACCGCCCGGATCGTCGGCGAGGCGATCTGGCCCGGCCGCTCCCCGGCCGAGGTCCGCGAGACGGTCCGTTACGAAGCCCTCGTCAACACCGCCTTCGCGGGGCGCGCCACGACCGTCCTGTGCCCGTACGACACGACCCGCCTCCCCGCCCAGGTGATCGCCGACGCCCGCCGCACCCACCCGGCGCTGACCGAGGAGGGGCGCGACGTGCGCAGCGCGCACTACACCGACCCCGCGGCGGTCCGCGCCGACTGCGACGGGCCCCTGCCCGAACCGGACCACGCCCTCGCCCTGGAGTACTCGGGGGGCGGGCTCGCCCGGGTACGCGAACACGCCGAGGCCTGGGCCCGGCGGACCGGCCTGCGCCCCGCCCGCCGCGACGACCTCGTCCTCGCCATCAGCGAGGCGGCCGCGAACTCGATCGCGCACGGCGGCGGCAAGGGCACCCTGCGGTTATGGATGACGACCGACGGCGGCGCGGTGGCGGAGGTCCACGACGACGGCCGCCTCACCGACCCCATGGCGGGCCGCCGTCGCCCGCCCTTGGCCTCGGGGGACGGCGGGCGCGGGCTGTGGATGATCCACCAGCTGTGCGACCTCGTGGAGACCCGCGCGATGGACACGGGATTCACCCTGCGGCTGCACATGACGACCGCCTGACCCCCGGCGGCGCGAGGTGTTCCGCACACCACAGGGGGCATACGCGTGATCCGCGACACCAGGAGAGCAGCGGTTTGCAATCATTGAGCACCAGAATCAACGGGGGTGAGACCACAGTGACGACCATCGGATCGGACACCGGCGATCCACTGCGGCCGAGGCCGCCGGTGACGGGCCAGCGGCGGCGCCTCGCCTTGCGCGGGGTACGGGGCTCGGTGGCGAAGGGGCGTGACTTCACGCGGGCGGCCATGGGGGACTGGGGCTGGGAGCACAACCAGACCACGGAGGACGCCCTGCTCGTCGTATCCGAGCTGCTGACCAACGCGAGCCTGCACGCGGGCGGCTGCGAGGAACTCGTCCTGACGGTCGGTGATTCCCTGCGCATCGAGGTGTTCGACGCGGAGCGGACGGCGATGCCCGTCACGCGCGTGGCGCGCCGGGGCAGTCCGGGCGGCCACGGACTCCACATCGTGGAGCGGCTCTCCGACCGCTGGGGGGCGCAGGCCCACGCCACCGGAAAGGCCGTGTGGGCGGAGATCGAAGGCCACCGGCTCAGCACCGGCATGCCGGCGGGGACGGGCGAGCTGTCCTAGGCGGTCCCTCCCGGTGCGACGGCCGGTGCGGAGAAGGCCCCGTGGGGCCGTCCCTAGGCGGGGGCGGCCCCACAGTCCTGTCCGGGACCGCGTCATCCGGGGAATGCGGGGTAGGTGCGGCCCAGAGCACATGTCCCAACCGCGATTGTTCTGGAGGCGAGTTCCATGGGCCTGGGAGGCTGCATTGTCCTCATCACGGTGGGGGCCATCCTCACCTTCGCCACCGACTGGGAGATGAAGGGAGTGAACCTCGACCTGGTGGGCCTGATCATGATGGTGGTCGGTGCCATCGGTCTCGCCATCTACTCCAGTGTCCTCAAACGCCGTCGCAGCACGCACCTTTCCGACGGCACCGCGATCGTCGAGGAGCGCTACCGGCCCATCGACTGAGCCGGAGCCCGGCTGTCGTAGCCGTCGTCGGCCATGAGGCAGGATGGCAATCCGTTCCGGAGACGTACGCGTGTCCGAACGGAGCCTCATGCACGACGAACTGACAGGTAAATAGGTGACGAAACACCCCATACGGCAACCGGCCGCCGCAGTGGCCGCCTCCCGGTCCCCGCGCGCGTCGGAGGCCGTCCGTTGACCCGGGACCTCGTCCTGCACGACTGGATCGTCGCCGCGATCGCGCTGGCCGCGGGCGCCCTGGCGGGGCTGGTGCTGCGGGCGCTCGTCCGCTGGCTCGCCCGGCACGCGCTGCGGACCCGGTGGAGCGGGGACGACATCATCGTCGACGCGCTGCGCACGCTCGCGCCGGGCGCGGCCGTCATCGCGGGCGCGGCAGTGGCCGCCTCGGCCCTGCCGCTCAGCTCGAAGACCGGCGCGGTCGTCAGCCACTCGCTGACCGCCCTGCTGATCCTCTTCGCCACGTTCGGCGCGGCCCGGGTGGTCGCGGGCCTGGTCCAGTCCCTGGCGCAGTCGCGCACCGGGGTGGCGGGCTCCGCCACCATCTTCGTCAACATCACCCGGGTCGTCGTGGTGGTGATGGGCGTCCTGGTCGCGCTCGAAACCATGGGCGTCTCGATCGCGCCGCTGCTGACCGCGCTGGGCGTGGGCGGTCTGGCGGTCGCGCTGGCCCTGCAGGACACCCTGGCCAACCTGTTCGCGGGCGTCCACATCCTCGCCTCGAAGACGGTGCAGCCCGGTGACTACATCCGCCTCAGCAGTGGTGAGGAGGGCTATGTCGTCGACATCAACTGGCGCAACACCGTCGTGCGGAACCTGTCGAACAACCTGGTCATCATCCCCAACGGTCGGCTCGCCCGGACCAACATGACCAACTACACGCAGCCCGAACAGCAGTTGTCGATCCTCGTCCAGGTGGGCGTGGGCTACGAGAGCGACCTGGAGCGCGTCGAGCGGGTGACCCTGGAAGTGGTCGACGGGGTGATGGCGGACATCAACGGCGCGGTCCCCGACCACGAAGGCGCCGTCCGCTTCCACACGTTCGCCGACTCCCGGATCAACTTCACCGTCATCCTCGGCGTCGGGGAGTTCAGCGACCAGTACCGGATCAAGCACGAGTTCATCAAGCGCCTGCACGAGCGCTTCCGTACGGAAGGCATCTCGATCCCCGCCCCGACCCGCACGGTCGCCCTCCACCAGGACGACCTGCCCCCCGCCTTCCGCCCGCCGCGGCCGGACGGCCTCCCCAGGGTCCCCCTCCAGGCCGATCGCTGAACCCAGGCCCCCGGGCCGCGCGTTGGGCGGGCGCGGTCGTCCTCGACCGGGACGGGAAGGCCTTCGCTCGAAAGCGCGGCCCCGGCGAACACCTCGTCCACGACCTGATCGCCAAGGCCCTCCACCGGGCGGGGCGGGACCCGACAGGGACGGTCTAGTCGGGCAGGACCAGGTGCGTGCCCCGACCGGTGGGTTCGACGTGGACGACGTGGGCGCCCACGCGGACCGTCTGGCTTCCTGCGGCGGTCCAGGAGCCTTCAGGCCCCCCGGTGCGGGGGAGGGGGGTCCAGACCTCCAGGAAGGTCGAGCCGTCGGGGTTGGTGCCCGTCTCGATCAGGCGCGGGCCGTCCCGGCGCAGGGCGCCGACGTCGTGGCCCGGTTCGCCCACGTCGTGGTGGAAGGTGACGTCCCGGCCGTCGTAGGTGGTGGTCCCGGCGAAGCCGCGGCTGTCGGCGTACCGGGTGCCGCTCTGGAGCCACACGACGTGCCCGGTCTCCATGAGCGGGCCGCCGTCACGGCTGATTCCGGCGCGCAGCCAGGCGCCGGGGGAGGGTGCGTCCATGGCGCCCAGGGTGCCAGAGCCCGTCAGCTCGCGCCCCAGCCGCCGTCCAGGGCGAGGGACGCGCCGGTCAGGTAGCCGCTGTGCGGCCCGCACAGCCACAGCGCGGCCGCCGCCACCTCTTCCGGCTCGATCAGGCGTTTGATCGCGGACCGGGTCAGCAGCACGTCGGAGAGCACCTCGCCGGGGCTGATCCCGTGCGCGGCGGCCTGGTCGCGGATCTGGCCCTCGACCAGCGGCGTGCGGACGTACCCCGGACCGACGCAGTTGCTGGTCACCCCGTACGGGGCTCCCTCCAGCGCGGTGACCTTGCTCAGCCCCTCCAGGCCGTGCTTCGCGGCCACGTAGGCGGACTTGTAGGCGCTGGCCCGTACGCCGTGGACGCTGGAGATGTTGACCACCCGGCCCCAGCCGCCCGCGTACATGTGCGGCAGGGTGCGCCGCAGCAGCAGGAACGGCGCGGTCACCATCACCCGCTGGATCAGGTCGAAGCGCTCCGGCGGGAACGCGGTGAGCGGCGCCACGTGCTGCAGGCCCGCGCTGTTGACCAGGATGTCCATGGCGGCGGGCAGCCCCCCGATCGCGTCAGGGTCGGCCAGGTCCACGACGTGCGGCCGCCCGCCCACCTCCTGGGCCACCGCCCCGGCCGCCTCCCCGTTGACGTCCACCACGTGCACCAGGGCCCCGGCGGCGGCCAGCGCCACCGCGCAGGCCCGCCCGATGCCGCTGCCCGCGCCCGTGACCAGGGCGACCCGCCCCGTGAGGCCGGCCGACGGGCCCGCCGAAGAAAATATGTTGGTCATGGCGCGACACAGTAGGCACCCGCGGGGGCCCCGGACATGGCGCTCACCACCACACTCCCGCACCCCGCCATGGTGACCCCCGCCGGGTGGCCGCGCCACCCCCGCCGACTGGCCGCCGGAACTCGCGCTTTCGAGTGACCCCGGCGCCGGGCTGCGGGGAGTCCGGGCGGACGTCCCCGACGATTCCCCTCGGCTGGGCATGCTCCGGTCACAGTTCGTCGCCGACTGCCCCGGCCGCAGGGAGATCGCGTGCACATCCTGCTCGTAGCGAGCGCCTTCAACAGCCTCAGCCAGCGCGTCCACGCCGAGCTCCGCGACCGCGGGCACAGCGTGGCCGTGGAACTCGTCCCGGCCGGACCCGGATCGCCCCCGGACCTCCGCGACGCCTCGCTGCGCGCCGCCGTCGAGCGCCACCGGCCGGACCTGATCCTGGCCCCGATGCTCCGGACGCCGATCCCGCGGGACGTGTGGTCCGCCCGTACCTGCCTGATCGTCCACCCCGGCCCCCCGGGCGACCGCGGCCCCTCCTCCCTCGACTGGGCCGTCCACGAGGGCGTCACCCGCTGGGGCGTGACCGTCCTCCAGGCCGACGAGCGGATGGACGCCGGCGCCGTCTGGGCCACCGCCGCCTGCGACCTCCCGCCCCTGGCCAAGAGCGACCTGTACCGCGGCGAGGTCGCCGACGCGGCCCTGGCCGCCGTCCTGCTGGCCGTCGACCGCTTCGCCTCCGGTACGTACGCACCCGAGCCCCAGCGCGACCCCGACCCCGGACAGAGCCCCGACGGGCCGTGCCGGACCCGCCCGTACTTCCGCCAGGAGCTGCGCCGCATCGACTGGCGGACCGCCACCACCGACGCCGTCGTCCGCACGCTCCGGGCCGCCGACTCGCAGCCCGGCGTGCTGGACGAACTGCTCGGCGCCGAGTGGTACCTGCACGGCGGGCACCCCGAACCCGCCCTGCGCGGCGAACCCGGCGACCTCCTGGCCACCCGGGCGGGCGCGATCTGCCGGGCCACCATCGACGGCGCGGTCTGGATCCCCGAACTGCGGGCCCGGCGGGTGTCCGGGGAGCCCGCCCCCGTCAAGCTGCCCGCCGCCCTGGCGCTCGGCGCACTCCTGCCCGAGCTGCCGGAACTGCCCGCCCGCGGCCGTACCTGGGCCGACATCCACTACCGGGAAGAAGACGGCGCGGGCTTCCTGTCCTTCGCCTTCCCCGGCGGCGCGATGAGCACCGGCCAGTGCCGCCGCCTGCTGGCCGCCTACCGGGCCGCGCGCGCCCGGCCCACCTCGGTACTGGTGCTGGGCGGGACCAGGGACTTCTTCTCCAACGGCATCCACCTCGGCGTCATCGAAGCCGCCGCCGACCCCGCGGCGGAGTCCTGGGCGAACATCACCGCCATGGACGACCTGGTCGAGGCCGTGCTGACCACCTCGGACCGGCTCGTGGTGGCCGCCCTCGGCGGCAACGCGGCCGCGGGCGGCGCCATGCTCGCCCTCGCCGCCGACGAGGTCTGGTGCAGGTCGGGCGTGGTGCTCAACCCGCACTACCGCCTGATGGGGCTGTACGGCTCGGAGTACTGGACCTACACCCTGGCCCGCCGGGTCGGGCCCGAGGCCGCGCACCGGCTCACCACCGAAGCGCTCCCGGTGTCCGCCGAGGCGGCCCGGACCCTGGGCCTGGTGGACCGTACGACGGCCTGCGCGCCCGGGGACTTCGCCGCGCAGACCCGACGGCACGCGGTCCGCCTCGCCGCCTCGCCCGGCGTCCAGGCACGGATCGCGGCGAAGAAGGAGGCCCGGGACCGGGACGAGGCGCTGCGCCCGCTGGCCGCCCACCGGGAGGCGGAGCTGACCCGGATGCGCGCCACGTTCGACGATCCGGACGCGCCCTACCACGCGCTGCGCCGGGATTTCGTCCGGAAGAACCCGGCTTCCGGCACCCCGCCGCACCTCGCCGCGGCCACCGCCTCCCGGCGCCGTGTCACTGGACTGGACGCATAAGACGGAGCACTCGGACCGGTCGGCTGTTAACAAGAAGGGTGATGGCCGCCATGACGGCTTTCACCGCATACATCCCCAAGGAGGCATCCCCATGGATGCTGAGACCACCGCGCCCGAGAGCGCGGTAGAAGACCCCCCGATCCACATCCTCTGGATCAACGCGGGGCTGAGCTGCGACGGCGACTCCGTGTCCCTGACCGCCGCGATGCAGCCGAGCATCGAAGAAATCGTGATGGGCGTCCTCCCCGGGCTGCCCAAGATCGCCGTGCACTGGCCGCTGATCGACTTCGAATGCGGCCCGGTCGGCGGCGCCGACACCTTCATCGAGTGGTTCTTCAAGGGAGAGCGCGGGGAGATCGACCCCTTCGTGCTGGTCGTCGAGGGGTCCATTCCCAACGAGAGCATCAAGGCCGAGGGGTACTGGAGCGGCTTCGGCGACAACCCGGAGACCGGCCAGCCCATCACCACCAGCGAGTGGATCGACCGGCTGGCGCCCAAGGCCCTGGCGGTCGTGGCCATCGGCACCTGTGCGACGTACGGCGGCATCCACGCGATGGAGGGCAACCCGACCGGCGCCATGGGCCTGCCCGACTACCTGGGATGGGACTGGACGTCGAAGGCGGGCATCCCGATCGTGTGCGTGCCGGGCTGCCCGATCCAGCCCGACAACTTCTCGGAAACCCTCACCTACCTGCTCTACCAGGCCGCCGGATCCGCCCCGATGATCCCGCTGGACGACAAGCTGCGGCCCACCTGGCTGTTCGGCGCGACGGTCCACGAGGGCTGCGACCGCGCCGGGTACTACGAGCAGGGCCAGTTCGCGCACACCTACGACTCACCCAAATGCCTCGTCAAGCTGGGGTGCTGGGGTCCGGTCGTCAAGTGCAACGTGCCCAAGCGCGGCTGGATGAACGGCATCGGCGGCTGTCCCAACGTCGGCGGCATCTGCATCGCCTGCACCATGCCCGGCTTCCCCGACAAGTTCATGCCCTTCATGGACGAGCCCCCCGGCGGCAAGGTCTCCAGCGCCGCCAGCGGTGCGTACGGAGCGGTCATCCGCAAGCTGCGCGCGATCACGGCGCACACCGTCGACCAGGAACCGAAGTGGCGCCACCGCGGCGAGAAGCTCACCACCGGCTACCGGCCGCCCTGGTGACCGGCACGGCCCCGGCCGGCCGGTAGCGCCCGTACCCCGGCGGATCCCGTACACCGCCGACTCCGTACGTCAGTACCTCCGTTACGCACCGAAGAAAGGTCACGGGAAGACACGATGGCACCGAAGACGAAGGCGGCCGGAGACGGCAGCGGCCTGGTGGAGATGGCCTGGGATCCGATCACCCGGATCGTGGGCAGCCTCGGCATCCACACGAAGATCGACTTCAAGCAGAAGCGGGTCGCGGAGTGCTACAGCACCTCGTCGGTGTTCCGCGGGTACAGCGTCTTCATGCGCGGCAAGGACCCCCGCGACGCGCACTTCATCACCAGCCGCATCTGCGGCATCTGCGGTGACAACCACGCCACGTGCTCGGTGTACGCGCAGAACATGGCGTACGGGGTCAAGCCCCCGCACCTCGCCGAGTGGATCATCAACCTCGGCGAGTCCGCGGAGTACATGTTCGACCACAACATCTTCCAGGAGAACCTGGTCGGGGTCGACTACTGCGAGAAGATGGTCCGCGAGACCAACCCGGGCGTCCTGGAACTCGCCGAGCGCACCCCCGCCCCGCACGCGGGCGAGCACGGCTTCAAGACCATCGCCGACATCATGCGCTCGCTCAACCCCATCGAGGGCGAGTTCTACCGCGAGGCGCTGCAAGTCAGCCGCTACACCCGCGAGATGTTCTGCCTGATGGAGGGCCGCCACGTGCACCCCTCCACCCTCTACCCGGGCGGCGTCGGCACCATCGCCTCCGTCCAGCTCTTCACGGACTACATGAGCCGCCTCATGCGGTACTGCGAGTTCATGAAGCGCGTCGTCCCGCTCCACGACGACCTCTTCGACTTCTTCTACGAGGCCCTGCCCGGGTACGAGGAGGTCGGCCGCCGACGCGTGCTGCTGGGCTGCTGGGGCGCGCTCAACGACCCCGAGCACTGCGACTTCACCTACGCCAACATGACCGACTGGGGACGGAAGATGTTCGTCACCCCGGGCATCGTGGTGGACGGGAAGCTCGTCACCAACGACCTCACCGAGATCAACCTCGGCATCCGGATCCTGCTCGGCAGTTCCTACTACGACGACTGGGAGGGGCAGGAGAAGTTCGTCACCCACGACCCCCTCGGCAACCCGGTCGACGCCCGTCACCCCTGGAACCAGCACACCATCCCGGCCCCGCAGAAGCGCAACTTCGACGACAAGTACAGCTGGGTGATGTCCCCGCGCTGGTTCGACGGCAAGGACCACCTCGCCCTGGACACCGGCGGCGGCCCCCTCGCACGGCTGTGGTCCACCGCCCTCTCGGGTCTGGTGCACACCGACTACGTGCAGGCCACCGGCCACAGCGTGGTCATCACCCTGCCCCGCACCATGACCAAGCCCGAGACCCGCTTCGAGTGGAAGATCCCGAAGTGGAGCAACGCGCTGGAGCGCAACCGCGCCCGCACGTACTTCCAGGCGTACGCGGCCGCCATCGCCCTGCACTGCGCCGAGAAGGGACTCGCGGAGGTCCGCGCCGGACGCACCCAGACCTGGGAGAAGTTCGAGGTACCGGACGAGGGCCTGGGCGTCGGTTTCACCGAGGCCGTGCGCGGTGTGCTCTCGCACCACATGGTCATCCGCGACGGCAAGATCGCGAACTACCACCCCTACCCGCCGACCCCGTGGAACGCCAGCACCCGCGATACCTACGGGACCCCGGGACCGTACGAGGACGCCGTACAGAACACCCCCATCTTCGAGGAGAACACCCCGGAGAACTTCAAAGGCATCGACATCATGCGCGCGGTGCGCAGCTTCGACCCCTGTCTGCCGTGCGGGGTCCACATGTACGTGGGCAAGGGCCAGACCGTGAAGCAGATGCACGTGCCCACCGGCCTGAGCGGACTGGGCGGATGAGCGCCCCGGCCTCCGCCCCGGCCGCCACCTCCGCCCCCGCCGACGCGCGGCAGGCGGGCGCCCGGGTCGAGGAAGTACTGGAGCGGCTCGCCGCCACCGGGGACCGGGAGGTGTGCGCCGCCGCCGAGGAACTGGTCCGGGTCCTGATGGACTTCTACGGCGCCGGGCTCGCCCGCATCGTCGAACGGCTCGCCGCCGCCCCCGGCGGCCCGCCGGGCGGCCCCCTGCGCGGGCTGCTCGACGACGAACTCGTCACCGGCCTGCTCACCCTGCACGACCTGCACCCCGAGGACGTGCACGCCCGGATCGCCCGCGCCCTGGCGGCCGCAGCGGACCCGGTCGAGCTGATCGGCTTCGACGCGGCGAGCGGGATCCTGCGCCTGCGGCCCGCCGCCCCCGCCGAGTCCGGTGGCGGCGGCTGCGGCTGCCCGAGCACCGCGGCCACCGCCGTGAGGACCGTCGAGGACACCCTCGCCGCCTTCGCCCCCGAGGTCACCGCCGTGGAGATGGAACCGGCCGCGCCGCCGCAGCCCGCCCTGCTCCAGATCGGCACCCGCCCGCAGTCCCCGGCACGGGTGCCGTGAACGCGCCCGTGGAACGGCCCGCGCCGCTGGGCGCGGGCCCGGGCGGCCCCGGCGGCCCGCCCCCCTTCCGGACCGCCGCCCCGCACCGGTCCGGCGCCCGGCGCGGCCTGCGCCGCTTCACCGGACCGCGCCCCCCGCGCCAGGAGGTGTGCGAACTGTGCGGCGTGGCCGTCGCGGAGGAGCGCCACCGCCACCTCGTCGAGACCGAACGGCGCGCCCTGGTCTGCGCCTGCGTTCCTTGCGCCCTGCTGCTCGACCGGCCGGGCGCGGCCGTCGGCGGCCGGTTCCGCGCCGTACCCGACCGCTACCTCACCGACCCCGGCCACCGGCTCGACGACGGCGCGTGGGACCTGCTGCGGATCCCGGTCGGCGTCGCGTTCTTCTTCCGCAACGCCGCCCTGGACCGGCTCGTCGCCTTCTACCCGAGTCCGGCCGGAGCCACCGAGAGCGAACTCGATCCGGAGACCTGGCAGACCGTACTCGGGGCGAGCGGGCTCGCCGCGCTCCTCGAACCCGACGTCGAGGCACTGCTGCTGCGCCGCTCCGGCGGCCGCACCACCTGCCATCTGGTCCCCATCGACATCTGCTACGAACTGGTGGGCCGGATGCGGATGTTGTGGCAGGGCTTCGACGGCGGCGCGGAGGCCCGCGCCGCCCTCGACACCTTCTTCGCCCAGGTCGAACGGCGCGCCAAGGCGCCCACGGCCGCGGCGCTCACCGCGGCGGCCGAGGCGGGGCGGTCATGACCGACTTCACCTTCACCTGTACGGGGGTGCGCGCGGACCCCTACGCCGCCGGGCCCACGCTCCTGTTCCGGCTGCGGATCACCGCCACCCCGGGCACCCGGGTGCACGCCCTGGCGCTGCGCTGCCAGATGCGCATCGAACCGGCCCGGCGCGGCTACGGACCGGCCGAGGCCGAGGCCCTGGGCGACCTCTTCGGCGCCCGCTCCCGCTGGGGCACCACCCTCCAGCCCGTGCAGTTCGCCCAGGTCACCGCGATGGTCCCCAGCTTCACCGGGGAGACCGAGACCGACCTGGTCGTGCCCTGCACCTACGACATGGACATCGCGGCCACCCGCTACTTCAACGCCCTCGAAGACGGCGAGGTCCCCCTGCTGATGCTGTTCTCCGGCACGGCCTTCACCGGGGCCACCGGCTTCCACGTCGAACCCGTCCCCTGGGACCGCGAAGCCTCCCACCGGATGCCCGTCACCGTGTGGCGCGAGATGGTCGAGCAGCACTTCCCCGGCTGCGGCTGGCTGCGGCTGCCCCGCGACACCATGGACGACCTCCTCGCCTACCGCTCCCGGCACTCGCTCGCCTCGTGGGAGGCGACCGTACGGTCCCTGCTCGACGCGGACGGTGCCGTGCGGGCGGCGGAGCCCGCCGACCCCGCCTGGGCCGGCGCCGTACTGCCCCGCGTCATCGAAAGGACGGCTCCGTGACCGCGACGACCGCGCCCGCGACCGTGACGACCACGAACGCGACGACCACCCCCCTGGAGCCACGGTTCGCCCACGCCCGGCAGGTGGCCGACGCGGTCCTCTTCGAGGGATACGTGCTCTACCCCTACCGGGCCTCCGCGGCCAAGAACCGGCTGCGCTGGCAGTTCGGCGTCCTGGTTCCGCCCGCCTGGGGCCCCGCGCACCACGAACACGCCTCCCAGCGGACCGAGATCCTGATGGAGCCGAAGGGATCCGCGTCCCTCGCCGTCGAGTTGCGCTTCCTGCACGCCCAGCGGCGCACGGTCCAACAGGCCCTGCCCGACGGTACGTTCGAGACCGTACCCGAACTGCACCTGCCCGACCGGGTGCTCGTGCCGTGGGACGAGGGCGCCGAGGAGCGGGTCGACGTATCCGTCCCGGTCGGCGAACTCATCGGGGCCGGGGCCCTGTTCCCCTTCGTCCGCCCGGCCCGCGAGGACACGGAGCGCGTCCTCGACGACACCGGCCGCACGGTCGGCCGGACGATCCGGCGGACCGAGGAGATCAGCGGCTCCCTGCGGCTCACCGCCACCGAACTCGACGGCCCCTACCGGGTCCTGAAGCTCACCGTCGTCGTGGAGAACACCAGCCCGTGGGCACCGGCCCCCGGCACCCCCGAAGCCGGCGACCGCGACGCCGCGCTGCCCCGCTCGCTGGTCGCCGCCCACCTGCTGCTCGGGCTCGACGCGGGCGGCTTCCTCTCGATGACCGACCCGCCCGAATGGGCCAAGGCGGCCGTCGCGGGCTGCGACAACCAGCGCACCTGGCCCGTACTCGCCGGTGAACCCGGCCGCGCCGACGTGGTCCTGTCCTCCCCGATCATCCTGGAGGACCACCCCGCCATCGCCCCGGAGAGCGTCGGGGCGATGTACGACTCCACGGAGATCGACGAGATCCTCGCCCTGCGCACGGCGGCCCTGACCGACCAGGAGAAGCGCGAGGCACGCGGCACCGACCCGCGCGCCGCCGCCGTCATCGACATGGCCGAATCGATGCCGCCCGAGGTGCTGGAGCGGCTCCACGGAGCGGTACGGGCCCTGCGCGAGGTCACCGGCGAGGCTATCGCGCCCGACCCGGCCGCCACGGCCGGCGTCAGTGCGCCGGAGCTCGAACTCTTCGACGACCAGGCGGTGTTCCGGCCCGAGAAGCCCTGGTGGGACCCGGCCCACACGGACCACGCCGACCCGGCCCGGGACCGTATCGACGTCGACGGGGTCTCGGTGGGTGCGGGCAGCCGCGTCCTGCTCCGGCCCGGCCCGCGGCGCACCGACGCCCAGGACCTGTTCCTGCACGGCCGCGCCGCACTGGTCGAAGCGGTCCTGCACGACGTCGACGGGGGAGTGCACCTCGCCGTCACCGTCGAGGGGGACCCGGGGGCCGACATCCGGCGCGAGCAGGGCCGGTTCCTCTACTTCCAGCCCGACGAGGTCACCCCGCTGGAGGGCGAGTGAACGGCGCGAGCGCCCCCGGCGGCACCCTGATCGCCGGCATCGGCAACGTGTTCCTCGGCGACGACGGCTTCGGCGTGGAGACCCTCAGGCAACTGGCCGCGCACCCACTCCCCTCCACCGCGCAGGCCGTGGACTTCGGAGTGCGCGGGGTCCACCTCGCCTACCAGCTCCTCGACGGGTACGACACGCTCATCCTGCTCGACGCGACCGCCCGCGGCGGCGCCCCCGGCACCCTCTACCTGATCGAGGCGGACGAGCCCGGCTCCGTCGAGCCCGGCAGGCCCGTCCTCGACGGCCACCACATGTCCCCCGACGCGGTCCTCGCCCTGCTGGGCACGCTGTGCGAGGGCACCGGCGGCACCCCGCCCCGGCGCACCCTCGTCGTCGGCTGCGAACCCGCCCGCGTCGAGGAGGGCATCGGCCTGAGCGCGCCGGTGGCCGCCGCCGTGCCCGAGGCCGTACGCATGGTCCTCGGGCTGCTCCAGGAGCTGGAACCACCTCGTGAACTGAGGAGAACCCCATGAAGAAGGCCGTCATCGGCGGCGCGGCAGCCGCCGCCCTCGCCGCAGTGATCAAGCAGATCCTCCCCGACATCCGGCGCTACCTGAAGATGCGCCGGATGTGACGGCACGCTCCCCGCGGCCCCGGCGCCCGAATGGCGTACGGGGCGCGCCGCCCGTCGGCGTGCCGAGCGCCCCGCCCGCGTCCTGCCGGTCTAATGAGCCCCGGCAGGACGGCAGGACGGAGCTCCGATGCACGAGATGTCGATCGCCATGGCCGTCGTCGGCCAGGTGGAAGAGGCGGCCCGGGCCGCCGGCGCCCATACGGTCACCACGGTCCGGCTGGACGTCGGGGAGCTGGCCGGGGTGGTGCCCGACGCCCTGTCCTTCTGCTTCGAACTGGCCTGCGCGGGGACGGTGCTCGAAGGCGCCGAGCTCATCACCCGAGCGGTGGCGGCCCGCGCCCGCTGCGGGGCCTGCGCGGACGAATGGGCCGTCGGCATGCCACCCGAACTCTGCTGCCCCGCCTGCGGCAAGGCCACCGACGTCGAACTGCTCACGGGCCGCGAACTGCGCGTGCTCAGCGTGGAGTGGGAGGACGGCCCCCGGCCCGGCACCGCGGCGGCCCCGGTCCCCGCCCCTGACCGCGACCGTGCCTGCGCCTGTGACCGTGACCGTGATCGTGAAGCCATCTCCGAGGAGCACTGAAGACACATGTGCCGTGTGGTCGACCTCCAGCAGGCGGTACTCGCCAAGAACGAAGCGGCCGCGCAGACCCTGCGCGCCGCGCTCAGCGCCCGCGGCACGACGATCGTCAACCTGCTCTCCAGCCCCGGCAGCGGCAAGACGGCCCTGCTGGAGCGCGAACTGCTCCTCGCACGCGAGCGCGGCGTCCCGGTGGCCGCGTTGACGGCCGACCTGGCCACGGAGAACGACGCGACCCGGCTGGCCCGGTCCGGCGTACCCGTCAAACAGGTCCTCACCGACGGGCTGTGCCACCTGGAGGCCCACATGCTGGGCCGACACCTGGACGGCTGGCTCCCCGAGGGCACCCGGCTGCTCTTCGTGGAGAACGTCGGCAATCTGGTCTGCCCGGCCTCCTACGACCTCGGTGAATCGCTGCGCGTGGTGCTCGCCTCGGTGACGGAGGGCGAGGACAAGCCGCTCAAGTACCCGACCGCGTTCGGGCTCGCCCAGCTGGTGGTGGTCACCAAGACGGACATCGCGGCGGCCGTCGAGTTCGACGAGGCGGCCTTCCGCGCCAACGTCCAGCAGGTCAACCCCGGGGTGGAGGTGGTCCTCACCTCCGCCCGGGCCGGTGCGGGCCTCGGTCTCGGCCTCCTGCTCGACCGGTCGCTCGCCGCCGCCGACGGGACCCCGGTCCACCAGCCGGTCATGGCCCGTCACCGGCCCCCCGCTGCGGATCACGACCACGGGCACGAGGCCGCGCACGACCACGCGCACGCGCACGCGCACGAGCACGACGCCGCGCACGGGCACCCGCACCCGCACGAGCACCCGCACCCCGTCGCGGTGCAGACCCGCTGATGGAAGCCGTACAGCGCCGCCGGGTGATGGTCCGGGGCGTCGTACAAGGCGTCGGATTCCGGCCCTACGTCTACACCCGGGCCACCGGCCTCGGCCTCGCCGGGCACGTCACCAACACCCCCGACGGCGTGGTCGCGGAAGTGGAGGGCGCCCCGGCCGCCGTGTCGGCCTTCTGCGAGCGGCTCGCGGCCGACGCGCCACCGCTCGCCGTCGTCGACACCGTCGACCACCACGAGGTACCCGTCGCGGGCGGCGCCGGATTCACCATCGTCGCCTCCCGGGTCGGCGGCCCCGCCCGCACCCTGGTCTCCCCGGACGTCGCCACCTGCGCCGACTGCCTCGCCGAACTGGCCGACCCCGCCGACCGGCGCCACCGGCACCCCTTCATCACCTGCACCCACTGCGGGCCGCGTTTCACCATCGTCACCGGGCTGCCCTACGACCGCGCCCACACCACGATGGCCCGGTTCCCGATGTGCGCCGACTGCGCCCGGGAGTACGCCGACCCGGGCGACCGGCGCTTCCACGCCCAGCCCGTGGCCTGCCCCGCCTGCGGCCCCCGGCTGCGCCTGCTCCTCGGGGCGCCCGGCCGTCCGCCGTACGAGGCCCCGGGCGCCCCCGACCCGGTGGCCGAAGCCCGGCGGCTGCTCGCCGCAGGGCAGGTCCTCGCCGTCAAGGGCCTCGGCGGCTACCACCTCGCCTGCGACGCGGCCCACCCCGGGGCCGTGGCGGAACTGCGCCGCCGCAAGGGGCGCGGGGACAAACCGTTCGCCCTGATGGCCCGGACCCTCGCCGAGGTCGAGCACCTGGTCGAGGCGGGCCCCGAGGAGCGCGCCCTGCTCAGCGGGGGAGTGCGGCCCATCGTCCTGCTGCGACTGCGCGCCGGGGCCGAGCCCCCGCCAGGGGTGGCCCCCGGCGCCCCCGACCTCGGCGTGATGCTCCCGTACACCCCCCTGCACCACCTGCTGCTCGGCCTGCCCGGCGACCCGCCCGGTCCCCGGCTCCTGGTCATGACCAGCGGGAACCTGTCCGGCGAGCCCATCGTCACGGACGACGCCGAAGCCCTGGACCGGCTCGGCGGCCTCGCCGACGCCTGGCTCACCCACGACCGCCCGATCCACGTGCCCTGCGACGACTCGGTGGTGCGGGTCTGCGACGGCGAGCAGCTGACCGTACGCCGCTCGCGCGGCTACGCCCCGCTGCCGCTCACCCTTCCGCTGCCGGTGCCCCCGATCCTGGCCACCGGGGGCGACCTCAAGAACACCCTGTGCCTCGGCGAGGGACGCCGGGCCTGGCTGTCGGCGCACATCGGCGACATGGACGACCTGGCCACCCAGTACGCCTTCGAACGCGCCGAGAGCCAGCTGGAGTCCATCACCGGGGTCGCCCCCGCCGTGCTCGCCGCCGACCGGCACCCCGGCTACCGCTCCGGGCAGTGGGCCCTGCGCCACCGCGGCGAGCGCCCGCTGGTCCGGGTCCAGCACCACCACGCGCACATCGCCTCCGCCATGGCCGAACACGGGCTGGACGGCACCCGGCGGGTGATCGGCGTCGCCTTCGACGGCACCGGCTACGGCGACGACGGCGCGGTGTGGGGCGGTGAGGTACTGCTCGCCGACTACACGGGATTCGTCCGGTTCGCACACCTCGGCTACGCGCCGCTGCCGGGCGGGGACGCGGCCGTGCGGCGCCCGTACCGGATGGCGCTGGCCCACCTGTGGGCGGCGGGCCTCGACTGGAACCCCGCACTGCCCTGTGTGAGCGCCTGCCCGCCCGACGAACTGCGGGTGCTGCGCATCCAGTTGGAGCGGAACCTCAACTGCGCGCCGACCTCCAGCATGGGGCGGCTCTTCGACGCCGTGGCCGCCCTCGCCGGAGTCTGCCAGGTCGCCGGGTACGAGGCGCAGGCCGCGATCGAGCTGGAGCGCGCGGCCCTCGCGGCGCCGGACACCACGGGCAGCCCCGGCTGTCCCGAACGCCCCGGATACGCCTTCGCCCTCCGGGAGTTGGGAGCGACGGCCGGCCCGGGTCCGGTCACCGCCGGTCCGGTCGGCCCCGCTCCGCTCACCGCCGCCCCGCTCACCGCGGACCCGGCCCCCGTGCTGGCCGCTGTGGTGGCCGACGTACTCGGAGGCGTGCGGCCGAGCGTGATCGCGGCCCGGTTCCACACCGCGCTCGCCGCGCTCGTCGGCTCGCTCTGCGCGCGGGCCCGCGACCGGCACGGCCTGGACACGGTGGCGCTGACCGGCGGGGTCTTCGCCAACACCCTGCTGTCCACGGCCTGCGCGCGCGTCCTGCGCGCCGACGGCTTCACCGTGCTGCGCCACCACCTGGTCCCCCCGAACGACGGCGGACTGGCCCTCGGCCAGCTGATGGTGGCCGCCGCCGACCGTCTCAGTGAACACCCACAGCAAGGAGAGAACCATGTGTCTGGCGGTACCCGGCAGAGTGCTTGACATCGGGGAGAAGGACGGCACCCGCATGGCGACCGTCGACTTCGGCGGGGTGGTCAAGGAGGTGTGTCTCGAATACCTCCCGGACCTCCAGGTCGGCGAATACGCCATCGTGCACGTCGGCTTCGCCCTCCAGCGGCTGGACGAGGAATCGGCCAAGCAGACCCTTGAACTCTTCGCCCAACTCGGCATGTTGCAGGAGGAGTTCGGCGACCCCTGGGAACAGGCGGCCGAAGCGGGCGGGGCCCCCTGGCCCTTCGAGGACGACCCGGCCGAGAGCGATCCCACCGGGGATGACGTCGCGGAAGGGGTGCGGCAGTGAAGTACCTCGAGGAATTCCAGGACCCGGACCTCGCCCGGCGGCTGCTCGACGACATTCACGCCACCGTCACCCGGCCCTGGGCCCTGATGGAGGTCTGCGGCGGCCAGACGCACACCATCATCCGGCACGGCATCGACCAACTCCTTCCGGAGCAGGTGGAGTTGATCCACGGGCCGGGCTGTCCCGTGTGCGTGACCCCGCTGGAGGTCATCGACAAGGCGCTGGAGATCGCCTCCCGCCCGGGCGTGATCTTCTGCTCCTTCGGGGACATGCTCCGCGTCCCGGGAACCGGCCGCGACCTCTTCCAGGTGCGCAGCGAGGGGGGCGACGTACGCGTCGTGTACTCCCCGCTCGACGCCCTCAAGATCGCACGGCAGAACCCGGGCCGGGAGGTGGTGTTCTTCGGCATCGGCTTCGAGACCACCGCTCCGCCCAACGCCATGACGGTGTACCAGGCGAAGAAGCTCGGCATCCCCAACTTCAGTCTGCTCGTCTCCCACGTCCGGGTCCCCCCGGCGATCGAGGCGATCATGCGCTCACCCAGCTGCCGCGTCCAGGGCTTCCTCGCCGCCGGGCACGTGTGCAGCGTCATGGGCATGGGGGAGTACCCCGAACTGGCCGCGCGCCACCGGGTCCCGATCGTGGTGACCGGCTTCGAACCCCTGGACATCCTCGAAGGCGTACGCCGCGCCGTCCACCAGCTGGAACGCGGCGAGCACACCGTCGACAACGCCTACGCCCGCGCCGTGCGGCCCGAGGGCAATCCGACGGCCCTCGCCATGCTGGAGGACGTCTTCGAGGTCACCGACCGGGCCTGGCGCGGCATCGGGGTGATCCCCGACAGCGGCTGGCGGCTCTCCCCGCGCTACCGGGATTTCGACGCCGAACACCGCTTCTCGGTCACCGGGATCACCACGCTGGAACCGGCCGAATGCCGCAGCGGCGAGGTGCTCCAGGGGCTGATCAAGCCGAACCAGTGCGAGGCCTTCGGCACCACCTGCACCCCGCGCAACCCGCTCGGAGCCACCATGGTCTCCAGCGAGGGCGCCTGCGCCGCGTACTACCTCTACCGACGGCTGGAGCTGACCCCGGCCGCGAACGCCGCTCCGCTGGAGGCGAGCCCCGTTGCCTGACACCGCACCCGACACCGCTCCCGACATGACGGGCTGGACCTGCCCGGCACCCCTGCGCGACCGCCCCCGGGTGGTGATGGGGCACGGCGGCGGTGGCGCGCTCTCCGCCGAACTCGTCCAGCACCTCTTCGCCCCCGCCTTCGGCGGCGAGGTGCTCGCCCAGCTCGGCGACTCCGCAGCCGTCACCCTCGGCGGGGTGCGGCTCGCCTTCTCCACCGACTCCTACGTCGTACGGCCGCTGTTCTTCCCCGGGGGCTGCATCGGCGACCTCGCGGTCAACGGCACCGTCAACGACCTCGCGATGAGCGGCGCCGAGGCGGCCTACCTCTCCGTCGGGTTCATCCTCGAAGAGGGCGTCGAGATGTCCGTGGTCGCCCGGGTGGCCGAGGCCCTCGGCGCGGCCGCCCGGCGGGCCGGGGTGGAGGTGGTCACCGGCGACACCAAGGTGGTCGAGGCCGGGCACGGCGACGGGATCTACCTCAACACCGCGGGCATCGGCCTGATCCCGGCCGGGGTCGACCTGCGGCCCCAGCGGGTGGTGCCGGGCGACGTGGTCATCGTCAGCGGCGCGATCGGCGTCCACGGCGTGGCGATCATGAGCGTCCGGGAGGGCCTGGAGTTCGGGGTGGACATCGCGAGCGACTGCGCGCCGCTGGGCGGGCTCGTCCAGTCCATGCTCGCGGTCACCCCCGACCTGCACGCACTGCGCGACCCCACCCGGGGCGGTCTGGCCGCCGCCCTCAACGAGATCGCCCAGGCGTCCGGTGCGGGCGTGGTCATCGACGAGCGGTCCGTCCCGGTCCCGCCCGCCGTGGCCAACGCCTGCGCGATCCTCGGCCTCGACCCGC
Source organism: Streptomyces sp. G-G2 (assembly GCF_030063135.1). Classification (GTDB taxonomy): domain Bacteria; phylum Actinomycetota; class Actinomycetes; order Streptomycetales; family Streptomycetaceae; genus Streptomyces. The sequence goes on from NZ_JASISO010000048.1 coordinate 59,304, forward strand.
TGTACGTCGCCAACGAGGGCAAACTCGTGGCCTTCGTGCCGCGCGAGCACGCCGACGCGGTGCTCGACGCGATGCGGGCGCACCCGCTGGGGGCGGACGCCACCGTGATCGGCGAGGCCGTCGCCGACCATCCCGGACTGGTGGTGGCCCGCACCGGCCTCGGCGGCACCCGCGTGGTCGACCTCCCGCTGGGAGAACAACTCCCGCGCATCTGCTGACCCGCCCCCGTCCGTCACCCGCCGCCCGGGTGACGGACGGGGGCCTCCCACCGCGCGAAGGCCTCCAGCCCGTCCGTGACGAACGGCCGCTCGCGCATCGCCACCCGCAGCTCCGGCCGGGTCAGCCACTCGGGGCGGCCGATCTCCCGCGGATCGGCGCCCGCGAGGGCCCCGGCCGGGACGGCTTCGTCGCGCCCGACCACCCCCCACCACCCGGTCCTGCTCGTCGACGCGTTCCACCCGCTCGTTCGCCGTCCCCATGGGCGACACGATGGCAGAGGGGTCGGACAACGGCCCCGGTGAGGCGCCGTCAGCCCCGGGCGGGGACGGGGTGGCCGGTGAGGAAGGCCTCCGGGGCGGTCGCGTACGGGAGGCCGGACAAGGACTGGTCGGTGAGGAAGCGGGCCATCAGGTCGGCGAAGTCGGCGCTGCGCTCCAGCGGGGCCAGGTGGTCGGTCTCCAGGATGGTCAGGAACTGCGCGGTGGGCAGTACGGACGCCACGCGCCGCCCCATCTCGGGGGTGGTCAGCGTGTCGTGCTCACCGGTGACCACCAGCGCGGGCACCGGCGGACACGGCTCGGGCCGGTACCACTCGTGCCGCATCAGCCGCCGGTTGTGCTCGGCCGACTTGCGCCGGGAGTCGGGGTTCTGCCCCGCGATCTGCTGGTAGACCAGTCGGCCGACCGCCGCGTGCTTGCGGACGGTTCCGGTGCCGGGCGGGGACATGAACCGGTCGGTCAGCTCACGCGCGATGTCCTCGGTCTCCCCGCGCTCGATCATGCCGTCCCAGCGCTCCATCGCCGCCGTGTAGTCGGTGGTCACCGCCGTGGTCATCCCGCTCAGCATCAGCCGCTCGACCAGTGCCGGGTAGTGCTGGGCGAAGCGCAGCGCGATCGCCCCGCCGAAGCAGACACCGAACAGGTTGACCCGGCCCAGCCCCAGTTCGTCCACGAGGTGGCGGGCGGCGGCCGCGAGGTGGTCGACGCCGTAGCGGGCCGGGAGGAAGTCCGCGGTGCCGTAGCCGGGCAGGTCGACCGTGATCACGGGCCGGTCGAGGACCACCCGCTTCTCGTGCCGGGTCCAGGACATCCGGTCCTGCTCGGAGCCGCCCAGGATGAGGAGCGGCGTACCCGAGCCGCCCGCGCGGGCGATCCGGCAGACGTACGCCAGTCCGTCGAAGACCAGCTCCCGCTCCTCCACGCGCCCGCCCCCCGGGCCCGCCGCGTCAGGGCTCCCGCCCTGCGCGGGCACGCAGACGGCGAGGGGGGCGGTCACCGGATCGGGGGCGGGACCGGGGGCGTGGACGGACACGGCCGGGTCCCGGTGGGTGAGCGATCCCTGGCCCTGGACCGTGACGGAACTCGGCATGACTGTCATTGATCGCTCCAAGAGGCGCCGGAAAGACAAAGCGCGCTGTACAACCCTCCCCGGCGGCGAAAAGTGTCGGCGCCGCCCGCACGGGTGCGCCACCCGGCCGATGTAATCGGACGGGTGGCGCGGGGGGTGGAAGCGCAGGAGCGGGGGAGCGGGAGGTCAGGACGCGGTGACGTCCTCGGTCTCCGGAATGGTGACCAGCCAGCGCGAGTCCCGGCGCGGACGCAGGTACAGCGCCCAGTACAGGGTGGCGACGCCGGTGATCCCGCCGGTCCAGAGCAGGTACTCGGTCTCCTGCTGGGTCAGGATGTAGGCCAGTACGAGGATCAGCGCCACCGGCACCGCGGGCCACAGCGGCATCCGCCAGGCGGTGGCGGCGCCGTGCGCGCCGCGGCGGCTGAACAGCGCGGCCACCGCCACGAGCAGGTACATGCCGGTCACCGAGACGCCGGTCACCCCGTACAGGGTGTCCAGGTTCACGAAGCAGAGGCCCGCGCCCGGGACGCCGACCAGCAGGGTGGCGACCCAGGGGGAGCCGGAGCGGCCCAGCCGGGACAGGGCGTTGTTGACGGGCTCGGGCCAGGCCTTGTCGCGGGCGGAGGCGAAGAGGACCCGCGAGTTCTGGATGACCATGACGATACCCGCGTTCACGATCGCGAGGGCGACGCAGAGGCTGACGAAGGTGCCGATGGCCGAATTGGACCAGGCGGTGACCATCGCGCCGATGTCTCCGCTGGTCAGGGCCGCGAGGTCGGGTGCGCCGACGGTGATGGCGACGACCGGGACGAGGATCACGGCGGTGGAGATGGCCAGGGTCGCCAGGACGGTGCGGGCGACGTTGCGCCGCGGGTTCTCCAGCTCCTCCGACAGGTAGACGGCGGTCGAGAACCCCTGGGTGATGAACAGGGCGATGGCGAGCCCGGAGACCACCATCATCGCGGTGACCGTGGAGGTGGAGGCGCCGGTCTCACCGGCGACCGACCCGTGGATCAGGGCCGAGGCGCCCCGCTCGCTGTGGGTGAAGCCGAGTACGGCGACCAGGGCGGCGGCCACGACCTCCAGGACCAGGAAGATGCCGGTGATCCAGGCGTTGGCGCGCAGGTCGAGCAGTCCGGCGAGGGTGGCGAGCAGCATCACCGCTCCGCCCGCGACCGGAGCCGGTATGTGGACGATGGGTGCCAGGTAGTCGGCCGTGCCCATGGCGATCACGGGCGGCACGATCATGACCACCAGCAGGGACAGGACGAAGACCAGCCAGCCCGCCAGCCGCCCCGCGAGGGTCGACACCATGGCGTACTCGCCGCCCGCGCTGGGGATCAGGGTGCCCAGTTCGGAGTAGCAGAACGCGACGCCGATGCACAGGAGCGAACCGATGGCGATGGTGAGGGCCGCGTAGGTGCCCAGGCTTGAGAAGAGGTCGGGCACGACCACGAAGAGGGTCGAGGCGGGCGTCACGCACGAGAGGGTGAGCAGGGTGGCGCCCACGACACCGATGGAACGCTTGAGCTTCTGGGGGACGGGGCCGGTCGCGGGGGCGAGCGCCTGGGGAGCGCTGATCGTTTCGGACATCAGTGCGGGTTCCGATCGGCAGATGCGAGGAGAGGGTGCGGGAGCGGTATCGCCTCCGAGGCGGCTGGGTGATCAGGTGGTTCCGTATGCTCCCGGGCCGCTATGCAATCTCTGCGAGATCCGCTGGTCAATAGCTGTTTACCTGCGGAATCCATCGCTCCGACACGCCGCGAGTGACCTTTTGAGTGTTAAGGCCGCGTAAACACTGACCTCCGAGAGGTGCGGGAACCGCAGCTCCGCCCGCAGATTAGTTCCGCCGGTTTTGCCGAAGTGGCGCCTCCGCCCGCCACTGACCGGATTATCAGGACCCGCCAGCCAGCCCGCCAGCCCGCCAGCCCGCCAGCCCGCCCGCTTGTCCGCTTGTCCGCGCGCACGGCAGGGCCCGGGCGGGGCCCGAGGGCCCGCCCGGGCCCGTGCGCGCGGACAAGATCGGAAAGGGGCCGCCTAGGACGAGGTGCGGCGCATGTCGCGACGCTCGTCCTCGGTCAGCCCGCCCCACACGCCGAAGACCTCCTGGGCGCGCAGCGCGTGCTCCAGGCAGTCGCGGCGGACCGGGCAGTGCGCGCAGACCCGCTTGGCGGCCGCGTCCCGGTCCTCCCGCTCCTCGCCGCGCTCGCCCGCCGGATGGAAGAACCGCGCCGGACCGACGTTCCGGCAGGCCGCGTCGGCCTGCCAGTCCCAGTGGTGGAGCGCGGTGCCGGGCAGCAATGACACGTCGGGCATGACAAGTCCCTTCCGGGTGGATTCTGTTCGGGCTCTGTCCGGGCGTCTGACCGCCCCAAGCGGCTTGAAACGTCAGGGCCGTGATGGGCCGTGAGGAGCGATCCCCGATACTCCGGGGGAGCACCCGCGAGGGAGCGGCCCCGGCACGGACGAACGGACAGGAGACCCCGGTGCGCCTCACGCGCCTACGGAACCCCACGGCGGCGGCCGCCCTCGGGCTCGCCTTCGT
>NZ_JASISO010000049.1 GCF_030063135.1 Streptomyces sp. G-G2
TCATTCAGCTCAGCCGCGAACGCCGGATCAACCTTCGCCTTCTCATACTCAGCGGCAACCTCGTCCACCGCGGCGACCAACGCCTCCGGAATGAACTTGCCACCGAAATCACCGAAATAGCCCTCGGCGTTGGGCACGGAACCCTCGGGGTCCGGAATGAAGAACTCGCTGGACGGCATGCCAGAACTCCTACGGATGCAAACGGAATGGACTGAACCGTATTGCGCCGCGCGTTCCACGGACGGCGAGCTCCACCGCCGCCTGAGCGGCAGCGGAGGCCGGACCGGAGCCCGGACGGGAGTCCGGGCCAGGGCGTGGGACGGCTACGACGCGACTCCGCCACGCCATCGCATGCCGTTGACCTGACCGGGCTCCGACCCGATCACGTACCGGACCCGCCGCCCCCGCACGCGCCGGGCCGGGGCGCGGCAGCCGCGCGGGCGGCAGCCGCGCGCCAGGGGCGCGTGGGCCGACGGCACACCGGTCCGGCCGGAGGGGCCGGATCGGGTGCGGGCGGCGCGGGCGGACGGAGTCATGGTGCGGGTCTCAGCTCCGGCCGTGGCGCAGGGCGGGGTGGGCGCCCGCGGCGACCAGGTCGGCCACGGCGGCCTTCGGGTCGCGGCCGGTGACCAGGGATTCGCCGACGAGGACGGCGTCAGCGCCCTCGTTGGCATAGGCGATCAGGTCGTGCGGTCCGCGGATGCCGGACTCGGCGACCTTCACGATGTGGGCGGGGATCTCGGGGACGACCCGCTCGAAGGTCGAGCGGTCCACCTTGAGGTCCTTGAGGTTGCGCGCGTTCACGCCGATGATCCTGGCGCCCGCGGCGACGGCGCGTTCGGCTTCCTCCTCGTCGTGAACCTCGACGAGCGGGGTGAGACCGATGGACTCGGCCCGCTCGATGAGGGAGACGAGGGCCTCCTGCTCCAGGGCCGCGACGATCAGCAGCACGAGGTCGGCGCCGTAGGCGCGGGCCTCCCAGAGCTGGTACGCGGTGACGATGAAGTCCTTGCGCAGGATGGGAACGTCCACCCGGGCGCGCACGGCTTCCAGGTCCGCGAGGGAGCCGCCGAAACGGCGCTCCTCGGTGAGGACGGAGATGACGGCGGCGCCGCCCGCCTGGTAATCGGCGGCCAGGGCTGCCGGGTCCGCGATCGCGGCGAGCGCGCCCTTGGAGGGGCTGGAGCGCTTCACCTCGCAGATCACCTTGACGCCTTCACCACGAAGGGCGGCGACGCCGTCCTTGGCCTGGGGCGCCTTGGCGGCACGCTCCTTGAGCTCGTCGAGGCTGACGCGCGACTGCCTTTCGGCGAGGTCGGCGCGGACCCCTTCGATGATCTCGTCGAGCACACTCACGCGAGCGGCCCCCTTCCGGGTCGGTCGACTGGTTCAAGGTCAGTAATCAAATGGTATCCGCAGGAGGCGCCGGCCTCCGCACACGGTTGACGGCGTCCCATTGACTGGACATTCGGAATTTGATCTTCGATCGGAGGCCGTAACGGCCTCAGGGGGCCAGTCCCGACCCGAACGGCAGGTTCCGGACAACGGCGAAAACCAGTGCCACGGCACCGATCCCCCACCAGTACAGCGGCTTCAAGGCCAGCCGGGGGGTCGGCCCGCCGCGATAGGCGCGAATCAGCCAAAGGATCATGAAACCCGCGAAGACGAAATAGCCGGCGACGGCCATCGCGTTCGCCCCGAGAGCGGTGAGCAGATCGCCGTGGGCGAACGCGTGGGCGCTGCGCAGGCCGCCGCAGCCGGGGCACAGGATGCCGGTCAGCCGGAACAGCGGGCAGACCGGGTAGTGGCCGGGTTCGTACGGGTCCACGGTGGCGACGTAGCCGAGGGCCGAGGCGGCCACGGCCAGCGTGAGCGCCGGGGCGGCCAGCCGCCGGGCCCGGGTGGGGGCCGGGGCGGCCGCGGGCCGGGGGGCGCGGCCCGGCACGGGCGCGGGAGTGGGAGGCGGCGGGGTGGCCGGCGAGCGGGAGGCGTCCACCCGCTGATTGTGGCCGGTCATGACAAAAGGCGCAGCCCGACGGGGCCGCGCCTTTCGAATCCGCTTCCGGACATCAGGCCTTCGCGGCCTTGGCGGCGGCGATGACCTTCGCGAGGTCGTTGTGGGCGGGCTTCGGAGCGCCCATGCCCGCCGCCTTCATCGCCATGCCGACGACTCCGCCGAGGGCCACGATCACCAGTCCGGCCCAGAAACCGATCTCGTTCCCCAGCACCATGAACGCGCCGGAGACGCAGAAACCGACGAAGGCGATGATGACACCGGTCCAGGCGGCCGGGGTGTGTCCGTGGTCTGTGCCCGCCATGAGTTGCTCCTCGTTGCTCTGTCGAACGCGTCTGGGTCGGACGCTCGGACACCATTGTCCCGCACCCCGGACGCCCCTCGCGCCCGGGGGGTGACCGGACGGTCAGTGCCCGGTCGTGGGGTCCTCGCCCCGGTCCAGCGCCTTCCACAGGTCCTCGGGCCGGTCCGGGTCCAGCACCGCGGCCTTGCGGGGGCGCGGGGAACCGTCGCGCTCGTAGCGGCCGCCCATCGCGGGCCAGCTCCGGCCGAAGCGCAGGGCCAGCAGCCCGGCCAGCAGGATCAGCAGCGCGCCCGCGGCCGTCACGTACGGCCAGGAGGTGTGGGTCAGCGCGGCCGCGTGGGCGGCGGTGTCAGCGGTCGTACGGGCGGCCGCCTCGTCCAGGGCCGCCCGGTCGCCCGCCCCGGCCAGTGCGGCCAGGACCGCGCCGAGCCCGCTCAGCGCGAGCAGCCCGGAGACCAGCAGTCGGCTCCGGCCGCGTACGGCGAAGACGGCGACCAGGGCCGCCAGGGCCACGATGGCCAGGGCCGCCGGGACCCCGGTGACCGCGCGCCCGTCGGCCGCCAGCGGCAGCGCGCCGCCCCCGGCCGCGGCGGTGGTGCCCCGCGCCCAGGTCCGGCCGGAGGCCAGCAGGACGACGGTGGCACCGAGCGTGCCGAGCAGCAGGGCCGCGGCGACGGTACGGCGGCCGCCGCCCCCGCGTGCCGCGGGTTCGCGATCGGGGTCGGCGGCGGGATGGGCATCGGTTCGGGGCTGGGGTACGGCGCTCACGCACCCCACTATCCCCTACCGGTTCAGGACGAGTGGAGCCGGTTCGCCGCTCCGACCGCGCGGAGCACCGCGGCGGCCTTGTTCCGGCACTCGTCGTCCTCCAGCGCGGGCACCGAGTCGGCCACGACCCCGGCCCCCGCCTGCACGTACGCGGTGCCGTCCCGCAGCAGCGCGGTACGGATGGCGATGGCCGTGTCGGCGTCCCCGGCGAAGTCGAGGTAGCCGACGCAGCCGCCGTACAGCCCGCGACGGGAGGGCTCCAGCTCCTCGATGATCTGCATGGCGCGCGGCTTGGGCGCGCCGGACAGGGTGCCCGCCGGGAAGCAGGCGGTCAGCACGTCGAAGGCGGTCCGGTCCTCGGCGACCCGGCCGGTGACGGTCGAGACGATGTGCATGACGTGCGAGTACTTCTCGATGCTCATGAAGTCGACGACCTCGACGCTGCCGGGCTCGCAGACCCGGCCGAGGTCGTTGCGGCCCAGGTCGACGAGCATGAGGTGCTCGGCGCGCTCCTTGGGGTCGGCCAGCAGTTCCTCGGCGAGGTCGTGGTCCTCCTGCGGGGTGGCCCCGCGGTGCCGGGTCCCGGCGATGGGGTGGACCATGGCCCGCCCGTCCTCGACCTTGACCAGGGCCTCGGGGCTGGAGCCGACGACATCGAAGCCGTTCTCGAAGCGGAAGAGATACATGTACGGGGACGGGTTGGTGGCCCGCAGCACCCGGTAGACGTCCAGCGCTGAGGCCGCGCAGGGGGTCTCGAACCGTTGCGAGGGCACGACCTGGAAGGCCTCGCCCGCGCGGATGCGTTCCTTGATGTCCTCCACGGCCGCCTGGTACTTCTCGCCGCCCCACAGGGCGGAGTACGCGGGCAGCTCGGAGGCGGGCAGCGGCGCGGGCGTGTACGGCGCCGGGCGGGCGAGGTCGGCCTCCATCGCGTCGAGCCGGGCGACGGCGTCGGCGTATGCCTCGTCCACGCCCGAGTCGAGGTCGTTGTGGTTGATCGCGTTGGCGATCAACAGGACCGTGCCGTCCCAGTGGTCGAGGACCGCGATGTCCGAGGTGAGCAGCATCGTCAGCTCGGGGAGCTGGAGGTCGTCGCGGGTGTGCTCGCCGATCTTCTCCAGGCGGCGCACGATGTCGTAGCCGAGGTAGCCGACCATGCCGCCGGTGAAGGGCGGCAGGCCGCCCGACAGGTCGCGGGGGGTATGCAGGGCCTCGATGGTCTCGCGCAGCGCGTCGAGGGGATCGCCGGAGGTCGGTACGCCGACGGGCGGGGTGCCGATCCAGTGCGCCTGGCCGTCGCGGACGGTCAGCGTCGCGTCGCTGCGGACGCCGACGAAGGAGTACCGGGACCAGGAGCGGCCGTTCTCGGCGGACTCCAGCAGGAAGGTGCCGGGGCGCTCCGCGGCCAGCTTGCGGTAGAGGCCGACCGGGGTGTCCCCGTCGGCGAGGAGTCGGCGGCTGACCGGGATGACCCGGCGGTCCCCCGCGAGCTTGCGGAACGTCTCAAGATCCATGGCGTGGGACCCTACCTATTCGGCTTCGGCGGTGGGGAGCAGGACGTCGGCGTCGAAGCAGGTGCGGGAGCCGGTGTGGCAGGCCGCGCCGACCTGGTCGACCTTGACGAGCAGGGTGTCGGCGTCGCAGTCGAGGGCGACGGACTTCACGTGCTGGAAGTGGCCGGAGGTGTCCCCCTTGACCCAGTACTCCCGGCGGCTGCGGGACCAGTACGTGCAGCGGCCGGTGGTCAGCGTGCGGTGCAGGGCCTCGTCGTCCATCCAGCCGAGCATGAGCACCTCACCGGTGTCGTACTGCTGGGCGATGGCGGGCACCAGACCGTCCGCGGAGCGCTTGAGGCGGGCTGCGATGGCGGGGTCGAGGGAGGACGTACTCATGCGGACCATTGTGCCGCGCGGGACGGGTGGGAACGGAAAGGTGTCCGCCTGATGAGCAGGCGTGGGGCGCCTTCCCGCCGTAGGCTGGCCCGCATGTCTACCCATGCGAAGCGTGAACGACTGCTGCTGGCAGACCTGTTGGAGTCGGCGGGGCCAGGGGCGCCGACGCTGTGCGACGGCTGGCGGACCCGGGAGCTGGCGGCGCACGTGGTGGTGCGCGAGCGCCGCCCGGACGCGGCGGCCGGGATCCTGGTGAGCGCGCTGAGGGCGCGGCTCGACCGGACGATGGCCGAGTACGCGGCCAAGCCGTACGAGGAGCTGATCCAGCTGATCCGGAACGGCCCGCCGAAGATGTCGCCGTACTCGCTGAAGCAGATCGACGAGGCGGCGAACGCGGTGGAGTTCTACGTCCACGCGGAGGACGTGCGGCGGGCGCAGCCGGACTGGTCGCCGCGCGAACTGGACCCGGTGTTCTCGGACTCGCTGTGGTCGCGCCTGGAGAAGATGGCCCGCCTGACGGGCCGTCGCTCGCCGGTGGGCCTGGTCCTGCGCCGCCCCAACGGCCAGACGGCGGTGGGCCACAAGGGCACCCCGGTGGTGACGGTGACGGGCGAGCCGGGCGAACTGACCCTGTTCTGCTTCGGCCGCCAGGACGCGGCCCGCGTCGAGCTGGACGGCGAGAAGGACGCGGTGGCGAAACTGACGACGGCGAAACTGGGCATCTGAGCCCGGGCGACGTTCGAGCCCCGGCCCGGCGAAACCCAGCCCCGCCGCCGACGAGCCCCGGCCCGGCCAACCCCAGCCCCGCCGGCGTGTGAGACGCTCCCGGAGGGGCCACCGGGCCGGGCCGCGGGGATCCGCTACGGCTGCCCGAAGGAGAGTTCCGCCCGGCGGACCAGCGGGGCCGAGGTCCCGACGATCGCCCCCACCATGCTCAGGGCGCCCCCGGCGAGGAACACCGGGACGATGCCCCACAGCTCCACCGCCACCCCGAAGGCCGGGTACGCCAGCGGCGCCAGGCCCACGGCGGTGAAGGCCATCACCGAGCTGACCCGGCCCAGGTACGAGGGGTCCGTGGCCGTCTGGATCAGGGCGATGGCCAGGCCTCCGCAGATCCCGCAGACCAGGCCCCCCGCCAGCGCCAGTCCCACCGCGACGGTGAGGGTCGGGGCCAGCGCCAGGGCTCCGATGGCCGCCGAGCCCACGATCAGGGTGAGGTTCTGGACGGCCCCCGCCCGCGGCACCCGCGGGACCAAGGTGAGGAAGAGGGCGCTGGACGCCGCCCCGGCCCCGAAGGCGCCGACCATCCAGCCGATTCCCGACGGGCCCCAGCCGCGTTCCCCGGCCAGCAGGATCAGGCCGACGGTGAGCGGGGCCGACGTACCGAGCTGGCTGAGCGTGCCGGAGAGGATCAGGGGGCCGATCAGGCCATGGTGACGGATGTAGGCCAGGCCCGAGCGGAGCTGCCGCCAGGGCGATTCCGGGGCCGCGTCCTCGGCGCCGCCCGGCTTCGGCAGGGGCGCGATACGGACCGCCAGCAGCAGGACCAGGGAGATCCCGAAGAGGGCGGAGGCCACCGCGAAGGCGGCCCCGGGGCCGCCCAGCCCCATCGCGAGCCCCGCCAGCGGCGGCCCGGCGGTGCCGCCCACGCGTTCGACGAGGCTGCGCAGCCCCTGGACCCGGACCAGCTGCCCCGGCCCGGCGATCCGCGGCGGCAGCGCCCCCACGGCGGGCATGAAGAGCGCGTCGACCGCGCCGAAGACCAGGGCGACGGTGACGAGCAGTCCCAGCCCGGGCGTGCCGAGGGCGAGGGCCCCGGCCAGCGCCAGCACCACCACGCAGCGCACCGCGTCCGAGGAGATGACCACCAGGCGGGGGCCGAAGCGGTCGGCGATCACTCCCCCGCCCAGCATGAGCAGGGCGCGCGGTACGGCGCCGGCCGCCATGACGAGGCCGACCTCGGCGGGCCCGGCGGTCTGCGCCGCCGCCCAGCCGAGGGCGAGGAAGTAGATCCCGTCCCCGACCAGCGAAGCGGCGTAGGCCCCCAGCCAGCGCCAGATGTTCCCGTTCAACCAGTCCCCCCGACCGGTCTGGGCCGTTTAGCGGACCGGGTGCCCGGCCCCCCGCAGCGCGTCCTTGACCTGGCCGATGCGCAGGTCGCCGAAGTGGAACACGGAGGCCGCGAGCACCGCGTCGGCGCCCGCCGCCACCGCCGGGGCGAAGTCGGACAGTTTGCCCGCGCCGCCCGAGGCGATCACCGGAACGCTCACGTGCTTGCGTACGGCCGCGATCAGCTCGGTGTCGTAGCCGTCCTTGGTGCCGTCGGCGTCCATCGAGTTCAGCAGGATCTCCCCGGCGCCGAGTTCGGCGGCCCGGTGGGCCCATTCGACGGCGTCGATGCCGGTACCCGTGCGGCCGCCGTGGGTGGTGACCTCGAAGGTGCCGGCCGCGGTGCGCCGGGCGTCGACGGACAGGACGAGCACCTGGCGGCCGAAGCGCTCGGCGATCTCCTGGATCAGCTCGGGGCGGGCGATGGCGGCGGTGTTGACGCCGACCTTGTCCGCGCCCGCGCGCAGCAGCTTGTCCACGTCGTCCGCGGTGCGCACGCCGCCGCCGACGGTGAGCGGGATGAAGACCTGCTCGGCGGTGCGGCGGACCACGTCGTAGGTGGTCTCGCGGTTGCCGGAGGAGGCGGTGATGTCGAGGAAGGTCAGCTCGTCGGCGCCTTCGGCGTCGTACAGCTTGGCCATCTCGACGGGGTCGCCCGCGTCCCGCAGGTTCTGGAAGTTGATGCCCTTGACGACCCGGCCGTTGTCCACGTCCAGGCAGGGGATCACCCGTACGGCGAGGGTCATGCGTCGTCTCCTCGGTAGGCCTCGATCTCGACCTCGACGACCAGGCTGGGGTCGATGAAGCCGGACACGATGATCATGGAGGCGGCGGGGCGGATGGCGTCGAACAGCTCCTTGTGGGCGCGGCCCACCTCGTCCACGTCCCGGGCGTGCGTGATGTACATCCGGGTGCGTACGACGTGCTCGGCGCCCAGACCCACCTGCGCGAGCGCGTCGAAGGCGACCTGGAAGGAGTTCATGGCCTGCTCGTACGGGCCGCCCGCGGAGATCTGGCCGCCGACGACGGAGGTGCAGCCGGAGACGAGGACCAGGCCGTTGGGCAGGGCGACGGCGCGGGAGTAGCCGACGGCTTCCTCCCAGGGACCGCCCGAGGAGACGCGGCGTACGGCGCTCACAGGGCCACCGCCTTGAGGGCCTCTTCGAGGGTGAAGGCCTTGGCGTACAGGGCCTTGCCGACGATCGCGCCCTCGACGCCCAGCGGTACCAGCGCGGCCAGTGCCCGCAGGTCGTCCAGGGAGGAGATGCCGCCGGAGGCGACGACCGGCTTGTCGGTCGCGGCGCAGACGTTCTTCAGCAGCTCCAGGTTGGGGCCGGTGAGGGTGCCGTCCTTGCCGATGTCGGTGACGACGTAGCGGGCGCAGCCCTCGGAGTCCAGGCGCGCGAGGGCCTCGTAGAGGTCCCCGCCCTCGCTGGTCCAGCCGCGGCCCTTGAGGGTCGTACCGCGTACGTCGAGACCGACCGCGATCTTGTCGCCGTGCTCGGCGATGACCTTGGCCACCCAGTCGGGGGTTTCCAGGGCGGCGGTGCCGAGGTTGACCCGGGTGCAGCCGGTGGCGAGGGCCGCGGCGAGCGTGGCGTCGTCGCGGATGCCGCCGGAGAGTTCCACCTTGATGTCCATGGCGCCGGTGATCTCGGCGACCAGGGCGCGGTTGTCACCGGTGCCGAAGGCCGCGTCGAGGTCGACCAGGTGGAGCCATTCGGCGCCGGACGCCTGCCAGGCGAGGGCGGCCTGGAGCGGGGAGCCGTAGGAGGTCTCGCTGCCGGACTCGCCGTGCACGAGACGGACCGCCTGGCCGTCGCGGACGTCCACGGCGGGGAGGAGCTCGATCGGGTTCGCCGGGTTCACCGGGTTCACCAGATTCGCCATCAGAGGGTCTCGATCCAGTTGGTGAGGAGCTGGGCACCGGCGTCGCCGGACTTCTCGGGGTGGAACTGGGTGGCCCACAGGGCCCCGTTCTCCACTGCCGCGACGAAGGGCTCGCCGTGCGTGGCCCAGGTGACCTTGGGGGCGCGGATCAGCGGATTGGTGACTTCGAGGGTCCAGTCGCGCACCGCGTAGGAGTGGACGAAGTAGAAGCGCGCGTCGTCGTCCAGACCGGCGAAGGCCTGGCTGTCGGCGGGGGCGTCGACGGTGTTCCAGCCCATGTGGGGGACGATCGGGGCCTTGAGGGGCTCGACCGTGCCGGGCCACTCGTCGAGGCCCTCGGTCTCCACGCCGTGCTCGATGCCGCGCTCGAAGAGGATCTGCATGCCGACGCAGATGCCCATGACGGGGCGCCCGCCGGAGAGCCTGCGGCCGATGATCCAGTCGCCGCGGACTTCCTTGAGGCCGCGCATGCAGGCTTCGAAGGCGCCGACGCCGGGGACCAGGAGGCCGTCGGCGTCCATGGCCTTGTCGTAGTCACGGGTGATCTCGACCTCGGCGCCGACGCGGGCGAGGGCCCGCTCGGCGGAGCGGACGTTGCCGAAGCCGTAGTCGAAGACGACGACCTTCTTGGTGGGCCGGGTGGGCCGGGAGGGCCGGGAGGGGGTCGCTGCGCTCATTCCCAGATTCCTTGGATTCGCAGGACTCCGGCGACCAGGCACATCACGGAGCCGATGGCGAGCAGGATGACCACCGACAGGGGCATCTTCTGCTTCTGGAAGGAGTAGACGCCACCGGCCAGGAAGAGGCCGAGGACGATCAGGATGGTGTTGAGGCCGTTCACGGTTAGAGGGCGCCCTTCGTGGAGGGAAGGATGCCCGCGGCGCGCGGGTCGAACTCGGCGGCGTAGCGCAGGGCCCGGGCGAGCGCCTTGAACTGGCACTCCACGATGTGGTGGGCGTTGCGCCCGTACGGGACGTGGATGTGCAGGGCGATCTGGGCCTGGGCGACGAAGGACTCGAAGATGTGCCGGGTCATGGTCGTGTCGTACGACCCGATCATCGGCGCCATGTTCTCGGGCTCGGTGTGCACCAGGTAGGGGCGGCCCGACAGGTCCACGGTGACCTGGGCGAGGGACTCGTCCAGGGGGACCGTGCAGTTGCCGAAGCGGTAGATGCCGACCTTGTCGCCGAGGGCCTGCTTGAAGGCGGCGCCCAGCGCGAGGGCGCTGTCCTCGATGGTGTGGTGGCTGTCGATGTGCAGGTCGCCCTCGGTCTTGACGGTGAGGTCGAAGAGTCCGTGGCGGCCGAGCTGGTCGAGCATGTGGTCGTAGAAGCCCACGCCGGTGGACACGTCGACCTTGCCGGTGCCGTCGAGGTTTATCTCGACGACGACCGAGGTCTCCTTGGTGGTCCGTTCGACCCGTCCGATGCGGCTCATGCCTGCTGCTCCTTCTTCAGTGCGCGAACCGCTTCCAGGAACGCGTCGTTCTCGGCCGGGGTGCCCGCGGTGACCCGCAGCCATCCGGGTACTCCGTTGTCCCTGACCAGGACACCCTGATCGAGGATCTGCTGCCATGCGGTGTGGGAGTCCGCGAATGTCCCGAACTGCACGAAGTTCGCGTCGGACGCGGTGACCTCGTAGCCGATGGCCCTCAGTTCGGTGACCAGCCGGTCGCGCTCGGCCTTGAGCTGCTCGACGTAGCCGAGCAGGGTGTCGGTGTGTTCCAGGGCGGCCAGCGCGGTCGCCTGGGTGACGGCGGACAGGTGGTACGGCAGGCGCACCAGCTGTACGGCGTCCACGACGGCGGGGTGCGCCGCGAGGTAGCCGAGGCGCAGTCCGGCGGCGCCGAAGGCCTTGGACATGGTCCGGGAGACCACCAGGTTCGGGCGGCCTTCGAGCAGCGGCAGGAGCGAGTCCTGGTGGCTGAACTCGACGTACGCCTCGTCCACGACCACCAGGGACGGGCGGGCGGCCTGCGCGGCCTCGTAGAGGGCCAGGACCGTCCCGGCGGCGACCGCGGTGCCGGTGGGGTTGTTGGGCGAGGTGATGAAGACGACGTGCGGGGCGTGCTCCGCGATCGCCTCGGCCGCCGCGTCCACGTCGATGGTGAAATCGTCGCGGCGCGGGCCGGAGATCCAGTCGGTGCCGGTGCCGCGGGCGATCAGGGCGTGCATCGAGTAGGAGGGCTCGAAGCCGATCGCGGTGCGGCCGGGTCCGCCGAAGGTCTGGAGCAGCTGCTGGAGGATCTCGTTGGAGCCGTTGGCGGCCCATACGTTCTCCCGCGCGACCGGGTGCCTGCCCGTACGGGTGAGGTAGGCGGCCAGCTCGGTGCGCAGCTCGACGGCGTCCCGGTCGGGGTAGCGGTTGAGGGTGCGTGCGGCGTCGGCGACGCGTTCGGCGATCCGGGCGACGAGTTCCTCGGGCAGGCCGTAGGGGCTCTCGTTGGTGTTGAGCTGGACGGGTACGTCGAGCTGCGGCGCGCCGTAGGGGGTCTTGCCGCGCAGTTCGTCCCGGATGGGGAGGTCGTCGATGCCGAGGGGGCCGGTCACTGGGTGGGCACCTTCCAGTCGAACCTGGCCTTGAGCGCCGCGCCGTGGGCGGGGAGGTCCTCGGCCTCGGCGAGGGTGACCACGTGGTGGGTGACGTCGGCGAGGGCGTCGCGCGTGTAGTCGACGATGTGGATGCCGCGCAGGAAGGACTGCACGGACAGGCCCGAGGAGTGGCAGGCGCAGCCGCCGGTGGGCAGGACGTGGTTGGAGCCCGCGCAGTAGTCGCCGAGGGAGACCGGGGACCAGGGGCCGACGAAGATCGCGCCCGCGTTGCGGACCCGGGCGGCCCAGGCGGCCGCGTCGGCGGTCTGGATCTCCAGGTGTTCGGCGCCGTACGCGTCGACCACCTTGAGGCCGTCCTCCAGGCTGTCGACGAGGACGATCGCGGACTGGCGGCCCGCCAGGGCGGGCTTGATCCGGTCCTCGATGTGCTTGGACGCGGCGACCTGCGGTACCAGCTCGCGTTCGACGGCCTCCGCCAGCTCGGCGGAGTCCGTGACGAGGACGGCGGCGGCCAGCGGGTCGTGCTCGGCCTGGCTGATCAGGTCGGCGGCGACGTGCACGGGGTCGGCCGTGGAGTCCGCGAGGACCGCGATCTCGGTGGGGCCCGCCTCGGTGTCGATGCCGATCTTGCCGGTGAAGTAGCGCTTGGCGGCGGCGACCCAGATGTTGCCGGGACCGGTCACCATGTTCGCCGGGGCGCACTCCTGCGTGCCGTACGCGAACATCGCGACGGCCTGGGCGCCTCCGGCGGCGTACACCTCGTCGATCCCGAGCAGCGCGCAGGCGGCGAGGATCGTGGGGTGCGGCAGGCCGCCGAAGTCGGCCTGCGGCGGGGACGCGAGCGCGATCGACGCGACGCCCGCCTCCTGGGCCGGAACCACGTTCATGATCACGGAGGACGGGTACACCGAGCGGCCGCCGGGCGCGTAGAGGCCCACGCGCTCGACCGGGACCCACTTCTCGGTGACGGTGCCGCCGGGGACCACCTGGGTGGTGTGCTCGGAGCGGCGCTGCTGGGCGTGCACGATCCGGGCGCGCCGGATCGACTCCTCCAGGGCCGCGCGAACGGCCGGATCCAGCTCCTCCAGGGAGACCTTGAGGGCCTCCGCGGGAACCCGGATCCGCTCCAGCTCGACCCCGTCGAACTTCCGCGCGTACTCGATCAGCGCCGCCGTGCCGCGATGATGGACGTCCTCGCAGATGGGCCGCACCTTGTCCAGGGCGGCCGCTACGTCGAACTCGGCACGGGGCAGCAGATCGCGCAGGGCGCCCCCCTCGGGGAGGGAGTCGCCGCGCAGGTCGATACGAGAGATCACCTCCCAATTCTCTCAGACGGCATCTCGCCACCGTTCGCCTGTATCACTGGCTGATACGCGCCCCGGCTGTCACCGGCGTCCCCTAGCGTTCGACCGCAAGCAGTGACGGGGGAAGAAAGCGGAAGGGGGGCCGCCGTGGCTGAGCCGCGTCCCGGCGAAGAGCCGGACGACCTGACGGGGCCCGAACGACGGATGTGGAGCGCGTTCCGGGACGGCACGGTCTGCGACCTGAGCGCGCGGGCCGCCGACGAGGACGATCCGCACGGCGACCGCACCTGGGGCCCCGAGCGCAGCGTCCGCGCGCGGGTGCTGGCGCTGCTGCTGCTCCACGGGCCGCCGCCGGTGCCGGGCCGGGTGTCCTCGCTGAAGCTGCGGGGCGCGCGGATCACCGGGCGGCTCGACCTGTCCGGCGGCGCGGTGGCCCCGTACGTCGAACTCCAGTCCTGCCGCTTCGACAGCGAGGTCCAGCTGTCCGAGACCCGGCTGGGCACCCTGCGCATCGTCAACTGCGCGGTGCCGCGGCTGGACGCGGCCCGGCTGCACACCGAGGGCGACCTGCACCTGCTGCGCTGCCGGGTGGCCCGCGGGATCCGGCTGACCGACGCGCAGATCGGCACCGACCTGCTGATCAGCGAGCTGGTGGCGCAGCGGGACAACCGGGGGCGGGCGATCGCCGCCGACGGGATGTCGGTGGCCCAGGACTTCCAGGCCGACCTGCTGGAGACGTACGGCGAGGTCAGCCTGCGCGGGGCCAAGGTCGGCGTGTCGATGAGCCTGCGCGGGGCCCGGCTCAGCAATCCGTACGGGCGGCTCGCACTGAACGCGCCCACCCTGACCGTGGAGCGGACGCTGTACCTGACCTCCATCGCGCTGAGCAGCGGGAACGGGGACCCCGGCGCGACTCCCCCGTACGGCTGGGGCCAGACGCCCACGCGCGGCGGGCGCGCCCGGCGCTTCGAGTGCCGGGGCGGGCTGCGGCTGGACGACGGGCGCTTCGGGGACGCGGTGGACTTCTACGGCGCCCGTTTCCTGCTCACCCAGGAGCAGGAGGTCTCGCTGCGCCGGATCCAGACCCCCGAGCTGCGGTTCGTGGGCGAGCAGCCGGAGCGCGGCCGGGTGGTGGTGTCCGGGGCGAAGGTGGTCAAACTGGTCGACCAGTCCACCAGCTGGCCCGCCGCGCCGGGAGCGGTGTCGATGGAGGGGTTCGTCTACGAGAACCTCGCGCCCCGCGGCCACTTCCCGCTCGCCCGGCGCCTGGAGTGGGCGGAGGCGGCCACCGCCGAGTACTCGCCGGAGCCGTACGAGCGCCTGGCGGCCGTCCTGCGGGCCAGTGGGGAGGACGCGGACGCGCGGGAGGTGCTGCTGGCCAAGATGCGCAGGCGCCGGGCGACCCTGCCGCCCGCCGCGAAGGCCTGGGGGCACCTCCAGGACTGGACCATGGCCTACGGGTACCGGCCCGGGCGGGCCGCGCTGTGGATGGCGGTGCTGTGGGCGGCGGGCACCGTCCTGTTCTCGCTGCACGAGCCGACCCCGATCAAGGCGGATGAGCACCCGCAGTGGAGCCCGGCCCTGTACGCCCTGGACCTGCTGCTTCCGGTGATCGACCTGGGGCAGCAGGGGCAGTGGCTGCTCGAGGGAGGCTGGCAGTGGGGGGCGTCGGCGCTCGTCATGCTGGGCTGGATCCTGGCGACGACGGTGGCGACCGGGGCGTCCCGGCTGCTGAGACGTGGATAACGGGGTGACGGGGGTGGCCGCCCGGCCACTACGCTGGGCCACGTGACCACCGTTCGCCTGCCCCTCTTCCCGCTCAACACGGTGCTGTTCCCGGGACTCGTCCTCCCGCTGAACATCTTCGAGGAGCGTTATCGCGCCATGATGCGCGAACTGCTGAAGACGGGCGAGGAGGAACCGCGCCGCTTCGCCGTCGTGGCGATCCGCGACGGCCGTGAGGTGGCGCCCACCGCGCCCGGCCTGCCCGACCAGACGGCCCTGCCCGAACGCGGGCCGACCGCCGGTTTCGGCGCCGATCCCATCCAGGCCTTCCACCGGGTGGGCTGCATCGCGGACGCGGCGACCATCCGGGAGCGCGAGGACGGCAGCTTCGAGGTGCTGGCCACGGGGACCACGCGGGTGCGGCTGCTGTCCGTGGACGCGGGCGGTCCGTTCCTGATGGCCGAGCTGGAGGAACTGCCCGAGGACGCGGGCGAGAGCGCGGGCGCGCTGGCGGAGGGGGTGCTGCGGGCGTTCCGCTCGTACCAGAAGCGCCTCGCCGGAGCCCGGGAGCGGTCCCTGACCGGGGCCGAGCTGCCGGACGACCCCTCCGTGGTGTCGTACCTGGTCGCGGCGGCCGCCGTGCTGGACATCCCGTCGAAGCAGCGGCTGCTCCAGGCGCCGGACACGGCGACCCGGCTGGCGGAGGAGCTGACCCTGCTGCGGTCGGAGACGGCGGTCATCCGGCACCTGCCGTCGCTGCCGATGGTGGACCTGACCCGTACGCCCACGCACCTGAACTGACGGCGGGAGCGGACCGCGGTGGCGAAGAAGAGGTCCGGTGGCACCCCGGCGGTGGCGGCGCTGACGGCGGCGGGCGTGGAGTTCCGCACGCACGCCTACGCGCACGACCCGGCGCACCCCTCGTACGGCGAGGAGGCCGCGCAGGCGCTGGGGGTGTCCCCGGACCGGGTCTTCAAGACGCTGGTCGCGGAGGTGGACGGGGAGCTGACGGTGGCCGTGGTGCCGGTGGCGGGCTCCCTGGACCTGAAGGCCCTGGCGGCGGCGGTCGGCGGCAAGCGGGGCGCGATGGCGGATCCGGCGCTGGCGGAACGCGCCACGGGGTACGTGCGGGGCGGCATCTCCCCGCTGGGGCAGCGCAAACGGCTCCGCACGGTGCTGGACGCGTCGGCGGTGGCGCACGCCACGATCTGCGTGTCGGCGGGCCGCCGCGGGCTGGAGCTGGAACTCCCGCCCACCACCCTGGCCTCCCTGACGTCCGCCACCCTGGCCCCCATCGCCCGCCCGAACTAACCGCCCCCTGGCGATTGACATCCCGCCGGAGCCGACCTCCGCCCGCCCGGCGCCACAGGAACACGCCGACCGCGCTCAGCACGCCCAGCCCCGCGGACAGCAGCAGGAACGTGCCGTCGGACCCGATCCGCGCCTCGCTCTCGGTGTCCTTGAGGTACACCGCCTGCGCGGTGGCCACGTACTGGAGCCGGGGCGCGAGCCACACCCACAGCAGCCCGAGCAGCACCCCGGCCACCCCCACCAGGAGGGCGACGGCGGCGCCGTCCCGGATCTCGGCGGCGGTCACCACCGGGGCGCCGGGCGCCGCGGGCAGGTCGGGCGCGCCCTTCCCGAGCGAGACGGGCGAGGCGGGCGCGACGGGCTCGGCGGGCTCGGCGGGCTCGGCGGGGCCGGACGGGTCGGCGGGGCCGGCGGGATCGCGGGACGGCTGCGGGGTCACGGCTTCGGTCACCCCCACATCGTGCCAGGTGGAACCCGGCCCGGCGTCAGCGGACCGCCGCCCGCCGGTACGCCTTGGTCGCGACGGCCAGCGAGACCACGCCGACCACCCCGCACACCCCGAGGTCCAGCCCCACGGCGGCCCAGTCCGGGTGCGGGGCGAACGTACGGGCGAAGGCCTCCACCCCGTATGTGGACGGCAGCAGGTCCCGCGCCCAGGCGATGACGTCCGGCATCCGTTCGGGCGGCAGCACTCCCAGCAGCAGGGCCGCCGACATGCCCAGCTGCCCGGCCAGCGTCGCCAGTTCCTGGCGGGGCGCCAGCAGCCCGAGCGCCGCGCCGAGCCCGGCCAGCGCCGCCCCGGCCAGCGGTACGACGGCGACCAGGATCCACAGCCCGCCCATCGGCAGCCCGAACAGCACGCACCCGAAGACCGCCGTGACCAGCACCCCGGGCAGGGTGAAGGAGGCGTACGCGGCGGCCGCGCCCAGCACCACCGAGGCGGGCGGCACCGGCAGCGTGGCGTAGTGGTCGAGCCCGCCGCTCGCGCGCAGCTGGCCGAAGTACTGGGCCAGCAGGTTCAGCGCGACGAAGGCGACCACGAGCACCGAGGACCCGGCGACCACGGCCCGCGCCTCGGAGCCGCCGCCGCCGTCCACCACGCCCCGCATGAGGATCATGATGCCGACGGACTGGAAGGTGGCGACGAACAGCAGCGGGATCCGGGAGACCCGGGCCCGCGAGAGCTGCGCCTTGTAGACGGCGGCGAGGGAGGGGAAGAACCGGGCGCGAGGTGCCAGCGGCGCGGGCGCCCCGGCGTCCCCGGCGGTGGTGGCGGGGATGACGACCGTGAGGCTGGGGTTGGTCACGATTTCACGAGGCCCTTCGTACGCCCGCCCAGGGCGAGGTAGACGTCTTCCAGGCTGGGTGTCGCGAGGGTGAAGTCGTCGAGCGCGGCGAAGGCGGGGCCGCCGGTCACCGCGGCCACCGCGGCCCGGGCCCGGTCGGCGTCCGTGCGCAGGGTCCAGCGGCGCCCGGATTCCTCGGCCAGCTCGCGCAGCGCGGCGACCTCGGGGATGTCCAGCGGGGCGCTCTCGCGCCAGACGAGTTCGAGGCGGACCTCGCCGGAGACCTCGGCCTTGAGCCCGGCCGGGGTGTCGCAGGCGATGACCCGGCCCTGGTCGATGACGGCGACCCGGTCGAGGACCGTTTCCGCCTCGATGACGTTGTGGGTGACCAGCAGGACGGTCGCGCCGTGCTCGGCGCGCCGCCGGTCGACGGCGCTCCAGACGGCCCGGCGGGCGACCGGGTCCATCCCGGTGGTGGGTTCGTCGAGGACCAGGACGGGCCGCCGCCCGACCAGGGCGGCGGCGAAGCAGGCGAGGCGCCGCTGTCCGCCGGAGAGCTTCTTCAGCGGCCGGGCGGCGATCGCGCTCAGGCCGAGTTCGTCGATGACGGCGTCCCGCTCGGCCCGTGCCTCGCGCAGGTCCAGCCCGCGCAGCCGTCCGGTGGTCTCGGCGGCCAGGGAGACGGTCAGCTCGTCCAGGGCGGTGGATTCCTGCCCCAGGTAGGCCAGCAGCCGGGAGGCCCGTTCGGGGTGGCGGACCAGGTCGTGGCCGAGCAGGGTGACCGAGCCGGAGTCGGGCCGCATCAGCCCGGTGAGCTGGCGCACGAGGGTGGACTTGCCCGCGCCGTTGGGTCCGAGCAGTCCGAAGATCTCACCGCGCCGGACGTCCAGGCTGATCCCGTCGTTGGCCCGGGTCGCGGGCAGGGCCGGGGCCCCGCGCCCGCCGCGCACGGCGGCGTACGTCTTGACCAGGTCACGCACCGCGCAGACGACGTCCGCCGGTCCTGCCGCGGAACGCTCGCGTCCTGCCTGTGCTGTGCCCGTATTCACGAGGGAGCAGCCTACGGGGTTCCCGCCCCGCCGCCGCGCCGGGGGCGCGGCGGCGGGGCGGCCCGGGCACGGCGGCGGCTGCCCCGGCTCACTCGCCGCCCGGGACGCCCGGTCCGGCGCCCGGTCCGGCGGCCGGCCCCGGTGCGGAGACCGCGGACGGCTCGGCGGACGACGCCGGGTCAGGGACGACGGACGACGCGGGCGCGGGGACGGCGGGAGCGGCGGGGCTCACGTGTTCGGCGGCGGCGCGGACGTCGATCTCCCGCCAGAATCCGGCCCGGATGGCGTAGCGGTCGTGCTCGTCGATCTGGTCGTCCTTGTGCGCGAGCAGGCCGAACCGGGCGGCGTAACGCAGCAGCTCGCCGTCGATGCGGTGCGGGATGCGCGGGTACATGGTGGACAGCTTGTGCAGGTGGACGGTCTCGGGGAGGCGTTCCATCCAGCGGCGGGCGAAGACCTGGCCGACCTCGAAGGGGTCGCCGCCGACGGTGGTGATGTCCTCCTCCCGGTCGGCCCAGCGCTGCTCGGCGCTGGTGAGCTGGGCGAGGGTGGGCAGCGAGGCGGTCTCGGCGGGTTCGCCGAGGGGGCCCGCCCGGTCGATCCAGCCCTTGTCGGAGGACCAGCGCAGGGCGCTGGCGGGTGCGGGTGCGGGGCCGGGGGCGGGGCCCGGCGCGGGGTGCTGCCCGTTGGCGGGGCCGGCGCTCTGGCCCGGGGCGCGCAGGACGGCGAGGTCCTTGGGGGTGGGCACGGCCCGGCCGGGGGCGGCGGGCTGGGCGCCCCCGGGTTCTTCGGTCCCCTCGGGGTCCCGGTCCGCGGCGGCGGCCCGGGCGGCGGAGCCGTTGCGGGCGGCCTCGGCGAGGGCGGCCTCGGGCAGCGGGGCGGAGAGGATCGCGGCGATCTCGGGGCGCGGGGCGGGCGGCGGGGCGCAGAGCCCGGCGAGGTCCTTGGCGCGGACCGCCCGGGTGATCCAGGTCCGGTCGAGGACGCGCCGTTCGTCGGCTTCGGCGACGAGGTCCTCGGACTGGTTGTAGTCGCCGTCGGCGGCCTGTACGGCCCACAGGTGGACGGCGACCCCGTGCTCCTTGGCGGACATCAGTCCGGGCAGCAGGTCGCCGTCGCCGGTCACCAGGACCACGTCCGAGCAGGCCCGGTTGCGGGCCAGCTCGGTCAGCTCGGCGTGCATGGCGGCGTCCACGCCCTTCTGCGCCCAGCGGCCGTCGCTGCGGGTCAGGGCGCCCAGGCGGACGGTGACGCGGGGCATGACGCGCAGCCGCCGGTGTTCGGGCTGGGGCACCCGGTCGGGTGCCCCGTCGAACCAGTAGATGCGCAGCAGGGGCTGTTGCGTGTCGGCCTCGGCGCGCTCGCGCAGGCCCTGGATGAGTGCGGCATGGTCGACGGTGATGCGGGAGCGCGAGGGCTCCCCTGCGAGAAGACTCGCGGCAGCGCCCAGCAGATAGCCGGCGTCCACCAGGACGACGCAGCGGTCCACGCTTCCACCCTCTTCCCTGGGGGTCCCGCCCGGCGGAACGGGGGGACGGTCTGGGTTTTCCCCGAGTCTGCCCGAACGCAAGGGCGTTGACGGCCGGAACTCGATCATCGGCGTGGCGGATCTCACGGCATGCCGCGCGGAAGGCGGGGCAGACGCGGGAGGTACGGCGGGACTACGCGCAGTAATGATCCAAAATGCGGTGTTTCCTGCGGTATGTGAGTGTGAAAGCGGTCCTGGCCCCTAGACCCTCACGGAGGTTCCACCATGGCCAAGAACAAGAAGCAGAACCGCGACCAGCAGAAGTCCTCGGCCCCGGAGCGCGGCGCCGAGCAGGCCAAGAGTCCGTCGGCGACCGATCAGGCGGAGCAGCGAATGACCCAGGCGAGCCCTGGGGACATGGCCCGCAAGAGCCGCGAGAAGCGCTTCGGCCACAACTGACGCCTCCGTGTGCGGCATGTGAGAGGGCGCGTCCGGGATTCCTCCCGGGCGCGCCCTCTCCTCAGGTACGGCGTGTTCCGCACGTACGGCGATCGCCGCGGCCCGCGGCGGTCTCGGTGCTATCCGGCCAGGCAGGACGGCCCGAGCAGCACTTTCAGGTCACCGAAGAGCGCCGGGTCGGGCTGTACCCGGTGCTTGTCGAGGCGTAGCACGGTGGTGGTGCGCGGTCCCTGGAGCTTGATCCGGACCTCGGTGTTGCCCTTGTGGTGGCGCAGGATCTCGCCGAGACGGGTGACCATCGGCGGGGTCACCTTGACGGTGGGGATGGTCAGGACGACCGGGGCGTTGGTTCCGGCGGAGGTGAGGTCGGGGACCATCATTTCCATGGCGACCAGCCGGGGGACGTCCTCGCGCTTGTCGAGGCGGCCCTTGACGAAGACGACGGTGTCCTCGACCAGCTGGGTGGAGACGAGCTGGTAGGTCGCCGGGAAGAACATGCATTCGATGGACCCGGCGAGGTCCTCGACGGTGGCGATGGCCCAGGCGTTGCCCTGCTTGGTCATCTTGCGCTGGAGGCCGGAGATGATGCCGCCGATGGTGACGACCGCGCCGTCCCCGTGCTCGCCGCCGGTGAGCTGGGAGATGCCCGCGTCGCTCTTGTCGGACAGGACGTGTTCCAGGCCGAAGAGCGGGTGGTCGGAGACGTACAGGCCGAGCATCTCGCGCTCCTGGGCGAGCAGGTAGGACTTCTCCCACTCCACGTCCGAGAACTCGACGTCGAGGCCGAAGCCCGGCTCGTCGCTCGCGCTCTCGTCGCCCATGCCGCCGAACAGGTCGAACTGTCCCTCGGCCTCCTTGCGCTTGACCGCCACCACGTTGTCGATCATCGGCTCGTGGTGGGCGACCAGGCCCTTGCGGGTGTGGCCCATCTCGTCGAAGGCCCCGGCCTTGATCAGGGATTCCACGGTCCGCTTGTTGCACACGACCGCTTCGACCTTGTCGAGGAAGTCGGGGAAGGTCGAGTACTTCCCCTTGGTCTTGCGCGTCTTGATGATCGAGTCGACGACGTTGGTGCCGACGTTGCGGACGGCGGTGAGGCCGAAGAGGATCACGTCGTCGCCCTGGGCGGCGAAGTTCGGCTCGGACTCGTTCACGTTCGGCGGGAGCACCTTGATGCCCATGCGCCGGCACTCGTTCAGGTAGATCGCGGACTTGTCCTTGTCGTCCTTGACCGAGGTGAGCAGACCGGCCATGTACTCGGCCGGGAAGTTCGCCTTGAGGTAGGCGGTCCAGTAGGAGACCAGGCCGTACGCGGCCGAGTGGGCCTTGTTGAAGGCGTATCCGGCGAAGGGCACCAGGACGTCCCACAGGGCCTTGATCGCCGCGTCGCTGAAGTTCTTCTTCTTGGCACCCGCCTCGAAGATGACGAAGTTCTTCGCCAGCTCCTCGGGCTTCTTCTTGCCCATCACGCGGCGCAGGATGTCGGCCTCGCCGAGCGAGTACCCGGCGATGATCTGGGCGGCCTTCTGGACCTGCTCCTGGTACACGATCAGGCCGTAGGTGACCGCGAGCACCTCTTCGAGCGGGCCTTCCAGCTCCGGGTGGATCGGGGTGATCTCCTGCTGCTTGTTCTTGCGCAGGGCGTAGTTCGTGTGCGAGTTCATGCCCATCGGGCCCGGCCGGTACAGGGCCGAGACGGCGGAGATGTCCTCGAAGTTGTCGGGCTTCATCAGGCGCAGCAGGGAGCGCATGGGGCCGCCGTCGAACTGGAAGACGCCGAGGGTGTCACCGCGGCCGAGCAGTTCGAAGGTCTTGGGGTCGTCGAGCGGGAGGCCCAGGAGATCGATGTCGATCCCCTTGTTGGCCTTCACCATCTTGACGGCGTCGTCCATGATCGTGAGGTTGCGCAGGCCGAGGAAGTCCATCTTCAGCAGGCCGAGCGACTCGCAGCTCGGGTAGTCCCACTGGGTGATGGTGACGCCGTCGGTGTGCCGGACCCAGACCGGTACGTGGTCGGTGATCGTCTCGCTGGACATGATCACGCCGGCCGCGTGCACGCCCATCTGGCGGACCAGGCCCTCGACGCCCATGGCGGTGTCGATGACCTTCTTCACGTCCGGTTCGTTCTCGTACATCCCGCGGATCTCGCCCGCCTCGCCGTAGCGCGGGTGCTTGGGGTCGAGGATGCCGGAGAGCGGGATGCCCTTGCCGAGGACGTCGGCGGGCATGGCCTTGGTGAGCCGGTCGCCCATGGCGTAGGGGTAGCCGAGGACGCGCGCGGAGTCCTTGATCGCGTTCTTGGCCTTGATGGTGCCGTACGTGCCGATCATGGCGACCTTGTCGGCGCCGTACTTCTCGGTCACGTACCGGATCACCTCGACGCGCCTGCGCTCGTCGAAGTCGATGTCGACATCGGGCATGGAGACGCGCTCGGGGTTCAGGAACCGCTCGAAGATCAGACCGTGGGTGATCGGGTCGAGGTCGGTGATGCCCATGGCGTAGGCGACGATCGAACCGGCGGCGGAGCCTCGGCCCGGGCCGACCGCGATGCCCTGGTTCTTGGCCCACATGATGAAGTCGGCGACCACGAGGAAGTAGCCGGGGAAGCCCATCGAGATGATCGTGTCCATCTCGTACTCGGCCTGCTTCATCCGGTCCTCCGGGATGCCTCCCGGGTAGCGGCGGTCCATGCCGCGCATGGTCTCCTCGCGGAACCAGGTGACCTCGGTGTAGCCGTCCGGGATGTCGAACTTCGGCATCAGGTTCCGGAACTGGAACATGCCCTCGGTCTCGATCTGGTCGGCGACCAGCTTCGTGTTGGCGCAGCCCTGCTGCCAGGCGTCCGAGGAGTCGATGGCGTACATCTCCTCCCCGGACTTCAGGTAGTAGCCGGTGCCGTCGAAGCGGAAGCGGTCCGGGTCGGAGAGGTTCTTTCCGGTCTGGATGCAGAGCAGGGCGTCGTGGGCGACGGACTCGCTCGCGTACGTGTAGTGGGAGTCGTTCGTCACCAGCGGCGGGATGCCGAGCTTCTTGCCGACTTCCAGCAGCCCGTCGCGGACCCGGCGCTCGATCTCGATGCCGTGGTCCATCAGCTCCAGGAAGTAGCGGTCCTTGCCGAAGATGTCCTGATATTCGGAGGCGGCCTTGAGGGCCTCGTCGAACTGGCCGAGGCGCAGCCGGGTCTGCAGCTCGCCGGAGGGGCAGCCGGTGGAGGCGATGAGCCCCTCGGACCACTGGCTGATGGTCTCCTTGTCCATGCGGGGCCACTTGGTGAGCCAGCCCTCGGCGTAGGCGTCGGAGGACAGCCGGAAGAGGTTGTTGAGGCCGGTGGCGTTCGCCGCCCAGATCGTCTTGTGCGTGTAACCGCCGGAACCGGAGACGTCGTCGCGCTTCTGGTGCGGCTGGCCCCACTGGATCCTGCGCTTGTTGCGCCGGGATTCGGGGGCGACGTAGGCCTCGATCCCGATGATCGGGGTGATGC
The DNA here is from genome assembly GCF_030063135.1 of Streptomyces sp. G-G2. Taxonomy (GTDB): domain Bacteria; phylum Actinomycetota; class Actinomycetes; order Streptomycetales; family Streptomycetaceae; genus Streptomyces. Next base: position 23,613 of record NZ_JASISO010000049.1, read on the forward strand.
CGGACTTCTTCGCCGTGTGGAAGAAGTCATAGGCCCCGTGCAGGTTGCCGTGGTCGGACATGGCGATGTGGGACATGCCCATCTCGTTGCACGCGTTGAACATGTCCTTGAGCCGCGCGGCACCGTCCAGCAGCGAGTACTGGGTGTGGACGTGCAGGTGCGTGAACGGCGTTTTGGTCACGACGGCAGACCTCCGGGGGAAGTGAGGGGGCAGCCTCGAAGTCTACGTCGGGCGAGTGGAAGATCGGGGAGTGCGCGAAGCGCTGGACGGGGGGTGGCGGCCGGGCGGGCACCGACGGGTACGGTCATCCGTTGCAGGACCGAGGACACTGTCCGAAATCCGACCGACAGCCCGAACCACCCGCGCCACCTGGAGGCACCCGCCATGGCGGTTCCCGAGACGACGAACGAGCAGCGCGCCGAGCAGATACTCGACGTGTTCGACACCGCGTTCGGTGAGCTGCTCGCCGCCGACCCCGCTGCCTTCCAGGTCAAGTTCCGCAAGATGGCGGCCTCGGCCTTCGCCTTCTACCGGGGCACGGCCTGTCTCTTCTACGCCGACCTGGAGCGGGACCGGCACGGCGGTCCGTACCTGGACGAGCGCACGGGCCGGGTCTGGATCCACGGCGACCTGCACGCCGAGAACTTCGGCACCTACATGGACTCCAACGGTCGCCTGATCTTCAATGTGAACGACTTCGACGAGGCGTACGTCGGCCCCTTCACCTGGGACCTCAAGCGCTTCACGGCCTCGGTGGCCCTGATCGGCTACACCAAGGCGCTCAGCGACGAGCAGATCAGCGGCCTGGTGCGGACGTACGCCGCCGCCTACCGGGAGCGGATCCAGGCGCTGGCCACGGGCGCCAAGAACGACGAGGTGCCCTCCTTCACGCTGGACACGGCCGACGGCCCACTGCTGGGCGCGCTGCGCGCGGCCCGGGCGCGCACCCGGTTCTCGCTGCTGGACTCGATGACCGAGATCCGCGACTTCGAGCGGCGCTTCACCGAGGGTGACGGGGCGATCGAGCTGGACGCGGCGACCCGCTACAAGGTTCTGGCCGCCTTCGACGGCTACCTGGAGACCCTGCCGGAGGAGTCGCTGGTGCGTCCGGACTCCTACCGGGTCAAGGACGTGGTCGGCCGCCGGGGCGTGGGCATCGGCTCGGCGGGCCTGCCCTCGTACAACATCCTGCTGGAGGGGCACAGCGACGCCCTGGAGAACGACGTCGTGATCTACCTCAAGCAGGCGCAGACCCCGGCGGTGTCCCGGCACATCACCGACGGGGCGGTGCGGGACTACTTCCTGCACGAGGGCCACCGCACGGTGATCTCCCAGCGCGCGCTCCAGGCGCACGCGGACCCGTGGCTGGGCTGGACGGAGCTGGACGGGTCGGGGCAGCTGGTCGCCGAGGTCTCGCCGTACGCGGTGGACCTGGACTGGTCGGACATCGACGACCCGGGGGAGATCGCGGCCGTGGTCGCGGACCTGGGGCGGGCGACGGCGACCATGCACGCGGCGGCCGACGCGGCCGAGAGCGGGCAGTCGCTGGTGCCGTTCTCCACCGAGCGGGCCATCGACGCGGCGATCGCGGCAGACGAGGAGGGCTTCGCGGAGCTGCTGGTCGATTTCGCGCACGTCTACGGGGCCCGGGCGCGCGCCGACCACCAGATCTTCGTGGACCTGTTCCGCAATGGGCGGATTACCTCCTAAAAGTCGGTTTATGTGCGCGGGGCCAAAGATCCCGCGCACAGGGACCCATGGCACACTCGGCCGCGATGGACATATCAGAGGCAGGGCTCCGGGGGCTGCGGGCCGCGCTGTTCAGCGCGCTCGTCGTGCTGCTCTCGGCGGGCTCGCACGTCCTGATGTCCCGGGTACCGCTGCCCCCCGCCCTGCTGGCCGGGTCCTTCGCCGGGGTCTTCGCCCTGGCCTTCGTGCTGGCCGGGCGCGAACGCGGCTTCGGCGCCATCGCCGGGCTGCTGGTCCCGCTGGAGCTGGCCGCCGATACGGCCTTCACCGCGGCCCAGCACTTCTGCTACGGCCCCGCGGGCGGTCCGGTCGCCGGTCCGCTGCGCGCGCTCGGGCTCGCCGAGCTGTGCGGGGGGACCCCGGTGGGCGGATCGCTCACCCAGGTCGCCGGGCGCGCCGCCGACCCCGCCGTACTGCTCGCCTCCCCCGGGCCCTGGACGCCCTGGCTGCTGCTCGGGGCGCACGTCTCGGTCGGCCTGGCGGCCGCGCTGTGGCTGCGGCGCGGGGAGCGGGCGCTGGGGCAGTTGCTGCGGGTGGTGGCCGTCCGCGCCTTCCGGCCGCTGCTGCTGGCCGCCGCCTCGGCCGTCACGGCCCCGGGGCCGGCGCCGTCCGCGCCGCGGGCGGCACTCCTGGGCCCGGGGGCCCGTACGCGCTTCCCCGTGCACTCCGTGGGACGGAGGGGACCGCCGCGTCCGGCGCCGCTCTTCGGCGTCTGACGCACCGCGTCCCCCATCCGACCCGCGACACCCCACGGAGTACCCCATGAGTTCCCGCAACAGCCAGGCCAACAAGGCAGCCGCCCGCGAGAAGCTGCGCGCCGAGCGCGAACGCCAGGCGAAGAAGGACAAGGCCCGCCGCCAGGTCATCGTGGCGGGCGCGGTCGTCGCCGCCCTCGCACTGGCGGGCGGCATCGGCTACCTGGTGGTCCAGAACACCAAGCCCACCGCCTGGGAGGCCGCGGCCACGGCCACCCTCGTCAAGCCGAAGAACACCACCGGCGACAACGGCACGACCGTCGTCATCGGCAAGGCGGACGCGAAGAAGACCCTGGAGCTGTACGAGGACTCGCGCTGCCCGGCCTGCGCCCAGTTCGAGCAGACCGTCGGCGACCAGGTGAAGAAGGACATCGACGCGGGCAAGTTCAAGCTCCAGTACTTCGGCGCGACCTTCATCGACAACGCCTCCTCCGGCGTCGGCTCGAAGAACGCGCTGAGCGCGCTGGGCGCGGCGCTCGACGTCAGCCCGGAGGCGTTCCTGGAGTACAAGGCGGCGCTGTACTCGACGGCGAACCACCCCGACGAGCGCGACGACGCCTTCGCCAAGGACGCGGCCCTGCTGAAGGTCGCGGACCAGGTAGCGGCCCTCAAGGGCAACGCGGCCTTCAAGAAGGCGGTCGAGGACGGCACCTACGACCGGTGGGCGCTGGAGATGTCGAAGGCGTTCAACACGTCCGGCGTGACGGGCACCCCGACGCTGAAGATGGACGGCAAGAAGATCGAGACGCCGCAGACGCTGGAGGCGTACAACACGGCGCTCGACGCGGCCCTGAAGGGCTGATCGCGGCCGGTTCGCCGGCGAGGCGTCACGGGGGGCGGACTCCCGGAGTTCGCCTGCCAGGCGTCACGGGGCGGGCGGACTCCGCGAGTTCGCCCGCCCTTCGCCGGTTCGGGGCTGTACCCCTGGCCGTACTGGCCAGTAATCTGACCGCCCGTGACCAGTCGACTCCCCTCCCCGTCCCCGTCCCCGTCCCCCTCACCCTCCGCCGCGCCGCGCCGCCGTACGGTCGTCAGGGCCGCCGCCGGCGCCGCCGCGCTCGCCCCCCTCGCGGCGACGGCCGTCCTGGGCAGCGCGCCCGCCCGGGCCGCCGAGAACGCGCCCGGCTTCCTGCACGGAGTCGCCTCGGGCGACCCGCTGCCCGACGGGGTCCTGCTCTGGACCCGCGTCACCCCCACCCCCGGGGCCGTGCCCGGCTCCGGGCTCGGCCCCGACACCCGGGTGGACTGGGAGGTGGCCGAGGACCAGGCCTTCTCCCGGATCACCGCGAGCGGCTCCGTCACCGCGAGCGCCGCCACCGACCACACCGTCAAGGCCGATGTGCGGGGGCTGCGCCCGGGGACCGCGTACTGGTACCGGTTCACCGCCGGGAGCACCGTCTCCCCGGCCGGGCGCACCCGCACCGCCCCGGCGGACGGGGCCCGGGTGCCCGGCGTCCGCTTCGGCGTGGTGTCCTGCGCGAACTGGGAGGCCGGGTACTTCTCCGCCTACCGGCACCTGGCCGCCCGCAGCGACCTGGACGCGGTGCTGCACCTGGGCGACTACATCTACGAGTACCGGACCGGGGGGTACCCGGAGGCGAAGTACGTGGTCCGCCCGCACGCGCCGACGCACGAGATCCTCACCCTCGCCGACTACCGCACGCGGCACGGAAAGTACAAGACGGACGCGGACCTGCGGGAGCTGCACGCGGCCCACCCGATGGTCGCGATCTGGGACGACCACGAGTTCGCGAACGACGCCTGGTCGGGCGGCGCCGAGAACCACACCCCGGGCCCCGAGGGCGACTGGGCGGCCCGCGCCGCCGCCGCGAAGCAGGCGTACTTCGAGTGGATGCCGGTACGCGCCTCCACCGAGGGCACGGTCTACCGGCGACTGCGCTTCGGCAGCCTCGTCGACCTGCTCCTGCTGGACCTGCGCACCTTCCGCTCGCAGCAGGCCACCGTCGGCGGCGGCACGGTGGACGACCCCGACCGCACCATCACCGGCCGGATCCAGCTGGACTGGCTCAAGTCCGGCCTGGCCTCCTCGCAGGCGGCCTGGAAGCTGGTCGGCACCTCGGTGATGATCTCGCCGGTGGCCTTCGGCTCGCTCCCGGCGCACCTGCTGGAACCGCTGGCGGGACTGCTGGGGCTGCCCAAGGGCGGCCTGGCCGTCAATGTCGACCAGTGGGACGGGTACACGGACGACCGGGCCGAGCTGCTGGGGCACCTGACCGGGCAGAACATCAAGAACACCGTGTTCCTGACCGGTGACATCCACATGGCGTGGGCCAATGACGTCCCGGTGACGGCCGCCACGTACCCCTTCTCGCGGTCCGCGGCCGTCGAGTTCGTGGTGACCTCGGTGACCTCGGACAACGTCGACGACATCCTGCACGTCCCGGCCGACACCGCCTCACTGGTGGCCGAGACGGCCGTCAAGGCCGCCAACCGCCATGTGAAGTGGCTGGACATGGACGCTCACGGGTACGGGGTCCTGGACGTGACGGCCGAGCGCTCGCAGATGGACTACTACGTGATCTCGGACAAGACCCAGCAGAACGCCACGTCGTCCTGGGAGCGGTCGTACCGGACCTTGAACGGTACCCAGAAGGTGGAGCGGGCAGACCAGCCCGTTCGCTGACGTACCGTCAATTGTCCTGCGGGCGGGGGTTTTAGGCCATACCACGAAGGCCCCCGCCCCCCGCGGACAACAAAATCTTTTGCTTTCAAGCATTGACCTGAATGTGACATGCACACGTAAGCTGCGCGCCAGCGTGAGGAAATCCCTCCGCCCCCACCACGCTCGCGAGGAGCCAACGTGCGCGCTGTCGCCCGCATATCCCCCCTTCTCCGCCGCCGCCTCATGGGAACGGCCGTCCTGGCCGGAACCCTGGCCCTGGCCCCGCTGACCGCCCCCACCTCGGTCGCCGCCGCCTCCGCCCCCAAGACCCCCGCCGAGGTCTGCGCCAACCAGGCCTCCGGGTCCGGCGCCGCCGCCAACGCCCGGGTGGCGCGCCCGCAGTCACAGCACGCGGCCGACCCCAACGAGATCTCGGACGGCCAGGTCAAGGCCATGGACGCCGACCTGAAGTCGAAGCTCGGCCTGGCCGCCGCCACCGCCAGAGCGCAGCAGCTCGACGGCCTGCGCGCCGGAGCCGTCGCCGCGACGACGCCCATCCCGGTCTACGTGCACGTCATCACCAGCGGCACCGCGGGCAAGCTGACGGCCGCCCAGGTCAACAGCCAGATCTCGGTGCTGAACAACGCCTACGCGGGCCAGGGCAGCGGCAACGTCAACTCCGGCTTCCAGTTCTCCCTGGCCGGGACCGACTACACCGACAACGCCACCTGGTACACCGTCTCGGACGGCACAAAGGCCGAGAAGGACATGAAGAACGCCCTGCGCAAGGGCGGCAAGAACGCGCTGAACCTCTACACCGCCAACCTGGGCGGCGGCCTGCTCGGCTGGGCCACCTTCCCCAGCTCCTACGCCTCCCAGCCCACGATGGACGGCGTGGTCATCCTCAACAGCTCGATCCCCGGCGGCTCCGCCACCAACTACAACCAGGGCGACACCGCCACCCACGAGGTCGGCCACTGGCTGGGGCTCTACCACACCTTCCAGGGCGGCTGCACGGGCAGCGGTGACTCGGTCTCCGACACCCCGGCCGAGTCCAGTGCCGCGTTCGAGTGCCCGACCGGCCGCGACACCTGCGGCGCGAGCGGGGTGGACCCGATCCACAACTTCATGGACTACACGTACGACTCCTGCATGTACCAGTTCACCGCGGGTCAGGTCTCCCGCATGAAGAGCATGTGGACCGCTTACCGCGCCTAGGCCATGGCACTACCCTGGCGCCATGAGCGCGCCGGGGGACGTGATCGACGGACGGTTCGAGCTGCTTGAACGGCTCGGCAGCGGTGGTATGGGCACGGTCTGGCACGCGCTGGACCGTGCCCTTCACCGCGACGTGGCCATGAAGGAGGTCCGGCCACCGCCCGGATACGGCCACGGATACGGCCACGGATACGGCGCCGGGCCCGACGGCGGGGAGCCCGCCCGGATCCTGCGGGAGCGGATCCTGCGCGAGGCCCGGGCCCAGGCCCGGATCAGCCACCCGCACGTGGTGACCCTGCACCACATCGTCATCGCGGACCCGCACCCCTGGCTGGTGATGGAGCTGCTGCCCGGCGGGTCCCTCCAGCAGCGCCTCGACCGCGGCCCGCTGGACCCGGCCGAGGCGGCCCGGACCGGCCGCGAGATCCTCGGCGGGCTGCGCGCCGCGCACGCCGCCGGGATCCACCACCGGGACGTGAAGCCCGCCAACGTCCTGCTGCGCCAGGACGGTTCGGCCGTCCTCACCGACTTCGGCATCGCCGCCCTGGCCGACGCCGCCCCGCTCACCCTGCCCGGCGAGGTCATCGGCACCCCCGAGTACCTGGCGCCCGAGCGGATCCGGGGCGCCGACCTCGCCGCCTCCGACCTGTGGTCGCTGGGGGTCCTGCTGTACGTGGCGGTGGAGGGGGTCAGCCCGATGCGCCGGGCCACCACCATGGCCACGCTGGCCGCCGTACTGGACGAGCCGGTCCCGGCGCCGCGCCGGGCCGGGGCGCTGGGGCCCGTACTCGCCGAACTCCTGGTCCGTGATCCAGCGGCCCGCCCCGACGCGGCCCGGCTGGACGCCCTGCTCGCCCGCGCCGCCTCGGTGGGCGCGGCCCCCACGGATCCCGCACCGCCGCGGCCCGTCTCGCAGCCCGCGCCGCAGAACGCCCCGGGCCGCCGCTTCGCCCCGCCGGGACCCCTGCCTCCGGCGCCCGCGCCGCGCGGGGCCCCCTAACGGGCCTGGCCGCCCGGCGCCCGGTTCTACAGGCTGTCGAGGAAGCCCAGGGCCGCGGTCCAGGTCTGGCCGGCGGCCTCCTTGTCGTAGTCGGGGAGGTCCGGGTCGGTGTACAGGTGGCCCGCGCCCGAGTAGCTGTGGATCTCGACGTCCGCGCCCGCCCGCCGCATCCGCAGGTACCAGGCGGTCAGCCAGTCGTGCGGCTCGAAGGGGTCCGGGTCCGCGATGTGCAGCTGGACCGGCAGCTCGTCGACCACCGCGTCGTCGGCGATGTCCGCCGTGCCGTGCAGGAGCAGCAGCCCGCGCGCCTTCGCGTCGGCGAGGGCGAGGTGCTGGGCGACCGAGCCGCCGAAGGAGAAACCGGCGTAGACCAGGCCGCGGTCCGAGTGGGGGGCCGCCGCCAGGACCGCGCGCTTGAGCAGTTCGTCACGGCCGATCTCGTCGCGGTGGGCCATGCCCTCCTCGACCGTCGCGAACGTGCGCCCCTCGAAGAGGTCCGGGACGTGCACCTCGTGCCCGGCGGCGCGCAGCCGCTCGGCGGCGGCGTGCACCGCGGGCCGCAGTCCGTACGTCGAGTGGAAAAGCATGATGTTCATGAGGCAATCGTGCCAGCTCGGGGGCCTCCCGCCCACGGGAGGCGCACGGCCTCCGCTACGGTCTGGGCATGGAGACCGTACTGCGCCCGCTGATCGTCGTCGGCGGCTCGGTCGTGCTCACCCTGTTCGCCGGGTGGCTGCTCGACCTGCTGCTGCGCCGGGCCGACGCCCGGCACCGCGAGACCCCGCTGTGGGGTCTGCTGCGGCGCTGCCGCCCGCCGTTCCTGCTGCTGCTGTGCGCGGCCCTGCTGCGGTCCTCCTACCCGCAGGCCAAGGTGATGGAGGCGTACACGGTCCCCATCGGCCGGGTCCTGGACCTCGTCCTGATCGGGGCGGCGGCCTGGCTGCTGATCCGGATCGCGACGGCGACCGTGGAGTCGGTGTACGCGCGCTACGCCGCCGGGGCCACCGACGAGGCCCGGGTCCGCCGGGTCCGTACGCAGGTCACCCTCATCCAGCGGGCCGTGGCGGCGATGGTCGTGGTGGTGACCGTGGCCGCGATGCTGCTGACCTTCCCGAGGATGCAGGCGGTCGGCGCCTCGATGCTGGCCTCGGCCGGGGTCGTCGGCATCGTGGCGGGCATCGCCGCGCAGTCCACGCTCGGGAACCTCTTCGCCGGACTCCAGATCGCCTTCGGCGACACCGTGCGGATCGGGGACACGGTGGTCGTGGACAAGGAGTGGGGGAAGGTCGAGGAGATCACCCTCACCTTCCTGGTGGTGCGGACCTGGGACGAGCGGCGGATCACGATGCCGGTGTCGTACTTCACCGGGAAGCCGTACGAGAACTGGTCGCGCGGCGGTGCGGAGATGACCGGGACGGTCTTCCTGCACCTGGACCACCGGGCGCCGGTCGCCCTGATGCGGGAGAAGCTCCAGGACATCCTGAAGGAGCACCCCGAGTGGGACGGCCGCTCCAGCGGTCTGGTGGTCACGGACACCACCGCGCACACCATCCAGGTACGGGCCGTGGTCACCGCGAAGAACGCGGACGACATCTGGACCCTGCGGTGCGCGGTCCGGGAGCAGCTGATCACCTGGCTGGCGGCGGACCACCCGTACGCCCTCCCGCGCATCGCCACCTCACCGGCTTCCGACGCCCCGGGCAGCGCCCCCGCCGAAAGCTAGCCGGAACAACGCCCCGCCACCCGCGGCCCGCTCCGCCGTCAGCTCCGCGCCGTGGGCGCGGGCGATCTGCCGGGCCATGGCGAGGCCGAGGCCCGAGCCGGGGAGGGCGCGGGCCGTGTTCGCGCGGTAGAAACGGTCGAAGACGTACGGCAGGTCCTCCTCCGAGATGCCCCGGCCGTGGTCGCGCACGGTCAGCTCCGGGCGCCCGTCGGGGATGCTCAGCTCGACCTCCACCGGAAGCCCCGGCGGGCTGAACTTGGCCGCGTTGTCGAGCAGGTTGGCCAGCAGCCTGCTGAGCCGGGCCGGTACGCCGGGGACCGTGCCCCCGGCCGAGCGGGCGTCCTCGCCGACCCGCAGGACGAACGGCACGCTGGGCCAGTGCGTACGGGCCGCCGCCACCCCGTGCTCCAGCAGGGCCGCCAGCCGCACCCGCTCCACCAGCGGCTGCGGCTCCTCGTCCCGGGCCAGCTCGATCAGGTCGTTGACCAGCCCGGTCACCTCCCGCAGCTGCCGCCCGAGCGCCCCGCTCGCCCGGTCGCGCTGCTCGGGGGTCAGCCGGTCGGCCCGGGCCAGCAGTTCGGCGTTGGTCCGCAGCGCGGTGAGCGGGGTGCGCAGCTCGTGCGAGGCGTCGGCGACCAGCCGGCGCTGGGCGGTGACGGACTGCTCCAGCTCGCCCAGCATGGTGTTGAAGCTGTCCGCGAGCCGGGTGATCTCGTCCTCCCGCCCCGGCGGCGGCAGTTCGATCCGGTGCCGGGGGTCGCGGGTCGCGGCGATCCGTTCCGCGGTGGCGGTGAGCCGGGTGACCGGCGCCAGACCGGTCCGCGACACCCAGTACCCGAGCCCGGCGGCGAGCAGCACTCCGGCCGCGCCCGTCAGCAGCAGCCAGCCGGCGGCCTCGGCGATGCCGTCCTCCACGGTGTCGGCCCGCAGCGTCACCTGCAGGGCCCGCCCGGGTGCGAAGTCGGTGGTCAGCGTTCTGGCGGAGTACCCCGACGGCAGGCGGACGTTCGTGTAGTACGGCGCCCGTTCGCCCGCGGCGACCTCCCGGGCCCGCGCGTCGACCGGCAGCAGGAAGCCCTTCGCCGGGTCCCGCCCCGGATCCTCCGGCACCACCTGCGCGCAGGCGGGCGCCGCCAGGTACCGGCATTCCCCGGCCAGGACCCCGGGTCCGGCCCCCGCGTCGCGCTGCGCGGCGAGCCGGGCGGACTGGGTGAGGGTGAGGTCGAGCTGGTGGTAGAGCGCGGAGCGTACGACGACGAACGCGGCCACGCACACCCCCAGCGCGACGAACGCGACGGCGGCGGTGACGGCCAGCGCCAGCCGGGTCCGCAGCGGGCGGCGCCGCCGCCAGGCCGCGCCGAGACCGCGCCTGCCGCCGCGCGCGCCGTCGCGCCCGCCCCTGCGCCCGCTCACACCGTGTCCAGCCGGTAGCCGACCCCGTGCACGGTGTGGACCAGCCGTGGTTCGCCCGCCGCCTCCAGCTTCCGGCGCAGGTAACCGACGTACACGGCGAGGGAGTTGGAGTCCGGCCCGAAGTCCCGTCCCCACACCAGCTCCAGGATCAGTTCGCGCGGCAGCACCTGCCCGGGGTGGCGCAGCAGGAGTTCGAGCAGGGCGGCCTCGGTCCGGCTGAACTCCAGGTTCCGGCCCCCGCGCCGCCCGGTCCGCGTCTCCGGGTCGAGGACGAGGTCGGCGTAGCCGAGTTCGGCCGGGCCGCCCGCCGGTTCCGGCGCGGCCCGCCGCAGCAGCGCCCGGACCCGGGCCACCAGCTCGTCCAGCGCGAACGGCTTGACCAGGTAGTCGTCCGCCCCCGCCTCCAGCCCGTCGACCCGCTCGCTGACCGACCCGAGCGCGGTGAGGACCAGTACGGGCGTACGGTCGCCCAGCGCCCTCAGCTGACGGCACACTCCGAGCCCGTCGAGGACCGGCATCATCACGTCCAGCACGAGCGCGTCGGGCTGCCAGGCCCCGACCTCGGCGAGCGCGGCCAGCCCGTCGGCGGCCCCCCGTACCTCGTACCCCTCGACCGCGAGCCCGTCCTCGACGGCGGCCCGCACCTCGGGCTCGTCGTCGACCACCAGGATCCGCTGACCACCGCTCGGCTGACCGCTCGACTGACTACTCATGGAACAAAGAGTGCCAAACAGCCCGAAGGCTTCCTCTTAGAACCTTCTTAGGGCGCACCGGGAGTGTGCGGCCATGACCACACCACTCTCCGTCGTGATCGGTGCGGGCGGCACCGGCGGCCACATCTACCCGGGGCTCGCGCTCGCCGAGGCGCTGCGCGCCGCCGCCCCCGGGGCGGTCATCTCGTTCATCGGGACCGAACGCGGTCTGGAGACCGAGCTGATCCCCGGCGCGGGCTACCGGCTGCACACCGTCGACATGATCCCCTTCGATCCCTCGCTCGGCGCGAAGCGCTACCTGCTGCCCGCGGCCCTGCTGCGGTCGGCGGGCCAGGCCCGTACGGTCATCCGCGCCCAGCGCGCGCAGGTCGTCGTCGGGATGGGCGGCTACCCGAGCGCGCCCGCCGTACTGGGCGCCCGGCTGGCCGGGCTGCCCGCCGTGATCCACGAGTCCAACGCGGTGCCCGGCCGGGCCAACCAGTTCGCGGCCCGGCTCACCCCGCACATCGCGGTCGCCTTCGACCGCAGCCGGGAGCACCTGGCGGGCGGCGCGCGGGCGCTGACCACCGGAATGCCGATCTCCGCGGCGCTGGCCGGGCTCGCGCGACGGGACCGGCCGCAGCGGGAGGCGCTGCGCGCCGAGGCCCGGCGGGCGCTGCGGGTGCCCGCGGGACGGCGGCTCGTGGTGTTCAACGGGGGCAGCCTGGGCGCCGTACGCCTGACCGGGGCCGCGACCGCGCTGGCCGGGCTCTGGCAGCACCGGAACGACGTGCAGCTGCTGATCAAGACCGGGCCGAAGGCGCTGCCCGGGGCCGTCACGGACCTCGCGGCGACCGGCGGGCAGCGGATCGCGCGGGCCGTGCCCTACCTCGACCGGATGGACCTGGTCTACGCGGCGGCCGACCTGGTGGTGTGCCGCGCGGGTTCGGCGACCGTCGCGGAACTGGCCGCGACCGGGGTCCCGGCCGTGCTGGTGCCCTACCCGCACGCGCCCGGCGACCACCAGACGCACAACGCCCGGGTGCTGTCCGACGCGGGCGCGGGCCTGCTGCTGGCCGACGGCGACGCCACGGCCGACCGGCTCGCCGCACTGGTCGGACCGCTGCTGGCCGATCCGGCGCGGCTGACCGCCATGGCCGGGGCCGCAGACCCGGGCCCGCACGCGCGGGCCGCCGAACTCCTGGCCGCCGAGGTCCTGCGGGTCTCCGGCCTCCCCCTCCCCTCCCCCTCCTCCCACCTGGAGCACGCATGACCACGCGAACGAACTGGACCGGCCGCACCGTACTCGTCACCGGAGCGGAGGGGTTCATCGGCTCCACGCTGGTCGACCTGCTCGTGGAGCGGGGCGCCCGGGTGCGGGCCCTCGTGCACTACAAGCCGTACGCCGACAAGGGCCACCTGGCGCGCTACCTCGCCGATCCGGACGGACCCGTGGAGATGTGGGCGGGCGACGTCCGCGACGCGGGGCGGGTCAGTGACGCGGTGGCCGGGTGCGACACCGTGTTCCACCTGGCGGCGCTGATCGGGATCCCGTACAGCTACGTATCGCCGGGTGCCTACGTCCAGACGAACGTGACCGGCACCGAGAACGTCGCCGAGGCCTGCCGTCGGCACGAGGTGCGGCGGCTGGTCCACACCTCGACCAGCGAGGTGTACGGGACGGCGCTGACGGCGCCGATCGCGGAGACCCACCCGCTCCAGCCGCAGTCGCCGTACTCGGCGTCGAAGATCGGCGCGGACATGATGGCACTCTCCTTCCACCACGCCTTCGAGCTGCCGGTGACGGTGGTGCGCCCGTTCAACACCTACGGCGTGCGGCAGTCGGCGCGGGCCGTGATCCCGTCGATCCTGGCGCAGCTGCACTCCGGGGCCCGGGAGATCCGCCTGGGCTCGCTGACCCCGACGCGGGACTTCACGTACGTGACGGACACCGCCGAGGGGTTCCTGGCGGTCGCCGAGTGCGACCGGGCGCTGGGCGAGGTGGTGAACCTCGGGTCCGGGCGGGAGATCTCCATCGGGGACCTGGCCCGGGCCCTGATCACGGCCTCGGGCCGGGACGCGGAGGTCGTGGTCGACCGCTCGCGGCTGCGGCCGTCGGGCAGCGAGGTCCAGCGCCTCCTGTCGGACAACTCCCGCGCCCGCGACTGGGCGGGCTGGCACCCGCGCGTCCCCCTGACGGAGGGCCTCTCCCTGACCTCGTCCTGGATAGCCGCCCACCCCCACCTCTTCACCCCGGACCGCTACCAGGTGTAGCCGCCGGTGACCCCGGGGCGACAACGGCCCGGCCCGCGTGCGAGGCGCGGGGTCCGGGCGGACCCCCGGGGGCGGGGTGTGCGTGTGCCGGTGCGTCCGGCGTCGGCGGATACGGCAGGGTGAGGGGGTGGATCAGCTCGCCCTTCTCTTCGTACTCCTGCTCGGGGCCGTCGTCACCGTACCGCTCGGGGACCGGCTCGGGCTGCCCTCGCCCGTACTGATGACCATCGGGGGGGTGATACTGGCCCTCGTACCGGCCGTGCCGAATGTCGACATCCCACCCGAGTACATCCTGCCGCTCGTCCTGCCACCGCTGCTGTACGCCTCCGTGCAGCGCACTTCCTGGCGGCAGTTCGCGGCCAACGTCCGGCCCATCCTCCTGCTCGCCGTGGCCCTCGTCTTCGTGACCACCGCCGCCGTGGCCGTCGTCGCGCACGCCGTGGTGCCCGGGCTGCCGATCGCCGCCGCCGTCGCGCTCGGCGCGCTCGTCGCCCCGCCCGACCCGGTAGCGGCCACCGCCGTCGCCGGCTCGCTGGGCCTGCCCCGCCGGATGGTGTCCATCCTGGAGGGCGAAGGCCTCTTCAACGACGTCACCGCCATCGTGCTCTACCACGTGGCCATCGCGGCGGCCGTCAGCGGCAGCTTCTCCTGGCCCGGCGCGCTCGGCGAGTTCGTCCTGTCCGCCGTGGTCGCCGTGGCCGTCGGACTCGCCCTCGGCTGGGCCGCCAACCGGCTCATGGGGCTGCTCGGCGACGCCACCCTGCAGATCGGGCTGACCCTGCTGGTGCCGTTCGTGGCGTACGTGGTCGCCGAGGAACTCCAGGGATCGGGGGTCCTGGCCGTACTGACCACCGCCCTGTTCCTCGCCGAATACGCCACGGACGCCGACGACGTTCTCGGCCGCCTCGCCGGGCACACCTTCTGGGAAGTCGTCGACATGCTGGTCACCGGCGTCGCCTTCGGCTTGATCGGCCTGGAGCTGCACCACGTCTTCGGTACGGCGAGCGGCCGGGAGTGGCGGATGGTCGGCTGGGCGGCCGCCGTCATCGCGGTCGTGGTCGGCGTACGGCTGCTGTGGCTGATGCCCGCGTCCTGGCTGGCGAGGAGGCTCCACGACCGGCGCGACGTGGACGAGGAGATCCCGATCAGCTGGCGGGAGAGCGTGGTGATGTGGTGGGCCGGGATGCGGGGGGTGGCGTCGGTGGCACTGGCCCTGGCCATCCCGTACAAGACGGACGGCGGGGAATCCTTCCCGGTCCGCGATGAGATCGTCTTCATCGCCTTCGCCGTGATCATGATGACCCTGGTGCTCCAGGGGCTCACCCTGCCGTGGCTGGTGCGGAAGCTGGGGGTGGAGGCGGACCCGGACGCGGACCGGGAGTTCGAGCGGGCTCTGGCGATCCGCGCCGCCAGGGCCGCCAAGCGGCGGCTGAAGGAGATCGAGGAGGTGGAGCGGCTCCCGGACGACCTCATCGAGCAGTTGCACCGGCGGGCCTACGACGTCGGAGCCAGGATCAGTCCCGACATGGTCGACGAGGAACGGCGCGAGGCGTACGCGAAGCGGGTGGAGCGGATCCGGGACGTCCAGCGGATCCAGCGCGAGATGATGTCCGCCGCGCGGCACGAGGTGCTGGCGGCCCGGAGCGAGCCGGGAGCGGACCCGGAGATCGTGGACCGAGTACTGCGCCACCTGGACGTGCGAAGCCTCCGCAACCCCTAGCCCGCGGGAGCAAACTCAGCCCCGCCGGCGTTTGAGGCGCCGCCGGAGGCACCCCCGACCCACCAGGGCACAACCGGCCCCGCCACGGGCACACCCCGCCCCGCGGGAGGCGGGAGGAGCCTGCCCGGCGCTTGAGGGCAACCACGGACAGGCCTAGCGCAGCGGCCGCCGCATCGAGCGGTGCGGCATGCCCGCGTCGTCGAACTCCGGCCCGTACGCCACGTACCCGAGCCGCTCGTAGAACCCGAGCGCGTGCGTCTGCGCCCCGAGGTCCACCGCACCCAGCCCCAGCCGGCCGGCCTCCGCCTCGATGGCACGGACCAGCGCGGCCCCGACCCCCAGACCGCGCGCGGCCCTCGTCACGGCCAGCCGGCCGAGCGAGCCCACGTCCGGGGAACCGGTCTTGCCGAGCGCCGCCCGGCCGTGGAGCAGCCGCCCCGTGCCGAGCGGGCCGTCCGGGCCCACCGCCAGGACGTGGACCGCGCCCGCGTCGTAGGCGTCGTACTCAAGGGACTCCGGCACCGACTGCTCGATCACGAAGACCTCGGTCCGTACGGCGAAGCAGGCGGCCCGGTCGGCCTCCGACTCCGCGACCCGGACCTCGTAGGCGACGCGCCCCGCCACGCTCACTCGCTCTCGGCGCGGATCACGTCCAGCGCGTGCTGGAGGTCGGCCGGGTAGGTGCTCGAGAACTCGACCCACCGGCCGTCCGACGGGTGCTCGAAGCCCAGGCGCACCGCGTGCAGCCACTGCCGGGTCAGGCCCAGCCGCTTGGAGATCGTCGGGTCGGCACCATAGGTCAGGTCGCCCACGCAGGGGTGCCGGTGCGCCGACATGTGCACGCGGATCTGGTGCGTACGGCCCGTCTCCAGCTTGATGTCGAGCAGCGAGGCCGCCCGGAACGCCTCGATGAGGTCGTAGTGGGTGACCGAGGGCTTGCCCTCCTGGGTCACGGCCCACTTCCAGTCCGAGCTGGGGTGGCGGCCGATGGGGGCGTCGATGGTGCCGCTCATCGGGTCCGGGTGGCCCTGGACCAGCGCGTGGTAGCGCTTGTCCACGACGCGCTCGCGGAACTGCTGCTTGAGCGAGGTGTAGGCGCGCTCGGACTTGGCGACGGCCATCAGGCCGGAGGTGCCGACGTCGAGGCGGTGCACCACGCCCTGGCGCTCGGAGGCACCGGAGGTGGAGATGCGGTACCCGGCCGCGGCGAGACCACCGATGACGGTGGTGCCGGTCCAGCCGGGGCTGGGGTGGGCGGCGACGCCCACGGGCTTCATGACCACGACGATGTCGTCGTCGTCATGGACGATCTCCATGCCCTCGACGGGCTCGGCGACCAGTTCGACCGGACGCGGTGGGGCGGGCATCTCGACTTCGAGCCAGGCGCCGCCGTGCACACGCTCGGACTTCCCGACGACACTGCCGTCGACCGACACCTTCCCGGCCGAGGCCAGTTCGGCCGCCTTCGTCCGGGAAAACCCGAACATACGGGCGATCGCAGCGTCGATGCGCTCGCCTTCGAGGCCGTCGGGAACAGGCAGGGTTCGGATCTCGGGAATCGTACTCACCTGTCGAGTATGCAGGACAAGACCGCTCGCCCGATCCGCGATCACGGTCCGGGCGGCTCCCGGAGCGGCCCGGAGCCGGTCCCCGGACGGTCCCGCCCGCTCCCCGGTCCGGTCCTCGCCCGGTCCCCGCTCAGTCCTTGTGGACGGTGCCGTCCGGGTCCAGACCCTTGAAGGAGAGCAGCACGATCAGGATCCCGCCGCACACGATCGCCGAGTCCGCGAGGTTGAAGACGGCGAAGTGCGCGGGCGCGATGAAGTCGACCACGGCGCCCCGGAAGACCCCCGGGGACCGGAAGATCCGGTCGGTGAGGTTGCCGAGGGCGCCGCCCAGCAGCAGTCCCAGCGCGATCGCCCAGGGCAGGCTGTAGAGCTTGCGCGCCAGTCGCACGATCACCACGATCACCCCGGCCGCGATGCAGGTGAAGATGATCGTGAAGGCCTCGCCGAAGCCGAAGGCGGCCCCGGGATTACGGATGGCGTCCAGCTTGAGCACATCACCGATGAGCCGGATCGGCGCCTGGTGCTCCAGCTTCGCGACCACCAGCATCTTGCTGCCCAGGTCGAGGAGGTACGCGAGCACCGCCACGATGAGCAGTGCCGCGATCCGCCGATGCCCCCTGGGCCGCTCGGACTCCGGCTGGGGGGTGTCGTCCCCGACCTCGGGCGTACCGATGATGCGCTCCGCCTCTGACACGTGAGTCCCTCGAACTAGCTCGAACCAGGATGCCGCCGGGCTCCTGAAGATCCGGGAGACCCTGAACAGAACACGAGGGTACGTCAGGAGGCCGTTCTAGTGGCGACGCTCCTGCTTCTGCTTGCACTCCACGCACAGGGTGGCCCGCGGGAACGCCTGCATCCTGGCCTTGCCGATGGCCTTCCCGCAGTTCTCGCAGAGGCCGTACGTACCCGCCTCCAGGCGCTCCAGGGCCCGCTCGGTCTGCTCCAGCATGTCGTGGGCGTTGGCCGCGAGCGCCAGCTCGGACTCGCGGGTGATGTTCTTGGTGCCCGTATCGGCCTGGTCGTCGCCCGCGCCGTCACCGGAGTCCCGCATCAGGCCCGAGATGGCCTGCTCGGAGGCGGCCAGCTCGCCGCGCAGCCGCAGCACCTCCGAGGTCAGCTCGGTACGGGCCTCGGCCTCCTCCCCCGGGGTCCATGGGTCCTCCCCGGGCCGAACGGCCAGCCCGCCGCTCCCGCCGGTGCCCTTGGCGGCCGAGGCGCGCGTCTTGGGCAACCCGCTCGTCGCGGCCGTGGCCGTCTTCCTGGCCGTGCCCGTGCTCTTCTTGGCAACCACTTTCCCGGCTCCCGTCTCTTCCCGGGCCGGTGCGGCCGGGGCTGTCTTCGCGGTCGTCTTGGCGGTGCGCTTGCTCCCGGTCGGGCCGCTCTTCCCGGCCGCGCTCCCGGCAGCCGCACCATGGGCGGGCGTGCTGTTGGCGGGCCTGCTGTTGGCGGGCGTCTTCACAGCCGCCTTCACAGCCGCCTTCGCTGCCTTCTTCACGGTCTTCTTCGCGACCTTCTTCACTGGTTCCGCCGACGCCTCGTTCACTGACGCCGTCTTCTTCGCGGCGGTCTTCTTCGCCACCATGGCCGCGGCCCCTTCACATACTGTGATATTGCACGCGAATCGTGGTGGGACGATAAATCGACTCCGGCGCCGCGGCAACGGGGCACGCGTCCGCCGAGGCCGACCTGCATCCGTTGTGCCCAGCTCCACGCCCGATAATCCGGTCCTACCGGCGCGCCGGAGCCCGGACGGGCGCGTCAGCCCATTCGGATGACCCGCGCGCCCCCTCCGCGCCCCCGCCGGAGCCCCGTACACGGGCCCCGCGGCAGGCCCCGTAAACCGGTCTGCCGAGCGGCCCCCGGGCCCGTACACTGGGCCCTGCGAAAGGCATGGATGGGGACGAGTAGCGTCGGACGCAGCCAGGAGCGACCCGGGGACGGTGAGAGCCCGGGGGCGAGCGCGATGCGAAGGATCACCCCGGAGCCGCCGGAAGAAAGCCTGTACGGCCCCCCTGGGCGTCCGTAGAGGCGAGTAGAACCGGCTCGCGCCCCAATGAGGGGGCCATCGGATCCGTCCGGCGGCCAAGGAGGGTGGTACCGCGGGAGCAGTGCTCTCGTCCCTCCGACGGAGATCTCACGCCGCCGGAGGAAGACGCCTCATGACCACCCCGCCGCAATACCGCCAGGTACCCGCGCAGGTCGACCTGCCCGCCCTGGAACACGCCGTCCTGGATTTCTGGCGCGAGAGCGACACCTTCGCCAAGACCCTGGCGCAGTCCGAGGGCCGCCCCGAGTGGGTCTTCTACGAGGGCCCGCCCACCGCCAACGGCATGCCCGGCGCGCACCACATCGAGGCCCGCGTCTTCAAGGACGTCTTCCCCCGCTTCCGCACCATGCGCGGCTACCACGTGGCCCGCAAGGCGGGCTGGGACTGCCACGGCCTTCCCGTCGAGCTGGCCGTCGAGAAGGAACTCGGCTTCAACGGCAAGAAGGACATCGAGGCGTACGGCATCGCCGAGTTCAACGACAAGTGCCGTGACTCGGTGACCCGCCACACCGACGCCTTCGCCGAGCTGACGACCCGCATGGGCTACTGGGTCGACCTCGACGACGCCTACGTGACGATGGACCCCGAGTACATCGAGTCCGTCTGGTGGTCGCTGAAGGAGATCTTCAACAAGGGGCTGCTGACCCAGGACCACCGGGTCGCCCCCTGGTGCCCGCGCTGCGGCACCGGCCTCTCCGACCACGAGCTGGCCCAGGGCTACGAGACCGTCGTCGATCCCTCCGTCTTCGTCCGCTTCCCGCTCACCAGCGGCCCCCTCGCGGGCAAGGCCGCCCTGCTGGTGTGGACGACCACCCCGTGGACCCTGGTGTCGAACACCGCCGTGGCCGCGCACCCCGAGGTCACCTACGTCGTCGCCTCCAACGGCGACGAGCGGCTCGTCGTCGCCGAACCGCTGCTGGAGAAGGCTCTCGGCGAGGACTGGGTCACCACCGGCGAGTCCTTCACCGGCAAGGAGATGGAGCGCTGGACCTACCAGCGCCCCTTCGAGCTGGTCGAGTTCCCCGAGCCCGCCCACTACGTCGTGAACGCCGAGTACGTCACGACCGAGGACGGCACCGGTCTGGTCCACCAGTCCCCCGCCTTCGGCGCCGACGACCTCGCGGTCTGCCGCGCGTACGGCCTGCCGGTCGTGAACCCGGTCCGTCCCGACGGCACCTTCGAGGAGGACGTCCCGCTCGTCGGCGGCGTCTTCTTCAAGAAGGCCGACGAGAAGCTGACCGCCGACCTCGACGCGCGCGGCCTGCTCTACAAGCACATCGCCTACGAGCACAGCTACCCGCACTGCTGGCGCTGCCACACCGCGCTGCTCTACTACGCGCAGCCCTCCTGGTACATCCGCACCACCGCCGTCAAGGACGCGATGCTGCGGGAGAACGAGAAGACGAACTGGTACCCGGACTCGGTCAAGCAGGGCCGCTTCGGCGACTGGCTGAACAACAACATCGACTGGGCGCTGTCCCGCAACCGCTACTGGGGCACCCCGCTGCCGATCTGGCGCTGCGAGGAGAACCACCTCACCTGCGTGGGTTCGCGCGCGGAGCTGAGCGAGCTGACCGGCACGGACCTCTCCGGCCTGGACCCGCACCGCCCGTACATCGACGACGTCACCTTCCCGTGCACGCACGAGGGCTGCTCCCTGACCGCGGTCCGCGTCCCCGAGGTCATCGACGCCTGGTACGACTCGGGTTCGATGCCGTTCGCGCAGTGGGGCTACCCGCACAAGAACAAGGAGATCTTCGAGAAGCGCTACCCGGCGCAGTTCATCTCGGAGGCCATCGACCAGACGCGCGGGTGGTTCTACACGCTGATGGCCGTCGGCACCCTCGTCTTCGACAAGTCGGCCTACGAGAACGTGGTCTGCCTGGGCCACATCCTCGCCGAGGACGGCCGCAAGATGTCCAAGCACCTGGGCAACACCCTCCAGCCCATCCCGCTCATGGACAAGCACGGCGCCGACGCGGTGCGCTGGTTCATGGCGGCGGGCGGCTCCCCGTGGGCGGCGCGCCGCGTCGGCCACGGCACGATCCAGGAGG
Source organism: Streptomyces sp. G-G2 (assembly GCF_030063135.1). Lineage (GTDB taxonomy): Bacteria > Actinomycetota > Actinomycetes > Streptomycetales > Streptomycetaceae > Streptomyces. The sequence goes on from NZ_JASISO010000049.1 coordinate 44,450, forward strand.
TCGTGCGCAAGACGCTGCTCACGTACTGGAACACGGTCGCCTTCCAGGCCCTGTACGCCCGTACGTCGAACTGGGCGCCCAGCGCCGCCGACCCGGCCCCGGCCGACCGCACGGTGCTGGACCGCTGGCTGCTCTCGGAGCTGCACACGCTGACCGCCGAGGTCACCCAGGCGCTGGAGGTCTACGACACGCAGCGGGCGGGCAAGCTGCTGTCCTCCTTCGTGGACGACCTCTCCAACTGGTACGTGCGCCGCTCGCGCCGCCGCTTCTGGCAGGGCGACGCGTCCGCGCTGCGGACCCTGCACGACGTGATCGAGACGGTCACCCGGCTGATGGCTCCACTGACCCCCTTCATCACGGAGCGGGTGTGGCAGGACATGGTCGTACCGGTGACCCCGGGCGCGCCCGAGTCCGTACACCTGTCCTCGTGGCCGGAGTCGGACGCCGCGCAGGTGGACGGGGTGCTGTCGCAGCAGATGCTGCTGGTACGCCGCCTCGTGGAGCTGGGCCGGGCGACGCGCGCCGAGTCGGGCGTCAAGACCCGCCAGCCGCTGTCCCGCGCGTTGGTGGGCGCGGCCGGGTTCGACGCGCTGACGCCGGAGCTGCGGTCGCAGATCACCGAGGAGCTGAACGTCTCCTCCCTGGCCTCCCTGTCGGAGGTCGGCGGATCCCTGGTGGACACGACGGCGAAGGCGAACTTCCGGGCGCTGGGCAAGCGGTTCGGCAAGGGCGTGCAGGACGTGGCGAAGGCGGTGGCGGCCGCCGACGCGGCGGCACTGTCGCTGGCTCTGCGGTCCGGCTCCGCCGCGGTGCCGGTGAACGGTGAGGAGGTCTCCCTCACCCCGGAGGAGGTCATCATCACCGAGACGCCGCGCGAGGGCTGGTCGGTGGCGTCCGACTCGGGCGCGACGGTGGCCCTCGACCTGGAGATCACCCCGGAGCTGCGGCTCGCGGGCCTGGCGCGGGACGCGATCCGGCTGATCCAGGAGGCCCGGAAGAACTCCGGCCTCGACGTGGCCGACCGGATCGCGCTGCGCTGGACCTCGGCGGACCCGGAGGTCGTGACGGCCCTGACGGACCACGCGGGGCTGATCGCGGACGAGGTCCTCTCGACCGACTACGCCCGGGGGGAGGCGGACGGTACGTACGGAGCCCCCTTCGAGGACGAGCCCCTCGCCCTCACCTTCCGCCTCCGCAAGGCCTGACCCACCCGTGGCCCGGCGCCCCCACCCGGGGGCCCGGGCCACACCCCCACCCGACCCCATCACTGGGTCGGCTGACGGTGCACCGTCGGTCACGGTGACCGCCGCCGGGGGCGCCCCCTCCTCGCCGGGCAGGCTGACTCGCCCGCCGCGGTGGCCGCGCACGCCTCCGGCGGGCCCTCAAACGCCGGGCAGGCTGAACCCACCGCCGGGGCTCGCCCCCTCCCGGTGCCGGATCCAGTCCCCCCGCGCCGGAGGCTCCCAGCCCCGCCGGGGCAACCCGGCCCCACCGAAGACCGACCAGCCCGGAACAGACCGGCCTCGCCGAGGCCAGCCCAGCTCGCCTCGGCAGACCGACCCAGCCGAGCAAACCAGCCCCGCCGGCGTTTGAGGCGCCGCCGGAGGCGAAGACAGCCCGACAGGTGGGACACCACCCCGGCCCCGCCGCGTGGGCGAGGACGACGGACCACCTCCAGCCCCAAGCCCCCCAGAACGGAAAAAGGGCCGGGCCCCCGGTTACAGAAAGTACCCCGGGCCCGGCCCCCCCCACTGGCCCCCGCTGAGGCGCGCTTAGTTGTCGTCCTCGTCGATCAAGAAGCCCCGCATCGGCGACGGCGCCTGCTGCATCGGCTGCGGAGCAACCGGCCGCACCGGAGCCATCGGCTGCGTCATCGCGGGAGACATCTGCTGCTGGCCACCGTAGGAGGGGCCGCCCATCGGCGACGGGCCACCCATCGGGGAGGGGCCGCCCATGGGGGACGGGCCACCCATGGAGTGCCCCATCGCTCCGGCCGGAGCCATCGACGGGGCGGGCGACGGCGGCAGCGAAGCGGTCGCCGGGGTGCGCGGCGGCGCGAGGGAGTCGTCGGCCTGGGTCTCCAGCTGACGCAGCTGGCTCTCCAGGTAGGACTTCAGACGCGTCCGGTACTCACGCTCGAAGCCCCGCAGGTCCTCGACCTTGCGCTCCAGCGTGGCGCGGGCGGACTCCAGCGAGCCCATCGCGACGCGGTGCTTCTCCTGCGCGTCCCGCTCCAGCGCGTCGGCCTTGGCTCGGGCGTCCCGCTCCAGACCCTCGGCACGCGAACGGGCCTCGCCGACGATCTTGTTGGCCTCGGAACGGGCCTCCGCGATCGCCTGGTCGGCGGTCTGCTGCGCGAGCGACAGGACGCGGGCGGCGCTGTCGCCGCCGGGGCCCTGCTGCGGGAGCTGCGGCTGGCCCATCTGCTGCATCTGCTGGCCCATGGGCTGCATCTGCTGCCCCATCGGCTGGCCCATCTGCTGCTGCATGGGCTGCATCTGCTGGCCCATGGGCTGGCCCATCTGCTGCTGCTGCATGGGCTGGCCGAGCTGGTTCTGGCCACCCATGGGCTGCTGCCCGCCCATGGACTGCTGCCCGCCCATGGACTGCTGTCCGGCCATGGGGTGCTGCTGCATGGGGCCGCCCATCGGGCCGGGACCCTGCTGACCGTGGCCCTGCTGGCCATGGCCCTGCGGTCCGTGACCCTGCGGTCCGTGACCGCCCGGTCCGGCCGGCAGCTGCGGCTGGCCGCCCTGCAGCTGGGGCGGACCCATCTGCTGGGGCTGCTGCTGCTGCGGCGGGCCGGATATGGCCGCGGGAACCGGGGCGCCCGGACCTCGCTGGTCCTGGGGTTCCGGCTTGCGCATGCCCTGCTGCTGCTGGTTCTGCGCGGCGGCACGCGTGGCGGCCGCCAGCTTGGCGCGCAGATCCTCGTTCTCGCGGAGCAGGCGCGTCAGTTCGCCTTCGACCTCGTCGAGGAAGGCGTCAACCTCGTCCTCGTCGTAGCCTTCTCGGAGGCGAACGGTCGTGAACTGCTTGTTCCGCACGTCCTCGGGGGTCAGCGGCATCTCTTCTTCACCTCTACGTAGTCGTCGGCAGTCGGCAAGACCGTATCGTTCACACGCTTCTCGCTGCGGTGCTCACGAAACTGATGAGGATGTAAACGATGATCATCAGAACGAAGAAGGACAGGTCGAGTGCCACGCCCCCGAGACGCAACGGCGGGATGAACCGCCGAAGAAGCTTGAGCGGTGGATCGGTGACAGTGTAGGTGGCCTCCAAAACGACCACCATCGCCTTGCCAGGTGCCCAAGAGCGGGCGAACTGGAAGACGTAGTCCATGACCAGTCGGAAGATCAGCACGATGAGGAAGCACATCAGCGCGATGTAGACAACCTGCAGAGCCACGCCCATCCCGCGCTTCCCTCTCCCCTTGCTCTCGCTGTCCGACCTGCCGGCCGGGTCGATCGTTGACGGTCCCGTGTCTTAACTCGTCGGTCTAGCTTTGGTTGAAGAACCCGCCCTCCGCGATGCGGGCCTTGTCCTCCGCCGTGACATCGACGTTAGCAGGCGACAGCAGGAACACCTTCTGTGTCACGCGTTCAATGCTGCCGTGCAGTCCGAACACGAGACCCGCCGCGAAGTCGACCAGACGCTTCGCATCGGTGTCGTCCATCTCCGTGAGATTCATGATCACCGGAGTGCCCTCACGGAAGTGTTCCCCGATGGTACGGGCCTCGTTGTACGTCCGGGGGTGCAGCGTGGTGATGCGGTAAGGCTCCCGCTCGGACACGACCTTGGGCATGATCACGGGGGCGTTCTTCTCCATGGTGGGGCGTTCAGGTGTGATGGATGCCACGGGTGCAATTCGCGGCGATCGTCCGTTTTCAACCGGCAATGCGATGGGTTCGCGCTGCGCCGGGGGCTGTGCGACTCGTACCGGTTCGTCCTGTACGGGCGGTTGGTGCGGTACGGACTGCTGCCGTCGGTCCCGGTCACGGGCCCGTTCCGGTTCCGGCTCGGGCTCGAACTCGTCGTCGGGGTCGTACCCCGGGTTGTCGTACCGGTCGTCCTCCACGAGGCCGAGGTAGACCGCCATCTTGCGCATCGCGCCGGCCATTCTCTGAGTCCTCCGCTCTGTGGTGGATCGCCCTGTCGCAAGTGTCGCGGGTGCCGTGTCGCATTGTCACCAAAGTCACCAACTGCCTGCGATCCACGTGGTCTGTCCGCTCATCAGCGGAAATGACCATATTTTCTGCTGTGGTCCGACTTTCTTCGCGACGTTACCCGAGCCGGGCTCTCGCGCCGAGTACCGCAGTGCCGACGCGTACATGTGTCGCACCGGCCATGACGGCCTGTTCCAGGTCGGCGCTCATCCCGGCCGAGACCATCGTGGCAGCCGGATGGTCCGTGCGCAGCTGGGATGACAATTCCAGCAACCGCTCGAAAGCGGCCTGTTCACGTCCCGCGTAGGGGCCGGCCAGCGGGGCGACGGTCATCAGTCCGCCGATCCGCAGTCCGGGGGCGGCGGCCACGAGGTCCGCCAGTTCCGCCAGCTGGTCCGGCGCGGCCCCGCCCCGCTCTCCGCGCTCCCCCGCCCCGGCGTCGAGCGCGATCTGTACCAGACAAACGAGTTCGCGTCCGGTCTTCTCGGCGGCCGCCGAGAGCGCGGGCACCAGCCGGGCCCGGTCGACGGACTGCACGACGTGCGCGTATCCCGCCACCGAACGGACTTTGTTCGTCTGCAACTGGCCGACGAAGTGCCAGCTGAGCGACAGATCCGCGCAGGCGGCGGCCTTGGGGGCGGCGTCCTGGTCGCGATTCTCCGCCACATGACGGACACCCAGGTCCGCCAGCAGTCGTACGTCGCTCGCGGGGTACGTCTTGGTGACCACGATCAGGGTCACCTCGTCCCTCGCGCGCCCGGCCGCCGCGCAGGCGGACGAGATACGTTCCTCCACCCGCGCGAGGTTCGCGGCCAGCTCGGCCTTACGGTCCGTCATCTAAGAGTCCAACCAGACATATCCGGCAAGCCGCCCGGTCACCCGGTCGCGGCGGTACGAGAAGTGGTCCCGCGACTCCAGTGTGCAGACCGGGGATCGCCGGGCATCGGTGACCCCCAGTCCCGCGAGCTGCGCGTGCACTCCGGCGACGACGTCGACGGCCGGGGTGCCCCAGCTGGTCTCGGCGTGGGCGGCGGGCACGACCGCCGCGACGTCCGCGCGCATCGCGGCGGGGACTTCGTAGCACCGGCCGCAGACGGCGGGTCCGGTACGGACCACCATCCGCCCGGGTTCGGCGCCGAGGGAGACCATCGCCTCCACGGCGGCGGGCACCACGCCCGCGACCAGTCCGGGCCGCCCGGCGTGGGCGGCGGCCGCCACCCCGGCGACCGGGTCGGCCAGCAGGACCGGGGTGCAGTCGGCGGTGAGTACGGCGAGGGCGAGCCCCCGACGGGTGGTCACCACCGCGTCCACGGACGGAACCTCCTGGTCCGCGGCCCAGGGGCCGTCGACCACGGCGACGTCCCGCCCGTGCACCTGGTTCATCCAGACCACCCGGTCCGGGGCGAGGCCCAGGGCCCGTGCTGCGGTAGCCCGGTTGGCGCGTACGACGGCCGGGTCGTCGCCCACCGCGCCGCCGAGGTTGAGCTCCTCATACGGAACGGCGCTCCCCCCGCCCCACCTGTCGGTGAAAGCGAAGTGGGCGCCGCTCACGCTGTGCCGCTCTATCGTCACTTCAAGAAATCCGGGACATCCAGCTCTTCGGCCGGGCTGTCCTGGTAGGGACGGGCCGTCGGGACCTGCGGGGCCGTGGGCATCGCGGACTCGGCCGGAGCGGCCTCGGCCGGAGCCTTCGCGTCCTCGCGCGGGGTGACCGAACCGAGTCCGCCGAAGGCCGGACGGACCGGCTCCGCGGCGCGGACCGGCGTCGCCGGCTCCTCGCGCTTGGTGGACGCGGCGCCGATGACGTTGTCCCGGCGGGTCGGGGGCTGTCCGCCGTCGAACCCGGCGGCGATGACGGTGACCCGTACCTCGTCGCCGAGCGCGTCGTCGATGACGGCGCCGAAGATGATGTTCGCCTCGGGGTGCGCGGCCTCGCTGACCAGCTGCGCGGCCTCGTTGATCTCGAAGAGACCGAGGTCGGAGCCACCGGAGATGGAGAGCAGCACACCGCGGGCGCCGTCGATGGACGCCTCCAGCAGCGGCGAGGAGATCGCCATCTCGGCGGCGGCCACGGCACGGTCGTCGCCGCGGGCCGAGCCGATGCCCATGAGGGCCGAGCCCGCCTCGGACATCACGGACTTGACGTCCGCGAAGTCGAGGTTGATCAGACCCGGGGTGGTGATGAGATCGGTGATGCCCTGGACGCCGGACAGCAGGACCTGGTCCGCCGACTTGAAGGCGTCCAGCACGCTGACCTGGCGGTCCGAGATGGACAGCAGCCGGTCGTTGGGGATGACGATGAGGGTGTCGACCTCTTCGCGGAGTTCGGCGATGCCGTCCTCCGCCTGGTTGGCACGCCGACGGCCTTCGAAGGTGAAGGGCCGGGTGACCACACCGATCGTCAGGGCGCCGAGCGAGCGCGCGATGTTGGCGACCACGGGGGCGCCGCCGGTGCCGGTGCCGCCGCCTTCACCCGCGGTGACGAAGACCATGTCGGCCCCCTTGAGGACCTCCTCGATCTCCTCGCGGTGGTCCTCTGCCGCCTTGCGGCCGACGGCCGGGTTGGCTCCGGCGCCGAGGCCCCGGGTGAGTTCACGGCCGACGTCGAGCTTGACGTCGGCGTCGCTCATCAACAGCGCCTGGGCGTCGGTGTTGATGGCGATGAACTCGACGCCCTTGAGACCGACCTCGATCATTCGGTTGATGGCATTGACACCACCGCCGCCGACACCGATGACCTTGATGACTGCGAGGTAGTTCTGCGGTGCTGCCACGTCGAAGGCCTCTCGCCTCGAGTTACGTGTCGCCGCCTCGCGGGCCTGCGGTGCGACGACTGATGCCGAAAGTGGGACGGTCCAACACGCCGACCCGAACCCTAACCCTGAAGTTTAGGGTTATGGGTGTGTCTGTTCCCTGGACTCTCCGAACAGGACACTAAGTCGACAAGTGGTGCGCGTTCAACGAACACGCCGAACCTCCCGTTTTTCTTTTCACCCTATGTGATCACCCATATCGCTGGCCAACCAGGGTGCGTCGCTGTTCGACTCGGCGTCAACTCCCGGACACCGCAGGTGCCGTGGGCACGCTCACGTCGAAGTGGTCAGCCTTGGGCACCGCCTTGAGCAGCGCGGTCAGCGCGCGACCCTTCGCCTCACCCTGTTCGCCGCTCCCCCAGATCACCTTCCGGCCCCGGGAGAGCTCCAGAACGACCGAATCGTACGAGCCCACCTTGACCAGCAGGGTCTCCCTGGCCACGGCCTTGGGGAGGTCGCCCGCGACCGCCACGGCCTCGCGCAGCAGCCTGCCCTCGTCGAACCGGCGGCCGCTCGGTGACTGACCGGCCGCCAATTCGAGGACCGGAACACCCGCGGGTGCTTTCGGAACCGTGTCGAATCGCACACCCGAAGCGTCGACTTCGACGAAGTCGGCGCCCTTTTTGACGAGCAGTACCGGTTTGCGCTCCGTCACTTCGACTCCGATTCCGTGCGGCCACGAGCGCGTGACCGTCACCGAGCCGACCCGCGGCAGCCGCCCGCGGACCCGGCTCTCGATCTCGCCGGTGTCCACGGAGACGAGCGGCGCCCCGACCGGGACGGCCGCCGCGGTGAGCACCTGCGCGGGCGTGAGCACCTCGGTGCCGTGCGCCGTGACCTTCTCGACGCGCAGCCAGCTGGAGCCGTACAGGGCCCACGTGACGCCCGCGCCGAGCAGGACCGCGGCGAGGGCCGCGGCGAGCAGCACCGGGCCCCGGCGCGGCCGCCCCGGGGCGTGCGGGGGGCCGCCGGGGCCTCGGAACGCGGAGCTCTTCGCCGCCTTCGCCGTTCTGCCCGGCTTGGGCGGTTTGGGTGGCCGGGGCGCCTTGGCGGGCTTCGGGGGCTTGTCGCCCTTGCGTGCGGTCGTCGCTCCGGCCACTGCGGTGCCTCCTGCGTCGGTGCCTGCCCGGCTCAGCGGGCCCTTCGTGCGGCAATCGCCTCGTAGACCATGCCGACCAGCAGATCATCGGCGTCCCGACGGCCGAACTCGGCGGCGGCGCGCGACATCTCGTACAGGCGGTGCGGGTCGGCCAGTACCGGGAGGACCTGGCTCAGGATCCACTCGGGGGTCAGTTCCGCGTCGTCGACGAGCAGGCCGCCACCGGCCTTGACCACCGGCTGGGCGTTCAGCCGCTGTTCGCCGTTGCCGATCGGCAACGGGACGTAGGCGGCGGGCAGCCCGACGGCGGACAGTTCGGCGACGGTCATCGCACCCGCGCGGCACAGCATCATGTCGGCGGCTGCGTACGCGAGATCCATCCGGTCCACGTACGGTACCGGCACATAGGGCGGCATCCCGGGCATGTTGTCGACACGCGGCAGTTCGTTCTTCGGGCCGACCGCGTGCAGGATCTGGATCCCGGAGCGCTGGAGGGTCGGCGCGACCGCCTGGACGACCTCGTTGAGCCTGCGCGCGCCCTGCGAGCCGCCGGAGACCAGCAGCGTCGGCAGGTTGGGGTCGAGCCCGAAGGCGGCCCGCGCCTCCGGCCGGACCATGGCGCGGTCCAGGGTCGAGATGGAGCGCCGCAGCGGGATGCCGATGTAGCGCGCGTTACGGAGCTTGCTGTCGGGCGTGGAGACCGCGACGGCGGCCGCGTAGCGCGAGCCGATCTTGTTGGCGAGGCCCGGCCGGGCGTTGGCCTCGTGGACGATGATCGGGACCCCGAGCCGCTTGGCGGCCAGGTAGCCGGGCAGCGCCACGTAGCCGCCGAAGCCGACGACGCAGTCGGCCTTGGTGCGCTCCAGGATCTGCTCCGCGGCCTTGATGGTGCCGCGGAGCCGTCCGGGGACGGTGATCAGCTCAGGGGTGGGCTTGCGGGGCAGCGGTACGGCGGGGATCAGTCCCAGCTCGTAGCCGCGCTCCGGCACCAAGCGGGTCTCAAGGCCCCGTTCCGTTCCGAGGGCGGTGATGCCCACGGAGGGGTCCTGCCTGCGCAGGGCATCCGCGAGGGCGAGCGCCGGCTCGATGTGGCCGGCGGTCCCCCCACCGGCAAGTACGACATGCACCGAAATTCACCGCTCTCCGGACGGACGCTTCTTGACGCGCCGTCTCATCGATTTCCATCTCAGCCCGACCCGCTTCCAGCCGAACTTCGGCTGTCGCATCGCGAGCGCCGCGCGCGCCGCGGGCTCCTCCCGCGCGAACGCGATGAGCAGCCCCACGGCGAACATCGTCGGCAGCAGGGCGGACCCCCCGTAGGAGAACAGCGGGAGCGGGACCCCGGCGATCGGCAGCAGACCGAGCACCGCACCGATGTTGATCACGGCTTGCGCCGTGATCCAGGTGGTCACGCCTCCCGCGGCAAACCTGACGAAGGAGTCCTCCGTACGTCCGGCCACGCGGATACCCGCATAGCCTAGAGCCGCGAACAGGGCGACTACCGACAGCGTCCCCGCCAGCCCCAGTTCCTCACCGGTGATGGCGAAGATGAAGTCGGTGTGCGCTTCCGGTAGTTGACCCCATTTTTCCACGCTCGCACCGAGTCCTGAACCGAACCATCCACCGGACGCCAGGGCGTAGATTCCGTGGACGGCCTGCCAGCACAGGTCGTTCTTGCCCGGGTCGGTCGCCCCCAGGCAGGCGAGCCGGTCCATCCGGTGCGGACTGGTCCGGATCAGTACGAAGACGATCACGGCCGCGAAGCCGAGCACTCCGGCGAACATCCTGGTCGGAGCCCCGGCCAGCCACAAGAGGCCGAAGAGGATCGCGCCCAGGATCATCGCGGTGCCCATGTCCCCGCCGAGCATGATCAGCCCGAGCAGCAGGAAGGCCACCGGCACCAGCGGCACCAGAAGGTGCTTCCACTGGCTCAGCAGGTCCCTGTCGCCCTTGCGGGCCAGCAGGTCGGCGCCCCACAGGATCAGTGCCAGCTTGCCGAACTCACTGGGCTGGAGCATGAACGGGCCGCCAAGGGAAATCCAATTCTGGTTGCCGTTGATCGACACTCCCATCCCGGGGATCTGGACCAGGGCCATCAGGAAGAGGGTTCCGGCGAGCACGGGGTAGGACAGCGCCCGGTGGAGTGTGACGGGCATCCGGGAGGCGGCCAGCAGCAGGACGGCGCCGATGGAGGCGGCCAGGAACTGCTTCTTGAAGAAGTACGAGGCGCCCAGGCCCAGCTGGAGCCCCTTGATCATGGAGGCCGAGTAGACCATCACCAGGCCGAGTACGGTGAGGAGCAGGGCGCTGCCGAAGATCAGGTAGTACGCGGTGAGGGGACGGTCCCAGGCCCGGCGCACTTGCCGTTGCGTGCGCCGCAGCCCGTCCAGCGAACCGCGCCCCGCGGGCCGCCGCGCGCTCGGCGCCGGTCTCTTGCGGCCCTGGGTCTTCGGCTTCGGTGCGGACGGCCGCCGCCCCGGGAGCAGTTGCTTGGCCGGCATGTGTGATCTTCCCCTCCACTCGTCCGGGCGCCGACCGGAGGGGTCCGACCCCTGCGTCGCTAAGCGCCCGCCGCGGCGAGTTCGCGGACCGCGTCGGCGAACGCGTCCCCGCGCTTGTTGTAGTTCGCGAACATGTCCATCGAGGCACACGCGGGTGCCAGCAGGACCGTGTCGCCCGGCTCGGCCAGTCGGGCCGCCTCCCGGACGGCCGCGAGCATCGCCCCAGTGTCGGTCCGTTCCAGCTCGACCACCGGGACCTCGGGCGCGTGTCGCGCGAGCGCGTCCCGGATCAGGGCCCGGTCGGCGCCGATCAGGACCGCGGCGCGCAGCCGCTTCGCGGAGCGGGTGACCAGCTCGTCGAAGGTCGCGCCCTTGGCCAGGCCGCCCGCGATCCACACGACCGGCTCGTAGGCCGCCAGGGAGGCTTGCGCGGCGTGCGTGTTGGTCGCCTTGGAGTCGTCGATGTAGGTGACCCCGTCGACCTCGTCGACGTGGGCGATGCGGTGCGCGTCGGGGCGGAAGTCGCGCAGGCCGTCGCGGACGGCCCGCGGCGGCACGCCGTAGGCGCGGGCCAGGGCCGCCGCCGCGAGGGCGTTGGCGATGTTGTGCGGGGCGGCCGGGACGACGTCGGAGACCTCGGCCAGCTCCTGGGCGTTCTTCTGCCGGTTGTCGACGAAGGCGCGGTCGACGAGGATGCCGTCGACGACGCCGAGCATGGAGGGGCCGGGGGCGCCGAGGGTGAAGCCGATGGCGCGGCAGCCCTCTTCGACGTCGGCCTCGACGACCAGGTCCTCGGTGGCCTTGTCGGCGACGTTGTAGACGCAGGCGACGGTGTTGCCCTCGTAGATGCGGCCCTTGTCGGCGGCGTACGCCGCCATGGTGCCGTGCCAGTCGAGGTGGTCGGGGGCCAGGTTCAGGACGACCGCCGAGTGGGCGCGCACGGAGGGCGCCCAGTGCAGCTGGTAGCTGGAGAGTTCGACGGCGAGTACGTCGTACTCCTCCTCGCCGGTCACCACGTCGATGATCGGGGTGCCGATGTTGCCGACGGCGGCGGTCCGCAGACCGGCGGCGCGCAGGATCGACGCGAGCATCTGGGTGGTGGTGGTCTTGCCGTTCGTACCGGTGATCGCGAGCCAGGGGGCGGCGTTCTCGCCGCGCAGCCGCCAGGCGATCTCCACGTCTCCGACGACGTCGACCCCGGCCGCGGCGGCGGCCGCGAAGAGCGGGCTCCCGGGCTGCCAGCCCGGCGAGGTGACGACCAGCTCGGTGCCCGCGGGGAGGGTGTCCGCGTCGGCGAGGCGTACGGAGATCCCCAGTTCGCCGAGTTCGGCGGCCCGGGCCCGCAGGGCCTCGCTGTCGCCGCCGTCCACGACGGTGACGGACGCACCGAGGCCGGCCAGGGCGCGGGCGGCGCTGACGCCGCTCACGCCGAGACCGGCGACGGTGATGTTCTTGTGGTGCCAGGCGGTCACTTGTCGGCTGCCCATCCCGCGTAGAAGAGTCCGAGTCCCACGATCACGCACACGCCCTGGATGATCCAGAAGCGGACCACGACAAGGACTTCGGACCACCCCTTGAGTTCGAAGTGGTGCTGGAGTGGCGCCATCCGGAAGACCCGCTTGCCGGTCATCTTGAAGGAACCGACCTGGATCACCACGGACATGGTGATCAGCACGAAGAGGCCGCCGAGCAGGGCGATCAGGAACTCCGTGCGGGAGCAGATCGCGAGACCGGCGAGCGCGCCGCCGAGGGCCAGCGAACCGGTGTCGCCCATGAAGATCTTGGCGGGCGAGGTGTTCCACCACAGGAAGCCGAAGCAGGCGCCCATCAGGGCGGAGGCGACGACCGCGAGGTCCAGCGGGTCGCGCACTTCGAAGCACGCGGACGGGTTCGGCAGGGTCTGCGCGTTGGCGCAGGACTCCTGGTACTGCCAGACGCCGATGAAGGTGTAGGCACCGAAGACCATCACGGCGGCGCCGGTGGCGAGCCCGTCGAGACCGTCGGTGAGGTTCACGCCGTTCGACATCGCGAGGATCATGAACAGCGCCCAGACCACGAACAGCACCGGCCCGATGGCCCAGCCGAAGTCGGTCACGAAGGACAGCCGGGTGGAGGCGGGGGTGAGCCCGCGCCCGTCCGCGAACTGCAGGGCGAGGACCGCGAAGGCGATGCCGACGATCAGCTGGCCGGCCATCTTGGCCTTGGCCCGCAGCCCGAGCGAACGCTGCTTGACGATCTTGATGTAGTCGTCGAGGAAACCGACGACGCCCATGCCCGCCATGAGGAAGAGCACCAGCAGACCGGAGAAGGTCGGCTGGCTGGACGTGATCACCTTCGTCAGGGCGTACGCGATCAGCGTGGCCGTGATGAAGGAGATGCCGCCCATGGTGGGCGTGCCCTTCTTCCCGGCGTGGCCGCGCGGCCCGTCGTCCCGGATGAACTGGCCGTAACCCTTGCGGGCCAGCCCCTTGATCAGTAGCGGGGTTCCGACGAGTGTCAGGAAGAGCCCGATGACACCCGCGAACAGGATCTGCCTCATCGGCCGGTGACCTCGCCCTCGCGCTCGAGGAGCGCCAGCGCGACCCGCTCCAGTCCGATGGACCTGGACGCCTTCACCAGCACGACGTCTCCCGGGCGCAGTTCACTGCGCAACAGGTCGACCGCCGCCTGCGCGTCGGACACGAGCACCGACTCCTCACCCCACGAACCCTCGTTATATGCGCCCAGTTGCAGCCAGGACGCTTCCCTGCCCCCGACTGCGACGAGCTTGCTCACGTTGAGCCGGACGGCAAGCCGTCCGATCGCGTCGTGCTCGGCGAGCGACTCGTCGCCCAGCTCGGCCATGGGACCGAGCACCGCCCACGTGCGGCCCCCGTTCGCCCGCGCGCCACCTCCCATCGCGGCAAGTGCGCGCAGGGCGGCCCGCATGGACTCCGGGTTCGCGTTGTAGGCGTCGTTGACGACTGTCACGCCGTCCGCCCGCTCGGTGACCTCCATCCGCCACCGGGACAGCGTGCCCGCCCCGGAGAGCGCGGTGGCGATCTCGGCGACGGACATGCCCAGCACATGGGCGACGGCGGCCGCGGCGAGCGCGTTCGACACGTGGTGCTCACCGTACAGCCGCAAGGTCACTTCGCCGCACCCGGTGGGTGTGTGGAGTGTGAAGGAGGGCTGACCCGCGGGGGTCATCCGCACGTCGGTGGCGCGTACGTCGGCGTCCTCGGCCTCGCCGAAGAGGACCGTACGGGCCTTCGTGCGGGCGGTCATGGCCCGTACGAGCGGGTCGTCGGCGTTCAGGACGGCGACGCCGCCCGCGGCCTCGTCGGGCAGGGCCTCGACCAGTTCGCCCTTGGCCACGGCGATCTGCTCGCGGCTGCCGAACTCGCCGATGTGGGCGGTGCCGACATTGAGGACCAGGCCGATCCGGGGCGGGGTGAGACCGGTGAGGTAGGCGATGTGGCCGACGCCGCGGGCGCCCATCTCCAGGACGAGGTGCCGGGTGTCCGCGGTGGCCTTCAGCGCGGTGAGCGGCAGGCCGATCTCGTTGTTGAGGGAGCCCGGCGTCCACACGGTGGGCGCGTGGTGCTGGAGCACCTGGGCGATCAGGTCCTTGGTCGAGGTCTTCCCGGCGGAGCCGGTCAGGGCCACCACGTCGGTGCCGAGGCGCTCGACGACGGCCCGGGCGAGGGCGCCGAGCGCCTTCTCGACGTCGGGGACGACGATCGCGGGTACGCCGACGGGCCGGGCCGCGAGGACGGCCGCCGCGCCCGCGGCGACCGCGCGCGCGGCGTAGTCGTGGCCGTCGACCTGCTCCCCGTCGAAGGCGGCGAAGAGGCCGCCCGGTTCGACCTGGCGGGAGTCGATGACGACGGCCCCGGTGATGCGTACGGACGGATCCGGTATGTCGTGCGCGAGCCCGCCGGTGATGTCGGCGATCTCGGCGAGGGAGAGGTCGATCACTGGTTCACCTCGGCCTGTCGGGCGGTCGGGGTCTGGTCCTGGGTGCGGGCGCGGTGCGCCTCGATGGCCGCGCGGAGCACCGCGCGGTCGTCGAAGGGGCGTACGACGCCCGCCGTGTCCTGGCCCTGCTCGTGGCCCTTGCCCGCGACGAGGACGGTGTCACCGGGCTCGGCGCGCGCGACGGCCGCGGCGACGGCCGCCGCCCGGTCGGCGTCGAGCAGGACGGTGGCCCGCTCGGCGGCCGGGACGGACACGGCTCCTTCGAGCATCGCGGCGAGGATCGCCAGCGGGTCCTCGGAGCGCGGGTTGTCGGAGGTCAGCAGCAGGGTGTCGGCGAACCGGGCCGCCGCGGCGCCCATCGGGGCGCGCTTGGTGACGTCGCGGTCGCCGCCACAGCCGATCACGATGTGCAGCTTGCCCTCGGTGACCTCGCGCAGGGCCCGCAGCACCGATTCCACGGCGTCGGTCTTGTGCGCGTAGTCGACGACGGCGAGGTACGGCTGGCCCGCGTCCACCCGCTCCAGGCGGCCCGGGACGCCGGGGACGGCGGCGACGCCGTCGGCGGCGGTCTGCGGGTCGAGCCCGGCGGCGGCCAGGGTGACGATCGCGGCGACGGTGTTGGCCACGTTGAAGGGGCCGGGCAGCGGCGCGCTGGCCCGTACCCGCTGTCCGTCCGGGCCCACCAGGGTCAGGGTGGAGCCGACGGGGCCGGACACGACGTCCTCGGCACGCCAGTCGGCGGCCGGGTCGCCGGTGGCCGAGAAGGTGACCAGCGGGATGTGCGCCTCCTTCGCGAGCCGACGGCCGTACTCGTCGTCGAGGTTGACCACGCCCAGGCGGCTGCGGCGCTCGGTGAAGAGCTGCGCCTTGGCCTGGAAGTAGTCCTCCATGTCGGAGTGGAACTCCATGTGCTCGGGGCTCAGGTTGTTGAAGACGGCGACGTCGAAGACGCAGCCGTCCACCCGGCCGAGCACCAGGGCGTGGCTGGAGACCTCCATGGCGACGGCCTCGACGCCGCGTTCGCGCATGACCGCGAAGAGCGCCTGGAGGTCGGTGGCCTCGGGGGTGGTGCGTTCCGACTTGATGGCCTGGTCGCCGATGCGCATCTCGACCGTGCCGATCAGTCCGGTGGTCCGGCCCGCCCGGCGCAGTCCGCCCTCGATCAGGTACGCGGTTGTGGTCTTGCCGGAGGTGCCGGTGATGCCGATCTGGAGCAGGGCCTCGCCGGGGCGTCCGTAGATCTCGGCGGCCAGCTCGCCCATCCGGTCGCGCGGGTCCTCGACGGTCAGGACCGGCAGTCCGGTGGCGGCGGCGCGCCCGGTGCCCGCGGGATCCGTGAGGATCGCGGCGGCGCCGAGCGCGGCGGCCTGTGGCGCGAAGTCGGCGCCGTGCAACCGGGCTCCGGACAGGGCCGCGTAGACGTCGCCGGGGCGCACGGCACGTGAGTCGTGCGTGATGCCGGTGATGCCTGTGGGGCGGGCGGGACGGCCCGGGCCGTCGGGGACCTCGCCGGGCGCGGGCGTCTCGATGCCGAGCAGCGCGGCCAGATCGCCGAGCGGGGTCGGTCGGACGGCCAGCGGCCGGGGCGCTCCGGGCGGCGCTGCCGGGGGCGCTTTCTGGGTGGTTCTGGGCTGATCAGCGTGGGACACGGCGGTGAGCGTACCGGGCGCGGCGGGCCCGTTGCGAAGCGAGGGCCCGGGTGTGGGGCCCGCCGCGTCGTGGTTCCCGGGTTTCGGGGTGATCGTTGTCACTGGTGGTGCCTCACGGTCTGGCGGAGCGGGAGTCCGCTCACTGGCCGGGTTCGAAGGTGACCGGCAGTCCGGCGGGGGCGGTGCCGCTGGGGGCGACTTGGAGGGTCTTGAGGGCGAACTCCATCACCTGCTTGTAGATGGGTCCGCAGATCTGTCCGCCGAAGTAGCTTCCCTTGGTGGGGTTCTGGATGGCGCAGTACACGGTGATGCGCGGAGCGTCCGCGGGGGCGAAACCCGCGAACGAGGCGGTGTAGCCCTTGTAGTGGCCCGTGGCCGGATCCACCCGGTTGGACGTTCCCGTCTTGCCGCCGACGCGGTAGCCCGGGATGCGGGCCTTGGTGCCGGTGCCCTCCTGGTCGTCGACGACCGATTCGAGCATCTGGGCGAGGGTCTTGGCGGTCTCGGGGCTCACCACCTGGCTCTTCTCGGGTGTGGCGGCGGGGGTGAACCGGCCGTCGGGGCCCTTGGTGCCGCGGACCAGGGTGGGCGTGATCCGGACCCCGCCGTTGGCGATCGTCGAGTAGACGGAGGCCGCCTGCATCGCGTTGAGCGAGAGGCCCTGGCCGAAGGGGATCGTGTACTGCTGGGAGGTGGACCAGGACTCGGGCTTGGCCAGGATGCCGCGGGACTCGCCCGGGTAACCGAGGCCGGTGGGCTGCCCGATGCCGAATTTGTCCAGGTAGGAGTACAGGACCTTGTTGGCCTCGGGCTGGGTGGCGCCGAGCTGGCCGGTGGCCAGGATGGTGCCGATGTTGCTGGACTTGGCGAGGACCCCGTTGAGGGTCAGGTTCCAGGTCGGGTGGTCGATGTCGTCCTTGAAGAGCCGGTCGCCGCGGTGCAGCCGGTTGGGGACGGTGACGTGGGTGGCGGGGGTGGCCTTCTTCTCCTCCAGGACCGCGGCCATGGACATCACCTTGGCGGTGGAGCCGGGTTCGTAGACGTCCTGGAGGGCCGCGTTGCCCATGGCGGCGGAACGGGCCTTGCTGAGGTCGTTGGGGTCGAAGCCGGGGGCGTTGGCCATGGCCAGGACCTCGCCGGTGCGGGTGTCCTGGACGATGACGTAGCCGCGGTCGGCCTCGGACTTCTGGACCTGCTCGGCGATGGCGCTCTGGGCCGCCCACTGGATGTCGCGGTCGATGGTCAGCTCGATGTCCTGGCCGGGTACGGCGGGCTTCTCGCTGGACCCGGCGGTGGGGACGCGGCGCCCCCCGGACTGGGCGTAGGTCAGTTCCCCGTCCTTGCCGGAGAGCTTCTTGTCGAGGGAGGACTCCAGTCCGCCCGCGCCCTTGCCCTCGGCGTTGACGTAACCCAGTATCCCGGCGGCCAGGTCGCCGCCCGGGTACACGCGCTTGCTGCTGGGCTCCTGGAAGACGCCCGCCATGACGTTCGCGCCGGGGCCGTTGTTCTTCTTGTCGGCGGCGGCCTTCTCGGCGAAGACCCGCTTGAGGTCCTTGATCTGGTTCCAGACCTGGGGGGTCTGGCGGCGGGCGAGGACGACGTAGCGGGTGTTCTTCGTCGCGAGCCGGTCGGTGAGTTCCTTGACGTCCTTGCCGAGGATCGGCGAGAGGAGGGCGGCGGCCTGCGCGGGGGCGTCCGGGGCCTTGCTCTCCTGCGGGGTGAACATCGAGGGGTCGGCGGTGATGTCGTGCGCGTCGACGCTGGTGGCCAGGGCCACGCCCTTGCGGTCGGTGATGTTCCCGCGCTCGGCGGCCAGGGTGTAGCTGGCGAAGCGGTTCTTGGAGGCGACGGCGGAGAAGGCGGAGGCGTCGACCGCCTGGACCTGGAGCAGCCGGATCACGAAGGCCGCCATCACCAGGGTCAGGGCGACCCCGACCAGCCGCAGCCGGGGCTTGGGGGCGCCGAGCCGGATGGTGTGCGGGGCGCGGGCCGCGGCGGGGCGGCGGGTGGCCGGGCGGGAGGCGGGGCGCGCGGTCGTACGGGGCCGGGGCCGGGGCGGCCCGGGGATCCGCCGCCGGGGAGGTTCCTTGGGGCTCACTCGGTCACCTGCCGGGGGTCGGGGTGGGCTTGCCAGCGGGGGGCGCGGACGCGGGTGCGCCCGGCGGGACGGAGGACGGTGCGCCGGGCTGCGGGCCGGGCTGCGCGCCCTGCGGGGTGTTCTGCGG
>NZ_JASISO010000004.1 GCF_030063135.1 Streptomyces sp. G-G2
GTTCACCACCTCCGACCTGGACGATCTGCTGGCCAGACTCGACCGACACTCTCTCGACCGACAGGAAGAATCCTCCACCGCACCGACTGCTTGATCAACCCCCGAAGGACTTCGCGCGTCGACCACTAAGACAGGTGGTGGTGCGCGAGGATCACGCCGCATCACGCCGACACCCTGTCCTGAGCACCCCATCCCATTCCGGAGGATGTACATGGATCGCCGCACACCCCGCGGCCTCACCGCCGCGGCCACCGCCACCGTGGCTCTGTTCGCACTGGCAGGGCCGGCCACGGCCTCGGTTCCGGCCGCACCCGGAGCGTTGCCCCAGGCCCGGGTCTTCATGGTCAACCCCGTCCAGTCATCGGGCGATCAGACGCTCACCGACGCCAAGGACGCCGCGGACGCCGTGCCGTCCTCCGCCTACGCCACGGCCGCGCTGCGCAACCTCGACGGCAGCGGCGGACTGTCGGGGAAGTGGGCCTACGTCAGATCGGACACGGGCGCCTCGGCGAACGTCGCCGACGCGGGCACCTTCACCCGAGCCGACGACCGGTTCGAGCAGGTCATGGCCTACTTCTGGGTCAACGAGGCACAGGAGTACCTCCAGGGCCTGGGCTTCGGAAGCGAACTGCCCGGGGCCAACGACCGGGCCCAGCCCGTCCGCATCAACCAATGGGGCGCCGACAACTCCTTCTTCAGCGACAAGAAGGCGGAGATCCGGTTCGGCAAGGGCGGAGTCGACGACGCCGAGGACGCTGAGGTGATCGTCCACGAATACGGGCACGCGGTGCACAACGCCCAGGTCCCCGGCTTCGGCTCCTCCCCGGAGGCCGGCGCGATAGGCGAGGCCTTCGGCGACTACCTGGCCGTCGAGGTCGGCTCCTACGCGGACGGCGCCTACGGGTGGCCGCGGAAGACCGACCTGGCATGCGTAGGCGACTGGGATTCGGTCATGTACAGCTCCGCCCCGCACTGCCTTCGCCGCGTCGACGGGAACAAGGTCTACTCGGACCTGGCGGGCGAGGTCCACGCGGACGGCGAGATCTGGTCCCGTGCCCTCTTCGACATCCGGGGCGCACTGGGCGCGAGGACCGCCGACCGCGTCATCGTCAACGCGCAGTTCGGCTTCGCGCCCGACACCAGCTTCCAGGACGCGGCACTGACGACGATCGCCACCGCCCAGCGCATGTACGGCAAGAGCGCGGCGGACGCCGTGCGCCAGGCGTTCAAGGCCCGCCAGATCCCGGGAATCCAGTAACGCCCGCCGCCCGCCCGCCCGCCCGCTTGCGGGCTGGCGGGCGGGGGTGCCGGTAGGGGGACCGACCGCGGGCGGCCTCTGGGCGGGCAGTGCGGCGAGTCCTTCCGCTTGGCGAGTCCCTGGGCTCGGTGACTCCAGCGTGGGTTGGTGGATGGTAGGTCGACTATGTGATCGTGGACGAGGCGCAGTTCCTCGCCCCGGAGCAGATCGACCAGCTCGCGCGGGTCGTGGACGAGCGACGGGCGGTGCACGGTGTCAGGGCGCGGTCGGGGCCGTCCTGAGCAGGGTGAAGACCGCGCCTTCGGGGTCCGCGACCAGCGTGAGCCTGCCGAGCGCGCCGTCGTGGGGCTCTTCGAGCACCCGGCCGCCCAGCTTCACCACCCGCACCGCCGCCGCGTCCGGGTCGGCCACCTCGAAGAAGGTCATCCAGTGCGCGCCGCGCTCGTGCGGCAGCGCGCGGCCGACCCCGTGCACCGAGGCGACCGGACGGCCCTCCAGGCGCAGGGTCAGGTGGTCGAAGTCGGGTTCGGAGGCGGGCTCGCACTCGTGGCCGAAGACCGTCTCGTAGAACTTGCCCACGGTGGACGTGTCCTGGGTGATCAACTCGTTCCACACCGGGGTGCCGTCGGCTCCGGCCAATCGGGTGCCCATGTGCCCCTCGGCCTGCCAGATGCCGAAGACGGCGCCCATGGGGTCCGAGCAGATGGCGACCCGGCCCGCGACCCCCGCGTCGAGCGGCCCGACCGCGACCGTGCCGCCGCGGGCGCGGATGGCCTCCGCCGTCGCGTCGGCGTCGTCCGTGGCGAGGTACGTCGTCCAGGCCACCGGCAACTGGCGGTCCGGAGGCATCTCGCCGATGCCCGCCACCTCGTGCCCGTCCAGCAGGGCCCGGACGTACGGGCCGAGCTGCTCGGGGCCGGGGGCGTACTCCCAGCCGAACAGGTCGGCGTAGAAGTCCTCGGTGTTCCCGAGGCCGTGGACCATCAGGCTCACCCAGCACGGTGTGCCGGGAATGCGCCGTGTCGCTCCCAGTCCCTCGGTCATGTCAGCCGTCTCCTCCGTCGTGCCGCGCCCCGTCTCGGGGCTGATGCTTCCACCCCGGGGGCTCCCGCGCGCCCCGACCGGGCCGCTTTTCCGGGTAGCGCGACAGAGATGACCGAATCACTACGGCCCGGCGATGTCCGGCTTGTTACCTGGGCTGTCCGGGTGGGGAGGAAGATGATCCGCATGACTGTGAAGCCCGTGACATCCGTGATCCTCTCCGCGTCCGAACTGGCGGCCGAGCTGGCCGGGGCCCGGCCGCCGGTGCTGCTGGACGTGCGCTGGCAGCTCGGGGGCCCCGACCAGCGGCCCGCCTACGAGGCGGGCCACCTGCCCGGCGCCGTGTACATCGACCTGGATCAAGAACTCGCAGGTCCCGCGGGTTCGGGCGGGCGCCACCCGCTCCCCGACCCGGAGGCCTTCGGCGCGGTCATGCGCCGCGCCGGGGTCGGCGCGGGGACCCCGGTGATCGTGTACGACGGCGGCCAGGGCTGGGCGGCGGCCCGGGCGTGGTGGCTGTTGCGCTGGACGGGGCACGCGGAGGTACGGGTGCTGGACGGGGGACTGGCCGCGTGGACGGCGGCCGGGGGCGTGGTGACGGTCGAGGTACCCGCACCGGCGGAGGGCGATTTCAAGCCAAACCCGGGCGGGGCGGGCCTGCTGGACGCGGACGGAGCGGCGGCCCTGGCCCGGGCCGGGGTGCTGCTGGACGCGCGGGCGGGGGAGCGGTACCGGGGCGAGGTCGAGCCGATCGACCGGGTCGGCGGGCACATCCCGGGGGCGGTCTCCGCGCCGACCACGGAGAACGTGGGCCCGGACGGGCTGTTCCTGGCCCCGGACGCGCTGCGGACCCGCTTCGCCTCCCTGGGCGCGGAGCCGGGGTCCGGGGTACCGGTGGGCGTGTACTGCGGGTCCGGGGTCTCGGGCGCGCACGAGGTGCTCGCGCTGGAGGTGGCGGGGGTCGCGGCCGCGCTGTACGCGGGCAGCTGGTCGCAGTGGTCCGCGGACCCGGCCCGCCCGGTGGCGACGGGCCCCGACCCGCAGTAGTCCGCGCGGCCCCCGGCCCCCGTTCGCGGGGGCCGGGGGACCGGCGTTACTCCTGCTTCTTGCGCCGGGTGCCGAAGACGATCTCGTCCCAGCTGGGGACGGCGGCGCGGCGGCCCGGGCGGACGCCGTCGGCTTCCGCCTGGCGGTCCGTCGTACCCGTCAGCCGGTCCCGGTGGCCCGCGACCGTCCGCGGCATCAGGACATCGGCGTACGCGGCGCCCGCACCGGCCGACGCGGCGGGCGGCTGCTCCACCGCCACTGGCTCGTCCGGTTCCGGTTCGACGGCCGGGGGGCGTTCGGGGACGACCATGTCGCCCCGGAAGCTCGGCACCGCTTCCAGCAGGCTGGTCAGCGTGTCCCGTTCCTCCTCGGGGTCCGTCGCGGGAGCGGGGGCCTGGGCGACCGGACGCTCCAACTGCCGGTCGAGGGCCCGGTCCAGCGGGCGGTCCCGCGGCAGCCGCGCGATCCTGGGCACGAACGGGAAGCTCGGTTCCGGCGTCGCGGGCAGGTCGTCGGACTCGCCGATCAGCGAGCGGGCCTCGTCGTCCACGGCCACGACCAGGCGGCGCGGGGGATCGTAGGTCCAGCTCGCGGAGTGCGGCTCGGCCGCCACCCGGTAGACCAGCAGGACTTCCCAGGTGCCGTCGTCGCGGCGCCAGGAGTCCCACTGGACGGATTCCTTGTCGGCCCCGCGCAGGGTCAGCCGCTCCTGCACGGCCTCGCCGAGCTGGGGTCCGGTGTTCTCGCCGGGACGTCGCACGGGGGTCTTCCGGGCCCGCTCGGCCATGAACGCGCGCTCCGCGAGCACGGGGCCCTCGAAGCGGCGCACCCGGTCGACGGGAATGCCCGCGAGTTGAGCGACCTCCTCCGCGGAGGCACCGGCTCGTATCCGGGCCTGGATGTCGCGGGGGCGGAGGTGGCTCTCCACCTCGATCTCGATCTGGTTCAGGCGTGCGCGGTCGTTGCGCACGGCTGCCCGCAGCCGCTCATCGATCGGAAGGGTGTACTCCGTGCTGTCCGCAGCTTTGAGCACCAGTCGTGTGCCGTCATTGGAGACGGCCACGACACGCAGTTCGGGCATGGGGACCTCCCGGGTGGTGCCTGCCGACGTCACGTGCGTCGCTGCTTCCGCTAGTCGAGTGTGGCCTGCCCGGGTGCAGCCTGCCACAACCTTGCCGAGTTCATCCGGCGTGTCGGGCATGCGCCCTTGATCGCCGTTATGGCACGGTTACCTGTTGGCCACACACAGTGACCAGGCAGTCACTCTGCGCATCAGGAATCCGTGCGATCCCGCGGCATTGCCGGTTTCGAGCGCCGATTCTGCATCAGCCGGCCCCCTCTCCCGAGTCCGGACAACCGTAAGGAAGGACGGCCCCAGGGCTCGCCACAGTACTCCATTCGGGCCATGCGGGTGGACCGGCGCGCCGCCGAACTTGTCCAGGGCGGGGGGAGTTGAGAGGGCGTACACGCGCGCCCGCCTGGGGCCCGTCCGATTTCAGGTGTCTTGCTTCACAGAATCACCAGAAATGGAACTTTCTGTTTCGCTCAGGTGTCAGTAACTGCTGAGAGCACGGGAGCGGAAGGGCAGGGGCGCGCAGAGGATGGGGATGGGTCACAAGGCAACGCGAGAGTTCGAACCGACGGAGCCGATGCCGCCGATCGGGGGTCTGGAGGTGCCGGAGAAGAAGAAGCTGGACCTGAGCGCGGCCCAGGTCGCGGGCTCCTCGCTCGCCACCGTCGTCGCCGCGCTCCTCGCGTCGAAACTCGGGGTCTACGGGACGATCCTCGGCGCGGGCGTGGTCAGCGTGGTCGCCACGGCGGGCGGCCCGGTGATCGGCCACTTCTTCCGGCGGACCGGCGACCAGTTGCGCGAGACCACCCGGCCCCGGGCCCGGCAGGTCCCCGTCGTGGGCGGGGACGCGTACGGGGGCATGGGCGACGGCCGCGAGGCCGTACCCGGCGCCGTCACCACCGTCCTGCCCGCGACGCCGATGCCGCCCACAGTCCTGGGCGCCGACGCCCTCGCGACCACCGCCCTGCCCGCCCAGGACCCGGCCACCGCCGGTGTCCCCACCACGGCCCTGCCCGCGACCGCGCCCGACGAGGAGTTCAGCCGGGCCACCGTCCACGGGACCAGGGTCCGCGGCTGGAAGCGCACGGCCGTGGCCGCCGGGACCGCCTTCGCGATCTCGCTGGGCGGCATAGCGGCGTACGAGGCCCTCTCCGGCGGGCCGGTCGGCGACCGGCCCCTGTACACCGCGGTCACCGGAGGCTCCGGCGGCGGCAGCGGCGGCAAGCAGGAGCCGCCCGCCGCCCCCGACGGGCGGCGCAGCCCGGGCACCGGGGAGCGGCACGGCAAGGAGGACCCCGGAACCGGGAGTTCCCCGAGCCCGTCCCGCTCGCACGGCGGACAGGGCCCGGTCCCCGACCCGAGCCCCTCGCGCTCCACCGGGCCGACCCCGAGCCCCACGCCGCCGAGCCCCACGCCGACGCCGACGCCCTCGAGGTCCACCCCGTCCCCGGAGAAGTCCGCGCCGCCGAGCGGCGACGCGGTCAAGCCGAGCCCCTGACCCGCCCTCAGTCGCCCAGTACGCGCCGCAGGTAGTCGTTGGCGAACACCCGCTCGGGATCCAGCCGGTCCCGGAGCGCGGTGAACTCGCCGAAGCGCGGGTAGACCCGGGCGAAGTACTCCGCGTCCCGCGTGTGCACCTTGCCCCAGTGCGGGCGGCCGCCGAGCGCCGTGAAGATCTGCTCGGCGGCCGTGAAGTAGGCCTGGTAGGGCGTGCCCTTGTACATGTGCACCGCGATGTACGCCGACTCGCGGCCGGAGGCCGTCGACAGGGTGATGTCGTCCGCCGGGGCGGTGCGCACCTCCACCGGGAAGCTGATCCGCAGGGAGGAGCGGTCGACCACGGCCTTGAGTTCCCGCAGCGCCTCGACGACCCGCTCGCGCGGGACGGCGTACTCCATCTCCACGAAACGGACCCGGCGCGGGCTCGTGTACACCTTGTACGGGATGTCCGTGTAGGTGCGCGCCGACAGGGCGCGGCTGGCGATCCGGGCGATGCCGGGGATGGCGGCCGGGACGGCGCGGCCGAGGGAGTTGACGGCCTGGAAGAGGCCGTTGGACAGCAGTTCGTCCTCGATCCAGGCGCTGACCGCGCCGGGCGGGGAGGCGGGGCCCTGGCTGCGGTTGTTGCGCTTGGTGTTGCAGTTGCCGGTGTGCGGGAACCAGTAGAACTCGAAGTGCTCGTTCTCCGTGACGTGCTGGTCGAACTCGGCGGTCACCCGGTCGAAGGGCATCGGCTCCTCACGGGCGGTCAGGAAGAACAGCGGCTCGACCGCGAAGGTGAGCGCGGTGATGATGCCCAGTGCTCCGATGCCGAGCCGGGCGGCCGCGAAGACCTCCGGATTCTCCTTCTCCGAGCAGGCCAGCAGCCGCCCGTCGGCGGTGACCAGCTCCAGCGCGCGGATCTGGGCGGAGAGGGAGGCCGAGTCCCGGCCGGTGCCGTGGGTGCCGGTGCTGGTGGCCCCGGAGACGGTCTGCTCCATGATGTCGCCCATGTTGGTGAGCGAGAGGCCCTCCCGGGCCAGGGCGAGGTTGAGGTCCTTGAGGACCGTGCCCGCCGCCACCGTGACGGTGCCGGCGGCCCGGTCGATCTCCCGGATCCCGGCCAGCGCCTGAGGGCGGATCAGGACGCCGTCGGTGGCGGCGGCCGCGGTGAAGGAGTGGCCGGTGCCGACCGCCTTCACCCGCAGACCGTCCGAGGCGGCCCGGCGGACCGCCTCCTGGAGCTCCCCGACCGAGGCCGGGGTCACGACCCGGGCGGGGGTCGCGGAGATGTTGCCCGCCCAGTTACGCCACGGTGCGGTCGGTGCCGTGCCGCTGCCCGGTCCGCTCTTGCCTGCTGTCCCCGTCGTCGCCATCGCTAGAGGGCTCCTCCCCTTGCGCCGACCTCGTCAGTCGGCGGTAACCCGCGAACGCCACCGCCGCCGCGGCGGTCCCCGCCGCGATGGAGACGACGTAACCGCTGCGGGCGCCGGAGGCGTCGATGACCCAGCCGGCCACCGAGGAGCCGACCGCGACACCGACCGCGAGGCCGGTGCTGATCCAGGTCATGCCCTCGGTCAGCTTCGCGCGCGGTACGTGCGCCTCGATCAGGGCCATCGTGGTGATCATCGTGGGAGCGATGGCGAGGCCCGAGACGAAGAGCGCCACGGCCAGAAACGGAAGGTTCCCGGCCAGTAGGAGGGGGATCATACTCACGGCCATCGCACATATGCCCAGCACCCACCTGCGTTCGGCCTTGCCCTTGAGGTGCAGCAGGCCGAAGGTGATGCCCGCGAGGCAGGAGCCGAGCGCCCAGACGGCGAGGATCACGCTCGCGAGCGGCTTGTGGCCCCGCTCGTCCGCGAAGGCCAGGGTCGCCACGTCGATCGAGCCGAAGATGGCCCCGGTCGCCACGAAGGTGCCCATCAGCACCTGGAGTCCGGGGGAGCGCAGCGCCGAGGTGCGGTCGGAGGTCTCGTCGTGGGGGTGCGGCTCCGGCTCGGTGGCGCGCTGCGCCGTCAGCCACCAGACGCCGACCAGCAGGCAGACCGCGGCGATCAGCGGGCCCGCCTCCGGGAACCAGGTGGTGGACAGTCCGATGGCGATGATCGGGCCGAAGATGAAGCAGACCTCGTCGATCACGGACTCGAAGGAGTACGCGGTGTGCAGGTCCGGGGTGTCGCGGTAGATGGCCGTCCAGCGGGCGCGGATCATCGAGCCGACGCTCGGCACGCAGCCCGCGAGGGCGGAGAAGACGAAGAGGGTCCAGTCCGGCCAGCCGTTGGCCGCTGCCAGCAGCAGCCCGGTCACGGCGCCGACGGCGAAGAGGGTCGCGGGACGCAGGATCCGCCGCTGCCCGTAGCGGTCGACCAGTTTGGATATCTGGGGGCCGACCGCGGCGGCGGAGAGGGCGAGGGTGCCGGTCAGGGCGCTGGCGAGCCCGTACCGCCCGGTTATCTCGGAGATCATCGTGAGGATGCCCACGCCGACCATGGACAGCGGCATGCGGCCGATGAGACCGGCGGCGCTGAAGTTCTTGCTGCCGGGGGCGGCGAAGATCGCGCGGTAGGGACTGGGCAAGGTGCCCTCCGTGAGGGACGTCGGTGGCCCCCACAGGTTACGACCGCGGGGGCGGTACCCGCAGGGCGAAGGAGGGGGAAGTTAGGCTGACCTTACCTGTGGTGCGGCGCGAGGTCGGCACGGGCCGCCGGGCGAGGCCGTTTCCCGGCCGTCGCGGGCGGGTGGCAGGATTCGAGGCATGTCAGACCAGCACTCCGCCGCCGCCCGTCCCACCGGTCCCGGGACCGCCGCCGACTCCGGTTCCGGTACGGCCCCCACCGGCCCCGCCGCCCCCTACGACGCCCTGCTGCTGCTGTCCTTCGGCGGCCCGGAGGGCCCGGACGACGTGGTGCCCTTCCTGGAGAACGTCACGCGCGGGCGCGGGATCCCGCGCGAGCGGCTCAAGGAGGTCGGCAAGCACTACTTCGGCTTCGGCGGGGTCAGCCCGATCAACGGGCAGAACCGCGAGCTGCTCGACGCGCTGCGCGAGGACTTCGCCGAGCACGGCCTGGACCTCCCGGTCTACTGGGGGAACCGGAACTGGGCGCCGTACCTCGACGACGCGATGCGCGAGCTGGCCGCCGACGGGCGTCGCCGCGTCGCCGTCCTCGCCACCAGCGCGTACGCCTCGTACTCCGGCTGCCGTCAGTACCGGGAGAACCTCGCCGACGCGCTCGCCCTCGTGGAAGCGGAGGGCCTGGAGCGGCCCCGGGTGGACAAGCTGCGGCACTACTTCAACCACCCCGGCTTCGTGCAGCCCATGATCGACGGGGTGCTCACCGCGCTGGAGTCGCTGCCCGCGGAGGTCCGCGCGGGCGCCCACCTCGCCTTCACCACCCACTCCATCCCGGACGCGGCGGCCGACACCTCGGGCCCGGCCGGGGAGCACACGCGCGACGGGGAGGGCGGGGCGTACGTCAAGCAGCACCTGGACGTCGCCCGGCTGATCGCGGACGCGGTACGGGCCGGGACCGGCGTGGAGCGGCCCTGGAAGCTGGTCTTCCAGTCGCGCAGCGGGGCCCCGGGCACGCCGTGGCTGGAGCCGGACATCTGCGACCACCTGGAGGCCCTGCACGCCGCGGGGGCCCCGGCGGCGGTCATGGTGCCCATCGGCTTCGTCTCCGACCACATGGAGGTTCTCTACGACCTCGACACCGAGGCCGTGGCCAAGGCCGCGGAGCTGGGGCTCCCGGTGGCCCGCTCGTCGACCGTCGGGTCCGACCCGCGGTTCGCGGCGGCCGTGCGGCAGCTGGTGCTGGAACGGGCGGCGGCCGAGCGGGGCGAGCCGGTGGAGCGCTGCGCGCTCGGACCGCTCGGGCCCAGTCATGACCTGTGCGCGGTGGGCTGCTGCCCGGCGCGGGCGCCCCGGCCCGCGGCCGCGGGCGAGGACAGCCCTTTCGCGGACGCGTGAGGAGCCTGCTGTGAACGCTGCGCACCCCGAGCGCCCCGAGACCCCCCAGACCCCCGAGAACCCCGAGGACGCCGTGCACGAGGAACTGCTCGAACTGGCCCTGGAGGCCGCCCGGCGCGCCGGGGAGCTGCTGCGCGACGGCCGCCCGGACGATCTGGTGGTGGCGGCCGTCAAGACCAGCCCGATCGACGTGGTGACCGAGATGGACATCGCGGCGGAGAAGCTGATCGGCGGCTTCCTCGCGGAGCACCGGCCCGCGGACGGGATGCTCGGCGAGGAGGGCGCGGACACGCCCGGCACGAGCGGGGTGCGGTGGGTCGTGGACCCGCTCGACGGGACGGTCAACTACCTCTACGGGCTGCCCAGCTGGGGGGTCTCCATCGCGGCCGAGTACCGGGGCGAGACCGTGGTCGGGGTGGTGGCGGCGCCGATGCGCGGCGAGACCTACCACGCGGTGCGCGGCGGCGGGGCCTGGCTTGGCGGCGTACGGCTGTCCTGCCGGGCGCCCGCACCGCTGGACCAGGCGCTGGTGGCGACCGGTTTCGGGTACGTGCAGACGCGGCGCGACCACCAGGCGGAGGTGGCCCGCACGATCATCCCGCTGGTACGGGACGTCCGCCGGGGCGGGTCGGCGGCGATCGACCTGTGCGATGTCGCGGCCGGGCGGCTGGACGCGTACTACGAGCGCGGGCTGAACCCCTGGGACCTGGCGGCGGGGGATCTCATCGCCCGCGAGGCGGGCGCCCTGACGGGCGGCCGGCCGGGACGGCCCGCGTCCGGTGAGCTGACGGTCGCCGGGACCCCGGCGGTGTTCGCGTCCCTGCAGCCGCTGCTGGAGGCGGCGGGAGCCTGGCACGACTGACCCCGGCGGGGCGGGGGCGGGCAGCGCGGAACGGTCCGGTCGCCCGGCGCTGGCAGGCGCCGGGCACGGCGGACTCGTGGGTGGACTCGGGGTGGGGTGAGGGTCGGGGGGCCGGGGTGTGGGAGCCCCGGGCCGGTGGCCGGTCGGTCAGGCTGCGAAGGCCTGCACCTGGACGCCGTGCTCGGCGGCCAGGCGCTGAAGGTCCTCCAGCTCCGCCTGCTCGACGTCCGCGAGGTAGTCGTCGCCCGTCTCGCGGGCCTGGCGGAGGTCCGTCTGCGTGCTCCTGATGCGCTGCAGGAGACCCGCGGTGAATGCGTCCATGAGATGCGCCCCCTCTACGTGGGTCGGTGGCGGCGGGCACGAGGCGCGCCACTGTCAGGGAGGTGATCGGGGTGTGCTGACGTCCTCCCCGGCACCCTGGGCGCAGAAACCTCGTAGGGCGAGGGAATCCTCGCCTCCCCCCGCGCGGAGCCGCTCAGGGGCGCCTTACAGCCGGTTTACGGCTGAAAGGGGCAGGATGGACGACGCAACACACGTGTGCCCTGACGGGCTCGGAGGAAGGAAACGACGTGCGCGTACTCGTCGTCGAGGACGAGCAACTGCTCGCCGATGCGGTGGCCACCGGACTGCGCCGCGAGGCCATGGCGGTGGACGTCGTGTACGACGGCGCGGCCGCCCTGGAGCGCGTCGGAGTGAACGACTACGACGTGGTCGTGCTCGACCGGGACCTCCCGCTCGTGCACGGTGACGACGTCTGCCGCAAGATCGTCGAGCTGGGCATGCCCACCCGGGTGCTGATGCTGACCGCCTCCGGTGACGTCAGCGACCGGGTCGAGGGTCTGGAACTGGGCGCCGACGACTACCTGCCCAAGCCGTTCGCCTTCACCGAACTGACCGCCCGGGTGCGCGCGCTGGGGCGGCGTACGACCGTCGCGCTGCCGCCCGTACTGGAGCGCGCCGGGATCAAGCTGGACCCGAACCGCCGCGAGGTGTTCCGGGACGGCAAGGAGGTGCAGCTGGCGCCGAAGGAGTTCGCGGTGCTGGAGGTCCTCATGCGCAGCGAGGGCACCGTGGTGTCCGCGGAGCAGCTGCTGGAGAAGGCCTGGGACGAGAACACCGACCCCTTCACCAACGTCGTGCGGGTCACCGTCATGACGCTGCGCCGCAAGCTCGGCGAGCCCCCGGTCATCGTGACCGTGCCCGGCTCCGGATACCGGATCTGACGGGGATGGCCGCCGCTCCGGCGCCACCGTCGGCGCCACCGAGACCGACCTGGGACCCCGGCCCGCCCGAGGGTCCTTTCCCTTGGCTCAGGCCGACGATCCGGATACGCCTCACGCTGCTCTACGGCGGGATGTTCCTGATCGCGGGCATCCTGCTGCTGTCGATCATCTACCTGCTGGCCGCCCAGGCCCTGCGGGAGGGCAGCAACCTCCCGTTCAAGATCGTGGGCGGGACGAAGGTCGACGTCACCAGTACGACGTGCCCCGGCATCGGCATCGACCAGTCGCTCGACCACTTCAACCAGGCGATCACCGAGTGCGTCAACGTGCAGCGCAAGCACGCGCTGGACGACCTGCTCAGCCGCTCGCTGATGGCCCTGCTGGGCCTGAGCATCATCGCGTTCGCCTTCGGCTACGCGATGGCCGGGCGGGTGCTGTCGCCGCTCGGCAAGATCACCCGGACCGCGCGGCGCGTGGTCGGCTCCGACCTGACCCGGCGGATCGAGCTCGACGGGCCGGACGACGAGCTGAAGGAGCTGGCCGACACCTTCGACGAGATGCTCGACCGGCTGGAGCGGGCCTTCACCGCCCAGCAGCGGTTCGTGGCCAACGCGTCGCACGAGCTGCGGACGCCGCTGGCGATCAACCGGACCCTGCTGGAGGTGCACCTCTCCGACCCCGCGGCGCCGGTGGAACTCCAGCAGCTCGGCCGGACCCTGCTCGCCACCAACGAGCGCAGCGAGCAGCTCGTCGAGGGCCTGCTGCTGCTCGCCCGCAGCGACAACCAGATCGTCGAGCGCAAGCCGGTGGACCTCGCGGAGGTCGCTTCCCGGGCCCTGGACCAGGCGCGTGGCGAGGCGGAGTCCAAGGGGGTGGAGATCCGCGGGGAGCGCGCCCCGGCCGTCGTACAGGGCAATGGCGTGCTCCTGGAGCGGATCGCGCTCAACCTGGTGCAGAACGCGGTGCGCTACAACGTCGCGGCGGACGGCTGGGTCGAGGTCACCACCGAGGTGCAGCACGGCCAGGCGGTGCTCCTGGTATCGAACACGGGTCCCGTGGTTCCCGCGTACGAGATCGACAACCTCTTCGAGCCGTTCCGGCGGCTGCGCACCGAACGTACGGGCAGCGACAAGGGGGTCGGTCTCGGCCTTTCCATCGCGCGCTCCGTCGCCCGGGCGCACGGCGGGCGGATCCACTCGGAGCCCCGAGAGGGCGGTGGCCTCGTGATGCGTGTCACTCTGCCCATCTGAAGCCCTGGTGCGATGTTCGCTCGTGGCTGAATTGGCGAATGGGTATGAGGGTGGTTCCTGTGTGATCGATCACAGTGGCGCGTGCGGGGTCATGTACGTTCAGTGACCCCCGGGGCGGCCGGAAAGCCCGGGACGTCCGGGTTTCCGGCCCCCCCGATGGCGGGAAATACACGAGGTGGCGCTTGTGCAAGGCGCCCCCCGGACCGTGTACGGTCCCGGTCGTCATCCCAGCTGAAAGCTTCTTACGGCGAGCGGCTGGGTGTCGATTAAGTAACAGACCTTGATGTGAGGCAAAATCTCCGCCTCAGGTCGGGCACAAGTCCGGCCTCTCGCGCGTTACGTGCGCTGAGACACCGCTAAATCCCAGAGGGGGAGAGCGAAAAATGGCAACGGACTACGACACCCCGCGCAAGACAGACGACGATGTCGACAACGACAGCATCGAGGAGCTGAAGGCTCGTCGTAACGAGAAGTCGTCCTCGACCGTCGACGTCGACGATTTCGACGCGGCGGAGGGCATGGAGCTTCCCGGTGCGGACCTCTCCAATGAGGAGCTGGCCGTCCGGGTCCTGCCCAAGCAGGCCGACGAATTCACCTGCACCAACTGCTTCCTGGTGCACCACCGCAGCCAGCTGGCCCGGGAGAAGAACGGCCAGCCGATCTGTCGCGACTGCGACTGAGAGCGTCTGCCGTGACGGGCTCGACGCCTTTTCGCAAGCGCCGCTCGCGAAAACAGCATGATGATCCGGTGGAAACGCACGAGGGAGCCACGGGTCCGGCAACGGGCCCCGAAGAGCCCGGCGTGTCCGCCTTGCCCTCCGGGGCCGGAGGGCTGGAGCCCTCGGCCGCGGAGGCCGCTGAAGAGCCTCGGCGAGCCGCCGCGGCTCGTCGGCTGCACGCCGTCAAGAACGGTGTGCGCAAGGGCGGTGAGGGAGTCCGGGCCGCGGCCCTGTTCATCACCGACCGGATCATCGAGAACGCCCCGCGCGTTCCGGTACGGGACCTCGCGACCCTGCGCGCGCAGTTCCCGGACCTCGGTCCGGATCAGCTTGCCGACAAGCTGATCGCGGGCGCGGCCAACGCCAGCTCGGCCGTCGGCGCGGGAATCGGCGCGGCGGCGATGCTGCCCGTGCCGCCCGCCATGCCCGCGGAACTGGCCGCGGAGATCACCGGCGTCGCGGCGATCGAATTCAAACTGATCGCCGAGCTCCACGAGGTCTACGGCCTGCGACCGCCCGGCACGCTGAAGGAGCGCAGTCTCGGCTACCTCACCGCGTGGACGGAAGAGCGGGGCGTGGACCTCTCCAGGCCCACGACGCTGAACGCCGCCCTCGGCGGCCAGATGAAACGCGAGCTGCGCCAGCAGATCATGAAGCGGATGGTCCGGAACCTGCCGAACCTCATGCCGTTCATGGTCGGCGCGGCCGTCGGCGCGGTGATGAACCGCCGCGACACCCGCAAACTCGCCGAGAAGGTCCGCAGCGACCTGCGGGCCCGGGCCGTGCCCTGGAGCGCGCTCACACAGCTGCCGCCCCTGGAACAGCCCCTCCAGCCCCTTCCCGAGGCCACCAGGGCCGCACTCGAAGGGCCTGGCCCGACGGCTCAGGGTTGAGGGACCCAGCGGGGACGCGGGCCCCCGCCGAGCCCGCCGCTCGCGCCCCCTAGGAGCGGGCCGCGCGCAGGGCCGCCGCCAGAGCTTCCGGCTCCCGCGTGGACACGTACACGTACGGCGTCGGGTCCGCGGGGTCGACGACCTCCACACGGACCGCCGTCGGCACGTAGCTGCGCATCAGCATGAAGGCGCGGGTATCGGCCTTGTACGTCCGCCAGGCGCGCGCCTCCTCGGCGTCCAGCACCTCGGGCTCACCGAGGGCCGAGACCGGGATCCGCGCGTCCCCGACGCTCAGCGCGCCGTTGACCACCCGGACGCGGGCGGACCCGTACGAACTGACCACCAGCCCCGCGAGGGCCGTTCCGCCGACCAGCCCGGCCAGCAGCGGCAGCGTGCCCAGCGGCAGCAGCATCAGGGCGCACGACAGACCCAGGAGCACGGAGATCCCCCACCAGGCGCGGGGTGCGGTCAGTCGTTCGTCGTGGTGCGCGGGGGAGAGCTGCATGTCTCCCAGCTTGGCACGGGGCGACCCGCGGCCGGTGGCGCGGGTAAGGTCTGCGCCTGTGAGTGGACGAAACACAGCGTTGACGCCCCCGGCCGATGCCACGGCGCCGGTCCGGCACCCCGATGCCCCCGCACCCGGCGAGCTGCTCGGCGCGCACTACGAGCACTGTTTCGGCTGTGGCGAGGGCCAGCCGCACGGCCTCCACCTGGCGGCCCGGGCGGGCGAGGGCGTGCGCGTCACCGCCGAGTTCACCGTCAAGCCCGCCCACCAGGGCGCCCCGGGCCTGGCCCACGGCGGGGTGCTCGCCACGGCGCTCGACGAGACCCTCGGCTCGCTGAACTGGCTGCTGCGCGTGATCGCGGTGACCGGACGGCTGGAGACCGACTTCGTGCGGCCCGTGCCCGTCGACACCGTGCTGTACCTGGAGGCCGAGGTCACCGCCGTCGCCGGACGGAAGATCTACTCCACGGCGGTCGGCCGGATAGGCGGCCCGCAGGGCCCGGTGGCGGTCCGCGCCGAGGCCCTGTTCGTCGAGGTCAAGGTCGACCACTTCATCGACAACGGACGGCCCGAGGAGATCCGGGCGGCGATGGCCGACCCGGACCAGTCCAGGCGCGCCCGCGCCTTCGAGGTGAACCCCTGATGTCCCAGAACACCTACGCACCCGTCGACGTGCTGATCCGCCGCGTCGACCCCGAGGTGCCGCTGCCCGCTTACGGCCACCCCGGCGACGCGGGATGCGACCTGGTCACCACCCAGGCCGCCGAGCTGGCTCCCGGCGAGCGGACCGTGCTGCCCACCGGGGTGTCCATCGCCCTGCCCGACGGGTACGCGGCCTTCGTGCACCCCCGGTCCGGGCTGGCCGCCCGCTGCGGGCTAGCGCTCGTGAATGCCCCGGGCACGGTGGATGCCGGGTACCGTGGGGAGATCAAGGTGATCGTGGTCAATCTCGACCCGCGCGAGAGCGTGCGGTTCGAGCGTTTCGACCGCATTGCCCAGCTGGTTGTCCAGCGTGTCGAGAGGGTGCGCTTCCACGAGGTGGCGGAACTTCCCGGCTCGGCGCGGGCCGAGGGGGGTTTCGGCTCCACCGGCGGTCATGCGGCCGTGGCCGGATCCGGCGCTGGTCAGCAGGGTGGGAATGGCTACGCTTCGGTCGTAACCGACCGGGAAGGACAGTGACGTGTTCGGACGTCGCAAGAAGAACGACTCCGTCAAGGACGGCGGCGCGGCCGAGCAGGTCGTCGACGGCACTGAGGCCGACGACCGGGACAACGCCGACGCCGACGACTCCGGCGCGGCCGCGCCGCGCAGGGTGAACCTGCCTCCGGCCCCGCGTCCGGACGGCCCCTGGGACGACTCCGAGGTCATGGCTCCGGGCGAGGGCCGGGTCGACCTCGGCGGCATCTTCGTACCGGGTGTCGAGGGCATGGAGCTGCGCGTCGAGGTCGCCGGGGACGCGATCGTCGCCGCCACCGTCGTGCTGCACGACAGCGCGGTGCAGCTGCAGGCCTTCGCGGCGCCCAAGAAGGAAGGCATCTGGGGCGAGGTCCGCGAGGAGATCGGCGCGGGCATCACCCAGCAGGGCGGCATCATCGAAGAGGTCCAGGGTCCGCTGGGCTGGGAGCTGCGCGCGCAGGTCCCCGTCCCGCTGCCGGACGGCCAGACCGGCGCGCAGCTGGTCCGTTTCGTCGGTGTCGACGGTCCGCGCTGGTTCCTGCGCGGGGTCATCTCGGGGCAGGGCGCTGTGCGTCCCGAGGCCGCCGGGGTGCTGGAGCAGATCTTCCGCGACACCGTCGTGGTGCGCGGCGAGGGCCCGATGGCCCCGCGCGACCCGATCGTCCTGAAGCTGCCGAACGACGCCCAGATGGTGCCGGACGGCGTGCAGACGGAGGACCAGGAGGGCTCCCGCTTCTCCGGTGGCATGGGCCAGCTGGAGCGCGGCCCCGAGATCACCGAGGTCCGCTGAGCGTCGCAACGGATCCAACGGCCGTGGGGCGCGGCCAGCCCGGGGGGGGGGGCCCCCCCCACGGCCGTTCCCGTCGTGTCAGGGAACCGTCAGGGATGGGCGCACCGGGGGTCATCGGTGCGTACCGGGACGACTCGTCCCTGAGAATGGGCTCATGGGACGCGGCACACTACGGATCTACCTCGGCGCGGCGCCCGGTGTGGGCAAGACCTACGCGATGCTGTCCGAGGGCCACCGCCGGGTGGAGCGGGGCACGGACTGCGTGGTGGGCTTCGTCGAGCACCACGGGCGACCGCGCACGGAGGTGATGCTGCACGGGCTGGAGCAGACACCGCGCCGCGAGGCGTCCTACCGCGGGGCCGCCTTCACCGAGATGGACGTGGACGCGCTGCTCGCCCGCAGACCCGCGATAGCCCTGGTGGACGAGCTGGCGCACACCAACGTGCCGGGCTCGCGCAACGCGAAGCGCTGGCAGGACGTCGAGGAGCTGCTCAAGGCGGGCATCGACGTCGTCTCCACCGTGAACATCCAGCACCTGGAGTCCCTCGGGGACGTGGTCGAGTCGATCACCGGGGTCCGGCAGCGCGAGACCCTCCCGGACGAGGTGGTGCGCCGGGCGGACCAGATCGAACTGGTCGACATGTCGCCACAGGCGCTGCGCCGCCGGATGGCGCACGGCAACGTCTACCAGCCCGACAAGGTCGACGCGGCCCTGTCGAACTACTTCCGGCCGGGCAACCTGACCGCGCTGCGCGAGCTGGCGCTGCTGTGGGTGGCCGACCGGGCCGACGAGTACCTCCAGCAGTACCGCGGCGAGCACGACATCCGCTCGACCTGGCAGGCGCGCGAGCGGATCGTGGTCGGTCTGACCGGCGGCGCGGAGGGACGTACGCTCATCCGCCGCGCGGCCCGGATGGCGGCCAAGGGCTCCGGCAGCGAGATCCTGGCCGTGTACATCGCCCGCAGCGACGGGCTGACCGCGGCCTCGCCCAAGGAACTGGCGGTGCAGCGGACCCTGGTCGAAGATCTTGGCGGAACGTTTCACCATGTGATCGGCGACAACGTCCCCGAGGCCCTGCTCGCCTTCGCCAAGGGCGTCAACGCCACCCAGGTCGTCCTCGGCTCCAGCCGCCGCAAAACCTGGCAGTACGTCTTCGGTCCCGGCGTCGGCGTCACCGTCGCCCGTGACTCCGGCCCCGACCTGGACGTCCACATCGTCACCCACGAGGCCGTGGCCAGGGGGCGCGGGCTGCCCGTCGTCCGCTCGGCGGCCCGGCTCGGGCGCAACCGGATCGCGGCCGGCTGGGTCGTCGGCGTCCTGCTGCCGGGGCTGCTCGCCCTGGTCCTCACGCACATCGACTCCGACCCCGGCCTCGCCAACGAGATGCTGATCTTCCTCTCGCTGACCGTCGCCTCCGCGCTGCTCGGCGGCCTGTACCCCGCGCTCGCCTCCGCGGCCGTCGGCTCGCTGCTGCTCAACTTCTACTTCGCGCCGCCCGTGCACCAGTTCACGGTCTCCGACCCCAAGAACATCGTGGCCATCGCGGTCTTCTTCGGGGTGGCCGTCGCGGTGGCCTCCGTGGTCGACCTGGCCGCCCGCCGCACCCACCAGGCGGCCCGGCTGCGCGCCGAGTCCGAGATCCTCTCCTTCCTGGCGGGCAGCGTGCTGCGCGGCGAGACCACCCTCGACGCCCTCCTGGAGCGGGTCCGCGAGACCTTCGCCATGGAGTCGGTGGCCCTGCTGGAGCGGGAGAGCGACGTGGAGCCCTGGATCCCGGCGGGCAGCGTCGGGCCCTCGCCCGTCTCCCGCCCCGAGGACGCCGACGTGGACATGCCCATCGGGGACCACATGGCGATGGCCCTCAGCGGCCGGGTACTGCCCGCCGAGGACCGCCGGGTGCTCGGCGCCTTCGCCGCGCAGGCAGCCGTCGTACTGGACCGCCAGCGCCTGGTCGGCGAGGCCGAGGGCGCCCGCCGGATGGCCGAGGGCAACCGGATCCGCACCGCGCTGCTCGCCGCCGTCAGCCACGACCTGCGGACCCCGCTCGCCTCCATCAAGGCCTCCGTCAGCTCCCTGCGCTCCGACGACGTGGAATGGTCCGAGGAGGACCGCGCCGAGCTGCTGGAGGGCATCGAGCACGGCGCCGACCGGCTCGACCACCTCGTGGGCAACCTGCTCGACATGTCCCGGCTCCAGACCGGTACCGTCACCCCGCTGATCCGGGAGATCGACCTCGACGAGGTGGTCCCCATGGCCCTGGGCGGCGTACCGGAGGGCAGCGTCCTGCTGGACGTGCCCGAATCGCTGCCGATGGTGGCCGTGGACCCGGGCCTGCTGGAGCGGGCCGTCGCCAACGTCGTCGAGAACGCCGTCAAGTACAGCCCGGGCGGGGAACCGGTGACCGTCGCCGCGAGTTCCCACGGTGAGCGGGTCGAGGTCCGCGTGACCGACCGCGGCCCCGGCGTCCCCGACGAGGCCAAGGACAAGATCTTCGCCCCCTTCCAGCGCCACGGCGACGCCCCGCGCGGCGCCGGAGTCGGTCTCGGGCTCGCCGTCGCCCGGGGCTTCGCCGAGGCCATGGGCGGCACCCTGACCGCCGAGGACACCCCCGGCGGGGGCCTGACCATGGTGCTCACCCTGCGCGCCGCCGCGCCCGCGACCGGGGCCGCGGACGGCGCGGGGCGCGGGACCGCCGACGGCGCGGAGCCCGCGAACTCCGGAGCCGCGCACGCCGGGCCCGCCTCACCCTCCGACGCACGACAGAAAGCAGGATCCCCATGACCCGGGTGCTCGTGGTGGACGACGAACCCCAGATCGTCCGAGCCCTCGTGATCAACCTCAAGGCGCGCAAGTACGAGGTCGACGCCGCCGCCGACGGAGCGGGGGCCCTGGAACTGGCCGCGGGCCGCCACCCCGACGTGATCGTCCTCGACCTCGGCCTGCCCGACATGGACGGGGTCGAGGTGATCAGAGGGCTGCGCGGCTGGACCCGCGTCCCCATCCTGGTGCTCTCCGCCCGCCACAGCTCCGACGAGAAGGTCGAGGCCCTCGACGCGGGCGCCGACGACTACGTCACCAAGCCCTTCGGCATGGACGAGCTGCTCGCCCGGCTCCGCGCCGCCGTGCGCCGGGCGGAACCCGGAGCGGGCGCCGGCGAGGACGAGGTGATCGTGGAGACCGCGGGCTTCACCGTGGACCTGGCCGCGAAGAAGGCCGTGCGCGAGGGGTGCGACGTACGCCTGACCCCCACCGAGTGGCACCTGCTGGAGGTCCTGGTCCGCAACGGCGGCAAGTTGGTCAGCCAGAAGCAGCTGCTCCAGGAGGTCTGGGGGCCCTCGTACGGCACCGAGACCAACTACCTCCGGGTCTACATGGCGCAGCTGCGCCGCAAGCTGGAGGCCGATCCCTCCCATCCCCGGCACTTCATCACCGAACCGGGCATGGGATACCGCTTCGAGAGGTAGCGGGCGCGCCGGTACGCTTCCTGTATGAGTGCTGAACCGCGTCCCGAGAAGCCCGCTAGACCGGCCAGGCCGGGGGGCCGGTTCCGCCGGATGATAGAGCGGCTCTCCACCTCCCAGGAGGAGCTGCATTCGGCGGAGCTGCAGGAGGACGCAGAAGCCGCGGGATGCACGCGGATCTGCGACTGCCACGACCGCCAGATAGTCAAGGTGACCGGTACGCTGCGCACGGTCACCCTGCGGCCGCGGGCGGGCGTACCCGCCCTGGAGGCGGAGTTGTTCGACGGCTCCGCCGCGCTGGACGTGGTGTGGCTCGGCCGTCGCTCGATCGTGGGTATCGAACCGGGCAGGCGCATGATCGCCTCCGGGCGGATCTCCATGAGCCACGGCCGCCGGGTCCTCTTCAACCCGAAGTACGAACTCCGACCGCTCGGACAGGAGCACTAGCCGGTGACGTCACTCGACAAACCGACCCATCAGCCGACGGGCCCGGTGCCCGCGGGTCCCCCGGCCGACGCCCCGCCGACCGACGACCAGAGGGCCGTGACCCAGGCGGCCCTCTTCGACGCCTTCGGCGGCATCCGGGGCACGGTGGAGACCATGCTTCCGGGCCTGCTCTTCGTCATGATCTACACGATCAACAAGAACGTGACGATGTCCGCCATCGCGGCGGGCACGGTGGCGGTCCTGCTGGTGATCGTGCGGCTCGTCCGCAAGGACACCGTCAAGCACGCCTTCAGCGGGGTGTTCGGCGTCGGCGTGGGCGTGGCCTTCGCCCTGTTCACCGGGACCGCCAAGGGCTTCTACCTGCCCGGCATGATCTACGGCGCCGGGCTGGGCGTGGCCTTCACGCTCTCCGCGCTGGTGGGCTTCCCGCTGCTCGGCGTGATGCTGGGGCCGGTCTTCAAGGAGAACCTGTCCTGGCGCACCCGCAACCCGGGGCGCAAGAAGGCGTACACCAAGGCCAGCCTGGCCTGGGGCCTCGTCTTCCTCGCCAAGTACGCGATCCTCT
Organism: Streptomyces sp. G-G2; assembly: GCF_030063135.1. Lineage (GTDB taxonomy): Bacteria > Actinomycetota > Actinomycetes > Streptomycetales > Streptomycetaceae > Streptomyces. The sequence continues at coordinate 21,760 of NZ_JASISO010000004.1, forward strand.
TCCCGCTGTACTGGTGGGGGGACGAGACGCAGCTGGGCTGGGTGCTGATCGCGCTCAAGCTGCCGCCGATGGTGCTGGCGGTGTATTTCACCTGGCTGTTCCTGGCGAAGGCGCCGCCGCCGATCGACGTCATGGCGGAGTGGGAGGCCGAGGAGGCCGCCGAGAAGGAGCGCAAGGCCGCGGCGAAGGCCGCCAAGGCGGCGCGCGAGGGCTGAGGGCTGAGTCGTCGGCGCGGCGTCGCCCGCCCGCAGGGCGTGCGTGCGCGCCGGGCCCCACCGGCCCCGGGGCGCGCCCCCCCGCGGTAGCCGGGGGAAGGTACGTCGACGACACGGCCTGGGCCCGCGGACACGGAAGGGGCGGGGCGGCCTGATGGTCGCCCCGCCCCTTCCGCGCACGTACGGCCTCCCGCCGCCCCGCACCCTGCCGGGGCGGCGGGGTCAGCGCCGGGCCTGGAGGAGTTCCTCCAGCTGCTCCTCGCGGGCCTGCGCGGCCACGAAGAGGAGTTCGTCACCCGACTCCAGGGTCTCCTCCGGGTGCGGGGTGAGCACCCGGTTGCCGCGGATGATCGTGACGAGCGAGGTGTCCTCGGGCCAGCTGATCTCGCTGATCTGGGTGCCGGCCACCGGGGACTCCGGGGGCAGGGTCAGCTCGACGAGGTTGGCGTCGCCGTGGCTGAAGCGCAGCAGCCGGACCAGGTCGCCGACGCTCACCGCCTCCTCGACCAGGGCGGACATCAGGCGCGGGGTGGAGACGGCGACGTCCACGCCCCAGGCCTCGTTGAAGAGCCACTCGTTCTTCGGGTTGTTGACGCGGGCCACCACGCGCGGCACCCCGTACTCGGTCTTCGCGAGCAGCGAGACGACGAGGTTGACCTTGTCGTCACCGGTGGCCGCGATGACCACGTTGCAGCGCTGGAGCGCCGCCTCGTCCAGCGAGGTGATCTCGCAGGCGTCGGCCAGCAGCCACTCGGCCTGTGGCACTCGCTCCACCGAGATGGCGGTCGGCGCCTTGTCCACGAGGAGCACTTCGTGGCCGTTCTCCAGCAGTTCCCCCGCGATGGAGCGGCCCACGGCGCCCGCACCGGCGATCGCGACCCTCATGCGTGTGCCTCCTCGGGCCCCTGTGCGAAGGCCGCCTCGACCTTGTCGATCTCGTCCGTGCGCATCATCACGTGGACGAGGTCGCCTTCCTGGAGCACGGTCTGGGAGGTCGGCAGCGTCGCCTCGCCCAGCCGGGTGAGGAACGCGACGCGTACGCCGGTCTCCTCCTGCAGCACGCTCACCTTGTGGCCGACCCAGGCGGCGGAGGTGTGCACCTCGGCCAGCTGGACCCCGCCGCTGGGGTCGCGCCACAGCGGCTCGGCCCCCGACGGCAGCAGCCTGCGCAGCATCTGGTCGGCGGTCCACCGTACCGTCGCGACGGTGGGGATGCCCAGACGCTGGTAGACCTCGGCGCGCTTGGGGTCGTAGATGCGGGCGGCGACGTTCTCGACGCCGAACATCTCCCGGGCCACGCGGGCGGCGATGATGTTGGAATTGTCACCACTGCTGACGGCGGCGAAGGCCCCCGCCTCCTCGATTCCCGCCTCGCGCAGGGTGTCCTGATCGAAGCCGACGCCGGTGACGCGGCGGCCGCCGAAGGACGCCCCCAGCCTGCGGAACGCGGTGGGGTCCTGGTCGATGACGGCGACCGTATGCCCCTGCTGCTCCAGGGTCTGCGCGAGGGTGGAGCCCACTCTTCCGCAGCCCATAATGACGATGTGCACGGCCGTCCTTCCGGCTGTCGGCGGCTGGCGGCCCGGCCGCGGGTCTCCGTCGGAGGTTCCGTCCGGGTTTCCACGAGGACCAGCCTTGTTGCTGCCCTGATTACCTGCTCAGGCTAGACAGGGTCTCAGACCATGGCCCAAGCTACACACGGGCGGTCACCAGTGTGTCCTCAGTGTGGCCTCTTGGGGTGTCTGTGATCCGCAATTGCCCCTCAGTGGGGGTGGTGGTTGGTCAGCCCAATTTCCGAACGCTTACGATCCTCTGCGTGTCCAAACTGACCGACGTGCCCAAACGGATCCTGATCGGCCGGGCGCTCCGAAGCGACCGCCTCGGAGAAACGCTCCTCCCCAAGCGGATCGCCCTCCCCGTCTTCGCCTCCGACCCGCTCTCCTCAGTGGCTTATGCCCCTGGCGAGGTACTGCTGGTCCTGTCGATCGCGGGCGTGTCGGCGTACCACTTCAGCCCGTGGATCGCGGCAGCGGTCGTCGTGCTGATGTTCACGGTGGTCGCCTCCTACCGGCAGAACGTCCGCGCCTACCCGAGCGGCGGCGGTGACTACGAGGTCGCCAACACCAACCTCGGTCCCAAGGCCGGCCTCACCGTCGCCAGCGCCCTGCTGGTCGACTACGTCCTGACCGTCGCGGTCTCGATCGCCTCCGGCGTCGAGAACCTCGGTTCCGCCATTCCGTTCGTCGTCGAGCACAAAACGCTCTGCGCGATGGGAATGATCTTGCTGCTCACGCTGATGAATCTGCGCGGCATGAAGGAATCCGGGAGGCTCTTCGCCATTCCGACCTATGTCTTCGTGGCGGGCGTGTTCGTCATGATCGCGTGGGGGGCCTGGCGCGGCCTCGCCCTCGGCGAGACCATGAAGGCCCCCACCGCCGACTTCCAGATCAAGGCCGAGCACCAGGGCCTGGCCGGATTCGCGCTGGTCTTCCTGCTGCTGCGGGCCTTCTCCTCCGGGTGCGCCGCCCTGACCGGCGTCGAGGCGATCAGCAACGGCGTGCCCGCCTTCCGCAAGCCCAAAAGCAAGAACGCCGCGACCACCCTGGCCCTGATGGGCGGCCTGGCCGTGACGATGTTCTGCGGCATCATCGCCCTGGCCATGGCCACCAACGTCAAGATGGCCGAGAAGCCCGGCACGGACCTGCTCAGCAACGGCGCCGAGGTCGGCCCGGGCTACGTCCAGAACCCGGTGATCTCCCAGGTCGCCGAAGCGGTCTTCGGCAGCGGCAGCTTCCTGTTCATCGTGCTCGCCGCGTCCACCGCGCTCGTCCTGTTCCTGGCCGCCAACACGGCGTACAACGGCTTCCCGCTGCTCGGCTCGATCCTCGCGCAGGACCGCTACCTGCCCCGACAGCTGCACACGCGCGGCGACCGGCTCGCCTTCTCCAACGGCATCGTGCTGCTCGCGGGCGCCGCGATACTGCTGGTCTGGCTCTACGGCGCCGACTCGACCAAGCTGATCCAGCTCTACATCGTCGGCGTCTTCGTCTCCTTCACGCTGAGCCAGATCGGCATGGTCCGGCACTGGAACCGCCACCTGCGCGACGAGCAGGACCCCGCCGCACGCCGCAAGATGCACCGGTCCCGGGCGATCAACACCTTCGGTGCGATGTTCACCGGGCTCGTCCTGGTCGTCGTCCTCGCCACCAAGTTCACGCACGGCGCGTGGGTGGCCCTGCTCGGCATGGTGATCTTCTACGGCACGATGACCGCGATCCGGAAGCACTACGACCGGGTCGCCACCGAGATCGCCGCCGCCGAGGGACCCTCCGAGGACAGCGTGCGGCCCTCCCGGGTCCACTCGATCGTCCTCGTCTCCAAGGTCCACAAGCCCACGCTGCGGGCGCTGGCCTTCGCCAAGCTGACCCGTTCGGACACCTTGGAGGCGCTCAGCATCAGCGTCGACCCGGTGGAGACCAAGGCACTGCGGGCCGAGTGGGAGCGGCGCGGGATCAACGTCCCGCTCAAGATCCTCGACTCGCCGTACCGGGAGATCACCCGGCCGGTGGTGGAGTACGTGAAGGGGCTGCGCAGCGAGAACCCGCGCGACGCCGTCAGCGTCTACATCCCCGAGTACGTCGTCGGACGCTGGTACGAGCACCTGCTGCACAACCAGAGCGCGCTGCGGCTCAAGGGGCGGCTGCTGTTCACCCCCGGAGTGATGGTCACCTCGGTGCCCTACCAGCTGGAATCCTCCGAACTGGCCAAGAAGCGGGCCAAGCGGCGCCAGGACTGGAACGCCCCGGGTGCGGTGCGGCGCGGGCCGGTGGACACACCGCGCCAGGGCCGCCCGCCGCGGTCGAAGGACTCGCCGAAGGACGCGGCGCCGAAGTAGGGCCCCCCTGGGGGGCTGGTTGGTGAACGGCCGGACAGGATCCACGTAAACTGGTGGGTCGGCTGTCCGGCCGTTCTTTTACGTCCCACCCTTGATCCTTGGAGTTCCCCCACGATGACCGAGCAGAACGAGACGAAGAAGTCACTGGTCGGGGAAGAGTACGAGGTCGAGGTCGGCGCCGTGGCCCACGGCGGACACTGCATCGCCCGTACCGCCGAGGGCCGGGTCCTGTTCGTCCGGCACACCCTGCCCGGCGAGAAGATCATCGCCAAGGTGACCGAAGGCGACGAGGACTCCCGTTTCCTGCGCGCCGACGCGGTGACGGTCATCGAGGCCTCCAAGGACCGCGTCGAGGCCCCCTGTCCGTTCTCGGGCCCCGGCAAGTGCGGCGGCTGCGACTGGCAGCACGCCAAGCCCGGCGCCCAGCGCAGGCTCAAGGGCGAGGTCGTCACCGAGCAGCTCCAGCGCCTCGCCGGACTCACCCCCGAGGAGGCGGGCTGGGACGGTACGGTCCTGCCCGCCGAGGGTGACAAGCTGCCCGCCGGACAGGTCCCCGCGTGGCGCACCCGGGTGCAGTTCGCGATCGACGAGGACGGCCGTACGGGCCTGCGCAAGCACCGCTCGCACGACATCCAGCCGGTCGACCACTGCATGATCGCCTCGCCCGGCATCACCGAACTGGGCATCGAGAAGCGTGAATGGCCCTCGCTGGCCGCCGTCGAGGCCATCGCGGCCTCCGGCTCCGGTGACCGCCAGGTCATCCTCACCCCGCAGCCCGGCGGCCGCCTGCCGCTGGTCGAGCTGGACAAGCCGGTCTCGGTGCTCCGCGTCGAGGAGAAGGACGGCGGCATCCACCGCGTCCACGGCCGCGCCTTCGTGCGCGAGCGCTCCGACGGCCGCACCTACCGCGTCGGCATGGGCGGCTTCTGGCAGATCCACCCGCAGGCCGCCGACACCCTGGTCAAGGCCGTCATGCAGGGCCTGATGCCGCGCAAGGGCGAGATGGCCCTGGACCTCTACTGCGGCGTCGGCATCTTCGCGGGCGCCCTGGCCGAACGGCTCGGGGACACCGGCGCGGTGCTCGGCATCGAGTCGACGAAGCGCGCGGTCGAGGACGCCCGGCACAACCTCCAGGACATGGAGCGCGTCCGCATCGAGCACGGCAAGGTCGAGCAGGTCCTGCCCCGCACGAAGATCAGCGAGTGCGACCTGATCGTCCTGGACCCGCCCCGCGCGGGCGCGGGCAAGCAGACGGTTCGCCACCTGACGGGCCTCTCCCCGCGCCGCATCGCATACGTCGCCTGCGACCCGGCGGCCCTGGCCCGCGACATCGGGTACTTCCGCGACAACGGCTACCGGGTGCGCACGATGCGGGTGTTCGACCTGTTCCCGATGACCCACCACGTGGAGTGCGTCGCGATCCTGGAGCCGATCAAGGAAGACGCCTGACCTGCAGGTTAGAGCAGTGGGCGTGATGTGCGCCGTGGGCGTTGTGGGCGATATCTTGACGCAGATCTGACGCTCGTGACGCACGTTTGACGCACGCGGTCGTCGACTCCTGATAGGTCATCAGTCATGGAGGGGCGCCTCGCACGGCAGATCGTGATCTTGCCCGCGCGAGGCGCCCCTCTTTGTAACGTTCGGCTGTGCCTGTCGCTGGCAGAGCCATGCTTCGCCTTCCCCCTCTGAGTACGCTCTGTGAGCACTTGGAGGGGGCGCGGCCGGGACCCGTCTACGAACGCGGGGCGAGCACGTTGCTACTCCGTACCGGGCCACTCGTACACGGCCGACTCCACGGACAAGTCCCGTACGCCCTTGAGTCGAACATCCGTTGGCGGTTCGACTTCGAAGCGGTGCACGGGGTCGTTCACCAGGCGGAGGGTCGGCTTGCCGACGCCCTCCTCCAGGCGTGAGACGATCACGAGCGTGTAGTTCTCGCCCCCAGACCAGGCCCGTACAAACTCCGACCGTGTCAGAGTCAGCTCGCCCGGGACGGCACGCCCGTGGGCCTTGATCTCGTAATAGCGCCCGGTCGAGTCGTATGCGTCGGCGCCCACGCCCGACGCACCCCGCTGGTCGTCCAGCTCGACGCCCTCCTCTTGCAGGATCCGGCGGAGCGCCTGGATGACGAGCTCCTCCTTGTGATGGTCTGCGTAGCCGAGCGGTGAGGCCTGGCTGCGGGGTGGGGCCCTCCGCGCCTGGGCTGGGGGAGCGGGGTTCCGAGTCGGCGGGGCGTTGGTCCGCCCGTTCCCGGTGGGCGGGCAGGGGCGCTGCCCGGTGTGGATGGCGTTCCAGTGCGGGTGACCTTGCCGGGCAGTACGTTGAAGTGGGCTGCGTCCACCAGGGGACGCGCGGCCGGCACGGGCTGCGGGCCGGGCTGGGTGCCGGTTCCGGGGCTTCCGGTCGCGGGAGCCGATCCGGTGCGGGGTGGCGGGATGATGCCGGTCGGGACAGCGGGGCCGGTGCCCGTGCCCCGCTGAGGGGCCGACTTCCCGTTCGGCATCGGCGCGGTGGGAGCCCGCTGGGCTCGCCGACGCAGTTCTTCGGCGAGCCGCTGCCGTTCCTCGCGGTCCCGTTGCCCTGCCGATGTGAGCGTGGCCCCGGGCCCTGCCTCCACCAGGCGTTCCTCCCAAACGTCCCGCCAGCTGTGGCCCACGCGCGACCGTTCTTCCGCGAAGTGGGCGGCGATGGCCGCGCCCGCACCGGCCTTGGTGGTCAACGCCGCGTGCGAGCGTAGGAACAGCGTGTTGCGGCCGCGGTCGATCTGGGCGTCGACGGGTAGTTCGATGGGCTCGTACGTGTCTCCCGGATCGAGGCGGATCCGCAGTCCGGGTAGCAGCCGGACCTCCAGGCCCACCAGCCAGGTCCAGCCGGTGAAAGCCTCGGCCGTCTCGGGCTCGTCGCGCACCAGAAGGTCTTGGAGCGCAGCGACTCCCCGCCGGAAGTCCCTCATCGACGTGCTGAAGGAGATCTCCGGGACCGGTGCGGCCCCCGACGCCGAGCACGAGAGGGTCACCCCGAGTCGGCCACCGCGAACACCGATCGGTCATCGAGCCCGGCTGGGTCAAGGGCAAGGGCCGGTTCGGGGATGCCCAGTACCAGCCACAGAGGGTCGATGTCCGCCCCGGTCAGGGTGAAGGGACGGGCAGGTCCCTGGAAGCACTTGCCGGACTTCATCCAGCCACGGTCGGTCAGGACGAGCTCCTCGAACCGGAACTCGTTGCGGATCTGCTTCTCCACCGCCGTCTGGGTCGCATCTGCCGCACGGTGAGTCAGACGCCGCGCCAGGGATTGATAGACCAGCAGCGCCTCCGCCCTCAGGCTGTCCGGTACGTCGGTATCGCTATTGGTTTGGATCTCGGCGGCGTTGTCGGTCTGACGGTCCCGGAGTTCACGCAGCCGTTCCATCAGGCGCGGGACGTCGGGGTTGCCGGAGACACCCAGAGCGGTGAGGACCTCTGTGCGGGTGGCCAGGGCTTGGTGGATCGCCGGGTGCAGGTAGCCAGGATCCTCCGGCCCGTACAGGGCCTCCGTGTCCGGGGTACGTGACCGTGTGAGGTCCCATGAGATCTTGGACAGGTTGGCTCCACGACATCCTTGATGTCACCGGGACATACTGGACGGCTGTTACGACTCGGTGCGGTTGGGCGCTCTGAAACCGGTGATGGGCTTGTCGCTGGTGCGGGGGTGAGTGGACAGCTCGACGTCCCCGTCGAGGACCCGGAAGCAGGTGTCCTCAAGGACGATCATCACGGTCTTCCCGGCGTGTGCGCGGCCGATTCGTAGTCGCTGGCCGCCGAGCATCACGCGGCCGTCCGGGGGCACCTTGCGCCGGGTCCGCAGAGTCTGTGCGGAGGGTGGGATGACCATCGTGCGCGGGCTTCGGGCGCCGCTGATCTGCCGTCGCTTCTCCGGGGGAATCGGCGCGGGCATGGTCTTGATGACGCGGCCGTCGACGATGACGTGCATCAGCTGGCTCTCGAAGCGCAGAGTGGCAGGCTGTCCGGCCAGATGGTGCGCGATCTTCACTTTCTGGCCGCCGAGCCCGATGTCGCCGTCCCTGTCGATGACGCGGTCGACCTCGACCACGAGTGCGGGCTTGGCCTCATCGACCAGGGCGGGAGCCGCCGGCTCAGGCCCTGCGATGCTGCCGCCCCGCAGCACCAATGCCTTCAGATCGGCTGCGGTGAGCTTGGAGGGGCGGGTGCGGGCGAGGACGCCGTCGATGAAGACGTGGATGCTGCGTTCGTCGGCCCAGATGGTGGCCGTGCGCCCGCCCAGGGCGGCGGGGAACTTCATCTGCTGGTTGTTGGGCAGACAGAGCCTGCCGATGGGGGAGATGACAGCCTCGAACTGGACGGCCCGGATGTGGGACTCGTCGACCGGCAGCCGCGGTGAGGGCAGCAGGGAGGGAAGCTGTGGCGCCAGCAGCTCGGCGGCGGACGTCCGCGTGTCCTCCGGCTCGGGCAGGTGGACCTCGCGTTGCTGATTCTTGGTGTCGGCGGGGCGGAACGCGGAGGCTGGGGTGGCCATCTGCAGGGCCTGGTGCGGGCGCTTGTGGTTGTAGCCGTGGACCCAGGCATCGATTGCCGCCTGTGCCGTCCCCTGGTCGGCGAACGGACCGACATGGTCCAGGAGTTCACGGCGTAGTGACTTGTGGAACCTCTCGATCTTCCCGGTCGTGGTGGGTGACCGGGGCTTGGTCAACCGTGCGGTGATGCCGTTCTCCCGGCAGATCCGCTCGAAGAGGACCTCGGCCGGGAAGGGCTTGGTGAAGCGGCCGGTGAACTGCTTGCCGTTGTCCGTCAGCACCTCCGGCGGCACTCCGTAGGTGGTCATGGCCTCGGCGAACGCGGTGCATACCGCACGGCCGGACGGCTGGGCGACCACCTTGGCGATGACGATGAACCGGGAATGGTCGTCGATGCCGGTGACGAGCTTGCACTCGCGCCCGCCGGCCAGGAAGACACCACTCATCAGGTCGAGCTGCCACAGCTGCATCGGAGCATCTCGCTGCCAGCGCTTGTAGACGCGGCGGTGATTCTGTTCCTGGTGGTTGATCAGCCCGTTGCGGACCAGGATGCGGTGCACTGTGGACCGTCCGGGCACCGGCTTCAGGCCGCGCTGACCGAGATCGTAGGCGATGCGTCGGGCTCCCCAGCGTGGATGGGTCCGGCGTAGCTCGCAGACCAGGGCCTCGACCTCGGGAGCCACCTGGTGGGGCGAGGAGTGCGGGCGGCGGGACCTGTCCACCAGCCCGCCCAGTCCTCCGGCGTGGTACCGCTCGACCCAGGTGTACACCGTCTGCCGTGACACTCCGAACCGGCGGGCCACTTCAGCGACGGGGGATCCGTCCAGCATCTGCAGCACCGCCCGGTACCGGTGCTCGGCCATCCAGTGCTGGTCGTCCACTGGTTCCGAATCGCGTGATTCCGCCACATCACAGTCAACGACTCACGGCAGTCCAGGATGTGCCGAGACCTTCAGAAATCTCGTGGGACCGTCAAGCATCAGTCCGGTACAGACTGTCCACTTTCTCGTGGGACTTCACACTACGGGGAGCACTTCAAGGCCATTGACAGTACGCAGGGTGAGGTCTGTCGGCGGTCGGAGCCGGCCTTGGCTGTCCTCCAGCCAGGAGGTCTCCCGGAGCTGCCACACCCAGATGGCCGCCGTCTCACCCACGACATTCCACTTGTAGTGACCTTTGGCCAGGGGGACCACGGCCTGGTCTGAACTGGTCAGCGGGGCTGTGAGTGTGCGCAGCAGGGCGGCTGTGCGGCGTCGTCGCTCGTCCGCGTCCTTCTCGGCCGCGATGTTCGTGACCACAGAGACGAGGTCGCTGCTGGTCAGGTCGTCCAGAGAGTGGCCAGCTCCCTTGAGCATCATCTGCGCCCATCGGTCTGTGACGGACCACCTGCAGTCCCGTGCGAGGCCGACGCGGGGATCCCCCGGGTACGTCTTGGTGTCCACCGGGTAATAGACCTCGCGCACCCGGGTGAGCCGGGGGGTGTCTGCCACGCCCAGCAGCCGCAGGAAGGCCGTTCTGCTCAGACCGCCTGCACCGACTTGCGCTGTCCGTCCGTGAGCAGCCCCCGCAGATAGACCTGCCCCCACCGACGCTGGTCCTTCCGCGCGAACGGCTCGAACATATCCGCCGCGAAGGCTTCCAACTCATCACGCACAGCAGCAACTTCATCAGGTGTCACACACCCTCAACGCCAAACCCGACCCGAGGGACACGCACCACATCAACCAACCTGACCAAGCACTACTAGCCGCTGATGAGCCGGTCCAGGGCACGGAGCTCGGCGGCGGCCTCCTCCTGTCGGGGGCTCTTCAGCCGGGTGAGTGCGGCATGAGCGACGAGCAGGGTCTCGCGGGCCTCCTCGTACCGTGCCAGTCGGCGGAGCACGATTCCGAGGTCCAGTCGGGCCGGTTCGCTCCAAGCTGGCATTTGTGCGGCGTCGAAGTGCGCAACCGCCTCGCGCAGCGGAGGTTCGGCCTCGGCCCACCGGTTGAGCGCGCCGAGATCCTTGCCGATCTCCTGCAAAGCGGCAGCGTGGTATTGGGCGATCAGCTCGGCCGGTTGTCCCGGCATACCGGCGCGGCAGAGCGCCGCGCTGCGCCGGTGAGTGACTAGGGCTTCCTCGACGTGGCCGGCTATCCGCAGGTTGTGGCCCAGGGCGTTCAGTACGGAGAGCTCGGCGAGACGCCCCTGGGGAGAGGGCAGCGCGGTGAAGCAGGCGGCCGCTTCGCGAAACCGTTGGGTGGACTCTTCACTCCGGCCGAGCCGGTAGAGCGCCCCGGCGGAGTATCCGAGTGCCCAGCCCTGTTGGAGTGCGTCTGCGGCCTCGTGTGCCACCGCGTAGGCACGGTCGGCGGTCGTCAGCGCGATGGCGTAGTCGTGGAGGCAGTGGTTGTAGGCCCAGGAGAGGTAGTTGAGGTGGACGGCTTCGTCCTGCTTGCTCCCCAGGGCCCGGGCTGCGTCGGCGGAACGCGTGAACACCTCCGCCCACAATTCCCAGTGCTGGTTCAGGTCGGAGAACCAGTGCATGGCCTCCGCCGCATCGAGAACCTGCTGGTAGCGTCCGGCCGCCTGCGCTTGGCGCAGAGCAGCAAGCCACTCGGCACGCTCGGCCTCCAGCCACACGCGGGCCTGCTCACGGCCGGCGGGCGCGCTGGCGGGGTCGGGGTCCGAGTCGGGTGTGTCCCGGTGGTGGTCAGCGTCGAAGCGCAGGGCGGCGGCGGTGGCCCGGCGGAGCACCCATCCGGCGGCCCGGTCCCGCACATGGGCGCGGACCTCGGGGTCGTCCTCGAGGATGAGCTGCTCGGTGGCGAACAATTTGAGCAGGTCGTGGAAGCGGTAGCGCTCGACAGCGGCGTCAGGCTGAAGCAGCCCGGCGTCTGCCAGCTCCTCGGCGCATCGGGCGGTCTGAACGAGTGGCAGGTCTGCCAGCAGGGCGGCGATTTCGGGGCTGAAGTCCGGGCCGGAGGCGAGGGAGGCTCGCCGGAACACGGTCTTGGCATCTTGGCTCAGTTGTTGGTAGGACAGGGCGAAGGCGGCCCGTACCTGCAAGCCGCCCGCTTGCAGCGAGTCGAGGCGGCGTCCTTGTACGGCGAGCTGCGTGGTCAGTTTGCCGATGCGCTCGTCGGGCCTGGCCGCGAGCCGTTGTCCGGCGATGCGTACGGCCAGCGGTAGGTGTCCGCACAGGTCCGCGAGGTCGCGGACAGCCTGTGGCTCGTGCTGGACGCGCTGAGGGCCGATGATGCGCATGAGCAGCTCGACGGCCTCCTCCCGCTTCAGCACGTTGAGGCGGGTACGGTGGACCGCTTCGAGACCGGCCAGGGTGTGGCGGCTGGTGATGATCGTCAGTGAGAGCCCGGCGCCCGGGAGAAAAGGGCGGACCTGGGACTCGTCGGCAGCGTTGTCCAGGAGTAGGAGGATGCGCCGGTCGCGGACCATGTCCCGGTAGAGGCCGGCCCGGTCGTCCGTCCTGGTGGGCATTGCGCTCTCGGTGACGCCCAGGGCCCGCAGGAGACGGGCGAGCGCGTCACGGGCTGTGGCCGGTTCGGGGTCCATGCCGCGCAGGTCGAGGGCGAACTGTCCGTCCGGGAAGTGATCCGCGAGACGGTGGGCAGCGTGCACGGCGAATGTACTCTTGCCAAGGCCGGGTTGCCCCGAGATCACGCTGACCGGTGGGTGGCCCGGCTCCGCGTTCTCTACGAGAGCGTGGAGCCGGGACAGGGCAGCACTGCGTGCGGTGAAGTCCTTGACGTCACGCGGTAGTGCCAGTGTGGTGTGAGCGGGCGGCCCGGTGTCCTGCCGGGGGCGGGGCCGCCCGCGCCGGGCGGCCTCTTCCAGCGCCTCGCAATCGGTGGGGCCGAGCCTCAGTGCTGCGGCGAGCGCTTGCACGGTGCGGCGCTGCGGGCCCCGGGAACGCCCTCGTTCCAGGTCCGCCAGTGCGCGAATGCTGACCCCGGCGATGTGGGACAGCTCTTCCTGGCTGAGCTCGGCCCGCATCCGAAGGCCGAGGAGCAATCGCCCGAAATCATCTGCCGTTGAATTGCAGGTACCCATGGTCAGTGTCTCCTGTGGACAGGGCGGGTGGGCTGGGCCGCCGGTCTCGCTCCGGCAGAAGTATGCCAGACGTTAATTCTGCCGGTAGAACATCCTGGCTGGTCAGCGGCCTGCCGTGATCAACTTAAGGAGTTCGGGCCGAGGTGCGGAAGGCATTTCCCGGTACCCCGTAGGCCGGACCGGGACATGGGTGTCCGGATGCTGAGGGGGTGTTGCGCCCGTCGCAATCCAGTAGCCGGTGAATCCCTCGTCCTGCCTCCCGACCTGGTGTCTGCGCGGCCGACCACGTCAGGTCGGGACGGCCCGGTAGCAACTCCTTCCGACCTGAGAATGAGCATCGACCATGTCCTTCGGCACAGAATTGCGGTCCCGGCGGCAGGCACAAGGCCTGTCGATCGGCGAACTTTCCAAGATCCTGCACTACAGCAAGGGACACCTCAGCCGGGTGGAGACCGGCGCCAAAAGGGCGTCCAGCGATCTGGCCGTCCGGTGCGACGACGTGCTGCAGGCTCAAGGTGTCCTTCTCAGCAGACTTGAGACTCCGGACAATGCCGCCCGGCAGGTCCCGGGCAGTTCCTGTCGGCCGGTACAAATCCCGTGTGGTACTGCTCACTTCGTCGCCCGTGCGGAGGAAGCAGCCGCGTTGGGCTCAGCCTTGCAGGCGGCCGGTGACTCGCTTTCGGCAACCGCCTCCACCGTGGTGATCAGTGGCATGCCCGGCGTGGGGAAGACCGCACTCGCTCTCGAATGGGCTCACCGCAACGCCTCGGCATTCCCCGACGGCATCCTCTTCCGCGAACTCCAGACGGACGAGTCGGGCGGGGTCACCGACGACACCAATGTCGTGCTGTCAGATTTCCTGCAAGCGCTGGGAGTCGATCCGGCCGGGATGCCCGCCGGCGTCCAGGGCAGGGCGGCGCTGTACCGCAGCCTGTTGGCGGGCCGCAAAGTGCTGGTCGTCCTGGACAACGCAGCCGACACGGAGCAGGTACGCCTATTGCTCCCCGGGTCCGCCCAGTGCGCGACCATCGTCACCAGCCGCAGCCGGCTGTCCGGGTTGGTGGTACGGGACGGGGCCCGCAGAATCGCCCTGGGCGTGTTGTCTCTGGCCGAATCCTGCGAGTTGCTCCGCCACACGATCGGCCTGAGCCCGAAGGACGCGCCCGGTGGGGCCCTCCTGTCGCTCGCCGCCCGCTGCGGGCACCTGCCATTGGTTCTGCGCACGGCTGCGGAACGCTACTCGACCAACCGCTACCCCGGTCTGGAACAGATGGCCGCAGAGTTGTCAGGGGGGCGGGCCGTGCTCGACCTCCTGGAGTACAGGCACGACCGGTCGGTCTCGTTGCGCTCGGCATTCTCCCGGTGCTACCGGGCGCTGCCCGAGACAGAGGCTCGTGCGTTTCTCCTGGTGGCGCCGCAGTCGCTGACGGGCATCTCGGTGCAGGCCGCGGCGTATCTGCTCGGCGTCCCGGAGCGCACGGCACGGCGGCAGCTGGACTTTCTGTACGAGGCCGGCCTGCTGGAACTGGCTGGCTCGGAGCACTACCGCGCACATGCCCTGCTCGGCGCCTACGCGGCCGAGCAGGCGGGGCCACCGGCGTGGCGGAACTACTCACTGCCAGTGGAGTCTGGCCACTTCAGGCTTGCTGCCGGTGCCGACCGAAGAGTGCGAGCGCGGCGATAGACGGCGCGTGCTTGAACGAGCCGTCGGCGATCAACTCCCAGACTTGCGATTCCGGGAACCACCTGGTCACCAGCCCCTTGTCCTCTTCTCCGAGGCAGGGCTCGCCGACCGTCAGGTCTGTGGCAAGAAAGACATGAAACCCTTGGTCGCAGTAGCCGTATGCCTCGAACGGATGGCATAGTCGGGTCGTTCTTCCCGCCCGCAAGCCAGTCTCTTCACCCAGTTCGCCGCAGGCCAGCTCCACCGGATCGGCGGCGGGGTCGTCCTCCCAGAAGCCTTGCGGAAACTCCCATCAGCGTCCCTTCACCGGATACCGGTACTGCTCCACGAGGGTGAACCGGGCATCGCGGTCCGGATGGCTGGTGACTTCTGTCGTCTTCGCGCTTCCCTGCAGGCTGTAGCCCAAGGTATGCAGCAGATGCCCGACGGTGGAAGCGCTGATCGGGTGGCCCTGTGCGGTGAGGGCCGAGGCGAGGGCCCGCAACGACAAGGTGGTCCACCGCAGCGGGGAGACGGGGTCGCCTCGGGTATGCGGCTCGATCAGCGACTCCAGCGCGGGCAGCAGACCGGAGTCGGTGTCCGTCAGCCGCTTGCGGCCGGCACCTGGGGCCCGGACCCGTCGGGTCGGCGAGGAGCAACCGGCCCAACTCGGCGATACCGCGCGCGATAGTGGCAGTGCTGGTGCCGGAAGCGGCGGCGACCCGGACGATACTGCCGTGCCCGAGGGCCATCGCCTCACTGGCCAGGTACAACCGACGGCGACGCTCATCGAAGTGCGGCAGGATCTGATCAAACTTGGCCCGCAGAGCACAGGTGGCAGCGCGGCCTGGCAGACACGAGGTCATAAATATTGACGCTGGACGCCGGCCGAGACGGTGCCCTTCTTCGAGTACCCGGTGTCGTCGACGATCAGCACGCCATCCGGCTGCCCGAGCCGCTCGGCCACGTAGTCCTGCAGGTCATCGCGGATCTCGTCTGGATCCCACTGGCACCACGACAACAGTCGCTGGAGCCCATGCGGGGAGTTGTGGCCCGCGTACTCGGCTATCTGCCAGCTGTTCTTCCTGCCCACCGGCCCGAGCAGGCCGCGCACGCAATCCCGCATCCGCCGCCGCGGCTCGACACGGCCGAACCGCTCGCCCACCCGCAGCAGCAGTGACTCCAACTAGGCTTCCCAAAGGCCTACTTCGACATCGCTTTCCGTCTCCATAACTGGTTCAACGCGCCCCGATCGGGTGAGTCACGATCCATCGCCACTCTGACGAGACGTCAGCTCAGTAGACTCAAAAAAGGCCCTGTGAGCAGGACAAATGGAGAAGTGCAACTGGAGTACTAGGACAGGCCCTGGCCCGACACGGTCCACTGCGCCAGGAACTCCGCGTTGGACTCGTACTCCTCCCAGGGGCTGGCCAGGATGATCTCCGAAACCCCGCACTCCAGATACCGGGAGAAGTAGCGCCCCACCTCCTCGGCCGAACCCACCAGGAACGGCGAATGCGAAGCCCCGGACATGATCGCCCCCAGCCAGAAGACGCCCTCGTGCGTCTCCTCGGCGGACAGATTCGCCAGGTCCTTGCGCCACACCGAATCCGAGGCGCGCCCGTGGAGCTTCACATTGATCTGCGCCGCCCGATTCGGCGGGAAGTACCGCCGGGCGGCGGCCCACGCCTCCTCGCTCGTCTCACGCACGATCAGGCCGAAGCGAACCCCCGAGTCCGTCCGGCGACCCACCGAGGCGGCGAAGCCGTCGGCGAACAGGTCGGCCGGAGCCGGATTGGTCACGGCCACCGCACCGTGCCGCACGCTGAGGTCCACGGCCTCGTCGGAGGATCCGCCGATGAAGATCCGGGGAAGCAGCTCCGGATCCATCCCGGCCGCGAAGTGCTCCGGCTTCTCGTAGTCGTAGACCGGATCGGGCCGCGCGGCCGGTGACCCGCCGACCAGGAGCGCCGTCAGGACGCTGAGATATTCGTCCATACGGTCGAACCGCGCCCCGTGGTCGAGGCGGTCGCCGACCTGGCGCAGCTCCCCCGGAGTCGAGCCGGCCACCATGTTCAGGTCCACCCGGCGGCCGTGCAGGTAGGCCGTGGTGGCGAGCATCTTGGCCAGGGCGAAGGGCGACGTGTAGTACGGCTGCACCGCGACCATGGGGACGAACGTGGTCGACTGCTGGATCAGCAGCGACGACAGCAGCCAGGGGTCGGGGACGCGATGGTTGAAGTGGATGAGTGCACCGGTGAACCCCAGGCGCTCACACGTCGCGGCCAGGTCGACCGCGTTGGTGATGTAGGCGTCGTCGGGGAACCGCCCCTGCATCGAGGCGTAGACCCGCAGTCCCTCGCTCATGTGTTCCGGGCTCCGCTCGTCATTGTCGCCGCGAAGTCGTTCGCGGCTTTCCGGGTTCTGTCCACGGCGTCCGGCCGCAGGCGGCAGCCGGGGCCGTCAGGGACGGGGCGTTCGAAGGCGTTCTCCAGCAGGAACAGGCCCTTGGTGCATGTGGCCCCCAGAGCACGCAGGACGGGAGTCAGCCCGTACTCGATACCGAGAAGGTGGGCGAGCGTTCCCGCCGTCGCTGTCGGCAGCACCGTTTTCCCAGCGAGCGCGTCGCGACCGAGCAGGTCGAGGAAGGTCTTCAGCAGGCCGGAGAAGGACGTCTGATAGATCGGCGTGGCAACCACCACCCCGTGCGCCCGGTCGATCAGATCGAGGGCAGCACGGGTCTGGGGCTGGTCCCGACGGCAGCGTACGAGGTCGTCGGCGGGGAGCTCGCGCACCGGCAGATGCCGGACCTGGAAGCCGGCGGCCGCGAGGCCGTCGAGGACGCCGAGCGCCGCCGCCGTGCTCATCGCGTGTTCCGACGGGCTGCCGGTGATCGCCACGACCAGCGGCCCGGAAGCCGGTGCCAAGGAGGTGTCCGCGTCGGGCCGGGTGTCCAGCGTTCTGGTGGTTCTACGGCTCGGGGCCGCTACGGTGATCGTGTTCATCAGGCGCTTTTCTTCTCTGCGGACGTTCTGTCAGGGTGCCGCGGCGGTGGTGACGGAACTCGTGCCGTCGACGGGTGTCGCGGCAGCGTCGGAGATCAGCATCCGGAAGGCCCGCTGCCCGGGTGCCAGACGCGCCCCGGGAAGCAGGACGCACTCCCGGACCTCCGCGTCCGGCCCGACACTGCTGCCTTCCTCGATGACCGTGGGCCCGACGATCCGGCTGCCCCGGCCGATCCGGACACCGCGCCCGACCCGGACCGGGCCGGTGATGACGGCTTCCGGATGGATCGAGGCGCTTGGATCGACGACCGCGAGCGGACCGTCCGCGGCGGTGAAGGGTGGACGCCCCAGTCGGCCGGTCAACGCCATGAACGAGCCGTCGAGGAACTGCCGCGGCGTGCCGAAATCGACGAAACGGTGTGTCACGACGTGGGCCAGAACCCGGGTGTCCGGGCGAGCGACGATGGCCGCGAGCACGTCTCGGCCCAGGTCCACCGGGTCCGGTCGGCCCGCTCTGGCGTCAGGCGTCTCCCACGGGACGGAGTCCTTGACGGGTCCGGCCGCCGACGGACCGAATACGGCGATCCCTGTCGCGGCGATCCGGCCTTCCGCGGCGGCGCCGGGCTTGTGCTGGTAGCGCAGGACCCGGCGGCGGTCCTGCGCCAGAGCGGCGATGTCGCCGGTGAACTCCGCGGCCGGCCACGGGTGGCGCAGGCAGCCGAGGGTGACGTCGCCGCCACCGGACCGGTGGTCCGCCAGCAGGGCCGTCAGGTCCAGGGTGGAGACGGTGTCGGCGGGCAGCACGAGCAGGCTCTCGCCGCCCCAGGACCTGGCGAGCGCGGCGAGCGTCCCACCGGTGCCGAGCGGGATCTCCTCCCGCTGGTAGGAGATCTCGACGCCCAGATCGGCGAAACCGGCGAGCGCCTGCCGGAAGGCGGGTTCGTGGACCGCCTGGACGTTCACCGTGACCGCCGTGACGCCCGCTGCCCGGAGCCGGTCGACCGCCCAGCAGATCAGCGGGACGCCGAGGACGGGCAGGAGCGGTTTCGGGCAGGTGTCCGTGACGGGCGCCAGCCGGGAGCCGTATCCGGCCGCGAACACCAGCCCGCGCACGGTTTCCGGGTCCGTCCCGGCTGCGACCGCTGCCATGTCCTCGGACTTCACCGCACGCAGCCGATACCGGCGAGACGGCTCATCGTGATCTCTCCGCCCGCCAGGTCGTACCGGACGAGGTTCAGCGTCGCGGGCCGCATCGTCCCGTAGCGCTTCTCACGGCGCGCGGAGACAACTCCGGCGATCACGTGCTCGGGGACGACCGGTGCCTGGAACACGGCGACCGAGACGTGGGCGATGTCCCGCATGGTCGTGTAGTCGTTGCTGACGAAAGCCCGCGGGCCTTCGGCCGCACTGGCCTCGTGCAGTCTGGTCCGCAGCTGGACCAGACCGTCACTGGGGACCCCGCACACGAACAGCCCGCCTTTGGATCCGCCGAGGCCGGACAGCTCGATCTCGATCGGCGGGCAGTCCTTCAGTGCAGTTTCGACGAGGTCCGTGTAGTAGTCCACCTGGTCCTGCGGCACCTGGTCCTGATAGCCCTCCAGGCTGCGCACGGTGCTGTGCAGGTTCCCGGGAAGGTAGGTGAAGTGGTGCGGTGACAGGGCCGCGGCGATCGGGCGCAGATCCTGGGCGATCGCCTCCCGGATCGCGCCGTCGATCGGCACGACCAGACTCAGCCCCCAACGGGGGTCGCCGTGGCGGGGGATGGAGTCGGCGTTGTACGTGCCCTGCGCGAGAGCGGGCTCGGCGTCGCCCCACATGGTGTGGAACTTGGCGGCCAGGTCGGGCGTCCGGGAGGTGTCGGCTGTCTGGGACATCGGCTCGGGCATCAGTCACTCATCAGGGTGTCGGCGGGATGGGGCAGCGTCGAAGGTCGGCGATCAGCTCGTCGTGCAGCTCGCCGTTGGTGGTCAGCAGGCTTCCGCTCCGGAGGTCCCGGGCACCCGACATGTCGCTCCAGGCACCGCCTGCCTCGGCGACGATCAGGGCCGGGGCCGCGACGTCCCAGGGCGAGGTGCCGTAGGACAACGCCGCGTCGACGCTTCCTTCGGCGACCAGCATGTGTCCCCAGAAGTTGCCCCATCCCCAAGCGGTTCGGAACCCGCGCATGACGTCGGTGAGGGCTTCCCAGGCGGGTTCCGGGTATTCGTGCGCTCCGCCGAAGGCGAAGCCGGCCGATCGCCGCTCCCGGACGGCGGAGGTCTGCAGTCGGCCCGAGACGCCGTGGGCACCCTGGCCGGCCGCGGCCCACCAGCGTCGGTCGAGCCCCGGCGCGTCGATCGCGGCGGCGGTGACCGCGTCCCGGTCGTGCCAGGCGACGAGCGTCCCCCACACCGGATGCCGCCGGCTGAAGTTCTCGGTGCCGTCGATGGGGTCCACGATCCAGACCTCGGACAGCTCGGTCGCGCCGCCGGACTCCTCGGCCAGCACGGCCTCCCCGGGGGCGAGACGGTGCAGGACGGCCAGGACCGCCTGCTCGGCGGCCAGATCCGCCTCGGTGACGATGGATCCGTCCGCCTTGTCCCACCGGGCGAGGGCGGGTCGGCGCAGGTATGCGGCCGCGGCCGCCGCGCCGGCCGCCGCCGCGGCCCGGGCGATCTCGACCCTGGCCGGACTAGTCATCCCACACTCCCGTCGATGCGAGGGTGGCGGCGCCCGCCGCTCCGGCGAACCGGCCGAGTCCGCCGACCACGATCCGGGCGTCGCGCCCGGTCACGGTGGTCATGTGCTTCCGCGCCGCGGCGCGGAGATCTTCGAGGAAGAGGTCCGACACGTCGGCCACGCCTCCGCCGACGACCACGACCTGCGGGTTGAACAGGTTCGCCATGGTCGCCACCGCCGTTCCGAGCCGACGGCCCAACTCGGCGAACAGCCGGACGGCGGCGGGATTCCCGGCGCGCGCCGCCCGGGCCGCCGCACGGGCGTCGGCCGGTCCACCGGTGGCCTCGGCGAACTGCTGTGCCAGCGCGGTCCCTGAGGCGACCTGTTCCAGGCAGCCTGCGCCGCCGCAGGCGCACGACGGCCCGTCCGGGTCGACGACGATGTGGCCGGCCTCGAGCGCGACTCCGGAAGCTCCGAGCAGCTGGCGGCCGGCGATGATCGCCGCCCCGCCGACCCCGGTGCCGACGAAGATCCCCACCGCGTCGCTGACGCCCCGGGCCGCCCCGAACCGCCATTCCCCGACGAGTGCGGCATTGGCGTCGTTCGCCAGGGCGTCAAGGCCGAGGCCGGAGCCCGGCGCGCCCGGTCGGAGCCCGACCAGGGCGGGCGCCGTCGGCGCCGATGCGATCCGTCCGGTACCGGCCTCGACCGATCCGGCGACGCACAGTCCGGTGCGCACGACGGTCCGGCCGCCGGCCGCCGCTTCGGCGACCAGCTGTTCGCGCAGGTCCCGGACTTGCCCCAGTGCGTCGGGCCGGCGCGGCTCGTCGATCGTCGATCCGACCAGTCGGCCGCCTTCGGCCACGAGCGCCGCGCGGACGCTGGTACCGCCGACGTCGAACCCCGCGATCAGTGGCTCACGCCCCGATGACATGGATGTCTCCTTCTGTCGCGAGACCGAGGTCGGCCGCCGGGGCGGCCGCTGTGGCAGCGGCCAGGCTCGCGGCCGCGTGTCGTGCGTCGTAGTGGGTCAGCAGCGTGCGGCGGGGCTCGGCCCGCCGTGCGATGTCCGCCGCCTGCGCCGGGGTCATGTGCCAGTGCTCGCCTGAGGCCGGGGCCGTGACCGATGTCGCCTCGATGAGCAGCAGGTCGCAGTGGTCCGCGAGACGGACCAGCCCTTCGAAATGGGCGGTGTCGCTGGAGAAGACCAGGGTCCGGCCGGCGTCGTCGGTGATGCGCAGGGCGTTCGCCACGGTGTTGTGCACCGCCGTGACGGGCTCGAACGCCAGCGCGCCGATGGTGAAGGGCAGCTTCTCGCCGTACGCGTGGGTGGTGAACGCCGCGTCGAAGTAGTCCTCGGCCAGGTGCATGCCCCCGGCGACGCCCCGCAGGATCTCCGAGCCGTTGGCCGGGAGGAAGAGGGGGAGCTTCGGCAGGCCGTGGCAGAACACGTAGTTCCGCAGGGCGACCAGGTCGAAGAAGTGGTCCGGATGCATGTGCGAGACCACGATCGCGGTGAGCTCCTCGGGGCTCCCGTACTTCAGCAGTTTGCCGACGGCTCCATGCCCGCATTCCAGGAGCACCGCGGTGCCGCGGGCCCGCAGCAGGTAGGCGGAGGTGGCCTGGTCCGGGTTGGGGACGGCGCAGCTCGCGCCGAGGATCTGCAGGCTGAAATCTGTCGTGTCGCCGGTCGTGTCATCGGTCATGTCATCGGTCCTCGAGCTCTGAGCCGTCCACGGCCAACGCGGCGGCCAGCCGGTCGGCGGCCTCCTTGGCCTCGGACTCGTCGATGGTCAGCGCGGGGTTGACGCGCAGAATCCGGCCGCTGCGGCCCACGAGCAGACCGTGGTCGGTGATGCGCTGGTCCAGTGCTGCCCACTGCAGCCCCGAAAGGTCGGCCCCGACCTCGATTCCGAGCATCAGCCCAACGCCGTGGACCGTCACGTCCAACGGTCCGTCGGCCAGCCCGGAGCGCAGCCGCTCGGCCCAGGCCGCGCCAAATCGTCCGGCCCGCTCCACAAGGCCCTGTCGCAGGAGCGTGTCGAGGACGTAGGAGCCGGCGGCCACGGCCAGCGGGTTGCCCCCGTAGGTGCTCGACAGGAAACCGGGATACCGGCGGGACGCCTGCTCGACCAGCTCCGAGCGGGCGAGGACGCCGGCCACCGGGAACCCGTTGGCCATCCCCTTGCCGATCACCATCAGGTCCACGCCGTGGTCGGCGTCCTCGGAGACGAACAGCCGGCCGGTGCGGCCGAAGCCGGTCAGCACCTCGTCCGCGATCACCAGGACCCCGTGCGCCTTCGCGACGGCGGCCAGCCCGGAGAGGAACGCGGGTGCCGGAGGCTGGTTGCCGTTCGTGCCCTGGACAGGTTCCACCAGGACGGCGGCCACGTCCGCCCCCGGTTGCCGAAGGACCTCGGCCACAGCGTCCAGCGCTTCGGCGAGCCGGTCGGCGGGGGCGTCGTCCAGCAGGCTGGGGAACGGGCACCGGTGGACCTCCGGGTCTGCGGACCCGCCGCCGAGCCAGCGGCCGTCGGTCAGCCCGGCGACGCCCGAGGTGCGGCCGTGGAAGGATCCGTCGAAGACGACGACGCCCCGACGCCCGGTCGCCTCCCGCGCGATGCGCACGGCCGCGTCGACCGCTTCCGCACCTGTCGAGAACATCGACAGGTGGGTCAGGCCCTCGGGTGCGACTGCGGTGAGCGCCTCTCCGAACGCGGCCCGGCTGACGCTCGGGTGTCGGGTGACGGCCAGCCGGCCGGCCTGGTCGGCCAGGGCCGCCGCGAACCCGGGGTCGCCGTGCCCCAGAACGCAGCGGCCCGCCCCGGCGAACAGGTCCAGGTACTCACGCCCCGCGGCATCGACCAACCGCGAGCCGGTCCCGTGCTCGATCGCCGGCGGGCGAGCCGTCACCACACCCAGCCCGTGCACCAGGTGGCGGCGTTCCCGCGCGACGACCCTCTGGTTTGCGTCGGCTGTCTTAGAGGTCATGGTAGGAGGTGCCTTCGAGTTCCAGACGGCCGATCAGCTCTTTGCAGAAGTCGTCGTTGGGTCCCATGAGCGACGCCGCCAGAGAGTCGCGCAAGTGCCGCTCGATGGGTAGGAATCCCTTGGCGTAGGCGCTCCCGCCGCTGGCGAGCAGCGCTTCCCGGGCGACGTCGGAGCAGGTTTCGGCGAGCGCCACCTTGGTGGCAGTCATCAGCACCGAGAGCTGTTCGAATCCGCGGTCGGCGTCGATCTCCGCGGCCAGCCGGGCAACCAGGCTCTCGCCAGCGGCGATCTTGATCGCCATGGTGCCGACGTGCCGACGCGCGACCGGGTACTGGCTCAGGTTCCGGCCAAACGTCGTGGCGTCGCCGGCGTAGCGGCGGCTCTGAATACGCTCGACGCAGGCACCGTAGGCGGCCTGTGCGATGCCGAGGTACACCGACGCCACGCCGAGGTGGTAGATGGGCTGATTCGCCTCGTTGTACTTCGTCAGCCCCGACGTGTCGTCGCCCGCGAACAGGAGCGCTTCCTCGGGGAGATCGCAGTGGAAGGTGATCCATGTGCTGCTGTTACCGGCCAGGCCGAGCCCGTTCCACTGCCCGAAGGTGATGCCGGGAGTGTCCGCGGGCACCGCGAAGAGGGCGTGGTTGCGGTCGTCGTCCGAACCCGGGCTGCGCGTGGAGACGATGTACAGGTCGGCGTGTCCTGCCGAGGTGGCGAAGCTCTTCTCCGCGTCGATCCGGAACCCGCCGGAATCGTTGCGCTCGGACCGGCTGGCCACCGACCACCACTGCGAGCCCGAACCCGCCTCGCTGATCGCCTCGGTGACCAGGGCGGTGCCTTCGAGCACCGGCTCCAGGTACAGCTCCTTCTGCTCAGGTGAACCGAACAGGACGATGGAGTTGAGCGCGGTCAGGTGCATGACGTAGACCATGGCCGTGGACGCGCACACGGTGCCGAGCCGCCTGACGATCTCGCTGATCTCGGCGGCGCTGAGGCCCCAGCCGCCCATCTCGGTCGGCACCGTGGCGCCGAAGAAGCCCGCCTGCCCCAGCGCCGCCAGACCAGCTGTCGGGAACCGGCCCTCGCGATCGACCTCCGCCGCCTGGGGACGGACCGTCTCCTCGATGATGCGGTCCAGAATGTTCGAGTGGTCGTCCATGGGCGCAGTCCTTGAGGGGGTCATCGGGTGATCGGGTGGGCGTGGTCGAGGATGAACTGCGGGCCGGTGCGGTCGGCGCGGATCTGGGGCTCGAACCGGGACCACCACGCCTCGTTCCCCCGATACCAGTCCAGCGTGGCCGCGACGCCGTCGGCCAGCGCTGTCTCCGGCTTCCAGCCCAGGGCCCGGCGCAGCCGCTCCGACGTGGCCACCAGCGAGCTGCCGCGGCCGTCCGAGACCGGGCAGTCGATCCGGCGGGTATGCCCGCCGACGCCGGCGTCGATGGCCTCCGCCGCCTCCACGAGGTCGATCCCTTCGCCTGCGGAGATGTTGTAGGTCCCGCCCCACTCGCCCGATTCGACGAGGCCGAGGATCGCGGCGGCGGCGTCCGCCACGTACAGGAAGTCACGCCGCCGGCCCGTCGCGACCTCCCGGTCGCAGTCACCGATGAGGCCCTGCGTCAGCAGCCGGGGGACGATCCGGTCGGGGGCCTGCCAGGGCCCGTACAGGTTCGTCAGCCGCACCGTGGTGATCCGGCAGTCGTAGTTGATCCGGTAGGAAGAGGCGATGTGCTCGCAGCCGACCTTCGAGGCTGCGTAGGGCGAGCGCGGGTCGGCCTTGTCGTCCTCGACGAACAGCTCGCCGTCGTTCCCGCCGTACACCTCGATGGAGGAGGTGAACAGGATGGGGATGCCATGTCGGCGGGCCGCTGCCATGACGGGGGTGTGGGCCGCCATGTTGTTGGCCACCACTTCCTCCGGATGGTGCAGGGAGTAGTCGACCTGCGGCAGCGCCGCCAGGTGCACGATGAAGTCCAGATCCTCCGGCAACACCGCGTCCGGCCGGGCCAGGTCCAGATCCAAGCGGGTGATCCGCGGATCATCGGCCCGGTGCGCGAGCCGACCCAGGCGGTCCCCGACATCCACGGTCACGACGTCGTAGCCGCGCTCGACCGCGAGGTTGGTCAGATTGACACCGAGGAATCCGGCCCCGCCGGTGATGCCTATTTTCTTTCGCATGATGGTGAACCTTTCAGTGGGGCCGTGCTGCCGCTTGCCGACGCGGGCCAGTCAGATTCGAGCGTTGATGTAGGCGCGGACCGCGCCGACGGTCTCGAAGGTCTCCAGCGTGAAGTCCTCGTCCGGGATGGTGAATCCCCAGGTCCCCTCGATCTGTGCCAGGAACTCGACCAGGTCCAGGGAGTCGAACCCGAGGTCGGCGACCAGCGCCTCACAGTCGGCGAAGTCCGTCGGCGCGGTGCCCCGCGCCGGATTCTGGGCGAACCGGCCGATCAACTCGTCGATCGCGGTGTGTGTGGCCATGGGATGTGTTCTCTCCATTCGTTTCATGAGACGGGGGCCGCCGCCCCGACGGCCGCGCTGATGTGCGAGAAGACAGCCGGATCGAGCGCGTCGGGCACCAAGTGGTCGGCGTCGAGAATCGGGAGCGAGGCCCGGACCAGTCCGTCAACCGCGGCGAGCAGCATCCCGGGGGTGATCTGCGCCGCTCCGGCGGACAGGGCCCCGTGGAAGATGCCGGGGACTGTCAGCAGGTTGGTGACGCAGTTCGGGGCGGTGGCCCGGCCGGTGGCGTAGACGGCCCCCACCGAGCGCGCCGCCTCCTGCAGGACTTCGGGAACCGGGTTGGCCAGCGACAGGATGATCGGCTCGGGACGCATGCCGGCCAGCAGGGTCCCGGGCACCGTGGCCCGTGACAGGCCGACGAGGGCGTCCGCGCCCCGCAGCGCCTCTTCGATCCCGCCCGTCAGGCCGCGTGCGTTGGTGTACGTGCTGACCTCGCGCTTGGCGGCATGGAGGTCCCGGCGTCGGGCGTCGACGATCCCGCGCGTGTCCACCAACGTCAGATCGGGCAGGCCCGCCGTCGCCAGCAGCCGCGCCGTCGCGATACCGGCCGCGCCGGCGCCGAGGATCACCACGCGCATGGCGGCGAAATCGCGGCCGGTGAGCAACGCCGCATTGCGCAGGGAGGCCACCACGGCGACCGCGGTGCCGTGCTGGTCGTTGTGCATGACTGGGCAGTCGAGTGCATCGCGCAGCCGCCGCTCGAGCTCGAAACAGCCCGGCGCGGCCACGTCCTCGATGCTCACCGCCCCGAACGACGGTCGCAAGGCCGCCAGGGCCGCCACGATCGCGTCGATACGCCGGTCGGAGAACACCAGGGGAATCGCGTCCAGGTCGGCGATCTTCTTGAAGAAAACGCACTTCGTCTCCAGGACCGGCAGACAGGCGCGCGGCCCGATGTCCCCCAGCCCCAGCACGGCCGAGCCGTCGCTGACGACGGCGACCAGGCGCGGGGCCCAGCTGTAGCGCTCGAAGAGCTCCGGGTCCCGGTGTATCGCAGAACTCACCAGAGCCGTTCCCGGCGTGGACAAGGCGGCGAGGTCGGAGGCGACCAGCGGCGAACGTCGTATCGCCGTCCCGATGAGGCCGTGCTCGAAGGTCTCCAGCACCCGCGGTGCTGAGAGCTCGGGAGGCGCGGACAGGCTAGCGTTCAGCATGCTGAGCACCGGTTCCCATGGCGGACGGGGCCGGGCCGGCCCCGATCCGGAAGCTGTCGGCGACGTCCGGCGCCGCGGACCGGCGTGCGTCCCCGGGCCTGTCCGGTCCCTGGCTGAGGACGCTGCGGAACTTGCGGCCCGGCACGTGGAGGACATCCCCGAGCAGGACCGAGACCTCGCTGGCGAAGAAGGTCGGCTTCAGGTACTCGGCCAGCACCCGGCCTGCCTCGGGGGTCCAGGCCCGGCCCGGCTCGATCACCGCGGTCAACTCCGTCCCGGTCTGCCGGAACTGATAGCGCGCGATGGATCCCGGCCACGCCTTGAGGGTCCGGCGCACGCCGATGTCGAAGAAGGTCTGGTAGACGGGCTCGCCACCGTCCCCGACCGCGTACTCGGCGATCCGCCCCTCGACGACGTCGATCGCCGGGCCGGAGCGGCCGCAACCGCACTCCGCGGCGCGCACCGTGACCCGGTCGCCCAGGTCGTACCGGAGCAGCGGCATGGTCTGGAACCGATGGTTGGTGACTATCAGGGCACCGGTGCCGTGGGCCGCCGGGCCGTCATCGGTCAGCACTTCGACCGTCAGGTTCTCCGTCAGGATGTGGCGGACCCCCTGCGGACACTCGTAGGCGACGCACCAGGTCTCCTTCGAGCCGTAGTGGTCGGCGAGCTGGGCGCTCGGGAACGCCGTCCGGATGGCAGAGCGGTCGCCGAGAAGCGTCGGCTCGCTGTTCAGCTCGATGAGGCGCAGGCTGTCCGGGCCGGTGAGCCCGCGCTCGGTCAGCCAACGGCTGAACAGCCCGGCCACGCTCGGAACGACCTGGAACCACACGGGCCGATGCTGGTGCAGCGCGTCGTGGTACTCCTGGAACGCCGCATCGGACAGATCGCGGACGCTCAGACTGAGGACGCTTCCCCGGACCTTGGCACGGCCTTCGTCGTTCTCGTCGCTGCTGAACCGGCAGGCCGGCATCCGCGGTGAGGTGACGCCGTACCAGCGGCGGGCCTTCCACAGCGGCATGGCCGCCCGCGTCCCTTCCACGGACTGGTAGTAGCGGCGCAGCGGGGTCCCGGTCGTCCCGCTCGTCTCGACGAACAGCAGGTCCGACGGGACACACCCGTCCGTCAGGAACGCCGACTCCCGTCCTCGGACGCTTGCCTTGCGGAGCACCGTGAGATCACTCAGCGCCGAGGCTGCGCCGGCGTACGCGTCCCGGTAGTAGGGAACCTCCTTCAGCGCGTGCCTGACCAGCTTCTCGATATCCTGATCGGCGTGGCCGGCAGCGCCCGACGGTTCAGACCCCATGATGCTCAGCCCTTCCGATCTTGCCGTTCACGGTCCGCTCCAAGGAGTCGACGAACACCACGTCCTGCAGCCACTTGTACGGGGCCAGCTGGGTGCGCACGGCTTCGTGGATCTGCTCCGCGGTCACCGTCACGTCGTCGCGCTCGGCCACCACCAGGGCCACCGGCCGTTGCCCCCGCCGAGGGTCGTCGCGGCCGAGGACCCGGACCGCCGTGACGCCGTCGACCGCGCCGACGACCTGCTCCAGCTCCTCGGCCGAGACCTTCTTGCCGGCGACGTCGATGAGGTTCTTGAGGCGGCCCTGGATGTAGACGAGGCCGTCTTCGTCCACCCGGCCGAGGTCACCGGTACGGATCAGCCCGGGTGCGACGAGGGCGTCGGCCTCCGACGCGGAACCGGAGAGGTAGCCGAGCATGGCGTACGGGGTGTGCGCGTACAGCTCGACCGGGTCCTCGGGCGAGCCGGTCGGCCCGGCGGCGGACCGGCTCCCGACGCCCACTGCGTTGATCGGGCGGCCCACGCAGCCCTGGGTCAGCGGGTCGCGAGAGCTCCGCCACGTCGTGAGCCGCGGTCCGCACTCGGTCATGCCCCAGGTCTGGAGTATCTCCACGTCCGGCAGGCCGGCGGTCACCCGCTGCAGGAACTCCGGGGTGACGGCCGAACCGCCCAGCGCCACCTGGCGCATCGTGGGCACGTCGGCGAGGGTTCGAATCAGCACGTCGCCCATCAGCTGCGGGACCATCGTCGTGTTCGTGCAATCCCCGGTCCGCATCGCGGAGACCAGGTCGAACGGCATCGCGGGCCGGGGCGGGAAGACCAGGCGCCCGCCCACCAGCAGATGGGCGAGGATCTGGCTGGTGTGACAGTAGCCGAACGCCGGCGAGAGGATGAGAAGAGTGGTGTCGTCCTGGTTGAGACCGACCGACGACGCGTGCGCGGCCGCGTTCAGCACCAGACGGTCGGGACTGTGCACCGCGCGCTTCGGCAGTCCACCGGTTCCGCTCGTGGAGAGCAGGACCAGGCCGCCGGACGCGAGTTCCGCGCACAACGACGGCGATTGCGCAGCCCCGGAGTCGGACTGCTGACGCACCACCTCGGTGCCCGCGACGTGCGGGACAAGCCGGACGCCGACTCCGTGGCGGGCCATCTCCCGGTCGATCTCCGCCGGGCCCATGGCCGGGTCGTAGGGCATCACGTTGACACCGATCGACAGCGCGGAGAAGTAGGCGGTGAGATAGGCCGTGTCGTGCGTCGACTCGACCATCGCCAGGTCGCCGCGCCGCACTCCGGCGGCCCGCAACCCGGCGGCGTCGGCGTGCACCGACTCCAGCAGTTCGGGGTACGTCAGGGCGTGGGACGGATCGCGCACCGCCCAGCCCTGGGGACGCAGCCCGGCCGCGTTCTCCAAGGCGCGGAGGATGGCGTGCCCCGTCGGCTCGGAGCCGCCGGCTGCGGCGCTCATGTTCTTCGGATCAGACATCGAACAGCCTCCGATGTGCAGCGGGGCCCGCCGACAGATCCTCGGCCGACCGATAGCTGGTGGCTTCGCCGTTCTCGACGACCACGATGAGGTCCGCGTCCCGCGCAGCCGACAGACGGTGCGCCACGGCGATCAGAGTGCGCCCGCCCCCCGAAAGATTCGCGAAGATCTTTTCCTCGGTTTCTCGATCTACGGCGCTCGTGGCCTCGTCCAGAATCAGCAGCTCCGGCCCCCGGACCAAGGCGCGCGCGAGCGCGACGCGTTGCCGCTGGCCGCCCGAGATACCCGCGCCGTTCGGCCCGACCATGGTCTCGTAGCCCATCGGCATCGCCATGACCTCTTCGTGGATGCAGGCGCTGACGGCCGATTCCTTGATCTGCTCGTCGGTCATGTCCGCCTTGCCTATGGCGATGTTGTCGCGGATGGAACCGGCGAACAGCCGCGTGTCCTGGTTGACGAAGGAGATGGAACGCCGGAGCACCGGCCGGTCGAGCTGTTCCATGGAGACGCCGTTCAGCCGGACGCTGCCCTCGGTCGCGAGGTAGAGTCCGGCGGCCATCGCGGCCAGCGTCGACTTGCCCGAGCCGGTCCGGCCGAGCACCACGGTGAAGGATCCGGGGGCGATGGCGAGGTCCACGTTCTTCAGCACCGGCCGCGCACCGCCGGGGTAGCCGAATCCGACGGCCTCGAACTCGACCGCGCCGCTGCCGTCCCCGGTCACCAGGACGTCCTGCGGGGAGTGTTCCGGCGCGGCGTCCAGGATGTCGCTCAGCCGTGCCAGCGGCGCGTACAGGCCGGCCACCTGAAGACCGTTCTGGACGATGTTCGTCAGCGGCACCAGCATGCCCATGGACAGCGAGGCGAACCCGACCACGGTGCCCAGCGAGGCCGAACCCTGCGATACGCGCACTGCGCCGACCAGGAGCACGAGGACCGGGGCGACGAACTGGATGCTCATGCTCAGCGCCCCGCTCAGCACTGCCCACCGGCGGGAGCGGCTGCGGGCGTTGATCTCGTCGGCCAGCACGTTCGACCAGCGCTCGCCGGCCAGCTGGTCCAGGCCGGCGGCCTTGAGGGTGGCGACCCCGTCCAGCAGTTCGATCAGCTCGCCCTCGGCGTGTGCCTGGCTCTCCAGAGCGTCCACCGAGAGGTACCGCTGTCGCCGCCAGGACGTCACCAGGACGGTGATCTGAAGGACTGCCAGTACGAAGACCAGCAACGCCAGTTCGGGATCGACCAGCGGCAGCAGAACGGTGTAGCCGAGGACCAGCACGCCGTCGAAGGCGGCTGACAACGTCGTGTTCGTCAGGACCTGGCGGGTGACGTTGGTGGTCCGCACGCGCATCGCCAGGTCCCCGCTGTTGCGGGTGACGAAGTAGTCGTAGGGCAGCGACAGCAGGTGCTGGAGGATGCCGAGTGTCACCTGCTTGTCGGCCAGCACCTGCAACGACTGGATCGCCAGCCCTCGTGCGGCCTGGAGCCCGAAGAAGACGACCACCAGCACGGCCGCGCCCGCGGCCGCAAACGGCAGCCCGCCCAGTGATCCGCCGACCTTCGCGTGACTCACCAGGTATGCGGAAGCGAGCGGGACGATGAAGTTGAACGCCAGCAAGGCCAGCGACGTCGCGGTCAGCGCGCCCCAGTTCGCCGTCCGGGGGAGGAAGTGGCGCAGGTAGCTCCACGGGCTCTTCGGCTTCTGGAGGTCCGAGGTCGTGTCCGTCGGACGGTCCTGGACCAGCGGCGCCTGGAACTCCAGCACGACACCGGTGAAGGCCTTCG
Source organism: Streptomyces sp. G-G2 (assembly GCF_030063135.1). Taxonomy (GTDB): domain Bacteria; phylum Actinomycetota; class Actinomycetes; order Streptomycetales; family Streptomycetaceae; genus Streptomyces. The sequence goes on from NZ_JASISO010000004.1 coordinate 53,010, forward strand.
CCGCGGTCTCGAGGTCCACCCGGCGGCGTCCGAACGAGGGATCGATGATGTAGACCCAGCCGTGCGAGACCCGCTCCAGCACGACGAAGTGATTGAAGTTCCAGAACAGGATGCTGGCGGGCGGCAGGTCGGCGAGGCCGTCGATCGTGGCACGCACACCGCGCCCGGACAGGCCGTGGCGCCGGGCCGTCTCCAGCAGGGTCCGCGCCGAGACTCCGTCCCGGCCGGTGGAGGTCTCCTGCCGCAGCTGCTCGACCCCGATCTCGACGCCGTGGAAGGCGAGCACCATGGACAGGCACGCCACGCCGCAGTCCGTCATCTGCGACTGGATCCGGACCGGGACCCGCCGGTTCGCGTGACGCGACGTCCGGGATGCGGAACGCCGTTCGGAACCGTCGCTCTGTACCTGCTGTTCGGGACGGATCCGAGCGCGGGTGGCGATCAGCGGACCGAACTCCTGCGAGGTCGACCGCTTCTCCAAAGCTTCGCGACGGAACCGTCGGTCCCGTTCCGCGAAACCGTCTCGCGGGAGCTGTCGCTCGTCCGATCCGCTCATCCGTACCATTCCCCATGCGTTGCCGGTGGGGCCACCGGCGCGCCGCCGAATCGATCACGTGCGTGTTTGTGCAAAATGCAAATCGGGAGCCAGCCGACGGGCTATGAGCCGTCGGCTGGCTCCCACTCGATCTATGGATGGTGCGCCCCTGAGGGCGCCGTCCCCGTCGATCCATCAGGGCTGAATTCAGCTCACCTTCGCGCCGGCGGGCACAGCGCCCACGCCACCGAGGATGTCGTCGAGGTCAGCATCCGACAGCTCGCAGATGTCGACGTTGTTGAAGTTGATCTTCTCCATGAAAAACACCTCCTTTCCTCAAGTGATTCTTGTGATGTCGCCGTCGGCTTTCGACACATCCCGACTCAAGGAGCGGGACGGCATCCGGCCGACGGACGTCTATGTGGGACCGCAGACCACAACGACATCCCCAGGGATGACGAGGTCCGGCGTATCCGGTTCGGCTGCACGCAGCCTGGCACGGAGATCATCGATATCGGTACCGACGGCCGCGCGCACTGTCGCGCGCAATGCCGTACCGCCGTCGCGATGATTTCCGACTTCGACATCCGCCGCCGCCACTCCGGGCATTCCAGCCAGCCCGGCGGCGATTTCAGCGATATCGAAGGAGATTACTGAACGACCCGAATAATCCTTCAGTGATTCCACTCTACGGTCATCTTCACATGATGTCGAGTGGCTTTCTTCCTGCCTTTTCGACCGGAAGACATCCACATCATGTGTCCTGGCCCGAAGAATATCCAGGAATTCTTTCGAGCCGGCGTCCGAGAATACCGATTCAAGGAAGACGAGGCGCAGAGCCGTCTCATCCTGATCGCAGCGCACCTGAAGGCTCACGCCATCGGTTTCATGGGCGAAATCGGGCCAGTACGGCCCGGTCTGCACCACCACCGAAGGCGTCAGCAGCTCCTCTTCGATCTGCCGGCCGCCGAGATGGTTGATCGAGATTCCGCAGGCTCGGTGGGCGCCCCAGCGCTCACGGGAGATCCGGCGGATCGCGGTGAACGCCTCGACCGACAGGTCCCGGTGCGCGACCACGGCCAACAGCTCCCGTTTGACCTGGCGCACCAGGTCACCTGGCTCGGTCGGGCGTTCCAGGACCACTGGCAGCGGCACCATGAACATCCCGACAACGCCGCGCTCAGCCCACCGGCGGGTGTCCACCGGGATGCTGATTTTCACCAGGTCCTGGTCGGTGAACTCGAACAGGGCGGCCGCGAACGCGGCAAGAATCCATTGGAACTCCGTCACTCCGGCTGCCCGTGAGCGATCTCGGAGGGCCGCCAAATCGGCTTCCCGCCAGTTCGACCTCTTGACCACGCAGGATTGACCGCCATCGCGCGACCCCATCCGCTCGATCGCCTGGAAGGTGGGCGGCGCAGTGGCCGCCCGCGACTCCCAGAAGCTGTCACGGGATGAGTCCGAACGCTCCCGGGCAGCCCTCAGGCGTTCCTGGACGACGGATTCAAATCTGACGGGCACGCCCACGACCGGCTCGTTCCCGGCTTCCAGCTCCCGATAGCGCCGCCACAGGTCACGGACGAACAACGCCCGGCCCGTACCGTCGACCGCCAAGTGGGAGAAGGTGGCAAGGAGCGCGTGAACCGACTCGGAGTACCTGAGCAGGCGGAATCGGAATGGAAGCTCCTCCGCCAGCTGCCAGTCTTTCCGCAGATCCGCCATGAGCACATTACGTGCATAGCGGCCGAACTGCTCCTCGTTCTTGCTCTCCACCTGCCGGCAATCAATCAGATCCGTCCCCTCGGGGACTTCTCCGACCCATTGCACAGGTTCACCGTCGGCCGTTGTGGCGATGCCCAGGCGAAGCGCCTCATGATCCGTCACGCAGCCCTTGAGGGCAGTGATGAACCGCGTGACGTCCAGCTCACCGGAAATGCGGTGCTGAATGTACACCGGATTCCGGCTGCCCGGATTCTTCCGAAGGCCGGACCAATGGTTGTACTGCCCCTCGGTGAGAGGAAACGTACGACTCATGGCACCCCCCGGAACTATAGAAGCAACAGTGAAAGCAATCGGCAACCTCATGGCGGCACTCCGCAAGAGTGCTGGTGCCATGAAAGCTTTTTGTTCTCCGCCCTCCCGGGCGTTGACCACCGATGTGGATCATGTTCACACGTTCGTAATCCGCCCGTCAACCTCCCCTGGATCAAACATTGCCCGGGGATGTGCGGAAGGCATTCTGCAGTGGATCGACCTCGATTTGTCGGCCATGCCGGCCAACTGGTCGTTCCCAAACAATTGGACCATCTTGCCAAGGGCGCAAACAGGGCCTCCCAGGTAAATGCCTTGCCCTTTCGGGCGACCATTTACCGTCGAGCCTCTCCGCCCGGCGCGCCGACAGGTGCTCCGAGCAGGAGGCCGATCCGTCGGTCCCAGCGGTCCAGCTGCCTGCCTGGTCCCTGTGATCAGCCTCCGCCAGGCCATCACCCGTATGCAAGGTGTTGCCCGTTGTCCGATGGTTTGACAACGGTGGGCAACGGCTGCGCCCAAGGAACCCGCACCTGGTACCCATTGACGACATTTCAAGCAACGGCCTTGACATCGATTGATCATCGGCAGTTGACTGCCACTCGGCGTTCGTTCCGAACGGGGTCTATACAGAATCTATCCAGCATGAAGCACTGCAGCCATCGCGGTCCTCGGCGTCGCTTCTGCCACCATGTGTGAACGGCACTGTGCTGCGCTCGCGATATCGCGGGAATCGCAGGTAATGAGCGGACCGATCGTCCGGAAATATGTGACGGGGATTCACTCATTCGAATTCCCGACCGGGCTCGACCGTTCCGCCACCGGAAAGTCGGCGCCTCGGAAGCGCTGCAGTGCTGAAGCCCGGCCAGTGCTCGATTCCCGTCGCTGGCGCAGCCGGACAGTGTGAAGAAACCGGCAGCAGAAATGTCCGCCGCCCGAGACGGTCCAGCGCCCCTCCACCAGTTGATCTGGAGAGACCGATCAAGAATGAGGACACCGCCATGCCATTGGGACCTTCCGGATTCTCCCTGATCGACCTACCCGAAGCGCCGGCCGAGCTGCTGGCGAGCTACGACGATCTGCCAGTCGACGAACATATGGGACACGGCACGCGTTACAAGAAGTTCTCCCAGTACCGGCTGTCGCCGACCGAGGGCGAAAGCTGGAACTTCGCGCTGCTGCCGCACCGGGACTACACCGCGTACAAGAAGTTCAACGCAGTCGGCGGCGGGATGCGCCGCTCCTATCTGCCGGTAGCAGTCGACTTCACCCCGCTCATCGCCATCGGAGTCGAGGCGTTCGGGCTCGATCGCGGCGAGGACTGGCAGATCAACCTGCACCAGAACCGCACCTGCGCCGGGCCCGGTCGGCCCGGCCCGCTCACCCCTGAAGGGGTCCATCACGACGGGCACGAGTTCGTCATGATCGGTGTGCTGCGCCGCGAGCGGGTGGGCGGCGGCGAGACCCGTCTGTGGCGGCCGGACGCCGAGCAGCCGTTCTGGACCGGCACCCTGCAAGGCGGCCAGGCCGTACTCCTCGATGACAAGCAGCTCGCGCATGACGTCACGGACGTCGTGGCCGCAGCCGACGAGCCCGGCCATCGCGACATCTTCATCGTCGCCTTCTCGCGCTGGAGCGAGAAGTGGTACGGCGCCGAACACGACGCGGCCGCGCTCGCCGACGCCGAAGTCCGATAGAAGAGAAACGGTATACCGTTGCATGTGTACGAACTGGAACAACCTGCTCTCCACCGGTCTGCTCGCCACGCTGAGGGCACTGGACAAGGGCACAGCCGACGAGCTGACCCTGCTGTCCGAGAACTACTCGTTCCGAGGCGAACTCGCCGGGATCTGCCGGTCCTTGGCCGTCCGCGCGTACAAGGACGGTGAGCGGTCCGCGCTGGCCGAGCTCCACGCGGCGCTGGCCCTGGTCTACGAACGAGACTTCTCCGGCGCCCGCGTGACCGACGCGGACCACGAGCGGCAGCCGATCCTCCGGGACGTGGCGGCGCTGTTGGAGCGGGCCGTCCTGGGCCGTGAACTGTCGCGGATATCCGAGTCGAGCGTGACCGGCCATCCCACCTCGGGCACCGAATATGTCCGCTGGCTCAAGAAAATGGTGGGCGAGCACCCGGCCGGCTGGCACCCCTTCTACCACCAGCACCTGGCCAAGCACGGCAGCCGTGAGGACCTGCGCCTGCTGCTCGCCCAGGAGACCAACCTCGACCCGCGTTTCGACGACATCCTCGCCCTCATGCAGATCGGTCGGCACGGCGGCGAGAAGCTGGAGATCGCCGCCAATTACTGGGACGAGATGGGCAACGGCGACCCGGCACAGGTGCATACGAAGCTGTTCGGCGAGGCACTGGCCGCGATCGGGGCCGATCCGGATTTCGTCCGTGCCACCTTCCTGCTGGAGGCCGGGGTCTCCGGCAATATCTCGGCCTGCCTCGCGCTCTCCCGCAGGCACTACTACAAGGCCGTCGGCTACTTCGGCGTCACCGAATACCTGGCTCCGCGCCGCTTCCGCTGCGTGGTCGACGCCTGGCGGCGCCACGACCTGGACGAGGTCGGCATCGTCTACCACGAACTGCACATCGGGGTAGACGCGGGCCATGCTGCAGGATGGTTCAAGAACGTCGTCGGCCCGCTGGTGGACGCCGATCCGCGGATCGGCAGGGAGATCGCTCTGGGCGCCATGATGCGGCTCAACACCTCGCAGGACTACCTCGACGCACTCCTGAAGCGCAGCTCTGCGTCTGCGAAGCCGACAACGACTTCTGTCACGGTCTGAGGGATCGCCATCATGTCCCAGGACACCGCTCCGGCCGTCGACTTCGCGAAGTACGAGGCCCTGGGCAACGACTACATCGTCATCGACCCGCGGCACACAGCCTTCGATCCCACCCCGGAAAACGTCCGGCTCGCCTGCGACCGGCACTTCGGCCTCGGCGCCGACGGCCTGCTGTACGGACCACTGTCCGCCGACAACGGCTTCCGGCTGCGGATCTTCAATCCGGACGGCACCGAGTGTGAGAAGAGCGGCAACGGTCTGCGCATCTTCGCCCGGTACCTCCGCGAGGCCGGTCACGCCATCACGGACGCGTTCACCCTGCACTCACTCGCAGGCCCCTCGGCCGTGCGCATCCTCGACGGTCGCGCGGGGATGGTGCGTATCGATCTCGGTCCCGCCACGACGGACAGCCGAGCCGTCGGAGCGGCAGGTCCCGCCCGCCCGATGCTGCGCGAGCCGCTCCACGCCGCCGGTAGCGGCCTGAGCGTGACCTGCGTACAGCTCGGAAACCCGCACTGCGTCGTATTCCTGGACGACGAACCTGCCAGTGAGGAACTCGCCCGCCGGATCGGTCCCGCCGTACGCGACCACGAGCTGTTCACCCAACGGGTCAACGTCGAACTGCTGAACGTCATCGACCGGGAGAACATCCGGATCGAGATCTACGAACGCGGGGCCGGCTACACGCTCTCCTCCGGCAGCAGCGCCTGCACGGCGGCCTTCGCCGCCCATGCCCGCGGACTCACCGGAACCCGGACGACGGTCCACATGCCCGGCGGCCGGGTCACCGTGGAGATCGACGACGACGGGCGCATCGCGCTCAGCGGCGAGGTCCGCCCCGTACTGCGGGGCCATTGGGCGCAGCGGATCGGGCAGCGGTTCGCCAGCCGGTCGTCCACGTGACGGCCCCGGGCCCGGGCGCCGGGTATCCGATGCGCCGCTGGGTCTTCCAGGACGCGCGAGGCCGGTACGACATCGACCTCGGCGACAGCAACGTGGACTGCGGCACGGTCGCCGACCTGCCCTTCCCCGCCGACCTGGTGCTGGACTACGGGACCGACCGGGGCAGCGACCGGCTCCGCGAACTCGTGGCGGGCCTCTACAGCCGTACCCCGGATGAGGTCGGCATCACCCACGGCGCACAGGAGGCGCTCTACCTCCTGTACAGCGTACTGCTGCGCCCCGGCGACCATGTCGTGGTCTTCGCCCCCGGCTGGCAGCAAGCCTGGGAGGCACCGGCTCGCATGGGGAGCCGGGCCGACCTCATCGGCACCACCCCCGAGGGTCGGCCCGACGTGGCACTGGCAGCCAGGCTGATCGGCCCGAGCACCAAGGCCGTCGTACTCAACTCCCCCTGCAATCCAACAGGAATACGCTTCACCGACTATGAGGTCGACTTCCTGGTGCGGGCCGCACGGAGGCACGGCTGCTACCTGCTGCTTGATGAGGAGTACGTCGCCGACTTGCCCGCCGACTCTCTGCTCAGGCGCTACGAGCGGGCGGTCTCCGTCTCCAGCATCTCCAAGGTGTACGGATTCCCCGGGCTGCGGACGGGGTGGATGTGCGGCCCGGCCGACGTGGTGCGTGCTGCCATGGACCACAAGCACTACACCACCATCTCCAACTCCGTACTAACCGAGTGGCTGGCTGCACAGGTTCTGGAACGGCGCGACCACTACCTAGACCGCTACCGGCGGCTGACCTCGGTCGGCGGCCAGATGCTGAGCGACTGGGCGGCCCGGCACGCCGACGCGGTGGCCCTGCGGACTCCGCACGGCACTCCCTTCGCCTGGCTGGCGCTGTCCGGCGCGGAATCCTCGCTGTCCTTGTGCCGACGGGTACTGGATCAGACCCGGGTGCTGCTGATGCCTGCTGAGGTGTTCGGCGCCGAACGCGGTCTGCGGATCACCTTCGCCCGCGAGGAGGACGTACTGAAAGAGGGGCTGGCGCGGATCGGCACACTGCTGGACAGCGGGCACCCCCGGGCAGAACCGGAACCGCCGCACGCCTGACAGAGCCCGCCGACGCCCATGGCGCCGAGGCGACGGCCTTCGCCTATTTCTCCGCCAGCCGTCTCCCCGGAGACCGGATCCCCTCTCCACCCTGGACAAGGAATGACAATGACGGAACAGCTCAAGGAAATGCCGACGGACTGGACGCGTGCTCTGGCCATCGTCGCTCACCCCGACGACGTGGAATACGCCGCAGCATCGGCCGTCGCCACATGGATCGACCAGGGCAAGGAAGTCGTGTACCTGATGGCCAGCCGGGGAGAGGCCGGCATCGACAGCATGGATCCCGAGCAGGCCAAGGTGATCAGGGAACGGGAGCAACGGGCCAGCGCGGCCGTGGTCGGCGTGACAAAGGTGGAGTTCCTCGACCACACGGACGGGCTGATCGAATACGGATTTGAGTTGCGCAGGGACCTGGCCCACGCCGTCCGGCGGCATCGCCCGGAGCTCATTTTGACGCTCAACCACCATGACCACTGGCGCGGTGTCTCTTGGAACACCCCGGACCACCGCAACGTCGGCCGTGCGGCACTCGACTCCGCCGCTGACGCCGCGAACCGTTTCCTCTTTCCCGAGGAGGGCCTGTCGCCATGGGAGGGCGTGCGCTGGCAGGCGGTGGCCAACTCGCCGTACCCGACCCACGCGGTCGACGTCACCTGGGCTACAGAGCGCGGCGTGCAGGCCGTACTCGCACATGCCACCTACTTGGAGGCGCTCACCGACGAGGACCCCAGGGCGTACGTCCAAGGATTCCTGGAACGGAACTTCGCGGCGGCCGGTGAGAAGTTCGGCGGGCGTCCCGCAGTGGCCTTCGAGGTATTCCACCGAGACCAGTACCGCAAGCGGAACACCGAAGTCCACTACCGCTGATCCGGGCCGCTCCCCTCCTTCGTCCACGTCCACGTCCCCGTCAAAGTCACTGTCGAGGGCGGCGGGCCCGCCACTACGATCATCAGCCAGTCTCGCCAGGCGAGGACATATCAGCCCAGGGGCCCGCTTTGCTCGAGTTCTTCCACGCAGACCTGTCCACCCTGCTGACCCTCTGTCTCGCCGCGGCCATGGCCGGCTGGGTGGACGCGGTGGTCGGCGGCGGCGGGGTGGTGCTGCTTCCGGCGCCGCTCATTGGCTTCCCCGGGCAGCCCCCGCCTATGCGCTAGGCACCGCCAAGGCCGTCTCCATCGTCGGCACCACGGCTGCCTCCGTCACCTACGCGCGCAATGGTGGCCTCGACGTGCGGATCGCCGCCCGCATTGGAGGCCTCGCCGCCCTCGCGGCGGCCCCTTCGTCGGCATGCTCGCCGGACTTCTGCCCAAGGCCACCGGCCGCCGCGAGATCCTGATGCTCGCCCTCTACGGATCCCTGTCCGGCTACCTCTTCGGCTTCCTCCTCAACCTCTCCTTCTGGCCCTTCTCCCTCGACCCGAACAGCTCCATCGCCTACCTGCCCGACCTGCCCTTCACCGAGCAGTTCCAGCGCTACCTCGCCTCCGACCTCGCAACCTCCCTCGGCTGGGACATCGGCCGGGCCGTCACCAACCTGGTCTGCGTCCTGCTGGCCGCCCCGGCCGTCCTCACCGGCTTCCGCCGCGCCGCCCGCAAGGCCCGCTTCCAGGCCCCGGTCCGTTTCCGTCGTGCGTCCAACCAGACAGACGGGGCCCTGCACTGACACGGGTCGTTCCGGTGTCACCGTCGTGACTGTTGCGCATTGTGCGATATCGATATTCGGCAGGTTGACTATTCTGCCCAACACCGGACACGTGCTGATCGGTCGGCTCGTGGAGCAACGGAGCGGCAGGAACTGCCGTGGGCCGGGAACCGCTTGATGTGCCGGTCGGCCTGGGGATGTGGCGGCGGGCTGGACGGTGACGGCGGGGTGGCTATCGGTTCCTCCGCAAACAGGACCTACGCGCTCCGCTCTACGGCTACGGCCTGACGGCAGATACGGTCGGCGAGGACCGCATCTACCCCACCCTTCCCACGGCCATCGAGGGCTTCCGAGTCTGGGACCTCGGCCGTTCCTCCTGATGCTGGACCCGTGACCACTCACACGCAGTGAAGTTCGGGGTCCGGCGGCGTAGAGCCGCGCTTGCGCCCCGCACACTGGTGTTGCTGGGTGTGCTGGCGGGCCTGGGTCGCCAGCGTGTACGCGATCTTCCTCGACGGTGCGGGGCGAGCCCGGGATGCGGATCGAGGTCCCTCTCTGCTCCCCCGCTCGGGCGGGCATGGCAAGTCGGTCGAGGCGTATCTGGAGGCGGCCGCGGCGCTGACCGCGTTCATCCTGGTCGGCCGCTGCTTCGAGGCACGGGCCGGGCGTTGGCGTACCTGGGCGCCGAAGACGTCACCTTGCCGCTCGACGGGCGTGGGGTACTGGTGCTGATCGAGGAATTGGCGGTGCTGCACCACGCGGCCGGCCAGCCCGACAACGCCCAGTTCCTTACGCGCAGCGGCGCGCCCGCTGGACCGACCGGATCAGCGCCCCCGCCATCGTCGTCGGCGGCCCCGCCGCACCCGGCCCGAAGTCCGACCAGGCACACGTCGGCACCGTCCTCTGCTTCAGCGCCCGCGTTGGCGGCTACGACTCCTGGATCAGGGACCTACCCCAGGACCGGATCATCGTGAGCCCCGCGTCCGTCTCCGGCCTGGAGAAACCCTCCGGCGCACCCTGGTGCCGCAACGGGTGTGAGGGCCGTGGCCTCGACTGCTACCTCCGGGTAGGTCCGTGATTCGGTTTCGGGCCGGGACGTGGCGGTCGGGCGGGGAGAGGGCTTGCGGCCCGTTTGGCGGGTTGGTCAGTGGACGACTCGGCCTGCGGCTCGGGGTTTCCCGCGGCTTCGGCCCTCGCTCGGTCGGCGAGTTCGCGGTGCCAGGCCGCGAACTCCTCGCGGGTGGCGGCCGCGGCCGGGGCATCGAGGCCGTATGCGGCGAACTGTCTGTCGGTGTGGTGCTGGACGCGGGCGAGGGCAGAAACGTACTCGTCGAGACTGGGTTCGGCCTCGTTCCGTGCGGTCAGTTCGAGCAGCCGAGCACGGGTGTAGCCGGCCTTCAGCAGCGCGTTGACGTCGATGGCGTCGCGGACTTCGGCGCGGCCGAAAAGAGCCCCGGTCTTGGCCGCGGCGAGGTCGTCGAGGTGGAGGACCGGGCCGAGGTCTGATTCGACGGGCGGGTGGTGCAGCAGGTCGCCGACCAGCTCCACCTTGGACTGCGAGCCGGAGTCGGGATCCGTGACGTGCAGGCGCGCGTACACCTGTGCCTGCTGGGTGACCTGGACCAGGTACCCGGCCGTCCGGTATGCCTCGACAAGGCGTGCGATCGCCTGCGGTAGCTCCCCCTCGGCGCGTCCGATCGGGGTGAACAGGCCGACGTCGTCACTGACGCGGCTGACGAGACGATGGGCCTGGACGGCGTATCCGCCCGCGAGCCGGTAGCCGAAGTCTTCGGCAAGCGCTTCCAGGCCGATGCGGATGAGGCGATGGTGCAGATCTTCCACTACGCGGCCGCCGCCTGCGAGCTCGCGAGCTCGGGGAAGCGGGACTCCCAGGCGGCTCTCGCCGGGCCGGGCAGGAACAGGGCCCGCCGGTGGCTCCGCAGCACGTCGGCATCGAGGTGGGAGTGCAGGTCCTCGGGCGTCTGCGCCTCGCGGATCACCCGCTCGTACATCAGCAGTACGTCGGCGTCGTCGGCCAGGTCGTATTCGTAATGCGGGCCCCAGTCCAGGTGCCGGGGCAGGATCACGAGGCCGCCCGCCGGCCCGCTCAGCTCCGCGAGCGAGCCAGGGTGTACGGCCGAAGCTGTGCGTACCTGCTGCTCATGATCACCAGCATGCCCGAAAACCAGGCCCCGTGTTACGCATCCCTGCGATGACGGCGCTCCTGGGAGCCCAGAGGCCCCACGCAGAGAGTCGGCGTGCGCTGTCTCGGCGGAGTACCGGGATCGGGCGTAGGACTCTCAGCCAGGCCGGCAAGGTTCTCCTTACGCCTTGCGGAGCCCGGGTGCCCCCTCTGCGCCTGACCGCTTCCAGGGCGGCATGGGTGCTGGGGGACGCAACGCGCGGGAGTCGGTGCGCAGCCCTCGCCGGGCTCCCGTTCACCCGGAACACAGGCAGGCGAGAAGCGTCAGCGCGCTGCGCATAACGCCCACTCTGCGCGTAACGCACATCGACAGCCTGTCCAATTTGCGCCGCGCAGGCCGCTGACCTGCGGTTTTCTTCCACATGTTTTTGCTGGATCTTATCCCGATGACCCATCATGTCGAGTGCGTCGCGATCCTTGAACCCGTTGGAAAGGGCCTCTGACCTGCGGGTTAGGGAAGTGTGCGTTATGTGCGGGGTGGGCGTTATGGGCGATATCTTGACGCAGATTTGACGCTCGTGACGCACGTTTGACGCACGCCCGACGCTTTTCCTGACAGGCCGTCAGTACAGAAAGCCGCCTGATACACCAGTGTGAAGTCCTGGTGTATCAGGCGGCTTTTCCATGCCCGTCATGCTCGACGAGGCTCAGACTCGGTCTGGCGTAACGACCCTCGGCCCGACTACGTACGGTGATGACCGGGGGTGGACTCTGGGCCATCCTGCGCACCGGAAATAGATCTGTCTGACTGCGTGTTGGGACTAGGTCTCTACTGAGGGGAGGGGTCGGGGCTGAAGTTGTTCAACACGAAGAGCGGCGTGACCGAGGTGGCGCCGCGGCTGGCTGAGGTTGAGGCCGATGTGCAGGACCTCGTCGAGGGGCACATGGAGACCATGTTCGGGGTCCGGTTCCTGGCGAGCGAGTACAGCACCGTCTCACGGAGGCAGGATCGATTCGCTGGGCATCGACGAGAACGGCGCACCGATGATCGTCGAGTACAAGCGCGGCACCGACGCGGGCGTGATCAACCAGGGCCTGTTCTACATGGCCTGGCTACTCGACCACCGGGATGTGTTCCGGCACCTGGTTCGCGACCGGCTGGGGGCCCACGCCGTGGCCCAGGTGCTGCGGAGCGTACCGCGGCTGATCTGCGTGGCCGGCGACTTCACCCGCTACGACATCTACGCCGTACGCGAGCACCGGCACGCCATCGACCTGGTCCACTACCGGTACTTCGGCAGCGAGCACGTCGGCCTTGAGACAGTGGCCTCCTTCGTCGGCCGTGCGGCGGCGCCGAAGTCTGGGAGCCGGAGCCGGGGTACAGCAAAGGTACAGCGGATCGCGGCGGATGCCGGGGCCATGGCGGAGCTGGCCGCAGAGGTCGACGAGGCCCTGCTTGGGTTCGGTGAGGACTTTACGAAGGTCTCGAACCCGACCTACACCGCCTATCGGCGCATGCAGAACTACGCATACCTACTCCCGCCGAAGAAAGCCAAGCTGCTGGTCTACCTGAAGGCCGACCCGGCGACGGTCGATCTCGTGCCCGGCTTCGCTCGCGATGTGACGGGGCTCGGGTATCACGGCACCGGCGTCCTGGAGTTGATGCTCCAGTCCGAACGCGACCTGGAGCGCGCCGCTGACTACTTCCGGAGAGCTACGCACGGGCGTGATCGCCCGGTGCTCGGGGGCAGGTCTACTTCTGCGACGGCGGCCACCGTGCCCGCGGCTTGAAGGTGGAGTTCACCGATATCCGGGCCATTCCAGACGGCCTCTGATCTGCTATTCGCCCGCGCTCGATGCGACCGACGATCCTGGGGACCCACAGGCAACGACCGTTGCCGGGTGACGTTGCCACCCCTCTTTCCATCAGACGACACGGAGCCTTCATCGACATCAATCGGTGAAGGCTCGACGGTTAGTATCGGCGTCAAGAAGCCATCTATTGCCAGAGTCGATTGCGGCTAGGCGGGAATAGTCCAAACAGGCTGCCATATTCGCCAGTGTCATCAGTGAAAGAAAAATCTGGCCCCGCGCCCTTAATGGCTGAATGGAGACGGCGCACCAACGTCGATGGACTTTCTAGGGGCACACAGAGGAGTTCGGCAATCCGGCGCTGTTTGATATTTAGCGCGGGAAGGCTCGTTAGCGTGTCGCGACAGAGAAAAGTCGTAGCCGATTCCATTGCGCTCAACTCCCCACTCGCAGAGTATTTTAGAGAGTCTCTCCAGTATGGAAACCCAACTATCAATGCGAGCGCGTCGCGCAAGTCGGTCGCAATAACCCCAGCATCACCCTCTGAGCTCGCATAGAGAACCGGGCGGGTGGATTCTGCAGCGCCACACAGGTAGAACATGCCACCCGTTAGATCTCCAGCAATTCCTTCAAGCGGAAGGTCGGACGTGAGTCGAGGGAATTCTCCGCCCGACTTGCGCCGGACATCAAATTCGAATACGTTTGCCATGAGAGTCGAAATCTCATGGTCTTCATTTATCTGATGCAACAAAATGGTGGGATCGTACATGTCGCGATTATAGCAGAGCGCATACAGGGCGCTCGCTGGGGGAATCGGATTTGACGACTTTGCCGGGGACTGCAGCCCAGGAAGTTATCCCGGCTGCAGCCCCCTGTAATGTTACACCATCCCTATCCCTCGATAATATGCGAGCAATTTGCGAATTCCTGGATTGAAGTAACGTGGGTCACCGTACTGGCGCTGGCCTATTCCACGCATATCCCAAATGTCTCGAGCAAGGACAGTGCGGAACGGCAAATTGCTCTCGGCTGCCTTCGTGGCACGCCCACGAGCTTTGTAAGTCCTCGTCAACGCATGATCTGCCTTCGTCATGACTATGGCCCCGCCCTCGTTCCTGGCCAGGTGTCCAAGACCATCTTGCGGCATGTGATGGGCTTCCAGTCCATCGCCCACTTGACCCGGATTAAGGTCTCCGAAACGACCTGCATCATTCACGGCTACGCACTTGTTGGCGTTGTGAACCAGAATTGGCGTGGTGCCCGCCAGCACGTAATACGTATGGGCGTCGGTGACGGTCAGGTTATGGACCGTTGCCTGCTGCTGCCACCGTTGGATATCCGTAACCTGGGCACGGGCTCCGGTCGAGGTCTGTACCTGCATTCCTGGCTGCAGTTCTATTGCGGTTATCCAGGCATCCAGGGCGGGAACCCAGAAGGGGTGGCCATCGGTGGCGGTGAGCTGTTCTTGGGTCTGCTCCCCCTGTTTCCGGGCGAGTGTCACCTTGACCAGCTTCTTCGCGCCTGTGCCGGTGATCGTGGCGGAGGCCGTTTGAACTGAGGTTTGTCCGGTTTTCGGGTCGGTGGCGAGTACCTTGTCGCCGACCTTGATATGGGAAATGGGTTTGTCGGTCCCGTCGGCCATCAGGACGGTGGTGCCGGGGAGGAAACTGTTAGGTGCCCCGCATGTGGTTGGTGTGGCTTTCGCCTGTTGGGCGGGGCGTTGTACCTGGGAGGGCCGCGGGCGGGGTTTTGCCGCTGCGCGAGGTTTTGCGCTGGGGCGTGTGCGGGCGGCGGCCTTGCGGGCTGCAGCCCGTTGGGCCTGCTCACGCTTGGCCGCAGCACGCTGGGCTTCAATACGCTTTCGGGCTGCTGCTGCCCGCATCGCTGCTTGTTTGGCGGCTCGCGCTTCAGCGGCTGCTTGCTTGGCGGCCGCGCGTTGGGCAGCGGCCAGTTCCTCGGCGGCTTTGCGTTCGGCGGCTATCCGCTCTTGCTCGCGGCGTAGTGCTTCTTCGCGTTCGCGCCTTTCGCGTTCGAGGCGTGCTGCTTCTTCGGCCTTTCTTCTGGCTTCTGCGATGCGGCGCTGGCGTTCGCGTTCTTGGGCTTCTTCCCATTTCCGCTGGAGCCACTGCTGGAGTGCGGAACCCAGCTCGTACCAATTCTCACCTCGGTCGTGGCCCCTCGGGCCGCCGCCACCGCCGCCCTTGCCGCCGTAGTAGAGGCCGTCGGGGTCGGAGAAGGTGGCTGGTGCGTTGTTGCTGTAGGCGTAGGGGTTCATCGTGCCGGACTGGCTGTAGTCGACGATGGGGTCGACGGAGATGAACCGTCCAGTGATCGGGTCGTACTCGCGGGCGCCGAGCCGGGTCAGGCCGGTGTCGCGGTCCTTGGTGCCGCCGACGAAGCCACGTTGTCCGGGCCAGGTGGAGGGCTGAGTGCCCCGCTCCTCCCCGAACGGCATGGACTTGCGACGCGTGACCCGCATGTCCGCGCCGGCCATGTCGATGCTGGTGTTGGAGGTGCCGTGGTGGTCGGCGACCATCATCTGGCGGCCGCCGCCGGTAGCGCGCACAGTGGTGGCGCCGTCCGGGTGCGCGTAGAAGCGTTCCGCGGTCTTGGTGACGCCGTCAGGCTTGACCGTCAGTTCCGCCTCGCCCAGGTAGAGCGTCTTGGAGCCGTCGGCACCCTTGCTGATGAGGCGGCTGCCGGATGCGTCGTAGAGGTATCCGGTGGTCTTGGTAGCGCCTCCTTCGACCGGTTCGGTGACCTTGCGGAGCTGGCCTTCGACGTCCCACTCCAGTGTCTGGGTGGTGCCGTTGACCTGGCGGGTGGTGGTGTTGCCGGACTTGTCGTAGGCGAATGTGCTGAGTTCTTCACCCTGAGGGCCGGTGGACTTCACCTGGGCCAGTGCGTTGGGACCGCCGACGCCGGTCTTTCCATAGGTGTACGCGCGGGTGACGTCCTTGGTGGTGTCACCGGCCGTGTCGTGTTCGGTGAGCTTGGTGCGGTTGCCCGCGGCGTCGAACTCGTAGGACTGCCAGTAGGCGTCGGTGCCGCCGACGGTGTCCTTGGAGGGGCCCGTCGTGCAGTCGTTGGTCTTGGCGGTCCAGGCTGAGCTCATCTGACGCAGCTGGTCGTAGACGAAGCACTGGGTGTCGGTCTTGCCGGTGTCCGGAGCGGCGCCGCCCGGGACGTCGTTGACCTTGGTGACGTTGCCGGCCTCGTCGTAGGAGTACTGGGTGTCGCTGATGCGTGCCGGTGCTACCGAGCGATCGAAGATCGACTGGGTTCTGCGGCGGGTGAACTCGTCGTAGACGTAGGTGCCGTAGACCTTTTTCCCTGCGACGCCGGCATCGGTGCGCAGGATCTCGCCGAAGGCGGAGTACTGGACGTCGTTGAGGTAAGAGGCTGCGCCGCGGATGGAGATGGGAAGGCCGTCGGAGTTGTACCAGAAGGTGACTCGTTCAGCTGCCAGGCCGCCCAGGCCGCCCAGGGCGGGGATGTCGGTTGACTGCAGTTTGCCGGTGGGGGTGTAGGCGGTGGTGTAGGTGTAGGTGCCGCCGAGTCCGGTTTCCTCGTTGGGGATGGTTGTTTTGGTGGTCAGGGGCCGGTAGGCGTTGTCGTACGCGGTGACTTCGTCGCGGTAGGCGAGCCCGTTGTCGTAGCGGATGGCCGCGGTGGGGAGTCCCTTGTAGAGGGTGTCGTAGGTCCATTCGACGCGCTTGGGACCGGTGGCGCTTCCCTCGCGTACCGATGTCTGCCGGCCTGCGGCGTCATAGGTGGGAACGAGGATGTTGCCCCGGGGGTCCTTGACCGCGATGACGTTGTCGGTCGCGTCGTAGGTGAGCTCGGTGCGGCCGCCGTCCGGATCGGTGGACGCGCTCTGGCGGCCGCGGCTGTCGTACTCGAAAGCGGTGACGGCGCCCCCAGGACCGGTGATCTTGGAGATCTGGTCGTGGGCGTTGTAGTCGAAGGTGGTGTCGCGCCATGCGCTGCGGTCCAGCTTGCTGTACTCGCGTGACGTGGCGACGCGGCCTTCTGCGTCCTCGAACCGGGTGGTGACCGTGGCGCCCGTGGGGGGCACGATCGTGGTGGTGTCACCGTCGCGTTCGACGGCGGTCCGGGTCCGTTCCGTTCCCCGTGCGTAGGTGATTGTGTGGGTGGACTGGGCCATCCCGTCGTAGAACGTTCTGACCTGGGAGGGGACCTCGTTGTCGCCTACCTGGAGGAGGACGGCTGCGGGCTCCTGGTCGTTGTAGTAGCCGTCGTTTTTCTTCCACGCGCGACCTGCGGAGTCGTAGAAGGTGTCGCTGACGATGCGGCCGGCGCCGACGGCCTCGTCCTGCGTCTGCCGCTTACGCAGCAGGCCGTCCATGATCTCGTAGGACACGGCGTACTCGCCGTTGTCCTTCAGCGTGCGGTGGGTGACGACGGCAGGCCCGTCGCGGCGCACGGTGTAGTCAAAGCTCGCGTTCGGCGTCTGCGTGGCTGGATCGCGGTCGATCTTCCAAGCCTTCAGCAGTCGGCCCAGCGGGTCGTACTGCAGTGTCGAGGACTTGCCGTTGGCGTCGGTGCTCTTGGCCGTCAGGCCTCGTACGCCGTCGAATTCGGTGGTCTCGGTGTGTCCCAGAGGGTCGGTGGTGACCGTCTTGACGGGGCGAGCCACGGTCGCGGGGGTGTTGGTGACGGTGGTCTTGCGGCCTTCACCGTCCCATGAGGCGGTTTCCCGGCCGTGGATGTCGTATTCGGTCTTGTCGATGGTCAGGTAGCCGGTGCCGTCGGCATTCTGCTCCTGGACTTCGGTGGCCAGGCCCTTGGTGGGCGCCGCGCCGAAGGCGAGTCCGTCGTAGAGGGTGCGGGTGTCCTTGACCACCTCGGCCCCGCTGGTGCCGCACGCGCCGAGTGTCGTCAGCTCGCGGGATTCCGATTCCAGCAGGAACACAGCGGTGTTGCGCGCGTAGCTGGTGGTGGAGCAGGTCTGCTTGCCGCTGGGTGTGGTCTCCTCGACCTGGGTCGGCAGACCGTAGGTGTCGTAGGAGGTCACCTGCTTGGAGGTCCGCCACGTCTCGCCCTTGATCCGCTTGCGGGTCACCACGGTTTCGGGGTTGCCCATCCAGGCCTGCAGTGGGGTAGTGCCCGTTCGCATGCGTTCGGCGGTCTTTACGGCCCAGGCAGTGGTGAGCGTGCTGGAGTCGACGGGTCCGCCGTCGGACTCGTAGGTAATCTTCTCGCGGAGCTGTCCCTGAAGGTGCGGCAGGTCGGGTACGGAACCGCCCTGTGTGTCCTGGATGGACGCCGTGCGGGTGCCGGTGGTCAGTTTGTCCCCGTGCATGCCGCGGAAGTACCGCTGTTCGGTCAGCTGGCCGGTATCGGAACCCGCACCACGACGGGTGCGGACCCTCTCGTAGCCGCGGTACTGGGACCAGGTGCGCTGCTTGGCCTCCGTGAACTCACGAGTGTCGTACGCCCAAGCCGGTGAGCCGAGAAA
Source organism: Streptomyces sp. G-G2 (assembly GCF_030063135.1). GTDB lineage: Bacteria > Actinomycetota > Actinomycetes > Streptomycetales > Streptomycetaceae > Streptomyces. The sequence goes on from NZ_JASISO010000004.1 coordinate 71,459, forward strand.
CTCGTACGAGGTGGCTTTCCCTCTCTGAATACGTTCTGTGACGCGTGGGGCTCGCCTGGCCGGGGCGGTACGCGCTCCAGCCATGCAAGAACGGCTGCAAGTCGGCGGCGCGAGCTTCGGGAATGTCCGACAGGCGGATCGTTCCGTTGAGTGGGCTCAGGCGTTGCGCGTGGCCGTCAGCCCAAACGATCCATGCCTCGACTCCATCCCTCTCCGGTCCACCTGGCAGGGACTGTGCGTAGAGAGGGGCGTTGACGTACTAGGCCATGTCTTCAAATGGTTCTGATGGGGGATCATGTGGGGCATGGTGCGTCGTCATGAGTTGTCGGATCTGGAGTGGGAAGCGTTGTCCGGGCTGTTGCCGCGGTCGTCGTCGGGGCGGCCTCGGCTGGATGACCGGCGGGTGCTGAACGGGATCGTGTGGAAGCTTCGGACGGGTACGGCGTGGCGTGATGTGCCGGCACGGTACGGGTCTTGGCGGACTCTGTACACACGTTTCCGCAGGTGGGCGCTGGACGGGACGTTCACGCGGATGCTGGCCGCGGTCCAGGCGGAGAAGGACGCGGCCGGTGACATCGACTGGCTGGTGTCGGTCGACTCCACGGTCGCGCGTGCCCATCAGCATGCCGCCGGCGCCCGTAAAAAGGGGCAGGGCAGGGGGACGAAGTATGTGATCACGCCCTCGGTCGATCCCGAGGGGGACTGACCACAAAAATCCACCTCGCCTGCGACGGTCGCGGCCGGCCGCTCGGCTTCGTCCTCACCGGCGGCAACGCCGCCGACTGCACGCACTTCGAGGAGGTCATGGACACCATCAAGGTCCGCCGGGCCGGGCCCGGCCGGCCTCGGACCCGCCCTGACCATGTCCTGGCCGACAAGGGCTACAGCTCCCGCAAAATACGTGCCTACCTGCGTAAACGCGGGATCGGCCACACCATCCCCGAACGCCGCGACCAGCGCGCCAACCGATCCCGTCGAGGCCGCGGCGGAGGCAGGCCGTGCGCCTTCGACAGGCAGCTCTACAAGAAGCGCAACGTCGTCGAGCGCTGCTTCAACCGTCTCAAGCAGTTCCGCGCGATCGCCACTCGCTATGACAAAACCCGCGAATCCTATCAGGCAGCCGTCACCATCGCGTCCCTGTTCCTCTGGCTAAAACCCCTTTGAAGACACTGCCTAGGCCAGGCCCGCCGGAGGAGCGGTCGTACCGAGGGATCCTGACCCAGGAGTGCTTCTCTGCGTTCTACGGACCGTCCGGCCACGCGTTGTTCGCGGTATCGGGCAGTCAGGGGCCGCCGCGGTCGCGTTTGCGGCATGTCCTCGATGTCCGCTCGCGGGATCCGGTGTTGGCGAAAACCGCGTACAGCGCCTTCTTCCCCTACCGCTCTCCGCTCCCGGGACTGCTCCGGAGGAGGTGGCGCTCGACGGTGTCGACGAGCTCCTGTCCACCTGCGTCGCAACGACGAGTGCCTGGCCGCATCAGCCCGGCGCCTCGACTTCCACGCCTGCGAGGACGGTTCCTGGCGCCTTTCGCTCTCCGCCGACGGAGCGCGGACCGCCCCTCTCCCCGGACCCGGCATCATGTCGGCCACCGTTGTCGGCCAAGGCCCGGACGCGGCCGAGGCCTCCGCCCGGGGCACGGCCGGCGAGCTGGCCTCGGCCTCCGACCGTATTCCGATCAAATCCTCAAGCTCGAAGTCGACCGGCGGCTCTTAACCCAGCTCAGCGCCCGGGACTCGGATGAGTAGGCCGTGATGAACGGAAACAGCCGGGCCACGTCCTCGGCCGTTGTAACCAGCAGGCCCCAGAGAAGACGGCGCGCGCGGAAGCGCAGAAGGACAAGATGGCCTGCGCGCCCTTGGACGGGAGCGAGAGCTGACAGTGGCGGCGGCACCTGTAACACCCGCGAGCCCGGTGATGCGGACCGCCGTTCACGGAAGGGCGCCCGTACGGTCGGCTGGTTACGGGGCAGCCGGGGTGGGCGGGGTTGCCAGCGGTGCCGATGATGATCCTCCGACTGGGTGCAGGCCTGGTGTTGCCGTCTGCCACCCTTGACACCCGTGCGCCGGATAGGGCGCCGCGTCAGCGTCCAGGAGATCGTGTGGCAGGCAGGAACGTTCCGGAGGACTATCTCGAGGGTTACGCACGCATCCTGACAGAGGTGGGAGTCAACGGGCGCCGACTTACCCGGGGTGAGCTGGAGTCGCGTCGGGCCGTCGGGGAGCGGGCTGCTGAAGCGGGGTGTGGCCTGCGGGACTTGGTCCATGCGTATCTGTCGTTCACGCGCGCTGCCTGTTCGCATTTGCCCCGCGCGGCTCTCGATCATGTGCTGTCCGCCGTCGAGCAGGCGGTGGACGCGCTCGCCGAAGGGCATGAGCGGGCGCGGCTCGTCGCCGTACGGAATGAAGAGGCGGCCCGCAGGGAGTTCATTGACGATCTCCTGTACGGCCGCAGCGACCCGGGACACCTCGCCGAACGGGCGGAACGGTTCGGGCTGTTGCTTTCTCATACGCACGCGGTCGCGGTCGCTGAAGGACCGCAGGTGTATGACGACATCCACCCGGCGGTCCAGCGTGTGGAGCGGGCGCTGCTGGGACGGTTCGGGCACCGGCGGATCTTGCTGACCACCAAGGACGGACGCTTGATCTGTGTGGCGCCGGCCGACCAGGACGATGTGCTCATGTACTTCGCCAAGCAGGCGCACGCCGGCACAGACGGGGGCCGGGTGGCGATCGGCCGGCCCCACGCAGGCGCGGGTGGGGTCGTCCACTCCTACGAGGAGGCTCTCAACGCATTGGAGCTTGCCGTCCGCATGAACCTTGAGGACCCGGTGCTCCGCTCCGCCGATCTGCTCGTGTACCCGGTTTTGACGAGGGACCGGCAGGCTATGGCTGATCTGGTGTTGAGCACGCTCGGGCCCTTGACGCAGGCGCGGGGTGGAGCGGGCCCGATGCTGGAGACTCTGAGCGCGTACTTCGACTCGGGGTGCAACGCGACCGAGGCCGCGCGGCGGCTGAGTCTGAGTGTGCGGGCCCTCACCTACCGCTTGGAGCGTATCCAGCAGTTCACGGGCGCCAACCCTGCCGACCCGGCCCACCGCTACACGCTTCAGACCGCCGTCATCGGCGCCCGTCTATTCGACTGGCCCGCCAAGGAACTATGACGGTAGACCGAGGAATGGGACGTGGGATAACCGCTGTCGAAGGGCCCTCGGCAGTGGTCCCGGTGGCGGCCCCCGAGCTCTGGGGGAGTCAGTGTGGCTGCCGGGGTCCGGCATGATATGGCCGGTTTCGGAGCTCTATCCTGGATGCTTTCAGCAGAGAGGCCGCGATGTACGGCAACCCGCTCTACCGCGCTCTCGCCCTGGCTGCGGCGACGGTGCTCCTTGTGCCGCTGGCGGTCGGGATGCTCGCCGGCTGGACGGCGCTACGGCTGACCGCCCGGGCAGCCGTGCGTCTGTACGCGTGGGCGCTGCTGTGCGTCTATGCGCTGGCTCCACTCAACGCGGTCTCCCGCATGGCCAACGCGTCGCCGGCCGTGGTGAGCGCCTGCAGCCTTGCTGGCTTGGCCTTCGTCGCGGCGACGACGGTCCTGATCGTGCGTGCCGCCGGTGTGGCGCGCCGCGCGTCCGAAGCGAAGGGCTGGTGACGGACCGTGCGCGTCGCCGACGATCGCTGGGGCCACGGGTCTTCCCTTCCTGATCAACGGGCTGGCGATGGCCGCCGCCGAGGCCGGTCAGTGCGAACGCGGATAGAGATTCGTCAGGTGGGAGCACGCGCGAGTCGGCTACAAACCTCTTCGTCACCTTGGACGTGTAAGCCCCGTCTCCGTGCTTCTTCGCCCTTACCAGGGGCGGCCGTCCGCATCTGAAAGGGGAAGTCTGTTGGAGTGCCGCTCCTGCTTCCGTGAGGGTGGATCCATCGCTGTGTGGTGGGTCTTGCTGAGCCTGGTGCTGTGGTGTGGCGGGCATGTACGCCACCAGCCCGCCTCTCTGCTTGCCTGCACCGCTAGCGCCGCACTGTTGGTTGCCCTGGGTGAGATCAGCGCGTGGCTGAGATGTACGTGGCCCCCTCGCACCCGGGCTCGCGTCCCTCCGGGGTCTTGAGGCGCGCTGGTCGTCGCACGTCTGCTTACGTGGCCATGCGGTCCGCGGGCGGCCCCGGCACATTCAAACGGCATCGAGGTCTCGCCTCAGGGCGAGACCTCGATGCCGTGACCTGCACTGCTTCCCGTGGTCAGTCGGTGATGCTGATCTTCCCGTCGGACGAGACCGGGACGGGGTTCGACTGCGTCGTCGATGCGGTGAGGCTCTTGAGGAGCTGGGTGAAGTCGACACCGGTGGTGGAGCCCAGAAGTTCCATGCCCTGGGCCACGTTGTCGGAGACGGTGCGAGTGAGCTTGCTGGCGCCGTCGGTGGAGATGACGGTCAGCTTGTCGATGGCGGCGAGCGGTTCGGCGGCCTTGGCGACAACCTGGGGGAGGACGTCGACCAGCATCTGGACCATGGCGGCGTCGCCGTAGTTGGCGAAGGCATCGGCCTTCTTCTGCATCGCTTGCGCCTCGGCCGCGCCCTTGGCCGCGATGGCGGCGGCTTCCGCGTCGCCTTCCAGGCGCACGGCGTTCGCGATGGCGCCGCGGCGGGCGAGTTCGGCCTCGCCGCGCTTGACGCCCTCGATGGCCTCGGCCTCGGCGAGCGCGGAGCGGCGCTGCTTCTCTCCCTCACCGATGAGCCGGGCGCGCTCGGCTTCGGCCTGTGCGGCGGCGATGGCGGCCAGCCGCTCGGCTTCGGCCTGCTTGACCCGGGCCACCCGCAGGGCCTCCGCCTCCTGTTCCGCCTGGTAGCGGCGGGCGTCGGCGGGCTTGCGGACCTGGGTGTCGAGCTGGCGGTCGGTCAGAGCTGCCTGTCGCTCGGCGACCTTCTCCTGCTCGGCGAGGATCTGCTGCTGGCGGTCGGCGTCGGCCAGCGGACCTGCGGCGTTCGCCTGGGCGGTGGCCGCGTCGGTCTCGGCCTTGATCTCGGCCTGGCGCAGGTACAGGGTGCGCTGGGCGACCGCGATCTCTTCCTCGGCCTTGAGGCGGGCCTGTTCGGCGGCCTGGCGGGAGTTGGCCTCGGCGACGTCGGCTTCCTGCTTGGCCCGGGCGGCTTCGGGACGCCCGAGGTCCTCCAGGTAGGAACCCTCAGTGGTGATGTCCTGGATCTGGAAGGCGTCCAGGACCAGGCCCTGCCCGGACAGACTCGCCTCGGCCTCCTCCGCCACCTGCCCGGCGAAGGCGGCACGGTCGCGGATGATGTCCTCGACCGACATCCGGCCGACGATGGCGCGCAGGGCCCCCGAGAGCACTTCCTGGGTGAAGCCGACGATCCCGCCCTGCTGCTGGAGGAAACGCTGCGCGGCGGCGCGGATGGCGTCCTCATTGCCTCCCACCTTGACGATCGCGACGCCTTCGAGGTTCGCCTTGATGCCGCGCAGGGTGACCGCGCCGCGGACGGCGATCGGAATGTGGCGGCTGGAAAGATCGAGGGTGTAGCGCTGCTGCACGAAGGGGACGACGAAGACGCCGCCGCCGACCACGACCTTCTGGCCGCTGTTGTCGGTCGATATCTGTCCGGTCTCCGGGTCGGTGGACTTCTTGCCGCGTCGGCCCGTGATGATGAACGCCTCGCTGGGGCCGGCGACTTTGTAGCGGGTGACGACGACCAGGGCGAGCAGGACGACGAGTACGACCACTCCCGCGACCGCGATGACGACTGAACTCATGGTGGATCCCCCCTGCCTCCCGATGAGGAGGCAGATCGGTGATGAATGTACGGAGACGGAAGACCAGTCAGCGTTCGACGGGCCGCACGCTGACGGAGGTCGAGGACGGCGTCGCCGTCACCCACACTTCGGTGCCACGGGCCACCGGGCCCTCGGCGATCGCCGCGTACTTGACCGGCTGGCCGCCCAGGCGCAGCAGGACCTCGCCGTAGCCAGCCGTCGGAATGGCGGTGACCACGGTCCCCGGCGAACCGAGCAGCTCGCTCCGTCGCGGGGCGGCTCCGCTGCTGTCCCGGGCGAGGGCGCGGCTGAACCGGTACGTCAGCCAGCCAGCAGCCGCCCCGGCGACGGCCCCCGCGGCGGCTGCCGCTCCCGGCCCGAGACCTGTGGTCCCGAGGATGATCGCCCCCGTGAAACCGAGCATCGAGACGAAGCCCGCGATCACCGGAAGCGACAGCCATCCGTCGAACAGTCCGTCCAAGGCGCCCTCGAAGACACCTTCGAGTACCCCGTCGAACACCAGCGAGCCGACCAGCAGAACAATTCCCCCGATGCCGAGACTCAGAAACAAGTCCATGAGCACCTCCCCTGCTTGGCGGCGTTTTCGCCGGACAACGACATCCTGTCAGCGCGGCCCACGAGCGCACATTGCCTGCCTTCGGCAATCTTTACGCTGCTTTAACGCACCAGGGACGGCAGACTACCCCGCCGGTCGGCTCCGTCCTGCCGCCGCACTCAGGCTCCTGGGGTCAACGGGAAGCCGGAAGAAGAACTCGGGCCATTGCCGCGGATCCCGTACGGCCCGACCGGTCAGTGCCGACTACCGCTCCTCCGGCTCGGGTGGCGGCCCAGGAGTTCGGCAAGGCCCTGACGGGTAGCGGCCAGAACAACCCGGTCCCGTGCGCTCAGCACGTATCCAGGGTGCAGCTCCCAGACCAGACCCGCGGTCCTCGCACCCTGTTCGCCGGGGGAGGAGGACAGGTCTGGCAGCCGGTCACCGGGAGCGGCGCTGTCCAGAGCGATTACCCGCCAGGCCCCGGGGCGGAATGACTCGGCGATGGTGCGGCCTTCCAGCTGGGGGTGGCCGGCCACTTCCACCGCGGCGAACAGCAGGACGCGGCGTTCCACGGGAATGGCGCCCAACACCTGGCGGCCCATCATCGCTCCGGCGAAGGCCGGTGCGGCAAGGTGGGTCACGCTGCGGCTACGGGTGAGCGCGCCCGGGTGGGCGGCGCGCAGCGTGCGGTAGACGGCGGTTGCGAAGTCGTCGTCGAACAGCCGCATCGTGACCCGCACATCTGGCTTCACCGACCGGGCGCACAGTACGGCCTCCAGATTCGTGGTATCAGAGCTGGTCAGCGCCAGTAGGGAGTGAGCCCGGCTGATCCGGGCCGCCTCCAGGACCCCCTCGTCGGTCACATCGCCGATGACGACAGGGACGTGCAGACGCCGGGCTAGCGCGAGACCGCGCGCGAGGGGGTCGGACTCGACACACACAACCGGAATCCTCAGCTCGTGCAGCCGCACCAGCACTCGGGCGCCGATCTTCCCCAGGCCGAGAAGCACGACATGCCCGGACAGGCCGCGCGGCGGCCGGCGCAACACCGTGGCCGTACGGAAGGCACCCAGCGCCTCCAGCGCAGCCGCGACCAGCACCGGCAAAAGGAGCAAGCCGACGAACCCCCCCGAGAATCTGCAGGACCTGCTGCTCACGTGGTTCGTCCAGCGCCGGATCATTGATCGCGAAAATATCCAGGAGTGTCAGATACGCCGCATGCAGCGGCGGCTCGCCGGTCACCAGCGACGACGCCACCGCGAGCGCGGTGACCGCGGCCACGATCCCAGCCAGCGACCACCACAGGCGGCGCGAGAACAGCGATCCCACCGGCAGCGAGACCTGACCCAATCGCCTGCCCGCAGGCGAGGGTGCCGCATACGTGACCGCTTCCAAGGCGACGATCGCCCGCCCCGTCGCAGCCCGCACGTCCCGCTCATCGGGCAGCAGCTGCGGCCCCCTGTCGCCACTGTGCTCAGAGCCCTCACTGCCCGCCGGATCACTGCTCGTGGCCGACAGCAGTGCCAGCGTGCACAGCCCTGGATCAGCGACCTCACCCCGCCCGGGGGCCGCGCGTTCCACCGCCCGCAGCAGCAGCCCGTCGGCCTGAACGACTTTGCGCGTGCTGGTAACAGCCGACGCCACGAGGGCCGGAGCCGCCGTATCCGCGTCCGAGAGCACCGTGGTGGAAGAGTCCAGCTCCCGCAAGTCGATACCGGGCTCCGCCACGATCGCAGCCTGGTCCAGAAGCTCCTCCAGATACTGGCCGAGCTTGCGGTTGTAGAGCCGGATCACCAGCCGCAGCCTGGGATTAAGCCGCCGCGCCACCAGAGCCGCCCGCACATTGGTCTCGTCATCCTCATAGACCAGCGCCAGCGCCTCCGCGCCCCCTACCCCCGCGCCGGTCAGCGTTTGTTCATCCGGCTCGTCGGCCTCCAGCAGACGCACCCCCGCCGAGGCGGCTCGCACCCCCGCACGCTCCCACGCCACCGGCACCCGGCCCCACAAACCCCTCCCCGCCCCGGGACGCCCCCAGGCACCGGGCCGCACCCCACCGGCCGGCGGAACCACAAGAGTGACCTGCTCCTGATACACATCGCACAACTCGGCGGCCAGCCGACGGGCCAGCCCGTCATCACCACATACGACCATCCGGCGCGCACTGTCCGGCTGCTGAGGAAATGCGGGGATCGAAGACACGCGCCCCAGGATGCCGTGCCCAACCAGAAATGGAGTCGCTGCGCACCTCGATCATGCCCAGCCAGGTGAAACGGCGTACCGGCAACCGGGGCCCGCGAGCGTTGGCGGCAACCGGCGTCATAGTCTGGGCCCTTGATCATTATCGTTGGCACGCTTGCATGGGGGTCCGGTGTCTTTTGGCAAGGAATGGGCGGAGATGAAGTCTGCCGCGTCCGATCGGCAGACGGCGATGCGCCTCAATCAGGTTGAGCCCGGCGGCGGGGGGCCCGGGCCGCAGGGAGACCTGAAGGTGGATGACCAGGACCTCGCGGCCGTGGGTGACGCGGCGTTCAAGCTCCACCAACGCCTGGGCAAGGACGGTGATCACGCCACGGCAAGTACGCGTGAGGCGGCCGGGACCCTGAAGCAGGACTTCACTCTGGGCGCCGCGTTGACGGCCGTGGCGGACAAGTGGCACGACCAGGTGGGCACGCTGCGCGATGCCTGCGGCCACATATCGAACCACCTCGACTACACGCAGAAGGCACACGCCGGCGACGAACACTTTCTCGCGACGCAGATCAAGTATGCCCAGTTGGACAAGGGCTTCGAGGAGAGGGCCCAGAACTGATGAATCTGAACGCACTGCGCTCCGCCGATTTCTCCAAGCTGGCCACCGCGGTCGGCGATTGGACCGCGATGGCGACGAAACTGTGGGATCTGGAGCACGACGCCCGCGGTGATCTCGGCGGGAAGGCGGCGAAGGCCAACTGGGACGGAGTGAACGCCACTGTCACACGGGAGTTCATCACCAAGACCACCAAGGAGTTCGCCGACGCCGCGACCGAGGCCACCAGCATCGGGAACATCCTGCGCGACACCCACGGCGAACTCGTCGACTACAAGGCCAGACTCAATGAGGCCATCCGGCGCGCTCTGGAGAAGAACCTGACCGTCACAGAGACGGGCAATGGCGGCTTCACCGTCACCATGAACGTCCACCCCGACCGCGCCGCCAAGGGGCACGCCGTGCCCGAGCACACCGAGGCCGACGCGATCGCGCTGCGCGATGAAGTACAGCGGATCCTGGAAGGAGCGACCGAAAGCGACAGCACGGCGGCCAAGGCCCTGACCATGCTGGTCAGCCAGACGCCTTACGGCTTCTCGGATGCCGCCTATGACGACCGCGACCGTGCCGCGGACGCGATGAAGGACGCAGAGCGGATCGCGAAGCTCCTCAAGAACAAGGGAGACGACATGTCTCCCGAGGAGTTCGACCAGCTCAACAAGGACCTGGCCAAATACAAGGACGACCGCCTCTTCCAGGAGACCCTCGCCACCAGCATCGGCCCGCGCGGCCTCCTCGACTTCTGGGCCGACCTGGCCGACCCCTCCGACGGCGGCACCCTGCAACGCTCGCGTCACGACCAGTTCGGTGACTTCCAGCGCAACCTCTCCCTGACCCTGGCCGGCGCCACCCAGTCCGACAGCCCCGCCATGCGCGCCTGGGAGAACGACATGGTCAACCTCGGCGGGGAGCGCATCCAGACCCGCGGCAGCCAGGTCTACGGCTACCAGGTAATGAGCAACCTCATGCGCAACGGCGACTGGGACAACCGGTTCCTCAACGACTACGGCAACGCGCTCGTCGCCACCGAGAAGAAAATGAAGCTCCCGGCCAACTACTGGAACGGCGGCATCCCGCCGGTGCCCAAGATGAACTTCATCGGCGAGGACTTCGGCCGCGACCCCATGACCGGCTTCATGACCGCCCTGGCGGCCAGCCCCAACGCGGCCACGGAATTCTTCAACGCCACCCAGCCCACCGACAACGCCCAGTACGTCCTGGGCGACCGGCAGACCTTCGACGACACCCCGTTGAACAGCAAGGACGGCAACTCCTCCCGCGATGCCACCGGCGCGGCCCTGGTCGCGGCCGCCACAGGCGTCGACCCCAACAACGTCACCGCCCGCCCGGACGACCTCACCCCCGAACACCGCCAAGTCCTGGACAGGTCCATGAAGTACCTCGCCGAGCGCGGTGACGACTTCCCGCCCGAGATGCGCGACGACATGGCGAAGATCCTCTCCACCCACAGCGACGTCGTGCATCACTCGGCCAGCGCCATGTCGGACAACCCCAATGACCCCAGGCTGCTGAACCGCGGGGACCTGCTGGAAGTCAGCAAGCAGCTTTCACGCGACCAGAACGCGTACGGCATGCTCAACGAGGCCATGAACCGGGAAATGATCCAGGACATCCACAGCGATCACCCTGGGGACCCGAAGGAAACCTTGCAGCGGGCGGGCAATACGGTCGGCTTCCTCGAAGAGGCCCGATACCAGGCCCTCAAGACCGACAAGGACGACCCCTCCTGGGATGCCAAGTGGGGCTATCACGGCTTCGGAGCTGCCGCCAACTTCATCCCCGTCGTGGGCGACGTCGCGCAGCGGGGCGTGGACGCACTCGCATACCAGTGGCAGCTCGACGAGCAGGCGCGCGTCGAAAAGGGCTTCCAGGAGAACAACAGGGACGTCTTTGTCCTCCGCGAGCACCAGTTGAAGGCCCTGTCCGAGGAGTGGGACAAGACCAATCCCGGCCACTCCAATGACGCGTACACCCTGGAGAACGAGATCAACCTTGCAGCAATGAACGGAAACAAGCGTGCCCAGGGCCTGGCGGGTGCCCAGTGAGGCGCCACACGGCAGCGGTCGCCGTCACGGCTGTCCTGCTCGCAGTGGCAGGGTGCTCCAAGCCCGCCCAGTACGCGATGCCGAGCGATGTGTGCGGGGTCCCGGTGGATCCCGCCGTCCTTGAGCCGTTGCTTCTGCCAGGCAAGAAGCTGGAGCAGTCAACGGCTCTGTCCAGGCCGGGCGCCCCGCACTGCTCGGTGGACGTCGACAAGGAAGGCGTTCTGAGCGTCCAGGGAGAGGTCATTCCGGCGGATCAGGACCCCGCCGTGCGACGGGAATGGCAGGTGTCCGGTGCGACGAAGATCGAAGCCGGTGATGACGCCCGCGTGAGCGACATCAACGTGGTCGCGGTAGCGGCCTGCACGTACCAGGGGGAGGCCCGCAAGTTCGTCGTCCAAGCCGAACGCTTCTACCCGAAGCGGGACGACGCCGCCAAGCGACGGGAGGCATTGACCCACTTCATGAAGCTCTACTTCCCCGCCGCCAAAAAGGCAGCCGGCTGCACATCGTGATCGGCGCACTGACAGACCGTCGACCACCGCTCGGCCCAGCTGAGGACGCGTTCTGACGGTGGGCCACGGCTGACCCCAGCCCCGCACGGGCCGGAGCCGTTGGCGGCACAGGCGGCCCCCGGGTCGGTGTCCAGGCAGGCGGCGCAACGAGGGGCCCCAAAGGTCCCTCGTCGCAGGTCCCGTGCGGACTCGGCTTCGGCTGCCCCGTTGCCCGGTCCTGCCGTATGGGCGGACACACCGAATCGCTCCCTGAGCTGCCTGGCGGCCCCGCAGCCACAGGGGCGGCTTCGTGCGGTGGCTCGGTCGCACACGTAACGGGTACAGGGCGGAACTGCCAGCAAGAATGCGCCGGCCACCGCCGAGATGCTGTCCGCCCGATCGGGCCGGCGGCCCAACCGCCCCTATGCCGTGCAGTCGTATTGCTTGGCGAGGTTGTCGACGGCCTCGAGCATGAGTGTGCGGGAGGCCGCGATGAGCGCGGCATCGTTCCAGTTCTCCGCCACGATGACGCCTGGGGAGATTTTCAGGGTGAGGGTGACGTACTGGGTGTCCGTCTTCATTTTTTTCGGGCAGGAGGCGGGGAGCTGGACCTCGCTCTGTCGCGGTCCCACCCACCCGTATGCGCCGGCGATCTGGGTGGCGCCCTTCGGAGGCTCGTTCAGGGTGTTGGTGGGCCGGACGTCCAAGGTGTACTGGAGCCGGTAGGTCGTCGCGGCCTTTCCCGTCGCGCGTCCGACGAAGCAGATGGTGGAGAACACCGGGTCCGCTGCCCGCGACCCCGTGCCTTCGTCCTCGTCCACGAACAGCTCGCCGCCCTTCCCGTCGTACAGGAGTCCGGCTGTCTCTTTGGTGAGCATGCCGAGGCAGACGTTCTGTGCGCGCATGTCCTTGAGCGTGCTGGGCCACATCCGGATGGTGACGAGGGTGGCGGCCGCGATCAGGAGCACGGCGGGAGGCAGTAGGTACTTCTTGTTCATCAGTACCGCTCTCCCCTTCTCAGGGCGGCACCGGGGCTCGCGTCCAGCTCGGCCGCAGGAGGTCCCTTATGCATCGCCACCCCGCGCTGTTGTCTGTCCGCACGAGCGGCGGCCCACGATAGGCGATCGATCAGACGAACAGGATCCGCTTGTGGATCTTGACGCCTTTCTACATGTGTGACGAGGTCCCACTCGGGTGATCCCACAGCCGAATGGCGGACGCCGGGCACAGACAACTCCGCCCGGAACGGCGTCGCCCGGGGGGCTTCGCTGTGCCCGTGAGGGAACAGTTGCCGGATCCCGGCAACAGTCGTTGCCTCATCCCGGAGCATCAACACTCTGTCAATGACGCGTCAAGAACGTATAAGGTCGGTTGCGGTGTGCCGGGAAGCCTGGTCGGCGAACAAGGGACGAGTCTCTTTTCCGATCAGGGGAGCGGTACATCATGGTGCTTGTCGCGGTATTCGGAGTGGCGCTGCTGGTGGCAGTGCTGCTGTCCGGGCTGGCCGCCCGCACGGTCCTTTCGACCTCCTTCCTCTTCCTCGTCGGCGGAGCCCTGGTCAGTGACGGGTTCCTCGGGCTGGTCCACATCACCCCCGACAGCGAGATCGTCGCCGTGACCGCAGACCTGGCCCTGTTCGCGGTGCTGTTCACCGACGGTATGCACGTCTCCTTTCCCGCCCTGCGCAGTGCCTGGAAGAACCGGCCCGCGCCCTGGGCCTGGGCATGCCGCTGGCCTTCGTGTTCATGGCGCTGGTCACCCACTACCTGGTGGGCCTGGACTGGACGACCTCCTTCCTCGTGGGTGCGGTTCTCGCGCCGACCGACCCGGTGTTCGCCTCGGCGATCGTGGGCCGCAAAGAGGTCCCGGCCCGCTTGCGGCAGTTGCTGAACGTGGAGAGCGGCATCAACGACGGCCTCGCCCTGCCTGTGGTCCTGCTGTTGATCGCGGCGGCCGGTCCTGCGGCGGGTGCGGCCCACACCGCAGGGTCGAAGATCGCTCTGGAGCTGGCCCTCGGGCTCGTGTTCGGTGTGGTGCTGCCGCTGCTGGTGAGCGGCCTCGTACGCTTCCGGCTGCTGGGCGCAGAAGCGAAGCTGCAGCCGCTGCTGCCGCTGGCGACCGGGGTGCTTCTCTACGCGGCCTGCCACCTCACCCACGCCAATCCCTACCTCGCCGCGTTCTCCGCCGGCGCGGTCCTGGCCTCCGTATCTCCGGAGTCCAAGCAGGCGTTCGAGCCTCTGGGCGAGTCCCTGGCGGAGCTGGCGAAGTTCGCCGCGCTCCTCGTCTTCGGCGCGCTGCTGACGCCACAACTGTTCGGGGACTTGTCCTTCGGCGGGTACGTTGCCGTGGTGCTGGCGATCATCCTGATCCGGCCGGCGTCGCTGCTGCTGTCACTCATCGGGACCCACTTCGACCGCCGGGAGAAGCTGGCCGCGGCCTGGTTCGGGCCGAAGGGCTTCGCCTCGGTGGTATACGGGCTCCTGGTGCTCCAGTCCGGCATCCCGCAGGCCGAACAGGCGTACACGCTGATCGCCGTGTGCATCGCGTTCTCGATCATCGCGCACAGCAGCACCGATGTACCGGTGGCCCGCATGTTCCACGTCAATGAGCTGGTCGGCATCCCGGACGCGGACCAGGCTGGGCCCACCACCACCCCCGAGGCGAACGGAACCGTCCATGCGCGCACGTGACCTGGCCGTCCAGTACGAGACCGTCACCACTGACACCGATGCTCTGGAAGCCGCCCGGCTGATGGCCGAACACCGGCTGCCCGGCTTGCTGGTCCTGGACGGCAGCGGTGTCCCGAAGGCGATCCTGCCCGCCTCCCAGATGATCAGGATGCTGGTACCGGAGTACGTCATCGAGGATCCCACCCTCGCGGCGGTCATCGACGAGAAGCACGCCGACCGGCTGTGCGCAGCCCTGCGCGGACGCACGGTCGGCGACTGCCTGCCGCCCAAGGCTCCGAAGCCGCCGGTGGCCGCACCCGATGACACCGCGCTGGAGGTGGCCGCCCTCATGGCCCAGCAGCGCAGCCCACTCGTCGCCGTTGTCGAGCGCCACATGGACGGCAGCACAGTGCTGCTTGGCGTGATCACCGCGGCCCACCTGCTGGACCGGCTACTCGACGTCAACCAAACCCCCTGACTGGAGACCCGTGAACGACTGGCACAGCTGGGCGGCGATCGCCGTCTTCATCGGCACGTACGCCCTGATCATCAGCGAGAAGATCCACCGGGTCGCCGCCGCCCTGGGCGGCGCAGGCCTGATGCTCGCGATCGGGGCGACCGACGACGTCTCGGCGTTCTACTCCGAGGACTCCGGCATCGACTGGAACGTCATCTTCCTGCTCCTGGGCATGATGATGATCGTCGGAGTGCTGAAGAAGACCGGCATGTTCGAATACCTGGCCATCTGGTCGGTGAAGAAGGCCAAGGCCCGGCCCTTCCGGGTCATGGTCATGCTCATCGTCATCACCGCGTGCGCCTCGGCACTTCTCGACAACGTCACCACAGTCCTGCTCGTCGCACCGGTGACCCTGCTGGTCTGCGAACGCCTGAACCTGCCCGCGGCTCCGTTCCTGATCGCCGAGGTTCTGGCATCCAACATCGGCGGCGCCGCCACCCTCGTCGGCGATCCGCCGAACATCATCATCGCCAGCCGCGCCGGGCTGACCTTCAACGACTTCCTCGTCCACCTCGCACCGCTGTGCGTGGTGCTGGTGGCCGTCCTGGTCGGTCTGTGCCGCTTCATGTTCCGCAAGACCTTCGTCTACGACGAGGACCGTGCCGCCGAGATCATGGCCCTGGAGGAGAAGGAGGCCATCAAGAACCCGCGGCTGCTCGTCCAGGGCCTGGCCGTCCTCGCCCTGGTTGTCGCCGGGTTCGTCCTGCACCCCGTGTTGCACTACGAACCCAGCATCGTCGCGCTCCTGGGGGCGGGCCTCCTCGTCGCGATCTCCACGGTGGAGACCAGTGAGGTCCTGGGCGAAGTCGAGTGGCCCACCCTCGCTTTCTTCGCCGGCCTGTTCATCATGATCGGCGGCCTCATCGACACCGGCGTCATCGAGACCGTCTCCGACGCCCTCGCAAGCGCCATCGGCGGCCAGGAACTCGGCGGCTCCATGTTGATGCTCGGCGCTTCCACCGTGCTCTCCGGAGTCGTCGACAACATCCCCTACGTCGCCACGATGGCCCCCATCACCAGTGACCTCGTCCAGTCCATGGGCGGTGGCGGTGATCACGTCATGTGGTGGGCCCTCGCCCTCGGCGCGGACCTCGGCGGCAACGCCACCGCGATTGGCGCCTCCGCCAACGTCGTCGTCCTCGGCATCGCCGAGCGCAACCGCCAGCCCATCACCTTCTGGCAGTTCACCAAGTACGGCCTGATCGTCACCGCCGTCACCACCGTGATCGCAGCCCTCTACATCTGGCTCCGCTACTTCGCCCTCGCCTAAAAGCCCGTCAAACGAAAGGTGCCGGACATGCGCTACGACGACGAGCCGGTCTTCAAACGGAGTAAGTGGGGAACCAACCAGTACTACTACAACCCCGGCAACCCGGTCGGGCGCGCTCTGATTGTCATCACCCTGATCTTCGCCGCAACCATGCTGATCCTCATGGCCAACCGGGCCGGCCCCTTCAAACCCGAGCCGGCCCCCACGCCGTGGAAACCGCCCGCTTACGACTACCAGTGGCCGCCACCGTCCAGCACCCCCATGCCCTGAAGGGCGCTGCGCGTGTGTCTACCGGTCAACGGTCCCAGAGGAGGGCAGCTCCGCTGCCCGCCTGGCCCGGTGGTCGGCCTCAGAGCTTGTCATCGCCAGCCCGGTGATCAGGAAGGCCAGACCGATGACCAACTCCGAGAAGCCCGGCGCGGATACGGCGTAGAGGACGCTACCCACCGCAGTGACAGGCGCGCCCAGGACGATCAGGAAGACGCCGATCCGGAACTCGGAGACGTTGTGCCGGAACCAGGAAACGGCCCTTGCGTATGTGGCGGTCTTCATCGATGAGCCGGTCCGGAAAGGCGGCGGGCAGTGCGAAACAGCAGCACTGCGGCTGCCACGACGAAGACCAGGCCAGCGGCGCTGCAGCTGGTCACGACGACCGCCGGGGTATCGGCCATGCGCGGGATCGCGTTGAGCGGTGCAAGTGCGTACAGGCATAGAAGGGCCCACGCGAAGGCGCGCCGTGCCGCGCGGTCGGGCAGTCGGAGCGGTGTCCGGCCCGCGAGCATCGCCAGGGCCAGTGGGACAAGGAGCACGGTCGCCACCGCGAGGGCGAGCGCGTGATAGATCGGGTTGCCGTTCATCGGGACCTCTCTGCTGAGGACGCCCACGATAGAGGGGCCTGGCATGACTCGGTCATGCCGGAATCCGGCAACAGGGGAGAGGTGGGGCTGCCGCCCGGAACCGTTGGGATGCAGAACGTGGTCAGTGCTGGCGAGCGGAGACCAGTACCGCGGCGACGGAAGCCAGTGCCAGGGCGCCTGCAGCGAGCAGCGGCATGTCGGGGCCGGGCAGCAGGTACAGCGCCGCACCGGCCGCCGTGAGGACGGCGCCGAAGGCGAAGATCGGGGAGAGCGGCCCGGTCCGTGAACGGCGGGACATAAGGGCTCCTGGCAGGGAGGAAGGC
This sequence comes from Streptomyces sp. G-G2, assembly GCF_030063135.1. Lineage (GTDB taxonomy): Bacteria > Actinomycetota > Actinomycetes > Streptomycetales > Streptomycetaceae > Streptomyces. The sequence continues at coordinate 88,770 of NZ_JASISO010000004.1, forward strand.
ATGGCCGCCCCAGGCTCCCACGGACCTGGGCAGAGCAACAGCACCACCCGGGTTCCGGTCACACCCTGAGCGGCTTCGAACCGCCTATCCCTGTGGTCGATTCCTACCGGTGGGAGGTGTTCCGGCGTCCGAGGAGTTCGGCCGGGCCGCGGCGCGTGGCGGCCAGGACGACATGGTCCTGCGGGTGTCCGTCCACCGCCGAAACGACCTCGCCGCCGTCGCAGCCGAACTCAACGGCCGCCCAGACAGAACGTTCGGCTGGGGAACCCCAGCCGAGCGCCTGCATGGATTCCTCGCGGCCTGAACAGCCAACCACGTGTGGCAACGCCCCCTGGAGAGCGTCCGCCCGACCCTCGAGTCGGCCTCGCAATGAAGCTATCGCTTTGTGGCTCACATCACATCTGGTTCCTGTCAGGGATCGGGGTGCCATTCGGTCAAGTCATCGAGAGCAAGCGGACCGACAGAGGAGCAGCACATGAAGCACCGCATCGTCGTCCTCGGCGCCGGCTATGCCGGGGCCTATGTGGCCGGGACCCTGGCTCGCCGGCTGTCCCCGGCGGACGTCGAGATCACCGTGGTCAACGCCGTGCCGGACTTTGTCCAGCGGCTGAGGCTGCACCAGCTCGCGGCCGGCCAGGAGATCGACGCTCCACAGCTCGCCGATGTCTTCGCGGGCACGGCGATACGGCTGCGCCTGGCCCGTGTCACGGCCGTCGACCCCGAGCGCAGGGTCGTCGCCGTGGCCGGCGCCGACGAGGGCGAGCTCTCCTACGACACGCTGCTCTACGCGCTCGGCAGCCACGGCGCTGACCGCGGCGTCACCGGCGTGGCCGAGCACGCCTTCGACGTGGCCGCCCGGCCCTCGGCGCTGCGCCTGCGCGAGCGCCTGGACAGCCTGGGCAAGCGCGACGAAGGCGGGAGCGTGCTGGTCGTCGGCGACGGGTTGACCGGCATCGAGACCGCCACCGAGATCGCCGAATCCCGGCCCCGGCTGTCGGTGACGCTGGTCGCCCGCGGAGAGCTGGGCGCCCCGCTCTCCGCCGGAGCCCGGAGCTACCTGCGCCGGGTCTGCGACCGGCTGGGCATCACTGTCCTGGAACACACCAGTGTCGAAGCGGTGGAAGCCACGCGGGTGATGTGCGCCGACGGCACCGCCGTGGCGTCCGACGCGACCGTGTGGACGGCAGGGTTCGCGGCCAACCCCATCGCCGCCGCCAGCGGGCTGGAAGTCGCCGAGAACGGTCGCATAGTCGTCGACGACACCATGCGGTCAATCTCGCACCCCAACGTCTATGCCGCCGGCGACAGCGCCTACGCCATCGGTGACAACGGCCGGCCGCTGCCGATGTCCTGCGCCTCGGCCGGCTACACCGGAATGCAGGCCACGGCCGCGATCGTGGGACACCTGACCGGCCACGAGATCCCCCACACCAAGCTGGAGTACGTGGGCAACCACATCAGCCTCGGGCGGCGGGACGGGATCCTGCAGATGATCGACGGCGAAGGGCAGGCAAAGCCGAAGTACCTGAGCGGCCGGAAGGCCGCGCGGATCAAGGCGGGCATCCTCAGGATGTCGCTGTGGGCCACCTCGCACCCGACCTTCTGCCTCCCCAAGCGCAAGCACCACCTGGCCGCCGCCCCGGACGCGTCCCTCGCCGAGAGGGCGATCGCGTAGCGCGTCCTGAGGGTCAGGTCAAGCTGACCTGCTACATCTCGGCGATCAAGCAAAGCTGAGTAGGCACCAGCTGATTGCTTGCATCCGGCAAGGAACCGCCGTGCTGAACGGCCATTACCCCTCATGACGGAGCCGCTCCGCCGCGGTGGTCCGCCCCGTCCCGGGACCACACCCACCGCCATCGCGGGCGTCCTCCCCGAGGAGAGGTGGTCCTTCGAACAGACTGCAAGGCTCTGACCTGTGGTTATGTTGCAGCCATTGTCGTTCGATCCTTTCTTGACGACCCATCATGTCGAGTGCGTCGCGATCCTGGAGCCGATCAAGGAAGACGCCTGAGCTGCGGTTCTTGGAGCTCTCGGCCGTTCGGCCTGTTTCCGAGCAGGCAACGGGTGACAGCGTGCGGTGCCTGCTGAGAATCGCCTGACCTGGGGGTTCAGCCCGGAGCGTCGTGGCCTTCAGTGGGAGCACCAGGACACTCCTCCGGTTGCCGACGCTCAATTGACGCGCGTTCAATCGACGCGCGTTCTGAAGTCCCATCGCGTCGGTCCGGTCGCGTCCACGGACGCGACCGGACCGACGGTCGGCCGCGACGCGCTCCGTGGGCCTCGGTAGTTGCCGCGCGGTCTGTGGTCAGTAGGCGCAAGACTGAGCGCCCGCGCCCCTTCCTCGTCGCGGCGATCGACGAAGCCGGGATGGTCAATCTGCCTTTGGGCTGTTCGCCGTCGGCCTCGCTCGCAAGCGGGTGATCGTGGCGGGGGACTTCCGCCAGTTGCCCGCTGTGACCAAGGGCGACGCGGACCGGAAGGCGAGCGAGGCGGAGCGGGCCCACTCCCGGGAGGGGACAGCGGCTCGCGAACGTTGGGCCCGCGGACCTGATGATGCGCTACACCGACCCGGCCTCGTGCGACCGAGTACGGCGGCTGATGGAGCGCACCCGTATGGAATGCCCGGTGCGTGCACCGTGGCGCCGGGCCGAGCCGGGCGGACCGGCCGCTCCGGTCCCCGAGGTACCGGCCCAGCGCACTGAGCCGACAGACGAGGTGCACCCGGGTGTGGTCCGCGACGGCCGCCTCCACCTCAATGTCCCGTACCAGCAGAGGGACGAGGCGAAGCGCCTACTGAGGGCCCAGCCTGAGGCGTCTCTGATGAGTCCGGCGTAGAGGTGCGCGATCAGAATCGGTGCGAATCGGTCAAGTACTTAAGTCCCTGCCGATCATGGAGAACGGTCCGGGAGGATAGCGGGCGATGGACATGACTTCTTCCCGGCCGGGGGGCCCGCCGGACAGGTACGCGCCCTTCGCGCATCTCACTGCTCCGAACGTGCTGCTCTATCGTTCTGTGATGCAGGCCTTTCTTGTCGCCAAGGAGCGGTTCGCCGTGCATCTGCGGCCCGAGGACGTGTACGCCGGGCTGCCCGCCGGCGTACGGCCCGACGGGCTGGAGGGGGTCGTCGGCGCGCTGGACAAGCTCGTCGAGTGGGGGAATCTGCGGGCCGATCCGGACACCGGGCGGGTCACGGCCGTCGAGGACTTCTACCGCAAGCGGTTCATCTACCAGCTCACCCGGGAGGGCGAGGCGGCCGAGGAAGCCCTGTCCGGCTACGACGCGGCGCTCGGGCGCCGGGGTGCGCTCCAGGCCGTCGCGCTGCACGACATCGTCACTCAGCTCCGCGCACTCCTCGTGCTGGCGGCGGAGGCGGAGCCGGATCCGGCCAAGACGCATCTCGCGCTGGACGGGCTGGCCAGTCGGTTCGGGGCGCTCGCCGACAACGCGCGGGCGTTTATGGGTTCGCTCCAGCGCACCATCGACCTCCACGACGTGGGGGAGGAGGTCTTCCTCGCCTACAAGGACCAGCTCATCCAGTACCTGGAGCGGTTCATCCAGGACCTGATCACCCTCGGCGGCCGCATCGCCCGGCTGATCCTGGAGCTGGAGGAGAGCGGGAGGATCGGGCCCCTGCTGCACGCCGCCGCCGCTCGCGAGGCCGCTGACGCCACTCCACAGGAGGCGGCGTACGCCGAGCAGGCCGCGTACGAGCGGTGGGCCGGCCGGTGGGCCGGGCTGGCGGCCTGGTTCCTCAGCCGGGACGGCCGGGAATCGCAGGCCCGGCTGCTGCGCGGGCGGGCCCTCGGGGCGGTGCCCCAGCTGCTGGCCGTCGTACGGTCGCTCAACGAGCGGCGGTCCGGGCGCTCCGACCGCTCCGCTGATTTCCGTACTCTCGCCCGTTGGTTCGCCGAGGCGAACGATGACGACGCCCGGCACCGGCTGTGGCGCACCGCCTTCGGGCTGTACCCGGCCCGGCACCTCACGGTGGACGCCGAGACGCTGGCCGCACGGCTCGCGCGGCCCGATCCCGCGTCCACCCCCTGGGCCGACGCCGCGCCGCTGCGCATCAGCGCGCAGCTGCGCCGCACCGGCAGCTACGAGCGGCGCGGCAAACCCCGCAAGGTGGAGGATCGCGCGGAAGCCCGCCGTAGGCTCGCCGAGGTGGCCGTCAAGCAGGCCGCGGAGATCGCGGCCGCGCGGGCCCGGCTCGTCACCGACGGCGTCACCCGGCTGTCCGGACTCGGAGAGCTCGACCCCGTCAGCTTCCGGCTCTTCCTCCAGCTCCTCGGCGACGCCCTGGCGACCTGGCGGCCCGGTATGACGCACACGGTGGCCACCAGCAACGACGGGTCCATGGAGATCCGGCTCACCGCCCTGGCTGATGGATCCTCGGCTGAGGTCCGCACGCCGGGCGGTGTCTTGCGCGGGCCCGACCACACCATCGAGATCCTCGACCTCGCGGAAGGAAGCGACGGACGATGAGCACACCGCTCGCCGAAGTGCTGGACGGCCAGCGTGCGGCGGAACTGCGCAAGGCCGCCCGCGCTCTGCTGAAACATCCGCTGCTGCTTGCGGGCGGCGCGCACGCCGACGAGTTCCGTCTCGTCCGGCGGCACGCCTCCGACCTGCGCGAGTGGTTCGACCGCAACACCGGCTGGCCCCTCCAGGTCGACGCCGAGACCGCCCGGCTGGGCAAGATCGCGGCCCATCTCGCGGATGCCACCCACCCCGCCCGTGAGGCGACCCGTACGGCTGCCCCGTTCACACGCCGCCGGTACGTCCTGCTCTGCCTCGCCCTCGCCGCCCTCGAACGCGGCGAGGCGCAGATCGCCCTCGGCCGCCTCGCCGGTCAGGTCGTCCTCGACGCCGCCGATCCCCAGCTGGCCGCCACAGGCATCCAGTTCACGCTGGACCGCCGCGACGAGCGGCTCGACCTGGCCGCGGTCGTACGGCTCCTGCTCAGCCTCGGAGTCCTGCGGCGGGTCGCAGGCGACGAGGACGCGTACGTCAGCGGCGCCGGAGACGTCCTGTACGACGTCGAACGGCGGGTGCTCGCCGGTCTGCTCGCGACCCGGCGCGGCCCGTCCACGGTCCGGGCCGCGACTCTGGAAGAGCGGCTCGTCGAGCTCACCGCCGAAACGGCCCTCGACAGCGACGAACTGCGCTTCCGCGCGATGCGCCGCTCGCTGACCCGCCGACTGCTGGACGACCCCGTGCTCTACTACGACGAGCTGACCGACGCCGAGCTGGGCTACCTCACCCGCCAGCGAGGTTTCCTCACCGCACGCATCACCGAACTGACGGGCTTGGTGGCCGAGGTCAGGGCCGAGGGCATCGCGATGGTCGACCCCGACGACGACCTCACCGACGTCCGCATGCCGGAATCGGGGACCCACGGTCATGTCACCCTGCTGCTTGCCGAGTACCTCACCGCCGCCGACCGCCCGGTCGTCTCCACGGCCGACCTTGAGCGCCGGGTTGCCGGACTGGCCGCTGAGCACGGCGGCTTCTGGTCCAAGTCGGCGCGGGAGCCGGGGGCGGAGGGCGAGCTCGTGGAGCAGGCCGTCAGCCGGCTCGCTTCCCTGGGTCTGGTCGTCCGTACCCCCGAAGGGATCGCGCCGCGCCCGGCGCTCGTCCGGTACGCGATCGGCGAGACCGTCGTCCTCGAACCCCGCACGGCTGGCCCCGCTCAGGTGCCCGCACAGCGAAAGGCCTCCCAGCGTTGACTCCCCGTGCCGTACTCCCGACCCCCGCGCGTGCCCGCTGGCAGCCCCTGCGAATCGGCCTCGTTGATCTTTTTCACTACGACGTGGAGGAGTTCCACTTCCGCGACGGCCGACTGCTGCTGCGTGGGAACAACGGCACCGGCAAGTCCAAGGTGCTCGCCCTGACCCTGCCCTTCCTCCTCGACGGGGACCTCAGCGCGCGCCGCGTGGAACCCGACGGAGACGCCGGGAAGCGGATGGAATGGAATCTGCTGCTCGGCGGCGAGCACCCGCACTCGGAACGGCTCGGCTACACCTGGGTGGAGTTCGGCCGCCGCGACGAGGTGAGCGGCGAAGAGCAGTTCCGCACGCTCCTCTGCGGGCTCAAGGCCGTCAGCGGGCGAGGTATCGCGCGGCACTGGTGGGCAGTGACCGCCCAGCGGATCGACCACGCGCCGGCCGAGGTCAGGTCGGAGGGGTCGCTCAGTCTCCTCGACGCCACCGGCACCGTGTTGTCCCGGGACCGGCTCATGGAAGCGGTCGCTGGACACGGCATGGTCTACGACCAGGCCAAGATCTACCGCCGGGCCGTCGACGAGGCGTTGTTCGGACTCGGTGAGCAGCGCTACGCCGCCCTGGTGGACCTGCTCATTCAGCTGCGCCAGCCCCAACTGTCCAAACGTCCCAACGAGGCCGCCCTCTCCCGGGCCCTCACCGAAGCACTCCCGCCCATGGACCAGGCCGTCATCGCGGATGTGGCCGAAGCCTTCCGCTCCCTGGACGAGGAGAAGGAAGAGCTGCGCGCTGCCGGCGCGGCCGAGCGGGCGGCTTCGGCGTTCCTCGACCACTACCGCCGTTACGCACGCATCGCTTCCCGCCGCCGCGCACGCCTGCCGCGTACGGAGCACTCGAAGTACGAGCACCTGCTGCGTGAGCTCGCCGAGGCGCAGGCGGGGATGGCCGCGGCCGAAGAGGAGCGGGCGACGGCCGATGAGCGGATCGCGGCGCTCACCGAGACGTACGCGAGACTGGAGGCCGTCGACGCAGCCCTGCGTGAGGGCCCGGAGATGCGAAGCGCCCATGAACTGGAGCGGGCAGCGAAGGCGTTGGAGCGGTCAGGGCGGGACTGCGTACGAGCCCGCGACGACCAGGAAGCGGCCACCCTGCTGCACACGCGGGCGCTAGGCCGGCTCGGGGCGGCGGAGAACCGACTCCAGGCCGCCCGGAACCGGGCCGAGGATGCGCTTCGCCTCGCGCGGGAGACTGCCGAGGCGGCCCGGCTGGACCTGCCCGGGGACGAGGAGATGACGGCGGCCGAACTGCGCGCCGCGGTGGCCGGGGCGACCGACCGCCGACACCGCACCCTCGCGCATGTGGAGGAGCTCGCGGACCGTGCCGGGACGGCGTCGGCAGAGCGCCGGGCCGCCGCACTGCGGCTCGACGAGACGGAAACCGACCTGGTGCACGCCGCCGAGGCACAGGGCGCGGCCGACGAGACCTTGACGGCCGCGGGCCGGGCCCTGGTGGATGCCGTACGCGAGCACGCGGGCCGGTGCGAGGAGCTGGCGTACGCCGACCCGGTCGGATTGCTGGACGAGCTGCAGGAGTGGATCCGGCACCAGGACGGGCCCTACCCGGCGCGTCGGTATGGATCGCAGGCGCACAGCGTCACGGCAGCGGCACTCGCCGACCAGGCCGCGCAATCAGCGCAGCGCAGGGCGGCCCTGTCGGCCCGCGCCCGAGACGCGGAACAGGAACTCGACGAGCTCGAGGCCGGCGGCCGGCGCGGGCCGCAGGCCCCGTACACCCGAACCCCCGGCCTGCGCGCTCACGTGGCCGGCGCCCCGCTGTGGCGGCTGGTCGACTTCCGGGACGAGGTCGCGGCCCATGAGCGAGCCGGGCTGGAGGCGGCCCTGGAAGCGGCCGGGCTGCTGGACGCCTGGGTGCGCCCCGACGGCGCGGCCCGGGCGGCCGACGGGCACGACGTACTCCTCGACTCGCGTAGGGGCCCGGTCGACGGCCCGTCGCTCGCCGACGTTCTTCGCCCGGCGGTCGACCACGGCGATGCCCAGGCAGCCCATGTGGGTGAAGAAGTGGTGGGCCGCCTCCTCGGGGCGGTCGGCCTGGGCGCGGTGACCGGGCCGTCGGGCATCGAGCCGGCGGGGGACACGTGGGCCGCGCCGGACGGGCGGTACCGCATCGGTGTCCTCACCGGCCGGTGGTCCAAAACCGCTGCGGAGTACATCGGCGAGGGCGCCCGGGAGGCGGCACGGCGCACCCGCATCACCACCCTGCGCGTCGAACTCTCCCTCCTCCAGGGGGAGGCGGCGTCCGAGGCCGCGCACGCGCAGGCCCTGGCGACCCGCCGCCGGACCCTCGACGCCGAGCTGGCGGAGGTGCCCGACGACGGGCCGCTGACCCGGGCGCACGCCCGCGCGGCCGCTGCCGCCGACGGGGTGCGCCAGGCCAGGTCCCGTCGAGAGACACGGTCCGCGGACGTGCTGGCCGCAGTCGAGCGGTCGGCGCGGGCGAGCGCCGAGCTCGAGGAGGCCGCCGCCGATCTGGGGCTGCCCGCGGACCGGTCGGCGCTGGCCGTAGTACGGCAGGCCCTCATCGAACTCGCGGCGGTTCTGGCCGCACTCTGGCCCGCACTGCGCGAGCGTGCCGAAGCAGCCGAGCAGGCGCACGAGGAGCACGAGGAAACCGGCCGGGCGGGGGAGCGCGCTGCCGAACTCGCTCTGCGGGTGCAGGCGGCGGCCCTTGAGACGGCAGCCGCGGACGAGCGGCTCGCGACGCTGCGCTCGACTGTGGGTGAGGCCGTGGCCGAGTTGGAACGACGGCTCGCGGAGACCGCCCGGGCCCTGCGCGGCTGCGCGGCCGATCAGGGGTTGTTCCAGGGCCGCCGCACGGAGGCGGACCGGCAGGCCAGCCGGGCCGAGGGTCTGATCGAGCGGCTTGAAAAGGAGATCACCAGGGCTGTCGCCGCGCGCTCCGAGGCCATCGCTGGACTCCAGCGCTTCACCGCCACCGGGCTGCTCACGGTAGCGCTTCCCGGCCTTGCCGTACCGGCCGCCGACGACGGTCCGTGGGCAGCCACTCCGGCCATCGCCCTTGCCCGCTCCCTCGAATCGGAGCTGTCGACGACGGACGACTCGGAAGCCGCCTGGGAGCGCGTACAGCGGCGTCTGAGCGAGGAGCACAAGACCCTCCAGGACGCGCTGTCCCGGCACGGTCACAGCGCCTCGGCCCGGATGGTCGAGGACGGCATGATCGTGGACATCGTCTACCAGGGCCGGGAGCGGGCGGTTCCCGAACTCGCCGAGGCACTCGCGGTCGAGGTCGGCGAACTCACCCGGATCCTTTCCGCCCATGAACGCGAGATCCTCGAAGCCCATCTCATCACCGAGGTCGCCGGCACCCTCCAGGAACTGATCGCCACCGCCGAACGGCAAGTGATCGCCATGAACGCCGAGCTGGAGGACCGTCCGACCTCCACCGGCATGACCCTGCGCCTGGTGTGGCGGGCCTCCCGCAAAGCCCCTGCCGGTCTCGCTCAGGCTCGTGGCCGCCTGCTCCAGACAGCCGACGCCTGGACCCCCGGTGACCGGGCCGCGGTCGGGGAGTTCCTGCAGACGCAGATCGCCCGCCAGCAGACCGAGGACGCGGCGGGCAGCTGGCTGGAACACCTCACGGCGGCCCTCGACTACCGCTCCTGGCACGAGTTCGCCGTCGAGCGCCAGCAACACGGACGCTGGGTGCCCGCCACCGGTCCCGCTTCCGGAGGTGAACGCGTCCTGGCGGTCTCCGTACCGCTGTTCGCCGCCGCCTCCTCGCACTACGCGAGCGCGGGCAGCCCGTACGCACCACGGCTCGTCACCCTGGACGAGGCGTTCGCGGGTGTCGACGACGACTCCCGCGCCAAGTGCCTGGGACTGCTGCACGCCTTCGACCTGGATGTGGTCATGACCAGCGAACGGGAGTGGGCCTGCTACCCGCAGGTGCCGGGCATCGCCATCGCCCAGCTGTCCCGCGTCGACGAAGTCGCCGCTGTCCTGGTCACCCGTTGGGAATGGGACGGCACGGCCCGTACCCGCCACGAGGACCCGGTGCGCGGTGCGGACCCGGCGGCCCTGTGGGCGTGAACGCGTACCCGGTCGACGAGGACCGCCTGCGTCGACTCCTCGGCGGGCCCGACCTGGCCTGGCTGCTGGAGCGCGTACGCCGTCGGCTGGAGCGGGGGCAGCGGCTCACCGGACCCGTCTCCCTCGCCGCGGCCACTCCGGCCCAACGGGCCGCGGCCGAGCGACTGCTGGGCCGGGCCCCGGGTGGCGGCAGGGTGCTGACGGTCCGGCTCGACGCAGTGGACGCCGTACTGGTCAGATCGGGTATCAGCCCCGAGGGCCTGACGGCGGCCGTGACCGCGCTCACCGGGCCGGTCGTCCCTCTCGAAGAGGTCCGCCGGAGCGAGGATCAGGTCTGGGCGGAGGCGTACGATCCGCTCACCGCACTCGCCGGAGAGATTCCGCGCCTCGCGCAATGGTCCGGCCGGATGCGCGACGACGGCCTCGTACGACGCCTCGCCCGTACGCCGGAGGCCGCTCGACTGCTGCTCGACCAAGCGGCCCGCGTGCTGCGCGCACTGCCGGCCGAGCCGCCGCGCTCCCTGTCCGTGTTCGCCGCCGACTTCCTGGGCAGCGCCCACGCACTGGACGACGGGACACCCTCGGCCACCTTGTGTCTCTCCGGGATCCGCGCCCTCACCGGGCATCCGGACGGGGCGGGCGCGGCCTGGCGACGGGCCGCCTGGGCCTCTGCCGGTCTGCTGCGTGACGACGTCTCCTCCACGGTCCTCACCCTCAACCTCCGCGGGACCCCGGCTCTGGACTGGATGGCCGACGTGGGCGACCCGTGCGTCCTCACCCTTCGCCAGCTCGCCCACCGTCCGCCGCTGACCACGCCGCCGGTGGTCCACATCTGTGAGAACCCCGCCGTTCTTTCGGCCGCGGCCGATACCCACGGCCCGGACGCCCTCCCGCTGGTCTGTCTCCAGGGCCAGCCGTCGGCTGCTGCCCTTGCGCTCCTGGCACGCCTCCACGACCTCGGTGCCACCTTCCGCTACCACGGCGACTTCGACTGGGGCGGCCTGCGCATCGCCGTGACGCTGCGCAGACACATCCCGTGGCAGCCGTGGCGCTACTCGGCTGTCGACTACCAGGCGGCCGTAGCTGCTGCCCGTCGGGCTCCCCAGCCCCTGACCGGGGCGGTGGCCCCATCGCCGTGGGACCCGGATCTGGCGCTTGCCCTCACCGAACATGGGGTGCGCGTGGAGGAGGAGGCGGTACTGGACGCGCTGCTGGCGGACCTCGCGGGATGACGGCGCGACCCGTGCGGCTCGACCGTTCCCACCGGGCCTTGTCGTCGGTGCATCTGGCCAGAAACGCCGGACCTGCGGTTCCAGTGGGGAGCGTTGCGGCCTTCGCTCGCCGCGTCAGGGTGCTCCGCGCCACAGTCCTGGGCGGCGGCTTCCCCCCATCCGCTTCCCCTCTTCGACGCTCAGGAGAGCAGCGGTTCCAGCGCCGACCCGCCGACCAGAATCCGCCATGCGGGCATCCGGACCGTACGAGCCACCGGCCCGGCCTTCGCCCCGGCACCGCCGGAGGGGAGTCCCACCAGCAGGTCGCCGCGCGCGTGGGTCAGCCGCAGATGCCGTGCGGGATCCTGGTCGTGCCGGGGGCCGGGATCGATCAGCACGGCCGTGTTCGCCCCGCCCGCTGTGAACAGCAGGTCCACGGTGTGTCCGCCGACGACCGCCGCACGCTCCAGATCGGTGATGCCGCAGGCGCCCAGGTAGTCCTGGAGCCGGTCGGCCAGATCTTCGCGGAACCCGGAGGCAGCCGTAGCCCTGACGGTTGTGTCCGGCTCTGACAACGCCCCCCTGCGCAGCACGGCCGACCGCTCCGCGAGCAGCGCGGGGAGTCCCGCCTGCCCCTGCCAGAAGGTGTGGCTGCCCACCGTGATCAGCTGCGACTTCGCTCGGGTGACGGCGACGTTCCACAGGTTGACCTGGCTAGCCACCCAGTGCGTCGTACGCGGCGGGGTGTTACTGGTCGCCACCGGGCTCAGCACCATGACGTCGCGCTGTCCTCCCTGGAAGGCATGCACAGTGCCCACCCGGACCCGGTCGTCGTCCGCCCAGACGCGAGCCAGTACCTCCTTCTGGGCCCGGAACGGAGTCACCACCCCGACCGTCGCGTGCTCGGGCAGCCGCAGCAGCAGCTCGTCCACCGTCTCCCGCACCCGCTGCGCCTCTGCCGCGTTGCGCCAGGACTGACCGCCGCCGCCCCGCGCGGACTCGCCCTGCGGTACGTCCACCCAGCCCAGCACCGGCGCCGGGTCGGCGTGGCCGACCGGATCGGCCGCCGGGATCTGGCTCCGGACATCGGTGAGCACCTGCAACTGGCCCGCGTAGCAGTAGCCGTTGACGATGTCCGCGATCGCCGGATGGCAGCGGTAGTGCTCGTCGAGCAGCAGCGCCTCCTCGCCGTGCTGTGCGGCCGCGTGGTACGAGGCGTACGCGTGGTAGGCGAGCCGATGGTCCTCCAGCTGCGCCGCGCTCAGTCCGGTCCGTACCCGCGCTTGCCGCTCCTGCTGCGCGGTGATGCCGGGAATGTGCCCGAGCTGCATGGGATCGCCGATGATCAGCGCCCGCTTGGCCCGGAACAGCAGGGGCAGGACCGACGGGATCGAGCACTGGCTCGCCTCGTCGATCACCACCAGGTCGAAGAGCTTCGGGACGAGCTCCAGTTGGCGTACCGAGTGCGTACTGATGGCCCACCCCCTGAGGTGCGTCATCAGGTTGCGCTGGCTCTTCTGGAAGCCTGACTTCTGGCGCAGCGCCTGGAGCCGCTGCCCCATGAGGGAGCGCCCCCGGACCATGGCCTCAGCCGCCAGGGTCCGAGCGAGCTCACCCGAAGCGTCCGACAATCCGGCGGCGCTCTCCAGCCGCGCTCGCTTCAGCTCTTCCTCGTCCCGGCCGAGGATCTGCGGGGCGAGCTCCCGCAGCGCACCCTCCACGGTCACGGCCTCGGCGAGGGCGATGAGGAGTTCGGGCGGCGCGGGTCGTGCGGAAGCCCAGGACGGCCAGGGGCAGGTCGGATCCGTACCGGACGCGGCGATGAACGCGGACAGCGCCCGCCCTCTGCGCCACGGGCCCAGGGCGAACCATCCCGCTCGGGCTGTCTTCCGGGCCCGTTCCTCCCAACGGGAGAGTGCGGCCATCCCGCCGTCGGCCCACGCGCCTTCGAGCAGTCCGACGGGCAGTTCCAACTCGGCCGCCTGACGGGCCCGCTCCCGCAACAGCTCCAGCAGGCGCATCTCGTCACCCACCAGCCGAGCTGCCTCCGCCCGGTGAGCGGTGGATCGGGCTTGGCGGTTGCGCAGGTCTCCGGCCACGGTCGCCGAACTCCGACCCGCGGCTTCGACCGGCACCGGCTGGGTGAGCAGACGTTCCAGTTTCGCGGCCTCGCGCTCCAACGCCGCGGCATTTCCGGTCCGCATCAAAAGCCCGGGCGAGATCGCGTCACAACGCTCGGCCACCACATCCACGGCCTCGTTGTTCGTGGATGCCACGAGTACGGTCTGGCCGGCGGCGACAGCGGTCGTGACCACGGCGGTCACGACCTCGCTCTTCCCCGTACCGGGCGGCCCGGTGGCGACGGTCAGCGGACGGGTCATCGCCGCCCGGATCACCAGCTCCTGGCTCTCGTTGCAGGGCCCGGGGGCGACGACGAACGCCGCTTCAGGGCCCGGGTCCTCGGCGCCACCACCCGTCAAGAGCGCGTCCAGCGCGGTGCCGGGGATCTGTGCGGTGCGCGTGGACATCTGGAGCAGGTTGTCCACCAGGGCCTCGGTGGCAATCCGCTCCACGCCCGAGGGCGCGAGGAGGACCGCGGCGTTGTGCGCACCAGGACGCAGCGAGTCCATCACGGACCGCTCGCTGAGCACCGACAGGTCGAGGGGCTCCAGCTCCGGAATGCCGAGCTCCGTGAGGAGTTCCCGCACGGCCCGCACCATCTGCGTGCCGTTGCCCTCCTGCCAGGTCGGCTGCCAGCGCGCGAGGAGGTCGGCGGCGTCGTCGTCCGCCAGCAGTTCCGTGATCAGCCCCGTGTGCAGGGCGGGGACCCCGTTCGGGCGAAGCCTGTCGCGGCCGTCCTCGTCGGGGGCGAGTTCCATGGGCTGGACCAGCAACGGTGCGATCCGCACGGCGGTGCGGCGTCGGCCGTCCCCGCCTCGCTCGGGGAGGGTGACGGCCGGATAGCCGTACCAGTACTCCTGGAGCCCGGAGCCATCGGCCCGGGGGCCCCTGCTCTTCGGTTTCGGCAGCTGGGAGGGAGCGGTGAGGGTTGGCCCGAGCCCGGACTGGATCGTCTCCGGTCCCTGGCCCAGAAGGAAGTACGCGGAGCCCCGCTTGCTGTCCCGGTCGGGCAGCATGCCCGACGCCGCCTGTGCGCCCAGGCAGTGCACGTAGTAGCGCAGGAGCTGCTGCCAGTCGATGCCGTTGCGGGCGTCGAGACCGGCGATCGCCCGGGCCTTCAGCAGCGCGGGAGACGCCTGGGCGGCGTCGCGGGGCGGGTCGGGGAGGTTCACGGACCGGGCCACGGAGCGTGCCAGCGGAAGCGAGTTCGTAGCCCGGATCGTGGACTTGGTCGGCCGCTGTTCCTGGGGAACTCCGTTGCGCACCATCTGCGCGGTCAGGTACTCGAACAGGTCGTCCGGCGTGATCCAGCCGCTGTCCTTGATCCGCCCTGAGCGCAGGCCCTCCACGATCTCGCCGGTGAACCGGGAGGTGCCGAGGGAAGAGCCGGCCGGAGCCATCGCCGAGGCGGCCTGGAGGGCGTCGGAGGCGGTGATGAAGTACACGCCGGTCGGCCGGAGGAGGGTGCTGGGTGCGGGCCGGGCGTTCGTGTCGCTCGCCCCCTTGGCGGTCCATCCCTGTACGACAGAACCACTGGAGCAGCAGTCCAGCAGCACGACCTTCGAGGAGGCCCGGCAGGACTGGAGCATCCGCTCCAGGAACTCGGCGGGCACCGCGGTGCCCGGGAGGTCGTCCGGGTCGGCGTCCCGGGTGAGGAAGTAGAGCTGGTTGTCGTCCTCGCAGAACTCGCCGTGGCCGCTGAAGTAGAGAAGTGCGGTCTCGTTGGACTGCCGCTCCTCCAGGAATGCCTCGATGGCGTGCAGCATCTCCGCGCGGGTCGGCTCGGCGACCATCGCGCAGTCGTTGTACATGCCGATCTCGGTGCTTTCCAGTACCGCCCGCATGTAGTGCAGGTCGGCCCGGACGGCGGGCAGATCGTGGTAGCGGTCGCTGTCGTACGTGGATACGCCGATGAGCATGGCGTACCGGTCGTTGTCACTCACTCCGCGGCCGGTCCGTCCGCGGGGTTGCCCTCCGAGCCACCGTTGAGGAACCGCTGGATCTGCTCGTCGTCGGCGCGGGCCTCCTTGCCGGAGATGCGCAGCGTCGCCCCGTCGGGCCGGGTGACGACGATGGTCCGCTGGGGCACGCGGGCCAGCCAGATCTGGATACCGGCGGCGACCATGGAACCGCCGCCGAACACCAGGCCGATCAGGTCGGCGACGGGCCCGCCCTTGTCGGTGTCCTGGGCCGCCTCAGGGCGGGGGATGTCGAGAGCGGCCTGTGGATCGGTGTCGGTGATCGCGGCGAGCAACTCGCGCGCCTCCCGCCGGGCGCGCAGCGGGTCATCGTCGACGATGGAGATGCGGTAGCCGGCCGGGCCCGCATGGCTGGTGCTCACGTTCACTGTCCCCCTGAATTCCCCGTGCGGCGGACACACGGACAGGCGAGGCTATCGGGGACGATGCGTGCGGATCTCGCATTTAGCCGAAAACCGCTCGTCAATGGCGTGAAACGCGCGGCTCCGCCCACACAGTTCCACCATCCCGGCCCCCAGGGAGGTGACTTCGGGGCGTACGCGGGCCCACGTTTCGGCTGATGGCCCTACGGTGTGGGGCGACAAAGCCGCCTCGGTGTCGAGGGGTTGGGGAGAGGACGGGCGTGCACGCTCAGGAAACCACGTTCAGCAAGCTGGTCCAGGGGGAGCAGCAGTTTCAGGTCCCGCTCTACCAGCGCACGTACAGCTGGCAGCGTGACGAGCTGCGGCAGTTGTGGGACGACGTACAGGAGCTGGTCGAGGACCGGCGGGAGGGGCGGCTCGGCTCGGGTCACTTCCTCGGTTCGGTCGTGCTGGCGCCCGAGCGCGTCGCCGCGGGTGGGATGCGGCGCTGGCTCGTCGTCGACGGTCAGCAGCGGATCACCACCCTGATGCTCGCGTTCACCGCCCTGCGGGACCACCACCGGGACCGGGGCTCGGTGAAGAAGGCCGCGCGGATCAATGACCTGATCCTGGTCAACACCCACCAGGACGGGCGAGACAGCTACCGTCTGCTGCCGACGCAGGCGGACCGCGAGGCGTACACCGCGTGCGTGGACAGCCTTCCGAAGGCCGGTGGCGCCGGAAACGTCGGCGCGGCCTACCGCTTCTTCGTGGCCGCTCTGGCCGAGGGAGCAGAGAGCGGGGGTGAGGCGTGGGCAGGGGCGGTCGAGTCCGTACTCGGCGACTGTCTCTCGATCGTTGCGATCACCGCCGCCGAGGGCGACAACGTCTACCGCATCTTCGAGTCCATCAACAACACCGGCGTCGGGCTCAGTCAGAGCGACCTGCTGCGCAACTATCTCTTCATGTGCCTGCCCACCAGGGGTGAGGACGTCTACCGCAAGCGCTGGCTTCCCATGCAGGAACTGCTCGGTCCGGCCCATCTGGAGTTGCTGGTCTGGCTCGACCTCGTGGTCGAAGGAAACAGCCGGGCCCGGCAGAGTGAGATCTACCGGGACCAGAAGAGGCGCCTCGAGCCATTGAGCGGGAACGAGGCGGCGCTGGAGGCCGAGATCGCCCGGTTCTCCCTGCGCGCCGACCGCCTCATGCGGATCCTGGAGCCCGATCGGGAGAACGACCCCCAGTTGCGGGCGGTGCTGGAACGGCTGTCCCGTTGGGGCGGACAGACCCACTACCCGCTGGCCCTGCACCTCCTCGACCTGGTGGACGACGACAGGGCCACGGCTTCGGAAGCGGCGGACGCCCTCGCTCACGCGGAGAGCTACATGGCGCGCCGCCTCTTCGCCGGGCTCTCCACAACGGGCAGCAACCGGGTGTTCATGGAACTCCCGAAGGAGCTGGACAAGGAGGGTTCCCCGGCAGAGGCCGTACGCCGGTTCCTCTCGCGTCCCCGTACCGGTGCCCGTGTATGGCCTGGCGACGACGCCGTCCGTGAAGCGATCCGCACCCGCCCGTTCTACACGACGGGCCGCGGCAATCAGCGCTTCCAGATCCTGCGCCGACTGGAGGAGAGCCACGGATCGAGCGAGCCCGTCGACTACGACAAGGCGCCGCTCACCGTGGAACACGTACTGCCCCAACGCCCGGCCCAGCAGTGGTTCGACCTGCTGGCGGAAGAAGCCGGGGACGGTGAGAGCCCCGAGGAGATCCACACCCTGTTGGTGCACACCCTGGGGAACCTCACTCTCTCCGGCGAGAACGCACGGCTCTCCAACCACCCGTTCCACCGGAAGCAGGAGCTGCTCGACTCCAGCGCCCTGCGGATGAACCAGAACATCGCCGCCCAGAAGCGCTGGGGCCGCACGGAGATCCTCGCGCGGGCAGATGAACTGGGCGACCACGCGGTGCGGTTGTGGCCCGGTCCGCTGGAAGGGATGGTGCACGCCGACGACGAGTGGGCGGGCTGGGGGGAGTTGCGGGAGATCCTGCTCGCCGTGCCGGCCGGGACATGGACGTCGTACGGTGAACTCGCCGCCCTGATCGGCACCAGTGCCATCGCCGTCGGCAACCACATGGCGGCCAGGACGGGCCTGCACTGCGCGTACCGTGTGCTGACCGCCGACGGCCGGATCGCGGGCGGGTTCCGGTGGACCGACGACCGGCACTCCGGGGATCCCAAGGCCGTCCTGCTGGTAGAGGGCGTGCCCTTCGACCAGAACGGTCGGGCCTCGAAGGCCCACCGGCTGAGCAGCACCGACCTGGCCGTTCTGGTGGGCAGGGAGATCCCGGAAGAGGTCGCCGCGTTCACGGCGTCGTCGCGGACGGGCGGCGACGAGGCCGCCGCCCGCTTCGGAATGCTGCTGCGAGAGAATCAGACGCCGGAGGTCGTCGAAGGCGTCGTGGCCGCGCTCCGATTCTGGGAGGAGCGGGGCGGTCACCAGGTCTACGGCAAGGCGAACGAGACCAGCTGCTTCCCGACTCTGGTCGTCGGCGGCCCGAACGCGCCCCGCACCCTGTGGCCGATCGGCGTCTACCCCGTGACGGGGACCGCGGAGGTGGTCTTCCAGTACCTCAAGCGGCGGCCGCCGTTCGACGACGAGTCACTGCGCCGCACCCTGATGGAGCGGTTCAACGCCATCGACGGCATCCACCTGGCCGAGGCCAAGCTGGATCTGCGCCCCTCCTTCCCGCTGGAGGTCTTCGCCGGCCACGTCGAGGAGATCTGTTCCGCACTGGAGTGGTTCATCCACGAGGTCGCGGTGGCAGAGGGGAGCGGCTTCTCCCTACCGCCTAGCCGTTGATGTCCAGGGCCGTTCCGTACAGCCGGTCCACCCGCAGCCGGATGACGATTCTGCGCTCGGCGACCAGCTGCTCGAGGAACGCGTCTTCGTCTGCCGGTTTCGCGGCCGCCGGGATCATCGCGAGCAACTCCCTCCCGACCGCGTCGCCGGGGACCGTCGTGATGTCGGAGACCTCCGCCGTGCCCTCCGCCACGGCGAACGACCAGACATCGCCGCCGGGGACGTGCAGCGCCGCAAGCGGGTTGTGCTGTACGTGCTTGACCTTGACGCGGTCGGCCGTGGTGGACAGGCGCACGACACGGGCCTCGGGGTCCCAGGTGTAGAGCATGGTGGTCAGGTGGGGGTGGCCGCTGCGCTTGACGGTGGCGAGTGTCCCGAACTGCTGCCCCGCCAACAGGGCGGAGAGGGCTTCGTCGGACAGGGAGCGGGGCGCTGCTACGGGAGTCATGCTGTGCTCAACTCCCGTGCTGGTCAACGAATTCCGCCGTAGGTGACCGGGTCGGGCGCCGGGGGAGCCCGGTTCCTTCTCCGGCCGGAGTGTCGTCAGTGGCGGATGCGGCGTCGTCTTCCGGGAAGAGCCGGACGCTCACCGTCGGGGTGCCCGTCAGTTCGACGCACGCCTCGTGCGGCGGCGAGCCGTCGGGGTCGACGGTGGCGAACAGCCCGGCCGACGTAGGGCGTGACGTCTGGTCCGCGCCGATGTCGTCCGTGACGGTCATCGCCAGGCGGAACTCTTCCACCCCCTTCGGTGCACATCGTACGTCTGCGGGGTGACGGGGCCTCGGGGATCTCCTTCCGCAGGAGGGTGCGCGGGGCGCGATGCGGATGATGGGATGAGAGGCCGATCGCTTCCGGAGGGGGAGGGCCCGCGATGAAAGCCGTGTCACACGCGGCCGTGTCACAGCAAGCCGCGCCGTCGAGGAGCACCGCGCCGTACATGGGCGTGCGGGTGACCTCGGTGGCGCTCGCGCTGCGCTGGGCCTCCGCGAGATGGCCGTTCGTCGAGGAAGAGGTGGGAGGGCTGCGGCCGCTGGTGCGGCCCGGGGCCGTCTGCCTCGACATCGGGGCCGAGTACGGGCTCTGCACCTGGGCCCTGTCCGTGCTGGCCGGGCCCTCGGGGGCGGTGCACAGCGTGGAGCCGCTCCCCGGGCCGGCGCGCTGGCTGCGTACCACCGCCTCGGCGCTCGGCTGCGGCAACGTCACCGTGCACCGCACCGCTCTCGGCGAGCGGGCGCAGGACGGCACCATGAGCCTGCCCCGGCGCAGGCTGCTCCCGGTGCACGGGCGGGCGTACCTCACCCAGGGCGCCTCGGGGCCCGGGCCCAACTCCGAGTTCGCCCGGTCCCGCCCGGTGGCCACCCCGGTGCGGACCGTGGACGGGCTGTGCGGGCACCTCGGGCTGGAGCGGGTCGATTTCATCAAGGCCGACGTCGAGGGGGCCGAGGCCGCCGTGCTCTCCGGGGCGCGCCGCACCCTGGAGCGCCACCGGCCGACCCTGCTGCTGGAGATCGAGGACCGGCACCTGGAGAAGTACGACGTCCGGGCGGCCGGGATCGTGAGCGCGCTGGCGGCCCTCGGCTACACCATGCACCGCCGGCGCGACGGAGCGTGGGTGCGGGTGACCGAGGTCACGGACGAGTTCCGCAATTACCTGTTCACAGCGCGTCCGATCGTCTCCGGTTGAAGGATCCTGGACTGTCATGGGCTCCACTCTTGTCATCACCAACGACTTCCCGCCGCGCCAGGGGGGCATCGAAACCTTCGTGCACGCCATGGCCACCCGGGTCCCCGGCGACGACGTCGTCGTCTACACCTCGCACGAGCCGGGCGACACGGCGTACGACGCCACGCTCCCCTTCCCCGTCGTCCGCGACAGCAGCGGCATGCTGCTGCCGACCGGCCGGGTCACGAAGAAGGCCGTCGAGATAGCCCGGGCCCACGGCTGCGACCGGGTCTGGTTCGGCGCGGCCGCGCCGCTGGCCATGATGGCCCCGGCCCTGCGCGAGAACGGCGTACGGCGCATCGTCGCCACCACCCACGGCCACGAGATCTGGTGGGCCCGGCTGCCCGGCGCCCGCCGGATGATGCGCCGGATCGGGGACGGCGTGGACGTCGTCACCTACCTCGGCGAGTACACCCGGTCCCGGATCGCACCGGCCCTCGGGCCGTCGGCCGAACTGAGCCGCCTGGTGCCCGCCGTCGACGCGGACGTCTACCGGCCCGACCCCGACGCGGGCGCGGCGCTGCGCGCCGAACTGGGGCTGGAGGGCAAGCGGGTCATCCTGTGCGTGGCCCGGCTGGTGCCGCGCAAGGGTCAGGACAAGCTGATCGAGGCGATGCCGCTGATCCGCGAGCGGGTGCCCGACGCGGTGCTGCTGGTGGTCGGCCAGGGGCCGCACGAGGCCCGGCTGCGCAAGCTGGCCCGCCGCCACGGCGAGGACGCGGTGCGTTTCGTGGGCGGCAAGACCCACCGGGAGACCCCGCGTTACTACGCGGCGGCCGATGTCTTCGCGATGCCGTGCCGGACCCGTAAGGGCGGGCTGGAGGCCGAGGGGCTCGGCATCGTCTTCCTGGAGGCCGCGGCGAGCGGGCTGCCGGTCGTCGTGGGCAACTCCGGCGGAGCCCCCGACACCGTGGTCGACGGTACGACCGGACGCGTCGTGGACGGCAACGACACCGGGGTCATAGCGGCCGAGCTGACCCGGCTGCTGCTGGACGCCGACCGGGCCGCCGAGATGGGCGCGGCGGGCCGCGAGTGGGCGCGGGAGTCCTGGTCCTGGGACGCGCAGGCCCGCCACCTGACCGACCTGCTCGACCCGTCCCGCACGCCGGCCCCGGCCCCGGACGCCCGTACCGCCTGAGCCGAGCCGCCTCCCGCCGTTTCCTCGTGCCGCGTCAGGCAGTGTTCGCCCCGTCGCACTAGCCCTCGATCCAGCCGTGGCCCTGGGCCACCTGGAGGAAGCGGTTGCGGATCTGGACGATCTGGGTGCCGGTCAGGGTGGGCGCCGACTCCAGGAGCACCTCGGTCACTTCGCGGAGGTACTGGGCGCGGCTCAGCGCGTCGCACAGGGTGTCGTCGCTCTGGGCGGGCCGCGCGGCGGAGTTCCCGCCGGTGTTCCCGGCGGCCGCGGGCGGGGTCACCGGGCTCCCGTCGGGGTTCGTGGCCAGCCGGACCGAGGACGCCTTCAGGCCGCGGTCCCCGTCCTCCACCTCGAATTCGAGCGCGGTGCCGGAGCGCACGTAGGACTCCGGGATCAACATGTCGTTCACATGGAGGAAGACGTCCTCCCCGCCGTCCTCCGGAGCGATGAACCCGTAACCCCGGGTACCGTCGAACCGGATCACACGACCAGAAACCACGCCAACCCCCAATGAACATCGGGCACCTGGGCCCGGACAACACCACGAGCCTCACCTTAGTACGGGGCGGAGCCCCGGCGGGTGGTCCCGGTGAGCCCGCCCGTCAGCTCCCCGCCCGCGCCCGTGCCACCGGGTGCAGTGCGGCGTACTCCAGCGGCGCCGACGGGTCCACCGAGACGTCCAGCGGGGCCGGTTCGGCGCCCGCCCGCACCAACAGGTCCCCGACTGCGGCGATCATCGCGCCGTTGTCGGTGCACAGGCCCCTCGGCGGGACCCGCAGGGTGATCCCGGCCGACCGGCAGCGGGCCTCGGCGAGCGCCCGGACCCGGGAGTTGGCCGCGACCCCGCCGACCACCACGAGGGTGCCCACCCCGTGCGCGCGGCAGGCCGCGACCGCCTTGCGGGTCAGTACGTCGGCCACCGCCTCCTGGAGCGAGGCCGCCCCGTCGGCGACCGGGATCGGCTCGCCGAGGGCGCGGTGGCGTTCCGCCCAGCGGGCGGCGGCCGTCTTGAGCCCGGAGAAGGAGAAGGCGTACGGGTCGTCGCGCGGCCCGGTCAGCGGCCGGGGGAAGGCCACCGCGCCGGGATCGCCCTCCCGCGCGGCCCGGTCGATGGCGGGCCCGCCGGGGTAGGGCAGGCCGAAGACCCGGGCCGCCTTGTCGAAGCACTCGCCCGCCGCGTCGTCCACCGTGTCGCCCAGGTGCAGGATCGGATCGCGCGCCAGGTCCCGGACGAGCAGCAGCGAGGTGTGCCCGCCGGAGACGATCAGCACCATGCAGGGGTCCGGCAGCGGCCCGTGCTCCAGGGTGTCGGCCGCGACGTGGCCGGCCAGGTGGTGGACGCCGTACAGCGGCACGCCCAGCGCGTACGCGAGCGTCTTCGCCCCCGCGAGCCCGACCTGGAGGGCTCCGGCGAGTCCCGGTCCGGTGGTGACCGCGACCGCGCCGATGTCGCTCCGGGTCAGCCCGGCCCCGGCGAGGGCCCGGCGCACCACCGGGGTGAAGGACTGGAGGTGCGCGCGGGCCGCGATCTCCGGCACCACCCCGCCGAACAGGGCGTGTTCGTCCATGCTGGAGGCGACGGCGTGGCCGAGCAGCCTGCCGTCGCGGACCAGCCCGGCGCCCGTCTCGTCGCAGGACGACTCGATCCCGAGGACCACCGGAGAGCCCACGCGGCACCCTTTCGTAGCAGCGGCCCAGGGGACGGCAGCTTATTGCGAGTAATGTGCAACGAGGTTACGGCACGGCCGCCCGCCGCCCGCCGCCCGCCTCACACCGGCCACCACCCGCCGCCCGCCTCACACCGGCAGGCCCCTCGGCTCCTTGACCCGCTTCATGATGATCTGCGAGTTGACCTCGGTGATCCCGGTCAGCGCGGTGAGCTGCTCGATCCACAGCCGCTCGTACGCCCGCAGGTCGGCGACCGCGATCCGCAGCAGGCAGCCGGGGCTGCCGAAGAGGCGGTACGCCTCGATCACGTCCGGAATGTCCTGGAGGGCGGACTCGAAGGCCTCCACCGACTCCCGGTCGCGGCGCACCTCCACCGAGACCAGTACCTCGAAAGCGCGCCCCACGGCCTCCGGGTCGATCACCGCGCGGTACCCCTGGATCACCCCGTCCTGCTCCAGCTGGCGCACCCGGCGCATGCAGGGGGAGGGGGTGAGGCCCACGCGCTGGGCGAGTTCCTGGTTGCTGAGCCTGCCGTCGTTCTGAAGCTCACGCAGGATTTCCCGATCAATGGCGTCCATGGCGCAATTATCCACCCCGTCGTGTAACGGCTGGGGCTGAAATGGCAATCGCATTGCGCGTAGATGTTTCTATGATTGCGGCATACGAATACACGTACGGGGGCTATGTGGGGAAAGGCAGGAAGCCGTGGGACGGATCGTCGTCATCAGCACCGGCGGAACGATAGCGAGCCGCTGGCAGGGTTCGGGATTCGCGGCCGACGCGGACGGGCGAGAGGTCATGGCCACCGCGCCGCTGCCCGAAGGCATCACCGTCGAGATCGTGGACCTGTTCAGCGTGAACAGCCCCCGGCTCACCACCGCCCACCAGCTCACCCTCCTGCGCACGGTGCACGAGGTGCTCGCCGACCCCGGCGTGCGGGGCGTGGTCGTCACCCACGGCACGGATACCCTCGAAGAGTCCGCGTTCCTCGTCGACCTGCACCACCACGACCCGCGCACGGTCGTCTTCACCGGCTCGCAGCTCCCCATGGGCGCCGAGGACGGCGACGGCCCCGGCAACCTCTACGACGCCCTGCTCACCGCCGCCACCACGCGCGGGCTCGGCGTGCTGATCGCCTTCGCCGGCCGCGTCCACGCCGCCCGCGGGACGATCAAGACCCAGACGCTGACCGCAGACGCCTTCGCGGACCCCTCGGGCGAGCCCCTCGGCAAGGTCGGCTTCGGGAAGATCACCGTGCTGCGCCACCCGGTGCGCGCCGAACCGCTCGCGCTGCCCGCGATGCCGGAGCTGCCGCCCCGCGTGGACATGGTCATGCACCACTGCGACGCCGACCCGGTGCTGCTCGACGCGGCCGTCGCCGCCGGGGCCCAGGGAGTGGTCCTGGTCGCCACGGGCGCGGGCAACGCCACCCCCGAGATCGTCGAAGCGGTCCGCGCCGCCACCGCGCGCGGGGTGCTGGTCGCCCTGACCACCCGGGTCGCGGCCGGACCGGTCGCCGAGATCTACACGCACGGCGGGGCCGTGGACCTGGTCGCCGCCGGGGCCGTCCCGACCGGCACCCTGCGCGCCGGGCAGGCCCGGATCGCGGTCCTCGCCGCGCTGCTGGCCGACGGTGACCCGGCCGAGCGGGTCCGGATCCTGCGCCGGGCGCTCTCCCCGGCGGGCCCCGTCCTGGTCGGCGCCTGAGGCTCCCGACCCGCCGGGCGCCCCGCATCGGGGCGCCCGGCCGCTCAGACCTCGGGCCGCCCGAAAGCGGCCAGCAGCTGGTCCGCCGCCGAGGTGGCCGTCACCGCGCCCGCCCGTACGTCCGCCTCCAGGCCCGGCGCCAGCGCCCGTACCGCCGGGTCCGCGCGCAGTCGGCCCAGCAGCTCGTCCCGGACCATCGACCAGGTCCACTCCACCTGCTGCGCCGCCCGCTTCGCGGTCAGCCGCCCGTCCGCCTCCAGCACCCTGCGGTGCTGCTCCAGCCGTTCCCACACCTCGTCCAGGCCCACCGACTCGCGGGCGCTGCAGGTCAGGACTGGCGGGGTCCAGGCCGCGTCCACCGGGTGCATCAGCCGCAGCGCACCGGCCAGTTCCCGGGCGGCCGCGCGCGCGTCCCGCTCGTGCGGCCCGTCCGCCTTGTTCACGGCGAGTACGTCCGCCAGTTCCAGGACGCCCTTCTTGATGCCCTGGAGCTGGTCGCCCGTACGTGCCAGGGACAGCAGCAGGAACGAGTCGACCATCCCGGCCACGGCGGTCTCGGACTGGCCGACGCCGACGGTCTCCACGAGCACCACGTCGTAGCCCGCGGCCTCCATGACGATCATCGACTCGCGGGTCGCCTTCGCGACCCCGCCCAGGGTGCCCGCCGAGGGTGAGGGCCGTACGAAGGCCGCCGGATCCACCGCCAGCCGCTCCATCCGGGTCTTGTCGCCCAGGATCGACCCGCCCGTCCGGGTGGACGACGGGTCGACGGCCAGCACCGCCACCCGGTGCCCGAGCCCGGTCAGCATGGTGCCGAAGGCGTCGATGAACGTCGACTTCCCCACGCCCGGGACCCCGCTGATCCCGATCCGGCGCGCGCCGCCCGCGTGCGGCAGCAACTCCGCCAACAGCCGCTGCGCCAGGGCGCGGTGATCGGCGCGGGTGGACTCGACGAGGGTGATGGCGCGCGCGATGAACGCGCGCCTCCCGTCGAGCACGCCCTTGGCGTAGGCGTCGATGTCGATCTTCGGGGGCATCGGGTGACCGCCCCGCCTACAGCTCGTGGCCGAGTTCGGCGGCCAGCCGCGTCACCAGGTCGTGCGCCGCGTCCGGGATGACCGTGCCGGGCGGGAACACCGCGGCGGCGCCCATCTCCAGCAGCGTCGGCACGTCCGCGGGCGGGATTACCCCGCCCACCACGATCATGATGTCCTCGCGGCCTTCCAGGGCGAGCTGCTCGCGCAGCGCCGGTACGAGCGTCAGGTGCCCGGCGGCCAGCGAGGACACGCCCACCACGTGGACGTCCGCCTCGACGGCCTGGCGGGCCACTTCCTCCGGGGTCTGGAACAGCGGGCCGACGTCCACGTCGAAGCCCAGGTCGGCGAAGGCGGTCGCGATCACCTTCTGGCCGCGGTCGTGCCCGTCCTGGCCCATCTTGGCCACCAGGATGCGCGGACGACGGCCCTCCGCCTCCTCGAACCGGTCCACCAGCGCGCGGGTGCGCTCGACCGACGGGGACTCGCCTGCTTCGTTGCGGTACACACCCGAGATCGTACGGATCTGGCTCGCGTGCCGCCCGTAGACCTTCTCCAGCGCGTCCGAGATCTCGCCCACGGTCGCCTTCGCACGCGCCGCGTCCACGGCCAGCTTGAGGAGGTTCCCCTCCAGCCCGGAACCGGCGCCGCGCTCGGCGGCGTTCGTCAGCGCCCGCAGACAGTCCTGCGTCACCGCCTCGTCGCGCTCCTCGCGCAGCCGTCGCAGCTTGGCGATCTGCTGGGTGCGCACCGAGGAGTTGTCGACCTTGTGCACGTCGATCAGCTCGTCGGTCTCCACCCGGTACTTGTTCACCCCGATCACCGGCTGGCGCCCGGAGTCGATCCGGGCCTGCGTGCGGGCCGCGGCCTCCTCCACCCGGAGCTTCGGGATGCCCGCGTCGATGGCCTGCGCCATGCCGCCCGCCGCCTCGACCTCCTCGATGTGCTGCCACGCCCGGCGCGCCAGGTCGTAGGTCAGCTTCTCGACGTACGCGCTGCCGCCCCACGGGTCGATCACCCGGCAGGTCCCCGACTCCTGCTGGAGCAGCAGCTGGGTGTTGCGCGCGATGCGGGCCGAGAAGTCGGTCGGCAGCGCGAGCGCCTCGTCGAGGGCGTTGGTGTGCAGCGACTGGGTGTGCCCCTGGGTCGCCGCCATCGCCTCCACGCAGGTACGCGTCACGTTGTTGAAGACGTCCTGCGCCGTCAGCGACCAGCCCGAGGTCTGCGAATGGGTGCGCAGCGAAAGGGACTTGGCGTTCTTCGGGTCGAACTGCTTGACCAGGCGCGCCCACAGCAGCCGGGCGGCCCGCAGCTTGGCGACCTCCATGAAGAAGTTCATGCCGATCGCCCAGAAGAAGGACAGCCGCGGCGCGAAGGCGTCCACGTCCATCCCGGCGCCCAGCCCGGCCCGCAGGTACTCCACCCCGTCGGCCAGGGTGTACGCCAGCTCCAGGTCGGCGGTCGCCCCCGCCTCCTGGATGTGGTAGCCGGAGATCGAGATCGAGTTGTACCGCGGCATCTTCTGCGAGGTGAAGGAGAAGATGTCGGAGATGATCCGCATCGACGGCTTCGGCGGATAGATATAGGTGTTGCGGACCATGAACTCTTTGAGGATGTCGTTCTGGATGGTCCCCGCGAGCTTGTCGGGGGAGACCCCCTGCTCCTCCGCCGCCACGATGTACAGCGCCAGCACGGGCAGCACCGCGCCGTTCATCGTCATCGACACCGACATCTTGTCCAGCGGGATCCCGTCGAACAGCTGGCGCATGTCGTAGATCGAGTCGATCGCCACGCCCGCCATGCCGACGTCGCCCGTCACCCGGGGGTGGTCGCTGTCGTAACCGCGGTGCGTCGGCAGGTCGAAGGCCACCGACAGGCCCTTCTGGCCGGCCGCCAGATTGCGCCGGTAGAAGGCGTTCGACTCCTCGGCCGTGGAGAACCCCGCGTACTGCCGGATCGTCCAGGGCTGGTTCACGTACATCGTCGGGTAGGGGCCGCGCAGGTACGGGGCCACGCCCGGGTACGTCGCCAGGAAGTCCAGACCCTCCAGGTCCCGCCCGGTGTACAGCGGCTTGACGCCGATGCCCTCCGGGGTCTCCCACAGCAGGTCGTCGGTGGCGGAGCCGGTGGACTCCTTCACCGCCGCCCGCCACTGCTCCTCGGACCCGGCGGGAGCGGTCCCGCCGAGCGCCAGCTCGGAGAAATCGGGGATGCTCACGAGGTCACTCCCATCCGGTCGAGTACGGAGGACAGCACGGCGACCGCGTCGCAGCCGGCGAAGACGTACTCGTCCACGGCGCCCTCGCAGGTGCCCGGGCGGCCCGCGAGGAACACGGTCCGGGCGCCCGCGGCGCGCAGCTCGGCCGCCACCGCCCCGGCCCGCTCCTCGTACAGCGTGTCACTGGAGCACAGCACGGCCATGCCGTCCGCGCCGCTCGCCGTGTAGGCGGCGGCCGCCGACGACTCGTCCACGGACACCGGATCGTGGACCGCCTCGATGCCGCCCGCCTGGAACAGGTTGGCCGCGAAGGAGGCCCGCGCGGTGTGCGCCGCGGCCGGACCCAGCGCCGCCAGGAAGATCCGCGGCCGGGTCCCGGTCGCCGCGAGGTGCGCGTCGGAGCGGGCGCGCAGCGCCTCGAAGGCCTCGTCGCGCCGGACCCGGGGCAGGCCGCCGGCGGGCGCGGCGGGCGCGCTCTCGCGGACCACCGGCTTCTCGGACAGCAGCGGGAACTCGCTGACCCCGGTGATCGGTTCGCGGCGCGTGGCCAGCCTCTCGGACCGCGCGGACCAGGTGGCGGCCAGCCGCTCGGCGACCAGGCCGGAGCGCAGGGCGGCGGCCTGGCCGCCCGCCTTCTCGATGACCTGGAAGAACTCCCAGGCCGCCTGGGCGAGTTCCTCGGTGAGCCGCTCCACGTACCAGGAGCCGCCCGCCGGGTCGATCACCCGGGCGAGGTGCGATTCCTCCAGCAGGATGGTGGAGGTGTTGCGGGCGATCCGGCGCGCGAAGGCGTCCGGCAGTCCGAGGTCGTGGTCGAAGGGGAGCACGGTGACCGCGTCCGCCCCGCCCACCCCGGCGCCCAGGCAGGCCACCGTGGTGCGCAGCATGTTCACCCACGGGTCGCGCCGGGTCATCATCACCGGCGAGGTCACCGCGTGCTGGCGCTGGGCGCCCGCTCCGGGCACCCCGCAGGCCTCGGCGACCCTGGCCCACAGGCGGCGCGCGGCGCGCAGCTTGGCGATGCCGAGGAACTGGTCGGCGGTGGCGGCGTAACGGAACTCCAGCTGCCCGAAGGCCGCTTCGGCGCTGAGGCCCGCCCCGGTCAGTGCCCGCAGGTAGGCCACGCCGGTGGCCAGGGACAGCCCCAGCTCCTGCCCGGCCGAGCCGCCCGCCTCGTGGTAGGGCAGGGCGTCCACGGTCAGGGCGCGCAGCCCGGGCCAGTCCGCCGAGGCCTCCCGGGCCAGTTCCACCGCGCCGGCGACGTCCACCGCCTCACCGGTACGGGCCTCGTGGCCCAGGGGATCGGCGCCGAGGGTGCCGCGCGCCTCCAGCGGGGACACCCCGCGCTCGGCGTAGAGCCGCAGCAACTCCCGCGCCGCGGCGCCGAATTCGGCGCCGGCGTCCAGGGTGATCGGGGCGAGGTCCAGATAGACCCCGTCCAGCGCGCGGGCCAGTCCCGACACCGGTACGCCGCCCCGGCCGACGGTCAGCCACAGCGAGGTGACCCCGTTCTCCAGGTCGGCGAGCACGGCCTCGTTGAGGAGCGCCGGGTCGGTGTGGGTGAGCCGCTGGCGTACGTCCCAACCGGCGGCGGCGGTCCCCTCGGCCCGGCCCCCGCGCAGGAAGGGCGCGAACCCGGGCAGGCCGATGGCATCGGCGTCCGCGGAGCCCCCGGAAGCGGGCGCGGTGTAGAGCGGGCGCGTACTGAGCCCGTCCTCGAGCGTGGTGGACAACGCGTTCTCAGCTGCCTCGCCGGATACTTCCTTGCCCGACTTGCGCAGCACGCCCTCTACCAGGCGCTGCCACTGCTCATGCGTCGCGTCAGGGAATTCGGCGGCCAGGGAAAGCCCGTCATCAGGCAGGACCGTCATGGCTCGAATGCTAGGGGGGCCGCTCAATCGAGACCATAACCACCGTGTGTGATCTCCCCCTCTCGGAACCGGGCCGGACCGCTCCCCGGCGACGCTCAGGACAGACCGGCGGGATCCCGGAACAGCGGGCCGAGCAGCACCGTCGCCGCGGCCTGGGGGAGTACGGCGGGACCCGCGTGCGGGGCCACGAGCCGCCCGGGCCCCGCGCAGCCCGGGGACAGCTCCGCCGCCGCGTCGCGGATTTCATCCAGATAGCCCTCGTGCAGGACGCTCGCCAGCTCGGTGATCACCATGACGGCCGGGTTGAACACGTCGAAGAGCAGCGCGGCCGCCCTCCCGACCGCCCGGGCCCGCTCCCGCAGCAGCCGGTCCGCGCGCGGATCGCCGGTGGCGGCCGCGTCCACCAGCAGCGGCACGGACGGCTCCGGCACGATCCCCCGGCGCACGGCCTCGGCGCCGAGCGCCGTGTCGGAGGCGGCGGCCTTGCAGGCAGCCGGTCCGGCCGCACGGGCAGCGCACGGCCGACCCCGGTACCGGGAGGTGGGCCACGTCCCCGGCCGCCGCCCCCGGGCCCTGGTGGACGGCGCCCACGATGGCGAAGGCCGCGTCCACGACATTGCCGATGAAGAGGTGCACCAGGCTGCGCCGGGCCCCGGGGTGGCCGAAGAGGATCTCGGCGTGGCCGACGGCCCGCGCGTGGTTGTCCACCCGGACCGGCACCCCCAGCGCCTCGTGCAGCGCGGCCCCGAGCGCCACGTCCCGCCAGCCGAGCGCCTCGTGCCGTACGACGAGCCCCGCGTCCGGGCGGACCCAGCCGCCCAGCGCCGCGCCCACCCCGAGCAGCGGCCGCCCGGCGGTGGAGTCGGCCAGGAACCGGCTCAGCTCGGCGGCGATCCGGGCGGTGAGCCGGTCCGGGGCCAGGCCCTCCTCGTGCGGCCAGGTGCGTCGGGCCAGCACCCGGCCGCGCAGGTCGACCAGCCCGAGGATGGAGGCCCGTACCCCGATCTGCAGGGCCCCGGCCACCGGCCCGCCCGCGGCCCCGGTGTGCAGGTCCAGCGGGATGCGCGGGCGGCCCGCGGCGGTGGTGGGCCCGGCCGGGGGAGCGGGGACCTCGCGCAGCAGCCCGCGCCGCAGCAGCCCGGTGGTCTGCCGGGACACGGCGGCCGGGCTCAGCCCGCACAGACCGGAGACGGCGCTGCGCGCGACCGGCCCGTGGTCGAGGACGGTCCGGAGCACGGCCGCCGCGTTGGCGGCCGCCCGGCTGTCGCCCGCCCTGCGCGGCGCGGTCGGCGCGGGCGGCACGGGGGGCACGCGGTCTCCTCGGGGGCGGGGGTGTGCCACCGATCATGCCGGAGGCGCGCGCCGCCGGGTGCGGGCGCCCGGGAACGGGGGAGCCGCGGTGCGTACGAGGGGGAGCAGCGGTGCGTGCGAGGGGGAGCTGTGGCGCGTAGGCGTGGCGGCCACGTTGCGGGGCTATGAAAATCCAGCAGGGTCGATCATGCGCCACGGGTCGGCCCCAAGGCCGTCCGGTGACCGGGGAAAGTACAGGTCAGACCGTGCGCGCTGGGCGGCGTACCGAGGGCGTGATGGCTGGTTTCGGGTGCTGCGCCGGGGGGTTGACCGGCGGCGGGGGCGCTGACAGGCTCCGAGCCATGACCGCGACTGTTCGATTCCGTCCGCGGCTCCACACCCCCGGCGCGTGTACCGCGCCGGGCGGGTGTCCGGCCCGCTGTCCGGCCCCTTCCCGGGGCTGACCACCCCCTCCGCGTCCGCGTTCCGCGGTGCCCGTGCGTTGCCCGCACCGGCCCGCGCACCGCGCCCGTCGTGGTCCGTACGGCCCGGCGCCCCGCTCGTCCGTCCCCCGTACCCCCGTGCCCCCGTGCCCGTACGGCGTCCCCCCGGCTCCGCGCCGGGCCGGCGCCGTACCCCTCCCGCAGCCGCGTCGCTTCCGTGCGCCTTCCGCGCCGGCCGGATCCAGCGCCGCGCCTCCTCGCCCGTCCGTTCGCCCGTCCCGCCCCGCTCGACGCCTCTATTTCTTCCGCTGCGGAAAGAATCCCAGGAGACTCCCATGGCCACCGCCACCCGCACCGACATCACGGTCACCAGGATCGGCGGCCGGATCGGCGGCCGGATCGGCGCCGAGATCGGCGCCGTCCGCCTCGGCGGCGACCTCTCCGCCGAGACCGTCGCCCAGATCCGCGCCGCGCTCCTCACCCACAAGGTGGTCTTCTTCCGCGGCCAGGACCACCTCGACGAAGCCGCCCACGAGGCCTTCGCCCAGCTGCTCGGCACCCCCGTCGCCCATCCCACCGTCCCCTCGGCGGACGGCTTCAACATCATGGCCCCGGTCCTGCCCACCGGACTGGCCGACTTCGTCGACCACGTCGTCCCGATCCTCCAGCGCCGCGGCCTCTTCCGCACCGAGTACACCGGCCGCACCCTGCGCGAGCACTACGGCCTGCCGCGCCCGGTCAGCCGCTACGCCGCCGCCCGGGAGAGCGTGTGACCGGAGCAACGGGAGTGACCGAAGCGACGGGAGCGACGGGAGTGACCGAGGCGACGGGAGTGATCAAAGCGACGGGAGCGGTCTAGGGGGCCATGGCGTGTCTTCTCACACAGGCCCCGGGTCCCGCCCGGGTGGTGTCCGCCGGACGCCACCCGGGCGCAGTCGCGTGCTCCGGCTCAGACGGTCAGGACGATCTCGCCGCGGGTGCGGCCCGTCGCGCTGAGCTCCCAGGCCTTCGCCGCTTCGGCGAGCGGGAGGGCGTGCTCCACGTTCACGACGAGCTTCCCGCTGTCCGCCAGTTCGGCCAGCGCGGTCAGGTCGGCGGTGTCGGGACGCGCCCCCAGCTGGTGCGCGCCCTTGGCCGCGGCCTCGTAGTCCGCGATGGAGACCACCCGGTCGTGCTGCTTGACCAGGCCCTGGAGCAGTTCGACCGCCCCGTCCCCGTAGAAGTCGAGCCCGGCGTCGATGCCTTCGGGCGCCAGCTCGCGGATCCGCTCGGCCAGTCCTTCGCCGTACGGCACCGGTTCGGCGCCCAGCGAGCGCGGGTAGTCGTGGTGGTGCGCCCCGGCGGTGCCGATGACCCGCGCCCCGACCGCGACCGCGATCTGCTCATCCCAACTGCCCCCGGACGAAGGCTGTTCCGGGCCGGGCGGGGCAGATCAAGCCATTCAGGCGGGCAGGCTGTTGCGGTGGGAGAGCCTGCGCGCGGTGCTGAGCAGGGCCTGGATCTGGGCCCCGGACTGCTCCACGTCGTCCAGTGGCGAGGGGAAGGGCAGGCGTACGTCGCGGTGCGCGCCGCGCTCTTCGAGGCGCAGGGTGATGCCGTACCGGTCCATGGCGAGCGGTAGCGCGCGCACCACCCCGGCGGTGGGCAGCGGGTGGACCAGGCGCAGGAGCAGGGTGACCAGTTCCGTGTGCTCGTCCAGGAGGTGGGTGAGCATGCCCGCCTCGTACGGGGCGAGCGGGTCGGGGGAGGCCTCGTCGAGCTCCCGGAGGCCGATGTACGAGCGTCCCTCGTCCGTTTCCAGGACCGCCCGGCCGAATTCCACACAGGTGCTCGCGCCGTCGGCGCCGTCGGCGTAGGGGGTGAGCAGCCGGCCGAGCACGGTGACCCGGGCCCGTACCCGGTCGCGCACCGGGGTCGGCGCGACGTCGGTGAACTCCAGCCGGATC
Organism: Streptomyces sp. G-G2; assembly: GCF_030063135.1. Lineage (GTDB taxonomy): Bacteria > Actinomycetota > Actinomycetes > Streptomycetales > Streptomycetaceae > Streptomyces. Next base: position 122,169 of record NZ_JASISO010000004.1, read on the forward strand.
GCGGGGCGGCCGTCGTCCAGCGGGGACCGGCCGTCCAGGGGGTAGCCGGCGGCGGGATCGGCCGGGTGGAGGTGCAGCCGGCCCAGTACGTCGGCGCCGTCCAGGTGGCGGACCTCGGTGCGCACCCCGTCGGCGACCACCGTCATGGAGTGGGCGGCGGCCAGGATCGACCGGACCCGCTCGGCGTCACCGGGCCGGGCGTGCGGCGCGGACGGCGCGGGGGTGTCGGACGCGGCTGGATTCGCGGGGTCTCCGGACATGCGCATGCGGGTGCTCTCCATCGCCGAGGTGGTTAGGTATGCCTAACCTAATGTATCTCGGTGTCGCTGAGTACCCGGCGCGCCAGCCGGTCCAGGGTGCGCGCGATGCGCTCGGGTCCGAGCCCCAGCGTGTGCCGCTGGTGCTGGTACACCTCGGGCGCCAGCGGGCTGAGCAGGATGTCCACACTGCTCTCCGGGTCCTCCATCCCCGCGTCCGCGAGCAGGGTCCGTACGTGCGCGCGCCAGTGGCTGTACGCGGCTCCGGTGAACCGGGCCGGGCCGTGCTCGGCGCCCAGTGCGAGCGGAAGGTGACGCTCCAGGAGATCGACGGCGGCGGCGTAGAAGGCGGACAGCCGCTCCGCCGCGGGCGCGCCCGGCCCGAGCGGCGGGGGGCCGTAGGCCAGCTTTCCCCGCAGGATGCGCTCGTGTTCGTCCAACAGGGCGACGGCGATCGACCGCGGATCGGGGAAGCGCCGGTAGAGCGTGGCGCGGCCGACCCCGGCCGCTTTGGCGATCCGGTCCATCGTCACCGCACGCGGATCGTGCTCGGCGAACAGCTGCTCGGCCGCGGCCAGTATCTGCTCGTGGTTGCGTAACGCGTCGGCGCGCCTGCCGAGCTGGGGCGCGGAGCCCGTCCCGACCGGTAGCTCACAGACCGCGGGGGCCTCGTCGCGATGCGTCATGGCGGCGACCTTACGTGCTTCGTGTCGCTGTTGGGCTGAACGGGTGAAACGCGAGAGGATGGGGAGATGCACAAGAAGCGTCTGGCCAAGGCGGCCTGGTGAGCAGGTACGACGTCACCGATGAACAGTGGGAGGGTCTCGCGCAGGTGGTACCCCTGCGCAGCCGCAACGAGTGGCCGTCCAGAGTGGACCACCGCACCATCCCCACGGCCCCCGGAGCCGCGGCGGCGCAGCGCCGGTTCGTGGTGATCCGGGTGCAGATCTTCGCGGACGCGCGAGAGGTGGCCGAGTACCTCATCGCCCAGATTCCGGTGCTGCTCGACCTCACGGGCGCCGACAGCGAAGTGGCCAAGCGGATCCTGGACTTCAGCAGCGGTGTGGTCTTCGGTCTGGGCAGCGGCATGCACCGGGTCGACCGCAACGTCTTCCTGCTGGCACCGGTGGGCACCGAGGTGGAGGGGATCGCGGCGGCGGCCGTCCCCCGATCGTAGGAAGGTCGGCCTGAGGTAACGGTTCAGCGGAGCCGGGGGTGCCCGGGTGGCCCGTAGCGTCCGGGCATGGACGCCACGTTGGACACCGCCCGCAGCGGCCCCGCCGCCGCTTTACCCCTGCCTGCCCAGATGTCGCGCGCCGGACACGGGGCCGCGGCCGGGACCCGCGCCGCAGCCCCGGCGGGAGCCCGCTCGGCCGCAGCCGCAGCCGCAGTCGCAGCCGTGGCGGCCGGGGCCGCCCGGCACGCCCGGCCCGTCGTCACCGAACTGCGGCTCTCCGCCTTCGCCTCGCACCGCGGGGCGGTCTTCCCGATGACCACCGCGGTGACCCTCTTCGCGGGGCCCAGCGGCAGCGGCAAGTCGCACGCCCTGGGCGCGTACGAGGCACTGGCCCGGCTCGGTTCCGGTGCCACCCTCGACGAGGTCTTCCCGGATCCCGTGGGCCTCGTACCGGAAGGGGCGCTCCCCGATCCGGAGCGGCGCCGCGGATTCCGGATCGGCTGCACGGTCGACGGGCCCGTCGGCCCGGTCCGCCTCGACCTCGCCGTGCAGGCCGAACCCGCCCTGCGGGTCGTCGGTGAGCGGCTCACCGCGGGGGACCAGATCCTCCTCAGCACCGCGCTGCGCGACCCCGGGCGGCGCTCGGTCCAGGCCGCCTGGCTGACCGGCGGTTCCACGGGCGTCACGCGGGCCCCCTTCCCCGACGACCGGCTCGGCACGGCGCTGCTGCCGCTGCGGGTCGCGGGCAGCACGGAGGGGCAGCGCAGGGTGCTCGCCGCCGCCGAACAGGTCGTGGTCGCGCTGCGTTCGGTGTTCCCCTGCGACCCCGAACCCGCCGCGATGCGCGGCCCCGTACCGCCCGGCCCGGGCCGGTTGCTCGGCGACTGCGGCAACCTGGCCGACGTACTGCGCCGGACCCGCCAGGAATGCGGCACCCGGCACGCGCTGCTGGTCGCGGCGGCGCGGGCCGGGTGCGCGGGCCCGGTCGAGGGGTTCGGGGAGCGTACGGAGGCCGACGGGCGGGTGCTGGCCGCCCTGGACCGGGGCGGCCGTCCGGCCACCGAACTGGGCAGGCTCGGCGCGGGGGAACTGCGCTTCCTCGCCCTGGCGCTGGTCCTGCTGACCGGCCCCGGCGTACTGGCCATGGACCCGGCCGCCGAACTGCTGCCCGCGCAGCAGGCGCTGACCGTCCTCGCCGACGGTTTCGACCGGGGCCTGGACCGCCGCCAGCGCGCCGAACTCATGCGGCTGGCACTGCTCGCGTGCGGCCGGGGCCACATCCGGCTGGTGGCGGCGGTCGGCGAGGAGGGCGCCGCGGCCGCCCGGGAGCTGCCGGGGGTGTCGGTGGTAGACCTGACCCCATGAACGAGACCCCGTCCCGTCCCTCGGAGCCGACCGCGCGGCCGACCGCCGAACCGACCGCCGAACCGGACCCGGCGACGGACGCGCGGCTGGCGCTGCTCCAGCGGCGGCTGGCCGCGTTCGCGGCGGCGCGCGACTGGCAGCCCTTCCACACACCGAAGAACCTCGCGGTGGCGCTCAGCGTGGAGGCGTCCGAACTGGTCGAGATCTTCCAGTGGCTGACGCCGGAACAGTCGGCGCGCGTCATGGAAGAGCCGAAGACCGCACACCGTGTGACCGATGAGGTCGCCGATGTACTGGCGTACCTGCTGCAGTTCTGTGAGGTTCTCGGGGTGGATGTGCTCGATGCGCTGGCCGCGAAGATCGACCGGAACGAACTCCGCTTCCCCGTGAAGTCCGGTTCGGACGCAGAATGTCACTCTTCGGAGTGATGGCGCTGTCCACAACCATGTTTGTGTCCACAGATTTCCGAATACCCCTGGCTTTACTGGCCCGTTGCCCTCACGCTGGGTAGTGGTGAAGAACAGAGTGTCGTGCGGACGGGGGACGGCATATGGATGCGGTACGGCTCATCGCGGCCGGCCGACACGCTCTGGCGCAGAGCGGGGCGGCGATGGACATCGTGGGCGAGGCCTGGCAGGCCCAGGCGCTCGCGCAGGGGATGGGCGGCTGGCTGGCGGTCACGGGGCCGCCGGAGCTGAGGGCGGAGGCACGGGGACTGGGGGAGGCGGGGACCAGAGGCTGCGGGGTGATCGACCGGGCCGCGGTGCGCGGCGAGGGCCGGATGCCCGACTATCCGCCACGGGCGGCCCAGCTGACCGAAGTGGCGGACGTCCGCCAGGGGTTACTGGGGTTGCAGGCGCTGCTGGGTGACGTGGGCATAGCCCTGGTCGGCGTGGCCTGTGCCACGGACGACGAAGGTCTGTACTGGCAGTGCATGGAGTCGATCGACGCGGCGGACGAGACGAGCGACCGGGTGCGGGCGATCCTGCGCCGGATGACGGTGCGCGAGCGGGGTTCCGCCTCTGGCGTCGTCTGAGCCGGGCAAGGTCCCGCCGGACAGGGGCGGCGGGACCGGCGTGATGGGTGGCGCCGAGGGGGACCCGCGCGGCGGGCCCTGTTCAGCGGCCCCGTTCAGCGGGCCCCGAAAAGGTGTTCGCTCCCGGGGGCGCGGCCTGGAGTCGTGGTGGCGCCGGTGGAGCGGCCCGCGGAGGACTGGAGGTCGGCGTCGAGGTCGCAGAGGTCGGCGTTCAGCGCCGCCATCAGCTCTTCCATCTGCTGCAGAAGACCCTTCGGCGCGCCGCCGCTCCGAGGCGGAACCGCGGGTTCCCGGCACGTCCGGCGCTCTGGCGACTGTCCGGTATGTCCGGGGTGCTCGGGCGCGGACTCGTGGGACATGGCGGCCTCCTCGGCCCTGGCCCCTCCGCGACGGAAGGGGGCGGTGCGCACGTCGGCGACGGCCGCCGACACGCGGGCCGGGCGGTCCGGCTCCGTCCGAGCAAACGATCCCCCTCCGCGCTGGTCACTGGCGGGGGCGGGGCGCGGGCGTCCGGTGGCGGCGGATTCACCCGGCCGGAGTGGGGAGGGCAGGATGGGAGGCATGGATCTCCGTATTTTCACCGAGCCGCAGCAGGGTGCGAACTACGACACCCTCCTGAAGGTCGCCAAGGCCACCGAGGAACTCCGGTTCAGCGCGTTCTTCCGCTCCGACCACTACCTGAGCATGGGATCGGGCGACGGGCTGCCCGGGCCCACCGACGCGTGGATCACCCTCGCCGGGCTCGCCCGGGAAACCAAGCGCATCCGGCTGGGCACCCTGATGACGGCGGGCACCTTCCGGTTCCCCGGCGTCCTCGCCATCCAGGTGGCGCAGGTGGACCAGATGTCCGGCGGCCGGGTCGAACTCGGCCTGGGCGCCGCCTGGTTCGAGGAGGAACACAAGGCGTACGGCATCCCGTTCCCGGCGGAGCGGGGAGCGCGCCTGGAGGAGCAGCTCGCGATCGTCACCGGCCTGTGGAACACGAAGCCGGGCCAGACCTTCGACCACCGGGGCGAGTACTACCAGCTGGAGAACTCGCCCGCGCTGCCGAAGCCGCTCCAGGACCGGGTGCCCGTCCTGATCGGCGGCCAGGGCGCCAAGCGGACCCCGCGGCTGGCGGCGACGTACGCGGACGAGTTCAACATGGCCTTCGCGTCGGTCGCCGACACCGAGGCGCAGTTCGGCCGGGTCCGGGCGGCGGCCGTGACGGCGGGACGCTCGCCCGACGACCTCGTCTACTCCAACGCCCTGGTCGCGTGCGTGGGCCGCGACGACGCCGAGGTGGCCCGCCGGGCCGCCGTCATCGGCCGCGACGTGGACGAGCTGAAGGCCAACGGCCTGGCGGGCACCCCCGCCGAGGTGGTGGAGCGGATCGCCGCCTTCGAGGCCGTCGGCAGCTCGCGGATCTACCTCCAGATGCTCGACCTCGACGACCTGGACCACCTGGAGCTGATCTCCTCCCAGGTGCTGCCCCAGCTCGGATGACGGCGACGCGATGACCCGCGCGACCGCCGCTCTGGCCGAGGTCCTGGCCCGGCGCACGGTGATCCTGGACGGCGGGCTGGGCGACCAGCTCGCCGCCCAGGGCTGCGACCTGTCCGGCGGACTGTGGTCGGGCCGCGTGCTGGCCGAGGATCCGGCGGGGATCGAGGCCGCCCACACGGCGTTCGCGCGGGCCGGGGCGCAGGTGCTGATCACCGCGAGCTACCAGGTGGGGTACGAGGCCTTCGCCCGCCACGGGTACGACCGGGCGCGGACCACCGCCCTGTTGCGCGATTGCGTCGCCCTCGCCGACCGGGCGGCGCGGGCGGTGGACCACGAGGTGTGGGTGGCCGCGTCCGTCGGGCCGTACGGCGCGACGCTGGCGGACCGCTCCGAGTACCGCGGCCGTTACGGACTCGGCGTGCGGGAGCTGGCCGCCTTCCACCGGCCCCGGATCGAGGCCCTGCTGGGCGCGGGGGCCGACGTACTGGCCCTGGAGACGATCCCGGACACGGACGAGGCGGAGGCACTGCTGTCGGTGCTGGCCGGTACGGGGGCCCGGGCCTGGCTCTCGTACACGGTGGCGGCGGGCCGCACCCGGGCCGGGCAGCCGCTCGCCGAGGCCTTCGCGCTGGCCGCCGCGGCGCCGGAGGTGATCGCCGTGGGCGTCAACTGCTGCGCGGCCAAGGACGTCCTGCCCGCCCTGGAGGCGGCGGCCGCGGCGACGGCGAAACCGCTGCTGGCCTACCCGAACGACAGCTCGGGCACCGCCGACTGGCCCCTCCCGGCCTGGCGCCGCGCGGGAGCCCGCCTGATCGGGGGCTGCTGCGGCGTGGGCCCGCCCCGGATCGCCGCCCTTCGGGCCGGGCTTCGGGGCCCCTAAAACGCGTTGTCCGGGGTCGGACCGTCTGCCCATACTCAAGCGCATGTTCATGACGATCTCGACCACCGGCACCGCCGAGAAACCAGCCACTGACCTGGGCTTCCTGCTGCACAAGCACCCTCAGAGGGCCCAGGCGTTCAGCACCTCCCACGGCACCGCGCACGTCCTCTACCCCGAGGCCACGCCCGAGCGCTGCACCGCGGCGCTGCTGCTGGAGGTGGACCCCGTCGCCCTGGTGCGCCGCGGTCAGGGCCGGGGTCGGGGCGGGGCGCCCGACGCCGCGCTCGCGCAGTACGTCAACGACCGTCCGTACGCCGCCTCCTCGCTCTTCGCCGTAGCCCTCGGCACCGTCTTCCGCAGCGCCCTCAACGCGCGCTGCGCCGCCCGCCCGGAACTGCCGGACCGGCCGCGACCGCTGCGGATCGAGGTTCCGGTGCTGCCCGCGCGCGGCGGACCGGAGCTCGTGCGCGGGCTGTTCGGCCCCCTCGGCTGGAGCGCGGTCGAGGTGACGCCCGTACCGCTCGACACCCGTTTCCCGGAGTGGGGCGACTCCCGGTACGTACGCCTCGTGCTCGAAGGGGAGCTGCGGCTCGCCGACGCCCTGCGCCACCTCTACGTCCTGCTGCCGGTCCTCGACGGCTCCAAGCACTACTGGGTGGCTCCGGACGAGGTCGACAAGCTGCTGCGGGCCGGGGACGGCTGGCTCGCCGCCCACCCCGAGCACGGCCTGATCACCAGCCGCTACCTCGCGCGCTCGAAGCGGCTCACCCAGGACGCGATGGAGCGTCTGGAGCTGGTCCGTCTCGCCGAGTCCGACGGCAGCGAGGTCGAGGAGATCGACAACGCGACCACGGACGACGCGGACACCACCGGCGCCGACGGGGCGGACGGAGCCGACGGGCGTCGCGTGCCCCTCGCCCGGCAGCGGCGCGAGGCGGTCCTCGGGGCCCTGCGTGCCGCGGGCGCCCACCGGGTCCTCGATCTGGGCTGCGGGCAGGGCCAGTTGCTCCACGACCTCCTCAAGGACGTGTCCTTCACCGAGATCGTCGGCGTGGACGTGTCCGTGCGGGCGCTGACCACCGCGTCCCGCAGGCTGCGGCTGGAGCAGCTGGGCGAGCGGCAGAGCGGGCGCGTCCGCCTGCTCCAGGGTTCCCTGGCCTACACCGACAAGCGCCTGGCCGGCTACGACGCGGCGGTGCTCAGCGAGGTCATCGAGCACCTGGACCTGCCGCGGCTGCCCGCGCTGGAGTACGCCGTCTTCGGCGCGGCCCGGCCCCGGACGGTCCTGGTCACCACCCCCAACGTCGAATACAACGTCCGCTGGGAGACGCTGCCCGCCGGAGAGGTCCGGCACAGCGACCACCGCTTCGAGTGGACTCGAGCGGAGTTCCGCGACTGGGCCCGCCGGACCGCCGAACGCCACGGGTACCGGGTCGAGTTCGCCCCGGTCGGTCCCCAGGATCCCGAGGTGGGCCCGCCCACCCAGATGGCCGTGTTCACCCTCGCCGACCCGAGCACCGGTCCCACCACCGGTCCCACCACCGGTTCCCACCTCGATTCCGTTCCGAAGGAGGACGCCGCCGCATGAGCGACACCGACACCGGCACCGCCACCAGTACCGACACCGCCACGCACGCCGACAGCCGCACCGCCCCGCGCGTCCTGCCCGTCACCGACCTCGCCCTCGTCGTCCTGATCGGCGCCACCGGATCGGGCAAGTCCACCTTCGCCCGACGGCACTTCAAGCCCACCGAGGTGCTCTCTTCCGACTACTGCCGGGGCCTGGTCGCCGACGACGAGAACGACCAGAGCGCCAGCAAGGAGGCCTTCGATGTCCTGCACTACATCGCGGGCAAGCGCCTCGCCGCCGGGCGGCTGACCGTGGTCGACGCGACCAGCGTCCAGCAGGAGGCCCGCAGCCAGCTGGTCCGGCTGGCCCGCGAGCACGACGTGCTGCCCATCGCCATCGTGCTCGACCTGCCCGAGGAGGTGTGCGCCGCGCGCAACGCCGAGCGCCCCGACCGGGCCGGACTGCCCCGCCAGGTCATCCAGCGCCACCGCCGCGACCTGCGGCGTTCGATGCGCGGGCTGGAACGCGAGGGCTTCCGCAAGGTGCACGTCCTGCGCTCCGTCGACGAGGTCGAGGCCGCCGAAGTCGTCCTGGAGAAGCGGTTCAACGACCTCACCCACCTCACCGGCCCCTTCGACATCATCGGTGACGTCCACGGCTGCGCCTCCGAGCTGGAGACCCTGCTCGCCGAGCTCGGTTACGACGACGGGATCCACCCCGACGGCCGCACCGCCGTCTTCGTCGGCGACCTCGTCGACCGCGGCCCGGACAGCCCGGGCGTGCTGCGCCGCGTCATGGGCATGGTCGCGGGCGGACACGCGCTCTGCGTGCCGGGGAACCACGAGAACAAGCTCGGCCGCTACCTCAAGGGGTCCGCGGTCCAGCTCACCCACGGGCTCGCCGAGACGGTCGAGCAGCTCGCCGGGGAGGACGAGGAGTTCGTCAAGGAGGTCCGGCAGTTCATCGCGGGCCTGGTCAGCCACTACGTCCTCGACGGCGGCAAGCTGGTGGTCTGCCACGCCGGGCTGCCCGAGAAATACCACGGCCGTACCTCCGGCCGGGTCCGTTCGCACGCCCTGTACGGCGAGACGACCGGCGAGACCGACGAGTTCGGGCTGCCCGTGCGCTACCCGTGGGCCGAGGACTACCGCGGCAAGGCCGCCGTGGTCTACGGCCACACCCCGGTCCCGGACACCACCTGGATCAACAACACCATCTGCCTCGACACCGGGGCGGTCTTCGGCGGCCGGATGACCGCGCTGCGCTGGCCCGAGCGCGAGCTGGTCGACGTACCGGCCGAGAAGGTCTGGTACGAGCCCACGCGTCCCCTCGCGGCCGAGGCGCCGGGCGGCCACGACGGCCGCCCGCTGGACCTGGCCGACGTACAGGGGCGCCGGGTGGTGGAGACCCGGCACCTGGGCCGGGTCACCGTGCGCGAGGAGAACGCGGCGGCCGCCCTGGAGGTGATGAGCCGGTTCGCGGTGGACCCGCGGCTGGTCCCGTACCTCCCGCCGACCATGGCGCCCACCGCGGCCGCCGCCGACGGGACCCACCTGGAGCACCCCGCCGAGGCCTTCGCCCAGTACCGCAAGGACGGCGTCGGCCGGGTCGTGTGCGAGGAGAAGCACATGGGCTCCCGGGCCACGGTGCTGCTCTGCCGGGACGGGGAGACGGCGCGGGCGCGCTTCGGGGCCGGCGACGGGGTCACCGGATCCGTGTACACGCGTACCGGACGGTCCTTCTTCACCGATCCCGCCGTCACCGAGGACGTGCTCGACCGGCTCCGCTCGGCGGTGACCGGCGCGGGCCTGTGGGAGGAGCTGGCCACCGACTGGCTGCTGCTCGACGGCGAACTGCTGCCCTGGTCGCTGAAGTCCGCCGGACTGCTGCGCCACCAGTACGCCGCCGTGGGCGCCGCGTCCGGGGCGGTCTTCCCGGACGCCCTGGCCGCCCTGGACGCGGCCGCGGCCCGGGGCGTGGACGTGGCCGAACTGGCGGACCGCCAGCGCCGCCGCGCCGCCGACGCCACCGCCTTCACCGAGGCGTACCGGCGCTACTGCTGGCCCACCGAGGGGCTGGACGGGGTGCGGCTCGCGCCCTTCCAGCTGCTCGCGGTGGCCGGGCGCTCCCTCGCGGCCGTACCCCACGACGAGCAGCTCGGCTGGCTGGACCGGTTCGTCGAGGCCGACGGGCGGCGGGCGCGGGAGAGCGGCGGCGGTCCGCTGCTGCGCCGTACCGAGCGGATCCTGGTGGACACCGGGGACGAGGAGTCCGTACGGGCGGGCACCGACTGGTGGCTGCGGCTGACCGGGGAGGGCGGCGAGGGCATGGTCGTCAAACCCCTCCAGGCGTACGTGCGAACCAGCCGCGAGCGGCTGGTCCAGCCGGGGCTGAAGGTGCGCGGGCGCGAGTACCTGCGGATCGTCTACGGTCCCGAGTACATGCGCCCGGAGAACCTGGAACGGCTGCGCTCCCGCTTCCTCGGGCACAAGCGCTCGCTGGCCCTGCGGGAGTACGCGCTCGGGCTGGAGGCGCTGGACCGGCTGGCGGACGGGGAGCCGCTGTGGCGGGTGCACGAGGCGGTCTTCGCGGTGCTCGCGCTGGAATCGGAACCGGTCGATCCACGCCTGTGACCGGTCGCGGCCGCGTGAACCTACGTGCTCCCGGTTAGGTCGTATGGGGGAACTTTGCCGTGGAACTCCCTGGAAACACCGGGCGGGATCGTTCTTCCAGGGCAGCGGAAATGTCCGCGACCCTGGAAGGACGGAACGTCAGATATGAAGATGACCGCGCGCGGAAGCATTGCGGCCCTCATGACCTGCATGGCCGTGGCGGGTGCGGCGACCCCGGCCATGGCGAGTTCGGTGCCGGTGGGAGTCCCCCTCGGCGCCGTCGAGACCTCGCTCGGGGTGCCCACCCCCGAGGTGGCCACCGGGGTCCCCGTGCCGGTCGTGGGTGCGCCGGACGTGCCCCGTCACCACACCGGGGACCTGCTCCCCACCCCGCTCGTCCCGGTCATCCCGATCGGTACCGAGCTGGGCCGCACCGGGGTCACCTCCCCGGTGCCGAACCTGCTCGGCAGGCCGGAGACGGACGGTGAGGGCTCGCTGGACTCGCCCGCCACCACCCTGCTCGCCCGCAGTGCCGGGGTCGTCGTCGGCGCCCCCATCGGGATGCCCGACGGCAGCAACTACGGGCTGCCGAACCTGGTGGCCCCCAAGCTGGGTGTGATCGCCCCGGAACTGACGGGTGCTCCTTCGGCGCTGCTCGGCCTGCGCTGAGCCAACGGCACGTCGAAACGCCGCTCGGTCTGCGAACGTGTACGCCATGGGATTCCATGTCGACTCCGAGACCGGGCGGCTTCGCCGCGTCATCCTCCACCGGCCCGATCTGGAACTGAAGAGGCTGACGCCCGGCAACAAGGACGCGTTGCTCTTCGACGACGTGCTGTGGGTGCGCCGGGCCCGCCAGGAGCACGACGGTTTCGCCGACGTGCTGCGCGACAGGGGGGTGGAGGTGCACCTGTTCGGTGATCTGCTGGGGGAGTCGATGGACATCCCGGAGGCGCGGCGGCTCGTACTGGACCGGGTCTTCGACGAGAAGGAGTACGGTCCCCTCGCCACCGACCACCTGCGGTCCGCCTTCGACGGGCTGCCCTCCGCCGAGCTGGTGGAGGCGCTGGTCGGCGGGATGACGAAGCGGGAGTTCCTGGAGCGGCACAGCGAGCCGGTCTCGGTGCCCTTCCACGCGATGGAGCTGGACGACTTCCTGCTCGGGCCGCTGCCGAACCACCTGTTCACCCGCGACACCTCGGCCTGGATCTATGACGGGGTGTCCATCAACGCGATGCGCTGGCCCGCCCGGCAGCGCGAGACGGTGCACTTCGAGGCGATCTACAAGCACCACCCCCTCTTCACCGGGTCGGGCGCCTTCCACTACTGGACCCAGGGCCAGGCCGACTACCCCTCGACCATCGAGGGCGGGGACGTCCTGGTCATCGGCAACGGCGCGGTGCTCATCGGAATAAGCGAACGGACCACCGGGCAAGCGGTGGAGATGCTGGCGCGCGGTCTGTTCGCCGCCGGTTCGGCCACGCGCATCGTGGCGCTCGACATGCCCAAGCGGCGGGCGTTCATGCACCTCGACACGGTGATGACGATGGTCGACGGGGACACCTTCACCCAGTACGCGGGTCTGGGCATGCTCCGCTCCTACACGATCGAACCGGGCAACGGGGAGCAGGAGCTGAAGGTCACCGACCATCCGCCGGAGCACATGCACCGGGCGATCGCGGCGGCGCTGGGGCTCGATTCGATCCGGGTGCTGACGGCGACGCAGGACGTGCACTCGGCGCAGCGGGAGCAGTGGGACGACGGCTGCAACGTCCTGGCGGTGGAGCCGGGGGTGGTGGTCGCCTACGAGCGGAACGTCACCACCAACACCCACCTGCGCAAGGAGGGCATCGAGGTGATCGAGATCCCGGGCAGCGAACTGGGCCGGGGCCGGGGCGGCCCGCGCTGCATGAGCTGCCCGGTCGAACGCGACGCCGTGTGACGGGGCCGGCGGGCGACGCGGTGTGACGACGGCGCGGTGTGACGGGAAGGCGGGTGAGGGAGGATCTGTGTGATCGAGCAGACTGTATATCAATGCAGAGGATCGTATAGACTTCCATTCCCCTGTCACCGTGACTCTGGAGTGTCCCCATGGCCACCGATCTCGTCGGCCGCAGTTTCCTCAAGGAGCTCGACTTCACCGCCGCCGAGTTCCGCGGCCTGGTCGAGCTGGCCGCGGAACTCAAGGCGGCCAAGCGGGCGGGCGTCGAAGTGCGCAGGCTCCAGGGCCGCAACATCGCGCTGATCTTCGAGAAGACCTCCACGCGGACCCGGTGCGCGTTCGAGGTGGCCGCCGCCGACCAGGGCGCCCACACGACGTACCTCGACCCCTCCGGCTCGCAGATGGGCCACAAGGAGTCGGTCAAGGACACCGCGCGGGTGCTGGGCCGGATGTTCGACGGCATCGAGTACCGGGGCGACAGCCAGGACGCGGTCGAGGAGCTGGCCGCCCATGCCGGGGTCCCCGTCTTCAACGGACTCACCGACGACTGGCACCCCACCCAGATGCTCGCCGACGTGCTCACGATGACCGAGCACTGCCCGGCCAAGCCCCTGGAGCAGCTCTCCTTCGCCTACCTCGGCGACGCCCGCTTCAACATGGGCAACTCCTACCTGATCACCGGCGCGCTGCTCGGCATGGACGTACGGATCGTCGCGCCGCGCGCGTACTGGCCCGCCGGGCCGGTGGTGGCCGCGGCCGAGGAGCTGGCGGCCGCGAGCGGGGCCCGGATCACCCTGACCGACCAGGTCGCCGAGGGCGTGGCCCAGGCGGACTTCGTCATCACCGACATCTGGGTGTCGATGGGGGAGCCCAAGGAGGTCTGGGACGAGCGGATCGCGGCGCTCTCCCCGTACGCCGTCACCATGGACGTCCTGCGCGCCACCGGCAACCCGGACGTCAAGTTCATGCACTGCCTGCCCGCCTTCCACGACCTGGGCACCAAGGTGGCCCGGGAGATCCACGAGCGGCACGGGCTGGAGTCGCTGGAGGTGACGGACGAGGTCTTCGAGTCCGCGCACTCCGTGGTCTTCGACGAGGCGGAGAACCGGCTGCACACCATCAAGGCGGTCCTCGTCGCGACGCTCGCGACGTAGCGGCGGCGGCCCGGCGCGGGGCGGGGCGCCGCGGGGACGCAGTCCTCATCCCGCGCCGGCGGACGGCCGCGCGGGCAGGGTGAACCACACCGCCTTGCCGTGCGGGGTCGGCCGGGCTCCGCAGGAGGAACTGAGGGCGCGGATCAGCAGCAGCCCGCGGCCGTGCTCCTGCCAGGGGTCCGGCATCCGCGGGCACAGCTCGGCCGGCGGCCGGGGATCCCGGTCGTGCACCTCGACCTGGCAGCCGTTCGCGAGCAGTTCCACGACCAGCTCGATGGGGGCGTCGCCGGGGGTGTGCTCGACGGCGTTGGCGACCAGCTCCGCCGTGAGCAGCTCGGCGGTGTCGCTGTCGGCCGGTGCCTCGATCTCGGCGAGGGCCGTCCGGATCAGGGCGCGCGCGATCGGCACGGCCGCGGCGGTGTGCGGGAGGGCGATCCGCCACGCGGAGGCGTCAGTCAAGGGGGGACCGTCCGTTCCGTCGGTGGACATCGGCTGGGACATGGGACGAGGCGTCGGCGGGGGCTTCCGCGAGGGCTTCGGCGGCGACTTCGGCCGGGACGTGCGAGGGGACGGGCGGGCGGATGCCCGAAGGGAGGCCGATGCGGAGGCCGGCCGCGAGATCCAGCCCGCGCGGGCCCGGCCGGGGGAGATCCCGCTGTCCACGATACGAAGCCGAACCGCGCTCGTGCAGGGCACCCCGACGCAACCGTCAGGGGCCACAGGTGGGCTACCGGCGGGACCTTCGGCGTGTGTGCGCGCCGCCCGCCTCGCCAGGACCGCCGTTCGTGTCATGTCGCGCTTCCCTGACGACAGTCACATTCCAGTGATACGTTCGTCACGTGAGCCCCTTCTCCGGTTCCGCAGCCCCCACCGAACGGTGGCGCCACTTCAGGCTGACCCGCCAGGACGGCGTGGCCACCGTCACCCTCGACCGTCCCGACAAGCTGAACGCGCTGACCTTCGGCGCCTACGCCGACCTGCGCGACCTGCTCGCCGAACTCTCCCGCGAACGGTCCGTGCGCGCCCTCGTCCTCGGCGGCGAGGGGCGCGGATTCTGCTCCGGTGGTGACGTCGACGAGATCATCGGCGCCACCCTCGCCATGGACACCGCGCAGCTCCTCGACTTCAACCGGATGACCGGACAGGTCGTCCGGGCCATCCGGGAGTGCCCCTTCCCCGTCATCGCCGCCGTACACGGCGTGGCCGCCGGGGCCGGGGCGGTCATCGCCCTCGCCGCGGACTTCCGGATCGCCGACCCCACCGCCCGCTTCGCCTTCCTCTTCACCCGGGTCGGCCTCTCCGGCGGGGACATGGGGGCGGCGTACCTGCTGCCCCGGGTCGTCGGCCTCGGCCACGCCACCCGGCTGCTGATGCTCGGCGAGCCCGTCCGGGCCGCCGAGGCCGAACGCATCGGTCTGCTCAGCGAACTCACCGACGAGGGCAAGGCCCACGAGCGCGCCGTCGAACTCGCCGAACGCCTCGCGGCCGGCCCCGCCCTGGCCCTCGCCCAGACCAAGGCACTGCTCACGGCCGAGTTGGACATGCCGCTCGCCGCCTCCGTGGAACTGGACGCGAACACGCAGGCCCTGCTGATGAACGGCGAGGACTACGCCGAATTCCATGCCGCCTTCACCGAGAAGCGGCCACCCCAGTGGAGGGGAAGGTAGCGCCATGAGGGCAGCCGTCGTCGGCGGGGGACCGGGGGGACTGTACGCCGCCGCCCTGCTGGCGCGGCAGGGCCACGAGGTCGAGGTGTGGGAGGCCAACGCCGCCGACGACACCTTCGGTTTCGGCGTGGTCCTCTCCGACGAGACCCTCGGCGGGATCGAACGCGCCGACACCGAGGTCTACGCCGCCCTGTCCGCCGAGTTCGTCCGCTGGGACGACATCGACATCGTCCATCGCGGCCGGGCGCTGACCTCCGGCGGACACGGGTTCGCCGCCCTCGGCCGCCGCAGGCTCCTGGAGATCCTGCACGCGCGCTGCGCCGAACTGGGCGTCCGGCTCCACTTCCGCACCCGGGCGCCCGCGGCCCGGGTGCTGGCCGCGACATACGACCTGGTGGTCGCGGCCGACGGGGTGCACAGCCCCACCCGGGAGGCCGGGGCCGAGGTCTTCCGCCCGCGCCTGGACACCGGCCGCAGCCGGTACATCTGGCTCGCCGCCGACTTCGCCTTCGAGGCCTTCCGCTTCGAGATCGCCGAAACCGAGCACGGGGTCGTGCAGCTGCACGGCTACCCCTACTCCGCCGACTCCTCCACGGTCATCGTCGAGATGCGCGAGGAAGTGTGGCGGGCCGCCGGGCTCGACCTGTGCGACGAGGCCGAATCGGCCTCCCGCTGCGCCAAGACCTTCAGCGAGGCGCTGCGCGGACGCTCCCTGCGCGGCAACCGCTCCCACTGGACCGCGTTCCGCACGGTCGTCAACGCGCGCTGGTCGGACGGCAACACCGCGCTCCTCGGGGACGCCGCCCACACCGCCCACTTCTCCATCGGCTCGGGCACCAAACTCGCCGTCGAGGACGCCCTCGCGCTCGCCGAGGCCTTCCGCGAGCACCCGGACCCGGCCGGGGTCCCCGCCGCCCTCGCCGCGTACGAGGCCGCGCGCCGCCCCGCCGTGGCCAGCACGCAGCGCGCGGCGGCGGCCAGCATGCGCTGGTTCGAGGAAATCGCGGGCCACGTCGACCAGCCGCCCCGGCAGTTCGCCTTCAACCTGCTCACCCGCAGCCGCCGGGTCACCCACGACAACCTGCGGTTGCGCGACGCGCGCTTCACCCGCGCCGTCGAGCGCGACTTCGGCTGCCCGGACGAGGCGACCCCGCCGATGTTCACCCCGTACCGGCTGCGCGGACTGACCCTGCGCAACCGCGTGGTCGTCTCCCCGATGGACATGTACTCCGCCGAGGACGGCGTCCCCGGCGACCTCCACCTCGTCCACCTCGGCGCGCGCGCCCTCGGCGGAGCGGGACTGGTCATGACCGAGATGGTGTGCGTCAGCCCCGAGGGGCGGATCACCCCCGGCTGCGCGGGCCTGTACACCGACGAACAGGCCGCCGCCTGGACCCGGATCGCGGACTTCGTGCACACCTCGGCGCCCGGCACCGCGCTCGGTGTCCAGCTCGGCCACTCGGGCCGCAAGGGATCCACCCGCCGCATGTGGGAGGGCATGGACGAGCCCCTCGGCAGCGGGAACTGGCCGCTCGTCGCCGCCTCCCCGCTCCCGTACCGCCCGGGGGTCTCGCAGATCCCGCACGCACTGGGCGCCGACGAATTCACCGGCATCCGGAGCCTGTTCACGGCCGCCGCGGTCCGCGCCGTCGCCTGCGGCTTCGACCTCCTCGAACTGCACTGCGCCCACGGCTACCTGCTGTCCGGGTTCCTCTCACCGCTGACCAACCACCGCACCGACGCCTACGGAGGATCGACCGCCGCCCGGCTGCGCTTCCCGCTGGAGGTCTTCGACGCGGTCCGCGAGGTCTGGCCCGCCGACCGGCCCATGACCGTCCGGATCTCCGCCACCGACTGGGCGCCCGGCGGCACTTCGGGCGAGGAGGCGGTGGAGATCGCCGCCGCCTTCGCCGCCCACGGCGCCGACGCCATCGACGTCTCCACGGGCCAGGTCGTCGCCGACGAGGAACCCGAGTACGGCCGCTCCTACCAGACCCCCTACGCCGACCGGATCCGCGGCGCCCTGGGCGTCCCGGTCATCGCGGTCGGGGCCATCTCCTCCTGGGACGACGTCAACTCCCTGCTGCTCGCGGGCCGCGCCGACCTGTGCGCCGTGGGCCGCCCGCACCTCTACGACCCCCACTGGACCCTGCACGCGGCGGCCGACCAGGGCTACGCGGGACCGGCCGCGCCCTGGCCCGCCCCCTACCGCGCGGGCAGCCGCACACCGCCGACCGGGCGCGGCTGAGCCGTACGCTTCGCCGCATGGATGAGCTGGACGGAGTGGAGATCGTCGCCCGGCGCCCCCGCAGCCTGTGGTCGCAGGTCAATGTCGACAAGGTCGCGGCGCTGACCGCGGCGGGCCGGATGCGGGCGGCGGCCCTCGCGGAGGTGCGCAAGGCCCGGAGGACGGCCGCTGGGCCGCCGCCTACGCCTCGCGGAGCACGGCGACCGTCCCGCCCGCCCTCGCGGCGGCCCTGTCGGAGCGCCCCACGGCCGCGGCGGCCTTCGAGTCCCTGGCCAGGTCGGAGCGCTACCAGCTGATCCTCCCCCTGCTCCAGGCCCTCACACCCCGCGCCCGCCACACCCGCCTCGAAGCGATCCTCACCCGCCTCGCACCGGAAGCGGACCGGCCGTAGGCCGTCTCTTTGGGAACCCGCCGGTCGAGCCCGCGCCGCCAGATCCGACAGATCCGACAGATCCGACAGGTCCGCCAGGTCCGCCAGGGACGGCCTACGCCCCGGCGCGGGCGGTGATCACCGAGCGGTCCCAGAGGGGGGCGTAGCCGAGCCTGGGGTAGAGGCGGTTGCTGGTGGGATTCGCGAGGTCGGTGAAGAGCAGCACCTCCGCCGCGCCCGCCGCGCGGGCGGCCAGGGTGGCGGCGTGGGTCGCGCCCGCCGCGTAGCCGTGGCCGCGCTCCCCGGGCGGGGTGTACACGGGGCCGACGCGGGCGGTGGACGCCTGGGGGCGGGAGAAGCTCGCCAGCGAGACGGGCGTCCCGGCCGCGTCCCGCCACAGGAGGATCCCGCCGTACGAGATCCGGTCGCGCGCCCAGGCTTCGGCGGCGGCGGGGGTGCCCGCCTCCGCGGCGAAGGCGGCGAGCCACTCCAGCAACAGCGGAACGTCCTCCTCCGCGGCGGGCCGGGAGGAACCTGCGGGGGCGGGCGCGGGGGCGACGGGCGCGTCCAGCCGGAACAGCCGCTCCTGATGGGCCTCCACCGGGCGGCCCCAGGCCGCCGCCAGCACCTCGGCGTCCTCGCTGCGCGCGTTGAACCCGCTCACCTCGGCGAGCAGCGGCTCGGTGTGCAGTACGGCCGCCAGCGCGTCCAGTGCCTCGGCGGGCAGCGCCCCGACCAGGAGGGGGTTCGGCGGGGTGCACACCAGGACCGCCGAGACCGCGCCGTCCGCGCCCGCCCATCCGGCGAAGTACGGGGGGCACGGGCCGAAGGCGTTCGGGCCGCGCCTGCGCAGGCTGTCGACGGTGGTCAGCAGCAGGGTGTTGGCCAGCGGGTCGGCGGTCAGCGCGGGGCCCGCCGCGTCCAGGAACGCCGCCAGGTCTTCAGTGAAAGTCCAGGTCATGGGCCATTGTGTCCGTCCGGGCCGGGCCCGGGCACCTCAATTTCCGGGCGCGGCGGGGGAAGCGGCCGGGCGAAGGCCGCGCCCCGCTCCCACAGCAGGGTGTGCAGCGCGCCGAACACCGCCGCCGCTCGCTCGCCCGGCCAGTCGGCGGGCAGCAGTCCGGGGGGCAGCCCCGGGTCGGCGTACGGCAGCCGCCGCCAGGAGTCCAGCGCGAGGAGGTAGTCGCGGTAGGCCTGCTCCGGGGTCGGGTCGGGGCCCGACTGCCAGCCGCGGAGCACCGGTTCGTGCTGGTCGAGGAACTCCTCGTGCTGCTTGGCCAGGGCCGCCAGGTCCCACCAGCGCGCCATCGTCTCCGCCGTGGCGGCGAAGCCGAGGTGCGCGCCGCGGAAGAGGTCGACGTACGGGGTGAGCTGGAGCCGTTCCAGGGTGTGCCGGGTCTCGTCGTACAGATGGGCCGGGGCGATCCAGACCCCCGGCGCGGCGGTGCCGAAGCCGAGGCGGGCGAGCCGGGAGCGCAGCAGGTGGCGCTTGTGGCGTTCCTCCTCGGGCACGGAGAAGACGGCGAGCAGCCACTCCCCGGCCGTCGGGGCGGGCGGCACGGCGGAAGGGGACGCGGGCGCGGCGTAGATCCGGTGGTCGCCGTCCGCCAGCAGCTGCCGGGCCTCCTCCGAGAGGCCGTACGCCGCCGCGCCGTCCGCTCCCCGCGCCGGGAGGAGGAACCCGCGCCGCTTGAGCCGGGACACCGAGGAGCGGACCGCCGGGGCGTCCACCCCGGCCGCGCCCAGGAGGCGGACCAGGGCGGACACCGGGACGGGTCCGTCGAAGGAGCGCCCGTAGGCGCCGTAGAACGTGACGATCAAGGATCGTGGGGTGTGCTGCTCGGCCACGGGGTCACTCTAGATCGCGCAGCCGGTAGCGCTGGAGTTTCCCGGTCGCGGTCCGGGGGAGCGCGGGCAGGAAGACGAAGGAGCGCGGGCACTTGTGCGGGGCCAGCTCCGCCCGCAGGAAGGCCCGCAGGTCCTCCTCGGTGGGCGCGGCGCCCTCCCGGGCCACGGTGTAGGCGACCACGATCTGCCCGCGTCGCTCGTCCGGGCGGCCGATCACCGCGGCCTCCACCACGTCCGGGTGGCGCAGGAGCGCGTCCTCGACCTCGGGGCCCGCGATGTTGTAACCCGCCGAGATGATCATGTCATCGGCGCGGGCCACGTAACGGAAGTAGCCGTCCCGGTCCCGGACGTAGGTGTCACCGGTGACGTTCCAGCCGTCCCGTACATACTCCGCCTGACGCGGATCGGCCAGGTAACGGCAGCCCACCGGACCGCGCACCGCCAGCAGCCCCGGTTCCTCGTCGGCCACCTCGCGGCCCTCGTGGTCGACCACCCGGGCCTGCCAGCCCGGGACCACCCGGCCGGTCGTACCGGGGCGGATGTCCGCGTCGGCCGCCGAGATGAAGATGTGCAGCAGTTCGGTGGCGCCGATGCCGTTGATGATGCGCAGGCCCGTGCGCTCGTACCAGTCCTGCCAGGTGGCGGCGGGCAGGTTCTCGCCCGCCGAGACGCAGCGCCGCAGCGCCGAGAGGTCGTGGCCCGCCGCCTCGTCCAGCATCGAGCGGTAGGCGGTGGGCGCGGTGAACAGCACCGTGACCCGGTGCTCGGCCAGGGCGGGCAGCAGTACGCGCGGCCCCGCCTGTTCGAGCAGCAGCGCCGAGGCCCCGGCCCGCAGCGGGAACACCACCAGGCCGCCCAGGCCGAAGGTGAAGCCGAGCGGCGGACTGCCCGCGAACACGTCGTCGGGGCGCGGGCGCAGGATCTGCCGGGAGAAGGTGTCGGCGACGGCCAGCAGGTCCCGGTGGAAGTGCATGCAGCCTTTGGGGCGCCCGGTGGTGCCCGAGGTGAAGGCGATCAGCGCCACGTCGTCGGCGGAGGTGTCGACGGCGCGGTAGGGGGCGGCGGGGCCGCGCTCCGCCAGCCGCAGCAGGTCCCCCGGGTCCTCGCCGCCGTACGGGGTGATGCGCAGGCCGGGGACCTCGGCGGCGGCCAGGTCGGCCACCACGCTCGTGTGGCACAGGGCGTGCCCGACCCGGGCCATCTCGCACACCGTGGCGAGTTCCCGGCTCCGCTGCTGGGCCAGCACGGTGACGGCCACCCCGCCCGCCTTCATGACCGCCAGCCAGCAGGCCGCGAGCCAGGGACCGGTGGGCCCGCGCAGCAGCACCCGGTTGCCCGGGACCACGCCGAGGTCGGCGGTGAGCACATGGGCGAGGCGGTCCACGCGCTCCAGCAGGTCGCCGTACGACCAGACCTCACCGGAGCCGGTACGGAAGGCGGGGCGGTCCGCGCCGAACCGGGCGACGGTGGTGTCCAGCAGCTCCGCCCCGCAGTTGAGCCGGTCCGGGTAGGCCAGCTCCGGCAGCTGGAACAGGAGCTCCGGCCACTCGTGGGCGGGCGGCAGATGATCGCGGGCGAAGGTGTCGGCGTGGGCGGAAGGCATGAGCTTCAAGGCGGGTGCGCCCCCTCGCGACGGGCCGGGATGGTGGTGGTGCCTGCCGTGCGGTCGCGTGACGAGCGTATCGTGATGGTGACGACAGTCAACCTCGCGCGATAAGACTGGTACGCGACACGACGGGTACGTAGGGCAGGACTCACTTGGCTCCCGCGGAGAACTGAGGCATTCGGATGGCCGGATTCGCGCTCGACCCCGAACAAGAGCAATGGTGCGAGCAACTGCGCGCGCTGGCCGCGGAGCGGCTGCGGCCACTCGCCGAAAAGGGTGAACCGGGGTGCGTCAACCGGCCGCTGCTGGCCGCCCTCGGCGAACAGGGGCTGCTGGAGCGGGTTTTCGGCGCGGGCGCGCTGGAGCTGTGCCTGCTGCGGGAATCCCTCGCCTACGGCTGCACCGAGGCCGAGACCGCGCTCGCCCTCCAGGGGCTCGGGGCGCACCCCGTCCTGAGCGCCGGGAGCGCGGCGCAGCGCGAGCGCTGGCTGCCCGGCGTACGCGAGGGGCGCACGGTCGCCGCCTTCGCGCTCAGCGAGCCGGGCGCGGGCTCGGACGCGGCTGCGCTGGCCCTGGCGGCGGACCGGGACGGCCGGGGGGGCGGCGGGGCCGGCTGGCGGCTCACGGGGGAGAAACGCTGGATCTCCAACGCCCCCGAAGCCGACTTCTACACCGTCTTCGCCCGGACGGGCGAGGGGCCGGGGGCCAAGGGTGTGAGCGCCTTCCTGGTCCCGGCGGACCGGCCCGGGCTCACCGGAGAGGCCCTCGACATGCTCTCCCCGCACCCCATCGGGTCCCTCGCCTTCGACGGGGTGCCGGTCGGCCCCGCGGACCTGCTGGGCGAGCCGGGCCGGGGCTTTCGCGTCGCCATGGACACCCTGAACCGCTTCCGGCCCAGCGTCGGCGCCTTCGCCGTCGGCATGGCCCGGGCGGCTCTGGACGCGACCCTCGCGCACACCGCGCGGCGGCAGGCCTTCGGCGGGGTGCTCGGCGACCTCCAGGCGGTGGCCCACCGGGTCGCCGAGATGGCCACCCGCACGGAGGCCGCCCGGCTGCTGGTCTACGCGGCGGCCGGGGCGTACGACCGGGACAGCGGCGCGCCCGAGGTGCCCCGGCGCGCGGCGATGGCGAAACTGCTGGCCACGGAGACGGCGCAGTACGTCGTCGACCACGCGGTCCAGCTGCACGGCGCGGTGGCCCTCCAGCGTGGCCACCTGCTGGAGCACCTGTACCGGGAGGTACGGGCACCGAGGATCTACGAGGGAGCGAGCGAGGTGCAGCGCACGATCATCGCGAAGTCGTTGTACGGGCAGACGGGGGCGGGGGCGGCCGGACGATGAGCATCGAGCGGATCAACCCGGCCGGGCTCTCACCGGCCACGGGATTCTCCCACGCGGTGGTCGCCACCGGGTCCCGCCTGGTCCTGCTGGCGGGCCAGACCGCCCTCGACCCGACGGGCACGGTGGTGGGGGAGACCCTGCCGGAACAGTTCGAGCGGGCGCTCGCCAACCTCCTCTCCGCCCTGGCGGCGGCGGGCGGCAACCCGGCGGAGCTGGCCCGGGTGACGGTGTACGCCGTGGACGTGGCGGCGTACCGCGCCTGCGCCCCGGAACTGGGCCGGATCTGGCACCGCCTGGCGGGCCGCGACTACCCCGCGATGGCGGTCATCGGCACGACCCGGCTGTGGGACGAACAGGCGCTGGTCGAACTGGACGGCATCGCGGTGCTCGGATCCGCTGACCAGGGCTGATGGGCAGAGGATGAGGGGCCGCCGGTCCGCGATCTTTTGACGGCGGGCCGGGAGGGGAGGAGGGTGGATATCGGGCCGTGTGCACCTTTTTGCGGCACTTGGCCCACTTGCTCCGCTCGCTCCATCGTCGAACTTCGGAGGTGCATGGACATGCGCCGTGCGATCGCTACGGCCGTAGTCGCCGGGGCCGCCGGAATCATGCTGGGCCTGGCGCCCATGGGCAGCGCCGTGGCCGCGGGCCTCCCCGCGACCCTCCCGCAGACGGGCTGGTGTGCCGGTGACTGGCACGGCCAGGACTGGTACACCTGCTGCGACCCCTCGCGCGGGGACGCCCGGCCCTCCTGGTGCTGGGACAGCAGCAACTGGAACCACGATTCCAACTGGGACCACAACTGGAACCACGGTTCCAGCTGGGACGACAACAGCTGGAACCACGACAACAACAGCTGGAACCACGACGACAGCTGGAACCACGACAGCAACTGGAACGACGGCAACTGGAACAGCAGCCACGACAGCAGCTGGAGCAGCAGCCACGACAGCAGTTGGAACAGCGACCACCACTGGCGCTGACCGGCGCGAGGCCCGACCGGCACTCCGGCAACGCCGCGGTCACCCGCCCAGCAGGGTGCCCATCCACTCCTCGATGCCCGCCACCGTGCGCGGCAGGGCGCCCGACATCAGGCGTGCCCCCTGGGCCGTGATCACCAGATCGTCCTCGATCCGGACCCCGATCCCCCGCAGCTCCGCGGGGAGGGTCTCGTCGTCCGGCTGGAGGTAGAGACCCGGCTCCACCGTCAGGACCTGGCCTTCCTCGAGCACGCCGTCCAAGTAGGTCTCGGCCCGCGCCTTCGCGCAGTCGTGGACGTCCAGGCCCAGCATGTGGCCGCTGCTGCACAGGGTGTAGCGCCGGTGCAGGTCCCCCTCCGCGTTCTTCAGGACGCCCCAGTCCGCCAGGCCCTCGGCGATCACCCGCATCCCGGCCCGGTGGAAGTCGCGGAAGCTCGCCCCGGGGCGCAGCGCGGCGATGCCCGCCTCCTGGGCGGCCAGTACCAGTTCGTACACCTGCCGCTGGACCGGTGAGAAGCGCCCGGACAGCGGCAGCGTGCGGGTGATGTCGGCGGTGTAGAGGGTGTCGGTCTCCACCCCCGCGTCCAGGAGCAGGAGTTCGTCCCGGCGCAGCTGCCCGTCGTTGCGGATCCAGTGCAGGACGCAGGCGTGCGCGCCGGAGGCCGCGATGGTCTCGTACCCGGTGCCGTTGCCCTCGGCGCGGGCGCGCAGGCCGAAGACCCCCTCGATCCAGCGTTCGCCGCGCGGGTGGGCGAGGGCGCGCGGCAACGCCCGTACGACGTCCTCGAATCCGGCGGTCGTGTGGTCGACGGCGAGCTGGAGCTGGGCGACCTCCCACGCGTCCTTGACCAGGCGCAGCTCGGAGAGCGCGGTGGCGAGCGCCTGGTCGTGCGCGGCGTCGCGGCCCTCGGGCGCCCCCAGGTCCGCCAGGTGCGCGCAGCGGAGGCCGGTGAGCCGCTCGGCCTCGGTCAGGTCGGGGCGGCGCCCGACCCAGAACTCGCCGTAGCGGCGGTCCCGGTAGAACTCCTCGCTGCCGTCTGCGCGCGCGGAGCGCGGCCGCAGGTACAGGACGGCCTCGTGCCCGTGCGGCCCGGCCGGTTCCATCACCAGGACGTGCCCCGCCTGGTCCTCGCCGGCGAGCCCGGTCAGCCAGGCGTACGCGCTGTGCGGGCGGAAGCGGTGGTCGCAGTCGTTGGTGCGGACCGTCAGTTCGCCCGCCGCGATGATCAGCCGCTCGCCCGGGAACCGGGCCGAGAGCCGTGCGCGGCGGGCCGGGGTGACGGCGTGGGCGGCGACGCGGGAGTCGGCCGGCAGGGGCGAGGCGGACCAGTCTCCGGACATGAAGGCGGACAACTCGACCGATACGGGCAGATCATGGCTGCCCGTATTGAGCGGGTAGGGGCGAATGGTCACGAAGACTCCCTGAGGTGACGTGAACTGATGGGCGCACAGGGCTTGTCAGTGCAATTTCACATTACTATGTTACAGCTCACACGACGGCACGTTAATCCCCGTCAAATGCCGTGTGAAGCAGGGCAGTTGCACGCGAACCCCCACCTCCCTTTTCGCCACCAGGAGTTCTCGGTGTCCCAGCACAGAGCTGTGCGTACGTCCCTCCTCGCCGCCGCCGTCACGGTGACCCTCCTCGCCGCCGCGGGCCAGGCCGTGACCCAGGCGGCCGAGACCGGACCGTCCCCGGTCCCCTCGACGTTCGCCCCGGCCGCGGCCGCGGCCGCGCCCGCCGCCCCGGCCGCGGCCCCCGGTCAGAACCCGTTCGACGAGGTCGACCGACTCGCCACCGCCCCGGCGCCCACCCCCGCCCCGGCTCCCGCCCCCGGTACGGGCCAGGGCGCCGCCCAGTCCGCCGGGAAGATCGCCGGTCCCGCCCCGGCCACCGCCCCGAGCGCCACCCGGCTCGCCGACCGGGGGGCGGAGAAGGCCGGCGGTCAGGGCGCGGCGAACCGGCTGCTCGCCGCAGGCGTCCCCTGCACCCTCGACGGCATCACCGGCCTCAGCCCCGAGCGCCTCGCCGACTTCCTCGCCGACCCGGACGTCACCGCCGACGGCTGCCTGCGCGGGCTCATCTGGACCTGGGACGCGCGTCTCGCCCCGGTGATGTCGGATGCCCACGTCCAGGCCGTCTCGCGCCGGATATCCAGCCTGGCCGCCGCCCACGACGGCCGTAACTCCTCGCACCTGGAGGAGATGTTCACGTACCTGCACGCCGTCGCCTACCACGACTACTCGCGCACCGAGATCGACATCACCGACGCCCCGACGGTCGACGCGATGCGCCGCGCGATCGCCGACTTCGGCGGCGCCGCCCGCACCTTCGACGTCAGCGCCTCCAACGCCCGCACCCTGCGCGAGGCCCTCTACGCGGCCAGCGCCCCGGGCCTGCGCCAGCACCAGCTGGGCCTGATCAAGAACGTCCTGCCCACCCTGGACGCGGCCCATCCGCAGACCAACCAGGACGCCTCCTGGGCCGGCGCGGTGCTCGCCGCGCTGTCCGTCAACTACCTGGGTGTGTACCCGGGCAACAACGACGCGGCCTTCCACACCGCGGTCGCCGCCGACCCGGCCTACCGGGCCGCCTTCAAGGCCTACGCCTCCTACGGCCACCTCAAGGGCACCGGCAACGCGTGGGCGGCGCGCGACGCGCTCGGCGAGTACGGCCGGTTCGGCCAGGTCGAGGGGCTGCAGCAGCCGATCGCGGCGGACCTCGGGGCCCTGCTCGGCCCGGTCAAGGCGACCTTCGGCAACGGCAGCGAGCAGTGGGCCAAGCTGGTGTCCTGGCTCAACGTCTACGACGCGTGCAAGCCGTACGGGGTGTGCAAGGACGACATCGAGAAGCAGCTCTTCCCCTACACCTACTCCTACGACAACGGCGGCATCAAGGTCCGCACCGCCCTCGACCGGGCCACCGTCGACCAGCTCTACTACGCGAGCAAGCAGGTCAAGACCCAGTTCCACCGGGTGCTCGGCACCGACCAGCCGCTCGCCGGGGACCCCAACACCACGCTGAACATCGTGCTGTACGCCTCCCGCGCCGACTACGAGAACTACCACCCCATCCTCACCGGCATGGGCACCAACAACGGCGGCGTCTACATCGAGAACGGCGCCACCTTCTACACCTACCAGCGCCGGGTGCCGCAGGACTCCTCCCTCACTCTGGAGGAGCTGTTCCGCCACGAGTACACCCACTACCTCAACGGCCGTTTCGCGGTACCGGGGTTCTTCGGCCAGGGCCCCTGGTACGAGGGGGACCGGACGACCGCGATGGACGAGGGCACCGCGGAGTTCTTCGACGGCGCGACCCGCGACAACGGCATCGCGGTGCGAAAGTCCCTGGTCAAGGGCATCATGAGCGACACCTCGGGCGGGGGCCCGCGGATGAGCGTGGAGCAGCTGCTGAACGCCACCTACGACGGCGACGGCTTCCGCTTCTACAACTACGCGGGCACCTTCTTCGAGTTCCTGTGGACCGAGAAGCCCTCGCTGCTGCGCGAGATGTACGCCGACCTGCGCGCGAACGATGTCGCCGCCTACGACGCCTGGCGCCACCGCATGGGGGCGGACACCTACCTCCAGCGCGACTACGACCGCTTCCTCGACGCGCAGATCGCCAAGGTGAACGGCCTGTACGTGCCGAACACCGTCTTCACCCCCAACGACCAGCTGCGCGACTCCGCGCTCGCGTCGGTGAAGTCGGCCTTCGCCACCGCCACCTACAACACCCCGGACTGCGTGGAGAACGGGGACCCGGGCAAGCGCCGGTTCACCTGCACCGGGCGGATCACCGCGACCCTGAAGAACTGGCGCAGCGACGACCAGAACTTCAAGGACATGTCCGAGACGGTCGACTACTTCATTCTCGACCGGGCGGGGTCGGTCTCCAACAACCTGGCCGACATGAACTGTTCCTTCGGCGCGCTGGAGATCTGGTCGAACAAGGTAGCCGGTACCTCGCCGTACACCTGCGAGGGCCCGCTGCGCAGCTGATCCGGTCCGGGCCGGTCCTTGCCCGACGGGGGGACGGGCCGGCCCGGATCACACCCTGGATGACCACTAAAGAATGTGACATATTACTGCCGTGCCCAAGAGACCACCCACGGACGCACCCCCGGCCACCGCCCGGGCCACGCGCCGGCCCGCACACCTGGACGCCGTCATCATCGGCGCCGGAGTCGTCGGAGCCGCCTGCGCGTACTACGCCACCCGAGCCGGACTCTCCGTAGCCGTCGTCGACCGGGGCCCCGTCGCGGGCGGCACGACCGGCGCCGGAGAAGGCAACCTGCTCGTCTCCGACAAGGGGCCGGGCCCCGAACTCGACCTCGCGCTGCTCTCCACCCGGCTGTGGCGCGAGCTGGCCGCCACCCTCGCGGAACAGACCGAGTACGAGGCCAAGGGCGGCCTGGTCGTCGCCCCCGACGAAGCCACCCTCAAGGCCCTGCGGGTCTTCGCCGACGGCCAGCGCGCCGCCGGGGTGACGGCCGCCGAGGTTGCGGGGGCGGACCTCCACACCCTGGAGCCGCACCTCGCCCCAGGCCTCGCGGGCGGCTTCCACTACCCCCAGGACGCCCAGGTCCAGCCAGCCCAGGCGGCGGCCCGGCTGCTCGCCGCCTCCGGCGCCCGGGTCCACCTCGGCGAGGAGGTCACCGCCGTGGTCCTGGACGGCGCGGGCGCGGTACGGGGCGTACGCACCCCGCGCCGCGTACTGCACGCCCCGGCCGTGGTGAACGCGGCGGGCACCTGGGGCGGCGCCGTCGCCGCGCTCGCGGGCACCACCCTGCCCGTCCTGCCCCGCCGGGGCTTCGTCCTGGTCACCGAACCGCTGCCGCGCGTCGTGCGCCACAAGGTGTACGCCGCCGACTACATCGCCGACGTGGCCAGCGGCTCCGCCGCCCTCCAGTCCTCCGCCGTGGTCGAGGGCACCCCGGCCGGACCGGTGCTCATCGGGGCCACCCGGGAGCGCGTCGGCTTCGACCGCGCCCTGTCGACCGAGGCCCTGCGCCGCCTCGCCGCACAGGCGGTCGCCCTCTTCCCGGTCCTCGCGGATGTCCGGGTGCTGCGCGCCTACCACGGCTTCCGCCCCTACCTGCCGGACCACCTCCCGGCGATCGGCCCCGACCCCCGGGTTCCCGGACTGCTGCACGCCGTCGGGCACGAGGGCGCGGGCATCGGCCTCGCGCCCGGCACCGGGCTGATGATCGCCGCCGCCCTCGCGGGGCGTGAACTCCCGCTGGATCCCGGCCCCTTCCGCCCCGACCGCTTCCCGGAGGACGTCCGATGACCGGCTCGCCCCGCCCGCGCCGCATCCCCGGCATCCGCCGCCCCGGTGGGCCGCGCGACCTCGTCGGCGGCGCGCCCGAGGCCGTGCACACCGTGGAGTTCGACGGCCGTACGCTCCCCGCGCAGGCCGGACAGAGCATCGCCGCCGTCCTGTGGGCCGCGGGCATCCTCGCCTGGCGCACCACCCGCGAAGGGGGCGCCCCGCGCGGCGCGTTCTGCGGGATCGGCAGCTGCTACGACTGCCTCGTCACCGTCAACGGCCGCCCCAACCAGCGCGCCTGCCTGGTCCCGGTCCGCCCCGGCGACACCGTCACCACCCAGGAGGGAACCGGCCGTGCCGACCTCGCCGTCTGAACCCGCCCGCCCCGGCAGCGCCGCGAGCGCCCGCAGTGCCGAGGGCCCCGCCGGGCAGGTCGCCCTCGCCGTGGTCGGGGCGGGTCCGGCCGGGCTCGCCGCCGCCGTCACCGCCGCCGACCTCGGCCTGCGGGTCACCCTCGTCGACGCGGGGGAGCGGCCCGGCGGCCAGTACTACCGCCACCCCGCCCCCGCCCTCGGCGCCGCCCGCCCCGAGGCCCTGCACCACGGCTGGGCCGCCTTCCGCGGCCTCGAACGGCGCCTGCGCGCCCACGAGTCGGCGGGCCGGATCACCTGGCTGCCCGCGCACCACGTCTGGGCGGTGGTCCCGGATCCCGGCGCCGCGGCGGCCGGGTGGCTGCTGCACGCCGTCGCGGGACTCCGCGGGGAGGACGAGCGCCCCGCGACCCTGCGGGCCCGCGCCCTGCTGCTGGCCACCGGAGCCCACGAGCGTCACCTGCCCTTCCCCGGCTGGACCCTGCCCGGGGTCGTGGGGGCCGGGGGAGCGCAGGCCATGCTCAAGGGCGGCCTGGTGCTGCCCGGCCGCCGGATCGTGGTCGCGGGCAGCGGCCCGCTGCTGCTCGCCGTCGCCGGATCCCTGGCCGCCGCCGGGGCCCGGGTGCCCGTGGTGGCGGAGGCCGCCTCCTACACGGCCTATGCGAGCCGGGTGCCCGACCTGCTGCGCAACCCCGGCAAGCTCGCCGAAGGCGCGCTGTACGGGGGGTTGTTGGCCCGGCACCGGGTGCGGCTGCTGACCCGGCACGCCGTCGTCGAGGCGCTGGGCGCCGACCGGGTGGAGGCCGTGGTGGTCGCCCGGCTCGACCGGGAGTGGCGGCCCGTGCCCGGCAGCGGACGCCGGATCCCCTGCGACGCGCTCGCCGTCGGCCACGGCCTGGTGCCCCAGCTGGAGCTGGCCACGGGCCTCGGCTGCGCCACGGTCCGGGCGGCGGACGGCGCCGTCGCGCTCGACCTCGACGGGGACCAGCGCACCTCGGTTCCCGGTGTCTGGTCGGCGGGCGAGACCGGCGGCGTCGGCGGAGCCGAACTCGCGCTGGCCGAGGGTGAATTGGCGGCGCACTCGATCGCGGGCAGGCCCGCCCCGGCCGGGGCTGCGCGCCGCCGGGACCGGTTGCGGGGCTTCGCCGACGCGATGGGCGCGGCCCACCGCCCGGGCCCCGGGTGGACCGGATGGCTGCGGGAGGACACCGATGTCTGCCGCTGCGAGGAGGTTCCGGCCGGGCGGATCCGGGAGGCGGTCACCGACCTCGGCGCGCGGGACGCCCGTACCGTCAAACTGCTCACCCGGGCCGGGATGGGCTGGTGCCAGGGCCGGATGTGCGGCGCGGCCGTGGCCGCGCTGGCGGGCGGCGAAGTGAGCGCCGACCGGCGGCCGTTGTCCTGCCCGGTGCCGCTGGGGCAGCTCGCCGCGCTGGCCGCCGTGCCGCCCGTCGGCGAAGCCCCCGCGGACCGCTGACCGGGGGGACCACCGACCGGGCACGGGTGGCCGACCGGGGGGCCGCGCCTCTTGTGGCCGCCCTGCCAGAACTAGTAAAATGTCACACATCACATAAGGAGCCTTGCCATGAACCACGCGCACACCCCGCCCCGATCGCAGCCCTGGCACGGAATCATGGTCGCCACCGCGCTGCCGCTGCGCGAGGACCACTCCGTCGACTACGACGCCTACGCCGACCACGTGGCCTGGCTCATCGCCAACGGCTGCGACGGGGTCGTCCCCAACGGCTCGCTCGGCGAGTACCAGACGCTCACCGACGAGGAGCGGGCGCGCGTCGTGCGCACCGCCGTCGAGGCGGCGGGCGACGGCGACCGCGTGATGCCCGGCGTCGCCGCCTACGGCAGCGCCGAGGCCCGCCGGTGGGCCGACCAGGCCGCCGAGGCGGGCGCGGGCTCCGTCCTGCTGCTCCCGCCGAACGCCTACCGCGCCGACCACGACGCCGTACGCGCCCACTACGCCGAGGTCGCCAAGGCCGGGGTCCCCGTCGTCGCGTACAACAACCCGATCGACACCAAGGTGGACCTCACCCCGCCGCTGCTCGCCCGGCTGCACTCCGACGCCAGCATCGTCGCGGTCAAGGAGTTCACCGGGGACGTCCGCCGTGCCTACGAGATCGCCGAACTCGCCCCGGGCCTGGATCTGTTGATCGGATCGGACGACGTGCTGCTCGAACTGGCCCTGGCCGGAGCCGTCGGCTGGATCGCCGGGTACCCCAACGCCCTGCCGAACTCCTGCGCGGCCCTCTACCGGGCCGCCGTCGCAGGGGACCTGGACACCGCGCTGCCCCTCTACCGGTCCCTGCACCCCCTGCTGCGCTGGGACTCCAAGACCGAATTCGTCCAGGCCATCAAGCTCTCCATGGACCTGGCCGGCCGCCCCGGCGGAGCCACCCGGCCGCCGCGCTTCCCGCTGACCGGCGACACCGAGGCCGCCGTCCGCGCCGCCACCGAGAAGGCCCTCGCCGAAGGCCTCAACTAGGCCGTCCGCTGCCGCACGGTCCGTTCAGCCGAGATCCCAGGGGGACTCCATGCGTACCCGTCACGTCTACCACGCCGTGGACTCGCACACCGAAGGCATGCCCACCCGGGTGATCACCGGCGGAGTCGGGGTGATCCCCGGCGCCACCATGGCCGACAAACGGCTCCACTTCATCGCGCACATGGACCACATCCGCACCCTGCTGATGAACGAACCGCGCGGGCACGCCGCCATGAGCGGCGCGATCCTCCAGCCGCCGACCCGCCCCGACGCCGACTTCGGCGTCCTCTACATCGAGGTGTCCGGCCTGCTGCCGATGTGCGGGCACGGCACTATCGGGGTGGCCACGGTCCTGGTCGAGACCGGCATGGTGCCCGTCGTCGAACCGGTCACCACCGTCCGGCTCGACACCCCGGCGGGCCTGGTCAGCGTGGACGTCCAGGTCGCGGACGGGGTCGCCGAGCACGTTACTTTCACCAACGTGCCCTCCTTCTGCGTCGGCCTCGACCTCAAGGCCGAGGTCCCCGGATACGGCGTCGTCACCTACGACCTCGCCTACGGCGGCAACTTCTACGCCTTCGTCGAGCTCGACTCCCTGGGGCTGCCCTTCGACCGGGCCCGGGGCGACGACCTGCTCACCGCCGGACTCGCGATCATGGGCGCCGTCAACGCGGGCGAGAACCGGCCCGTCCACCCCGAGGACCCCGCCATCAGCGGGCTCAAGCACGTCTACCTCACCGCCCCCGGCTCCGACGCCGAACGCTCCCGGCACGCCATGGCCATCCACCCCGGCTGGTTCGACCGCTCGCCCTGCGGTACGGGCACCTCCGGGCGGATGGCCCAGCTGCACGCCCGTCACCTCCTGCCGATCGGCCGGGACTTCGTCAACGAGTCCTTCATCGGAACCGAGTTCACCGGCAGGCTCGTCGCCGAGACCACCGTCGGCGGCCTGCCCGCCGTCGTCCCCACCGTCACGGGCCGCGCCTGGATCACCGGCACGGCCCAGTACTTCCTCGACCCCCGCGACCCCTTCCCCACGGGGTTCCAGCTGTGAGCGCCGCGCACCCGCCCGTCCGCACCACCGATTACCACACGGCCGGTGAACCCTTCCGGATCGTCGCCGGGGGGCTCCCGCCGGTCCCCGGCGACACGGTCGCCGAGCGCTGCGCCACCGCCATCGGCCCCGGCGGTTCCGGCACGGCGCCGCGCCGGGGCGCGCTGGACGACGTACGCCGCCTGCTCGTCCAGGAGCCGCGCGGGCACTCCGGGATGTACGGAGGGTTCGTGGTGCCCCCCGACGACGACGGCGCCCACTTCGGGGTGCTGTTCTGGCACAAGGACGGCTACTCCACCGCCTGCGGGCACGGCACGATGGCACTCGGGGTCTGGGCGGTGGACACCGGCCTCGTCACCGCCCCGCACGACGGTGACGCCCAGGTGCGCATCGACGTACCGTCCGGGCGGGTCACCGCCACCGTGCACCGCGCGGAGGGCCGCACCACCGGGGTCACCTTCCGCAACGTCCCGGCCCGGGTCACTGCCCGCAAGGTGCCCGTGGCCACCACCTTCGGGCTCGCCGAGGTGGACCTCGCGCACGCCGGGGCCTGCTACGCCTCGGTCGCCGCACGGGACCTCGGCCTGGACGTGAGCCGGGCCGCGCTGCCCGAGCTGGTGCGGGCCGGGAAGGAGATCCGGGCGGCGCTGGCCACCCACCCCGGCACCTGGCACCCGGGGAGTCCGCTGCTGTCGGGGGTGTACGGAGTGATCCTGTACGAGGAGCTGCCCGACACCCCCTTCGGACCGCACCAGCGCAACGTCACCGTGTTCGGGGACGGCCAGATCGACCGCTCGCCCTGCGGTTCGGGCACCTCCGCCCGCCTCGCCCTGCTCGCCGGGGACGGCCGGCTCGGCCCGGGCGAGGACCTGCTCCACGAATCGGTCACCGGCACCCTCTTCACCGGCCGGGCCGTGCTGCCGGCGGGCCCGGACGGGCTGGTCACCGAGGTCCACGGCGCCGCCCACCGCACGGGGGAACACACCTTCACGGTGGACCCGCACGACGTGCTCGGCACCGGATTCGCCCTGTGAACGGCCCGGGTCCCGCGGACGGCCGCCTCGACGCGCCGCTGCGGCTGGACGCCGCGTCGATGGCCGGGCTGCTCACCCCGGTCGGGGCCGCCGACGCCCTGGCCGACGCCCTGCGCGGCGGGCTCGACCCCGAGGCCTGCCCGCCGCGCACCGGGCTGGCCGTCCCCGGCGGCGAACTCCTCCTGATGCCCGCCGCGTCCGGCGCGTACGCCGGGGTGAAGATCGCGGGGGTGGCCCCCGGCAACCCGGCGCGCGGGCTTCCCCGGATCACCGGGTGCTACCTGCTGCTGGACGGCCCCACCCTGAGCCCGCTGGCCCTGCTCGACGGCGCGGCGCTCACCGCCCTGCGCACCCCGGCGGTCTCCGCCCTCGCGCTGCGCCACCTGGCCCCGGCCGGGCCCCCCCTGCGGCTGGTGCTGTTCGGGTCGGGTCCGCAGGCGTACGGGCACCTCGAAGCGCTGCTCGCGGTACGGGAGCTGGCCGGGGCGGTGGTCGTGACGCGCACACCCGAGGGTGCGCAGAAGCTGGCCCGGTACGCCCGCACCCTCGGGGTCCCGGCCCGGACCGGCGGCCCCGGTGACGTGGCGGGGGCCGACCTGGTCGTGTGCTGCACCACCTCCCGCGAACCCCTCTTCGACGGGCGGCTCGTGGCCCCCGGGGCCACCGTCATCGCGGTCGGCTCGCACGAGCCGGACGCCCGGGAGACGGACACGGCCCTGGTCCGGCGGTCTGTCGTGTACGTCGAGTCCCGCGCGGCCGCGCTGCGGGAGGCCGGGGACCTGCTGGTGCCGGAGGCGGAAGGGGCCGTGGGGCCCGGTCATATCAACGGCACCCTCGCTGACCTGGTCACGGGCCGGATGGGCGGCGGGGGAGCGGCGGGTTGTCCACAGCTCTTCAAGAGTGTCGGGATGGCCTGGGAGGATCTTGTCGTGGCGCAGGCGCTGTATACGGCAGCGCTGGCGGGAGGCCACAGCGAAACGTGACATTGTACGCTGTGCCTCTGCGATTCTCGGAGGAACGACAGCTATGGGTGACCTGAAGCAGCACAGTCTCATCAAGGCGCAGGAGCGGCTCCGCGACCAGGTCGGACACGCCCTCCGGGCCGCCCTGATAGCGGGTGAACTCCGTCCCGGGAACGTCTACTCGGCCCCGGGCCTGGCCGCCGAACTGGGGGTCTCCGCCACCCCCGTGCGCGAGGCGATGCTGGACCTGGCCCGCGAAGGCCTGGTGGAGCCCGTACGCAACAAGGGCTTCCGGATCACCGAGGTCAGCGAGCGGGACCTGGACCAGTACACCGAACTGCGCACCATGATCGAGGTGCCGACCATCGGCCGGATCACCGAGATCGCCACCGCCGAACAGCTGGAAGCGCTGCGGCCGGTCGCCCAGGAGATCGTCACCAGCGCCCGCGAGCACAACCTGATCGGCTACCTGGAGGCGGACCGCCGCTTCCACCTGTCCCTGCTGGCCCTCGCGGGCAACGACCGGCTGGTCGAGACCGTCGGCGACCTGCGCAAGCGCTCCCGGCTGTACGGGCTGACCGGCCTCGACGAGGCGGGCAAGCTGGTCTCCTCCGCCGAGGAACACGTCGAGCTGCTCGATCTGATGATCGCCGGGGACGCGGCGGCGGCCCAGGCGTGCATGACGCGCCACCTGGGCCACGTCCGCTCCCTGTGGGCCCAGGGCCGCGACGAACCGGTGGGCCGCACCCCGGGCGGCCTCGGCTCGGGCGTCCAGGCCTAGTGCCGCGTCAGGCAATGTTTGCCCGTTGAGGAGCGTCGCGACGGGGCGAACGTTGCCTGACGCGGCACTAGGTCGTCCCGTCTCCCTGGGGCGTGTCGTCCGCCCAGGGCCGTCGCCTCACGGCTCCGGTACGGACAGGGCCGTCAGGTAGCCGGACACGGCCGCCGCCGTGTCGGCGAGCGGGAAGCGGCTGCCGAGGTAGCCGTCCGGCCGGACGATGAAACCGGTCGGGCCGTCGGCGCCGTAGAGGCGCGCGAACTCCCCGGCGCCGTCCCGGTAGCAGGGCACGTCGGGAACACCGGGCGCGCCGTCGGTTCCCGGTTCGCCCGGTGTGCTGTCGCGGGCCAGTACCGCGATGGCCTCCAGGGCGGGCCCGCCCGCGGAGCCCCCGGCGAACAGGGGCGCCCCCGCCTCCCGGACCGCCCCCGCGGCCCCGGCCAGGGCCGTCGCGTCCGCCCCGTACAGCAGCACCACGTGCCCGGTGCGCCCGCGCAGGACGTCCAGCAGGCGCAGCGGGTAGGCGGTCAGGGGCAGGCGAAGGCCCGCGCAGTCGGGGGCCCGGTCGCCGGGCCGCGGCGCGCCGTGAGGTCCGTACGGGCTCCCGGCGAGCGGTCCGTCCCGGTAGTCGAGCAGGAGCTGCGCCTCGCGAAGCAGCCGGGTCCGCGGGTCGTCCGGGTCGCTGTCCCTGCCCTGCCGGGCGTGCCGCACGGTCCGGCCGACGACCTCCTCGCCGACGGGGCGGCGCTCGGCGTCGTAACTGGCGAGCAGGGCGGGCCCGGCCGCCTCCCGCAGGACGAGGGCCAGTTTCCAGGCCAGGTTGCAGGCGTCCTGGACGCCGGTGTTCATGCCCTGGGCGCCGGTGGGCGGGTGGATGTGGGCGGCGTCCCCCGCGACGAAGACCCGC
Source organism: Streptomyces sp. G-G2 (assembly GCF_030063135.1). Taxonomy (GTDB): domain Bacteria; phylum Actinomycetota; class Actinomycetes; order Streptomycetales; family Streptomycetaceae; genus Streptomyces. The sequence continues at coordinate 158,584 of NZ_JASISO010000004.1, forward strand.
CCGCCGCGATACCGGTCGACGATCCGGTGGCTGATGCGGAACACGGACGACCAGCGCATCCGGGAGAGGGTGGCGGGCCGCGGGGCCAGGCGGTCCACGACGGCCTGGATGTGGGCCAGCGTCGGGACGCGGCCGCCCTCCAGGCCACCCTCCAGCCCGTGCTCCACGCCGTCGCCCGCACCCGGACCCGCCGCCGTCGCCGCTGCCCGCGTGGAGAGTTCGGGCGGCACCAGCATCGACATGCGGTAGCGCCCGGTGCCGGGGAGCGGGATGCAGACGAGCAGGTCGTCGGTGGAGCCGTCGTCGGCGAGGCGGATGGACCGCAGGCCGTACCCGTGCGGCAGGTCCCAGTCGGCCTCGACGTCGGCCAGCATGTACTCCTCCGGAAACGCCCCGCCCTCGAACGCGAGGCCCAGGCCCTTGCGCACGGCGCTGTGCGCTCCGTCGCAGCCGATCAGATAGCGGACCCGCAGCTCCTCCTCGGCCCCGGAGGCGCTCCGCAGCCGGGTGCTGACCCCGTCCTCGTCCTGGGTGAACGAGAGCAGTTCGGTGCCGCGTTCGATGGCGGCGCCCAGCGAGGCGAGGTGTTCTTCGAGGAGGCGCTCGGTCTCGTTCTGCGGCAACGCCGCGAACCCGTACGGGATGTCGGGCGGCAGCTCCAGCTCGATCCGGGCCTGCTCCCGGCCGTCGACGTAGATCAGTTGACCACACAGCGGGACGGCGGCCTCCACCACGGCGCGCGCCAGGCCGGTCCGGTCCCAGATCTCCAGTGTGCGCGGCTGGATGCCGACCGCCTTCGCGTACGGCAGGCGCGCGGGAAGCCGGTCGACGAGTCGGCAGCCCACGCCGAGCCGGGTCAGCTCGACGGCCGCGCTCAGTCCGACCGGGCCCGCGCCCACGATCAGTACGTCTGGTGTCGTGCGGGTGTGCGCCACCCTGCCTCCCAGCGCCTGGCCCCGGAACGGAGCGATCCCCTTCCTCATGGTCGCCCGGCCGCGTGAGCGGGGCGAGCCGGGCCGGACCGCGGGGCGAGCCGGATCGCGACGCGAGGTGAGGCGGACCCCGAACGCCCGGCGCGCCCCCGCTTTTGGACACGGCTGGATAACGGCGACGCAGACCCCTTGTCAGTACAATTTCACATTACTATGTTACCGGTCACATCGCAGAGTGCTGTTCCTTCCCTGGAGTGACCATGACCAAGCGCCATCAACTCGCCCTCGCCACCGCCCTGGTGGCGGCTCTCGCGCTCGGCGCCTCGGGCTGCTCCGACCCCGCCGCCAAGAAGGGCGAGGCGGGCGGGGCCAACCCGGCCGCCGCCAACGACGGCAAGGCGATCGGCGGCGCCCCGGTCAAGGGCGGCACCCTCACGGTCCTCTCCAACCAGGACTTCGCCCACCTGGACCCGGCCCGCAACTGGGTCATGCCGACCATGGACTTCGGTACCCGGCTCCTCTACCGCACCCTGGTCACCTTCAAGGCCGAGCCGGGCAAGGCGGGCAGTGAGCTCGTCCCCGACCTCGCCACCGACCTCGGCACCCCCACCAACGGCGGCCGCACCTGGACCTTCACCCTCAAAGAGGGCCTGAAGTACGAGGACGGCTCGCCCATCAAGGCCGCCGACATCAAGTACAACGTCGAGCGCTCCTTCGCCCCGGACCTCACCGGCGGCCCCGACTACGCCGCCCAGTACCTGGCCGGTACGGAGGGCTACAAGGGCCCCCTCCAGGGCAAGCACCTGGACTCGGTCAAGGCCCCCGACGACCGCACGATCGTCTTCGAACTGAAGAGACCCGTCGCCGAGTTCTCCGCCACCGCGACGCTGCCCACCTTCGCGCCCGTCCCGCAGTCCCAGGAGAAGGGCACCCAGTACGACGCCCGCCCCTTCTCCTCGGGCCCGTACAAGATCGAGTCCTACGACCGGGACAAGAAGCTCGTCCTGGTCCGCAACGAGCACTGGGATCCCAAGACGGACAGCGTCCGCAAGGCCTACCCCGACAAGTTCGTGGTCGTCATGGGCCTCAAGGGCGGCCAGATCGACGACCGGATCATCGCGGGCGAGGGCGTCGACGCCTCCAGTGTGGAATGGTCCAACATGCGGCCCGAGAGCGCCCCCAAGGTGCTGCCCAAGCCGGACGTCAAGCAGCGGCTGCTCGCCGAGTCCCAGGGCTGCACCGAGATGCTCTCGCTCAACAACTCCCGCGCCCCCTTCGACGACCCCAAGGTCCGCGAGGCCATGCAGTACGCGGTCGACAAGGAGGCCGTGATCACGGCGGGCGGCGGTCCGGCCCTCAACGAGGTCGCCACCGCCTACCTGCCGCCCGCGCTCTCCGGCGGCAAGCAGGCCGACACCCTGAAGATCCCCCCGGCGGGCGACCCGGCCAAGGCCAAGGACATCCTCAAGGGCGCGGGCAAGGAGACCCTGAAGGTCACCCTCGCCGTCTCCACCGGTGACAAGGGCAAGGCCGAAGCCGTCCAGCAGGGCCTGGCCCGCGCGGGCGTCGAGGTGGTCATCGACACCGTCGACCCGGGCGCCTACTACGACGTCATCGGTGACCTGTCCACCGCCCCCGACATGACGCTGAGCGGCTGGTGCCCGGACTACCCCTCCGGCTCCACCTGGATCCCCTTCGTCTTCGACGGACGCACCATCAAGCCCAAGGGCAACCAGGGCAACAACAGCCAGTTCCGCGACGAGGCGACCATGAAGCGGATCGACGAGATCAACGCCATGCCCGACGCCGCCACCGCCAACCGGGCCTGGATCGACCTCGACGCGGCCATCATGGCCAAGTCCCCGGCCGTACCGGTGTTCCTGGAGCGCAAGCCGCTGCTCGTCGGCCCCAACATCGCGGGCGCCTTCGGCCACCCGGTCTGGGTCGGCCAGATCGACTACGCGACCGTCGGGCTCAAGGACCCGGCGAAGAGCCAGGGCTGAGCATGACCGACACCGCCCCCGCCCCCGACACGGCCGGCCCCGGCCCCGGTACGGCCGCGACCGGCCCGGACCCGGTGGCGGCGGCGGTACGGGTCCCCCCGGGCAGCAGCCCCTGGCAGCTCGCCCGGCGGGAACTCCGCCGCCGCCCCGCCGTCCGCGTCAGCCTCGCCGTCGTCGCCCTCTTCGTGCTGATGGCCGTCACCGCCCCCTGGCTGGGCGCGCTCGGCGGCTGGTCCCCGGACACCTACGACAAGAGCGCCGTCGACGCCTACCTCGGCGGCCTCCCGCTCGGTTCCCTCGGCGGGATCAGCCCCCGGCACTGGCTCGGCGTCGAACCCGTCACCGGCCGCGACCTGTTCGCCCGCGTGGTCCACGGCGCCCAGGTCTCCCTCCTCATCGCCTTCGCCGCCACCGCGATCGTCGTCCTCACGGGCACCGCCGCGGGGATCGCCGCCGGATACTTCGGCGGCCGCACCGACGCCGTCCTGTCCCGGCTGATGGACCTGACCATGTCCTTCCCCTCCCTGATCTTCATGATCGCGGTCCTGTCGGTCGCCAAGGACGTCAACCGGATCCTCCTGATGACCGCCGTCATCGGCCTCTTCGGCTGGCCCGGCATCGCCCGCGTGGTCCGCGGCCAGACCCTCTCCCTCAAACACCGCGAGTACGTCGACGCGGCCCGGGTCGGCGGCGCCAGTTCCTGGCGGATCCTGACCCGCGACATCCTCCCCGGGGTCGCCGGCCCCGTCATCGCCTACACCACCCTGCTCATCCCCGGCATGATCAGCACCGAGGCCGCCCTGAGCTACCTGGGCGTCGGCGTCCGCCCGCCCACCCCGTCCTGGGGCCAGATGATCGCCGAGAGCGTCGCCTTCTACGAGACCGATCCCATGTACTTCGTCATCCCCAGCCTCTTCCTCTTCCTGGCCGTGCTCGCCTTCACCCTGCTCGGCGACGCGCTGCGCGACATCCTCGACCCCCGGGGCGGCCGCACGTGATCCTCTACCTCCTGCGCCGCCTGCTCGCCCTGGCCGGGGTGCTGCTCGCCATCGCCGCCGTCACCTTCCTCATCTTCTACGTCCTGCCCTCCGACCCGGCCGCGGCCGCCTGCGGCAAGAGCTGCAGCGAGGAACGCGTCGCCGTGGTCCGCGCGTACCTCGGTCTCGACCAGCCCCTGTGGCACCAGTTCTACGACTTCCTCAGCGGCATCTTCACCGGGCGCACCCTGGGCACCGGCCAGTACGCCGTGCGGTGCGACTTCCCGTGCCTGGGCTACTCGTACGAGAACTCCCTGCCCGTCTGGGACCTGCTCATGGACCGGCTCCCGGTCTCCGCCTCCCTCGCCGTCGGCGCCGCCGCGCTGTGGCTGCTGCTCGGCCTGGGCGCCGGGGTCACCGCCGCCCTGCGCAAGGACACCGCCACCGACAAGGTGCTGATGGTCGGCGCCGTCGCGGCCGCCTCGCTGCCGGTCTACTTCACCTCCGTGATGCTGATCTACGGGGTGATCCGCGTCGCCGGCCTGCTGCCCTACCCCACCTACCAGGCCTTCACCGACGACCCGCTCGGCTGGGCCACCAACCTGCTGCTGCCCTGGACCGCGCTCGCGCTGCTCTACGCCGCCATGTACGCCCGCCAGAGCCGCGGTTCGATGATCGAGGCCATGGCCGAGCCGTACATCCGTACCGCCCGTGCCAAGGGAATGCCCGAGCGCACCGTCGTCGTCAAACACGGCCTGCGCTCCGCGATGACCCCGATCCTCACCCTCTTCGGCATGGACCTCGGCGGACTCCTCGCCGGAGCCGTCATCACCGAGTCCATCTTCGGACTCCCCGGCATCGGACGCCTCTTCTACGGCGCCCTGGTCAGCTCCGACCAGCCCGTGGTCCTCGGGGTCACCCTGCTCGCCGCCTTCTTCATCGTCGTCGCCAACCTGGCCGTCGACCTCCTGTACGCCGTCATCGACCCGAGGGTGAGGTACTGATGGCCGCTCTCCTTGAAGTGCGCGACCTGCGCGTCACGTTCAGCACCCCGCGCGGCACCGTACGGGCCGTGGACTCGCTCGGCTTCACCGTCGAGGCGGGCCGCACCCTCGGCATCGTCGGCGAATCCGGCTCCGGCAAGTCCGTCACCTCCCTGGCCGTCATGGGACTGCACCGCGGCGCCGCGATCGAGGGCTCCATCGCCCTGGACGGCCGCGAACTCACCGGTCTTCCCGAGAAGGAACTCTCCCGGCTGCGCGGCCGCAGAATGGCCATGATCTTCCAGGACCCGCTCTCCAGCCTGCACCCCTACTACACCGTCGGCGAGCAGATCGCCGAGCACGTCCGGGTGCACTTCAAGGCGGGCCGGGCCGCCGCCCGCAAACGCGCCGTGGACATGCTCGGCGAGGTCGGCATCCCCGAACCGGCCCGCCGCGCGGGGGAGTACCCGCACCAGTACTCCGGCGGCATGCGCCAGCGCGCGATGATCGCCATGGCCCTCGCCTGCGAACCCGACCTGCTGATCGCGGACGAGCCCACCACCGCCCTCGACGTCACCGTCCAGGCCCAGATCCTCGAACTGATCGCCCGGCTCCAGCAGGACCGCGGCCTGGGCGTGCTCATGATCACCCACGACCTGGGAGTGGTCGCCCGGGTCGCCCACGAGGTCCTCGTCATGTACGGCGGTCGGGCCGCCGAACAGGCCCCGGTCGACGAGTTGTTCGCCGACCCCGCCCACCCCTACACCCGGGGCCTGCTCGACTCGCTGCCCCGGCTCGACGACGCCGACGACCAGCCGCTGCGCGCCATCCCCGGCGCACCGCCCTCACTGAGCGAACCCGCCCCCGGCTGCGCCTTCGCCCCGCGCTGCGCCCGCTCGGCCGCGGGCACCGACGCGCAGCGGCTTCGCTGTACGACGCTCCGCCCCGCCCTCGACCCGTACCCGGGCCCCGCGCGCCGGGTGGCCTGCCACTTCGCGGGCCCGGACCCGGCTCCCGCCACCCCCGCCGCCCAGGAGGTCTCCCGATGAGCGGTGAGCCGGCCCCGCCGCTGCTGTCCGTACGCGACCTGACCATGACCTTTCCCGGGAGGCGCACCGCCACCGGCCGCCGGGGCGCGCCCGTCCGGGCGGTGGACGGGGTCTCCTTCGAGCTGGCCGCCGGGGAAACCCTGGGCCTGGTCGGCGAGTCGGGCTGCGGGAAGTCGACCACCGGCCGGATGCTGGTCCGTCTGCTGGAGCCCACTTCGGGGCGCATCGCCTTCGAGGGCCGGGAGATCGGCAGGCTCTCCCAGGGCGCCCTGCGACCGCTGCGCCGCCACCTCCAGATGGTCTTCCAGGACCCGCACTCCTCCCTCAACCCCCGCCAGACCGTGGCCCGGATCATCTCCGACCCCCTCCTCGTGCAGGGCTGGAGCGCGGCCGACGCCCGCCGTCGGGCCGCCGAACTGATGGAGCTGACGGGGCTGATCCCCGAGCACATCGACCGCTACCCGCACGAGTTCTCCGGCGGCCAGGCCCAGCGCGTCGGCATCGCCCGTTCCCTCGCGACCAGCCCCCGCCTGATCATCGCCGACGAGCCGGTCTCCGCGCTCGACGTCTCCGTGCAGGCGCAGATCGTCAACCTGATGGAACGGCTGCGCCGCGAACTGGGCCTGGCCTACGTGTTCATCGCGCACGACCTGTCGGTGGTCAAACGGGTCAGCGACCGGGTCGCGGTCATGTACCTCGGCCGGATCGTGGAGATCGGCGACAAGCGCGAGCTGTACGCCGACCCCCAGCACCCCTACACCCGGGCCCTGTTGTCGGCGGTACCGCTGCCGGATCCGGCGGCCGAGCGGCGGCGGGAACGGATCGTGCTGCTCGGCGATCCGCCCAGCCCGGCCGCGCCGCCGCCCGGCTGCTCCTTCCACCCGCGCTGCCCCAAGGCGGTGGAGGTCTGCCGCACCGAGCGGCCGGTGCTCCGGCCCGTCGCGGGCCGCGAGGTGGCCTGTCACTTCCCGGGGAACTGACGGGACCCGGGGAAGAGGGCGGGGCCCCGCAGCCGGATCGCCGGCCGCGGGGCCCCGTGCCGCGTCGGCTCAGCGCAGTCCCAACGCCTCCTGGAAGAAGGCGAGTTCCTGGGCCATGACCTTCTCCCGCACCCCGCCCACCGCCATGTGGGTCACCCCGGGCAGCGCCAGCAGACGGTGCGGGCGTCCGGCGTCGGTCAGCGCCCGCGAGAGCCGCAGCGAGTGCGAGGGGTGCACATTGTCGTCGGCCAGCCCGTGGATCAGCAGCAGCGGCCGGGTCAGTGCCGGGGCGTCCCCGATCAGGCTGTCCCGCTCGTACACATCCGGCTCCTCGCCGGGCAGCCCCAGGTAGCGCTCGGTGTACGCCGTGTCGTAGTGCCGGAAGTCGGTCGGCGCGGCCCCCGCCGAGGCCGCGTGGAAGACCTCGGGGTGGCGCAGCACGCCCATCGCGGCCAGATAGCCGCCGTACGACCAGCCGCGCACCCCGACCCGGTCCATGTCGAGGTCCGGGTGCCGTTCGCCGAGCGCGCGCAGCGCCGCCACCTGGTCCGCCATCGTCACCTCCGAGAAGCCCCGGTACATCGCGTGGGTGAAGGCGGGGGAGACGTACGGCGTGCCCCGGTTGTCCGCCGTGACCACCGCGAAGCCCTGGTCGGCCCACCACTGACGGGCCTGCCAGCGCCGGGGCTCCACGCGGACGTCCTGGAAGCCCGGGCCGCCGTAGGTGTCCAGCAGGACCGGGAGCCGCCGCCCCGGGACGTGCCCGCGGGGCAGCACCAGGGCCGTGGGGATCCCGTGCTCGGTGACCCGCTCGAACAGCGGCTCCACCCGGTACGGCAGCGGCTCGGAGAGGTCGGCGGGGCTCGACTCCCGCCCGTCCGCGGTCCGTACGGTCCGCCGCACCCCGTCGTGGTCGGCCGAGGTCAGCAGCAGCGCTCCGGCGGACGCCAGGACGGTGTGCGTCCCGGGCCCGTCCGCGAGCGGGGTCAGCTCCCCGGTGACGGTGTCGAGGAGCAGCACCTGCTGTTCGGCGGGGTCGCGCAGCCCCGCCTCGATGAGCAGGCGCCCCGCGTGGAATCCCGCCACGCTCCGCACCTGTACGCCGTCCCCCGTGACCAGGACCCCGTCCACGGCCAGGGCCCGCGCGGCCTGGCCCGGGGTGTCGGCGGCGGTCAGCATCCGCCCGTCGGGCAGCCGCGCGGGGGTGCCGGGCAGCGGGTCCACCCACTGGGGATGCGTGGTGCGCGACAGCTCCCGGGTCCGCCCCGTGGCCGGGTCGGCGGACAGGAGCAGCGCCGTGCGCTGGAGCCGGTCCTGGACGGTCAGCAGGATCTCCCCGGCCGACTCCCAGCCCGCCTCGCAGACGTACGGATAGGTGTCCGCGTCCCAGTCGAGCCGGACCCCCGGCCCGCCGTCGGGGCCGAGCACCCACAGCTGGACGTCGGCGTTGGGCCCGCCCGCCTCCGGGTAGGCGAAGTCCTCGGCCGGGCGCTCCGGGTGTTCCGGATCGGCGAACCACCGGCGCTGGAGGGCCCCTTCGGCGACCCGGGCGGCGAGCAGTGCCGCTCCGTCGGGCGACCACCAGTGGCCGCGGGGCCGGTCCAGTTCCTCGGCGGCGGCGAACTCGGCCACGCCCCAGCGCGCTCCGTCGGCGGGGCTGACCCGCCCGCCCGGGGCGACGTACAGGGCGTCGGCGCTGACGTAGGCGGTGCGCGAGCCGTCGGGGGCGGGGCGCGGGTCGAAGGCGGCCGAGGCGGCCGGGATCTCCTTGGGCGTCCCGGCGCCGTCGGCCGAGACCCCGTAGAGCCGCCCGTACAGGGAGAAGACGGCGCGGCGGCCGTCGCCGGAGAGGGCGTACGAGCCGATCCCGGCGGCGTACAGCCGGATCCGCTCGCGCAGTCGCCTTTCGGCGACGGGGAGTTCGCCGGGGCCGTCTGGCAACAGCTCGCGCGGGTCGGCGAGCCGGGTCTCGGCGCCGGTCGCGGTGTCGAGCACCCAGAGGCTGTCGAAGGCGTCGGTGGGGCCGGTGGAGCGCAGGAACCAGAGCAGCCCGCCGTCGTCCCCGAAGGAGAACGCGCGGGGCGCGCCGTGGGTGAACCGGTGGGTGTCCGCGGAGAGGCGGAGGAAGTCATCCATAGTTAAAGTGTGACATGTGAAATACCACATGTTCTAGACCGTTCGAGTGGTGGCCGCGGGGGAGCGGGTTTAGCGTCGAACGGTGGACCCGAACACATCGCCGAGCATCAACGGGACCGATGGCAAGGTCCGAGGGGGCGGGAGCGGGCTCGCACTGCTCGTCATCGCCTCCTGCCAACTCATGGTCGTTCTCGACATCACCATCGTGAACATCGCGCTGCCGCACATCCAGACCGCCCTCGGGTTCTCCACCGAGAGCCTCTCCTGGGTCGTCAGCGCCTACACGCTCACCTTCGGCGGACTGCTGCTCCTCGGCGGCCGCACCGGTGACATCCTCGGCAGGCGGCGCGTCTTCATCTTCGGCGTCCTGCTCTTCGGCCTGGCCTCGCTGCTCGGCGGATTCTCCCAGAACGCGGGCCAGTTGCTCGCGGCCCGCGCCCTCCAGGGCGTCGGCGGCGCGATCGCGTCCCCCACCGCCCTCGCCCTGATCACCACCACCTTCCGTGAAGGACCCGAACGCAACCGCGCCTTCGGTGTGTTCGCGGGCGTCTCCGCGGGCGGCGGCGCCATCGGCCTGCTGGCGGGCGGCGCACTCGTCGAATGGCTCAACTGGCGCTGGGTGCTCTTCGTGAACGTCCCCATCGCCCTGCTGATCGCGCTCGCCACCCCGAGGGTGATCCGGGAGTCCGAACGCCACCCCGGACACTTCGACTTCGTCGGTGCCTTGACCGCGACCTTGGGCATGGTGTCCCTGGTCTACGGATTCATCCGGGCCTCGCAGGAGGGCTGGAGCAACACCCTCACCCTGGTGTCCTTCGCCGCGGCCGTCATCCTGCTCACCGCGTTCATCCTGGTCGAGCGCCGCTCCCCACAGCCGATCACCCCGCTCCACATGTTCGCCGACCGCAACCGCGCGGGCACGTACGGGATCATGCTCTTCCTCGCCTGCGCCATGTTCGGGATGTTCTTCTTCCTGACCCTCTTCGTGCAGAACGTGCTCGGGTTCAGTCCCATCCGCGCGGGGCTCGCCTTCCTGCCCGTGAGCGCCGTGATCGCGGTCGGCGCGGGCGTCACCTCCCAACTGCTGCCGAAGTTCGGCCCCAAACCGTTCATGGTGGGGGGCGCCCTGTGCGCGGCGGCCGGCCTCGGCTGGCTGACGCTCACCGATGTGCACTCCACCTACCTGGGCAGCATCCTGGGCCCGATGCTCCTGTTCAGCCTCGGCATGGGCATGCAGTTCGTGTCGCTGACGCTGATGGCCCTCTCCAACGTCCCCGACCGCGAGTCGGGAGCCGCGTCCGGGCTCCTCAACTCCATGCAGCAGGTGGGCGGTTCACTGGGCCTGTCCATCCTGGTGACCCTCTTCGGCACGGCGAGCCACAACGAGGCGGCCAAACAGGTCCCGTCCTTCCTCGCCAACGCGACCCCCGAGCAGAAGGCCGCCTTCCGGCAGACGGGCCAGCTGCCCGGGCCGTACGGCGCCCAGGTACTCACCTCCGGCGTCACTTCGGCCTTCGTCGTGGCGGCCCTCTTCGCCCTGGTGGCGGCCGTCATCGCGCTGGTCGTCGTCCAGGTGAGGCCCTCCGACCTCGAACGGCTGAAGGGCACGCACACCCCGGCCGCCGTCTGAGCCGCTCTCCTACAGCGCGGCTCCGCGCAGCGGACGGATCCGGCAGCGGGCCGGGCCGGTGACCCGCAGGGTGATCCCCGCACTCACCGGAACCTCCTCGTCCACGGCCTCGAACCCGTACGCCCGCAGGGTCATCGCCAGTGCGATCACCGACTCCAGCATCGAGAAGTGCTGGCCGATGCAGGCGCGCGGCCCGCCGCCGAAGGGGAACCAGGCGTACCGCGGCCGGGCCGCCTCCGCCTCCGGGGTGAACCGGTCCGGGTCGAAGCGCTCGGGGTCGGGCCAGTAGTCCGGGTGCCGGTGCGTGACCCACGGCGCCAGGATCACGGTCGCGCCCGCCGGGACGGTGTGCCCGCCTACCTCGGACGCGGCGACGGCCTGGCGCCCGATGACCGGCGCCGCCGGGTAGAGCCGCATCGCCTCCTTGAGGACCTGCGTGAGGTACGGCAGCCGCTCCAGGTCCGCGGCCCCGGGCGTACGGTCGCCCAGCACCCGGGATATCTCCTCGCGCGCCCGGGCCTGCGCCTCGGGATGCCGGGACAGCAGGTGCAGGGCGAAGGCCAGCGAGGTGGCGGTGGTCTCGTGCCCGGCCAGCAGGAAGATGAGCACCTGGTCGCGCAGTTCGCCCGCGTCGAAGGCGCCGTCGTCCGTGCTGCGGGCCGCGGCCAGCAGGGTCAGCAGGTCCTCGCCCTTACGGGCCTCCGCGCCCGGGGCCGTGTCCGCCGGTCGGGCTCCCGCCCCGCGGCGCTCGGCGATGATCCGGTCGCAGACCCCGTACAGCTCGTCCAGCGCGGCGGCCGCCCGCCGGTTGGCCGGGGTCGGCCAGCTCCGCGGGAGGGTGGCGGGCGAGTACCCGCGCCGGAGCACGTACTCCGTGATGACCGGAAAACACCGGTCGACGACCTCGACCGTGGCCTCGACATCGGCGCCGAACAGGATCCGGGCGACCGCGCGCAGGGCCAGCCGCGTCATCTCGGTGGACACGTCCACCACGGAGCCGGGCGCCGAGCGCCAGCCCTCCAGGGTCTGCGCGGTCTCGGCGGCCACCGCGGCGGCGTACCCGTCGACCCGGCGCTTGGTGAACAGCGGCTGCACCAGCCGCCGTTGGCGCACGTAGTCCTCGTCCTGGCTGGTCAGCAGGCCGTTACCGAAGGAATCCCGCACCTCTTGGTAGAAGGGGTTGTCCTTGCGGAAGTTAGCCGACTCCGAGGCCAGCACCTGCTGCGCCCCCTCCGGGGAGAAGACGCAGTGCAGCTCGGCCCGCAGCCCGGGCGGCCCGGCGCTGATCCGCACCACGTCCCCGTGCCGCCGCTGGGCCCGCAGATAGGTGCCCAGTGAGTCCGACGTGAGGTCGAAGAGCGATCCGAGCAGCGGAACCCCCGCCAACCGCGGGGTCCCCGCCTTCGACGCGCCTGTGTTCTTCGATGCCGCTGCTTCCACTGACATGGCCGCCCCCCTCGACACGTACCGGACGGCCGATTCTGCCGGGCTCCCGCCCCGGCCGGGCGGGTCCGGCCCCGGACCCGCCCGGAACCGGCCAGTCCGTGGGCCGGGGTCACGTGTCGCAGGCGATCCCGTCGTTGTCCCGGTCGAGGGCGCTGCGGTAACCGGGCTGACCGCGATGGATGGGCGCCGCCCCGGCGGCCCGGGCCTCGGTGCAGTTCTTGTAGTAGGCGGCCGACCCGCCGCCCGTGGTGCCGCCGCTCCCGCTCCCGCTGGCGCCACCGTCCCCGCCGGTGCTCCCGGCGTCGGTGGGCACGCTGGCCTTCGGCTTGGGCACCGGCTTGGGCGTCGCACTGGCGACGGGCACGGGCGCCTTCGAGGGCTTCAGCGTGGCCCCCGCCCGGTCCGGGCACGGCGTACCGGGGGCGACCAGCGACAGCTCCACGGCCGTGCCGGCCGCCACCCCGGCCCCCGCCGCGGGGGTCTGGAAGCAGACCGCCCACTGCGCGTGGTCCTGGGCGAGGGACACGTCGGCGTAGGCGCTGCGCGCCTCGACGGGCCGGGTGACCAGTGCCTTGACGGCGGTCTCGGCCTCGGTGAACTTCTTCCCGATGACCGAAGGCATCACCGGAGCCGCCGCCACGGACGGGCTCGGCGACGACGGCGCCCCCGTCGTCGCCGCGACGGGTCTGTTGTCGGCCGCCTTCGGGGCCGGATCCTCACACCCGGCCCCGACGAGCAGAACCGCACTCACGACGACGGCAGCCGCTATGCCACGGTGAACGAACACGATGGACCCCCCACAGGTCAGAACGGAACAAAGCCCGCAGCCTACGCGCGCCCACCCGCCCCGCGTGGGGTACTTGGCCCAACCGGTTCAGGACAGCAACCGGCCGGGCGCGGTACGCCGATTCGGCCTAGATGTCCCGGAAAAGACTCGGCAGCTCTGCCACCTGCACAGATCGACAGCAGGGGGCCTCTGAGCAGGGAAGATGATATTTCCCTTCTTTCACTGTCGTGCCGCTTGATGCAGCCGAAAGTCCCAGGAAAGTCCCACACGGATGCGATGCCGCTTAGCGGAGGCCGCAGCGGCCGTGCTGGACGCCGCCGCGCAGGACGGACTGTCCGCCGGCTGCGCCCGGCGCGACCGGCCGCAGGAGGTCTCGCCGGTCTGGAGCGGCCCGTCGTCCCCCTGGGTACCGGTGAGATCCACGAGTCGCGCACTGCTGGGGCTCATCGCCGCGGCACAGGAGGAACGCACACTGATGACGTACTCCGCGCGCCGCTACGAACCGCTCGTGCAGGTGCTCCGGGACGCCGCGGCACGGGGAGTGGGCATCCACATCGTTGTTGAGACCCTCCAAGGCGCGGGCAGCGCACTGTCCGGCACGGAACGGGCGTCCGCCTTCAGCGGCGTGAGCGGTGCGCGGATCTGGCACTGGCCGGTCGACAACAGGTCGGAGCCCGGTGCCAAGACCCACGCCAAGCTGGCGGGTTGCCGACCGGCGCACCCTGCTGACGACCAGCGCCAACTTCACCCAGGCGGGAGTCGACCGCAACATCGAGGCCGGGATTCTGATCGGGGGCGGTCCGGCACCGCTGCGCGCAGTGGAACACGTGCGGGAACTCCAGCGCACCGGAGTCATCCGGCAGCTCTGGATAGATGCACCCTGCGGGATGACTCACGTCTGACGTCATGAATCTGTGGCGTCCGGGCAATGCAGCCCTGCCCGAATCTGGACGTCATCACCAGGAATTCTCTCGGCGGCGGCCCAAGATCCGGCTCCACGGGATGCTGCCGTGACGGGTCGGTGTGCTCCAGCTATTTCTTCACGCGTTCCATGCCCTGTCATGAGCGAACGGAGCCGCACTGCATGACCCTCCAACACCCCATGGCGCGGGCCGACCGTGTGCGACTCGAGAAGCTGTTGGGGTCCTGGCGGGACTCCCTCATCGACTTGAGCTTCCGCAACCGACTCCTCAACTATCAGCGTCGGTCCTCGTCCGTGGGCATGGACCTCGTAGAACCCGGTCTGCTCACCACTCTGGAGGGGCTCACCCGCGGCTGCGGCTTCGCCCCTGTCGAGGAGGAACGGACCAAGGCCGAGAGCAGTGCGCTCAGCGGCAGCGGGGTAACGATGGCTAAGGCTGCTGCGGTGGCTGCCACGGGAGCCCGCCCCATCGACACCCCCGCTTCCCGTGCGGGATCGGCACCGGCCGCCCGGTCGTGAACCTTACGACCTCCAAGGTCACCCAGGCAGATCAGGACCGGCACCTGCGTCGCCTCGCGACGGTTGCGCGTGAGAAGTACAACGACTACGGCCTGTGGGTCCTGCATCTGGGCGTGGGCTTCCTCGACTGGAAGCCGGCCCCGTCCGCGGAGAAGGGTTTCAGCTCACCCCTCGTCATGGTGCCCGTGATACTCGAACGGCGCCGTGGAGACTCCTATGTGCTCAAGTCCAACGTGGATGAGGAGCCGGTTCTCAACCCCGCACTCGGCATTGAGTGGCCCCGCCCGGACCAACTGGAGCAGAGCGACATCCCGGAGCTGATCGCGGGCGTCCGACGTGCGGTGAAAGGAATCCAGGGCTGGCAGGTGACCAGCCGAATCGTTCTGGACACCTTCAACTCCAGCAAGGAGGTGATGTACCGCGACCTGCTGGACAACGCGGACCGGGTTCTGAGCAGCACCTTGGTGCGGGCCGTCGGCCTCGGCGCCGACTCCGGCATCTCACCACGGACCTTCGCGTTCGAGGCCGCGGACATCGACCGCATCGACGCGATACAGCCGCCTGAGCAAGCGCCCCTGGTACTTGATGCCGACTCTTCCCAGCGGCAGTGCGTCGCCGCAGCGGTTGAGGGCCGCAGCTTCGTGATGAACGGGCCGCCCGGCACGGGCAAGAGCCAGACCATCACCAACATGATCGCGGGCCTCTTGGAAAAGGGCCGCACCGTGTTGTTCGTCAGCGAAAGGGCCGCTGCCCTGGACGTGGTCCGAAACCGCCTCGGTGATGTCGGCCTCGACGACTACGTGCTCGCGCTGCACAGCAACAGCGCGGGACGAAAGCAGGTGGCTCAGGAGCTCGGCCGGGCATTGGGAGCCCCGCGCCACACCTTGCCGGGCGGGGGTCGGGGAGACCTCGCACAGGCCCGAGAGCTGCGCGAGGAACTCTCCGGGTACGCCGCGGCGATGAATGAGCTCCGGCCAGGGCTTGGCATGTCCCTTCACGACGCCTTGGGGCGCATCACCCTGCTGGACGGCGCTCACCCGCTGCCCGCAGACGGCTCCTTCGATGCGGCTGCCCTCACCGCTGAGAGCCTGGAGCAGGCGATCGCGGGTGCACGCCGAGTCAGCCGATCCTGGCGTCCGGCGCTGGAAGGTACTGAGTTCTCCTGGTACGGCCTGAAGGACGGCGGAAATCCGCTGAGCGCACTGGACCTCGCATCAGAAGCCCTTGGCAGGCTCGGCACGACCCTGCGCCCGCACGCAGAGCTTCTCGCGGAACTCGGTTGGGAGGGGATGAGGGCTGCCTCCCGCCTGGCATCGCTGCTGCGCACCGCAGGAGCGCGGCCGGCGATGCCGAAGCACTGGCTCACCGCGGATGAGGAGGGGCTGACCGCGGCGGTGAAGGGCCTTCTGGTCCGCTTGGGTGATGCCAACGAGGCCGAGTTGCCGGCCAGGCAGGCCTTCGGTGATGCCTGGGATCGACTTCCTGCGGATGTGGAGCCAGAACCCGGGCCCGAGGAAGCAGCCCTCGCCGTTCTGGTTCCTCCGGCCGTGGACGTCGAATCGCTCACCGCCGACAGCGCCCGTATGCTCGCCGACCGGCTTTTGGCGGATGCCGCGGCCCTGGACCAAGCGGCGCAGTCGCTGGCCGCTGTGGCTCAGGTATACGGTCTGCCCGCTCCCACATCCTGTGACGACGGCCTTCGCCTGGGCAGGGTCGCCGCACTTTCCGGAGTGCCGACGGAGGCCAAGCCGTTGCCCGGTTGGCTCACTGCCGATGGTCTGGCTCAGGCCCGCACAGCCGCTCAGGCACTGCGTGAGGCGGTGGACGGTGTGCGCGCCGCCCGGGGGAAGGCCGAGGGCGTCTTCACCGACCGGGTGCTGCAAAGCGGCTTAGCTGGGCCGCAGCCTGCCCGCCAGCTGACCTGCCCAGCCCGCTTGATGTGGGACAGGCCCGCTACCGACTGCTTCTACCTGCTCAGTCCGTGTCCGGATCGTCGGACTCTGCGAGGAGGCGGGTCGCGAGGTCGTCGGCCCACTCCACGGCCCAGGTGCGGAGAGCGGTGATGGTGGCGTCATCGAGCCCATAGGCGGCGAAGGCTTCGTCGTCGGTCCACTCGGCGCCGGTGAGGTTCGCCTGCAGGTCCTCGTGCTCGAAGCGGCCACGGGCATGGCGGCGCCCGAACTCCTCGAGATCGGCATTGGTCCAGCGCTGGGAGGCCGCGAAAACGTCGATCAGATCGCGGGGTGCTCCACGGTCGGCAAGCGCACGGACCTTCGTTCCGATCACGTCCTCCTCCGCGAGGACGGGCCCGTACGTGCTCTGGGCGACCGGCCGCCAGAAGATCTCCTTGAGGATGTCGACTTCGCACTCCTGCCCGGTGGCCGGGTCGGTCACGGTGAAGCGGGCGGACAGCGGGGCGGTCTCCAGCGCGTGAACCGTCCAGCCGAGGGCTGCCAGGCCGGTGCGGAGCGCGGCCGCGATGTCGGCCATCGGCGCCGGGTTCTCTGTGGCGACATCAAGGTCCTGGCTGGGGCGGTTCACGAGGCGGTGAGCCCGCACGGCGTACCCGCCGGTGAGGACCAGGGGATACGGGGAACCGAGGGCGATCACATCCGCCAGGAGCCGTGCGTGCAGCTCCGGCATGTCCGTCACGCGGCCGTCCGCGTGCGGGCGGAGAGCTGGGGGAAGGCGTCTTCCCATACGGCTCGTACGCTGCGGCCGACGAGTGTGCGCAGCACCGGCCACAGCTGGAGGAGCAGATCCTGATTGAGGTAGCGGCGCAGGTCGTCGCGCAGCCCCTCGTGCAGGACGGTGCGGTACAGGCCCATGCGCTGGCGAGGCTTGTCCATGTCGTATGAGGTCATCCCGGACCAGGCCATATGGAACGGCAGCTCCACGACCCCTCCGGTCGGGCCGTGCAACTCGTCCAGCGACTCAGGCAGCCGGAGTCGGAACTTCTCCCGGTACAGCATGAGGTCCTCGGCGTCCGCGCGAGACAGGTCCCTCGGCTTGGGTGCGGGGTGTTGTGGGCTGGAGGGCATGACTCCATTATGGCGGCCGGAGAGGTGGCGCGGGTCATGAAGCGCGGGTTCTCGCTCCGGGGATAGGCGCACTTCCTGCCCCATGCGGGATCCGAGAGTAGCCGTCATCGACACGGTCCTTACACCATCTGGAGGCCGCCAGTCGTCCGGTCCCAGCGCAAAGTCCCAGAAAAGTCCCAGAGGCGCCGTCACACCCCACCGTACCCGCATTCATGCAGGTCAGGAGGGGTATGGTGGCGACTTTCCTCAAGCCGGTCAGATGTCCCGGAAGATCTCGATCTGGGCACCGACGGAGTTGAGGCGCTCGGCCAGTTCCTCGTAGCCGCGGTTGATGACGTAGACGTTGCGCAGCACCGAGGTGCCCTCCGCCGCCATCATCGCGAGCAGGACGACCACCGCCGGGCGCAGGGCCGGGGGGCACATCATTTCGGCGGCGCGCCAGCGGGTGGGGCCCTCGACCAGGACGCGGTGCGGGTCTAGGAGCTGGAGGCGGCCACCGAGGCGGTTGAGGTCGGTCAGGTAGATGGCCCGGTTGTCGTACACCCAGTCGTGGATGAGGGTCTGGCCCTGGGCCACGGCCGCGATGGCGGCGAAGAACGGGACGTTGTCGATGTTCAGCCCGGGGAAGGGCATGGGGTGGATCTTGTCGATCGGCGCTTCGAGCTTCGAAGGGCGCACCGTCAGGTCCACCAGGCGGGTCCGGCCGTTGTCGGCCGTGTACTCCGGCGAGCGGTCGTGGTCGAGGCCCATCTCCTCCAGGACCGCGAGTTCGATCTCCATGAACTCGATCGGGACCCGGCGGATGGTCAGCTCCGACTCCGTGACGACCGCGGCGGCGAGCAGGCTCATCGCCTCGACCGGGTCCTCGGAGGGGGAGTAGTCCACGTCCACGTCGATGTTCGGTACGCCGTGCACGGTCAGCGTGGTCGTGCCGACGCCCTCGACCTCGACGCCCAGCGCCTCCAGGAAGAAGCACAGGTCCTGGACCATGTAGTTGGAGGACGCGTTGCGGATGACGGTGACGCCGTTGTGGCGGGCGGCCGCGAGCAGGGCGTTCTCGGTGACCGTGTCCCCGCGCTCGGTCAGCACGATCGGGCGGTCGGGGGAGACCCCGGCCTCGACCTGGGCGTGGTAGATGCCCTCGGTCGCGGTGATGTCCAGGCCGAAGCGGCGCAGGGCGATCATGTGCGGCTCGATGGTGCGGGTGCCGAGGTCGCAGCCGCCCGCGTAGGGCAGCCGGAAGTGGTCCATCCGGTGCAGCAGCGGGCCGAGGAACATGATGATGCTCCGGGTCCGGCGGGCCGCGTCGGCGTCCATCGCGTCCATGTCGAGCTTGGCGGGCGGGATCAGCTCCAGGTCCACGCCGCCGTTGATCCAGCGGGTGCGTACGCCGATGGAGCTGAGTACCTCCAGAAGGCGGTACACCTCCTCGATGCGGGCGACCCGGCGCAGGACCGTACGGCCCTTGTTGAGCAGTGACGCGCAGAGCAGCGCGACGCAGGCGTTCTTGCTGGTCTTGACGTCGATGGCGCCGGAGAGGCGGCGGCCGCCGACGACCCGCAGGTGCATCGGACCGGAGTAACCCAGCGACACGATCTCGCTGTCGAGCGCTTCACCGATTCGGGCGATCATCTCAAGGCTGATGTTTTGGTTGCCGCGCTCGATGCGGTTCACCGCGCTCTGGCTGGTGCCGAGCGCATCGGCGAGCTGACTCTGTGTCCAGCCACGGTGCTGCCGGGCGTCACGGATGAGCTTGCCGATGCGTACGAGGTAGTCGTCTGCCATGGCTGCACCGTATCTCACATATGAGATGGAGATCGCGTTGGGTGTGGCAGACGGGTGTCACCCACCGTCAGGCACGGGCCGGGAGCCGCCATGCGGCCCGCCCGTGTGGTGGGTGACGAGGCGTCCGAGGAGCCGGGTCAGCTGGTCGCGTTCCGCGGGGGTCAGGGGGGACAGGAGTTCCTCCTGGGCCGCGTCGAGGAGTTGCCCCAGGTGTCGGGAGTGGCGGCGGCCCTGGGGGGTGAGGGTGATGACGTTGCGCCGCCGGTCGGTGGGGTCGTGGGTGCGTTCGACCAGGTGGCGGCCGGCGAGTTCGTTGATGACGGCGACCAGGTCGCTGCGGTGGATGCCGGTGCGGGCGCTGAGTTCGGCCTGGCTGGCCGGTGCGGACTCGTCGTGACGCCCCCGCACAGGGGGCCCAGGGTGAACCGCCGCCCGGCCCAACCCTGTTCCGCCGACGCGAAGTCCGCCCCGGGGTCCCGTGCCGGGTGAGTGCTCCCCGAACACCGCCCCGGCGGGGCGCACCTCGCCCCCGGGTCGGGGATGGGGGTCCGTCCCGCGGGTCCCGGGCCGGGCGAGCGCTGCCCGGGCGGGGCGAGAGGCGCCCGGCCAGGTGTCCCGCCCGGGCGACCCGGGCCGGGCGCAACCCCTCCGGGCAGCCCCCGAGCCGGTCCCCCCCCGAGCCGGTCCCCCCGAGCCGGGCCCCCGCCAGACGCCCCCGTCACCCGTTCGTGCAGCCGCAGGCGGTGTGGCGGGGGGTGTGGGCGGACGCGGGGGACTTCGGGCGGGGGAGGGGGGTGCGGGTCAGGCGGGACATGGTCGCGCGGCCCGTCGGGGTGGTCGCGTCGTGGACCACGCGGCCGCCGACCAGGGTGAGGCGGACCTGCGTACCGCTGATGTCCGGCACCGGGCAGCGCGTCACGTCCCGGTCCAGCAGCACCAGGTCCGCCGCCCGGCCCCGCTCGACCGTGCCCGTCAGCTCGTCCTGGCGCAGCTGCCAGGCCGTGCCCGCGGTGTGCATCCGCAGGGCCGAGGTCCGGCTCAGCCCCTCCAGCTCCCGGTACAGCTCGCCCTCGCCGAAGGCCCCCTGGCGGTCGATGGCCGTGCGCAGCTGGTTCCACACCTGGAGCTCGTCCACCGGCCAGTCCGAACCGCCGGTCAGCCGCGCCCCGGCCTTCTCCAGGCTGCGCGCCGGGTAGAGCCAGCGGTGGCGCCGCGCGCCGATGTACGGGAGCAGCGCCTCCATGGTCCAGGTGTCCTTCGAGGCCCACTGCAACTGCATGCAGGCCGCCACGCCCAGCTGGGCGAACCGCTTGAGGTCGGCCGGGTCCACGATCTGGAGGTGCGCGACGGTGTTGCGCGCGTCCCGCTGCCCGGTGGCCCGCCGCGCGTAGGCGTACCCGTCGAGGGCCGTCCGTACCGCCCTGTCGCCCAGCCCGTGCGCGTGCAGCTGCCAGCCCGCCCGGTTGAAGGCCGCGGTCAGGCGCCCGTAGTCGCCGGCGTCGACGTACAGCTCGCCCCGGTTGTCCGTCGGCCTGCCAGCCCCGTCGAGGTACGGCTCCAGCAGCGCCGCCGTCTGCGCCGGGTACTCGATCACCCCGTCCAGGAACACCTTGATCATCCCGAACCGGAGCCCCGGCACCCCCTCGAACTCCCGCCGCAGCCCCCGCGCGTACGCGAGCGAGCCCGCCGCGTCCTTGGCCTGCTCCGCGTCCAGCCGGATCGCCGGGGTGATGCGCTGCGGGAGCAGCCCCGCACCGGCCAGCGCCTGGTAGAGGATCAGCTCGTGCCGCCCCACCAGCGCGTCCATCATCGTCGTCACTCCCGAGGCGGCCGCCAGCTCCAGCACCTTCGCGCAGGCCGCGACCACGTCCGCCTGCGAGGGCTGCGGAACACGGCGCCGCACCAGGTCCTGGGCGTCGTCCTTGAGCACCCCGCTGGGCTGCCCGTCCGGCCCCTTCACGATCTTCCCGCCGACCGGGTCGGGCGTGGCCGCGGTGATCCCCGCGATGTCCAGCGCCCGCCGGTTCGCCCACATGTTGTGCCCGTCGCCGCCGACCAGGACCACCGGGCGCCGGGTCGCCAGCGCGTCCAGCATCGTGTGGTGGGCCAGGGTCCCCGACGGCAGCAGGCCCACCGGGTTCCAGTCCTCCACCACCAGCCAGCCGTCCGGTTCGGCGCCCGCGCCCCCGGTGTCGGCCAAGAAGCCGTTGAGGATCTCCAGGAGCTGCGCCACGGTGGTTTCCGCGCTCGCCAGCGAGGGCCGCATCGACCGCTCGCCCGCGTTCAGGGGATGGGTGTGCCCGTCGTGGATCCCGCTCATCACGGTGTTGCCCCGGGCGTCGACCACTTCGGTGTCCCGGCCCGCCAGCCGCCGCAGGGCCGCTCCGGTCCCGGTGGCCAGGATCTTTCCGTCCCGGCCGACCGCCACCGCGTCCACCGCCGCGCCGCCGGAGGTCCCGGTGAACACCCGGGCGTTGTGGATCACCAGCGCGGCCGGGCCGCGCCCGGCGGGGGAGGACCCGGCCGAGGCCGTACCGGCGCCCGCGCCCAGCAGGCCCGTCGCGCCCACGGCCCCGGCCGCCGCGAGCACGCCCCGCCGGGACACCCGGGAAGGGGCGGGAGGGATGGAGGGGGAAGGGGAAAGGGGCATGGCCACTCCTGACACGTCGAGGTGACCAGGACACTGTTTGGTTAAGCCCGTAACCGGAACCCGCCCGCGGCGACGGAATCCGTACGATGACCCGCGTGCCCACCCGCGCGCCCGGTCCGTCCGGGGGACCCACCCTTGCCGACATCGCCCGCGCCGCGGAGGTGTCCACGGCGACGGTCTCGCACGCCCTGAACGGCACCGGCAGGCTCGGCGCCGGCACCCGGCGCCGGGTCCGCGAGCTGGCCGCCGCCCTGGGGTACGCGGCCCCCGGCAACGGCGCCCGCAGCGGCCCGCGCACCCGTACCCGGACCCGCGCCCTCGGGCTGGCCGTGACCACCTTCGAGGGCTTCGCCTGGAACTTCGTCGAGGTCGCCTACTACTCCCGCTGGCTGACGGCCGCCACCGCCGCCGCCCACGCCCGCGGATACGCCCTGACCACGCTGCCCGCCGAGCGCGGCGCCGAGCCGCTCTGGCACACCCTCGCCGTCGACGGGATGCTGCTGCTCGACAGCCCGGCGGGCGACCCGGTGCTACGGGCCCTGCGCGCCCGGGGGCTCCCGGTGGTCTTCGACGGCCGTCCCGACGACCCGCGCCCCGGCGACGTCTGGGTCGACAACGACCACACCGCCACCACCCGCGAGGTGCTGGACCACCTGGCCGAGGCCGGGGCCCGGCGGATCGCCCTGCACTGCGGCTACGGCCGGGACTTCTACTCCGGCGCCGTCACCGCGGCGTACGGGCAGTGGTGCGCGGAGCGCGGCCGCGCACCCCTGCTGATCCCCTTCGACCCGGCCGACACCGACGGCCGGGCCTTCGACGCCGCGTTCGCGGGCCCGCCGGGGCTGCGGCCCGACGCCGTCCACGCGGTCTACGATCCGGGCGGCCGCCAGGTGCTGGCCGCCGCCGCGCGCCACGGACTCCGCATACCTGACGCACTGCTCCTGGTCTGCGCGAGCGAGGATCCGGCCTATGCCGAGGGTGAACCCGCCGTGACCACGGTCACGCTGGACCCCGGGCGGAGCGCCGAATCGGCGGTGTCCGCGCTGGTCAGCCTGGTCGAGTCGGGGCAAGCGGAATCGCCCGGCCAGTTGACCGTTCCGGCAGGCCTGCGGGTGCGTGCTTCGTCCCGGCGCCCGGACATGTACTAGAGTTATCTCGACATCGAGATAACTGCCGAAGGCGCGCCGCAGCCCCCCGTAAGGGTAAGGGTTACCTAACTTAGTCTCACCTTAGCGGAATGGCCACAGTGCCACGCGGCAGGATGCGGTAGAACGCGCGAATTCATGCATGAAGGAGACTGTCGTGTCGGCGAACAGCTTCGACGCCCGCAGCACGCTGCAGGTGGGCGACGAGTCGTACGAAATCTTCAAGCTGGACAAGGTGGAGGGCTCCGCCCGCCTGCCTTACAGCCTGAAGGTGCTGCTGGAGAACCTGCTCCGCACGGAGGACGGCGCGAACATCACCGCCGCCCACATCCGGGCGCTCGGCGACTGGGACTCGCAGGCCCAGCCGAGTGAGGAGATCCAGTTCACGCCGGCCCGCGTGATCATGCAGGACTTCACCGGTGTGCCGTGTGTCGTGGACCTCGCCACCATGCGCGAGGCCGTGAAGGAGCTGGGCGGCGACGCCTCCAAGATCAACCCGCTGGCCCCGGCCGAGCTGGTCATCGACCACTCGGTCATCGCCGACAAGTTCGGCACGGCCAACGCCTTCCAGCAGAACGTGGAGCTGGAGTACGGCCGCAACAAGGAGCGCTACCAGTTCCTGCGCTGGGGCCAGACCGCCTTCGACGAGTTCAAGGTCGTCCCCCCGGGCACCGGCATCGTCCACCAGGTCAACATCGAGCACCTGGCCCGCACGGTCATGGTCCGCGGCGGCCAGGCGTACCCCGACACCCTCGTCGGCACCGACTCGCACACCACCATGGTCAACGGCCTGGGCGTGCTGGGCTGGGGCGTCGGCGGCATCGAGGCCGAGGCCGCGATGCTCGGCCAGCCGGTCTCCATGCTGATCCCGCGCGTCGTCGGCTTCAAGCTGACGGGTGAGCTGCCCGCCGGTACGACCGCCACCGACCTGGTGCTCACGATCACCGAGATGCTGCGCAAGCACGGCGTCGTCGGCAAGTTCGTCGAGTTCTACGGCCAGGGCGTCGCCGCGACCTCGCTCGCGAACCGCGCCACCATCGGCAACATGTCGCCGGAGTTCGGTTCCACCGCCGCGATCTTCCCGATCGACGACGAGACCCTGAAGTACCTGCGCCTGACGGGCCGCGACGCCCAGCAGGTCGCGCTCGTCGAGGCGTACGCCAAGGCGCAGGGTCTGTGGCTGGACCCGGCCGCCGAGCCCGACTTCTCCGAGAAGCTGGAGCTCGACCTCTCCACGGTCGTCCCCTCCATCGCCGGCCCGAAGCGTCCGCAGGACCGCATCGTCCTCGCGAACGCCGCCCAGCAGTTCGCCGTCGACGTACGCAACTACGTCAGCGACGACGAGGAGGCGGGCAAGGAGTCCTTCCCCGCGTCCGACTCCCCGGCCACCGCCAACGGCGTGCCCACCAAGCCGACCCTGGTCACGCTGGCCGACGGCACCTCCTTCGAGATCGACCACGGCGCCGTCACCGTCGCCGCGATCACCTCGTGCACCAACACCTCGAACCCCTACGTCATGGTCGCCGCGGCGCTCGTGGCCAAGAAGGCGGCCGAGAAGGGCCTGACCCGCAAGCCGTGGGTCAAGACCACCCTCGCCCCGGGTTCGAAGGTCGTCACCGACTACTTCGACAAGGCGGGTCTGACCCCGTACCTCGACAAGCTGGGCTTCAACCTCGTCGGGTACGGCTGCACCACCTGCATCGGAAACTCCGGTCCGCTGGACGAGGAGATCTCGAAGGCGATCAACGACGCCGACCTCGCGGTCACCTCGGTCCTCTCGGGCAACCGCAACTTCGAGGGCCGGATCAACCCCGACGTCAAGATGAACTACCTGGCGTCGCCGCCGCTGGTCGTCGCGTACGCCATCGCGGGCTCCATGAAGGTGGACATCGCCAAGGACGCCCTCGGCACGGACCTCGACGGCAAGCCGGTCTTCCTCGCGGACATCTGGCCGTCGGAGGCCGAGGTCAACGACGTCGTCGCGAACTCCATCGGCGAGGACATGTTCAACAAGTCCTACCAGGACGTCTTCGCGGGCGACGCGCAGTGGCAGGCGCTGGAGATCCCGACCGGCAACACCTTCGAGTGGGACCCGCAGTCCACCTACGTCCGCAAGCCCCCTTACTTCGAGGGCATGACGATGGAGACCACCCCGGTCTCCGACATCGTCGGCGGCCGTGTGCTGGCCAAGCTGGGCGACTCGGTCACCACCGACCACATCTCCCCGGCCGGTGCGATCAAGGCCGACACCCCGGCGGGCAAGTACCTCACCGAGCACGGTGTCGAGCGCCGCGACTTCAACTCGTACGGTTCCCGCCGCGGCAACCACGAGGTCATGATCCGCGGTACCTTCGCCAACATCCGCCTCCGCAACCAGATCGCGGCGGGCACCGAGGGCGGCTTCACCCGCGACTTCACCGTCGACGGCGCGCCGGTCGCGTTCATCTACGACGCCTCGCAGAACTACCAGGCCGCCGGCATCCCGCTGGTCATCCTGGCGGGCAAGGAGTACGGCTCGGGCTCGTCCCGCGACTGGGCCGCCAAGGGCACCGCGCTGCTCGGCGTCAAGGCCGTCATCGCCGAGTCCTACGAGCGCATCCACCGCTCCAACCTCATCGGCATGGGCGTCCTGCCGCTCCAGTACCCGGAGGGCGTCACGGCGGCCTCCCTGGGGCTGACCGGCGAGGAGACCTTCTCCTTCACCGGTGTGGAGGAGCTGAACAACGGCACCACCCCGCGCACCGTCAAGGTCACCACCGACACCGGTGTCGACTTCGACGCGGTCGTCCGGATCGACACCCCGGGCGAGGCGGACTACTACCGCAACGGCGGCATCATGCAGTACGTGCTGCGGAACCTCATCCGCAACTAAGCACATCGGCACCAAAGGGCCGTACCCCCGTTAGAGGGGGTACGGCCCTTTTCGTTGTCCCGGACACCCTCCGGCGGGCGGGGCCAGGTGACGGTGAGGTCTCAACTCGGAAAAACCCAAGGTCTTCTCTGTGCATGATCTTGCTCACCCGAGCGGAAGTGGACTATACCTGTGCCCGTCCGGACTATCGCGTCACTCGCGGCGCCGGACCGGGGGACGGGCGGGGACCTGCGGTGATGTCCGCATGCACGGCAACTGCCGTGACTTCCGGCCCTCCTTCACACTTCTGACGAAGGCGAGGACATGAGCATGGGATCCATCTCCGCCCAGGGCGAGCAGAACAACGGTGAGGGCCTCGGCCGCCGCGACCTGATCCGGCGCTCGGCCGCGCTCGGCCTGATCGCCGTGCCGACGATGAGCTTCCTGTCCGCCTGCGCCTCCGGCGGCGGCGACACCCCTTCCGGCACCGCCTCGAAGGGGACCGCGACCAAGGACAACCCCTTCGCCGTGGCCAAGGGCAGCAAGATGGATGTCGTCGTCTTCAAGGGCGGCTTCGGCGACGACTACGCGAAGGCATGGGAAGCGGCCTTCGACAAGAAGTGGGGCACCACCAGCACCCACCTCGGCACCCAGGAGATCACCGCCAAGCTCCAGCCCCGCTTCAACGGCGGCAACCCGCCGGACGTCGTCGACGACTCCGGCGCCCAGCAGATCAAGGTCGACGTGCTGGCCAAGGGCGGCCAGCTCACCGACCTGACCCAGGTGCTGGACGCCCCCTCGCTCGACGACCCGACCAAGAAGGTCCGGGACATGCTCCTTCCCGGCACCGTCGAGCAGGGCACGCAGGAGGGCAAGTTCGTCGCCCTCTACTACGTCTACACGGTGTTCGGCCTCTGGTACTCCGGCAAGCTCTTCAAGGAGAAGGGCTGGGCCGAGCCCAAGACCTGGGACCAGTTCCTCGACGTCTGCGGCAAGGCCAAGGCGGCGGGCATCGGCGGCCTCGCCCACCAGGGCAAGTTCCCGTACTACATCAATGTCGTCATCATGGACCTCATCGCCAAGAAGGGCGGCATCGAAGCCGTCAAGGCGATCGACAACCTCGACCCCAAGGCCTTCGCGGACAACCCGGCCGCCCTCGCCGCCGTCGAAGCCGTCTACGAGGTCGTCGAGAAGGACCTCCTGATGCCGGGCACCAACGGTCTGACCCACACGGAGTCGCAGACCGCCTGGAACCAGTACAAGGCCGCCTTCATCCCCTCCGGCTCCTGGCTGGAGAACGAGCAGCTCAAGCAGACCCCGGACGACTTCGACATGAAGTTCCTGCCGGTGCCGGTCCTGGCCGACAGCAAGATGCCCTTCGAGGCCATCCGCGCCGGTGCGGGCGAGCCCTTCATCGTCCCGGAGAAGGCCGCCAACAAGGCCGGGGGCCTGGAGTTCCTCCGCTCGATGCTCTCGCGCGAATGGTCGACCCTCTTCGCCCAGCAGGCCAACTCCCTGACCGTGGTCAAGGACGGCGTGGACCCCAACGTCAAGCTGCGCCCGGGCACCGAGTCGGCCGTGACCGCCCTGAAGGCCGCGAGCACCAACACCTTCGCCTACCTGTACCCGGACTGGTACAGCGAGATGGACAACGAGATCCAGGCCGCGTCCAATGAGCTGATGGCCAAGCGAATTCAGCCGAAGGAATGGATCAAGCGGGCCCAGGCTGCGGTAGACAAGGCGGCCAAGGACCCCAACGCCAAGAACAACCACCGCAGCTGACGCCATCGCCTCCGGCCGGCACCCCGGCCGGGGGCACCACCCGGCGGGAGCCGGGCGAACCATCAGGGACGGACACCATGAGCCACGTAGCCCGGGGCAAGGGACAGGTCGGCTTCATCGCCGGATTCCTGCTCCTGCCGCTCGCGCTGTATCTGACCTTTGTCATCTGGCCGTACATTCAGACGTTCGGCTATTCCTTCACCAACTGGTCGGGACAGTCGCCGACGTTCGACTTCGTCGGCCTGGACAACTATTCGACCCTGATGAAGGACGAGGTCTTCCGGGGCGCCCTGCTGCACAACCTGTTCCTCCTGGTGTTCGTCCCGACCATCACCATCCTGCTGGCCCTCTTCTTCGCCTTCATGGTGAACGTCGGAGGGCGCAGCGGCGCCGGCGGTGTGCGGGGCGTCCGGGGCGCGGCCTTCTACAAGATCGTCTACTTCTTCCCGCAGGTCCTCTCCCTCGCGATCCTCGCCGTGCTCTTCGGCGCCGTCTACCGCAGCGACGAGGGCGGCCTGCTCAACGGCATGCTGACCAAGCTGCACATCATCGACCGGCTGCACCCCATCGAATGGCTCAACGAGCCCGACCTGGTGCTGTGGTGCATGCTCGCCGTGGTCGTCTGGCACGGGGTCGGCTTCTACCTGGTGCTCTTCTCGGCCGCGATGCAGACCGTCCCCAAGGACATCTACGAGGCCGCGCTGCTCGATGGCGCGGGGCGCGCCCAGACCTTCATCAAGGTGACGCTGCCCCTGCTGTGGGACGCTGTGCAGACCTCCGCGGTCTATCTCGGCATCGCCGCGATGGACATGTTCGTCCTCGTGTCGACCATGACGTCGGGCCAGTTCGGCGGCGGCCCCGACCACCACGGCGAGGTCATGGCGACGGTCCTGATGCGCAACTTCCTGTACTTCGGCAAGAGCGGCTACGCCTGCGCCATGGGCGTCGTCATGCTCATCCTCACCCTGATCCTTTCCCTCATCACGCTGCGCGCCACCCGCCGCGAGCGCATCGAGTTCTGAGCGGGAGACACGATGACCACAGTGACCAAGGCACCCGACGAGGCCTCCGCCGAGCGGACCGACCGCAAGAAGCCGGCCAGAGCCGGCGGCGGCGGCCGCTCCGAGGGCGCGGTGCTCAACGTCTTCTCGCACGGCTTCCTCGCCGTCTGGGCCATATTGATCGTCCTGCCCCTGATCTGGCTGGCGCTCGGTTCCTTCAAGACCGACAGCCAGATCGGCGGCTCGGCCCTGGGCTGGCCCTCCAACTGGCACTTCGACGCCTTCAGCCGCGCCTGGGACAAGGGCATCGGCGACTACTTCGGCAACACCCTCATCGTGATGGTGTTCTCGGTCCCGCTGACCATGCTGCTGGGCTCGATGGCGGCGTACGTGCTGGCCCGGTACCCCTTCAAGGGCAACCGGATCATCTACTACTTCTTCGTCAGCGGGGCGATGTTCCCCGTGTTCCTGGCGCTCGTACCGCTGTTCTTCATGGTCAAGCGGCTCGACATGCTCAACAGCTTCCAGGGCCTGATCCTGGTGTACATCGCCTACTCGATGCCGTTCACCGTGTTCTTCATGCACTCGTTCTTCCGCACGCTGCCGACGGCGGTGTACGAGGCGGCGGTGATCGACGGGGCGTCCGACACCCGGATCTTCTTCCAGGTGATGCTGCCGATGGCCAAGCCCGGCCTGATCTCCGTCGGGATATTCAATGTCCTGGGCCAGTGGAACCAGTACATCCTGCCCGCCGTGCTGATGCAGCCCCAGAGCGGATCGGACCCCGAGCGCTACATGCTCACCCAGGGCCTGATCCAGCTCCAGTACCAGATGGGCTACGAGACGGACCTGCCGGTGCTCTTCGCCGGTGTCACCATCGCGATGATCCCGATGCTGGTGGTCTACCTCTCCTTCCAGCGCCAGATCCAGGCCGGACTGACCTCCGCCACCCTCAAGTAGCCGAGGCCGAGGGATCCGGCACCACCGACCAGCTGACCGCCGAGACCGAGGGATCGAGCGAGAGGTTGCTCACCGCTTCCTCCAGCGCCCGGCCCCGGCCCCCTCGGCGGTCAGCAGCGCCGACACCGTCACCAGGCCCTCCTTCGGGCCGTCCTGGCTGCGGATCGAGCGCAGCTGGTAGCCGGGCCGGCCCAGCGCGTCGACCAGCCGGTGGCGGATGTGGGCCTCCTCCGCCTCCAGGCACACCGCCTCGAAGTGGAGGTCGGTGGCCACCTCGGCCCCGCCCCGCGGTTCACGGTCCAGACGCCGGCCCAGCGGGCGCAGCAGGAGGTTGGCCCCCACCACGCCCGCCGTGCCGAAGGCCGCGAGGACGAACATCCCGGTCCCGGCCAGGCAGCCCACGGCCGCCGAACACCACAGGGTGGCCGCCGTGTTCAGGCCTCGAACGCTCAGCCCGTCGCGCATGATCACACCGGCGCCCAGGAAGCCGATCCCGGACACGATCTGCGCCGCGACCCGCGAGCCGTCGTACTGGACCTGGGACACCTCGCTCATGAACCCGTACTGCGAGAGCAGCACGAACAGCGCCGCGCCCCCGGCCACCAGGGCGTTCGTCCGCAGCCCCGCCATCCGGGCCCGCCACTGCCGCTCCAGGCCGATCGCCGCCCCGAACCCGAGCGCGGCGGCCAGGTGCCCGGCCATCTCCCATTCGGTCGGCATCATCGGCCTCTCCCTCCTTCTGGTGCGGGCCCTTAGAGCCAGGTGTTGAACTTCTTGATGTACACGGTCTTCAACAGTTGCGTGAGCGTGCAGTACGCGAGCAGTACGCCGATCAGCCACGGGAAGTAGCTCGCGGGCAGCGGTACGAAGCCCAGCGTCGCGGCCAGCGGCGAGAAGGGCAGGAACAGCCCGGTCAGCACCGCGAGGACGGTCATCACCATCACCGGCCAGGACGCCCGCGACTGGATGAAGGGGATCTTGCGGGTCCGGATCATGTGGACGATCAGCGTCTGCGAGAGCAGGCCCTCGATGAACCAGCCGGACTGGAACAGCGCCTGGTGCGCCTCGGAGTTGGCACTGAAGACGTTCCACATGATGGCGAACATCGCGATGTCGAAGATCGAGCTGATCGGGCCGATGCAGACCATGAACCGGCCGATGCCCTTGGCGTCCCAGTTCCGGGGCTTGCGCAGGTACTCCTCGTCCATCCGGTCCCACGGCGTGGCCAGCTGGGCGATGTCGTAGACCAGGTTCTGCATCAGCAGCATGATCGCGAGCATCGGCTGGAAGGGGATGAAGGCGCTCGCCACCAGGACCGAGAAGACGTTGCCGAAGTTCGACGAGGCCGTCATCTTGATGTACTTGATGGTGTTGCCGAAGGTGGTCCGGCCCTGGAGCACGCCCTGCTCCAGGACGGTCAGGTCCTTCTCCAGCAGGATGATGTCCGCCGACTCCTTCGCGATGTCGACGGCGGTGTCGACCGAGATGCCGACGTCCGCGTCGCGCAGCGCGGCGGCGTCGTTGATGCCGTCCCCGAGGAACCCGACGGTGTGGCCCTCGGCCTGCAGGGCCCGCACGATACGGGCCTTCTGGACCGGGTTGACCTTGGCGAAGACCGTCGTACGGGCGGCCAGCGAGCGCAGTTCGGCGTCATCCAGCAGGTCCAGCTCGGTGCCCGAGACCACGTGGCCCACGTCGATGCCGACGTCGGCGCAGACCCGGGCCGCGACCAGTTCGTTGTCACCGGTGACGACCTTGACCGCGACGCCCTTGTCGGCCAGGCCCTGCAGGGCCCGGGCCGCGTCGGCCTTCGGCGGGTCGAGGAAGGCGAGGAAGCCGACCAGGGTCAGCCGGTCCTCGTCGGCGACGGTGTAGGTGTCGCGGGGCGTGGCGATCGCACGGGTGGCGACGGCCAGGACGCGCAGCCCCTGGCGGTTGTTGTCCTCGGCGATGCGGGCGGCGGTCCGGCGCAGCGGGTCGGTCAGTTCCACCCTCCGCCCGCGGTCCGTCATGTGGGTGCACCGGGCGAGGACTTCCTCGACGGCGCCCTTGGTGATCATGACGTGCTCGGACCGGCCGACCGGCCCGACCAGGGTGTTGCGGTTGAGGACCACGGACATCCGGCGCCGGGCGAAGTCGAAGGGGATCTCGTCGACCATCGAGAATCGAGCGTCGACGACAACCTCCTCGGCCCCGTCCACGCGGTCGATGACCGCCTGGTCCATCAGGTTCTTCAGGCCGGTCTGGAAGTGCGAGTTGAGGTAGCCGTGCTCCAGGACCTCGTTGTCGTCGTCGCCGTGCACGTCGAGGTAGCGGTCCAGGACGATCCGGTCCTCGGTGAGGGTGCCGGTCTTGTCCGTGCACAGCACGTCCATCGCGCCCAGGTTCTGGATCGCGTTGAGCCGCTTGACGACCACCTTGCGCTTGGCCATGGCCACCGCGCCGCGCGCCAGGTTCGCGGAGACGACCATCGGCAGCATCTCGGGGGTCAGGCCGACCGCCACGGCGATGCCGAAGAGCATCGCCTCGTTCCAGTCGCCCTTGGTGAGGCCGTTGATGACGAACACGACCGGGACCATGACCAGCATGAAGCGGATCAGCAGGTAGCTGACCTTGCGCACTCCGGTGTCGAAGTTGGTCTGGGGACGCTCACCGACCAGTGAACCGGCCATCGAGCCGAAGTAGGTGCCGGAGCCGGTGGCCACGACCACGCCGGTGGCGGTGCCCGAGGTGACCGATGTACCCATCAGGCACAGGTTGTCGGCCTCGACCGGGTCGGTGGCTCCGGGGCGGCCCGGGTCGTCCGCGCGGGTGTCGGCCTTGGCGACCGGCAGGGACTCGCCGGACAGCGAGGCCTGGCCGACCATCAGGTCCTTGGAGGTGATCAGCCGCAGGTCCGCGGGGATCAGGTCACCGGCGGCCAGCTTGACGATGTCACCGGGGACCACCTGGTCCATCGGGATCTCGAAGGTGGTGGGGCCGGAGCCGCCGCCCGCCCGGCGCAGTACCGCGCAGGTGGTGGTGACGAGCTTGTTGAGCGCGTCGGCCGCCCGGTCCGAACGGAACTCCTGCCAGAAGCGCAGCAGTCCGCTGATCCCGATCATCACCGAGAGGATGACGACCCCGGGGTCGGCGGGGTCCTGCCAGTACATGACGGCGGCGAGGAAGACGAGGACGCCGATGAAGGGGTTGGCATAGGCCTTCGCCAGCTGGAAGCACCAGCGGGGGGCCCGCTCGTGGGCGATGACGTTGGCGCCGTGGTGCTCCAGGCGCAGCGCGGCCTCGGTGTGGGTGAGGCCGTTGCGGGTGGCGTTCAGGTCCCGCAGGACCTGGCCGCCGGGGCGGGCGCTCTCGTCGGTGAGCCGTTCGCCGACGACGCGGGTCCGGCCCTCCAACTCGGCGGCCTTGCGTTCGCGGCGGGCCCGGCCCGGCGGAGCGAGCCTCGTGGGGGTGCGAGGGGTGAGCATGGTCATGACGACTACCTCCCTCCACGGCGTCCGGGCAGCGCGCAGCCGCACGGTCACGTGGAGTGATCATGGGTCGGCGCGGTGCGGCACGGAGCCGGAAAGGAGCGCCGACGGGCATGGATGACGCACGTCGGGCCCGGGGCCAGGACGTACGGAGGGCATGAGGAAGTGCACGGACATCCGCGGACCTACCGCGGCCGTGCGCACTCAGGGAGAAGAGTCAGCCGGTCAGCGGCTGATTAACCAACGAGAGCGCGGCAAGGACTTCGATCGGGACTCATCCCGAACACCTCCTTGCGTAGCGCTGTCATCGACGTGGCGCCCGGTCCGGCCGGAAAGGCCGCAGAGGATCGGCGCCTCTGCGAAGGTAACACGAAGCGCGGGGATGTTTCTCTCGTACTTATGACCGGTAGTGGCCGATTCGTGCTGCGTCAGCCTCTTGACGTCTGGATGTCCAAAGGCTCGACTTAGGGTTCACAAGTTGGAGAGACGCCGGGGTCTCGTCACGACGGTCCCCGGCCGGGGGGCGACGGCAGGCCGTCGCTTATGGCAGGAGTGGATGAGTCGTGCAGACTCCGGGATCGCAGTCGTCACTGCACCGTGCGAACCTCGAACGGGTCGTGCGGGCGGTGCGGCTGGCCGGCTCGCTGACCCAGGCGGAGATCGCCCGAACCACCGGCTTGTCGGCGGCCACGGTGTCCAACATCGTCCGTGAGCTGAAGGACGTCGGGACCGTCGAGGTCACTCCGACCTCGGCGGGCGGCAGGCGCGCGCGCAGCGTCTCCCTCAGCGGGGACGCGGGCATCGTCATCGGCGTCGACTTCGGCCATACGCACCTGCGCGTGGCGGTCGGCAACCTCGCCCACCAGGTCCTGGCCGAGGAGGCCGAGCCGCTGGACGTCGACGCGTCCTGGGTGGACGGCTTCGACCGGGCCGAAGCCCTGGTGGGCCGCCTGATCGACAGCGTGGAGGTGGCCCGGGACAAGGTCATCGGCGTCGGTCTCGGGGTCCCCGGCCCGATCGACGGCGAGTCCGGGAACCTCGGCTCGACCGCCATCCTGCCGGGCTGGGCCGGGATCAACCCGCGCCAGGAGCTGTCCCAGCGGCTGGGCGTGCCCGTGTACGTCGACAACGACGCCAATCTCGGCGCGCTGGGCGAGCTGGTGTGGGGCAGCGGCCGGGGGGTGAAGGACCTGGCGTACATCAAGGTCGCCAGCGGCGTCGGCGCCGGGCTCGTGATCAACGGGCAGATCTACCGGGGCCCGGGCGGCACCGCGGGCGAGATCGGGCACATCACGCTGGACGAGTCGGGACCGGTGTGCCGTTGCGGCAACCGGGGCTGTCTGGAGACCTTCGCCGCGGCCCGCTACGTCCTGCCCCTGCTCCAGAGCAGTCACGGGCCCGAACTCACCATGGAGCGCGTGGTGGAGCTGGCCCGCGGCGGCGATCCGGGCTGCCGCCGGGTGATCGCGGACGTGGGACGGCACGTGGGCAGCGCCGTGGCCAGCCTCTGCAATCTCTTGAACCCGAGCCGGGTGGTGCTCGGCGGCTCGCTGGCGGACGCGGGCGAGCTGGTCCTGGCCCCCATACGCGAGTCCGTGGGGCGGTACGCGATCCCGAGTGCGGCCCGCCAGTTGTCGGTGCTCACCGGGTCGTTGGGCGGGCGGGCCGAGGTGCTCGGCGCGCTGGCGCTCGTACTGAGCGAGATGGGCGATTCGACCCTGCTTGGCGGGTTTCAGGAACCCGTTCTGCTGTCTTCAGTTAGATAACGGATGGCACCGTTGTCATCTCGTTAAGGATTCACTCCTTGACGGCAAACTTGCGGCCGGGGTTGACTCACATCCACCTCGGCCGCAACGTTGCGGCCTCGTCAGGGAGGTTCAGGAAATGAACACGCGTATGCGCAGAGTCGCCGTAGCCGTCGCCGCGGGTGCCATGGCCGTTTCGCTCGCCGCTTGCGGCAGTGCGAAGGAGTCCGGGGACAAGAAGACGACCTCCACCGTCAAGGGCAACGCGATCAAGGTCGGTCTGCTCCTGCCGGAGAACCAGACCGCGCGCTACGAGAAGTTCGACAAGCCGCTGATCGAGAAGCAGATCGCGGACCTCACGGCCGGCAAGGGCGAAGTGGTCTACGCCAACGCCAAGCAGGACGCCACCACGCAGAACTCCCAGGTCGACACGATGATCACCAACAAGGTGAACGTGCTGATCATCGACGCCGTGGACTCCAAGGCCATCGCGGGCTCGGTCAAGAAGGCCAAGGACGCCGGCATCCCCGTCGTCGCCTACGACCGCCTCGCCGAGGGCCCGATCGACGCCTACACCTCCTTCGACAACGAAGAGGTCGGCAAGGTCCAGGGCAAGGCGCTCCTCGAAGCGCTGGGCGACAAGGCCAAGGACGGCCAGATCGTCATGATGAACGGTTCGGTCACCGACCCGAACGCCGCGCTGTTCAAGAAGGGCGCCCACTCCGTCCTCGACGGCAAGGTGACCGTCGCCAAGGAGTACGACACCGTCGAGTGGAAGCCGGAGAACGCCAACACCAACATGGCGGCCGCGCTCTCCGCGGTCGGCAAGGACAAGATCACCGGCGTCTACTCCGCCAACGACGGCATGGCGGGCGGCATCATCACCGCCCTCAAGGCGGCCGGTCTGAACCCCCTGCCCCCGGTCACCGGTCAGGACGCCGAACTCGCCGGTGTGCAGCGGATCGTGGCGGGCGAGCAGTTCATGAGCGTCTACAAGCCGTACGCCCCCGAGGCCGAGGCCGCCGCGAAGATGGCCGTCGCCCTGGCCAAGGGTGAGCGGATCGAGGTCGTCGCCACGTCCAAGGTCGACAGCCCCACCGCCAAGGGCGTTCCGTCCCTGCTGATCCCGGTCGTCTCGCTGACCAAGGCCAACATCAAGGACACGGTCATCCGCGACAACGTCTACTCGGCCGACGAGATCTGCACCGACAAGTACGCGGCCGCCTGCGCCACCCTCGGCCTGAAGTAAGGCCCCCGTCGGCCCCCCGGGCCGACCCCACGCCTGTCCGGCGCCCCTCCTCCATTCCCGCCATCGGCGGGGCGCCGTACAGAAACGACTTCCCCTATCCCTACCCCTGTGGTCCTGCTCTTTTGCACGACATCCCCGCCGGTCAGGCGGCGAAGGAGATGGTTCATGTGTCCGCTGCGCCCGTGCTGGCGTTGCGAGGGATCTCGAAGAGGTTCGGTGCCGTTCAGGCCCTGACCGACGTAGAACTCGAGATCCACTCAGGCGAGGTGGTCGCCCTCGTCGGCGACAACGGCGCCGGTAAGTCCACGCTGGTCAAGACCATCGCTGGCGTGCACCCCATCGATGACGGAGTCATCGAGTGGGAAGGGCGCCCGGTTTCGATCGCCAAGCCCCACGACGCCCAGAACCTGGGCATCGCGACGGTCTATCAGGACCTCGCGCTGTGCGACAACATCGATGTCGTCGGCAACCTCTTCCTGGGGCGCGAGATCAAGCGGCGCGGCATCCTGGACGAGGTGGAGATGGAGCGGCGCGCCCGCGAGCTCCTGACCACCCTGTCCATCCGGATCCCCAGTGTCCGTATCCCCATCGCCTCGCTCTCCGGCGGTCAGCGCCAGACCGTGGCGATCGCCCGCTCCATGCTGGGCGAGCCCAAGCTCGTCATCCTCGACGAGCCCACCGCCGCCCTCGGCGTCGAGCAGACCGCACAGGTGCTCGACCTGGTCGAGCGGCTGCGCGAGCGCGGTCACGCCGTCATCCTCATCAGCCACAACATGGCCGATGTGAAGGCCGTCGCCGACAAGGTGGCCGTCCTGCGGCTGGGCCGCAACAACGGCGTCTTCTCCGTGAAGGACACGTCGCAGGAAGAGATCATCTCCGCCATCACCGGGGCCACGGACAACGCCGTGACCCGCCGGGCGGCCCGCACCGGGGAGGCCCGCAAGTGAGCACCCAGAATCCCGCAGCCGGTCCGCTGGGCAAGGGCCCCACGGGCCGTGCCAAGCACGCGGGCCCCGCCGAGGCGGGAGCCGCCGCGGACGCCATCCCGGCCGTGGACCCCCGGCTGCTCGTGCGCGAGCAGGGTCTGGCCGGGTACATGAACGAGTTCGGCCGCAAGCTCAAGGCCGGTGACCTGGGCTCCGTACCCGTCGTCCTCGGTCTGATCATCATCTGGAGCATCTTCCAGAGCCTGAACTCGCACTTCCTCGGCCCCGAGAACCTCACCAACATCGCGATCACGATGACGGCCACCGGCATGATGGCGGTCGGCATCATCTTCGTCCTGCTGCTCGGCGAGATCGACCTCTCGGTCGGCTCGGTCAGCGGTGTCTCGGGCGCGATCGTCGCGGTCCTCGCCGTCACCCACGGCGTCAACGAATGGCTGGCCGTCCTCGCGGCGATAGCCGGAGGCGCCCTGATCGGCTCCCTCCACGGCTTCTTCTTCGCCAAGATCGGCGCCCCGGCCTTCGCCGTCACCCTGTCGGGCCTGCTCTTCTGGTCCGGCGCCATGCTGCAGATCCTCGGCAGCAACGGCACGGTCAACATCGACTCCGAGGGCGTGGTCGGGCAGCTGACCACCTACTTCTTCTCGGACGTGGCCATCGGCTACGGGCTCGCCGCCGTCGCCGTGGCGGGGTACTTCCTCGCCACGTTCTCCGACGCCCGGCGCCGCGAGGCCGCCGGAGTCCCCTCCCGGCCGCTCGGTGAGGTCCTGCTGCGCACCGGTCTCCTCGCGGTGTTCACCTTCGGCCCCGCCATCGTGTTCAACCAGTACAAGGGCCTGCCGCTCGCGGTGGTGCTCTTCCTGCTGGCCCTGGTCGGCACCGACTTCGTCCTGCGCCGCACCAGCTTCGGCCGCCAGGTCTTCGCGCTCGGCGGCAGTGTCGAGGCCTCCCGGCGCGCGGGCATCAACGTCAACCGCGTCCGGATCACGGTCTTCGCCATCGCGGGCACCTTCGCGGCGATCGGCGGCCTGTTCTGGGCCTCCAAGATCGCGGCGGCGAACCAGAGCGCCGGCGCGGGCGACCTCCTGATGAACGTCATCGCGGCGGCCGTCATCGGTGGCACCAGCCTCTTCGGCGGGCGCGGGCGGACCTGGAACGCCCTCCTCGGTGTCATGGTCATCACATCGATCCAGTACGGTCTGGCCCTGGAGGGGATCGCGACGCCGATCCAGTACATGATCACCGGCGCGGTGCTGCTGGCCACCGTGGTGATCGACTCCGTCACCCGCAAGACGCAGAAGACGGCGGGACGCGCCTAGTCCGGTCCCGCGCCGGGCCTGGTCAGGCCCGGTCCGTCCGGGACACGCCCGGGCCTCACCCGTCCGGGCGTACGCCGCCCACAGTGCCCGACGCCACCCCGTGTGGCGTCGGGCACCTGTGCGTACATCCACCCGTACGTGGCGTGTGAGGTCGTGACGGTGTGTACAGATATGACAAAGGCGCGGCGGCGCCGGGACCGCCCGGCGAACACCGCCGCGAACGGAACATTAGACTCGACAGACCAGCGAGCAACTGCAAGGAGGCACGGGTGCTGCTGACCCGCATCAAGGGACCGCGCGATCTGGACCGGCTCAGCCAGGAGGAGCTCAATCAGCTCGCGGCCGAGATCAGGTCCTTCCTCGTCGACGCCGTCTCCAAGACCGGCGGGCACCTCGGCCCCAACCTCGGCGTGGTCGAACTGACGATCGCCCTGCACCGGGTCTTCGACTCGCCGAAGGACAAGGTCCTCTTCGACACCGGCCACCAGGCCTACGTCCACAAGCTGCTCACCGGCCGCCAGGACTTCGGGAACCTGCGCTCCAAGGGCGGCCTCTCCGGCTACCCCTCGCGCGCCGAGTCCGACCACGACGTGATCGAGAACTCGCACGCCTCCACCGTGCTGGGCTGGGCCGACGGTCTGGCCAAGGCCAATGAGGTGCTCGGCCGCGAGGACCACCACGTCGCGGCCGTCATCGGCGACGGGGCCCTCACCGGCGGTATGGCCTGGGAGGCGCTGAACAACATCGCCGCCGCCAAGGACCGCCCCCTGGTGATCGTCGTCAACGACAATGAGCGCTCCTACGGGCCCACCATCGGCGGCCTCGCCAACCACCTGGCCACCCTGCGGACCACGGACGGCTACGAGCGCTTCCTGGCCCGCGGCAAGGACCTCCTGGAGCGCACCCCGGTCGTCGGGAGGCCGCTCTACGAGACCCTGCACGGCGCGAAGAAGGGCCTCAAGGACTTCATCGCACCGCAGGGCATGTTCGAGGACCTGGGCCTGAAGTACATCGGGCCCATCGACGGCCACGACATCGACGCCCTGGAGTCGGCGCTCCAGCGTGCCAAGCGCTTCAGCGGCCCGGTCATCGTGCACTGCCTCACCCAGAAGGGCCGGGGCTACGAGCCGGCCGAACAGGACGAGGCGGACCGCTTCCACGGCATCGGCCCGATCCACCCGGACACCGGCCTGCCGGTGAGCACCGCCGCCGCCAGCTGGACCTCCGTCTTCGCCGACGAGATGGTCAAGCTCGGCAAGGAGCGCAAGGACATCGTCGCGATCACCGCGGCCATGCTCCAGCCCGTGGGCCTCAAGCGCTTCGCGGACGCCTACCCGGACCGGATCTTCGACGTCGGCATCGCCGAGCAGCACGGCGCCACCTCGGCGGCGGGCCTGGCGACCGGCGGCGCCCACCCGGTCTTCGCGGTCTACGCGACCTTCCTCAACCGGGCCTTCGACCAGGTCCTGATGGACGTCGCCCTGCACAAGTGCGGGGTGACCTTCGTGCTGGACCGGGCCGGCGTCACCGGTGACGACGGCGCCTCGCACAACGGCATGTGGGACATGTCGATCATGCAGGTCGTCCCGGGTCTGCGGCTCGCCGCCCCGCGTGACGCCGAGCAGCTGCGCGCCCAGCTCCGCGAGGCCGTCGAGGTCAAGGACGCCCCGACGGTCGTGCGGTACTCCAAGGGCGTCGTGGGCCCGGCGGTCCCGGCCGTCGGCCGGATCGGGGGCATGGACGTGCTGCGCACCCCGGCCTCCGAGGTCACCCGTCCGGACGTACTGATCGTCGCGGTCGGGGCGCTCGCCCCGATGTGCCTGGACGTCGCCGACCTGCTGGACAAGCAGGGCATCTCCTCGACCGTCGTGGACCCGCGCTGGGTCAAGCCGGTGGACGAGGCCCTGGCCCCGCTCGCGGACGGCCACCGCGTCGTCGTCACCGTCGAGGACAACGGGCGCACCGGCGGGGTCGGCGCGGCCGTCTCGCAGGCACTGCGGGACGCGGGGGTCGACGTACCGCTGCGCGACTTCGGCATCCCGCAGCGCTTCCTCGACCACGCCACCCGCAAGGAGGTCATGGCCGAGATCGGGCTGACCGCGCCGGACATCGCCCGGCAGGTCACCGGGCTGGTGGCCAAGCTGGACGGACGCTACGAGAGCGAGCCGGCCGCCACGGTCGACTAGGGACCCGCGGTCGCGGTTGCACGTCACGGGCCGGGAGATCACCCTTGAGGGGTGGGCCTCCCGGCCCGTTCGCGTGCGTCCCCTTTTCGGAGGTGCGTTCGGTGAGTACGGATCTGAACAGTCCCTTCCGCACCAAGTCGGTGGAGCAGTCCATCCGCGACACGGAGGAACCCGAGCACGGACTGCGCAAGTCGCTCTCCGCCTGGGACCTGACCGTGTTCGGCGTCGGCGTGATCATCGGAACCGGCATCTTCGTCCTCACCGGCAAGGTCGCCAAGGAGAGCGCAGGTCCCGCCACCGCCCTCGCCTTCGTCGTCGCCGGAGTCGTCTGCGCGCTGGCCGCCCTCTGCTACGCCGAGTTCGCCTGCGCCGTTCCGGTCGCCGGATCGGCGTACACCTTCTCCTACGCCTCCCTGGGGGAGCTGCCCGCCTGGATCATCGGCTGGGACCTCGTGCTGGAGTTCGCGCTCGGCACCGCGGTCGTCGCGGTCGGCTGGTCGGGGTACGTCCGCTCGCTGCTGGACAACGCGGGGTGGCACCTGCCCGCGGCCCTCCAGGGGCCCGACGTGTCGGGCGGGCACTTCGACCTGCTCGCGTTCCTGCTGGTCCTGGTGCTGACCGCGATCCTGGTCCTCGGGATGAAGCTGTCCGCGCGGATCACGGCCGTGGTGGTCGCCATCAAGGTCACCGTGGTGCTGATCGTGATCATCGCGGGCCTGTTCTTCATCAAGTCCGCGAACTACCACCCCTTCATCCCCAAGGCCGAACCCCAGGCTTCCGGCTCGGGGCTGAATGCGCCGCTGATCCAGCTGATGTTCGGCTACCAGCCGACGAACTTCGGGGTGATGGGCATCTTCACGGCGGCCTCCGTCGTCTTCTTCGCCTTCATCGGCTTCGACGTGGTGGCCACCGCCGCCGAGGAGACCAAGCGTCCGCAGCGCGACATGCCCCGCGGCATCCTGGGCTCCCTGGTCATCTGCACGGTGCTCTACGTCGCGGTGTCCCTGGTGGTCACGGGCATGCAGAACTACCGTGAGCTGTCCGTCAGCGCCCCGCTCGCCGATGCCTTCAAGGCCGCCGGGCACCCGGTCTACGCGGGCATCATCAGCTTCGGCGCCGCGGTGGGCCTGACCACGGTGTGCATGATCCTGCTGCTCGGCCAGACCCGGGTGTTCTTCGCGATGAGCCGTGACGGGCTGCTGCCGCGTGGCTTCTCCAAGACCCACCCGAAGTACGGCACCCCCTACCGGCCGACCTTGCTGCTGGGCGGGATCATCGCGGTGGTCGCCGGCTTCACCAGCATCAACGAACTGGCCACCCTGGTGAACATCGGCACCCTCTTCGCCTTCGTCGTGGTGGCCCTCGGCGTGATCCTGCTCCGCCGCTCCCGCCCCGACCTGCACCGGTCCTTCCGCACCCCGCTGGTGCCGCTGGTGCCGATCCTGTCGATCCTCGCGTCGCTGTGGCTGATGCTGAACCTGCCGGCCGAGACCTGGCTGCGGTTCGGGATCTGGATGGTCGTCGGCTTCGGCGTGTACTTCCTGTACGGGCGCGGCCACAGCCGGCTCGGCCGGGGCGAGCTCGGCTGAGCGCCGGTACGCGCACGGCCCCCCGCCGCCGGTGGCTCAGCCGCCGGTGGCGGGGGACTTCTTCGCGGAGGCCGGGATCGTCTGGTCGTTGCGCAGGGCCTCCCAGAGCTGGGTGGCCTGGGGCTCGGCGACGACCACGCGGTTCCGGTCGACCTTGTCGTAGGCGACCGGCAGCATGATGGTCTCCATGGTGTTCGGGTCGACGCCCTTCATGCTCTGCGCGAAGTCGGCGAGCGCGGTCAGCGATCCGAGGTCCGAGTCGGTGGTCAGCGACTTGGTCCCGGCGTCCGCGAGCTTGTAGAGCCGGGCCGGGTTGCCGAGCGCGTCCTGCTTCTTGATCTCGGAGAGCATCGCCATCAAGAACTGCTGCTGGAGGCCTATCCGTCCGAGGTCGCTGCCGTCGCCGTAGCCGTAGCGGGTACGGACGAACTTCAGCGAGTCGGTGCCGTTCAACCGGTGCGTACCGGCGTCGAGCTTGAGCCCGCCCTTGGCTCCCGACATCGGCTTGTCCAGGGTGACGGTGACCCCGCCGAGGGCGTCGACCAGCCCCTTGAACCCGGCGAAGTCCACCTCAACGAAGTGGTCCACGCGGATCCCGGACATCTGCTCCACGGTCTTGACGACGCAGGCCGGACCGGCAGCGGAGTAGACGGAATTGAACATGACCCGCTTCGCGGGGTCCAGCGTCCTGCCGTCGTGGTCCTTGCATTCGGGCCGGTTGATCAGGGTGTCGCGGGGGATGCTCACCGCGGTGGCCCTGGCCCGGCCCTCGGGTATGTGCACGAGCATGGCGGTGTCGGAGCGGGCCCCGCTGACGTCGCCGTGGTCGAGCTCCCCGTTGGCCCCGGCGCGCGAATCGGACCCGAGCACGAGGACGTTCTGGGCGCCGGGCACCACCTTCGCGGGCCGGTTGTCCCCGATGGCCTTGTCGAGGTCGACGCTGTCGAGGTTCCCGTTGAGATGGCTGTAGGCCCACCAGCCGGCGCCGCCCGCGGCGAGGACCAGGACCGCGACCAGCACCAGCACGATCCGCAGGACCCGCCGCCCGCGCGGGCGGACGGGCCGGGCATCCGTCCCGTCAAGACCGTTCGGTCCGTCCGGTGATGGGGCCGACGTGCTGTCTGGTGACGCGGCGTTGGTCTTCATCTGCCCCAGTTCTCCGCTCGATTGTTCGATCGCGCACTATAGACCACCAGTGCCGCGGGCCGATGACGGCCAGTCGTTCATTATTCATTCAAATATTCGAGTGGCGTAAAGTGTGTGCAAGGATCACGGGCGCGAAGGAACGGGCGGGAGCGACGGGTGGGGGCGGGCGCCACTGTGAGGAACGAGCGATCGTCGAAGCGCGAGCGGCCGTCGCGGCGCCGACGCCGCGGGACCGCGGCCCCCGGGCCCGCCCCGCGGAACCCTTCCCACACGCTCCACGTGGTGGCCCACCCGGCCGACGCCCTCGCTGTGACCGGACCGGCCCTCTTCCGCGCGCTGGCTGACCCGGACCGGCCCGTGACGGTCGTCTGCCTGGCCCCCTCGTCCCCGCAGGCCCGCGACCACCTCCTCGACGTGCTCGGCCGCGGCGGCCCGTGGGAGCGGAGCACCGAACCGCTCGTTCCCTCCGCCGTGTTGCGCCTCTTCCGGCTCCGCACCAGGGCCGCCACCCTCGTCTGCTTCGTCGAACCGGAGCCCGGAGCGGCGCCGGCTCCCGGTGGCCCCCCGCTGTTCGACGAGCTCGCCGCCGCGCTGCTGCGCCGTTTCGTACCCACCGTGGTGTGCACCCTGGACCCCGACCCCGAACACATCGCGTGGAGCGCGGAGGCGGGCCCGGTGTACGCCGATCACCCTGACCACGCGGCGGTGGCCCAGGCCGTCCTGGAAGCGGTGCGCCCGGTCGGCCGCGATGCCGGGGCGGCCCCGGCCCGGGCCGCCGTCGCCGTCGAGTGCTTCCGGGCGGCCGACTCGTGCGGCCGGGCCGCCCCCACGGCCGTCGTCCGCTACCCCGGGCCCCGGATCGGGCTGAGCCGGGGTGCGGACGGGCGGCTGACCGCGTACGCAGCCCTCGGCGGAGCCGTGACGCGCTGGACCGAGCGCGCCCCCGGCGGCCCCGAATGGGTGCGCGAGGACCTCGACACCCCGCCGCTGCTGCCGGTGCTGTCCCTGGCCCGCGACCCGCGGGGCTGGGTTCACCTCTTCTCCCTGCGGCGCACCCCGTCCGGCCCGGACGGCGCCGGGGTCGAGGTGATGCACGCCGTGCAGTACCAGACCGGGCGCCCGGTCGGCGGCTGGCGTTCGCTGGGCAACCCCAACGGCGCGGCCACCGGCAAGGGCCGCGAGGCCGGGGTGCCGTGCGCGGTGGTCGACGCCGAGGGCTGTGTCCACGTGTACGTCCGCAACTTCGGGCGCGGGGTGAGCGCCCGCTCGCAG
The DNA here is from genome assembly GCF_030063135.1 of Streptomyces sp. G-G2. GTDB lineage: Bacteria > Actinomycetota > Actinomycetes > Streptomycetales > Streptomycetaceae > Streptomyces. The sequence goes on from NZ_JASISO010000004.1 coordinate 203,083, forward strand.
CGCGAGGACGGCTCCTGGACGCCCTGGCGCGACCTCCAGGGGTCCGAGGTCCAGGACGGGCTGGCCGCCGTGCTCGACCCCGGGGGGCGGCCCGAGCTGTTCGCCCCGTCCCGGGACGGGGTGCTGCACTGGCGGCAGCCGCCCGCGGGCGGGGAACTGCGCCGCGGCGGGCCGCCGTTGACGCTGCTGGTGGCCCCGGGCACCGGGCTGGCCGCGCTGGCCACCGGGCCCGGCCGGGTCACCGTCTACGGCTGCGACGAGCGGGACGGGGCGACGTACGCCTACCGGACCGACGGTACGGCGACCGCGCTGGGCGGCCCCGGCGCCGGTGTCGCCTCGGCGGCCGGAGCGAGCGCGCTGCGGGCGGACATCGACTCCTACGACTGCACCGTGCTGCTGCGCAGGACCCCCGAGGACGCCGTCGCCGTCGCGGCGTACCCGACCGAACTGGAACAGGCAGGACTGTGGTGGGAGCCGCTGGGCGCTCCCGGGCTGCGGGAACCGGCGGCCGCGGCCGACGGGTCGGGACGCCTCACGGTCGTCTCCCTCGGCGTCGACGGGCGGTTGTCGGTGGCGCGCCAGGAACCGGCCGTCGCGGGGCTGGCCTTCGGCGGGTGGGTGATCGTATAGCCCGCTCACCCTTCCTCGGGGTCCGGGCATATCGACAAATTGATTTACAATTTTCGTATCTTGCGGCAATGGGACCGGGAACTCGGCAACGTGAGAGACCGGTTACAAAGGCGCGGAGAGGTTCAGCATGCCTGGTAGTGCGATACAGGCCGGGGCGGGAGACAAGAGCCCGGTCGGTGCGACCGGCGTCCCCACCCTGACGGTGGGCGACGCGGGTGACCAGGCGTACGTCGATCCCCGCGCGACCCCGCTGGCCGCCCGCGAGGCCAACCGCGCCGCCGTCGCCTGGCTCCTCGACACCCTCGGCGTGCCGCACTTCGCCGTGCGCGGCAGGTCCGACCACGGTACCGTCATCGCCGTGGAGGAGTCCGACCGGGCCCGCGTGCTCGAAGGCCTGCGGCGCTCCCTGGCCGACTCCGCCGGGCACGTGACCGCGCTGGCCGCGGAACCCCTGCGCGCCCAGCGGCCCGTACCCGGGCACGACGCGGCGGTGTGGCACCGTGCCCGCACGGCCGCCGCCGTCCAGGTCAGCCGGTACCGCACCGATCCCGGCGGGCACCTGGTCCTCGGGCACGAGTACGGCTGCGCCGTGGAGTTCTGGACCCGCCAGGGCGACCGGCTGATCGCCCCGCGAGCCAACCGCGTCACCTGGTCCGTCGCCGCCGACGGTCCCGCGCTGCTCGGCGCCGGACGGCTGTTCAGCCGTTTCGTCCCCGTCCACACCACCCTCGGCACGGCGCCGGCCCTCCCGACCCGGTCCGAGTTCCTGGTCCCGCTCGTCGAGGACATCGACTTCCCCGTGGACGCCGTCTACACCTGGGTGGACGGCAACGACCCCGCCTGGGCGGCCCGCAAGGCCGCCGCGCGGGGCGAGGTCTATCACGCCGAATCGGCCAGCGACGCCCGTTTCCTCAGCCGCGACGAACTGCGCTACTCGCTGCGCTCGCTGCACCTGTTCGCCCCCTGGATCCGCAACGTCCACGTGGTCACCGACGACCAGGTGCCCGCCTGGATGCGGCAGGACCTGGCGGGCTTCCGGGTCGTCAGCCACCGCGAGATCTTCCGTGACCCGGCCGACCTGCCCACCTTCAACTCGCATGCGATCGAGAGCAGGCTGCACCACATCCCCGGCCTCTCCGAGCAGTTCCTGTACTTCAACGACGACATGTTCCTCGGCCGCCCGCTGACTCCCCACGCCTTCTTCAGTCCCGTGGGCACGGCCCGCTACTTCCCCTCCCAGAACCGCATCCCGCAGGGCCCGGTGACCGACGCCGACACCCCTGTCGACGCTGCCTGCAAGAACAACCGGGCGCTGCTGCTGGAACGCTTCGGCCGGGTCATCACCCAGCCGATGGAGCACATCCCCTACGCCCTGCGCCGCAGCGCGATGGCGGAGGCGGAGGCGGACTTCCCGCGGGAGTGGGCCCGTACCTCCGCCAGCCGGTTCCGCGCGATGACCGACCTCTCGCCCACCTCGTCGCTGGCGCTCTACTACGCGGCGCTCACCGGCCGGGCGCAGCCCGGGTCCATGGCCTTCACCTATCTCCAGCTGGCCGTACCGGACCTCGGGCGGCGCCTGGACCGCCTGCTGGACGGGCGCGACCAGGACTCCTTCTGCCTCAACGACGCCTTCTCCACTCCGGAGGACATGGCCGCGCAGCAGGAACTGCTCAGCGGATTCCTGAACGCCTACTTCCCGATCCCCAGCCCCTGCGAACTCTGAGAAGGAGCGTGCGAGATGCCAGATTCCGGATCGACCAGTTCCGCCTCTCAGGTCTACCAGAAGCTGGTGCCCCGGCCCGTGCGGACCGTGGCCATGAACACCGTGCCCGTCCCGGTGCGCCGGGGGCTCAAGAAGCGCCTGGACCAGTCGCTGGCCCAGCGCGAATCGAGGCTGCACCAGCGCGCCCTCAAGCGGCTGCGGACCACCGATTTCAGCAATCTGCCCGAGGGCCGGGCCGAGGCACCGGACGGCCGGGTCGGCCACGTCCACACCGGCCTCACGGCGGACCTCGCCCGGCGCACCGACCTCGCGCTGATCACCACCGTGCTCGACCGGGCGAAGATCCCCTGGTTCACCGTGCCCGCGCTCGACGACCGCCGGATGTGCCTGGCCGTCGCCCGCGAGCACAAGCCCGCCGTACGCCGCGTGCTGCGCGCCCTGTTGGAGCGGCAGACGGGGTACGTGGTCTCCGTCGCCCCCGGCAAGGACGACACCGCCCGCATTCCCGGCAGTTACGTCAAGGCCTGGAAGCACTTCGGCGCGGCCCGGGTGATCCGGATCACCTGGCTGCGCACCGATCCCACCGGCTTCCTCTGGCTGGGCGAGAACCAGGGGGTGGAGATCGAGTTCTGGACCACGGACACCGGTCCGGCCGCTCCCCGGATGGTCGGCCCCCGCCCCAACCGGGTGCAGCGGGTCGTCCCGGCCGGCGATCCGCACACGGTCGAGATCAGCCACGACCGGCTCACGGGGTACGCGGACCCCGACGCGGGAGCCGCGCCGACCCGCACCCGCGAAGGGTTCGACATTCGCCGGGTCGAAGAGGTCACCTTCCCCGTCGACGCCGTCGTGCTCTGGGCCCACGACGAGCCGTGGGCCGAGGAACTCCTGCGTGCCACCCTGCGGTCCCTGCACCAGTACGCCCCCTGGGCGGACCGGGTGCACGTACTGGCGCTCGCGCCCGTGCCGCTGTGGGTGCACGCCGACGACCGGCTGCGGATCGTGCCCGCCGGGCCGCGCGCCGAACAGAACCTCCACGCGGTGCCCGAACTCGCCGACAGGTTCCTGTACTTCCGGCCCGGCGCGCTGCTCGGGCGCCCCGTCCGGCCGTTCGACTACTTCACCGCGCTCGGCGGGACCCGGCCCCGGCGGGGACCGTGGTCGGCCCGCGAGGCCGCCGCGCCCTGGACCGGCTGGGCGTTCTCCTTCACCCAGCGCGCCGTGACCCACGGATACGCCCCGGGCCCCCAGCCGTACGCCCGCGAGATCCTCGAGGCGGTGGCCGCCGGATTCGGCGACCACCAGCCGCACAACGGGGGCCAGTACGCGCCGGAGCTGGAGGGCACCCACCCGCTGGACGGGGTCGTCCACCACGCCGCGCACTTCTCCGGCCACGCCGAGCCGTCCGGCGAGGCGACCATCGCCGTCCACGCGGCGGTACCGGGGGTCACCCGCTGGCTCGACCGGCTCCTCGTACGCCGCGACGCGCAGCAGATGCAGCTGTGCGGGCTGGGCTCGTCCGATGCGCTGGCCCACGGCGGTACCCGCGCCGTACTGGACTTCCTGCGCCGGTACTTCCCCGTGCCCAGTCCCTTCGAGCGGGCCCTGCCGGAGCCCGGATCAGCGTCGGGCCCGGAGTCCGCCGCCCTGTCCGGTACCGGTTGCGACCCCGAGTTCGAACCCGACACGGGGACCGGCTTCGTGCCCCCCGCGTGGACCCGGCGCGGGGAGGTGGGCAGTCCTTCATGACGGCGGCCAATCCCGAAGCGTCCCCGGCGGTCGCCCTCTACCGGGCCGTACTGCCCACCCGGCTGCGCCGCGGCCTGGCCCGGCGCGTCCCGATCGGGCTGCGCGCGGTGGTCAAGCGGCTGCTGCGCGGGTCCAGGTTCGGCGTCGGCCCGGCCCGCTCGCTGCGCGCCCGGCGGGCCCGCGGTCGCTGGCCGCACCTGTTCGCGGAGGGCGACCGGCTGGCGGTGCTGGTGGGCGCGGGCACCCGGATCGCGCTCGTCCGGCCGACGGCCTCGCCGCTCGGGCTGCGCGAGGCCAATCTCGAACTCGTCGTCACCGCCCTCGAACGGGCGGGCATCGACTACTTCGCCGTGCGCGGGGCCAGCGAGCTGCGGGCCTGTTTCGCCGTCCGGGAGGAGGACCGCTCCAAGGTGGCCGCGGCCCTGCTGGAGTGCCTGCGCCAGGCCCCCGTGTACGTCGCCCACGGCGCCGATGACAGTGACGAGCCGCAGGCCACCGGCCGGGCGGCCCTCGGCGATTCCCGGCGCGGCCTGCGGATCGCCGGGCTGGCCCCCGTCCTGCGGGTCGGGATGCTCTGGCGGGACCCGGGCGGCTCGCTCGGCCTCGGCCTCGAATTCGGCTGCGACCTGGAGTTCTGGCACGAGGAGGAAGGGCGGCTGGTCGCACCCCGGCCCAACCGGGTCACCCACAGCGTGGCGTACGACGCGCCCCGGATCCTGGTGCCCGTCAACCGGCTCACCGGCTTCGCCTCCCGCCACACCCGGCGCACCCGTCACGTCCGTACCCTTGAGGCCTTTGCCGCGGCGCTGCCCGAGGACGTCCGCTTCCCCATCGACGTCGTCTTCACCTGGGTCGACGGAAACGACCCCGACTGGCAGCGCCGCCGCCGTGAACAGGGCGGCGACGGCTATCACGTGGAGTCCGCCAACGCCGCCCGGTACATCAACCGCGACGAACTGCGCTACTCGCTGCGCTCACTGGAACAGAACGCCCCCTGGGCCCGCCGGATCTTCCTGGTCACCGACCGCCAGCGCCCGCACTGGCTGGACGCCGCCCACCCCCGGATCACGGTGGTCGACCACCGTGAGATATTCGACGACCCCGCAGCCCTGCCCACGTTCAACTCCCATGCCATCGAGAGCCGCCTGCACCACATCGAAGGCCTCGCGGAACACTTCCTGTACTTCAACGACGACATGTTCCTGGGGCGCCCCGTGACCCCCCAGGACTTCTTCCTGTCGAACGGGATGACCCGGGTCTTCCTGTCCCCCTCCCAGGTCCCGCAGCCCGCCGTCACCCTCGGCGACCGTCCCGTCGACGCGGCGGGCAAGAACAACCGGCGGATCATCGAGGAGTTCTTCGGCACCACCCTCGTGCAGAAGATGCGCCACGCCCCCTACCCGTTGCGCCGCAGCATCCTGTTCGAGATGGAGGAGAAGTTCGCCGTGCCGCACCGGGCCACCACCTTCAGCCGGTTCCGCAGCGCGACCGACATCTCCATCCCCTCCTCGCTCTACCACTACTACGCCTACCTGACGGGGCGCGCGGTCCCCTCGGACATCGCATTCGCCTACCTCGCACTGGACCGGCCCGAGATCGAGCGCCGTATGAACATCCTCCTGGCCCGCCGCGACCGCCAGGCCTTCTGCATCAACGACACCGTCTCCGACGGCCGGGACCAGGAGCGCCAGGCCAGGATGCTCCAGGACTTCCTGAGGGCCTACTTCCCGATACCCGGCCCCTTCGAGCGGAAGGACTCCGACGGTCGATGAAGATCTCCTTCCTGATCAACAACATCTACGGCATCGGCGGCACGAACCGGACGGTGATCAACCTCGCCGAGGCCCTGTCCGCGGACCACCGGGTCGAGATCGTCTCCGTGTTCCGGCGCACCGCGGCGGCCCCCAAGTTCACCATCTCCCCGCAGGTCACCGTCCGGGCCCTGGTGGACCTGCGGCCCGGCCGGACGGGCGCGGACCGGGGCCACCCGGGACTGGCGGAACCCACCCGGGTGGTGCCCCGCCAGGAGGAGTTCTACGAGCAGTACAGCGCCCTCTCCGACCAGCGGATCATCGACGAGCTGAGCGGGACCGGCGCCGACGTGGTCGTCGGCACCCGCCCCAGCCTGAACCTCTTCGTGGCCCGCTACACCCGGGACACCGCGCTGCGGGTGGCCCAGGAGCACATGACGCACCTGGCCATCCCGGCCACGGTCCGCGCGGAGATGGCCCGGTCCTACCCGCGCCTCGACCTCGTCACCACGGTGACGGAGGCCGACGCACGCTCCTTCAGGGAGCACGTCCCGCTGCCCGCACTGCCCGTGACGGCCGTGCCCAACAGCGTGCCGCGGCCCGCGGTCGCCCCCTCCGACGGCACCCGCAAGGTGATCGTCAGCGCGGGCCGCATGCACCACGTCAAGCGCTACGACCTGCTGATCCGCGCCTTCGCCCGGCTCGCCCCCCGGTTCCCGGACTGGCGGCTGCGCGTCTACGGCGACGGGGACGAGACAGCCGCGCTGCGCACGCTCGTCAACGACCTGGACCTGTCCGGCCGTATCCTGCTGATGGGCGGCTTCTCACCCATCGAGTCCGAATGGGTCAAGGGTTCCATCGCCGCCGTCACGTCGAGCGCCGAGTCCTTCGGGATGACCCTGGTGGAAGCCATGCGCTGCGGCCTGCCCGTGGTCTCCACCGACTGCCCCGTCGGACCCCGCGAGATCCTGCGCGACGGCGAGGACGGCCTCCTCGTCGCCGACGGAGACGTCGCCGCCATCGCCGCCGGGCTCGGCCGCCTGATGGCCGACGACGCGGAGCGCGCCCGGATGGCGGCTGCCGCGCTGCGCAACTCGCAGCGCTACGACCCCGCCGTGATCGCCGCCCGTTACACCGAGCTGTTCGAGGAAGCCGCCCGCCGCCGCGCCGAGGCCCGGACCGGCTACCGCGCGCCGACGGCCGCCCGGCTGGGGCGCCCGCCGGGCGACAGCGCGCCGCCCGAGTCCCTGAAGACCGCCGTGTGCCACGTCGGCGCGCCCGACGCCGGGTGGCTGAGCCTGTCCTGCGACGGTCCCGAGGGGCCCAGGAACCGGGGCGCGTTCCTGCTGCGCCACCGTCCGTCGAGCGGGTCCCGGCTGCCCGACCTGCTCCTCGACACGGAGCGCGAGACGCTGGCCACCGGAGCCGTGCGGCACACCGCCGTCGTGGCGCCCGCCGCCCTCGACCACCTCGGCGACGGCCGGTGGCGGGTCATGCTCACCGCGGGCAAGGGGGACCCCGTCCACCTCAAGGCGGGCATCCGCGACACCCGGGGGCTCATCGACGCCCGCGCCCGCCTCCTCGAAGCCCCCGGCCCCGGCCCGGTCCTGTGGAACCTGCCCTACGCGCAGCCGAACGGCAGGCTGATGCTGCGTACCGTGCAGCGCGAGGCCCACGCGGAAGCCCGCGAGGTCCGCGTCTGCGAGGACGGGATCACCGTCTCCGGGGTGCTCTGCGGAGCGCGCACCCTGGAGTACGGGGCCCGGTTCGTGCTCATCCGGCGCGGCCGTCACCGCAGCGAGCTGTCCCTGCCGGTGGAGGTGCTCGGCGAGCGCTCGTTCCGGATGGAACTGCCCCTGGTCCAGCTGGTGGAGGACCGGCTGGACCGCTGGGAGGACTGGGACTGGTGGCTCCAGCCGCAGCCCGGGACCAGGCGCCGGGTGCGCGTCTGCCACCTCTTCGAGGACTTCCCCGACGTCCGGGGCGCCTACCCGTACCCCGAAGTCCCCCTCCCCGCAGACGACGTGTCCCGTTTCGTCGTCGTGCATCCGTCCCGGCCGGTCCGAGTCCGGCCCTACTGCTCCGTCTCCGGAGCCATGGCTATGAACGTGGTGGACCGATGAACCGAAACCGATCGATCCTGCATATCGTCGCCCACCAGGACGACGACCTGTACTTCATGAACCCCGACCTCGTCCGCTCGCTCCAGGACGGCGACCCGGTCGCCACGGTCGTCCTGACCGCGGGGGAGGGCGACGGGATCAACGCCGACACCAACGACCCCGAACGGGCCTCCCTCCCCTCGGACTACGCGGGCTACAGCACGGCCCGCGGCTGCGGGCTGCGTTCGGCGTACGCGCGGATGGCCACCGGGGACCGTGACAGCCCCTGGCAGCGCGAGGTCACCGAGCTCGTCCCCGGCTTCGCCGTCGAGCGCTTCACCCTGCTCGCGCATCCGGCCGTACGGATGTACTTCTGCCAGCTGCACATGGGCATGCCCACGTCGTCCGGCGTCCGCACCCGGATGTTCGAGCTGTGGAACGGCGCCCACCCCACCCAGGCGACCGTGCCCGTCTGGGGCTCCGGGCTGACCGAAGTGCAGCAGATATCCCGCGAGATGGTCATCGCGGGTCTCACCGCGCTCCTCGCCGAGATCCGCCCCACCACCGTCCGCACGATGGACCCCGACCCGGAACACGACGGCGGCAAGAGCGAGTTCGTCACCTCCGACCACGTCGACCACTCCACCACGGCCGAGTTCGCCATCGCGGCCCTCACCCGCCACCGGGAGAGCGTGGAGCGCCCCCCGGCCGTCGAGTACTACCGCGCCTACGCCAACCGCTTCTGGGGCCCGAACCTGGACCGGATGGAACTGGCCGAGAAGGCCGACTACCTGGCCACCTACATAGGCCTGGACGCCACGCACTGCCCGCAGGGCACCTGCCACACGTGCGGGGACCGCCAGCTCGGCCCCAACCCGTACCGCAGCACGCACATGCGCAGCACCGCCTACCGCTACTCGCCCGCCACCGACTGGCTCCGGCTGGGCCCCGGCGGTCGGCTCAACGCCTTCACGGTGCTCGCGGGCCACCTGGTGTTCTTCACCGAAACCGGTCCGGCCACCGGCCAGTGGCAGGGCCCCTTCACGCTCGGCGACGGCTGGATCGCGCCCACGACGGCGCTCGCGGGAACCCCGGGCGGACCCGCCCACGTGGTGGCGCAGCGCCGCCGTACCGCCGAGGGCGGCGCGGTGGGCATCGATCTCGTGTACACGACGCAGCACCCGGACGGCAGTGGGTTCAGCGGCTGGCAGTCGCTGGAGTCCCCGGAATGGGTCCACGCCGACGGCCGCCGCCAGCGTGAACTCGGGATCCCGATGGCCGCGGTGGACGGCGCCGGCTTGCTGTACGTCTTCGCCCGCAACTTCGACCAGGGCGTCTCCATGCGGCGCCAGACCGCCCAGGGAGGCTGGGAGCCCTGGGTGAACCTCGGCGGCAGCTTCCTCCAGGACGCGGGCACCGCGATCACCACGGAGTTCGGCACCGTCGAGCTGTACGTGCCGGGGAAGAACTCCGTGGTCCGCTGGTTCCAGAAGGAGCCGGGCGCGCCCTTCACCCGGGACGACTCCCTCGTGACCGGCCCCGTGGCCAGTGGCGGGATCACCGCCGTGAACTCCGGCGGCGGACGCACCTGCCTGTACTTCCGCGAGGCGGGCACCCAGCAGGTGATGGCCTACCGCCAGCACGACACCGGCCGTTGGCCCGGCTCGGGCGCGGGCGTCGGCGGCACCGGCGGTACGGGCGCGGTCGCCGCGCTCTGGGCCCCGCAGCGCGGTGCCCGCGAGGCGCACCTGGCGCACCGCAGCTCGCGCGGCCGCCTCACCGTCTCCCTGCCGGACCGGGAGAAGGACGTGTCGGGCGCCCGCTGGCGGGAGAGCGGCGACATGTTCGTCCAGGCCCCGTCGCTGGCCTTCGACGCGGTCGGAGCCGTGGCCGTCGCCGTCATCGGGACCGACGGGCGGCTCCACGTCCGACGTCAGCTCGCCCCGGAGACGGGCAGCCCGCTGGGGCCCGCCGTGACCGCGTGACGAGGCGTCGTCTCGCGGCGGTGGGCCTCGCCCTGACGCTTGCGGCCGCCGCCCTGGGCTGGGCCCGTACCAGCGCCGACACCCCGCTCTGGGACGGCTCCCGGGAGGCGGACCCGGACGCGGGGGAGTCGGTGGTGGTCCTGCAGTGGAACATCTGCGGGGCGGCCCACCAGTGCGTCAACCACGGCGGCACGGGCAACGGCACCTCGATAGCCCGGCTGGTGAGCGAGGCGGCGCTGCGCCAGCCGGACCTGCTCGGCGTCAACGAGATCTGCCGCGGCCAGTTCCAGGCGCTGGAGGGCCTGTTCAAGGTGCGTGGCGTGCTCCTGCACGGCGCCTACCAGGAGATGCACGGCAACGTGCCCGCCTGCGGCGGCGACACCTCCTACGGCCTGGCCGTGTTCTCCCGGCAGGAGCTGACCGGCCCGCCGGTCTACCGCGCCTTCACCGACACGGACGGCGAGACCTACCAGGCCGAGGGCCGCTCGGAGCCCGTACGGCGCGGACTGCTGTGCGTACCCACCCGGGCGCGCGGGCAGCGGATGACCTTCTGCGGGGCCCACGCCGGGACCGCCGCCGGCCAGCTGCTGGAAGCCCACGCGTGGCTCGCCGGCCCGGCGGCCTTCCCGCCCGCGATCCCCGTGATCCTGGCGGGCGATCTGAACCAGCAGCCCAACGAGGTCTCACTGGCGGGCCTGTACGCGCACACGCGCGGCGAGAAGGAGCGGCGCGACCCCGACGGGCGCTTCCTGGAAGCGGACGAGCGCAACCGGCGCTGGTTCAGGATGGGCGGTACCGGGGGAGTGCGCTGCCAGGACCCGGAACCGGCACGGTGCCGCAACGGCGCACCGACCGCGGCGGACGGCCGGAAGATCGACTACATCTTCGCCACCGAGGCCCACTTCACGGCGCCCCGGGCGGTGACGGTCCAGGCCCCGGAGTCGGACCACGTCCTGTACGAGGGCATCTTCCAGTTCAGGAAGTAACGCGGACGGCGGCCGGTACGGGGAGTGACCCCGTACCGCCCGCCGTCCGTCGTGGAGCGCTGCCGCCGTTACGCCGGCACGCTCGCCAGGCCCGGGGCCAGGAACTTCTTGCCGTTCACGCGCTCCGAGACGCCCTCGCGGTCCAGGTACGGCGTGACGCCGCCCAGGTGGAAGGGCCAGCCCGCGCCGGTGATCAGGCAGAGGTCGATGTCCTGGGCCTCGGCCACGACACCCTCCTCCAGCATCAGGCCGATCTCCTGCGCCACCGCGTCCAGGACGCGGTCGCGGACCTGCTCCTCCGTCAGGACGCTGTCGCCCTGCACCAGGAGCGCGGCGACCTCGGGGTCCAGCTCCGGCCTGCCGGAATCGTAGACGTAGAAGCCGCGCTTGCCGGCCTTGACGACGGCGGCGAGGTTCGGCGAGACGGTGAACCGGTCCGGGAAGGCGCGGTTCAGGGTCTGCGACACGTGCAGACCGATGGCCGGGCCGACCAGTTCGAGCAGCACGAGCGGGGACATCGGCAGGCCGAGCGGCTCGATGGCCTTCTCGGCGGTGACCACCGGGGTGCCCTCGTCGATGACGTTCTGGATCTCGCCCATGAAGCGGGTCAGGATGCGGTTCACGACGAACGCCGGGGCGTCCTTCGTGAGGACCGCGGTCTTCTTCAGCTTCCGCGCGACACCGAAGGCCGTGGCCAGCGAGGCGTCGTCCGTCTGCTCACCGCGGACGATCTCCAGCAGCGGGAGGATCGCGACCGGGTTGAAGAAGTGGAAGCCGACCACGCGCTCCGGGTGCTCGAGCTTGGAAGCCATCTCCGACACCGACAGCGAGGAGGTGTTGGTGGCGAGGATCGCGTGCGCCGGGGCGACCGCCTCGACCTCCGCGAACACCTTCTGCTTGACCGACATCTCCTCGAACACGGCCTCGATGATGAAGTCCGCGTCCGCGAAGCCCTCGGCCTTGTCGAGCACACCGGTCACCAGGGCGGTCAGGCGGTTGGCCTTGTCCTGGTTGATGCGGCCCTTGCCGAGCAGCTTCTGGATCTCGGCCCGGACGTAGCCCACGCCCTTGTCCACGCGCTCCTGGTCGATGTCGGTGAGCACCACCGGCACCTCCAGGCGGCGCAGGAACAGCAGCGCCAGCTGCGAGGCCATCAGGCCCGCGCCGACGACGCCGACCTTGGTGACCGGACGCGCGAGGTTCTTGTCCGGGGCACCGGCCGGGCGCTTGGCGCGCTTCTGGACCAGGTTGAAGGCGTAGATGCCGGAGCGCAGTTCGCCGCCCATGATGAGGTCGGCCAGGGCCGCGTCCTCGGCGTCGAAGCCCTTCTGCAGGTCCCCGTCCTTGGCCGCCTCGATGATCTCCAGCGCCCGGTAGGCGGCCGGGGCCGCGCCGTGCACCTTGGAGTCGGCGATGGAGCGGCCGCGGGCGACCGCCGCGTCCCAGGCCTCGCCGCGGTCGATCTCGGGGCGTACGACCTCGGTGGTGCCGTTCAGGACGTGCGCCGTCCAGATCAGCGACTGCTCCAGGAAGTCCGCACCCTCGAACAGGGCGTCGGCGATGCCCAGTTCGAAGACCTGCTTGCCCTTGAGCTGACGGTTCTGGTTCATCGAGTTCTCGATGATCACCGAGACCGCGCGGTCCGCGCCGATCAGGTTCGGCAGCAGGGCGCAGCCGCCCCAGCCGGGGACCAGACCGAGGAAGACCTCGGGCAGCGAGAAGGCCGGGATGGCCTTGGAGACGGTGCGGTAGGTGCAGTGCAGACCGACCTCGACACCGCCGCCCATCGCCGCGCCGTTGTAGTACGTGAAGGTGGGAACGGCCAGCCCGGACAGCCGCTTGAAGACGTCGTGGCCGCCCTTGCCGATGGCGAGCGCCTCGTCGTGCTTCTTGAGCAGCTCGACGCCCTTGAGGTCGGCGCCGACCGCGAAGATGAACGGCTTGCCGGTCAGGCCCGCGCCCACGATGGAGCCCGCGAGGGCCTCCTGCTCGAGCTGGTCGATCGCCGCGTTCAGGTTGGCGAGGGACTGCGGGCCGAAGGTGGTCGGCTTGGTGTGGTCCAGGCCGTTGTCCAGCGTGACGAGCGCGAAGCGCCCGGCGCCGAAGGGCAGGTCGAGGTGGCGGACGTGCGCCTGCGTGACGACCTCGTCCGGGAACAGCTCGGCCGCGCCCTTCAGGAGCTCAGTGGTGGTGGTGCTCACTTGCTGCCTCCGTCGAAATGCGGGTTCTCCCAGATGGTCGTCGCGCCCATGCCGAAGCCGACACACATGGTGGTCAGGCCGTAGCGGACGTGCGGCTGCTCCTCGAACTGGCGGGCCAGCTGGGTGAGCAGGCGGACGCCGGAGGAGGCGAGCGGGTGACCGTAGGCGATCGCGCCGCCGTACTGGTTGACGCGCGCGTCGTCGTCCGCGATGCCGTAGTGCTCCAGGAAGGCCAGCACCTGCACGGCGAAGGCCTCGTTGATCTCGAAGAGACCGATGTCGGAGATCGACAGGCCACCCTGCGCGAGGGCCTTCTCGGTGGCCGGGATCGGGCCGTAGCCCATGACCTCCGGCTCCACGCCCGCGAAGGCGTAGGAGACCAGGCGCATCTTGACCGGGAGGTTGTTCTCGCGGGCGAAGTCCTCGGAGGCGAGGATCGAGGCCGTGGCGCCGTCGTTGAGACCGGCGGCGTTGCCCGCGGTGACGCGCCCGTGGGTACGGAACGGCGTCTTGAGGTTCGCCAGGTTCTCCAGGGTGGTGCCCGGGCGCATCGGCTCGTCGGCGGTGACCAGGCCCCAGCCCGTCTCACCGACGTCCGGGTTGGTGTTGCGCACCGAGACCGGCACCAGGTCCTGCTGGATCTTGCCGTCGGCGTACGCCTTGGCGGCCTTCTCCTGCGAACGCACGGCGTACTCGTCGGCGCGGAGCTTGGTGATCGTGGGGTAGCGGTCGTGCAGGTTCTCCGCCGTCATGCCCATGAAGAGGGCCGACTCGTCGACCAGCTTCTCGCTGACGAAGCGCGGGTTCGGGTCCACGCCCTCGCCCATCGGGTGGCGGCCCATGTGCTCGACGCCACCGGCGATGACCACGTCGTACGCGCCGAAGGCGATGGAACCGGCGGCGGTCGTCACGGCCGTGAGCGCACCGGCGCACATGCGGTCGATGGAGTAGCCGGGAACCGACTGCGGGAGGCCCGCGAGGATGCCGGCCGTGCGGCCCAGCGTCAGGCCCTGGTCGCCGATCTGGGTGGTCGCGGCGATGGCGACCTCGTCGATCTTCGCGGGGTCCAGGTCCGGGTTGCGGCGCAGCAGCTCCCGGATCGCCTTGACGACGAGGTCGTCGGCCCGGGTCTCGTGGTAGATGCCCTTCGGGCCCGCCTTGCCGAACGGGGTGCGGACGCCGTCGACGAAGACGACGTCCCTGACGGTACGAGGCACGATGGCTCTCCTCCAGGGTGCGGGGTGGCACTGCTGCGCGGGAGCGCGTCCAGGTTCCTGAGCGCGCGCTCACCTGACCCATGCTACTTGCGGGTAACCAATGTGCACACCCCCTCCCCCAGGAGCGGCGAAGGTCACACCCCGCCCACCTCTTCGCGGGGCCCCGGACGCGAAGGCGCGGCGGCGCACGCCGAGGCCGCCCGGGGCCGGGCCGGGCCGTGTTCCGTTCCTCGTCCGCCAGGATCCGGCCCGCCACCGGCGGACGACGAAGAACCCCCGGTCGCCAGGACCGGGGGCTCTGTACGCGCACACGGGATCAGGCGGTGACCGCGAGGGCCTCGACCAGCGCCGGGGTGACCTGCTCGATCTGCCAGGCGCGGGCCCCGTAGGAGGCCAGGGCCTCCGTCACGGAACCGGCCGAGACCTCGAAGGGGGGCTCCCAGCACAGCCGGCGGACGCTGTCCGGGGCGATCAGGTTCTCCTGGGGCAGGTTCAAGCCCTCCGCCAGCGCGGAGACGGCGGTACGGGCCGCCGCGAGCCGGGCCGCGGCGGCCGGGTCCTTGTCGGCCCAGGAGCGCGGCGGCGGGGGGCCGGCCGGGGTGGCGCCGGGCTGCGGCAGCTCGCTCTCGGGCAGGGCCTTGGCCCGGTCCACGGCCGCCATCCACTGCTCCACCTGACGCCTGCCGGCCCGCGGCCCGTATCCGGGCAGGGCGGACAGCGCGTGGACATTGAGCGGCAGGGCCAGGGCGGCCTCGACGATCGCCGCGTCCCCCAGAACCTTGCCCGGGGATACGTCACGTCGCTGGGCGATCCGGTCGCGGGCCTCCCACAGTTCGCGGACGACCGCCATCTGCCGGCGGCGCCGCACCTTGTGCATGCCGGAGGTGCGCCGCCAGGGGTCCTTGCGCGGCGGGGCCGGCGGGGCGGCGGCGATGGAGTCGAACTCCTGATGGGCCCAGTCCAGCTTGCCCTGCCGGTCCAGTTCCTCCTCCAGCGCGTCGCGCAGGTCCACCAGGAGCTCCACGTCCAGGGCGGCGTAGCGCAGCCACGGCTCCGGGAGCGGGCGGGTGGACCAGTCGACGGCGGAGTGCCCCTTCTCCAGCGCGTAGCCGAGCACGCCCTCGACCATCGCGCCGAGCCCGACCCGGGGGAACCCGGCGAGGCGTCCGGCCAGCTCGGTGTCGAACAGGGAGGTGGGAACCATGCCTATTTCACGCAGGCACGGCAGGTCCTGGGTGGCGGCGTGCAGGATCCACTCGGTGCCGGACAGCGCCTCGCCGAGCGAGGAGAGGTCGGGGCACCCCACGGGGTCGATCAGCGCGGATCCGGCCCCTTCGCGGCGCAGCTGCACCAGGTAGGCGCGCTGGCCGTAGCGGTATCCGGAGGCCCGCTCGGCGTCGACGGCCACCGGTCCGGTGCCCGCGGCGAAGGCCGCGACCACCCGGGCGAGGGCCTCTTCGTCGGCGACCACGGGAGGGATTCCCTCACGCGGTTCGAGCAGGGGGATGGGCAGCCCATCGGACGAAACCTCGTCGTCCGGGGGGCCGCCCCCGGTGGTGGTGCGCAGGTCTGCTGCGGTCTCTTGGGCGTCGGTCACCGGTCAAGGGTATCCATGGATGCGCCGCGCCCGTCGCCGGAACGTTCCGGCGACGGGCGCGAGGTGTGAACGCGGACGTTTCCCCGGGTACCCCGGGGGTTTCCCGGGGGCCTGGGGCGGGATCAGTGGATGATCCCGGTCCGCAGGGCGACGGCGACCATCCCGGCCCGGTCGCCGGTGCCCAGCTTGCGGGCGATCCGGGCGAGGTGGGACTTGACGGTCAGGGCGGACAGGCCCATCGAGACTCCGATGGCCTTGTTGGACTGGCCCTCCGCGACGAGGCGAAGGACCTCGACCTCGCGGCCGGACAGTTCGCGGTAGCCGCCCGGGTGGCTCGGGGCACCCGGGGGGCGGCGGTGCATCCGGGCGGCGGCCGCGCCGATGGGCGCGGAGCCGGGCCGGCTGGGGAGCCCGATGTTGGTACGGGTTCCGGTGACGACGTAGCCCTTGACTCCGCCCGCGAGGGCGTTGCGTACGGCGCCGATGTCGTCGGCGGCGGACAGGGCCAGGCCGTTGGGCCAGCCCGCGGCACGGGTCTCGGAGAGCAGGGTGAGACCGGAACCGTCGGGCAGATGTACGTCGGCCACGCAGATGTCGCGCGGGCTTCCGATGCGGGGTCGGGCCTCCGCGATGGACGAAGCCTCGATGACGTCACGTACCCCGAGAGCCCACAGGTGGCGGGTCACGGTGGAGCGGACGCGCGGGTCGGCCACGACAACCATGGCCGTCGGCTTGTTCGGGCGGTAGGCGACCAGGCTTGCGGGCTGCTCGAGAAGAACGGACACCAGGCCTCCTGAAGGGAGTGGCGGGAACGCGGCGGCCGGGGAAGGAGCCGGTGCGAACCGTGCGGATGGTCACTCACTCCTTCGGCACGTCACCCGCCCGGCTTTAGGGAATGATCACGATTTGGTGAGTAACAATTCGGGCAATTCGGACGCACGATCGATCACGGGGTGATCAGAAGACCGCAACGGTTGCCCCGTTCTGACAGCGCGTTACGGCTTCGCGAGGTCGCCGGAGCCGCCGCGCGGGACCCTGCGGGGCCGCGCGGCAGGGCCGTCCGGCCCCACGGTCACGGGTGGTGCGGTCCGCGTCGCTGTGGCAGGGAGACCACTCCGGTGTCCACCGGCCCGGCGGGCGGCAGCCCCGCGATCTGGCACAGCAGATCGCACCAGGCCGACAGGTGGGCCGCCGTGTCCGGCACCCCTCCCACGCCTTCGCGGGGCGTCCACGAGGCTCTGATCTCGATCTGGGTGGCCGGACGCCGCTCGGAGAGCCCGCCGAAGTAGTGCGACCCGGCCATCGTGACCGTGCCGCTCGCCTCTCCGTACGTCAGCCCGCGCGCGTCCAGCGCCCCGGTCAGCCAGGACCAGCACACCTCGGGGAGGAGCGGGTCGGCCGCCATCTCCGGCTCGAGTTCCGCCCGTACGAGCGTCACCAGCCGGAAGGTCCCGTGCCAGGCGTCGTGCCCGGACGGGTCGTGCAGCAGGATCAGCCTGCCGTCGGCCAGGTCGTCCTCGTCGTCGACGACGGCCGCTTCCAGCGCGTAGGCGTACGGCGCCAGCCGTTGGGGCGGCTTCGTCGGGTCGATCTCGATCCCGGAGCGCAGCCGCGCCTTCTTCAAGCCCTCGACCGCCCGCCGGAACGGAAGTGGGACGGAGCTGTCCTCCGCGCTGTCCATGCCGTCAGCGCCATCTGAAAATCGTCCCTGAGCCGCAGCCATGCGGGGAAGACTAGGTGGAATGGGCGCCCATCCGGCGCAGGGACACCCTCGCCGGGCCGGGCACTTCTTCATACGTGCGAGGATTTGGGTCGTGAGCGCCAACCTGAGCCCCACGGGCACGCCGAGTCAGACGTACGATTCCGCCTTCCTCAAGGCGTGCCGACGTGAGCCGGTACCGCACACGCCCGTGTGGTTCATGCGCCAGGCGGGGCGCTCGCTCCCCGAGTACCGCAAGCTCCGCGAGGGCACGCAGATGCTGGAATCCTGCATGCGGCCCGACCTGGTCACCGAGATCACCATGCAGCCGGTGCGCCGCCACGACGTCGACGCGGCGATCTTCTTCTCCGACATCGTGGTCCCGCTCAAGGCCATCGGCATCGACCTGGACATCAAGCCGGGCATCGGCCCGGTCGTGGCCCAGCCGATCCGCCGCCGCGAGGACCTCGCGCAGCTGCGCGACCTCACCCCCGAGGACGTCTGGTACGTCACCGAGGCGATCGGCATGCTCACGGGTGAACTCGGCGCCACGCCGTTGATCGGTTTCGCCGGTGCGCCCTTCACCCTCGCGAGCTACCTCGTCGAGGGCGGCCCCTCCAAGAACCACGAGCACACCAAGGCCCTGATGTACGGGGACCCGGAGCTGTGGGCCGACCTCCTCGACCGCCTCGCCGAGATCACCTCCGCCTTCCTCAAGGTGCAGATCGAGGCGGGCGTCTCGGCGGTCCAGCTCTTCGACTCCTGGGTCGGCGCGCTCGCCCCGGCGGACTACCGCCGCTCGGTGATGCCCGCCTCGGCCAAGGTCTTCTCCGCCGTCGAGTCGTACGGCGTCCCGCGCATCCACTTCGGTGTGGGCACGGGCGAGCTGCTGGGCCTGATGGGCGAGGCCGGTGCGGACGTCATGGGCGTGGACTGGCGCATCCCGATGGACGAGGCCGTCCGCCGGGTCGGCCCCGGCAAGGCGCTCCAGGGGAACCTGGACCCGGCCGTGCTCTTCTCCACCCCCGAGGCGGTCGAGATCAAGACCCGCGAGGTCCTGGACGCGGCGTCCGGCCTGGAGGGCCACATCTTCAACCTGGGTCACGGCGTCCTCCCGACGACCGACCCCGAGGCCCTGACCCGCCTGGTGGACTACGTCCACACCCAGACGCGGCGCTAGTGCCGCGGCGGAGTCGGCGCAGCCGAGCCGCCCCGTCGGCGCTCGAGGCGCGGGGTCCGGGGCGGAGCCCCGGGGGTCAGACTCCCGCCGCCCGGACCGCGGAGACGGCCTTGCGGGCCGCCACCAGCACCGGATCCCACACGGGAGAGAACGGCGGGGCGTACCCCAGGTCCAGTGAGACGACCTGCTCCACCGTCATCCCGGCGGTCAGCGCCACCGCCGCGACGTCCACCCGCTTCGCGGCCCCCGCCCCGCCCACGATCTGGACCCCCAGCAGCCGCCCGGTCCGCTGCTCGGCCAGCATCTTGACCGTCATCTCCGCGGCCCCCGGGTAGTACCCGGCCGTGTTCGTCGAGCGGATCGTCGAGGTCACGAACCGCAAGCCGGCCTCCCGCGCGTCCCGCTCCCGCAGCCCGGTCCGCGCGATCTCCAGGTCGCACACCTTGCTGATCGCCGTCCCCACCACCCCGGGGAAGGTCGCGTAGCCGCCGCCCACGCCCGAGCCGATGACCTGGCCGTGCTTGTTGGCGTGCGTGCCCAGCGGAATGTGCCGGGTGCGGCCCGCGACCAGGTCCAGCACCTCCACGCAGTCCCCGCCGGACCAGATGTTCTCGTGCCCCCGGACCCGCATCGACAGGTCCGTCAGCAGCCCGCCCGACTCCCCGAGCGGCAGCCCGGCCGCCCGGGCCAGCGCGGTGCGCGGCTCGACGCCGATGCCGAGGACCACCACGTCCGCCGGGTATTCGTCCCCCGCCGCCGTGGCCACCGCCCGGGCCCGGCCCTCGTCATCGGTGAGGATCTTCGTCACCTCGGCCCCCGACACCGTGGTGATCCCCATCGCGTTCATCGCCCGGTGCACCAGGCCGCCCATGTCCGGGTCCAGGGTGGCCATCGGCTGCGCGCCCCGGTGCAGGACGGTCACCTCGTACCCCCGCAGGACCAGGGCCTCCGCCATCTCCACGCCGATGTACCCCGCGCCGACGACCACCGCCCGGCGCACGTCCGTACGCTCCAGGGTGTCCATGAGGCGCTGTCCGTCGTCCAGGGACTGGACCCCGTGGACCCCCTGCGCGCCGATCCCGGGGAGCGGGGGGCGTACCGGGCGGGCGCCGGTCGCCAGCACCAGGCGGTCGTATCCCGTCCAGGATCGCGATCCGGTGTCCAGATCGCGGGCGCGCACCCGCTGCCCCGCCACGTCCAGCTCCAGCACCTCGGTCCGCGTCCGCAGGTCGATGCCGCGCGCCCGGTGCTCCTCGGGGGTCCGGGCGATCAGCTCGTCGCGCCCGGCGACCGCCCCGCCGATCCAGTACGGGATCCCGCACGCGGAGTACGACGTGAAGCGCGACCGCTCGAAGGCGACGATCTCCAGCTCCGCCGGGCCCTTGAGCCTGCGGGCCTGCGAGGCGGCGGACATGCCCGCCGCATCGCCGCCGACCACCACCAGTCGTTCCGTCGCCGCCATCGTCCGTACCGTCCCTCCGCTGTCGATCAGGTCGGGAAACACGCTACGGCCGAACGGACGTTCACGGGCCCGGTCGGCCCTCCTTGATCGGTCTGAGACGATGTGTCCATGCGGGAAGCGGACAGGGATACGGACATCCGTACGGACACGGGCACGGACACGGGCGCGCGCCGGGCCGGCCCCGGCACGACGCCGCACGCCGTCGTCATCGGCGCCGGCATCGCCGGACTCGCGGCGGCCCACCGGCTGCTCGCCACCGGCGCGCGGGTGACCGTGCTGGAGGCCGGCCCGCGGCTCGGCGGCAAGCTGTACGCCGGGGAACTCGCCGGACTGCCCGTCGACCTCGGCGCCGAATCCGTACTGGCCCGCCGTCCCGAGGCCGTGGACCTGGCCCGCGCCGTCGGCCTCGCCGACGCCCTCCAGGCCCCCGCCACCGCCACCGCCTCCCTGTGGACCCGGGGCGCGCTGCGCCCCATGCCGCGCGGGCACGTCATGGGGGTGCCCGGCGACCTGGACCTGCTGGCCGCCTCCGGGGTGCTCTCCGCCGAGGGCCTGGCCCGCGCCGGGGCCGAGGCGGACCTGGCGCCCACCGAGATCGGCGAGGACGTCGCGATCGGCGCGTACGTCGCCGCCCGGATGGGCCGCGAGGTCGTCGACCGGCTGGTCGAGCCGCTGCTCGGCGGGGTCTACGCCGGTGACCCGTACCGGATCTCGATGCGCGCCGCAGTCCCCGCGCTCTTCGACGTCGCCCGCACCCACACGTCCCTCGGCGAGGGCGTCCGGGAACTCCAGCGCCGGGCCGCCGCGCAGCCGCAGGGCGCCGGACCCGTCTTCGCGGGCATCGAGGGCGGCATCGGCCGCCTCCCGCTGGCCGTCGCCGACGCCTGCCGGGCCGCCGGGGCCCGGATCCTGACCGGGTCCCCGGTACGGGAACTGCGCCGCGGCCCCGACGGCTGGCAACTGCTCGTGGGCGACGGGGCCGTCGAGGTCATCGAGGCCGACGCGGTGGTCCTCGCCACCCCCGCGGGTCCCGCCGCCGGGCTGCTGGAGCGCCTCGCGCCCGCCGCCGCGACCGAGCTGCGCGGGATCGAGTACGCCTCGATGGCCCTGGTCACCCTGGCCTTCCGGCGCTCCGAACTGCCGCCGACGCTGACCGGCAGCGGGTTCCTGGTTCCCCCGGTGGACGGCCGCACGATCAAGGCGTCCACCTTCTCCAGCAACAAGTGGGCCTGGTCGGGCGCCGACCCCGGCCTGTTCCTGCTGCGCACCTCCGTCGGGCGCCACGGCGACGAGGCGGTCCTGGCACGGGACGACGCCGAACTGGTCGGCGTATCGCTGGCCGACCTCGGCGAAGCCGTCGGCCTGACGGCGCGTCCGGTGGCCTCGGCGGTGACCCGGTGGGACGGCGGACTGCCGCAGTACCCGGTCGGGCACATGGAACGGGTCGCCCGGATCCGGACGGCCGTCGCGGCCCTGCCCGGGCTCGCGGTGTGCGGCGCCCTCTACGACGGCGTGGGCATCCCGGCGTGCGTGGCGAGCGCCACCCGGGCCGCCGACGCGCTCGCTCCGGGCCTCACGGGCGCGTTCGGCACCCCAGGCACAGAGCACTGATCAGGACACGGGACAATAGGCACATGACTGCACCAGAGAAGATTCCCAACGCGGGGAAGAAGGCGAAGGACCTCAACGAGGTCATCCGCTACACCCTGTGGTCCGTCTTCAAGCTGAAGGACGTCCTGCCGGAGGACCGCGCCGGTTACGCCGACGAGGTCCAGGAGCTGTTCGACCAGCTGGGCGCCAAGGACATCACCGTCCGCGGCAGCTACGACGTCTCCGGCCTGCGCGCCGACGCGGACATCATGATCTGGTGGCACGCCGAGACCTCGGACGAGCTGCAGACCGCCTACAACCTGTTCCGCCGGACCAAGCTGGGCCGCGCGCTGGAGCCGGTGTGGTCGAACATGGCGCTGCACCGCCCCGCCGAGTTCAACAAGTCGCACATCCCGGCCTTCCTGGCCGACGAGAACCCGCGCGACTACGTCAGCGTGTACCCCTTCGTACGCAGCTACGACTGGTACCTGCTGCCCGACGAGGACCGTCGCCGCATGCTGAAGGACCACGGCATGATGGCCCGCGGCTACCCGGACGTGCGTGCCAACACCGTCGCCTCCTTCTCACTCGGCGACTACGAGTGGATGCTGGCCTTCGAGGCCGACGAGCTGTACCGCATCGTCGACCTCATGCGTCACCTGCGCGCCTCCGAGGCCCGTATGCACGTCCGTGAAGAGGTCCCCTTCTACACCGGACGCCGCAAGTCCGTCGCCGATCTGGTGGCCGGGCTCGCCTGATACCTCCCCTGGGGGGAAGGACCGGGGGACCGCCGCTTCGCAGAAGACGCGGCCGCCGGGGATCGGGAGGCCCTGCCCCCGAATCGACGCAGCCGGAGATCCCGCCCGGAAGTTCAGACGACTGGCGGCAGCGGCACCCTGCGGGTGCCCGCTGCCCGGTCGTCCAGCGACACCGGTGCGGGCTCCGGATGCGGCGCACACGTGACACGCCGTCCCGCTGTGTCACCTGTCAGCAGATACCGCTCCACATGCCGGTCCACGCACGCGTTGCGTCCGCCGACCACTCCGTGCGCACCGGCCCCCGTCTCCGTGACCAGCGCGGCCCGCGGCCCGAGCCGCCGGTGGAGCTCCAGCGCCCCCGGATAGGGGGTCGCCCCGTCCCGTTCGGCCGCCACCACCAGGGTCCCGGGCAGCGCGGCGGCCGACGCGCCCACCGCGCCCACCGCTCCCACGTCGACCGGGGCCTGCCGCTGGGCGGCGGCGGGCCAGGACGCGCAGGGCAGGTTCAGGAAGGCGTTGGGCCAGGTCTCGAAAGGCGCGGTCCGGGCCAGTTCGGTGTTGTCGCGGTCCCAGGTCGCCCAGTCGGCGGGCCAGGGCGCGTCGTTGCACAACACTGCCGTGTAGACGGCCTTCGCGTTCTCGTTCTCGGCCGCCGCCGCCGGATCGGGCCGCGCCTGCTCGGTCAGCGGGCCGGGGTCGCCGCGCAGGTAGGCGGCGAGCGCCGCGGCCCGGCGAGGCCAGACCTCGTCGTAGTACGCGGTCTTGAGGTACGCGGCCTGGAGTTCGCCCGTGCCGACGACCCCGCCCGCCGGACGGCGGGCCACCGCCGCCCGGACCTTCTCGTAACTCGCCCCGACCGCCCGCGGGGTGCGGCCCAGCCCGTAGACGTCGTGGTGGCGGGCCGCCCAGTCGCGGAAGTCCGCCCAGCGCCGCTCGAACGCGGGGGACTGGTCGAGGTTGTCGCGGTACCAGATCCGGCGCGGGTCCGGATCGACCGCCGAGTCGAAGACCACCCGGCGCACGTGCTCCGGGTAGAGCGTCGCGTAGACCGCGCCGAGGTAGGTGCCGTAGGAGGCGCCCAGGAAGTTCAGCCGTTCGTCGCCGAGCGCGGCGCGCAGCACGTACAGGTCCCGGACGTTGTCGAGGGTGCTGTAGTGCGCCAGCGCCGGGCCCGCCCGACGGGCGCAGCCGCGCGCGTACTCCTCGGCGGCGGCGAGCCGCTCCCGCTTGTACGCCGCGGAGGGCCGCTCCGGGACCTGGGTGGGGCCCTTGGCCCGGGCCGCCGGGTCCTCGCACGAGAGAGGGGCCGAGCGACCGACCCCGCGCGGGGCGTAGCCGACGAGGTCGTAGGCGCCGGCGACGCGCTCCCACTCGGGCAGTTCGGCGACGAGCGGGAAGTACATGCCGGAGGCGCCCGGCCCGCCCGGGTTGTAGACGAGGGAGCCCTGGTGGGCGGCCCGTCCGCCGGTGGCCGCGATCCGGCTGACGGTCAGTGAGATCTGCGGGCCGTCGGGGCGGGCGTAGTCGAGCGGTACGCGCAGCAGGGCGCAGCGCACCGGGTCCGCCAGCCCCTCGCTCGCGGGGCAGTCGCCGAAGTCGAGGCGGCGAACGGCCGCCCGGCGGGCGACGGCCTCGGCGCCGAGCCGCCGGGCGCGTGCGGTGGCGCTCTGGGCGGGCGCGGGACCGGCCACGGTCGTGGCCGTAGCGGGCCCCGTCGGGCCGTCGGCGGCGCGGGCCGCGGCGGGCGGGGCGCAGAGGGCGAGGGAGAGCACCGCCGCGGCGGCTCCGTAGGGTGCGAGCGTCGTCCGCATGGCGGGCCTTTCGTCTCATCGGATGACCCGATGGGACGGCAGGGCGGCCCACTTGTACAGGATCACCGCCGGGTGTCGCCCTCAATGCCCCCGTTGCCGCGCGAGCGCCGCCCGATTGCCGGATCCCATCGCGGCCCGCAGCCCCGGATCCCCCACGGCGCGGACCCCGCGCACCGCGATGGCGGCCAGCGGCTCGGCCCGTCCGCGCTCCCGGTCCAGCGCGATCAGCAGCTTCTGCCCGGCGGGAGAGGCCCACGAGGAGTACGGGTGGGACTCGAAGCGGGCGATGGCCAGGCACCCCAGGGTGAGGACGAGCGGCAGGGCGAACCAGCACAGCAGCAGGAGGCCGGAGGCGCTCGTGGTGGGCATGGTGAAGGCGCCCGCGGCCATCACGAGGATCAGCGCCGTGGCCCCCGTACGGCCTTCACCCCGTCCCCCATGCCGGACCGGGCGCCCTCGGGCAGCGCGAGGCCCGCCGCGCCCAGCCGGTCGGCGAGGGCCCGTACGGCCTCGTGGGCCGCGGCGGCGGCCCGCACGGACTCCACGGGGGACTGCCCGTCCGGCCCGAACGCGCCGAGCACGGACCGCTCCAGCGCGTCGCGGCCGACCGGGTCGACGACGGTCGCCCACCCGGTGTGTGCCAGCAGCAGCCGCCGCTGACGCTCCATGGAGAGCAGCGTCAGCTCGGCGACCCGCCGCGGGCCGCCCGCGAGATAGGCGGCCTCGTACAGGTTCAGCTCGTCGTGGTGGTGCGTGGTGGAGCCGTCGGTGGCGGACTCGTCGGTATCGGTCGCGGCACTCAGCAGGCGGGCGCACGACATCAGCGCCCCCGCCCAGGCCGTCAGCAGGAACAGCACCCAGAACATGGCCGAATTTCTACAAGATGTGGAAGCTCCTGGTCAGGGATATGCGGAGGTGTGAACACCTCGTGATGCGCTCGTGATCAACGGTCAGGAACTGCTGGAGCAGCTGGAGCCGGACGAACTGCTGCAACTCGACCCGCTCGAACTGCCGCAACTCGACCCGCTCGAGCAGCTCGACGAACTGCCGCAGCTCGACCCCGAGGAGGAGCAGGACGAGCTGGTCGACCCGCAGGAGGAACCGGTCGATCCGCAGGAGGAGCCCGAACCCGTCGCGGCGCAGCTCGAACCGGAGCTCCCGCCGCAGCCGCTCGCCCCGCCGCCGTCGCTCCCGGCGCACCAGACGACCGGCAGGACGTCGGCGGACGACCCCCCGGACCCGTGGGCGTCGTGGTGCGCGGGAGCGGAGCGGGCCGAGCTCATCCGGGCGGCGGGCAGCAACTGCGCCCGCAGGTACGGGTCCCGGACGCCCCCCAGCCCGAACAGCGCGGCCTGCACCGGGGCGTTCTGGTCCCGCGCGTGCTGGGCGCGGATCTCGATCAGCGCCCGGCGCCCGGCCGTGGTGATCCGGCCCAGGGCCCGGGAGGCGCCCACGGCACCCGCCACGATCCCGACCAGCAGGACGGGGAGCACTTTGAATACGAACGGGAGTTGGAAGGCGTAGGAGCTGGGGCTCGAATACTGCGCCACGGTGAGCGCGACGGCCACGGGGATCCCCAGTACGCAGGCGATCGCCTGGATCTTCCCCCAGCGCCGCCACAGCCGGCCGGTGCCGGGCAGCGCGATCAGCCCCCGGTCGGCCAGCGCGTCGCCGGTCTCCTGCACGGCCGGGTCGCGCATCGCGGCCGCGCGCAGGACGTGCAGGGCGCCGGAGGGGGCGGCCGAGTGCGCCTGGAGCACCGCGCGTTCGGCGGCGTCGCGGGCCCGTACCCCGGGCAGCGCGTGCACGATGCCGGGGCCGCCGATCACCAGCCGCCCGTCGCAGATCAGGGAGACGAGCGCGGCGTCGACGACCCGGCCCGGGCCGCCGGAGAGGAACGCGGCCTCGGAGAGGTCGTGCAGCCGGGGCACGTGACCGGGCGGCCGGGTCCGGAACCGCCGGATCCCGACGTGCAGGGCGATGGAGGAGCCGAGGACGGCGATCCACACGAGGGCCGCGAGGGCGTTCATCTCGCACCCCGGCCCGTGGCGGCGGGAGCGGTACGGGTGCCGTGCGCGCTGCCGTGGGCGGTGTCCCGCGCGGTGCCGTGCGCCGCGTCGTGCGGGGGGTGCGCGGGGTGCGGGTCCCGCGCGCGGCGGGCGGCGCGGGGCGTGCGGAGCCGCCGGGGCAGGGCGGCCCGCGCCCACCGGGTCAGCAGCCCCACGGGCCGCGTCCCGGCCCGGTCCTGCCACCACTCGGTCAGCCGGCGGCGCGCGGCCGGGTCCTCGGGCAGGTCCTGGATGAGGAGGTGCTCGACGAAATCGAGGGCGTCCCGCCGGTAGCCCGCGGTCATCGGCCGGGTCCGGGCGTAGCGCAGGAACGCCTCCCGGTAGGCCCCGGCCCCCAGGATCTCCGCGGGCTCGGGCGCGATCCTGCGCACCACCCCGGCGCGCTTGGCGGCGAGGGCGCGCGACTGCACCCGCAGCCGCTGTCCGTCGAACCCCTCGGGTACGGGCGTCCCCGCGACCAGCGCCGACAGCAGCGCGGCCTGGCTCAGCCCGACCCGGGTCCGCGCGGCCTCCAGCCGGTCCGGAAGCGCGGTGGGAGTGGGAGAGGGAGCGGAAGCGGGAGGGCGGGGCGCGGGGGAGCGCCGGGGGCGCTCGGCGCCGCTGCCGCGAACCACCGTGCGGACGGCGTCCAGTTCCCCCGCCAGTTCGGCCTCCGGCGGGAAGTCGTCGTCACGTTCCAGCAGCACCCCGGGCGGGTCCACCCGGGCCCGCAGCTCCGCCAGCAGGTCGAGGACGACCGGGGCCACCGGGTGGGAGTGCGTGTCGTGCCACACCCCGTCGCGCTCGACCCCGCCCGCGACGTGTACGTACGCCAGCGCCTCCAGCGGGATCGCGTCCAGCGCGGCCAGCGGGTCCTCGCCCCGGTTGACGCGGTTCGTGTGCAGGTTGGCCACGTCGATCAGCAGCCGTACGCCGGTCCGCTCGACCAGCTCCGCCAGGAACTGCCCCTCGGTCAGCTCCTCACCGGGCCAGGAGATCAGCGCGGCGATGTTCTCCAGGGCCAGCGGCACCGGCAGCGCGTCCTGGGCGATGCGCACGTTCTCGCACAGCACGTCCAGCGCGTCGCGGGTCCGGGGCACGGGCAGCAGGTGCCCGGCCTCCAGGGTGGGCGAGGAGGTCCGTACGAAGGCGATGTGCTCGCTGACCAGCGGCGCGCCCAGCGCCACGGCCCGCTCGGCCAGGGCGGCCAGCCGCGCCGGATCGGGCCGGTCCGCGCCGCCGAGGCCCATCCCGACGCCGTGCGGGACCACCGCGGTGCCGCGCTCGCGCAGCCGCAGCAGGGACGAGGGGAGGTGGCCCGGGCAGATGTTCTCGGCCACCACCTCGACCCAGTCCAGGTCCGGCAGCCGTTCCACCGCCTCCGCGATCTCCGGACGCCAGCCGATGCCCACCCCCAGGTGTGCCATGCGTTCCATGAACCCCTCGCCCCCTTCCACCGGCCTGTGCCGGTGTCATGACCCCGGCGAAGACACGCCAACCGCAGGATAGGGACGTTCAGAGCAATATTTGAGGTTCCCCCGGGATGCCCCGAGCTTCCGAGGGGCCCGCTACCGCAGCCGCTCGCGCAGGGCCGGGTGGTCGGAGACCACCGTGCACGAGCCGGGCGCGATCTCGGTGAAACCCGCGTCCCGGACCACCGGCAGCCCGCTCCCGCTCAGCTCCGCCCACCGCTCGGGCGGGGCCGTCCGCACCGCCAGCCGGAACCCGGCCGCCCGCCAGGCGTCGCGCTCGGGGCCGGTCAGCTCCCACCACGCGAGCTGGGCCGCGTGTCCCACCTGGGCCATCTCCTTGCCCGCCGACATGTCCAGCTCGGGGTTGAGCCACAGCACGGGCAGCCCGGGCTCCGCCGGACCCACCGGCTCCGGGTCGTCCAGGTCGGTGCCGGAGACCTGGAGCTTGGCCAGCTCCTTGGGCCAGCCGTCCAGGGGGACCGGCGGGAACACCCGGACCTCGGCCCCCGCGCCGTGCACGGTGAGGCCCGGCAGGGTCTCCGCCTTGTGCCACTCCGCCCCGCGCGCCCGGCGCACCACCTTGCGGATCCGGGCGTCCTGCCAGTCGCGGACCGCCTCGGCCCATTCGCCCTCGCCGAGCGCCCGGTCGTCCGACAGCAGCACCAGCACCGCGCGGGCCGACGTCTCCAGGGCGTCCGTACGGGCGGGCGGTCCGGTCTTCTCCAGTCGCACCACCAGCGGCAGCACGAACTGCGGGGCCTCGTCGCGGGCGGTGGGCTCGGTGCGGAAGGGGTACTCGGGCTCGGCCGAACCGGTGTCGGGCGTACTGGTGTCGGACGTACCGGCGTCGGGCGTACCGGTGGTGGACGTACCGGTGTCGGCCGTGTCGTGGGCGCTCATCCGGCCAAGTCTGCCACCGCGCCCCCGCCCGCCGATTCCGGCCTCCGACTTCAGGAGGATGCCCGGGAGGCCCCGGCCGCGCGAGGATCCGGTGCATGAAGAGTGATCTTTTCGCCTCAGAGAACCTGGCCCAGGCCCCCTCCGCCCCCGGCATGGAGCTGCAGAACGCCAAATCCGTCAAGTACACCGTCAACGGGGAGATGCTCGCCCGCCAGGGCGCGATGATCGCCTTCCGG
The DNA here is from genome assembly GCF_030063135.1 of Streptomyces sp. G-G2. GTDB lineage: Bacteria > Actinomycetota > Actinomycetes > Streptomycetales > Streptomycetaceae > Streptomyces. The sequence goes on from NZ_JASISO010000004.1 coordinate 232,180, forward strand.
GGCAACCTCCAGTTCGAGCGCAAGAGCCAGGGCATCGGCGGCATGCTCAAGCGCGCCGTCACCGGCGAGGGCCTGGCGCTGATGGCCGTCCGCGGGCAGGGCGAGGCCTGGTTCGCCCACCAGGCCGGGAACTGCTTCATCGTCGACATCGAGCACGGCGACGCCCTGACCATCAACGGCCGCAACGTCCTGTGCTTCGACCCGACCCTGTCCTACGAGATCAAGATGGTGAAGGGCGCCGGTATGACCGGCGGCGGCCTCTTCAACAGCGTCTTCACCGGCTACGGGAAACTCGCCCTGGTCTGCGACGGCAACCCGATCATCATCCCGGTCACGGCGCAGTCGCCCGTGTACGTCGACACCGACGCGGTGGTCGGCTGGAGCGCGCAGTTGGAGACGGGCCTGCACCGCTCCCAGTCCGTGGGCTCGATGATCCGCGGCGGCTCCGGCGAGGCCGTGCAGCTGATGCTGCGCGGCGAGGGCTTCGTCATAGTCCGCCCGAGCGAGGTCACGGAGACCCCGGCCGCCCACTGAGCCCGACGTCCGGGCGCGATATCCAGCCCGTCCGGCGATTGAGGTCCGGGTCCGGGCGGAGCCCGGGAAACGGAGGAAGGGCGGGGTGGGGTGCGGCTCCGCGCAGCGGCACCCCTGTGCCCCGACCGCCCGGCAGGCCGTGCCCGTACGCTCGTACGCATGGACCAGCGGAACGAGACCACCACGGACCAGCCCACGACGGCCGCGGCCGACGGTCCCGCGGCGTACTGCCCCGCCCCGGCCGCACCGGCCGGGCGGGTGCCCGGGCCGCCGTTCGCGGACTGCCTGGAGTGCGGCGAGCCCACCGAGTACGGGGTCGCCACACCCGGCGTGGTGCTGTGCCCGGTGTGCGAGTGGCAGGAAGCGCAGCGCACCGCCTGCTCGGGCTAGCCCGGGCTACTTCCCGATCAGGTCGGACACCTTCACGAAGCGGTAGCCGCGCTTGCGCAGCTCCGGGACGATCTTGCGGACGGCCTCCTCGGTGACCGGGGCGGCGCTGCGGGTGCAGTGCATGACCACCACGGAGCCGGGCTTCACCCCGGCGAGCACCTGCTCGGCGACCGGGTCTGCGTCCTTGGCGAAGGCGTCTCCGCTGACCACGTCCCACTGGACGGCCGTGACCTTGGCCGTGGACAGGGTGCGCAGGGCCTCGTCGTCGTAGCAGCCGCCGGGGAACCGGAAGTACGGGACGGTGTTGACCGCGCCCGCCGTGCGGAAGGCCTCGAAGGCCCGGTCCACGTCGGCGCGGGCGGCGGCGGCGTCGAGCGCGGGAAGCCCGTAGCAGGGGGACTTGAAGGCGTGGTGGCTGTACGAGTGGTTGGCGATCTCGAAGGTGGGATCGGTGCCGATGGCCTTCGCCTGGTCCGGGTACTCCTCGGCCCAGCGGCCGGTCATGAAGACGGTGGAGGGCACCTTCAGCTCGCGCAGCGTGGAGATCAGTTTCGGGTTGTCGAAGTGCTCGCCGGCCGCCGCGCGCGGCCCCTGGTCCGAGGTCATGTCGGCGTCGAAGGTGAGCGCGACGGTCTTGTCCGTCTGCTGCCGGGCGCGCTCGAAGACCGGGGTGAGGCCGCCCGGGCCGGGGGCGATCGTGGGGGCCTTGGACGGCGCGGCGGAGGCGGCGGGCGAGGGTGCGCTGGGAGCCGGGGCCGGGGCGCCGCCCGACCGGATCGCGCCCGCGGCGGCCCCGGGGGCGGCCGTACCGCTCCCGCAGCCCGCGAGGGCGGCGCCGAGCGCGACAACGACTGCCACTTTGCGTACAGAAATGGTCACGTACGCAAAATATATGACTATGTGGAGAGCAGGCGGGAGCGGCACTCCTTCACATCGAAGTCACCCGCCGGGTAGCGCGGGTCGAGGGCATCCAGATGCTCCAGCAGCAGCGTGCCGACCGCCCAGTTGCGGTACCACTTGCGGTCGGAGGGCACGAGGTACCACGGCGCGGCGCCGGTGGAGCAGCGCTCCAGGGCCAGCTCGTACGCCTCCTGGTAGGCGGGCCACAGGGCGCGCTCGTCGATGTCCCCGGGGTTGAACTTCCAGTGCTTGCCGGGATCGTCCAGGCGGGCCAGGAGGCGCTCGCGCTGTTCCTCGTAACTGATGTGGAGGAAGACCTTCACCACGCTCACCCCGTCGTCCGCGAGGGCCTCTTCGAACTGGTTGATCCGCGCGTAGCGACGGCGCAGCTGGTTGCGCGGGACGAGTGCGCGGGCCCGGGCGATCAGTACGTCCTCGTAGTGCGACCGGTCGAAGATCCCGATCTCGCCGGGCTGCGGCAGGGCCTTCTTGATCCGCCAGAGGAAGGGGTGCTCCAGCTCCTGCGGGGTCGGCGCCTTGAAGGCCCGGATCCGGCAGCCCGAAGGGTTGAACAGGCCGACCACGTGCTTGACGGTGCCGCCCTTGCCGCTGGTGTCCATGCCCTGGAGCACGAGCAGCACCCGGCGGCGGTCCCCGGCGGTACTCGCCGCGTAGAGCCGTTCCTGGAGCGAGGCGAGCCGCTCGCCCATGGCGGCGGTGGCGGCCAGTCCGGCGGCCTTGTCCGTGGGCCCGACCGGGGTCGCCCGGGCGTCGAACCGCTCCAGGGAGAGTGCCTCCCCACCGACCCGGAGGGCCTCCCGGGCGCTCACCGCGTCGTCCGGGCGCCCCGCCGTCCCGGTCGTGCCCGGCTTCGTCTTCCGCTTCGTCATCGCTGCCCCGATCCCGTCGACTCCCTCGCATCCTTCCGCAGGCGGAAGGGAAGCGCGAGGCAGGCGCCGGGCCGGAGCGGGCGGTGGCGCGGGCCGGGCCCGCGCGGGGTCAGAGCAGCTCGGCGGAGAGCGTGATCGTGGTCCCCGTGAGGGCCTGGCTGACCGGGCAGTTCTTCTTGGCGTCCTCGGCCGCGGCGGCGAAGGCCTCGGCGTCCAGGCCCGGGACCTCGGCGCGCACGCTGAGGTGGATGCCGGTGATGCCCTCACCCGGCTGGAAGGTGACGTCGGCCTTGGTCTCGACCCGGGTGGGCGGGGTGCCCGCACCGGCCAGGCCGTGGGAGAGGGCCATCGAGTAGCAGCTGGAGTGCGCGGCGGCGATCAGCTCTTCCGGGCTGGTCTTGCCGTTGGCCTGCTCCGCGCGGGAGGGCCAGGAGACGTCGTAGGAACCGACCCCGGAGGAGTCGAGGGTGACGACGCCCTTGCCGTGGAGCAGGTCGCCTTCCCAGACGGTGTGCGCGTGACGCGTGGTGGCCATGGCGGATCCCTTCACATAGGTGGAAGCGCCGGGCGGTCCCGCGACCGGCCCGGCGCCCCCAAACCTACTGGTCCACCAGGTCCTTCGCGTCGCGGGCGAGCGCGGTGAGCCGCGAGATGGCGCGGAAGTACTTCTTGCGGTAGCCGCCGTTCAGCATCTCGTCACTGAACAGGCGGTCGAAGGGGACCCCGGAGGCGAGCACCGGTATCTCGCGGTCGTACAGCCGGTCGGCGAGCACCACCAGCCGCAGCGCGGTCGACTGGTCCGGCACCGGGCCGACGTCGGTGACGCACACCGCGGCGATGCCCTCCGTGAGCGCGCCGTAGCGGCTCGGGTGGACCTTGGCCAGGTGTTCGAGCAGCCCGGGGAAATCGTCGAGGCTGGCGCCGGGCGTCGCGTACGCCGCCTTGGTCACCTGCTCGTCGGAGTACGGCGCGGGGGCCTCGGGCAGGCCGCGGTGGCGGTAGTCCTGGCCGTCGATGCGCAGCGGGCGGAACCGCGCGGACAGACCCTGGATCTCGCGCAGGAAGTCGGCGGCGGCGAAGCGGCCCTCGCCGAGCTTGCCGGGCAGCGTGTTGGAGGTCGCGGCGAGCGCGACGCCCTGTTCGACGAGCCGGGAGAGCAGCGAGGAGACGAGGACGGTGTCGCCCGGGTCGTCGAGTTCGAACTCGTCGATGCACAGCAGCCGGTGTCCGCCCAGGGTCCGCACGGTCTGCTGGAAGCCGAGCGCGCCGACCAGGTTGGTCAGTTCGACGAAGGTGCCGAAGGCCTTCAGCGCGGGCTCGGCCGGGGTGGCGTGCCACAGGGAGGCCAGCAGGTGGGTCTTGCCGACGCCGTAGCCGCCGTCGAGGTAGACCCCGCGGGGCCCGGTGGACGGGGCGGGCTTCTTCGCGAACCAGCGGCGCTTGCCCGCGCCGCTGGAGTGGGCTCCGCCGAGTCCGGCGGCGAAGCCGCTGAGCACGGTGACCGCCTCGGACTGGCTGGGCTGGTCCGGGTCCGGGTCGTACGTGTCGAAGCGCACCGAGTCGAACCGGGGCGGCGGCACCATCTCGGCGACGAGCCGTTCGGCGGGTACGTGCGGGGCACGGGCGCACAGGGCGAGCGGACCCGCGCCGGGGCCGCCACCCGGTCCCGCGTCGGCTATCGGGCTCCGCCCGGCCGCGTCGGGGGCAGCGGCACCGGAGGGGGAGAGAGATGTTGACACAGCACTTAACTCTACGGGTCGTGTCACACTGCACCGATGCGACGCCTGCTCCCTGTGACCGATCAGACATCTCCCGTCGGTGGCGGCCACCCGTGGTCCCTGGACGAACTGGCGGACGCCTACGCGTACCCCTCGCTCGCCGGGGGAGCGCACTGGCTGCGCGCGAACATGGTCTCCTCGCTGGACGGCGCGGGCCAGCACGACGGCCGCTCGCAGCCCCTCTCCAGCGAGACCGACATGCGGATCTTCGGCACCCTTCGGGCGCTGGCCGATGTGGTGGTGGTCGGCGCGGAAACGGTTCGCCAGGAGGGGTACCGCCCGGCCCGGGCCCGCGAGGAGTTCGCCGCCCGCCGGGCCGCCGCGGGCCAGGGCCCCGCCCCGGTCATCGCGGTGGTCACCGCCAGCCTGGACCTGGACTTCAGCCTGCCCCTGTTCACCGCCCCGCTGGTGCCCACCCTGGTCCTCACCGGAGCCGCCGCCCGCGCGGACGGGGTGGCGGCGGCGACCGCCGCCGGGGCCGAGGTGGTCTTCGCGGGCGAGGGCGCCGGGGTGGATCCCGCCCGCGCGGTACGGGCGCTCGCCGAGCGGGGGCTGCGCCGCCAGCTCACCGAGGGCGGGCCCCGGCTGCTGGGGCAGTTCGTGGCCGCCGGGGTGCTGGACGAGCTCTGTCTGACCCTCTCCCCGCTGCTCGCGGCGGGCGACGCCCAGCGGATCGCGGGGGGCCCGCGGATCGACGTACCGCACCGGCTGGCACTGGCCTCCCTGCTGGAGGAGGCCGGGTTCCTCTACACGCGTTACCGTCGGATCTGACAACGAGCGGAATTTGTTGTTCCGGTTAGCTTCCGCTGGGCACACATACCTGCGCGAGCCCCGTGCGCCAGCGGGGCAGGATGGTTTCCGCAGGGGCCGACCGCGGCCCATGAAGGAGAGGGCGCCCGTGTTCACGAGCGTTTTGATGATCGAGCAGCCTCTGACATCCGAAGACGTGGACTTCGTCACCACCCTGCACGGAGACGACCCGGTCTCCTTCTTCGTCCTGATGCAGCCCCGGGGCGATCAGGACCGGCTGCTGCGCGCCATCGACGATGTCGCGCTCGGCGAACTGCCCGAGGCCCTGCACGAAGGGGACCTCCCCGAGGGGGACGCCGCCCGGGGGCCCGCCGACCAGGCCCTCGCGGCATCCCTGGAGGCCTTGCGCAAGAAGGGCGCCAGAGCCGTCGGGCAGGTCATCGAGGACCACCCGCTCGACAAACTGAAGGCCGTGGTGGAGGAGACGGGGGCGGACGAGGTGATCGTGCTGACGGCCCCGCACTTCGTCGAGGAGTTCTTCCACCGGGACTGGGCCTCCCGCGCCCGGCACAAGGTGGAAGTTCCGGTGCTCAAACTCTTCGCCCACAGCGAATAGGCTGGGCCCGACGTAGACAGCGCAGTTCTCACGACGCATTTCTGACCATCAGGAGCGACCTGTATGACGCCCGGCCTGCCGACCGCCATGGAACGGCCCCACTTCATCGGCATCGGCGGCGCCGGGATGTCCGGCATCGCGAAGATCCTCGCCCAGCGCGGCGCGCGGGTCGCCGGAAGTGACGCCCGCGACTCCGAGACCGCCGCGGCGCTGCGCGCCCACGGTGCCACCGTCCACATCGGGCACGCCCCCGGCCACGTCGCCGACGACGCCACCTGCGTGGTCGTCTCCAGTGCCATCCGCGCCGACAACCCGGAGCTGGCCCGCGCCGCCGAGCTGGGCGTCCCGGTCGTGCACCGCTCCGACGCGCTCGCCGCGCTGATGGACGGCCTGCGCCCGATCGCGGTCGCCGGTACGCACGGCAAGACCACCACCACCTCCATGCTGGCGGTCTCCCTCTCGGCCCTGGGCCTGGACCCCTCCTACGCCATCGGCGGCGACCTGGACGCCCCCGGCTCCAACGCCCACCACGGCGAGGGCGACATCTTCGTGGCCGAGGCGGACGAGAGCGACCGCAGCTTCCACAAGTACGCGCCCCAGGTCGCCATCGTGCTCAACAGCGAGCTGGACCACCACGCGAACTACGCCTCGATGGAGGAGATCCACGACTCCTTCGAGACCTTCGTCGGCAAGATCGTCCCCGGTGGCACCCTGGTCGTCTCCGCCGACCAGGAGGGCGCCGTCGAGCTGACCCGCCGGGTCCGCGACCTGTCCTCCGTCAACGTCGTCACCTACGGCGAGACCGAGACCGCCGACGTCCGCGTCCTGAAGATCACCCCGCGCGGGCTGGCCGGCGAGGTCACCGTCCTCATCGGCGGCAAGCTGCTCACCTTCACCGTCTCGGTGCCCGGCCGCCACTACGCGCTCAACGCCGTGGCCGCTCTCGCCGCGGGCGTGGCCCTCGGCATCCCGGCGCACAACCTCGCCTCCGCCCTCGGCAAGTACACCGGGGTCAAGCGCCGCCTCCAGCTCAAGGGCGAGGCGGCGGGCGTCCAGGTCATCGACTCCTACGCGCACCACCCGACCGAGATGACCGCCGACCTGGAGGCCATCCGCGGCGCCGCCGGGGACTCCCGGATCCTGGTCGTCTTCCAGCCGCACCTCTTCTCCCGCACCCAGGAACTGGGCAAGGAGATGGGCCAGGCCCTCGCGCTGGCCGACGCCTCCGTGGTCCTGGACATCTACCCGGCCCGCGAGGACCCGCTCCCCGGCGTCACCAGCGAGATCATCGTCACCGCGGCGCGCGCCGCCAACGCCGACGTGAACGCCGAGCACGACAAGAGCGCCGTCCCGGACGTCATCGCGGGAATGGCGAAGCCGGGTGACCTCGTTCTCACCATGGGCGCGGGTGACGTGACCGACCTGGGTCCGGCCATCCTGGCCCGGCTGGCGAACTGAAGGGGACGACGCGCGATGGCGTACGAGATCGAGAAGCCCGACGAGCAGTGGCAGGCGGAGCTGACCCCGTCGGAGTACCAGGTGCTGCGCCTGGCCGGGACCGAGCCCGCCTTCCGCGGTGAGTACACCGACACCACCACGGCCGGCGTCTACTCCTGCCGGGCCTGCGGCTCCGAGCTGTTCCGTTCGACCGAGAAGTTCGAGTCGCACTGCGGCTGGCCGTCCTTCTTCGACCCGAAGGACAGCGACGCCGTCGAGCTGATCGCGGACACCGCCCACGGCATGGTCCGCACCGAGGTCCGCTGCGCGAAGTGCGGCTCCCACCTCGGGCACGTGTTCGAGGGCGAGGGGTACCCGACCCCGACCGACCAGCGCTACTGCATCAACTCCATCTCCCTGCGCCTGGCCCCCGCCGAGGGCTGAGCGCACCGCATCCCGCACGCCGGGGCCGCCTGTTACCGAACAGGGGGCCCCGGCGTCGTCGTACCGGGCGGCCGCATTGCCGCGCCCCGCGCCATGTCCCGCGCGCGGCAGTGCAGTTGGCCGGTTGTACCTCGGCAGGTCATGGAGGAGTTCCCTGGAGGAGAGCCGGGCACGTTGTCCTTGGGTCGCCCCCGGCGTCCCGCAACGCCCCTCCTCACCCCCAGAGGTCTTCACACCATGGCAGAACTCGATCGTCGCCGGTTCCTCCAGATCGCCGGTGGCACCGCCGCCACCGCGCTGCTCTCGGAGAGCATCGCCCGCGCCGCCGCCATCCCCGCGCAGGGCGCCACCGGCACCATCCAGGACATCGAGCACATCGTCGTACTGATGCAGGAGAATCGTTCCTTCGATCAGTACTTCGGCACGATGAAGGGCGTCCGCGGTTTCGGCGACCCGCGCCCCGTCCTCCAGGACAACGGGAAGTCCGTCTTCTACCAGTCCAACGGGACGAAGGACATCCCGCCCTTCCACCCCCAGGTGGGCGACCTGGGCATGAAGTTCGTCGAGGGCCTCAACCACGACTGGGCCGGTGGCCACCAGGCCTACAACAACGGCAAGTACGACAAGTGGGTCCCGGCCAAGACCACGACCACCATGTCGTACATGAACCGGAACGACATTCCGTTCCACTACGCCCTCGCCGACGCGTTCACCGTCTGCGACGCCTACCACTGCTCCTTCATCGGAGCCACCGACCCCAACCGGTATTACCTCTTCTCCGGGTACACCGGCAACGACGGTACCGGCGGCGGCCCGGTCCTCGGCAACCAGGAGGCGGGCTACGGCTGGAAGACCTACCCCGAGCGCCTGGAGGCGGCCGGAGTCTCCTGGAAGATCTACCAGGACATCGGCGACGGCCTGAACGCCGCCGGATCCTGGGGCTGGATCAGCGATGCCTTCCGCGGCAACTACGGCGACAACTCGCTGCTGTACTTCACCTCGTACCGCAACGCCCAGCCCGGCGACCCGCTGTACGAGAAGGCCCGTACCGGTACGAACGCCAAGGCGGGCGAGGGCTACTTCGACAAGCTGCGCGCCGACGTGCAGAACGGCGCCCTGCCGGAGATCTCCTGGATAGCCGCGCCCGAGGCCTTCAGCGAGCACCCGAACTGGCCCACCAACTTCGGCGCCTGGTACATCTCCCAGGTCCTCGACGCGCTGACCTCGAACCCGGCGGTGTGGGCGAAGACCGCCCTCTTCATCACCTACGACGAGAACGACGGCTTCTTCGACCACGTCGTCCCGCCGTACCCGCCGGCCTCCTCGGCCTGGGGCCTGTCCACCGCCGACGTCACCAAGGACCTCTACACCGGCGGGGTCACCGGCTACGCGGCCGGTCCCTACGGGCTCGGCCCGCGCGTGCCGATGATCGTCGTCTCGCCCTGGAGCAAGGGCGGCTACGTCTGCTCCGAGACCTTCGACCACACCTCGGTGATCCGCTTCATGGAGAAGCGGTTCGGCGTGCGGGAGCCCAACATCACCCCCTGGCGCCGCGCCGTCTGCGGTGACCTCACCGCGGCCTTCGACTTCACCAGGGCCGACGCCGCCCCGGCCGCGCTGCCGCCCACCGCGGGCTACCTTCCGCCCGACCACAACACGCACCCGTCCTATCACCCGGTGCCGCCCACCACCGGCGCCCTGCCCGCACAGGAGCCGGGCTCCAAGCCCACCCGCGCGCTCGGCTACGCCCCGTACGTGGACGGCGCGGCCACCGTGTCCACCGGCACGTTCACCCTGACCTTCGCCGGCGGCCCCGCGCTGGGCGCGCACTTCCACAGCACCTCGGGCAACCGTACGGACGGCCCCTGGCCCTACACGGTCGAGGCGGGCAAGACCCTCGCCGACACCTGGAGCACCAGCAGCTCCACCGGCAACCAGATCAACCTCACGGTCTGGGGCCCCAACGGCTTCCTGCGCACCTTCAAGGGCCCCGCGAAGAAGGCGGGCCCCGAGGTGAGCGCCCGGCACAACGGGACCACCGGCAACCTGGTCCTGTCCATGACCAACGCGGGCACCACCGCCGTCAATCTCACGGTGACCAACGCCTACGGCGGCGCCGCCCAGACCTTCAAGGTCCTGGCCGGGGCCACGGCCTCCTGCACCGTGAACCTCCAGAGCACCGGCCGCTGGTACGACGTGAAGGTCGTCTCGGACACGGACGCCACCTTCCTGCGCCGCTTCGCGGGCCACGTGGAAACGGGCGTCCCGGGCGTCTCCGACCCGGCGATCAGGACCGCCTGACCCGGTCCCGGGCGGTGTCGGGCACCCGGCGCCGCTCGGGGTGGCGGGGGCGCGGGACCGGACCGTCGACGACCCGGACGCGCACCGTGCGGGATGATCGGCGTCACGGTGTGGTGGTGGGCCCGCTGGGCAGAACGTACGGCGTCGGTTTCCGTCCCGCAGCCGGTCCCGGCTCCGGCACCGGCTCCGTCACCGAGGGAGAACGCATGGCCATCGCCCACCGCAGGATCGGCACCGGTCCCGTCCGCGCCATCGTGCTGCACGACTGGTTCGGGACCTCCGCGCACTGGGGCTCCGCGCTGGAGTACCTCGATCCCGAGGGGTTCTCGTACGCCTTCCCCGACTACCGGGGCTACGGCGACCGCAAGGACGTCCCCGGCCGGTGGACCGTGCCCGAGATCGCCGACGACGTGCTCGCGCTCACCGCCGAACTGGTGCGGAGCACCTGGCAGGCCTGGTACCCGGACTGCCGCGTCCACACCCTCCCGGGCTCCGGCCACTACCCGCCCCACGAGACCCCGGTCGCCTTCGTGACGGAGGCCGAGGCGTTCCTGCGGACATAAGGGCATAGGGGCGCAAGGGGGCAGGAGCACAGCGGCGTGAGGCCACCGCCACACGAAAAACCCGTGGGGGGTACGAGGAAAACCTCGTACCCCCCACGGGATCAGGGTGAGTGACGGGACTTGAACCCGCGGCCACCTGGACCACAACCAGGTGCTCTACCAACTGAGCTACACCCACCACGAAGGGTGGCGGAACCACCCGTTCGATGTGCATGCACAGCATAGCCGATCAGGGGGGTGCTCCCGCGACACCGTTTACCGGGCCGGGCCGCCCGGGTCCCGCCCCGCCGTCGGCCCCCGGCCGCCCGGCGCACCCCGCCCCGGCGCGGCCGTGGCGCTCGCCGTGCGGGGCGCGGCAGGATCGCCCCATGGCCTTTGACACCGCACCCGACACCGCCGGGACCGAACCCGCCCCCTTCACCGCCGCCGACTACGCGGCCCGGATGGCCGCCGCCGCGCGGAGCGCCGCCGACGCCGGGCTGGCCGGGCTGCTGATCGCCCCCGGGCCCGACCTCACCCACCTCACGGGGTACCGGCCCGTGGACACCGAGCGGCTGACCCTGCTGGTCCTCGCCGCCGGACAGGACCCGGTGCTCGTCGTCCCCACCCTCGAAGCCCCCGACGCGGCCAAGGCGGCGGGCGCGGGCGCCCTGACCCTGCGCGACTGGACCGACGGCAAGAACCCCTACGGCGTCACCGCACCGCTGCTCGACGTCAGCGGCCGCTTCGGCGTCAGCGACAACACCTGGGCGCTGCACCTGCTCGGCCTCCAGCGCGAGGTGCCCACCACCTCCTACGTGCCGCTCACCGACGCCCTGCCCATGCTGCGGGCGGTCAAGGACGAGCGGGAGCTGGCCCGGCTGGAGGCCGCCGGGGCCGCCGCCGACGCCGCGTACGCCCGGATCCTCGGCGTCCGCTTCGCCGGGCGCAGGGAGACCGAGGTGGCCGCGGACCTGGCCGCCCTGCTGCGCGAATACGGCCACTCCCAGGTGGACTTCACGGTGGTCGGATCCGGGCCCAACGGCGCCAACCCGCACCACGAGGCCGAATCGCGGGTCATCGAACACGGCGACATGGTGGTCCTCGACTTCGGCGGCCTCAAGCACGGCTACGGCTCCGACATCTCCCGCACCGTCCACGTCGGCGAGCCCACCGCCGAGGAGCAGCGCGTCCACGACATCGTCCGCGAGGCCCAGCGGGCCGCCTCCGAGGCGGTCCGCCCCGGCATCGCCTGCCAGGACGTGGACCGGGCGGCCCGCGCGGTGATCACCGAGTTCGGCTACGGCGAGCGGTTCATCCACCGCACCGGCCACGGCATCGGCGTCACCACGCACGAACCGCCCTACATGATCGAGGGCGAGGAGCAGCTCCTCGTCCCGGGCATGTGCTTCTCCGTCGAGCCGGGCATCTACCTCCCGGGCCGGTTCGGCGTCCGGATCGAGGACATCGTGACGGTGACCGGGGACGGGGGGCGCAGCTTCAACAACGCCCCGCGCGAACTCGCCGTCGTCGAGTAGCCCCGGCACCTTCGCGGCCCGCGCTCACGGGCCCAGGACGACCGCCGACTCACCGGGCAGGCGCAGGCGGCCGTCCGGGCCCGGACGGTCCACCGGCTCCCACGCGGCGAGCACCCGGACCCCGTTGCGGCCCAGCGCGATGGTCACCGGTTCCGGGGACAGGTTGACCGCGACCCGCACGTCCCCGCGCCGGAAGGTCGTCCAGCGCCGCTCCTCGTCGTGGGCCACCCGGACCGCCGCGAGATCGGGGTCGCGCAGGTCGGGCAGGGTCCGGCGCAGCGCGATCAGGGTCCGGTACCACTCCAGCAGCCGGGCGTGGGCCGCCGCGTCCGGCTCGGCCCAGTCCAGGCAGGACCGCTCCCGGGTGGCCGGGTCCTGCGGGTCCGGGATCTCCTCCGCCTTCCACCCGTGCGCCGCGAACTCCCGCCGCCGCCCGCTCCGTACCGCCTCCGCGAGGACCGGGTCGGGGTGGTCGGTGAAGTACTGCCAGGGGGTCCGCGCCCCCCACTCCTCGCCCATGAACAGCATCGGCACGAACGGCCCGGTCAGCGCCAGGGTCGCGGCGCAGGCCAGCGCCCCCGGCGACAGGGACGCGGCGAGCCGGTCGCCGAGCGCCCGGTTGCCGATCTGGTCGTGGGTCTGGGTGTAGCCGAGGAACCGGTGCGCCGGGGTGCGGCGCCGGTCCACCGGACGGCCGTGGGCGCGGCCCCGGAAGGAGGACCAGGTGCCGTCGTGGAAGAAGGCCCGGGTCATGGTCTTGGCGAGGGCGCCCAGCGGGGCGACCGCGAAGTCGGCGTAGTAGCCCTGGGACTCGCCGGTCAGCGCGCAGTGCAGGGCGTGGTGGAAGTCGTCGTTCCACTGCGCGTGCAGTCCCAGGCCGCCGACCGCGCGCGCGGTGGTGGTGCGCGGATCGCACTGGTCCGACTCGGCGATCAGGAACAGCGGACGGCCGCTCTCCGCCGCCAACGCGTCCACCGCCGCCGAGAGTTCCTCCAGGAACGTCAGCGCCCGCCCGTCCGCCAGCGCGTGGACGGCGTCCAGCCGCAGCCCGTCGATCCGGTAGTCCCGCAGCCAGGCCAGCGCGCTGCCCAGGAGGTACGCGCGGACCTCGTCCGAACCGGGCGCGTCCAGGTTGACCGCCGCGCCCCACGGGGTCTGGTGGGTGTCGGTGAAGTACGGCCCGAAGGCGGGGAGATGGTTGCCGGAGGGCCCGAGGTGGTTGAGGACCACGTCCAGCACCACCCCGAGCCCGGCGGTGTGCGCGGCCTCCACGAACCGGACGAGCCCGGCCGGGCCGCCGTACGGCTCGTGCACCGCCCAGGGCGCCACCCCGTCGTACCCCCAGCCGTGCCGCCCCGGGAAGGAGCACACCGGCATCAGCTCGACGTGCGTCACCCCGAGGTCGCCGAGGTGGCCCAGCCGGGCGGCGGCCGCGTCGAAGGTGCCCTCGGGGGTGAAGGTGCCGACGTGCAGCTCGTACAGCACGGCGTCCTGGAGCGGGGTCCGGGGCGCGGGGGCCGGAGAACCGGGGAGCAGCGCCTCGAAGTCGACCACCGCCGAGAGGCCGTCCGGTCCGTCCGGGAGCCGCCGCCCGCGCGGGTCGGGCCGTACGGCCCGATCCCCGGCCGCGGGGTCCGTGTCCAGCAGGAACCCGTACCGGTCCCCGTCGGCGGCCGGGGCCCCGACGGTCCACCAGCCCGCCCGGTCCGGGTCGCGAGCCATGCCCTGCGCGACGCCGTTCAGCCGCAACCCGACCTGTCCTGCCTGCGGAGCCCACACCTCGAACTGCATGGACGGTCCCCTCGTCTCGGCGGTCCCCGGTCTTTCTGCCACGACCGGGTCTTGGCTCGGCCATCATCGCGGGCCCGGCGCGGGAGTTCTGGACACTTGGGGCACGACGGGCCGACAATCACCCTGTGACGTCCAGTTTCGAGTTTCCCGCCTACCCCGTGCACCGGGTCTCCGACGCGGAGCGCGACCGCGCGCTCGGACATCTGCGGGACGGCGCGGCCGACGGCAGGCTCTCGCACGACACCTTCGTGCGCCGGATGGAACTCGCCCTGGTCGCACGCCGGTCGGAGGACCTCGCCGTCCTCACGGCCGACCTCGACACCCGGCTCCGCGGTGCGACCGAAAGCCCCCTGACCCGGCGGCTGTTCGGCTGGGTCGGCCGGGTCTCCGCCGTGAGCGTGGGCATCCGCCGGGCCTGGGCCGCGGAGAAGCTGCCCCGGCTGCTGCTGCCCCAGCCCGGCACGGTCGGGGAGGTCCTGAGCATCGGCCGCGACCCCGGCAGCGGACTGCGCCTCGGCCACGAGACGGTCTCCCGCCACCACGCCGAGCTGCGCCCGCAGAACGGCCAATGGGTGCTGCGCGACCTGGGATCCACCAACGGCACCACGGTCAACGGCCAGCGGGTCGGCGGAGCCGCCGTGGTGCGCGTGGGGGACCAGGTCGGCTTCGGGAGCATGAACTACCGGCTGTCCGCGCAGTAGACGGCGCGGACGGCCCCTGCCGCCTGCTCCACGGAGTTCGCGTTCTGGGACGCGGCGCACTACCTCCACATGGACTGCCTCTACCTCGTCGGGGGCGCGCGCGGGCACGGCCTCGGCGCGGCCCTGATGGCCGCCGTCGCCGACCTCGCGCGCGAGCTGGGCCTCGGAGAGGTCCAGCGGCAGACCCCCGACTGGAACGAGGGCGCGATCCGCTTCTACGACCGGCTCGGCGCGACGGGCGTGGCCAAGCGCCGGTACGGATGGCCCGTACCGGCCGCCGGGACCGCCCCGCGCGCCGGTCCCCGGGCCGCTCAGGGACTGACGGCCAGGAGCCGCTCGTACGTTGCCAGTACGGTCCGGGACTGGTGCTCCACCTGCGTGGCCACCGGCACCCAGCGTGCCTGGAACCGGGCCGCGAAGGCCTCGCACCAGACCGTGACCAGCCGGTCCAGCGCGGGCGCCGCCGGATGCCCGGCCGCGTGCAGCACCCGCAGCAGCATGGCGGCGGCCCGCAGCGCGAGCCTGCGCGCGAAGGCGTCGATGCTCCCGATGTACGCGGCGCTCGCGTCCGGGGGCGCCGCGCCCCCGGACCACTCGGCGGCGACCCGGGGGATCAGCGCGAGCGTCCAGTCCACCGCGCGCAGCAGCGGCCCCGACACCGGGTCCTCGTACGACAGGTCCGGCCGGGTCCCGGCGAGCACCCGGGCCACCTGCTCGGCGTCCGCCGTGAGCCGCCGGGCCAGCATCCGCAGCGCGCTCCGGGGGTCCGGGTGCGGCGCCGGGTCGTCCACCAGGTCACTGGCCCACATGGGGACTTCGACGATGGCGGTGGTGCCGTCGTAGACGTGGGCGTGGTACCAGGTGCTCAGCCGGGTGTCCTCCGGGTGGAACACCCCGGCCGCCCCCTCGCCCGGCGCGGGCATCACGAAGATCCCGGGGCCGGGGGAGGGCCAGCCCGCGGCGTCCGAGGCCCCGGTCTCCACCGGGATCCGCAGTTCGGCCGCCGACTTGGCGAAGGGTTCGGCGAGCCCCGGTATGTCCCGGGTGAGCTGGACCCAGCTCCCGCCGAGGTCCGTCGCGTGCAGGGACACCTGGAGGACCGGGCGCAGTTCGTCGATGAGCGCGGTCAGGGCCAGGGTTTCGGGCGGCAGCCGGTCCGGAGGCAGTAAAGAGGGCGCCCACTCCGGCTGTTCGGGCCCGGGGGGCCGGAAGAAGTTGCGGTGGTAGTCGAGGATCGAGTGCGGGTGGGGCGTGCGGTGCAGCGCCGCGCCGTCGGGATCCGCGCAGAGCAGGAAGTGCCAGCCGCACCCGTCGCGCAGGGCGGGGTCCGCGACGACGCGGCGGGCGACCGACAGGGCGGTGGGCCCGCCGACGGGTTCGTTGGCGTGGGCCCCGGCGACGACCAGGACGTTACGGCCGTCGGCGGCGGAGCCCCGGCCGGGGACGCCCTGGCCGGGGGCGCCCTGGCCGGGGGCGCTTCGGCCGCCGGAGTGTCGGGCAGTCGAGCTTCGGACGGAGAGCAGCCACAGCGGCCGCCCGCCCCGGGAGGTGCCGGTGCGGCGGAGCCGGACCAGGGAGGGATGCCGGTCGGCCAGCGCACCGGCGGCCAGGGTGAGTTCGTCCGGTGTCGGGTAGCGCATGTCTCGGAGGAGGGTCACTGTGATGCTCTGCCCGCCTGACGTGCGCCCCTACCGCTCCGCGAGCCCCGGGTTGCCGGACTGCCGCTCCCGGACCAGTACCGCCACCGGGGCGCCCGCCAGGAGGTCCGCGACGGGGACCCGGCCCGTCCAGGGTCCGGACCCCGGTCCCAGGGCGGAGGCCCAGGAGCCCGGCGGGAGCGGCAGCGCGGTGTCGCGCCAGCCGCCCGCCGCGCCGAGCAGGTACGAGAGGCGGGTGACGGCGACCAGCAGCTCCGGTGAGCGGGTGTAGGCCAGGCAGTGCTCGGCGGCCGGGCCCTCGGCCGCGACCGGGGCGTAGCCGGTGAACAGCTCCGGGCGGTCCCGGCGCAGCCGCAGCAGGGCCGTGGTCAGGGCCCGCTTCCCGGCCCCGGGACCGGAATCCCGCTCGGGGCCCGGGCCGACGGCGGTCCCCGGCGCCGGGAAGGCCACCGCGCGCCGGTTGTCCGGGTCGACGAGGGTCCGGCAGTCGTTCTCCTCGCCCTGGTAGACCTCCGGTACCCCCGGCATGGTCAGGTGCAGCGCGGTCATCGCCAGGACGTTCGCCCCGGCCGGGCCCGCGATGTCCGGCAGCGGCCCGGGTCCGGGGACGTGGTCCGCGAGGGTGGCCTCGTACGCCGGGTCGGGTTCCGTCCAACTGGTCCGCAGCGCGGCCTCCTTGGCGGCCTTGAGCAGGGCGGCCGCGAGCCGCTCCGACCGGTCGGGGGCCTCGCCCAGCCCGAGCGCGCTCTGGAAGGCCACCCAGGCCATCAGCGGGTCCGGCGCCCCGGCGAGCAGCGGCATCAGCTCCGGGCGCTCGGACAGCACCGCGATCCGCGCCCGGACGTCCGCGCTGCGCTTGGTGTCGTGGGTGGAGAGCACGGTGCCGGAGCCGGGCCAGTCCCGTTCCAGGTGGGCGCAGTACGCGTGGAACTCCTCCGGGAGGACCGCCGGACGGTCCGGATCCCCGCCGACCTCGGTCGCCGAGAGCAGCGGGGCGAAGCGGTAGAAGGCGCGGTCCTCCAGGGACTTGGCACGCAGCGCCGCCGAGGTCTGGGAGAACCGGGCCGCGAACCCGGCGTCGCCCGCGACCAGCTTCCGTACGGCGTCCAGCGCGTCCGCACCGACCGCCGCGCCCGTGTCGCCCGCGTGGTCCGCCCCGCCGTCCGCCCCGCCGTCCGCCCCGCCGTCCGCCGGGCCCGGCAGCCGCGTCGACCCCGGGTACGGCCGGTACACCGGGTAGGCGATCAGCAGCTCGCGGACCGCGTCCGCCAGCCCCGGGCCCGCCTCGCGCTCCGCCCACCGGCACAGCAGCGCCAGCTCCGCCGCCAGGTCCACCGTCAGCACCTCGCGGGTGGCGGCCGCGGCCGTCCGCGGCCAGTCGGGCCCGCCGGTGGCCCGCCGGTGGCGGGCGGTCAGTTCGGCGGCCCCGGGCCCGGCGGTCAGTACCCCGTCGACCCGGCTCAGGGCGTCGTAGCCGGTGGTGCCCGCCACCGGCCAGCCGCCGGGCAGCCGTTCCTCCCGGGCCAGGATCTTCTCCACCACGATCCAGACCCCGGGCCCCGCGGCCGCCCGGAGCCGCCGCAGGTACTCGGCCGGGTCCGCCAGCCCGTCCACGTGGTCGATCCGCAACCCCTCGGCCACCCCGTCGGCGAGCAGCTCCAGCAGCTTCGCGTGGGTGGCGGCGAAGACCTCGGGGTCCTCGACCCGGACTCCGATCAGCTCGGAAATGGTGAAGAAACGGCGGTAGTTCAGGTCGGTGCGGGCCTCCCGCCAGTACGCCGGGCGGTACCACTGGGCCGCGAGCAGCTCGGGCGGCGCCAGGGCCTCCGTACCCGCCCGCAGCGGGAAGCGGTGGTCCCCGACGTGCAGGCGGCCGTCCGCCACCCGCACGGCCGCCGGATCCAGCGGCTCGCCCAGCACCGGGAGCAGCACCTGGCCGCCGTTCGCCGCCCAGTCGATGTCGAACCAGCGGGCGTACGGCGAATCCGGGCCCTCCCGCAGCACCTCCCACAGCGGCCGGTTGAGGCTTGAGGGCGCCGGGACCGCCATGTGGTTCGGGACGATGTCCAGGACCAGACCGAGACCGTGCGCGCGGGCGGTGCGGGCCAGCGAGCGCAGGCCCTCCTCGCCGCCCAGCTCGGCCCGGACCCGGGTGTGGTCGACCACGTCGTAACCGTGGGAGGAGCCGGGCGCCGCCTCCAGCACGGGGGACAGGTGGAGGTGGGACACCCCGAGCGAGGCGAGGTACGGCACGGCGTCGGCGGCCGCCCGGAAGGGGAATTCCGGGCGCAGCTGGAGTCGGTAGGTGGCGGTCGGACGCGGGGGCGCGGGCTGCTGGCTCATGAGAACGTACGTACCCAGCCTGCCGGATTCCGTGCCATTACCCAATGCATCCGGGTGACTGCGCCGGGTTAACGTTCCTCGGGTGTTTGGAACCGTCGACACCTATCGAAAAGTCATCGCCCTGACCGGGCCCCTCCTGCCGATCATTTCCTTCTTCGCCCGACTGCCCGTCGCGATGTCCCAGTTCGGGAGCGTCCTGCTGGTCGCCGAGACCAGTGGCTCCCTCGCCACCGCCGGAATCGTCGGGGGCACCCTCTCCGCGGGCCAGGTGGTCTGCGGACCGCTGCTGGGCCGCCTCGCCGACCGCCGCGGCCAGCGCCCCGTCGTCCTGGCCGCCGCCGCGGTCAACGCCCTGGCCACCGGGGCGCTGGTCGCCGGAGCCCTCGCAGGTCTCGACACGCTCCCGCTCGCCGCGATCGCAGCCGTCACCGGGGCCTCGATCCCCCTGATCGGCCCCCTCGCCCGGACCCGCTCCGTCGCCCTCGCGCACCGCGCCGGGGCCGACGAGGGCGTGATCGGCGCCGTCCACTCCCTCGAAGGCACCCTGGACGAGGTGTCCTTCGTCTTCGGCCCGGCCCTGGTCGGGCTCGCCGCGCTCGTCGCGCACCCGGCCGTGGCCCTGGGCGGCGCGGCCGTCGTCGTCGTCGCCTTCGGCAGCGCCTACGCCCTGCACCCGACGGCCGCGGTCACCGCCGGATCGCCCGCGCCGACGCGCGCCGCGAAGGCGCGGCGCCCCCGCCACCCCCGGATCGTGCACGCCGTCCGGGGCTCGCTCGCGCTCCAGGGCGCCATGTTCGGCGCGTGCCAGGCGGGCATAGCCGCGCTCACCGTCCGCCTCGGCGTCCCCGGCCAGGCCGGGATCGTGTACGCCGCGATGGGCGTGGTCAGCGCGGCCGTGGGCCTCGGTCTGGGCGCGCTGCCCGCCCGCTTCGGGCTGCGGCTGCGCTGGCGTACGGCCACCGGCGCGGCCCTCGCGCTCTCCGTCCCGCTGCTGTTCGTGGACAGCCTGTGGAGCCTGTACGCCGTCGTCACCGTCCTCGGCGCGGCGTACGCGCCCCACCTGATCACCGCATTCGCCCTGACCGAGCGTGCGGTGGCCCCCGAGCGGCTCGCCGAGTCGATGGCCTTCGCCGCCAGCTCCCTGGTCGCCGGACAGGCCCTCGCCCTGGCCCTCTCGGGGCGGCTCGCCGAGTGGTACGGGCCCGCCGGGGCCTTCGCGGTCGCGGTCGCCGCGGCCGGGCTGACCCTGGTCCTCGCCCTGTCCTCCCGGGTGCCGTCCGCCCGTACCCATCCGGCCGGGGCGGCCGGCGGCCCCTCGTCCCCGGCCGCCGCCCCGCGTGGGGCCTACGCCGGGCGCTGAAGCACCACCAGGCTCCGTCCCGTCAGCGACACCCGGTCGCCGGCCCCGTACTCACGGCCGGTGCCGGGTGGCAGTACGTCCGCCCGCGCCGTGTCCACGACCGTCCGCCACTGCGACCCGTGCCCCGCCGGGAGGGTGAAGTCCTGCGGTTCGGCGCCCGCGTTGAACATGAGCAGGAAGGAGTCGTCGGTGATCCGCTCGCCGCGGGTGCCCGGCTCCGAGATCGCCTCCCCGTTGAGGAACACCGCCAGCGCCCGCGCGTGCTGCGCCTGCCAGTCGCGGGCCCGCATCTGCTCGCCGTGCGGGGTGAACCACGCGATGTCCGACAGTTCGTCGTCGGTCCCCTCGACCGGCCGCCCGTGGAAGAACCGGCGCCGCCGGAACACCGGGTGGTCGCGCCGCAGCCACACCATCTGCCGGGTGAAGTCCAGCAGTCCGGGCGCCGGCTTGCCCGGCTCCGGCCAGGCCACCCAGGACAGCTCGTTGTCCTGGCAGTACGCGTTGTTGTTGCCGCCCTGGGTCCGCGCGAACTCGTCGCCGTGGCTGAGCATCGGCACGCCCTGCGACAGCATGAGCGTGGCGATGAAGTTGCGCATCTGGCGGGCCCGCAGCTCCAGCACCTCCGGGTCCTCGGTGGGGCCCTCGACCCCGCAGTTCCAGGACCGGTTGTGGCTCTCGCCGTCCCGGTTGCCCTCGCGGTTGCCCTCGTTGTGCTTGTCGTTGTAGGAGACCAGGTCGTTCAGGGTGAAACCGTCGTGGCAGGTCGCGAAGTTGATCGAGGCCAGTGGGCGGCGCCCGTCGTCCTGGTAGAGGTCGGAGGAGCCGGTGAGGCGGCCGGCGAACTCGGCGAGGGTGCGCGGCTGGCCGCGCCACAGGTCCCGGACGGTGTCGCGGTACTTGCCGTTCCACTCGGTCCACAGCGGCGGGAAGTTGCCCACCTGGTAACCGCCCTCGCCCAGGTCCCAGGGCTCGGCGATCAGCTTCACCTGGCTGACCACCGGATCCTGCTGCACCAGGTCGAAGAACGAGGACAGCCGGTCCACCTCGTGGAACTGGCGGGCCAGGGTGGCCGCGAGGTCGAAGCGGAACCCGTCCACATGCATCTCGGTGACCCAGTACCGCAGCGAGTCCATGATCAGCTGGAGCACGTGCGGGGACCGCATGAGCAGCGAGTTCCCGGTGCCCGTGGTGTCCGTGTAGTAGCGGGGGTCGTCGGCGAGCCGGTAGTACGAGGCGTTGTCCAGGCCCCGGAAGGACAGGGTCGGGCCCAGGTGGTTGCCCTCGGCGGTGTGGTTGTAGACCACGTCGAGGATGACCTCGATGCCCGCCTCGTGCAGGGCCCGTACCGCCGACTTGAACTCCAGCACCTGCTGGCCCCGGTCGCCCGAGGCGTAGGCGTTGTGCGGGGCGAAGAACCCGATGGTGTTGTAACCCCAGTAGTTGCTCAGCCCGTCGTTGAAGAGGCGGTGGTCGTTGACCGACTGGTGCACCGGCATCAGCTCCAGCGCCGTGACCCCGAGCTTGGTCAGGTGCCCGATCACCGCGGGGTGGGCGAGCGCGGCGTAGGTGCCGCGCAGCTCCTCGGGGAGATCGGGATGACGCATGGTCAGTCCCTTGACGTGGGCCTCGTACAGCACCGTGTGGTGGTACTCGGTACGCGGCGGCCGGTCATTGGCCCAGTCGAAGTACGGGTTGACCACGACCGAGCTCATCGTGCGCGGCGCGGAGTCCAGGTCGTTGCGCGAATCCGGGCGCCCGAAGTGGTAGCCGTACACCTGTTCGCCCCAGTCGACCGACCCGCTGATGGCCCGCGCGTAGGGGTCCAGCAGGAGCTTCGCCGGGTTGCAGCGCTGCCCGCGCTCGGGCTCGTACGGGCCGTGCACCCGGAAGCCGTAGCGCTGGCCGGGCATCACCCCGGGCAGGTAGGCGTGCCGGACGAAGGCGTCCGTCTCGCGCAGTTCGACGGCCGTCTCCGAGCCGTCGTCGTGGAGGAGGCACAGCTCAATGCGCCGTGCGGCCTCGGAGTAGACCGCGAAGTTGGTGCCCGCCCCGTCATAGGTGGCACCCAGGGGATACGCCTGTCCTGGCCAGACCTGCATAGATGCGACTCTTCCAATCCTGATCCGGCGTCGGACTACGTCTCCCAGATCTTCCCCGAAAGAGCGCGCCTACGCGGGGACTTGAGATGGTCCTACCGGGTGACCGCGTAGAGCCGATTTCCGGGTGAGTGGACAATGCGCGCATCGGATAATGGGTCAACGGGGGTCCGGTGTACGGGCCATCCGGCTGCACCGGGCGGCGCGCGCGGGATACCCTTCCTTGATCGTTGGAGCGGGCGATCCAGAAGCGGGAGGCGGTGCGCGGGTGAGCTCGGGAGGTCTGGAGCTTCCCCCTGGTGACAGCGGTCACGAGGGAGGTCCGGCGGACACCCCGGGAGGTGTACCCGGCGGCGCGGCCGTCGGGGCGGTCTCCCTGGCGGGTCCGGCGGAGAGCGGAAGCACGGGGAGTGCCCGGACCGGGATCGAGCTGGACTGGGGCGCGGACGCGTGGAGCGAGGTCCGGGTCCGGGCCCAGCGCGCGGGCCGTGCCTACATTTGGCTCAATCTGATCGAACAGCGGCTGAGGGCCGTCGTCGGGGCGGTGCTGCGGCCGATCTACGAGCCCGTGCACGGCCAGGACGACTGGGTGGTCGCGGCCGCCGGTCCCGCCGGGCAGGAGTGGGTGCAGCGGGCGGTCGCCGTCCGCGAGGTCAGCCGCCGCAAGGGCTACCTGCTGGACTCGGCCGACGACAACGTGCTGAGCTTCCTGACCCTGCCCCAGCTGCGGGAGCTGATGGTCCAGCACTGGCCGTGCTTCGAGCCGTACTTCGACGACCGGCGCGAGATCGAGCAGGCCCTGGACGAGCTGGAGGTCACCCGCAACGTGGTCTCCCGCAACCGCGCCCTGTCCCGGCCCGTACTGGAACAGGCCGAACGGGCCTCGGCCCGGCTGCTGGAGGTCCTGGGCGGCGGCGCGGGCAGCCCCTCGGCCGACCGGCTGCCGATCGACGCCGTCGAGGACCTGGTGGGCGACCGCTACGCCGACGTCATCTCCGTGCACCCCGACCGGGTGCGGCTCCAGCGCCAGCTCCCGGCCGAGGACCTGTTCGGCGGGGCCCGCCGCCTCGACGCGATCGGCATAGGCCTGAACCTCCTGGTCCAGAACTACTCGGGCCGAAGACTCGTCCGGCTCACGGAGGGGGGCTGCCGGGTCCGGCTGCTGTTCCTGAACCCGGCGAGCAGCGCGGTCAAGCGGCGCGAGCGCGAGCTGGGGCTGCGCAAGGGGGAGCTGAGCCGGTCGGTGGAGATGAACATCCTCCACGTGCGACGGGTCCGGGCGGGGCTGCGGGATCCCTCCCGCTTCGAGATCCACGTCTTCGACGAGACCCCGCGCTTCACGGCCTACCTGGTGGAGGGCGAGTCCTCGGGCATCGCGGTGGTCCAGTCGTACCTGCGCCGGGCCCGCGGCATGGAGGCCCCCGTCCTGGTGCTGCGCGGGGGCGGCCGGGGGATGCCGCGTGACGCGGATCACGGCCTCTTCACCACCTATCGGGAGGAATTCGAATCGGTGTGGGAGGACTCCCGGCCGGTGTCCTGAATCGGTGGGAATGGTGTGAGTGGTGGTACGGGCGTGGCCTGAGGGGAAGTGCGCCGAATCGGTGGTGGCGCGGGAGCGGTACGAGGCCGTGCAGGGCCCACGCGGTCGAGCGGAACACCGCGGCCGTAGCGGCGGCCCCGGACGCCCGCGTCCGGAACCGGGAGCACCTCCGGGTGCGGTGGGAAGGCGGAGCCGACCGGATTCGAACCGGCGTCCTCGCGGTTTTGGAGACCGCGCGCGACGACCTCTGCGCTACGGCTCCGCCCCCGAGCGGCATCCTACGGGCCCGCTCGCGGATGTCCGGGCCCGGGAGGCACCCACGGCGGGCGTCACGGCGGTGTCCGTGCTGCCGGTCGCCCCCGGCCGGTGGGCTGTCAGTGGTGCGTGGCAGGCTGAAAGCCGTTGACCGGATGTGTACGGGGGAGGGGCACGGGGTGGAGGGCGAGCACGGCATGGGGGACTGGCACGGCGGGGTGCTGATCGGGTTCGATCTGGAGACGACCGGTACGGAGCCTGGGGCTTCGCGGATCGTGACGGCCGCGCTGATCGACGTACGGGGCGGGGCGGTGCGGGAGCGGCGGGGCTGGCTCGCGGACCCGGGGATAGCGATCCCCGAGGAGGCTTCGGCGATCCACGGCATCAGCACCGAACGCGCGGTCCGCGAGGGGCGCCCCGCGCCGGAGGTCGCCGACGAGGTGGCGTCGGCGCTGGTGGAGTACTGGCGCCAGGGCGGGGTGGTCGTCGCCTACAACGCGGCCTTCGACCTGACCATGCTCGCGGCCGAACTCGCCCGGTACGGGCTGCCCTCGCTGGCCGAGCGGCTCGGCGGCCCCGAGACGGGGCCGGTGGTGGACCCGCTGACCATCGACCGGGCGGTGGACCGCTACCGGCGCGGGAAGCGGACCCTGGAAGCGGTGTGCGGGGTGTACGGGGTCACCTTGGAGGACGCCCACGACGCGGGCGCCGACGCGCTGGCCGCGGTCCAGGTGGCCCGGGCGATAGCCGCCCGCCACCCCGAGGTGGCGGTGCTGGCCCCGGCCGAGCTGCACACCCGGCAGGGCGGCTGGCACGCGCGCTGGGCCCGGGACTTCGAGGCCTACCTGCGGCGCCAGGGCACCCCGGACGCGGTGATCGACACGGCGTGGCCGCTGCGGGCGCTGATACCCGCCCAGCTCTGATTCCCGCCCAGCGCCGAGTCCTACGTGCCCGTACCGGGCCGGGGCGGCCATTGGGCGTGGTATGCGATGTGGAGTTCGCGGCCGTCCCCGAGCAGGCCGGGGGAGTACAGCCCGGGGCAGCAGCGGGCGTGGGGCGAGCGCGGGGGGACGTGGCCGGGGCCGAAGCGGGCGACGTCGTAGAAGGGGCCGGCCGTTTCCCGCAGCAGCCGCGCGCTGCCGGTCATGAACAGGGTCTCGGCGTGGACGCGCTGGTGGAACCGGTCCCGGTTCTCGTGGTGGCGCCGGGTCTCATGGTCGATCCACGCCGCGGTCGCCTGGTCGCCGTCGCGCAGGTCCACCGTCCGCGGGCGCCCGGGGCCGAGCCGTGCGCGCAGCTCCGGCCAGCGCGAGGGCGCGAACTGGAGCGAGTGGTGCAGCAGCACCAGGTCGAGCTGCCGGGTGCCGGGCCGTACCTCCTCGTACGGTGGCCGGTTCGCCCGGATCGGCAGGTGGACCAGGGCGTTCGGCGACGACGCGGCGAGGGTCCACAGCCCGGCGGTCCGGCGCGCGCCGTCGTGGTCCAGCGAGGCGTGGAGGTACCGGTCGCGGTCGACCAGCACGGCCCGGGTCAGCGGCCGGGCCGGGCGGATCACCTTGAACTCCCGGGCCCCGAGCCGGGCCTCGTGGATGACGACGGCCAGCTTCATCGGCGGCGCTTCATCGGACGAGCGTCATCGGGCGGGCTTCATCGGACGAGCGTCATCGGGCTTCATCGGTGCTCCGGCGGGATCAGAAGGGGTGCCAGCGGACCTGGGGGACGTTATCGCGCAGCGAGGCGACCCGTCGACGGAATTCCGCCAGCGCCCTGGGGTTGGTCGGGGCGTGCTGCGCGACCCAGGCGCAGCTCGCCGTCTCGCGGGCGCCGCGCAGCAGGGCGCAGCCGCCCCACGCCCGTACGTCCCACCCGTACGCCGTCACGAACGCGTCGTAGGACTCCGCGGGCAGGCCGTAGCGGTCCCGGGACAGGGCCATCACGACCAGGTCGTGCTCGCGCAGGTCCATCGCGAAGGTCTCCAGGTCGACCAGGACCGGGCCGTCGGGTCCCACGTGGACGTTGCGGGGCAGCGCGTCCCCGTGCACCGGGCCCGGGGCCAGGTGCGGGGTGAGCGCGGCGACGCCGGCCGCGTAGCCGTCGCGGCGGTCCCGCAGGTACGCCGCGTCCTCGGGGTCGATCGCGTCACCGGCCAGCCGCAGCCACCGCTCGACCCCGCCGAGCAGGTCCCGGGGCGCGAGGGCGAACGGCGGCGCGGGCAGGGCGTGCACCCGGCGCAGCAGCGCGGCCAGGTCCGCCGGGCCCGCCGGGCGCACGGCCGCGGGGAGGCGGTGCCACAGGGTCACCGGATGCCCGTCGACCAGCCGGGGGACCGGTTCGGCCGCCCGTACCGCCGGAACGTCCACCTCCGCGAGCCAGCCCGCCACCCTCAGCTCCGCCTCGGCCCGCGCCACCAGCGCCGGATCGGTGCGGCCGACCTTCACCACCAGGTCGCCGTCGGCGAACACCGCGTTCTCGCCCAGGGCGAGCAGTTCGGCCTTGCGGCCGAGACCCGCCGCCGTCAGTACGTCCCTGGCCCGCGTCTCGTCCATGCCGCTCTTCCGCTCCGGTCCTCATCGCCCCGGCCGTCACCCGGTACCTCGGCGTCGTGAATGGGCCAAGTCTCGCATCCCGGTGTGCGGTGCCTCGACGTGCCATGAGGGCCTGCGCGCGATGACGGAGACGGACCAGGACGCTGGTCCACCACCCCGACGCGGGCGTCCTCGACGAGACCCTGCGCGGCCTCGGCCCCGGCGGCGGCGCCGACCGGCTCGGCGGCCTGGCCACCGCCCTCCCCGCCGACCCCGAAGTCGCCGAGCGCGCCCGGAGCATCCCGGAGCGGATGGCGGGCGCGGGCGGCACACGGGCCGCCGCCGACCTCATCGCGGCCGAACGGGCCGGATCGGCCGAACTGTCAGTGCCCCGCCCTATCGTTCGCCCATGACCACACGGACGTACGCCGCCCTGCTGCGCGGCATCAATGTCGGCGGCCACAAGAAGGTCCCGATGGCCGAGCTGCGCGAGGTCCTCGCGGGCCTCGGCCACACGGGCATCCAGACCTACCTGCAGAGCGGCAACGCCGTCTTCACCAGCGAGCGGGCCGACCCGGACGCGCTCGCCCGGGAGCTGGAGGCGGCCATCGAGGCCCACTTCGGCTTCCGCGTCCCCTGCCTGGTGGTCGACGGCGACCACCTGCGGGCCGTCGTCGCCGGCTGCCCCTTCCCCGCCGCCGAACTCGAAGGCAAGCAGCTGCACGCCACCTTCCTGTCCGAACGGGCCGACGCGGAACGCTTCGCCGCGCTCGACCGGGACGCGTACCTCCCGGAGGAGTTCCGGCTCGGCGACCGGGTGATCTACCTCTACGCCCCCGAGGGCCTCGGCCGCTCCAAACTGGCCGAGGCCCTCGCCCGCCCGGCCGTGGTCAAGGGCCTCGACGTGACCACCCGCAACTGGAACACCGTGGTCAAGCTCGTCGAACTCACCGGCCCCCGGTAGGGCTCAGGGCGCGAGCGCGTCCAGCAGGCCAAGCTCCGCGGGGGACAGCAGGATCGAGGCCGCCGCCAGGTTCTGCGCCAGGTGTACGGGCGACCCGGTGCCCGGCGTCGGGCACAGCACCGGCGCGTGGTGCAGCAGCCAGGCCAGCGCGACCTGCCCCGGCCCGGCCCCGTGCGCGGCCGCCACCGCGGCCAGCGCCGCCGACCCGTCCCGGGTCAGCGCACCGCTGCCCAGCGGGTAGTACGGCAGGAAGGCGATCCCCTCGGCCTCGCACAGCGCGAGCACCGGGGCGGCCGAGCGGTCCAGCAGGTTGAAGGGGTTCTGGACGGCGGCCACCGGGGTCGTCTCCAGGGCCCGCGCCAGCTGGTCGGCGCTCACCGTGTCCAGCCCGATGTGCCGGATCTTGCCCTCCGCCCGCAACTGGTCGAGCACGCCCAGCTGTTCGGCCTCCGGCAGCGCCGGATCGAAGCGGTGCAGCTGGTACAGGTCGATCCGCTCCACCCGCAGCCGCCGCAGACTCGCCTCGCACGCCGCCCGCAGCTGCTCCGGCCGCCCCGCGAGGTGCCACTGGTCGGGGCCGGTCCGCACCACCCCGCCCTTGGTCGCGATCACCAGCCCGTCGGCGTACGGGTACAGGGCCTCGGCGACCAGCTCCTCGGCCAGCTCCGGACCGTAGTTGTCGGCCGTGTCCAGGAGCGAGGCCCCGCCCGCGACCGCCGCCCGCAGCAGCTCCCGGGCCTGCTCCCGGTCCCCGCGCGGCCCCCAGAACCCCGGGCCGACCAGACCGCCCGTACCGAATCCGAGCCGCCGGACCGGCAGGTCCCCACCCAGACTGAACACCGTGTCCACCATGCCCCGACGGTAACGCAGCCCACCCGATGTGCCAGGCTCGCCCCATGCGTTACATCATCATCGGCGCGGGCGCGATCGGCGCCACCATCGGCGGACTGCTCGCACAGGCGGGCGGCGAGGTCGTCCTCGTCGCGCGCGGCCCGCACGCGGACGCCCTCCGCGCGGACGGCCTGCGGCTCACCACCGCCGACGGCACCCGCGTCCACCGGCTGCCCGTGATCGGCGGACCGCAGGCGCTGGGCGAACTGCGCCCCGACGACGTCCTGCTGCTGACCGTCAAGACCCAGGACGCCATCGCCGCGCTCGACGCGTGGGGCGACGCCGAGGTCACCGGCGGCGGCACCGCCGCCCAGCGGCTGCCGCTGGTCTGCGCGCAGAACGGAGTGGAGAGCGAGCGCCTCGCACTGCGCCGCTTCGACCGGGTCTACGGCCTGTGCGTCTGGCTGCCCGCCAGTTTCCTGGAACCCGGCGCGGTCTCCGCCCTCGGCAGCCCGCACCCCGGGATCCTGCACCTGGGCCGGGCCGCCGGGGGAGCGGACGAGCGGGCCCGGCGGATCGTCGCCGACCTGGCGAAGGCCGGGTTCGAGGCGGTGCTGACCGAGGACGTGATGCGCTGGAAGTACGCGAAACTCCTCGGCAACCTCGGCAACGCCGTCCAGGCCACCACCGGGCCCGAGCCGGACCCCGCCAAGGGCGCCCTGCTGCTGCGCGCGATCCGCGAGGCCAAGGCCGCCTTCGCGGCGGCGGGCATCGCCCACGCCTCGGAGGCCGAACAGTCGCAGGCCCGCGACGGCAAGGCCGAACAGCCCCCCGGGGTGCGCGGGGGTTCCTCCTGGCAGAGCCTGCGCCGGGGCACGGGCAGCATCGAGGCGGACTACCTCAATGGGGAGATCTCCCTGCTGGGCCGCCTGCACGGGATCCCGACCCCGGTCAACGACGTCCTGCGGCACGCGGCGAACATCTTCGCCCGCGAGGGCCTGCCCCCGGGATCCATGAGCGTCGAGGACCTCACGGCCCTCGCCGACGAGGCCGAAGCCCGCGCGTGAGCCCGTGCGTCCTCTTCGACGTGGACGGCGCGGCTCAGGCGCTCAGCGCGGGGAGTGCGCTCAGCGCGGCCGGGGCCAGCGCCGCCGCGTCGTAGCGGCGCAGCAGCAGCCGGGCCACCTCGGGGGCCGCGCCGAGGACCCCGGCCACCAGGTCCGCCCCGGCGGCCGCGGCGCCGGCCGCGATCCGGTCCGGCAGCCGGCCGGGGGCCAGGACGTACGGGGCGACCACCACGCGGTGGACGCCCTCGGCGCGCAGCGCCCGTACGGCGTCCTCCGTACGGGGCAGTGCCGCGGAGGCGAACGCGGGCCGCACGGCGCACCAGCCGGTGTGCCGCCACTCCCGCGCGATTTCAGCGATCACCGCGATCGCCTCCGGGTCTGAGGAACCGGCGGACGCGAGCACCACGCCGGTGGTCGGACGGTCGGCCGGACGCAGCCCGGCCTCCGTCAGCCGGCGCTCCAGGGCGCCGGTCAGCAGGGGCGAGGGACCGAGTACGCCGGCCACCCGCACGGACAGGCCGGGCAGCGCGGCCGTGGACCGGGCGAGCGCCGCCGGGATGTCGGCCTTCGCGTGGAAGGCGCGGGTCAGCAGCAGCGGCAGGGCCACCACGTCCCGCACCCCGTCCTCGTACAGCGCCGCGAGGACCTGCGGCACGGCCGGGGCGTTGAAGTCGAGGAACGCGGTCTCCACCCGCAGCCCCGGCCGCAGCGCCCGGACCCGCCCGGTCAGGGCGTGTACGGTCGCCGCGTGCCGCGGGTCGCGGCTGCCGTGGGCGATGACCAGCAGAACGGGCTGCACGGCGGGCTCAGCTCTTGACCAGCAGACCGCGGCTGCGCAGCACCCAGCGCTCCAGCGGGCTGAAGATGATCAGATCGATGGCGATGCCCACGAGCAGGATCAGGATGATCGCGAGGAACACCCCGGGCATGTCGATGTTGTTGCGGCCGTTCTCCAGCAACTGGCCCAGTCCCAGGCCCAGATCGGGCGAGGAGGCGATGATCTCGGCGGCCATCAGGGAGCGCCAGGAGAAGGCCCAGCCCTGCTTGAGACCGGCGAGGTAGCCGGGCAGCGCGGCGGGCATCACCACGTGCCAGGTGCCCTTGAGGCCGGTGGCGCCCAGGGTGCGCCCGGCCCGCAGGAACAGCGGCGGGATCTGGTCGTGGCCCGCGACGAGGCCGTTGGCGATCGAGGGGACCGCCCCGAGCAGGATGACGGCGAACATCATCGAGTCGTTCAGGCCGAGCCAGATGACGGCCGGAGGCACCCAGGCCACGGACGGCAGGGACTGCAGGCCCTGGAGGATCGGGCCGATCGCCGCGCGGACGAACTTCACCCGGGCGACCAGCAGCCCGAGCGGGGTGCCGATGGCCAGGGCCAGCAGGAAGCCGAGCAGACCGCGCGACACGCTGGTCCAGATGACCTCCAGCAGGGTGCCCTTGAGCCACATCGCGGACAGGCCGTCCCACACCGCGGACGGCGAGGGCAGCTTGCTCTCCTGGGTGACGTGCGCGGAGACCAGGATCTGCCAGACGGCGAGGACCAGGCCGACGGCGATGACCGGCGGCAGGATCTTCTTGACGAGGACTTCGCGGACCGGGGTGCGGTGGGTCTGGACCGCGTCGAGCGCGTCCAGCCCGGCCTCCAGGCCGGCCAGGTCGTCGCTCGTGGTCCTGTTCTTGGCCGTGGCCGTTTCGGTGATCTCAGTGCTGGCCATGGCGGCGGATCTCCCCACGCAGGTGTTCAGTGATCTCGACGGACAGCTCCGCGACGTCCGGGTCCTCGATGCGGCGCGGCTGCGGGATGTCCACGGTCCATTCCTTGGCGACCCGGCCGGGCCGCGAGGAGAGCAGGACCACGCGCTGCGCGAGCCGGACGGCCTCGCGGACGTTGTGCGTCACGAAGAGGACGGAGAGGTTGGTCTCCGCCCAGATGCGGGTCAGCTCGCCGTGCAGCACGTCGCGGGTGATGGCGTCCAGGGCCGCGAACGGCTCGTCCATCAGCAGCAGCCTGCTGTCCTGGGCCAGGGCCCGGGCGAGCGCCACGCGCTGGCGCATGCCGCCCGACAGCTCGTGCACGCGCTTGCCGTACGAGCCGCCGAGGCGGACCAGCTCCAGCAGCCGCTCCGCCTCCGGCCGGCGCTCGGCCTTGGCCACCCCGCGCAGCCGCAGGGCGAGTTCGATGTTCTTGCCCGCGGTGAGCCACGGGAAGAGGGCGTGCTCCTGGAACATCAGGGCGGGCCGCCCGCCGGGGGTCTCGATGGCCCCCGCGGACGGGGCGTCCAGCCCCGCGACCAGGTTGAGCAGGGTGGACTTGCCACACCCCGAGGCCCCCAGGATGGTGACGAACTCGCCGGGCGCGACATCGAGGCTGATGTCGTCCAGGACGAGCTGTGAACCGGCCGGGCCGGAGAAGGACTTCGAGACGTGCTCGATCCGAGCGGCGTGCGTCGCCGTCGTCGTCGCTTCGGCGCCCTCGGCAGCCTTGGCAAGCGTGGTGGCCATGGTCGTCACCTCCTGGGGGTCAACTGAACTGACGGGTGGGTTACTTGACGCCAAGACCGGCGTCGGAGACCTCGGGCTTGCCCGTGGCCTTGAGCACCTTGTTCAGGAGCGACAGGTCGTAGATACCGGCCAGGTCGGGCTGCTCGATGAGCTTGGCCTTGACCGCCCAGTCGGACTCCGTCTTCAGCGTGCTCGCCAGCGGGTCGTCGGTGACGAGGATGCTCGGCCACGCCGGGTCGATGACCTTGGCCTCCAGCTCCTTGCCGCTCAGGGTCTTGAGCGCGGCGTTCGCGGACGCCTTCGCCTTGTCCTGGTTGGCGTTGATCCACTCGTTCGTCTTGACGGTGCCGCGCAGCACGGCCTCCACGACGTCCGCGTGCTCCTTGAGGAACTTCTGCGACACGATGATGTTCGTGATCACGAACTTCTTGTCGGGCCACAGGCTGGTCTCGTCGAGCAGCACCTGACCGCCGTCGGAGACGAGCTTGGAGGCCGTCGGCTCCGGCACCCAGGCGCCGTCGATCGAGCCCTGCTTGAAGGCGTCCGGGGTGACCTTGTTGTCCGTACGGACGACGGAGACGTCACCCTTGCCGGACTCCGGGTCGACCTTCCAGCCCTTCTCCGAGATCCAGTTGAGGAACGCGACGTCCTGCGTGTTCCCCTTCTGCGGAGTGGCGATCTTCTTGCCCTTGAGGTCGTCCAGGGTCTTGATCTTGTCCGGGTTCACGACCAGCTTCACGCCGCCGGAGGCGGAACCCGAGATGATCCGCAGGTTCGAGCCCTTGGACTTCACGTAGCCGTTGATGGACGGCGAGGGGCCGATGAAACCGATGTCGAGAGAGCCGCCGTTGAGGGCTTCGATCTCGGACGGACCGGCGTTGAAGGTCTGCGGCTTGATCTTGGTGCCGGCCAGTTCCTTCTCGATCAGGCCTTCCTGGATGCCGACGAGCGCCGTGGCGTGCGTCAGGTTGGGGAAGTAGCCGATCCGGACCTCGGAGGCGGAGAGCTTCTTGGCGTCGGCCGGAGCGGCGCTCGCCTTGTCGGCGGCGGGCTCGTCCTTCGCCGCGTCGGAGCCGTAGCCGCAGGAGGCGAGCGCCCCGATCAGCAGGGGCAGGGCGGCGGCGACGATGCCGCGGTGCAGGGTCTTACGCGTGGTACCGATGGCAGGCACGGGAGGTGTTCCTCTCGTAGCGTCGTGGGATCACGACACACGTCTTCGTCTATGGAGCAAGGGCGGGTACAGCTCGTGGTGCACGTGGGGGGTGTGGGCGCGCATGCGGTGCGCGTACGTCATCGCGCACATCGCGCCACCCCTCCCTGGCCGCTGCCGAGGGCGCCGCTGCCCACGCGGCCGCCCTCCTTCGCGAAGGTCGAGAACATGTCGTTCGGCATGATCAGAAATCCCACTCCGCGTCGTCGTGGGGAGCCTGGTCGGCGGCGTCGGGCCGGGAGGCGAAGGCCGCCCCCGCCATGCCCGCCGCCAGGGTGGTTCCGTCGGCCGGGTCGATCAGCAGGAAGGACCCGGTACGGCGCGAGTCGGCGTAGGAGTCGAGCGCGAGCGGCTCGGCGGTGCGCACGACCACACGGCCGATGTCGTTGGCCACCAACTGCCCGGGCTCCGGGTGCTGGGACAGGTCGTCCAGGGTCAGCCGCGAGGGGATCTCCTTGACGATCGCCTTCACCGTGCGCGTGGTGTGCTTGAGCAGCACCCGGGCCCCCACGGCGAGCGGCTGGTCCGCCACGTGGCAGACCGTCGCCTCGACGTCCTGCGTGGTGGCGGGCGCGCTCGCGGACGGGGCGATCAGGTCCCCGCGCGAGATGTCGATGTCGTCCTTGAGGCGCAGGGTCACCGACTGGGGGGCCCAGGCGATGTCCACGCTCCGGCCGAGGGCGTCGATCCCCTCGATGGTGCTCGTACGGCCCGACGGCAGGACGGTGACGGCCTCGCCGACGCGCAGCACGCCGGAGGCGATCTGGCCCGCGTAGCCGCGGTAGTCGGGGTGCTCGGCGCTCTGCGGGCGGATCACGTACTGCACCGGGAAACGGGCCGGGCAGGCGGTGAGGTCGTGGCTGACCGGGACGGTCTCCAGGTGCTCCAGCACCGTCGGGCCGCCGTACCAGTCCATGTTCGCGGAGGGCTCCACGACGTTGTCACCGGCCAGCGCGGAGATCGGGATGGCGGTGATCTCGGGGACGCCCAGCTCCGAGGCGTACGCCGTGAACTCCTCGGCGATCGCCGCGAAGACCTTCTCCGCGTAGTCCACCAGGTCCATCTTGTTGACGGCCAGGACCACGTGCGGCACCCGCAGCAGGGCGGCGACCGCCGCGTGCCGGCGGGTCTGCTCGATCACGCCGTTGCGCGCGTCGACCAGCACCACGGCCAGGTCGGCGGTGGAGGCGCCGGTGACCATGTTCCGGGTGTACTGCACGTGCCCGGGGGTGTCCGCGAGGATGAACCGGCGCTGGGCGGTGGCGAAGTAGCGGTAGGCCACGTCGATGGTGATGCCCTGCTCGCGCTCGGCCCGCAGGCCGTCGGTGAGCAGCGCGAGGTCGGGGGTGTCCTGGCCGCGCTGGGCGGAGACGGCCTCGACGGCCTCCAGCTGGTCGGTCAGGATCGACTTGGAGTCGTGCAGGAGACGCCCGACCAGGGTGGACTTGCCGTCGTCGACGGATCCGGCGGTCGCGAAGCGCAGCAGGGTGGTCGTCGACACGTCGGCGAACTGCTCGGTGGTGGAGGTCATGTCTAGAAGTACCCTTCGCGCTTGCGGTCTTCCATCGCGGCCTCGGACATCTTGTCGTCGGCGCGGGTGGCGCCCCGCTCGGTGAGCCGGGAGGCGGCGATCTCGGCGATCACGGCGTCGAGCGTGGTGGCGTCGGAGTCGACGGCGCCCGTGCAGGACATGTCACCGACGGTGCGGTAGCGGACGAGCCGCGTCTCGGTCTCCTCGCCCTTCTTCGCGCCGCCCCACTCGCCTGCGGTCAGCCACATGCCGTGCCGCTGGAAGACCTCGCGCTCGTGGGCGAAGTAGATCTGCGGCAGCTCGATGCCCTCGCGGGCGATGTACTGCCACACGTCCAGCTCGGTCCAGTTGGAGAGCGGGAAGATCCGCACGTGCTCGCCGGGCGCGTGGCGGCCGTTGTACAGGTTCCACAGCTCGGGGCGCTGGCGGCGCGGGTCCCACTGGGAGAACTCGTCGCGCAGGCTGAACACCCGCTCCTTGGCGCGGGCCTTCTCCTCGTCGCGGCGGCCGCCGCCGAATACCGCGTCGAAGCGGTGCTGCTGGATCGCCTCGGTCAGCGGGACGGTCTGCAGCGGGTTGCGGACCCCGTCGGGGCGCTCGCGCAGCTTTCCGGCGTCGATGTAGTCCTGTACGGACGCCACGTGCAGGCGCAGCCCGTGCTCGGCCACCGTGCGGTCGCGGTACTCCAGCACCTCGGGGAAGTTGTGGCCCGTGTCGACGTGCAGCAGGGTGAAGGGGACCGGCGCGGGCGCGAACGCCTTGAGCGCCAGGTGCAGCATGACGATGGAGTCCTTGCCGCCGGAGAACAGGATCACCGGCTTCTCGAACTCGCCCGCCACCTCGCGGAAGATGTGCACCGCCTCGGACTCGAGGGCGTCCAGGTGGGACAGCGCGTAGGGCACGTCCGCCTCGGCGTGGACGTGGGCGACCGTGGTGGTCATGCCAGACCCCTCTCGTTGAGCAGCGCGAACAGGGCCGCCGCGGACTCCTGCACCGACTGGGTGTGCGACTCGATCCGCAGGTCCGGCGTATGCGGAGCCTCGTACGGGTCGTCGACCCCGGTCAGACCGGAGATCTCGCCCGCCGCCTGCTTGGCGTACAGGCCCTTCACGTCGCGCTCCGAGCAGACCTCGACCGGGGTGGCCACATGGACCTCCAGGTACGTCGCCCCCTCGGCGGCGTGCCGCTTGCGCACGGCCTCCCGGCTGTCCGCGAACGGAGCGATGACCGGGACCAGCGCCTTGACGCCGTTGCTCGCGAGCAGTTCGGCGACGAAGCCGATCCGCTGCACGTTGGTGTGCCGGTCCTCGCGGGTGAAGCCCAGCCCGGCGGAGAGGAATTCACGGATCTCGTCCCCGTCGAGCACCTCCACCCGGTGGCCCTCGCCGCGCAGCCGTTCGGCCAGCGCGTTGGCGATGGTGGTCTTGCCCGCGCTCGGCAGCCCGGTCAGCCACACGGTGGCGCCCTGGTCGCTCACGCTCATCTGCTTGCTCTCCGTCGGTTCCGTACGGTTCGTGGACTCGTGCTCCGGCTGCGGCTGGGTCATCAGCCGTGCAGCCCGCATTCGGTCTTGCCCAGGCCCGCCCAGCGACCCGCCCGCGCGTCCTCGCCCTCCGCGACCCGGCGGGTGCAGGGGGCGCAGCCGACGGAGGGGTAACCGTCCATCAGCAGCGGGTTGGTGAGGACGCCGTGCTCGGCGACGTACGCGTCCACGTCGTCCTGGGTCCAGCGGGCGATCGGGGAGACCTTGACCTTCCGCCGCTTCTCGTCCCAGCCGACCACCGGGGTGTTCGCCCGGGTCGGGGACTCGTCGCGGCGCAGGCCGGTCGCCCACGCGTCATACGCCGTCAGGCCCTCTTCCAGCGGCTTGACCTTGCGCAGCGCGCAGCACAGGTCCGGGTCGCGGTCGTGCAGCTTCGGGCCGTACTCGGCGTCCTGCTCGGCCACGCTCTGGCGCGGGGTGAGCGTGATGACGTGGACGTCCATCACGGCCTCGACCGCGTCCCGGGTGCCGATGGTCTCCTCGAAGTGGTAGCCGGTGTCGAGGAAGACCACGTCCACGCCGGGGAAGGCCCGGGAGGCGAGGTGGGCGACCACCGCGTCCTCCATGGAGGAGGTCACGGCGAACCGCTTGCCGAAGGTGTCGGCCGCCCAGCGCAGGATGTCCAGCGCCGAGGCGTCCTCCAGGTCGCGGCCCGCCCGCGCGGCCAGTTCCTTGAGGTCGTCCGTACGCGCGGCCTGAGTCGACGTCATATTTCTTCCTTTCCAACGGTGTTGGACTGAAGTCCGCGGGCCAGCAGCCCGAGGTACTTCAGCTGGAAGGCTCGATTGCAGGACCTGCATTCCCAGGCGCCGTGGCCCTGTTCGTTCGGGAACAGGTCCTCGTCGCCGCAGTACGGGCAGTAGAACGGTGCGGCGCGCTCGCTCATGCCAGGCTCTTCTCGTCGGCGCGCGCGGCCCACGCCGCGAAGCGCTCGCCGTCCTCGCGCTGCTCCTCGAAGCGCGTGACGACCCGCTCGACGTAGTCGGGCAGCTCGGTCGCGGTGACCTTGAGGCCGCGGACCTTGCGGCCGAACCCGGCCTCCAGGCCGAGCGCTCCACCGAGGTGGACCTGGTAGCCCTCGACCTGGTTGCCGTCGTCGTCCAGGACCAGCTGGCCCTTGAGACCGATGTCCGCCACCTGGATGCGCGCGCAGGCGTTGGGGCAGCCGTTGATGTTGATGGTGAGCGGCTCGGCGAAGTCCGGCAGGCGGCGCTCCAGCTCGTCGATCAGCGAGGCGCCGCGCGCCTTGGTCTCGACGATGGCCAGCTTGCAGAACTCGATGCCGGTGCAGGCCATCGTGCCGCGGCGGAACGGCGACGGGTTGACCCGCAGGTCCAGCGCCTCCAGGGCGGCGACGAGGGACTCCACCTGGTCCGCCTCGATGTCGAGCACGACCATCTTCTGCTCGGCGGTGGTGCGCAGGCGTCCGGAGCCGTGGCGCTCGGCCACGTCGGCGATCTTGGTGAGGGTGGCGCCGTCCACGCGGCCGACCCGGGGGGCGAAGCCGACGTAGAAGCGGCCGTCCTGCTGCTGGTGCACGCCGACGTGGTCGCGCCACTGGCCGGTGGGCTGCGCGGGGGCGGGGCCGTCCGTCAGCTTGCGCTCCAGGTACTCGTCCTCCAGGACCTGGCGGAACTTGGCCGGGCCCCAGTCGGCGACGAGGAACTTCAGCCGGGCGCGGGTGCGCAGGCGGCGGTAGCCGTAGTCGCGGAAGATCGAGATGACGCCCTCGTAGACGTCCGGGACCTCGTCGAGCGAGACCCAGGTGCCCAGGCGCACGCCCAGCTTGGGGTTGGTGGAGAGCCCGCCGCCGACCCAGACGTCGAAGCCGGGGCCGTGCTCGGGGTGGTTCACGCCGACGAAGGCGATGTCGTTGATCTCGTGCGCCACGTCGAGCAGCGGCGAGCCGGAGACGGCCGACTTGAACTTGCGGGGCAGGTTGGAGAAGTCCTTGTTGCCCACGATCCGGCGGTAGATCTCGTCGATGGCGGGGGTGCCGTCGATGATCTCGTCCCGGGCGATGCCCGCGACCGGCGAGCCGAGGATGACGCGGGGGCAGTCACCGCAGGCCTCGGTGGTGGACAGGCCGACGGCCTCCAGGCGGCGCCAGATCTCGGGGACGTCCTCGATCCGGATCCAGTGGTACTGCACGTTCTGGCGGTCGGTGAGGTCGGCGGTGCCCCGGGCGAACTCCTCGGAGATCTCGCCGATCACGCGCAGCTGCTCGGTGGTCAGCCGGCCGCCGTCGATGCGGACGCGGAGCATGAAGTACTCGTCATCCAGCTCCTCCGGCTCCAGGATCGCGGTCTTGCCGCCGTCGATCCCGGGCTTGCGCTGGGTGTAGAGGCCCCACCAGCGCATCCGGCCGCGCAGGTCGTTGGGGTCGATCGAGTCGAAGCCCTGCTTGGAGTAGATCGTCTCGATGCGTGTCCGCACGTTGAGACCGTCGTCGTCCTTTTTGAACTGCTCGTTGCCGTTGAGGGGCGTGTGGTGACCGACGGCCCACTGGCCCTCGCCGCGGTGGCGGCCGGGCTTGCGGCGCGCGGCTGCGGGAGCGGCTGCGGGCGTTTCGGGGGTGGCGGCCATGGCGGTACGTCCTTTTGTGGCGGCTCGAAGCAGGGGCAGGCGAAGCGGCGGTGCCCCACGGCGTGACCTGCGGTGATGCGCGGCGGTGCGCTGACAGGTGCGGCGGATCACCCCCCGTTCGCCGGTGGGCGGGGGCGGTTCTCGGCCTGCGGGGGCTTACGGAATCGACGCGTCCGCGGAGGCGGCGGCGACGAGGTGCGGCGGGGGCTGGTTCCGTCAGCGCGCCGGACAGATGGCGCTGGACATGCGGCCGAGGTCGACGTGCCGCCGACTCACCAAGGCAATTCCAGCTCCATTCATGGCGGAAGCGTGTCACGGGGCGATTGGAGGAGTCCACTACTGTCCAGCATTCGGACGAATGCGTCCCGCATCCCGAGATGTTGTGTCCCGCATCACCCCACGCACCCCCTGGGCCCCACCTCGGGGCCCCGCAGGGGGCTGAAAGGGACCCCTCCAGCCCTCCAGGCCCGTCGGCGGTCGAGGCGCCCCCGCGGACGCGGACGGGAGCGGGCCGATCCCGACGGGCGCCGCGCGTCAGGGGCTACGCCGCCCGGCATGGCCTACGTCGCGCGTCAGGGGTTACGCCCCCCCCACCATGGGCGACGCCCCCGCCACGACTACGCCCCCCGCCACGGGCTACGCCCCGGGCCACGGCCCCGGCGTAGGGGTGTCCGGCTTGGACTCCGTTTCCGTTCGGAAGACCGTGAAACCGCGCCGCAGGTAGTTGTCCATCGCCGTCGGCCCGTCCTGGCTGCACGTGTGCAGCCACACCCGCTTCGTCGCCTCCCGCTCCGGCCAGCGGTCCGCCAGGTCCCACGCGCGGGCGATGCCCACCGACAGCAGGTGCCCCCCGATCCGGCGCCCCCGGAAGTCCGGCAGCAGGCCGAAGTACATGATCTCCACCACGCCGTCGTCCTGCGGGTCGAACTCCACGTACCCCGCCGGCGTCCCCCTGTCGTACGCCACCCACGTCTCCACACCCGGCCGCCCCAGCTGCTCCACCCACTGCGCCCGGGTCAGTGACAGCCGGTCCGTCCAGTGGATGTCGCCGCCCACCGACGCGTACAGGAAGCGGCTGAACTCGGGCGAGGGGACCCGCGCGCGCGAGACTGTGATCTCGGCACCCGGAACGACCGCCGGAACGAGGTCGTCCGGAGAGGTCATCTCCAGGGACCAGGTGGTGAGGGTGAGGTTGCTCATGCTGGTCAGGGAATCACGCCCGTCCCGTTCCGGCCCAGCCGGGCCCTGATCACCGCCGGGGCGGTGGAGTGCGGCAGGAGGACGGACGGCGGCCGCGGACGGATCACCTCCACCTCCACGTCCTCCGCGAACCGGTACGGCCGGTGCGTCAGCACCCCCGCCAGGTGCCGCCGTACCCGCGACATCTCCGCGCGGACCGTCACCGTCCGCGTCGAGTCCCCGAAGAGCTCCAGCGCCAGCTCCGCCGCCGACCGCCCCCGCGGGCTCTCCGCGAGCAGGAACAGCAGCTCCGCGTGGCGCGGGCTCAGCTCCTGGGTCCAGCTGCCCGCCGCCCCGTACACGGTCGCCGACCAGGCCCGCTCCCGGCTCAGGTCGAGGACCACCCGGCCCGCCGCCGCGCCCGTACGGGCCTGCTCGACCCGGAGCAGCCAGCCGCCCGGCAGCGGCTCCACCGCGCAGTCGCCCAGCTGCGGCACCCACTGGCTGCCCGGCCCGAAGCCCTTCGGCAGCGGGATCCGTTCGGCCGGGGCCAGCCCGGTGACCGCCGCCGTCCAGCCGTGCGGGTCCACGGCGATGGCCCGCCCCGACAGCCGGGCCAGCAGCGGCGCCGCCACCGCCCGCAGCCGCTCCAGGGACTCCAGGTGGCGGATCCGCAGCTCCCGCTCGGCCAGCCGGGCCACCGAGGCCACCCAGGTCAGCGTGGCCGGATGCATGGTGGCCAGCGGCCCGCTGACGTCGACCACGCCCAGCAGCTGCCCGTCGCGCGGATCGTGCACGGGCGCTCCCGCGCACGTCCAGTCGTGGTGACTGGAGACGAAGTGCTCCGCCGAGAACACCTGCACCGGGCGCCGGGTGACCAGGGCGGTACCGACCCCGTTGGTGCCGACCACCGCCTCGTCCCAGTCCGCGCCCACCCCGAAGCCGAGCCGGTCCGCCTTGCGCAGGATGGAGGCGGCCCCCTCGCGCCACAGCAGCCGCCCGTCCGCGTCGGCGACCACCATGATGTGCGTCACCTCGTCCAGGGCGGGCAGCAGCCCCTCGCGCAGTATGGGCAGCAGCGGCCGCAGCGGCGACACCTGGCGCCGTTCCTCCGTCTCCGCGGCCGACAGCATCCGCGAACGACTGTCCCGGTCGGGGTCCACCCCGCACGCCAGCATCCGCCGCCACGAAGCGGCGATCTCGGGGCGCGGCGAGGTGGGCGGCCGGTCCCCGGCCAGTGCCGCCGCCCGTACCCCCCTGAGCAGCCGGGCCGCGTCGTGCGCGTCCATGGCGGCGAGCCGCGCCACTTCGACCGCAGCCCCCGTGGTACGCGCGCCACCTGCAGTGGTTGCCACCGGATCCTCCCCGAACGAACCGGACCGAGCGTTTGGACTCCCCATCGGACTCACAGGTTGCAACGGTCTGCAACTCTCGCCAAGTCCCGGTCGTCCGACCGAAACTGTGCGTCACGCCGACAGGCGGCGTGAAGGCTCCTCCTCGGGGCTACCCGGAGCGGGAGTGGTGCCGAGTCGGCGCGGCGCCACCCCGCTTCCGGAAGACGGGCCCGGATCCGGTCTCGGAGTGGTTTGGGGACCGCTCCTAACCCGCGATCCGCGCCCGTTCGACCACCGCGCCCAGATCCAGGGTGTGCGGCAGCGTGCCGAAGGCCGCCCCCCAGTCCCCGCCCAGCCGCGAGGCGCAGAAGGCGTCCGCCACCTGCGGCGGGGCCCAGCGCACCAGCAGCGAACCCTGGAGGACCAGCGCCATCCGCTCCACCACCCGCCGGGCGCGCGCCTCGATCCCGTCCAGGTCGGCGAGCTCCGTCAGCAGGTTCTTGATCGCCGCGTCCAGCCGGTGATCGGCGCCCCGGGCCAGGCCGACCTCCTGGAGGAACGCGTTCAGCGCCAGCGGCTCGCGCTGGAGCGCACGCAGCACGTCCAGCGCCTGCACGTTGCCCGAGCCCTCCCAGATCGAGTTCAGCGGGGACTCCCGCAGCAGCCGCGGCAGCCCCGACTCCTCGACGTACCCGTTGCCGCCCAGACACTCCAGGGACTCCGCGACGGCGGGGGTGCACCGCTTGGTCACCCAGTACTTCGCGGTGGGCACGGCGATCCGCAGGAAGGCCCGCTCCTGCTCGGTCCCGGCGTCGTACGCGGCCGCCAGCCGCAGGGTCAGCGTGGTGGCCGCCTCCGACTCGACGGCGAGGTCGGCCAGCACGTTGCGCATCAGCGGCTGGTCGATGAGCTTCGCTCCGAAAGCGGAGCGGTGCTCCGCGTGGTGCACGGCCTGGGTCAGCGCCTGCCGGACCAGCGAGGCCGAACCGATCACGCAGTCCAGCCGGGTCGCGGCGACCATCTCGATGATCGTGCGCACCCCCCGGCCCTCCTCGCCCACCCGCCGGGCCCAGGTCCCGTCGAACTCCACCTCGCTCGACGCGTTCGAGCGGTTGCCGAGCTTGTCCTTCAGCCGCTGGATCGCGAACACGTTCCGGGTCCCGTCCGCCAGTACCCGGGGCACCAGGAAACAGGTGAGCCCGCCGGGGGCCTGCGCCAGGACGAGGAAGCCGTCGCACATCGGAGCCGAGCAGAACCACTTGTGCCCGGTCAGCAGGTACTCGCCCGACGCGTCCAGCGCCGTGGCCGTCGTCGTGTTGGCGCGTACGTCGCTGCCGCCCTGCTTCTCGGTCATCCCCATCCCGAACAGGACGCCCGTCTTCTGCCCGGCCGGCCGCAGCCCCTGGTCGTAGACGTGCGAGGTGAGCCGGGGCTCCCACTCGGCGGCCAGTTCCGGATCCGTGCGCAGCGCGGGCACCGCCGCGTGGGTCATGGAGACCGGGCAGCCGTGCCCCGCCTCGGCCTGGGACCAGACGAAGAATCCGGCGGCCCGGCGCAGATGGCCCCCCTCGCGCCCCCAGGCGTCGGTGAGCCCGGAGGTCACGGCGTGCCCGAGCAGCCGGTGCCAGGAGGGGTGGAAGTCCACTTCGTCGATCCGGTTCCCATACCGGTCGTGTGTGCGGAGTTTCGGTGGGTTCTCGTTGGCCTGGGCCCCCCATTCCTGGGCCTGCGCGGACCCCGCGGCGCGGCCGAGCACGGTGAGTTCTTCCCTGGTGACGTCGAGGAGTCCAGGTGCGATGTGCCGTTCCACGCCCTCGGTGAGGGCGCGGTCCCCGCCGTAGACGTCGTACCCGGCCAGGAGCGGTACCTGGTTGATGACTGTGTGGGTGGTGGCTGCCATGCCGATACGGTAAGGAGGTGCAGCCAGCAAATGAAACACCCGAGCGGCCCACGGGGCGGCTCCACCGGGCCCGTGCCCTCTACCGCAACGTCTCCAAGCGCAAGATGGCCTGGCTGCTCCTCAAAGACACCGTCAATTCGTGCATCGAGTACCGGATCCTGGGACTCGCGGCCGAGGCGGCCTTCTTCACCCTGCTCTCCCTGCCGCCGCTGTTCCTCGGCCTGCTCGGGCTCGTCGGCTACGTGGACGGCTGGAGCGGCACCACCTCGGTGCAGAGCATCGAGGAGAACGTCCTGCGGGCGGTCGGCACGGTCCTCTCCGACCGGGGCGTCAACGACATCGCGCGCCCCATGCTCGACGACGTGACCGGACGGGCCCGCCCCGACCTCATCTCGCTCGGCTTCGCCTTCGCCCTCTGGTCCGGCTCGCGCGCCGTCAATGTCTTCGTCGACACCATCACCGTCATGTACGGCCTGGACGGGCAGCGCGGCATCGTCAAGACCCGGCTGCTGGCCTTCGTGCTGTACGTCGTCGCCCTGCTGGTCGGGTCGGTCGTGCTGCCGCTGCTCGTGGTGGGCCCGGACGCGGTGGTCCGGTGGCTGCCGTGGGGGACGGAGCTGGTGGCGGTGCTGTACTGGCCCACCGTCACGCTGCTGTCCATCGTCTTCCTGACCACGCTCTACCACGTGTCGGTGCCGGTGCGCTCGCCGTGGATCGAGGACGTGCCGGGCGCGCTGATCGCCCTGGCGATGTGGGTGCTGGGCTCGTTCCTGCTGCGGATCTACCTCACGAACACGGTCGAGGGCCCGACCATCTACGGCTCGCTGGCCGCGCCCGTCGCGGTCCTGCTGTGGATCGGCATCTCGGCCTTCGCCGTGCTCGTCGGCGCCGCCGTCAACGCCGCCATCGACCGCGTATGGCCCTCACTGGCCACGGCGGCGGCCCGCG
Organism: Streptomyces sp. G-G2; assembly: GCF_030063135.1. Taxonomy (GTDB): domain Bacteria; phylum Actinomycetota; class Actinomycetes; order Streptomycetales; family Streptomycetaceae; genus Streptomyces. Next base: position 276,164 of record NZ_JASISO010000004.1, read on the forward strand.
AGGCCAACGAGCGGGTACGGGAGGCCGAGGCGGCCCAGCTGGTCGCCCGCGCGGCGGCCTGGCGGGCCCTCGCCGAGGGGGAGTCGGAGGACGACGAGGACGCGGGCATGCCGTCCGAGTTCCCCGAGCGCTGGTCGAAGTTCCTCCCCCCGGAGGACTACTCGTCCCGGCTGCGCAAGCACTAGATGATTGATTCCAAGGGGTCAGTGATCGTAGGCGGTCAGTGAGCGGAGCACTGGTTCGCCGGCCTTGGTGTTGTGCCAGATTGCGGCGGTGAGGGCCAGGATGCGTTGCAGGACGCGGACTGT
>NZ_JASISO010000050.1 GCF_030063135.1 Streptomyces sp. G-G2
CGTCCTGTGCCGGATCCTCGCACTCACGGCGGCGATCTGGCACAACGACAAGACTGGGCAGCCGGTCAAGCGGTCACTGATCGCCTACGACCACTGACCGCAACGACACCCCTTGGACTCATTCATCAAGACGGCCCGGGTGCCGGGCGTCGTCCGCCGTGCGGGGCGACCCGGCGTACTCCCGGGGGAGTACGCCGGGTCAGGACGGTCCGGTCAGCAGCCGAAGTCGACCAGACGGAAGCTCGCGTAGTGGTCGGCGGTGTAGTAGTCCTCGCGCGCCTGCTGACCCGTGATGATCCGGCGGGCGCCACGGGTCGGCGAACCCGGGGTCACGACGGTGTACTCGTGGTAGTAGCCCGTGGTGTGGCTCGGCAGCACCTTCTCGCGGTTCTGGAAGACCACACCGTCCTGCGAGTACGGGAACGGCCCGCCCGAAGCGATCAGATCGAGGGTGTGGTGCGCCTGGGACGGCAGGGCGGAGTAACAGATCGTGCCGACGGCCTTCACGGAGACGGCTGTGGTGACCGGTGCGGCCGATGCGGCGGGCGCGGCCGTGGCGGCGGGCGCGACGAGGAGGGCGAGGGAGACGGCGGCGACGCCACCGAGGGCGGCCATGCGCGGGGGGATTCTCATACGTCCATGTGACGCGCGTAGCTCGGGCACCGTCAACGCCAACCGCGTTGATTTCCACGCCTGTTCACCACAGGTGCGGCTTCTGCGACGCGAGCGCCGCCAGAGGTTCAGCGGGACGCAACCCGGCGCAGGATCTCCGCCCGCTGGGCGGCCCGCAGTGGTCCGGGACACGAATGCGCCCCCCAGTCCTGGCCGCCCATCGCATGGGTGCCGAACCCCGGGGTGGCGGGGCTGTCCGAAAGTGCCCGCGCCCAGCCGTGTTCCGCCGCGCCCCACGTGTAGATCCGCGCTATCGCGTCGACTTGGGCCTCGGTCAGCGGCTTGGTGGCGAACCCGGAAGTCTCCACCGACGTCCAGAAGGGATTGCCGGCGGCCTGCGTCCACGCCCGGTCGAACACGGACACGTACTGCTCCGTGAAACCGTCCAGCCCGACCCAGAAGTGCGCGGAGCTGCGGAACGTGGGATCGCAGAACCGCTCGTACAGCGAGTTCTCCCCCTCCTGCACGTGCAGGACGAGCCCCCGTTGCGCGTCCCGGCCGGCGACGGTCCGGTTGACCTCCAGCGGTTTGCACTCCACCCCGGGCATCCAGCCCGAGGGCGCGCGCACGGGTGTGGCCTGCAGCGGCCCCCCGGCACGCGAGGCCGTGCCGGGGCCCGCGGCGGGCTCCGGCCCCGCCGGGTCCGATTCCGCGAGGGACCCGATGGCGGCGGCGCAGAGCGCGACCGCCCCGGCGACCAGCACGTGGCGCCTGCCGACGGCCCGGGCACGGGCTTCCGGTCCGGCCCCGCCTCCAGACTGGTTCTTGCGCGCCCTGGGCGCCATCAGGCCTCCTGCGTGATCACTGCTCGCGACAGCCAGATCGTCGCGGCGCGAGATGATGGGACCTTCATCGGACGATGACCGTTTGACGACACCGCTCGACGACACCTCGCCCGCATCCGAGGCGGCCCGTTCCGCCGAAGAACCCGAGGGGACCAGCGGTACGGCGTACGGAGGTACTCATGAGCAGTGGTGCGGACAGGCGCGGCCCCGTCATCGTGGTCGGCGCCGGCGCGGCCGGGCTGGGCTGCGCACTCGACCTGGTACGGGCCGGACTGACCGTCTCCGTGCTGGAAGCGGCCGACGAGGTCGGCGGCCGGATGCGCACGGACCACCACCAAGGGTTCCTGCTCGACCGCGGGTTCCAGGTGTTCAACACTTCCTATCCGCAGGTCAAACGCCGCCTCTCACTCGCCCGGCTGCGCCTTCGGCCCTTCACCCCCGGCGTACTCGTCCACACCGACGGCGGCGGCCGTGCCCGGTTCGCCGACCCGACCCGCAGGCCCGCCGACGCCCTGCGGTCCCTCACCGGGGGCCGGGTGCCCCCGCGCGGCCTCGCGGCGGTCGCCGCGCTCAGCGCCGCCGACACCCTCCTGCCCGCCCGCGTCCTCAAACGGCTCCCGGAGCGCACGACCCGGGCGGAACTCGCGCGCTGGGGAGTCCCGGCCGCCGTCGTCGACGGTCTGCTGCGGCCCTTCCTCGCCGGGGTCTTCCTGGAGGACGAGCTGGAGACGTCCAGCCGGATGTTCCACCTCACGTGGCGCAGCATGGTCCGGGGCACCCTCACCCTGCCCGCCGAGGGGATCGGCGCCGTCCCCCGGCAGCTCGCGGCCGCACTGCCACCGGGCCGGGTCGAACTCGGCACCCGGGTGACGGCCCTCTCGCCCACCGGGGTCACCTTGGCCGACGGAACCTTCCGCGACGCCTCGGCGGTCGTCGTCGCCACCGACACGGACACCGCGGGCGCGCTCGTCCCCGGCGCGGCGCCCGTCCCGACGCGGACGGTCACCACCTACCACCACGCCACCGCGCGGTCCCCGCTGCGCGAGCCGACCCTGCTCGTGGACGCACGGCGCCGCTTCCTCAACACCTGCGTACTGACCGAGGTCGCGTCCACCTACTCCACCGACGGCCGGGCCCTGGTCTCGACCTCGGTGCTGGGCGCGGACGGTCCCGGCCGGGAGGCCGCGCTGCGGCCGGTGCTCGCCGAGGTCTACGGAACGGACACCGCCGACTGGGAACGCGTCGGCGCCCTGACGGTCCCCGGCGCGCTGCCCGCGATGACGGCGCCCTGGACCCTCAGCCGGACCAGCCGTACCGCCACCCCCGGGGTGTACGTGTGCGGGGACCACCGGGCCACCGGGTCCCTCCAGGGCGCCCTGGCGTCGGGTGCCCGCGCCGCGCGGGAGGTCCTCGCGGACCGGAGCCGGGAGTGAACGGGGGACCGGGCGCGGGGCGGGGCGCGGGGCCGGGCGGATGGCGGGTGGCCCCGGACGCGGGGCGGGCGAGGGAGGCGAACTGCGGCCACCTCGCCGCGCTGCCCGCCGAGCCGCCCGCCGAGCCCGCAGGGGGCTGCGCGGAGTGCCTGGCCTCCGGCGGCGCCTGGGTGCACCTGCGCGCGTGCCTGCTGTGCGGGCACCTCGGCTGCTGCGACAGCTCGCCGGGCCGACACGCGTGGGCGCACGCCGACACCTCCGGCCACGCCCTGGCCCGCTCGGCCGAGCCGGGCGAGAGCTGGGCGTGGTGCTACGCGGACGAGTTGTTCCTCGTACCCGACTCCGGGGGCGTCACGGACATCGGGTGATCATCCGGAAGGGCGCGTCGCGCCGAGGCGTGCGCGGGGCCGCGCCTGCAGGAACATCAGCCCCTCGCCGGGGAGTGCGGCCCGCCGTCGGTTCCTCTCGCCCGCCGGCCTTTCCCGGCGCGGGAGGCCGCGTGCGGGACGCGGGGGAGACAGTGGGGTGCACAAGCGTTTACCGTGGGGGTGAACGCTTGGACACCCCTCTGCGGGTCCCGCACCCGCCTCCCGCGTCTGGAGCCGCATGACCGCCGCGAAGTCCGCCCCGACCCCCGCGCCGATACCCGGACCGGGCGCTGCCCGGGCGCCGCGCCCGATCGTCCCCGTCCTCGCGTTCTGCGGCGCGGTCGTCGCCGTCATGCAGACCCTGGTCGTCCCGCTCCTCCCGCACATCCCGGACCTCACCGGCGGCAGCCGGGGCGCGGCGGGCTGGCTCGTCACCATCACCCTGCTCACCGGCGCGGTCTTCACGCCCGTGCTCGGCCGGGCGGGCGACATGTACGGCAAGCGGCGCGTGCTCCTCGCCTCGCTCGGCGTGCTCACCGCGGGGTCCGTGCTGTGCGCGGTCACCTCCGACATCGGCGTCCTGATCGCGGGCCGGGCCCTGCAGGGCGCCGCGCTCGCCGTCATCCCGCTCGGCATCAGCATCATCCGGGACGAACTCCCGCCCGAGCGGATCCTGCCGTCCATCGCCCTGATGAGTTCCACCCTCGGCATCGGCGCCGCGATCGGTCTGCCCGTGGCCGCCGTGGTCGTCGAGAACTTCGACTGGCACGTCATGTTCTGGGCCTCCGCCGCCCTCGGCGTGCTCGACATCGTGCTCGTGCTGTGGATCGTCCCGGAATCCCCGCTGCGCACCCCCGGCCGCTTCGACGTCGTCGGCACCCTCGGCCTCGCCGCCACCCTGGTCGGCCTGCTGCTCGCGATCACCCAGGGCGCGGACTGGGGCTGGGGCTCGGCGTCCACCCTCGGCCTGCTCGGCGGCTCGCTCGTCATCGGTCTGCTCTGGGGCCGCTACGAGCTGCGCACCGCCTCCCCGATGGTGGACCTGCGGGTTTCGGCCCGCCCGGCCGTCCTGCTGACGAATGTCGCCGGTCTGCTCATCGGTTTCGCCTTCTACGCGAACTCCCTGGTCACCGCGCAGATGGTGCAGGAGCCGACGAGTACGGGTTACGGACTCGGCGCCTCCATCGTGGTCAGCGGCCTGTGCCTGCTGCCCGGCGGCCTGGCCATGGTGGCGCTGTCCCCGGTCTCGGCGCGGATCTCCGCGGCCTACGGGCCCCGGACGGCGCTCGCCCTCGCCGCGGCCGTCATGGCGGTGGGCTACGTCGTCCGCTTCTTCACCAGCCACAGCCTCTGGCTGATCGTGGCGGGCGCCACGGTGGTCGCCTCCGGCACCGCCATCGCCTACTCGGCGCTGCCCGCGCTCGTGATGCGGGCCGTGCCGGTCACCGAGACCGGGGCCGCGAACGGCCTGAACACCCTGATGCGTTCCGTGGGCCAAGCCTGCTGCAGCGCGGTGGTGGCCGCCGTACTCGCGAACGTCACCTTCATGGCGGGCGGGCGCAGCGTCCCCACCCTGCACGCCTACCTGCTGATCTTCCTGATCGCGGCCGGGGCGGCGCTCGCCGCCCTGGTCGTCACGCTCTTCCTGCCGTCGGTGCGGGTGCCGGTGACGAGCGGCCCGGCGGGTACCGTCGCGATGACGACGTCCGCCGCCCGGGAGAACACATGACCACCGCCGAGGACTCCGGTACGGAGACGGAACCCGAAGCCGCGATCGACCGCGACAGCGACCGCGACAGCGACAGAGGCGCCGGCGACGTCGACGGCGGCGCCGTCACCGGGGGGACCGGCAGGGACGCCATCGTGCGCGCGGCCCGCCGGGCCTTCACCCTGCGCCCGTACGCCGAGGTCACGATGCGCGGCATCGCCGCCGACGCGGGCGTCAGCCCGTCGCTGATCGTGAAACGGTTCGGCAGCAAGGAACAGCTGTTCAACACCGTCGCGGACTTCCGCCCGGCCGCCGACGCCCTCTTCGCGGCGGCGCCGGACGCCCTCGGCCGCCACCTCGTCCTGACCATGGTCCGGCTCCGGGACGAGCTGCGCGGGGACCCGCTGCTGCGGGTCGTCTTCTCCCTGGGCAACGACGACGAGCGCACCCTGCTGCGCGACCGGTTCCGTGAGCAGGTCACCGGGCGGCTGGCCGGATCCCTGACCGGCCGGGACCGGGAGCTGCGGGCCGAGCTGATCACAGGTCAGCTGCTGGGGCTGGGGGCGACCCTCAGCCTGCACCGCCCGGACGGCGCGGGCGTCCGTACGCCGCCCGAGCGGCTCGCGGACCTGTACGCTCCCGGGCTCCAGCGGCTGCTCGACGGCGACGGGTCGTAGTCAGGTCGTTCGCGTCACTCGAACCGGCTGGGGTCGCCCGCTCCGCGGCGTACGATCTCGGCCTCGCCACTGGAGAAGTCGATCACCGTGGTGGGCTGGGTCCCGCAGTCACCGGAGTCGACGACGATGTCCAGGACGTGGTCCAGCCGGTCCTTGATCTCCCAGCCCTGGGTCATCGGTTCCGGCTCGTCCGGCAGCAGCAGTGTGCTGGACAGCAGCGGTTCGCCGAGTTCCGCGAGCAGGGCCTGGGTGACGACGTGGTCGGGGATGCGGACACCGACGGTCTTCTTCTTCGGGTGCTGGAGCTGGCGCGGCACCTCCTTCGTCGCCGGGAGGATGAAGGTGTAGCTGCCGGGGGTGGCCGCCTTGATCGCGCGGAAGACGTCGTTGTCGACGTAGACGAACTGACCCAGCTGCGCGAAGTTCTGGCACACCAGGGTGAAGTGATGACGGTCGTCGAGCCCGCGGATCGAGCGGATCCGGCTGACGCCGTCCGTATTGCCCAGCTGGCAGCCCAGCGCGTAACAGGAGTCCGTGGGGTACGCGACGAGCGAGCCCCCGCGGATGCTGTCGGCGATGCTGCCGATCGTGCGCTGCTGGGGGTTCTCGGGGTGCACATCGAAATACTTCGCCATCCGCCGAGCGTACGTGATCGCGAGGCTGCTCACCCCGCCAGGGGCAGTCCCTCCCCCGTCCGGGGGAGGGACTGCCCCTGGCGGGGGATGTGGCCGGTCTCCGAGGTCCCGAGGATGGAATTCCTGCTGATGGAAGGGGAATTCGGGTGGATGGGGCGGGGCGGTGGGACCGGGTCGGGCGGAGAGCGGCTTACGGGGCGGCGTGGGTACTGCTGCCGTACTTGCTGATCAAGGTCTCGTGGGTGATCGGCTCGCTGGTGGGGGTGCTGCCGGTCGGCGCCGGGTTCGGCATGGCCGAATGGGTGGTGCTCAACACCGTCACGGTCGGGATGGCCGCGATCGGGACCGCGTTGGCGCTGGCGCTGGTGCGGCCGTGGGGGATGCGCATACCGGGGGCGCTGGTCGCGTTCTGCGCCTGGGTGGGGTCGGGGTTCCTCGTCTCGATCCTGCCGTTCGCCGGACTCGGCCTGGTCGACGTGCTCCGGGACGCGGGCGGCGGCTCGGGCGGCGGCGGTGCGGACCCGGCCATGCCGGTCTGGGAGGGCGTACTGGTCCAGTTCAGCTTCCTGGGGATGGGGCTGGGGCTGGCCCTGGCGGTCCCCGCCCACATGCGGCGGCGGTGGCCGGAAGCGTTCACCGGGAGGGTCGGCGACGGCGGCCCGCGCGCGGCGCCGCCGTGGGAGGCCGTCGTCGGGGCGGCGCTCGGGGTGGTCTGGCTCCTCTGGGGGCTCGGGGGTGCGAGGGGAATCGCGCACCCGGCCGAGCGGAACACCGACTGGTACGTGCTGGAAGCCATCTCGGGATGCTGGGCGCTCGCCGGATCCGCCGCCGTCTGGGCGGTCGCCCGGGCGCGGCCCGCCCGGCTGCCCCGCTGGCTGCCGCTGGTGTTCGGGTGGGTCGGGTCGGGCTCGCTGTTCGCGTGGAGCGGCTGGAAGCTGCCGCTCACCCTGTACCTGGCGTGGGCGCGGCCCGCGGGCATCCGCCTGCCCGAGAACCTCGCCGTCGCGTCGGCGCTGCATGTCTGCGCGGTGGTGGCGGGCGCGGCGATGCTGCGGACGCTCGTCCGGACGCGCGTCGGCGCTCCGGCCGGGCGGAGCGCCACTTAGGGAGATGCCGAGGTGGTGGCGGTAATCGAGCAGGTGTTCGGATAGCGGGGTAGGCTGGTGTGCATGCACGCCCTCCAGGGATCCCTGTTCGACCAGACCGACGAGAGCGCGCTCGGACCGCTCGTCGGGCTGCGGCGCACCTCGCTCGGCGCCGGAGCCTGGGCCGATCACCTGCCCGGCTGGCTGACCGGGGCGGACGCCCTCTTCGAGCGCCTGGCCGCCGACGTGCCGTGGCGGGCCGAGCGCCGTCAGATGTACGAGCGTGAGGTGGAGGTCCCCCGGCTGCTCGCCTTCTACCGGCCCGAGGACTCCCTGCCGGACCCCGTCCTCACCGAGGCGCGGGCCGCCCTGACCCGGCACTACGCCCCCGAACTGGGCGAACCCTTCGTCACGGCCGGGCTGTGCCTCTACCGCGACGGCCGGGACAGCGTCGCCTGGCACGGGGACCGCACGGGCCGCAGTGCCACCGAGGACACCATGGTGGCCATCCTCTCGGTCGGGGACCCGCGCGACCTCGCGATCCGCCCGCGCGCGGGCGGCCCCACGCTGCTGCGGCTTCCGCTGGGGCACGGGGACCTCGTGGTGATGGGCGGCTCCTGCCAGCGGACCATGGAGCACGCGGTTCCGAAGACCGTGCGCGCCGTCGGCCCCCGGATCAGCGTCCAGTTCCGTACCCGCGGGGTGATGTGAACGCGACGGCGCGCACGGTGGATCGGCAGCGCCCGGGGCGTCGCGACGGGGCGAACGTTGCCTGACGCGGCACTAGTTGATGAAGAAACCCGGGGACGGGCGGTCGCGGTGGAAGATCAGCCGGTCCCAGGTGGGGTAGGCCAGGTCGGTGACGGTCAGCAGCCGTCCGGCGGGGTCGTGCAGGGTGCGGCGCACGGACAGCCCGCAGGCCAGGGCCGGGGCCGACGGCTGGGTGGTGCGGGTCATGGTGATCGTCTCGGCGGTCCGGGCGGTCGCCGACACGTGCTCCAGCCACTGGTGCAGGGGCCGCAGGTCCTCGTCGCGGACCATGGTGGCCGCACGCTCGCGGTAGCCCGCCAGCTCGGGCGTCCCGTCGACCACGGCCGGGCTGAGGTAGGTCACGGCGTGCTGCTGCACCGCGCCCGTGGGGGCGAGGGCGCGGTGGTGGTGGACCAGGGTGCGGTCACCGCCGCGCAGTGAGAGCAGGGCGGCGAGGGAAGGGGCCACGGTGACGTACGTCAGCCAGTTCTGGCCGGACCCGGCCCCCGGCCCGGCCCCCGGCCCGGCGTCGGGGCCTGCCGCGGGCCCCGGCGCGGGACGCGTTCGGGGCGGGTGGGCCGCCGGGCGGGTGCCGCGGCGGCCGGTCACGACGAGGCCGTCCTCCCGCAGGTGCTGGAGGGCGGCCCGAATGGTCTGCCGGTTGACCTGGTAGCGGGCGGCCAGGGTGCGTTCGGAGGGCAGTCGGGCGCCGGGGGCGTGGGCGGTGCGCTCCAGTTCGTGCCGCAGCGCTGCCGCGATCCGCTGGTACTTGGGCGTGACGGCCGGGCCGCCACCCCGCGAAGGGGAGGACATGGCTTCTCCTCGGACGGGTGGTCAAGGACTGCGCGGTCTGCCGAGTCAACGTAGCAGTGGTCTATACCTTTCGGTGAGTGCGCGTCCGGCAACCGAACGCCTTTGGCCGATTCCCGCCCGGTCCGCCGCGGGCCGTCCCCCGCCCGTGCGGCTCGTCGGCGCCCGCCCCCGCGCCCCGTGGCGTCGCGACGGGGCGAACGTTTCCTGACGTTGGCGCCCCCCGCACGCAGTCGGCCGGGCCGCCCACTTGGGGGCGGCCGATACGCCGCCCCGGCCCAGCCCCCGGCCCCGCCCGTCGGTCCCGCACCGGCGTCGAGCGGGCGGCCCTGCCCGCCGGCCGCCCCTTCACGGTCGCCGCCCGTGCGGATGGCGTGATCCGGTCCGGATACCCGTTCCAGGGAGGCGTGTTGGCGGGTTTCGCCGCGTTCCATCGCGCGCACACCGCCCTCGGCGGACTGGAGCGGGCGGCCGCCCGGGACGCCTCGCCCGCCGAGGCACCCGAGAGGGGCCGGCCACTGCTGCCGGCCCCCGTCGGCGACGCGTCGCTGCCCGCCCGATGGCGGGCGGTCCAGGAGCGGCTGGACGGCCTGGGTGTGCGGCAACGCCGGGTGGTCGCCCTGACGATGGCCTCGCTGACCCCCGGTGAGATCGGCTACGAACTGCTCTTCCCGGCGGCCGAGGTGCGCCGGACCCTGCGCTCGGTGAGCCGCCTGCTGGACGCACCCGGCGAGGAGGCCGCGACCCGCGGGCTCGTCGACGCCGACCACGAGCTGGCCGCCGCGCTGGAGGACGTACTGGATCTCGAAGCGGGGCTGGCCGACACCCTCACCCGGCTCCCGTCGGCCGACCCCGGGCTCTGGCCGCCCGACCCCCGGCTGCGGGTCCCGCCGTACGGAGCGCCCCTGCCGCCGCCCGCCCTCCTGCCGGGACCAGCCACCGACGCGCCGTTGCGGTCCTACGCCGCCCAGCTGGCCGGGCGTGGCCCGGAGGAACGGGCGCGCGTACGCGGCGGGTTCCCCGTGGCCGAGCTGGCCGCCCTGCGCCTCGGTGCGCTGCCCGCCTTCCACACCGACGGGTTCCGGCGCGCCGCCGAGGAGTCCTGGTCGCGGCCCGCCCGGGTCGAGTTCCCGGCGGCCGACGCCCAGGCCCTCGCCGCCGCACTGGCCCGCGATACGGCCCGCGCGGGCGCCCTGTTCGGCACGGTGCGCGGACCGGGAGGACACGCCCCGCGTCTGGCGGGCCACCTCGCGTCGTGGCTGGACGACGGCGAACCCTGGTCGGTCGAGGTCTCCTACGCCGGGATCGAACTGGCCCTGTCCCTGGGCCGGTTCCGCACCGCGCTTTTCGGCCTGACGCTGCGCCGAACCGAAAGCGAGGCGAGGGACGCGGGCCTCCAAGCGGCCCTGCTCCTCTCCACGGCGCCGACGCGGTCCGGGAGGCCCTCCTCGACACCTCCCGATCAGCGGGGACCGTAGGGTGGACGCCATGGCGATCACGGTCACAGACACCCCGCCCGACACCGTCGGCACCGCCCGGCTCGTGTACGGATGCATGGCACTCGGCGGCAGCTGGGACACCGATCCCTACCGGCCCGCCGACATCGACGAGGCCGAGGCGGTGATCGAAGCGGCCCTGGACAGCGGCATCACCGTGTTCGACCACGCCGACATCTACCGGCACGGCAAGGCGGAAGCCGTCTTCGGTGAGGTGCTGAGCCGCACCCCGGGGCTGCGCGAACGCGTCACCCTGCAGACCAAGTGCGGCATCCGGCTGGCCGACGGCGACCGGCCCGGCCACTACGACCTGCGCGGTACGAGCATCCTCCAGCGGGTCGAGGAGAGCCTCGCCCGGCTGCGCACGAACGCACTGGACGTGCTGCTCCTGCACCGCCCGGACCCGCTGGCCGACCCGGCCGACACCGCCGCCGCACTCAGCACGCTCCGGGAGCGGGGCCTGGTCCGGGAGTTCGGCGTATCGAACATGAACGGCCCGCAGATCGCCCGCCTCCAGGCCCACCTGGACTTTCCCCTCGCCGTCAACCAGCTGGAGATGAGCCTGGACCGGCGGGCCTGGCTGGAGGACGGCGTACTCGTCAACACGGCCGGGGCCGCCGCGAACGGCTTCCCCGCCGGGACGGTCGAGCACTGCCTGAACCACGGCGTCCGCCTCCAGGCGTGGGGCCCGCTGGCCCAGGGCCGGTTCACCGGACGCGAGGAGACCGAGCGTCAGCGGGCGACAGCCGACCTGGTGCGGTCGCTCGCTGAGGCGAAGGGCACGACGCCGGAGACCGTCGTGCTGTGGTGGCTGCAGCGCCACCCGGCCCGGATCGCCCCCGTCGTGGGCAGCGGACGCCCGGAGCGGATCCGGGCCTGCCGCGACGCCGCGCGCCGGGAACCCGACCTCACGCACGAGGAGTGGTACGGCCTCTGGCTCACGGCGCGCGGCGAGCCCCTGCCGTAGGACCGGCGGTCCGGTGCACCGGCGGACTGTAGGACCGGCGCACCGGAGCACCGGCGGCCGCGCGCGACGGGCAGCCCTACGGGGATGTCTGGGCAGCCGTCAGGCCGGTTTCCCCGCCCCAGGTGAAGGTGAGCCCGCTGGCCCTGGCCGTGTGTTCGAGCTGGGTCTGGAGCACGCTGAGGGCGATGCTGACGGCTTGCAGCCCGTCCACGCCGTGGATCTCGTACACGGTCGAATCGTCGAGGCCCTCGATCCGGCAGGGGCAGATCCAGTCGCCGTCCGCCTCCGCGTCCGGGCGCGGGGTGCCGAGCTGGAGGGAGACGGGGAAGGAGGGGCCGCTCTCCGGGACCGCCTCGAGCGTGCGGGAGGCGATGACGGGTCCGAGGATCTCGCTGTCGGGCATGGTCGCTCCTGTGATCTTCCGGGGGAGGCATGGGCCGCCATGGCTGCCCGTGCCGTCGACCGTACTCCAGGAAACGGAATATATGGTTCCGCCTGCTGGGCCTGTCGGGCCTGTCGGCGAAGTCGCACGTCAGACGGCCCGCGTCCGGGCCCGTGCCGAAGGGCGCGGTGAGTGGGCCCCCGCTCGCGCTCCACGGCCCGCGCTCGCGCCCCGCGCCGCCCCTGCCCGCCCCGCCGGTAAAGCGGTTGCCGTGTCGGGGCGCCGCTGGCATGGTTCGCCCCATGCCTGCCTTCCCCGCCCCCGACGGCACCCTCCTGGCCTATCACGTGTCCGGCGGCGGCCCCCCGCTGGTCTGCCTGCCGGGCGGCCCCATGCAGGACTGCGGGTACCTGGGAGGCCTCGGCGGGCTGGCCGCGCACCGGCGGCTGATCTTGCTGGATCCGCGCGGCACCGGGCGCTCGGCGACCCCGGAGGACCCCTCCTCGTACCGCTGCGACCGGCTCGTCGACGACGTCGAGGCCTTGCGCGTACACCTCGGTCTGGACCGGATCGACCTGCTGGCGCACTCGGCGGGGACGAACCTCGCCGTGCGGTACACCGAGCGGCATCCGGAACGCGTCGGCAGGCTCGCGCTCATCACGCCGAGCGTCGCGGCCGTCGGGGTCGAGGTGACCGGAGCCCTCCGGCGCGACACGGCGTTGCTGCGCAAGGACGAGCCGTGGTTCCCGGAGGCCTTCGCGGCCTTGGAGGAGCTGATGGCGGGCCGGATGCCCGAAGGCGGCCCGCGGGCCGTCGCGCCCTTCTTCTACGGGCGTTGGGACGAGACGGCGCGGGCCCACCGGAAGGCGGAGGAGGGCCGGAAGAACAACGAGGCCGCCGCCGTCTTCGCGGCCGAGGGCGCATTCGCCCCGGACACGACCCGCGCGGCGCTGGCCCGGCACGCGGCGCCCGTCCTCGTGCTCGCCGGGGAGTTCGACCTCAACTCGCCGCCCGGCGCGATGGCGGCGGTGGCGGACCTCTTCCCGCACGCCCGGTACGTCGTCCAGCCCGGGGCGGGACACTTCCCGTGGCTCGACGACGCCGACGGTTTCGCCGCTGTCGTGGCGGAGTTCCTGGCGTGAGCGACGGCCTGCGCCCCCGGCACGCGGCCGGGGGCGCAGGCCGGTCCGCCTCCTGGACGTCCTGGGATCAGAAGTAGACGTTCCAAGCGACCTGCGCCACGGCCGACTTGCCCGCCGCGTCCGTCACGGTGAGGGTGCTGCCGCCGAAGCCCCAGGTGGTGGGGGAGCCGCTGACGACCCCGGTGGCGGGGTCGACGCTCAGGCCGGAGGGCAGAGCGACGGCCTTGAACACGTACGGCTTGGTCCCGCCGCTCGCCTGGAGGGCGAGGCTGACCGGCTTGCCGATGTAGGCGACCTGCTGGCCCGGGTCCCGCAGCGTCGGGCTGGACCCGGTGACCGTGGTGACCGTCCACGTGAAGGCCGCCGCACCGGTCGCGCCCGCCCGGTCGGTGGCGGTGACGGTCACGTGGGAGGTTCCGGCAGTGGTCGGCGTTCCGGTGACCGTGCCCGTCGCCGCAGCGATCGACAGCCCGGCGGGCAGCCCGGAGGCGGACCAGATGTAGGGGGCGGCGCCGCCCTCCGCGCTGTTCTTCAGTTCGACCGCGCTCCCCACGACGCCGCTCTGCGCGGAGACGGCGGCGACGGTGACGGCGCCGGGCTGCGGGTTCGAAGTGACCAGGCTCGCGCCGAACGTGGCCAGGGCCTCGTTGACCGGCTGGAAGATCGTGAACTTCTCTCCGCTGCCGGAGGTGCAGGTGGCGCTGCCCCCGCCGGAATGCAGGCCGACCGCCTTGCCGCCGGTCGCGGCGACGTAGGAGCCGCCCGAGTCGCCCCCCGCGGAACAGGTGCTGGTGTAGGACAGCCCCTCGATGACCACATTGCCGTAGTCGACGCTCTGGTTGACCTTGGTGACCTCGCCGCAGCGCATCCCCGTGGTCTGCCCGGACCGGCATACCGCGGTGCCGACGACCGCCTCGGCGGAGCCGGTGACGGTGACGTCGCCCTGCCCGTAGCCGGACACGGTCGGTACGACGTTCCACCCGGCCTGGTCCACATCGACGATGCCCATGTCCCCCTCCCGCGCGTTGACGCTGCCGACGCCGTTCCGGTTGGAGGTGCCGACCCGGCTGCCGTCCTTGCCGTAGGCGGCCTGGTCGGCGTCGTTGGTGCAGTGACCGGCGGTCAGGAAGGCCTTGGTGCCGCCGCTGGTGCGGGTGACGGGGAACCCGATGGAACAGGGGCTCTCCGTCCCCGGTATCCACTTCTCCCCGCCGACGACGTCCGACTGCTGGCGCGGGCTGTCGGCGCTCTCACTGATGTGCGCGATCGGCCCGAGGGCGGCGATCCGGGCCACGAAGGCGTCGACGTACGCCGTCGCGGAAGGGTCCGCCGCCGCGCGGTCGAGGGTGATCTCGATACGGTCGTTGCGGTCGTCCGGACCCCAGGAGACCACCCCGGGCACGCCCTTGCCCACGGTACGGGTCACCTCCCGCGCCGCGGCGTCGAGTTCGGCGCGGCCGTAGCGCACCCGGTGGGCCACCGCTCCGGCCTCGCGGACCAGCGCCGCGTCCGTGTCATTGGCGACCGCCGCGTTGAGCGTGCCGGACGCCGGGTCGAACCACAGCCCGGCGATACGGTCACCGACCCGGCCCCTGACCCGGGTGGCCGCCCGTGCGGCGGCGGCCTCGTCGGTGACCCGGTCGTACACCTGGCCCTCCGAGAGCCGGAAGTCGCGCCGCATGGCCTGAAGCACCTCGGGCGAGACGGAGGGCGCGGCCCGGGCGGGCAGCGCCCCCGGCCCCCCGAGGGCGACGGCCACGCCGACGGCGGCCGCGACGACGGCCCACAGGGGCCGGGTTGGCAGAGAGTGCATGAGGTTCCCTTCGTGGGGGGCGTACCGGTGAGGTGGACCGGTACGGAGGCCGGACCCGCGGGGGACCCGTGAATCCGATGCCTGGGGATGCCCAACAGGCTTCCGCCACGGGGTGGTTGAAGGCATCCGAGGAATCCCTCGCGTCTGAACATGCGCCTGAACATGCGCCTGAACCCGCGCTGCCCGCGCTTGAACCCGCGCCCCCCGCGCCTGACCCGGCCTTCCGTAACGCCACGGCCGCCCCGCCCGACGCGGCCGACCCGCGAGAGCGGACCACGGCCGTCCCCGCCCGCCAGGGGCGCCCGTACCGTCGGTCGCCCGCTCGCCCCACCGGGAACGCCTGCGCACCGGGGTAAACCCTGGGGTTCCGGCCTTCCTGCGCACGGGCGTTGTGGTCGGGACGCGGGGGGCCTAGCGTGCGCTCTCGTGAGGTTCGAGGCGGACAGCGGCGGCGGGCCGACGGAGCCGGACGGCGGCGTGGGCGCGGCCGCCCGGGCGCTGCGGTCCGGGGGGCGGGTCGCCCTGGCGGGGGCCTGGGGGGCGGGCAAGACCACCCTCCTCGACGGGATCCTGCCCAGGGTCCTCACCACGCCCGCCTGCGGCCTGCTGCGCATCACCACCACCGAGGGAGACCAGGACCATCCCTACGGCGCGCTCGCCCAGATGCTCTCGTCCCGCACCCCGGCCGACCTCGGCGCCCTCCCCCCGCAGCAGGCCCGTCTGGTGGACCGGCTGCTGCACCGCGGCGCCGACGGTCCTCCCACCGCCGAGGACCGGCTCCCGGTCCGCCTCGCGCTGACCGCCCTGCTCGCCGCCCGCGACCACGTGCTCGCCGTGGACGGCGTCCAGTGGCTCGACCCCGCCAGCGCGGACGCCCTCGGCTACGCCCTGCGCACCCTGCCCGCGCCCCGCCTCCTCGCGGTCGTGACCGAACGCACCCACGGCCGGGCCCACGCCGCCGCCCGGCTGCTCGGCGGACACCCGCCCCAGCTGGACATCGCCCCGTTCGACGCGGAGGAGACCGCCGCACTGCTCGACGTGCACGGCCTGCCCACCCGCTGGGCCGCGCCGCTGCACCGCCACTGCGGGGGCCACCGGCTGCTGACCGCCGTCTCCTGCGCGGCCCTCGCCCGGCTGCCCCCGTCGGCACGGCACCGCCCGGTCATGCCGCCCCAAGCCGTCGCCGCCGCCGGCGCCTGGCTCCGGGAGACCCTCACCGCGCCCGCCCGCCGCACCCTCACCCTGGCCGCCCTGACCAGCAGTCCCTCGCCCGCCCTGCTGCTGCGGGCCGGTCGCCCCGACGCGGAGGAGCACCTGGCCCAGGCCGTCGAGGCGGGGGTGCTGCGCGCCGGCCCCGTGAGCACCGGTCGCGTGAGCGCCGGACCCGTTGGCGGCGGCCCCGCCGTGCGGTTCGCCGCCGCCGCGCTCGCCGAGGCCGCCGCCCGCTGCGAGGACCGGAGCCTGCGCACGGCCGCGCACCGCACCCTGGCCCGGGCCGTGGGGGACCCCGTACACGAGGCGCGGCACCGGGCTCTGGCCCAGGACGGCCCCGACCAGGGCCTCGCGGAGGACACCGAACTCGCCGCGGCCGTGGCCCGCGACGCGGGGGAGCGGGCCCTGGCGGCCGAACTGCTCCTGCTCGCCGCCGAGATCACCCCGCTGGACCGGGCCGGACCGCGCGTGCGCAGGCTGACCGCCTCGGCCCGGGAAGCCGCGGCGGCCGGGGCCACCGACATCGCCCGGCAGGCCGCCGACGCCGTCCTCGCCGCCCGGGCGGAACCGGCGCACCAGGTCGCCGCCCTCCTCGCCCTCGTCGACGCACACGGCCAGGCCCTCGCGGGCGTCGAGCCGCTGCTGGCCCGCTGCCGCGAACTCGCCTCCGGCCACCCCGACCTGCTCGCCGCCGTCGAACTCCGGGCCGCCATCGCCGCCAACATCGCCCACGGGGCTCCCGCCCAGGCCTTGCGCGCGGCCGCCCGGGCCGCCGAACTGGCCCGCACCGGCGGTGACCGCCCGCTGGAAGCCGCCGCCCTGACCATGCGGGCCCGGATGGAACGCGTACTCGCCGTGGACGACGCTCCGCGCACCCTCGCCGAGGCCCTCGCCCTCGGGATCCCCGCCCAGCAGTCCGGCATCCGCAACAGCGCCCAGTACCTCGCCGCCCGCCACGCCGTCTTCGACGACCGCCTCCACGAGGCCCGGGAGCGGCTGACCCCGCTGCTCGCGCTCGCGGAGCACGAGGGGGAGGCCGAGGACCTGGTCGACATCTGGCGCAGCCTCGCCGAGGTCGACGTCCGCCTCGGCGCCTGCGCCCCGGCGCTCGCGTGGGCCGATCAGGCGGTACGCCGCTCCACCGCCGCGGCGCTGTCCATGGGCCCCGCCTGGTACACGGCGGCCCTGACCCAGAGCGCCGCGGGCTCGTTCGCCGCGGCCCTGCGCACCGCCGCGTGCGGGGCCCGGGCCTCGCGCGAGGAGGGCGACGGGCTCTACGTCGTACGCAACCTCTGGATCACCGGCGCGGTGCTGCTGCACACCGGGGAGATCGCCGGGGCCGCGGCGGCGCTGGCGGCCGTCGACGAAGCCGAGGGGAGCGCGCCCTCCGCGGAGCCCGGCATGTTCCGCTGGCAGCCCGACGCGGTCGAGGCCTTCGCGCACGCGGGTCTGCTGACCCGGGCCCGGTACGTACTGGACCGCACCCAGGACTTTCTCGGGCCGCCGGGGGAGCGGCACGGCACGGGAGCCGCACTGACCCGCGCCCGCGGCATCCTGCTCGCCCGCACCCGGATCCGGGCCTCCGGCACCGACGAGGCCACCGACTGCCTCCGCCGCGCGGCCACCGGGTTCGAGCGGCTGGGCCTGCCCCTCGAACGGGCCCGAACGCTGCTCGCCCTGGGCCGGGTCGAGCGGTCCCGGCGCCGCCAGGCCGCGGCCCGTACGGCCTGGGAGACGGCGCTCGCCGTGTTCGAGGAGACCGGAGCCCTGCCCTGGCAGGACCTCACCCGGGAACTCCTCGCCCGCGCCGGGACCACCGCCCGGCGGCCGTCAGCGATCCCTGCCGCCGGAGCCCCCGCTCCCGGACCGGCGCCCGCGGGCACCGGCCTCACGGAGTCCGAGGCGCGCCTGGCCGCCCTCGTGCGCCGGGGCGCCACCAACCAGGACGCGGCGCGGCACATGTTCCTCTCGGTGAAGACCGTCGAGGGCATGCTGAGCCGCATCTACCGCAAGCTCGGCGTCCGTTCGCGCACCCAGCTCGCCGCCCTCGCCGGGGACCCCGCTGCCGCGCACGCCGGTCCGGCGGGGGCCGGGGACGCGCGGGTGGCGGAGCCGACAGCCGTCACCCGCGCGGACCCACCGGGCGCGAGCGTGCGACGGGAGTGAGGACACACTCCCCGCCCGCCCGGCGGATCATCCGGCCCGCGCCACCTCGTGAGGGCGCCGGGCCGGAGGAACCCGGTCCGTCAGGACCGGTCTCAGCCGTTGACGCAGGTGTTGCCGAACGCCGGGTTCAGCAGCCCGATGACGTTGGCGGAGTTGCCGCACACGTTGACCGGGATGTGGATCGGGACCTGGATCAGGTTGCCGGACAGGACACCGGGCGAGTTGGCGGCGATGCCCTGCGCACCGGCGTCGGCCGATGCCAGGGAGGCACCGCCGACCACGACGGCGCCCGCGGCGAAGGCGAGGGCGAGGCTCTTGAGGACACGCGTCATGCGATGGCTCCCTGGGTCTTGCTCGACGGCCCGCCCGTACGACGCGCCGTGCGGCCCCGACCGGGCCCGCACTCCTCGCTTCGGCATCGCGGCCGCCGCGGATGGGCCGGGGGCCGGTGATTCCCCCCCAGGGATGAGGGCTTCCACCGGATGGCCGTACGCGGGCGGGAGCGGCCCCGCCGGGCCCCCGGCGCGCGGGTGGCGCGGCCGGGGCGCCCGTCTCAGGAGGGCGGGCCGGCCGGGACGGTGGCCTGGCCGCCGATGCCCGGCGCGCCCGCGAGCTGCTCCCGCCACCACGACGCCACATCGGCCCCGGTCATCGCGGCCCACGGCGGGGTCCGCTCGACCTGGGCCCGCCCGAGCCTGCGGGCCAGCGCGACCAGCTCCCGCCCCGCCGGGCCCCGCGCCCGCTCGTAGGCGCGCAGCAGTTCCGCCGGGGAAGCCGCCCCGCGCCAGGCGCTCTCGAACGCGTCGGCGTCCTGGAGGGCCTTGGCCGCCCCGCTGGTGTTGTGCGGCCGCACCACGGTGGCCGCGTCGCCGCCCAGAAGGAAACGCCCCGAGGCGATGCGCGGGGTCTCCAGGTCGTAGATGGGCTGGACGAGGGTGTGCTCGGGCTCCGTCAGGCGGAGCACCTCGGCCCAGTACGGCGGGAACTCCCGCTCCAGCAGGGCCTCCAGGTGGGCGGCCGACTCCCCGGCCACCTGCCCGGGCGGAAAGCTCGTCGGGTCGTCCAGGCGCGGCGCACCGGCTCCCGGCGCACCGGCCCGCGGCGGAGCGGCGTAGAGCACCCAGTTGACCCGGGGACCGTCCGGCCCGGGAATCCGGTAGATCACGCAACTGCCGCCCGGGAAGCAGACGGTGGTGACCGCGTCGCTCCAGGCCCCCGACTCCCCGGGCCGGCCCGCAGCCGCGTCGACCGCCGCCAGCCTCCCGGCGTCGAGGTGGCCGCGCCAGCAGACGTAACCGGCGTAGTGCGGACGGGACTCCGGGCACACCGCCCGGCGCACCACCGAGCGGTAGCCGTCGGCGCCGACGACCAGGCCGAACCGCTCCGCGGCGCCCTCCGCCAGCCGGACCTCGGCCCGGTCACCGGCCGCCGCGACCCCCGTGACCGTCTCGCCCTGCCGGTAGACCACGGAGGCGGGCAGCGCCTCCCGCAGCCCGCGCCACAACAGCCCCCAGTGGTAGGAGTGGAAGGGGAAGGGCTGCTCCCAGAACACCCGCCCGGCCTGGTCGGCTTCGGCTCCGGGGTCCCGGACCACCCACCTGCGCCGCACCAGCCGGTGCGCGGCGATCCCGGTGGGCAGCGCGCCGGTCGCCCGGAGTTCGACGGCCCGCTCGTCGTGGACGCACAGCCCCAGCCCCCGGTCCTCCAGGCGCCCGAGGGTCCGCTCCAGCACCACCACCTCGTCCGCGCCGGCCCGTACGGCGGCCGAGGCGAACGCGCAGCCCGCGATGGACCCCCCGATCACCGCGACCGAACCACCGTCCCGCATGAGGTCTCCTTCCGTACCGGACACGTGGCCGGATCAGGCGTGCAGGACGCCCGTGCCCAGCAGACCGAACAGCAGCACGCCGATCACGATCCGGTAAACCACGAAGGCGTTGAACGAGTGCTTGGCCACGAACTTCAACAGCCAGGCGATGGAGGCGTAGGCGACGACGAACGACACCAGGGTCCCCACCACGAGCGGGGCCGCGCTCACTCCGGCGCCGACCGCGTCCTTGAGCTCGTACAGGCCCGCGCCGGTGAGGGCCGGGATGCCGAGGAAGAACGACAGCCGGGTGGCGGCGACCCGTTCGAGATCCAGGATCAGACCCGTGGACATGGTCGCTCCGGAACGGGAGAAACCGGGGAAGAGCAGCGCGAGGATCTGCGAGGAACCGACGAGCATGGCGTCCTTGAGCGAGATGTCGTCCTCCCCGCGCTTGTGCCGGCTCATCTGGTCGGCCGCCCACATCAGGCCGCTGCCGACGATCAGCGAGCCCGCCACCACCCACAACGAGGCCAGCGGGCCATCGATCAGCGGCTTCGCCGCCAGTCCGACGACCACGATCGGGATCGTGGCGTAGATGACCCACCAGGCGAACTTGTAGTCGTGGTGGTAGCGCTCCTCCCGGTTGGCCAGGCCCCGTCCCCAGGCGGACACGATCCGCACGATGTCCTTGAAGAAGTACACGAGGACGGCGGCGATGGCCCCCACCTGGATGACGGCGGTGAACGCGACCACGCTCTTGTCGTCGACCGGAATCCCCATCAGGCCCTCGGTGATCTTCAGGTGTCCGGTCGAGGAGACGGGCAGGAACTCCGTCACGCCCTCGACCACGCCCAGGACCACGGCCTGTCCGATACTGATCGCGCTCACGTGCATCACCTTCACGGTGTCGTCGGGCAGGGGGCACCGGCCTCACGGCAGCGGCACGACCGGAAGGATACGACGGCCACCGGCCTCAGCAGCCACCGCAGTTGTAGTACAGGACGTCCCAGTGGCTGCCCTCGTCGGTGTAGACGTTGCCCGAGCCGGACCGCCACTGCGGGGCGCCGTCGCCGCGCAGGCCGATGTAGGTGAAGGTGTTCTTGATGTAGTTGCCTACGCAGGTGGCCTTGGCCACGTCGATCTTGTAGCCGTTCCAGTGCGAGTACGTGCCGTTCGCGTGCCCGGTCTCGGTCCCGCCGGTGATGTTCAGGGCGCAGCCACTTGCCCCCTTGAGGACCTGGGCGGCCTGGGCGGTCGCGAGGTTCAGCTGGTCGAAGGACGTGCAGGTGGGGTTGGAGCGGTCCGCGCAGTTGCCGGAGGACGACCAGGTGATGCCGGCCTGCCGGAACATCGAGGTCGCCGTGGCGTGGCTGATCTTGGCGACGGTGACCGGCGCCGGAGCCTGCGTCTGCGTCTGCGTCGGAGCCTGGGTCTGGGTCTGGGTCTGGGCTCGGGCTTGGGCCTGCGCCTGGGCCGGTGTGAGCAGGAGGGCCCCGGTGACGAGCACGAGCGCGCTGAGCAGGGCGGGTGTGCGCATGGTGGTGCCTCCTGTGCGTTGACGGGCGTACGAACGGCGGTACGTGCGGGCGTACGGCGTACCCGTGGGCACGGCGATGCGATGGTGCCCGACCGCGGCCGGGCCCGCCAGAGGGCGTGTCGGTCGTACCGCCGCCCCGGGGACGGCGGGCAGGGTGGCCGCAAACACGGCCGAGGAGGGTGCATGAAGGCGACAGAGGTACTGGTCGACGCGTTCGGACGGATCCGGGAGGTGGTCCAGGAGACCGTCGAAGGGCTCTCCGCGGAGCAGCTCAACGCGCGGGTCGACGACGAGGCGAACTCGATCGCCTGGCTGGTGTGGCACCTGACGCGGGTGCAGGACGACCACGTGGCGGAGGTCGCGGGGGAGGAGCAGGTGTGGACCGCCGGGGGCTGGGCTCCCCGGTTCGGCCTGAAGCTGCCGGTCGACGCGACCGGGTACGGTCACACCGCGCGCCAGGCGGGCTTGGTCCGGGTCGACTCGGGCGAGCTGCTGACGGGGTACCACGACGCGGTGCACGAGCGGACCGTCGCGTACCTGCGCACCCTGGGCGCGGCCGATCTGGACCGCGTCGTCGACGAGCGCTGGGACCCGCCGGTCACGCTCGGTGCCCGACTGGTCAGCGTCCTCGGCGACGACCTCCAGCACGCGGGCCAGGCGGCCTTCGCCCGGGGCGTACTGAGCCGCCGCTGAGGGCCCTCGGCGGCGCTGGTAGAACTGGGCCCTGACACACCGGTCCGCCGCTCGCGCCGCAGGTGGCGGGCCCGTACCGCAGAACGAACAGGGAGTTTCCGATGGATGTACAGCACTTCGAGCGGATCACCGCGTTCATCGAGGCGCGGCTGACCCCGCTGTTCGCCCCGGCGGAGGGCAGCGAGAGCGGGTTCGCGATGGACGACACCTCGCGGGCGCTGCGCGCGCTGCGCAACGCCGTCCTGGAGGCGTCCGCCGTCAAGGGGCTCCTGGAGACGCGGCCGACGGCCGAGCCCGCGGTGCGCCGGGTCATCGACCAGTCGGTGGAGCAGCACTGGGACGTGCTGCGCGGGATCGCCCGCCAGTGGGAGGACCACCCCGACTTCGTCCGGGAGTTCAAGCGCCACGCCTGGGAGCTCGACGGGACCGCCGCCGCGTCGGTCTGAGCCGGTGACCGGAGCCGGGGCGCCCCGGGGCCGGAGGTCCGGAGCGAGAGGCCCGGGCCACGGGGCGGGCGGAATGACCGGAGCCGGGCGTACCGGTCGGTAGGTAGGGTGGTGGCGATCTTCGCAAGGCCCGCCCCACCCGCCCCTTCCCCCAGACGGAGGCCGACGTGACCGACTGGCTCACCACCCCCATCGACAGCCGGCTCGTGCGCGGCGCCCTCGACCTGGAGCAGACCGAGCGGGGCGTCCTGCCGCACCGGCTGCCCGCCCGGGCCCGGCGGCAGTTCCCGGACGCGTACCTCGCCATGATGGAGGCCCAGCCCTCCGGCGTACGGCTCGCCTTCCGCACCGCGGCCACCCGCATCGAACTGGACGTACTGCCCACCAAGGTGGTCTACCAGGGCGGTCCCGCCCGGCCGGACGGGGTGTACGACCTCGTGGTCGACGGCCGCCTCGCCGGGCAGGCCAGTGTCCCCGAGGGCAATGTGCGCACCCTCGACATGACCATGCGGGCCGTGGACACCCGGCCCGGCCCGGTCGGCAGCGTCCGGTTCGCCGGGCTGGCCGCCGGTCCGAAGGACATCGAGATCTGGCTGCCGCAGACGGAGGTGACCGAACTGGTCGCCCTGCGCACCGATGCCCCGGTCGAGCCCGCCGCGGACCGCGGCCGCAAGGTGTGGCTGCACCACGGCAGTTCGATCAGCCACGGCACCTCCGCCGCCAGCCCCACCGAGACCTGGCCCGCGGTGGCCGCCGCCATCGGCGGGGCGGAACTCGTCAACCTGGGCTTCGGCGGCAACGCCCTCCTCGACCCCTTCACCGCGCGGGCCATGCGGGACACCCCGGCGGACCTGATCAGCGTCAAGATCGGGATCAACGTGGTCAATGCCGACGCGATGCGCCTGCGCGCCTTCGTCCCGGCGGTGCACGGGTTCCTCGACACCGTCCGCGAGGGCCATCCCAGCGCGCCCCTGCTCGTCGTCTCGCCCGTCCTGTGCCCCGTCCAGGAGGACACCCCCGGCCCGCTCGCGCCCGACTTCAGCGACGGTCGGCTGAGTTTCGTGGCCACCGGTGACCCGGCGGAGCGTGCGAGCGGGAAGCTGACGCTCAACGTCATCAGGGACGAACTCGCCCGGATCGTCGCCCAGCGGGCGACCGAGGACCCGAACCTGTATTACCTCGACGGCCGTGCGCTCTACGGCGAGGCGGACTTCGCCGCGCTCCCTCTGCCGGACGCGGTCCACCCGGACCCGGCGGGTCACCGGCTCATCGGCGAGCGGTTCGGCGCGGCGGCCTTCACCGCACCCGGCGCCCCGTTCGCGTCCGCGAGCGCCTGAACCGGCCACGGCCCGCCCCCGGACCGGGGGCGGGCCGTACGGCCGTCCGCACGCTCGGCCGCCCGGCCGTCAAGTGATCCGCGCCACCCGTCAGTTGTTCTGGGTGGCGTCCGCGTCGGCCTCGGCCGCCGCGCTCTCGGCGGCGTCCATCTTCTGCCGCATGTCGTCCAGTTGGGCCCGGTCGGCCGCACTCGACGGCTGGCGGGCCGCGGGCTGGGCGTGCGCGCCGGGCGAGCACCCGGTGAGCAGCAGCGCCGTGCCCGCGGCGAGGACCGCGAGCGCGGCCCCGGCGCGCCGGGGCAGGATCACTTGGTGTCCTGGGTGGCGCACCAGGTGGCGACGGCCTTGAGGTCGCCCTGCCGCTTCTGCAGGGTCGGCAGCAGCCCCTTGCGGAAGGTCAGCCGGTCGTTGAGGTAGGTGTAGACCTCGGTGTGCCCGGCGGTCTTGGCGTTCGCGACGCGCTGCTCCAGCCGGGTGACGGAACCGGCTACGGTCGCGTCACCGCCCAGCCGGGTCACCGAGGCGTCGATCCGCGCCGTGGTCTTCGGCAGCCGCTTGCAGATCTCCTTGGCGCCGTCGCCCTTGGGTGCGGACTTGGGCGCGGACTTCGCCGAGGCGGCAGGAGCCGGGGCGGTGCCGTCCGCCTGGGCGGGGGCGATGGTCAGCAGCGCGCCGGACAGGGCGAGGGCGCCGATCGCGGCAGCGGTCGTGCGGTTCGGGAGCATGGTGGTCTCTCCTAGGGTCGAACGGGGCCGGCCCGTGAGCGGGCCGGCCGTGCACGACGCTAGGGGGCGTCTTTGTGGTTTCTTTGTGAGTCCCCAGGCTGACCCGCCTCCCCCCGGGAGATCCAGTCGCGCCGTGCGGGCAGCCTCGGCGCGGGTCCGTCCGGGGCCAGCAGAGGCAGCCGCACCTCGACCCGCGTGCCCCGGCCCTCCGGCGGGTTCCCGAGGGTCACCGTGCCCCGGTGCAGCGCCACCTGCTGGGCCACCAGGGTCAGCCCGAGCCCGGACCCGGGACTGCCCGGCCGGTGGTGGAAGCGCCGGAAGGCCGCGTCCCGCTCGCCCGGCGGGATCCCGGGCCCCGCGTCGTCGACCGTGAGCACCGCGTACGGTCCCCGCGCGTCCAGCCGTACGTCGATCAGCGGCGGCCCGTCGGGCGGTGCGCCGTGCACCACGGCGTTGCCGAGGAGGTTGGCGAGCAGGATCATCAGCCCGGCCTCCCAGCCGAACACCGCCAGCTCCGCCGGGAGTTCGGCGCTCACCCGGGCGCCCGGGTGGCGTCGTACACACTCGCCGACGGCCGTGTCCACCAGCTCACAGAGGTCGAGCGGGCCGAAGGCGGACACCTCCACCAGGTCTCCCCGGGCGAGCATCCGCAGCGCCGTCAGCAGTTCGAGGAGCCGCGCGTGATCGCTCTGCAGGTCCCGCACCACCTCGGCCCGCTCGCCGGGGGAGAGGTCCGGGTGGGCGGCGAGCACGTCCAGGTCGGTCCGCATGCTCATCAGGGGGGTGCGCAGCTCGTGCGAGGCGGCGGCGGAGAACGACCGGGCGGTGTCCAGGGCCTGCGCGGTGCGGGCCGCCTGCTCCTCGTAGCGGGCCAGCAACTGGCCGATGGCGGCGGAGAGTTCGTCCACCTCGGCGATGTTCACGCGCGTCGTGGTGAAGGCGGCCGGACCCGCCCTCGGGTCCAGCTCGGCGGCGCGGCGGCTGAGCTTTCGCACCGAGGCGGTGGCGCGTCCGGCCAGGGCGTAGGCGAGCAGGCCGGAGACCGGGGCCGAGAGCAGCGCGACCAGCAGCACCCGCCCGCGCACGGCGCTCAGCTGCGGGTCGGTGGCCGAGGCCGGGGCGAACAGCCAGAGCGTCCCCGGCGCGGCCCCCGCCACCGGCACGCTCAGCACCCGCCAGGCGTGCCCCTTGGCCCGCACGGTGACCGGACCGCCCGGGGTCGACCCGGGCAGCCGGGCCGGGTCGGCGGGCTGCGGGCCGCCCTCCAGGACGTCCGTACCGTCCGCCGACCGCACCAGGATGCCCGCGTCGAGGACGGCGTCGAGCACCCGGCGGTGCTGGGTCTGCTCCACCCGGGGCCGCCCGTTGCGGTCCGCCGCGAGCAGGGTGCGTACGTCCGGCAGCGCGGCGGCGGCCAGGTCCTGGAGCCGGGTGTCCTGCTGGCGGTGCAGGTCCCGGCTGACCAGGCCCAGTACCAGCAGGCCCGCGGCGAGCACCAGCAGCGGTACGACCACGGTCACCGAGAGCGCGATCCGGGTGGCGAGCTTCATGATCCGTCCTCCTCCGGCAGCCGCAGCACGAAACCGACCCCGCGTACGGTGTGGATCAGGCGGGGCCGCCCGCCGTCCTCCAGCTTGCGGCGCAGGTAGCTGATGAAGGTGTCGACGGCGTCGGTGCGGACCTCGAAGTCGTAGCCCCAGACCCGGTCGAGCAGCTGGTCCCGGGTGAGGACGATCCGGGCGTTGCGCACCAGCTGCACCAGCAGCTCGAACTCCCGCCGGGTGAGGTGCAGTTCCACCCCGCCGTGATGGACCTGCCGGGTCGCCTGGTCGATGACCAGCGGGCCCGCGCGCAGCACCTCGGAGGCGGTCCGCTCCGGCCTGCGGCGCAGCAGGGCCAGCAGGCGCAGGACCAGCTCCTCCAGGGCGAAGGGTTTGACGAGGTAGTCGTCGGCCCCGGCCTGGAGGCCGGCGACCCGGTCGGCCAGCTCGTCGAGGGCGGACAGCATCAGGACGGGGGTCTCGTCCCCCCGGGCCCGCAGGGTCCGGCAGACCTCGGTACCGGTCAGGCCCGGCATGGACACGTCGAGGACCAGGACGTCCGGGGTCCGCCGGGCGGCCAGGTCCAGGGCGGTGGGGCCGTCCTCGGCGAGCAGCACGGTGAACCCGCTGAGCCGCAGCCCGCGCTCCAGTGATCGGCGGATGGCGGCGTCGTCGTCCGCCACCAGCACCACCCCGGCATGTGCGTTCCCGGTCACCACGGCCTCCTCGCGCGGCCTCCCTCCGAGGCCGCGCCGACCCTCTCACGGTAGTCCCGGAGCCCGTCGACCGGGTCCCGTCCGCGCACCGTCCGGGTCCTGTCCGCGCACCGTCCGCGCACACCGCCGCCCCCGGGGGAATCCCGGGGGCGGCGGGCCTGGCGGCCGGTCAGGACCGGCGGGTCACGGCTGGAGCGTGATCGAGTTGATCGGCGTCAGGTCCTTGATCATGTAGGTACCGGCGAGCAGGTAGCCCTGACAGCCCTGGCCGTCGTAGCCGGTGCAGGTGCGCATGGACGCGCCGCCGGTCTGGTTGTTGGAGACGTAGTGGTTGCCGTTCTGGTTGGACAGGTTGTGCGCGCCGTAGCTGTAGTAGACGTTGCTGGGGTGGTCGTTGTTCCACCCCGCGTCCTGCGGGTAGATGCAGACCGCGCCGGAGGGGCAGCCGTGCCAGGAGTCGGTGACCGAGGCCGTGGCGGTCGGGGCGACCGAGGCGGCCAGGCCCAGCGCCAGGGCGCCGGAAGCGGCCAGGAAGACGATCTTCTTGCGTGCGTTCATGGTGCATCCCTTGGTGGTGAACCGAGTGGTGGGTGTCGATGTCGTCGCTGTCGTGATCAGGTCACGGGCAGGTGGGGACGCCGTCCAGCCATGCCGCGCCCCGGACGTAGATGTTGGTGAGCCACGCCTTGTGGTCCGGCAGGTAGGACCAGGCGTCGTTGTGGTAGCCCTCGGCGTCCACCCACTGGGCGTGCTTCTGGCAGCTGATCCGGACCCGGGTGGGGCCGGCGAACCTCACGACCCGGGCGCTGGTCGTCGACGGCTCGGCATGCGTCCAGACGTCGGTGCCCCAGGTGGAGAAGGTGCCCGGCTGCCCCGGCTCGGCGGCGATGCGCACCGCTCCGTTGTAGTCGCCGCCGAAGGAGACATCGCTGACCATCACCCGGGTGCCGGACTGCCGGGCCTGGACCATCTTTCCCGCGCCCAGGTAGATCGCGATGTGGTGGATCGAGTTGTCGCCGCCCCAGGCCAGGAGGTCCCCCGGGAGGAGCGCCCCGAGGCCCTGTGAGGCGCCGATGCGGGCGGTGACACGCGGCGAGTGGTACTGGCTGTTGGCGGTCCCGGCCAGGACGTCCTGCCCGGTGGCCTGGGCGTAGGCGTAGCGGACCAGGCCCGAGCAGTCGAACCCGATCCGCTCCGGGTCGTGTTCACTGGCCGGGTCGGTGGGGTCGACCTGACCGTAGGTGGCGCCCGGCTGCGGCCCGTGGCCCCCGCCCCAGCTGTACCAGACGCCGATCTGCGTACAGGCCGCCCGGACCGCGGCCTCCGCCGTCGCCCCGGCCCCCGTGGCCAGTACCCCGCAATCGGTGTCGGCCGCCGCCGGGGCGGCCACCGCGGCCCGGGCCGCCGGAGCGGCGGCGGCGGGCGCGGCGGTGATCCCGGTGGCGCAGAGCGCCAGGATCCCCGCGAGGACCGCGGACCGCCCCGCTCTCGTCAGGATGGCGTGCATGACTGGTTCCCCCCGTTTCGTCGTACTGCCGCGGCGCCGGCCGCGGTGGTTCGAGACTGGGCCCCGGCCGGGCCGGGTGTCGAGGAGCGACGCGTCTCCCGTGCGGGTGGGCAACGGGAAACCCCCGGGAAACACCTCGGCGTTGGGCCGGGAGGGCCGGGACCCGGTGAGCCGCTCAGCGGCCGCCCGGGCACACCCGCCGGTACGGCTCGTCGGGCAGCAGCTGCGCCCAGCGCCGGGGTCCGGAGTCACCGACCAGGCGGCACAGGGCGGCCTCGCGCTCCGCCACGTCCGTGTTCCACAGCCGTACGGTCCCGTCGTTGCTGCTGCTCGCCAGCGTGCCCGGGAGCACCGGGTCGAAAGCGACCCCCCACACCGCCCCCGTGTGCCCGCTGAGCGTGGCGATCTGCCGCTCCCGCCGGGGGTCCCACAGCCTCACGCTCTGGTCGCTGCCGCTGCTCGCCAGCACCGCGCCGTCCGGGCTGAACGCCACCGCCCGTACGGAACCGCTGTGCCCGGCGAGGATCCCGGCCGCCGCCCCGCGCGCGGTGTCCCACAGCCGTACGGTCCCGTCGTTGCCCCCGCTGGCCAGGGTCCGCCCGTCCGGCGCGAAGGCCACCCCGCGCACCGACCCCGTGTGCCCGCGCAGCACGGCGCGTTCCGGGTGCCCGGGGTCCCCCGGCGCCCACAGCCGTACCGTCAGGTCGTCGCTGCCGGAGGCGAGGGTGCGCCCGTCGGGGCTGAACGCGACGGCGTTGACGAAGTCCTGGTGGCCCTCCAGCGTGGCCTCCCGCTGCCCCGAGCCCACGCTCCAGAGGGCCACCGTCCGGTCGGCGCTGGCCGACGCCAGGGTCCGGCCGTCCGGGGCGAAAGCGAGGGAGAAGACCGACCCGGTGTGGCCGGTGAGGGTCGCGTGCGCGGTTCCGGCGGCCACGTCCCAGAGTCCGACCGTGCGATCGGCGCCCGCCGAGGCGAGCAGCCGTCCGTCGGGGGAGAAGGCGACGGCGAACACCGAACCGCCGTGCCCGGTCAGGGTGGAGACCAGCCGGTGACGGGCGGTGTCCCAGACCCGCACGGTGCCGTCCGCCTCCGCCGCCGCGATCAGCCGCCCGTCCGGGGAGAACGCCGACTGCCAGGACTCGGCGAACGGCCGGGCGGTGAGGGCCGAGCGCCCCGGGTCCCACAGCACCACGGACTGGTCGAAGCCGCCCGTGGCGAGCTGCTCGCCGGGCCCGGCGGCGACCGCCTGCACGTAGTCGGTGTGGCCCGACAACGTCGTGATCACCTTGCAAGTGCCCGGGTCCCACAGCTTCACCGTGCCGTCACCGCTCGCGCTGATGATGGTGTCCCCGGTGTGCGTGAACGCCACCGCGTTCACATCGTCGCTGTGCCCCGTGAGCACGGCCCGTGCCGACCCCTCGGGCAGGTTCCACAGCCGTACGGTCCGGTCCGCGCTCCCCGAGGCCAGCGTGCGGCCGTCCGGGCTGAAGGCGACCCCGAGCACCTGGTCGGCGTGGTCCGTGAGGACGGTCACCGGCCGGTCGCCACCTGTGTCCCACAGCCGTACGGTGTGATCGGCGCCCGCGGAGGCGACGGTCCGGCCGTCCGGGCTGAACGCCACGCCCATCACCGCGTCACCGTGCCCGCGCAGGACCGCCCGCTCCCGCCCGCCGGGCAGGTCCCAGAGCCGCACGGTGTGGTCCACCCCGCCGCTGGCCAGCCAGGCGCCGTCCGGGCTGAACGCCACCGACCGCACCGCTCCGACGTGCCCCGTCAGCGTGCTGAGGAGCCGGTACGCCCTCGCGTCCCACAGCCGCACCGTGCCGTCCTTGCTCGCCGTCGCCAGCCGCAGTCCGTCGGGGCTGAAGGCGACCGAGGTCACCGCGGCCGTGTGCCCGCGCAGGGTGGCGGCCACCCGGCGGCTCGCGACCTCCCACAGCCGCACGGTGGTGTCCGAACTCGCCGAGGCGATCACCGTCCCGTCGGGGCTGAACGCCACGCCGTTGACCGGCCCGGCGTGCCCGCGCAGCCGCCCCGCGAAGTACTGCGCCTGTGTGCTCAGCAGGGCGCCCCGGGCCTGCGGGGTCCGTGCCGTCGCGTAGGCGCCCGCCGCGAGCAGCATCGAGGCCTCGGGCTGCCCGGCCGCCAACGGGCCGGACCGCACCGCCATCGCCTGGGACTCGGCGGTCCGGCGCTGGTCCACGGCGTCGGACCGCTGCTGCAGGGCGAGCGCCCCGGCGGTCAGGGCCACCGCGAGCAGCCCGGCCAGGGTCACCACCATGGCCCGGCGGACCCGGCTCTGCCGCAGCGCGGCCCGCTCCCGCCGCTCCTCCTCCGCCTCGCACGCCTCGATGAACTCCCGCTCCTCGGGCCCCAGCCGCGAACGGTCCGCCGAACGGTCCAGCCATTCCCGTACGCCCGCCAGCCGCGTCCCGCGGTAGAGGAGGCTCGGATCGCGCCCGCCCGCCGCCCATTCGGCCCCCGCCTCGGAGAGCTGCTGGCGCATCCGCAGCGAGGCCCGGTCCCGCTCGGTCCACTCGCGCAGCCGGGGCCAGGCGTGCAGCAGCGCCTCATGGGTGATCTCCACGGTCTCCCCGCCCGCGGTCACCAGCCGGGCCTCGATGAACGCGTCGAGGGCCCGCCCACCGGCCTCCGGCTCCGGCAGCTGGCGCAGCAGTCTGCCCCGCTCCACCGGTCTGCGGGTCTGCGCGGTCCGGTCGTTGATGTGGACGAGCCGGACCAGCAGTTCGCGGGTCATCCGCCGCTCCGCCGGGTCCAGCAGGCCGAAAACCGACTCGGCGGTGCGCGCGACCGCCCCGTGGATGCCGCCCGTCATCTCGTAGCCCGCCACCGTCAGGGTGGTCCCCGTGCGCTGCTGCCAGGTGATCAGCAGGGTGTGCGCCAGTAGGGGAAGGGAGCCGGCGTGCGCCGCCGATCCGTCGCCGAGGTCCCGCAGGAGCAGCTCGACCAGGCCGCCCTCCAGCGTGAGCCCGGCGTGCGCGGCGGGCCCCGAGATGGCCTGGCGCAGCTGGGCGCCGGACATCGGGCCGAGGGCGAACAGGCCCTGGG
Source organism: Streptomyces sp. G-G2 (assembly GCF_030063135.1). Taxonomy (GTDB): domain Bacteria; phylum Actinomycetota; class Actinomycetes; order Streptomycetales; family Streptomycetaceae; genus Streptomyces. The sequence continues at coordinate 31,483 of NZ_JASISO010000050.1, forward strand.
TGAAGACCTCGACCAGCTCCGGATGGTCGAGGCAGTGGCCGCAGAAGTCCGCGCGGATCCCGATCACCACGGCGGTGGTGGCGGCCGGGGCAGGGGCGGCCGAGGCCAGCGCGTGCAGCGCGCCCACGAAGGCGCGGCGCTCCCGCTCGTCCTCGCAGAGCGTGAACACCTCCTCGAACTGGTCGACCACGAGCACCAGTCCGGGCCGCCCCCGGGCGGCCTCCGCCGCCTCCAGCAGCCGTCGCGGATGCTCCGCCAGCTCCTCGGGTGCGATCCGCGCGGCCGCCGCGCCCAGCACCTCGCCCGCGCAGCGCAGCAGTTCCTTGAGGGGATGCGGGCCGGGCGTGCACACCACCACCGGCCAGTCCTGCGACCCGGGCACCGGCAGCACCCCGCGCCGCAGCGCCGGGACCAGCCCCGCCCGCAGCAGCGAGGACTTCCCCGCCCCCGACGGGGCCACCACGGCCAGTGCGCCGCGCCCGATCCGCCCGGCGAGGCGGTCCGCCAGCCCGGCCGTGTCCCCGTCGCGCCCGAAGAACCACTGGGCGTCCTGGGGACCGTACGAGGCCAGCCCCCGGTAGGGGCAGACCGCGCCGGAACCCCGCGCGTCCCCGCCCGGACCCGGCCGCGGACCGCCCCCGCCGTCCGCGCGGTCCGCGCCGCCCCCGCCGGAGCCGGGTCGCGGGGCCGAGCCGGGCTCCTGGCGCTGCGCGGGGACGAGCCGGGCCAGCTCGCCCCCGGCGTCGAGCGCTTCGTCGCAGCGCCGGGCGAGGTCGGGGGTGGGCGGTTTGCCACCGTTCTCGATCTTGCTCAGGTACCCCTTGCTGTAGTGGATCGTGCGGGCAAGACCCGAGAGGGACATCTTGCGGAGCTGCCGCATGCGCCGCAGCTCCGCCGCGAATCCACCGGTCGTCTCATCGTCCGTCGGCACGGGGCCTACCTTCCCGCAGGGGCGGGACGTACGCATAAAAGGAGAGGAGTTCCTCCGGTTGTCCGCACCCGGCCGGGCGGGACCTCTGCAAATCGTCCTAGCCGTAGGGGTTGAAGGGGACCGGGGGCTTGGCCGCGTTGAGGGCGTCGTTGAAACGGCCGTCAGTGATCTTGATGGTGGCCGAACCGAAGTCGGCGTTCATCAGCTTGTCCCGCAGTCCCGACGGATAGCCGTTCCAGCCCACCAGACGCGGGAAGAACCAGCCGCCCGTGTGGTTCTCCGGCGGCTCGTCGTTGCCGTTGGCGAGCCGGAAGAAGTGGGTCGAGGGGCCGTCCTTGTGGTAGACGGCCTTGGCGTGGGTCCCGTCGAACCGCACCTGCGAGGCGGGGTACCACTTCCAGCCGCTGTGCTGCGAAGTCGACACGTACTGCACCTGGTTGTCCTTGATCCAGACCACCACGTGCTCGAAGTCGTGCCGGTGCCCGATGGCCGCGGGACCCAGCGTGGCCTGGTCCTTCTCGAAGTAACTGGCGTACATGACCGCGCACCAGCCGTTGTTGCACTTCTCCCGGGAGTACGTGTTGGAGTTCTGCAGCTGCACGAGGTCCCGGCAATGGCCGTTGACGTCACCGCCGAGCCCCAGCCCGGGGTTCAGCGTGCCGTCGCCGCTGATGGCGGCGGTCGCGTAACAACCGTCCTTGTCGTAGTCGTAGGCGGGGGAGAAGGTCTGCTCCAGACCGTCGGCGTTCTGGGGCAGCGGCGGGATCACCTTGGCACTGGCGACGCCGGGCAGCGCCAGCACGAGCGCGGCCGCTCCCAGGCCCGCGGTGGTCACCGCCCGCCCGATCCGGCTCGGCGACCCGTTCGACGTAGACGACAGCAGAGTGCGCACATCAGCTCCTTGACCTCGGTGGGGTAGCGCGCATTCTGCTGTGCCGGGCGTGGGAACACGAGTCCTTCAGCCGAGCGTTCGCGAGATCCTCGACATCCGCGATATGCCCGTCGCCCCGCGTCCGTTGGGTGTTAACTTCCAACGCGTCGACGCGAGCGTCGCGACCAGCTGGGGGGCGGGTTAAAAATGGTGAACGCAACGACGGATCCGGGCCACGCGGAGGGTACCGACGCCTTCCTGCGGCACATGATCTGGCGGTACCCGAACCAGCGGCAGCCCGTCGTGGCCCTGCTCGGACCGCGCCACGCGGGCAAGTCCACCCTGCTCCGCTCCCTCTCCCAGGGCTGCGGATCGACCGTGGTCCACGCCCACCTCGACTTCCACGAGAACCCGCTGGATCCCGTCTCCGCCGCCGCCCTGGTCGCCTTCCAGATGATGCGCGGCTGGGACACCCTGCGCCGCAGCCCCGTCTTCCACCGCTTCGCCCTCGGCCTGCTCGCCCTCAACGAGACCCTCGAAACCGACCGTACGGGCGCCACCGACCAGATCCGCGGCCTGATCCAGCAGTACACCCGGGGCACCCGCCAGGGCCGTTTCGCCACCCGGCTGGAGGAGGCCGCGGTCACCACCATGGACGTGGTGGCCACCGGCGCGCTCAGCCCCCTGGTGTCCGGCACCGGCCGCCAAGTCGTCGCCGCCGTACGGGACCAGGCCCGCCCCGTCATCGGATCGCTGCTGCAGAGCGCCGCCCGCTGGGGACTGCGCGACGCCCTGCGCTGGCACGTCAGCATCCCGGAGGCGGAGGCCGCCGGTTCCGTCGACGCCCTGATCAGACTCAGCTCCGCCTCGCGCTCGGCCGCCGTCGGCCCCCTGCTCGCCGCCTTCCTCGCCGACGCCCAGGACCAGGCGGAACGCCACCCCGCGCTGCGCTCGTCCTGCTCCTGCGAGCTGCCCGAGGGCGCGGCCGGACGGGGCCGTCACGACCACGCCTGGGTCCTCCTCGTCGACGGCGCCCAGACCCCGGCGGGCCGCCGCTTCCTGAGCGCCCTCATCGCCGCCCGCGTCCGCAACCGGCAGGGCAACGCAGGAGCCTCGGCCGGGACCGACCCGATCGTCGTCCTCGCCGCCTGCGACCAGTGGCAGCCGGAGTGGACCACCCGCTGGTGCGAACCCTGGCGCACGACCCCGCTGACCGGCACCTCGCAGCGCCGCGTCCCCCTCCTCTCGCGGGCCGCACGCGCCCAGTGGGCGCGCGAGGACGCGAGCGGCGCCGCGGACCCCGACTCGGTGGCGGGCTACTGGTACCCGGTCTGGCTCGACCCGATGTCCGAGGAGCAGGTCGGCCACGCCGTCGACGACCCCGGCTCCCTGGCGCCACCGCTGCCCGCCTCCGTCGCCCACCGGCTCACCGGCGGCCACTGGGGCGCCGTCACCGCCGTACGGGAACAGCGCGAGGCCGCGCCGCCCGACGAACACGCCACCCCGGTGGACAGACCGCTGCCCACCGCCCTCGACGCGGGCGGCAGACCCCTGTGGGCCCGGGCCCTGGAAGCGGGCCTGCCCGAAGGGCTCGCCACCCCCGCGGGCCGCTGGACACCCCCGCCGCCCGTCGTCCTCGCCGCCGCCTACCTGGCCGACGCGCGCACCGCGGACGACCCCTGGGTCCCGGCCGAACTCACCGACCTCCCGCACAGCCTGGAACTCCTGCGCCGCAACCTCTGGGTCAGCACCCACGCCCGCGCCCCCTCCCGGATCCGGGAGATCGGCTGGGGGCCGGCCGACCGGCCCCCGGCCCTGCACCCGTGGCTGAGCCGGTCCGCGCTGACCGCCCTGTCCGCCGCGTCCCCCCTCGCGGGCGCGGAACCGGGGGGGTCCGACGACGCGCCCGGCGATCCCTGGCACCAGGTGTTCAGCCGCCAGGCCACCGCCCTCGCCGCGATGGCCGCCGCCCGCGGCGGGCCGCTCGAAGCCGCCGAGGAACAACGACTCTTCTACGATCTGTGCCTCGGCCGCTTCGCCCCGGTCGCCGAGGCGCTCGCCGCCCGGTTCGACCAGGACCACCGCGCCTGGGTCCGGCTCCTGGACTACCTCGCCTCGGCGCCCTGCCGCCTCGTCCACGAGCGGCCCGCCCCCCAGGTGTACGCCCACCTGCTCGCCGGGATCGAACGGACGGGCCGCGACGTCGTCGCGGTGGCCACGGCGAAACTGCTGGCCCTGCTGTGGCTCTACGACGACCCGCTCACCGAACACCACCGGAACTGGGACGCCCAGATAGAAGAAGGCTTCGAACGTCTCTCGCACAACTCCCGTCTGCTGGACGTCAGCGCACTCCAGCAAGCGGGCGCGCTCTTCGCCTGACCCTTCCGGGCCGCGCCGCAGGCGGGCCCGGACGCACCGCTAGGAGAGTCCATGTCCGCAGGTGTCCACAACCCCCGGCTCGGCCGACTGCGCCGCCACCCCGTGCTGTCCCTGGCCGCCGTCCTCGTCGTCCTCGCCGGGGCCGTCCTGGGCGGCAGCTGGGGCTACGGCCGTCTGTTCCCGCCCGAACTGACCTGCGGGGCCGGGATGACCGCGACCGGTTCACCGCTGGCCTGCATCGGGGTGAACCTGGACAGCACCCCCTTCACCAAGGGCGACCCGGCGCGCATGCGCGCCCTGGAGGAGGCGATCAAGGGGGCCAACGCGGCGGTCAAGGGGCCCTCCACCAGCGTGGTCCTCATGCTCGACCTCTCGCCCGTCGCGGACGTGGACACCCTCACCTACGACTCCCTGTACCCCAACATCGAAGGGGCCATAGCCGCCGTCTGGCGGGCCAACAACACGGCCGCGTACGGCAGTACGCCCGGCGTGAAGCTGTACCTCGGCAACTTCGGCAGCCAGTACGGATCCTGGAAGGAGGCCGTCGCCAGCGTCGAGAAGCACGCGGAGCCGCAGCACATCTCCGCCGTCGTCGGCCTCGGCCAGAGCACCGAGCAGACCCGGCAGGCCGCCGCGGCCCTCTCCAACCGGCTGCACATCCCGGTCATCGGCTCCACCCTCACCGGCAACTCGATGAACATCGACCCCGCGGACCCGGCGGGCAAACGGCTGATCCCCGACATGTTCCGGGTCTCGCCCACCAACTCCGACTCGGTCGTCGCCGCCAACCAGTACGTGTCCGGGCTGCGGCCGGCCGTCACCGCCCTCGCCGTGGTCGCCGACGGCGTCGCCGGTGACGACTACACGGCCTCCCTCGCCGCCGAGGCCAAGGTCCGCTTCCAGGCCCCGAACCGGACCGTCACTGTGCTCCCGTACACCTCGCCCGTGAGTCTGCCGAGCGGATCCGGCCGCCAGGACTACCTGGTGCAGCAGTTCAACCTGATGCACGCCAACCTCTGCCAGGCCGCACCCGCCGTGGTCTACTTCGCCGGGCGCGGCCGTGACCTCGGCGCGTTCGTGCAGAACTGGGTCCAGGGCGCGCCCTGCGGCATCGCCAAGCTGCACATCCTCGCCGGGGACGACGCCTCCGAGGCCATCCGCGACGAAGCCGTCCTCCAGGGCGTCGCCTCCGGCCGGGTCACCGTGGCCTACACCGCGCTGGCCAGCCCCGACGAATGGGGCACCGAATGCCCCGGCTCGGACGCGAAGCACAACTACGACCAGTTCTGGGCGGCGTACACCGGCAGGCCCGACCCGTGCACCGGCCAGCGCCTGACCACCCAGGGCGACGCGGCGGCCCTCGCGTTCAACCCGGACGACCTCGCCAACGGCCAGGCGATGCTCAGCCACGACGCGACCGTCGCCGCGATCAGCGCGGCCCGCCACGACAGCGCGGGCCTGAAGAACCCGGGCCTGGAGACGGGGATACTGCACCAGTTCTACTGCGCCCAGATGCTCCCGGGAGCCAGTGGCTGGCTGTCCTTCGGCGCCGACGGGAACCCGGTCGGCAAACCGGCCCCCGTGGTCGAGATCCAGCCCGACGGCAAGACCAGGACGGTCACCCTCACCTGGCCGAACTCCGCCCCCAACCTCAGCCTCCCCCAACGCGGCGGCACCGGAGCCCCCGGCTGCTGACCCCCGCGCCCCGCCGCTCCCGGCCCTCCTCGCCGCCGCCCTCGCCCCGCTCCGGCCGCTCCATCACCGACGGCGAACGCACGTACCGCCCGGTGTTCCACGCCGACCTGGCCGAAAGTGCGGGCTGGCCCGGCCCGCCGGCCGGCACGAGGATGCTGCCCGGCCGCAGGGGCCCATCAGGAGGGCGGGGAGCACATGGAGTTACGCCGCAACAGGTCGCGGGACAAACGGGCCGGAGCAGTGCTGCGCGGAGCCGTCGCGCTGGCACTGACCTGCGCGGGGATCGCGGCCCTCCCGGCCGCGGCGCAGGCCGCGTCCACCGGATCGGGCGCCTCCGCGTGCCGGGCCGCCGCCGACGGGGCCGGGGGCTCCCCGGTGGGGCCGCCGGTCCCCGACAGTCGGGTGGCCGTGGACCGTACGGACGGCCGGACAGCCCAGTTCCAGCTCTTCCGCGACACCGCCGCCCCCGGGAGCCCGGCCGCCGTCTGGCACCGCGAACAGAGCGCCCCGGACAGCGTGTACGCCGGCTGGCACCGGATCGGTGCGACGGGCCCGAGCCCCGACGGCACCCGCGTCTCCGCGATCGAGAACGCGGGGGGACGGCTGGAGCTGCTCTTCCCGGCCTCCGGCTCGCTCTGCCACACCGTGCAGGACGGCAGCCCGGCGGGCTGGAGCGTCCCGGACCGCTTCGGCCCCGCACCGTCGCCCGACCGGCTCGGCGCGCGCACGCCTTCCCCGCGGCGCGGCGGCAGCGCCGACGGCTTCGCCGCGGGCACCACCCCGGAAGGGCCGCGCCGGTCCGCCGACACCCCGGGCGCCGCGGCCGCCCCCCTGCTCAAGGTGCACGACACCACCGGCCTGCTGGACGGCGACATCGTCACCTTCGGGATCACCGGCGGGCCGCCCAAGGCGTACGTGTGGGTGAAGCAGTGCGGCCCCTCGGCCTCCGCGACCACCTGCGACGACGACACCGGCCGCCAGTTCCGCGTCTATCCGGACGGCACCTACCAGCTCTCCCCGAAGAAGCTGTACGCCCGCCTCGCCACCGCCGCCGGGACCGTCGACTGCCGCACCACGCCCGCCGACGACCCGTGCACCCTGGCGCTCACCGACAACGACGGCGCCCTGCTGACCACCGTCCCGCTGCGCTTCCGCCCGAAGGGCCCGCTCGAAGCGCCCCCCACCCTGCACGTCGACCCGGACAAGGGCCTGGTGGACGGCCAGTCGGTCCGCGCGACCGGCAAGGGCTACGAACCGCGCTGCCACGTACTGGTCATGGAGTGCGCCACCGGTTCCGCCGACACCCTCGGCTGCCGGCCCCGCAGCAGGCCCCCGGCCACCAGTGACACCGGCCGGATCGACGAGACCGTCACCCTCTCGGCGACCTTCACCGCCATCGACGGCCGCGGCGTCGACTGCCGTACCGGCGGAGCCTGCGAACTGGTGGTCTTCGGCAGCCGCGTCCGCGGCCCGGACTCGGTCCACCACCCCCTCACCTTCACCCCGCCCCCGCCGGGACCCCGGCCCGAGGGAAACGTTGCGGCCAACGAAAACCAGGTGGCTTCATTCCGACCGCATCCGTTTCATCCGAGGGCACGATGAACCCGCACATGTCATGAACCATGGGGGGAACATCACGTGAAGCGAAACATGTCCTTGAGCCTGTCCCTCGGTACCTCGGCCGTGCTGCTCACCGGGATGGTCGCGGCGGCCGGGCCCGCCGACGCCGCCGCGGTCTGCGCACCGAAGATCCAGGTACTGGGATCGCTCACGGCCCACCCGCAGACGACCTGGCCCGCCGAGGGCGTACGCGCCCCCGGCAAGGGCACCCTGTCCGTCGGCTCCTCGGGGGCCAAGCCCGCCTACTGGACCGGCACGACGGTGCACCAGGTGCCGCTGCCCGGCGCCCTGGACACCGGCGAGCTGCTCGGCGTGTCCGCCGACGGCCTGATGACGGGCAGCTCGCCGGGACTGGGCCGACTCGACCTCGGCGTACCTGTTCACCTACCACTCCTGGGTGGAGGGCATCGCCTCGGACGGGAAGGTCATCGGCTCCGACTGGTACGGCCCCGGCTACGAGTGGACGCCGTGGGTCTGGAACGCGCCCTACACCGCCCTGGGTTCGTCGCCCGGCCTGCTGCGGACCCACCCGTACGCCTCGTTCGAGGGCATCAGCCCGAACACGAACGTGACGGTGGGCACCGCGCGCTTCCACCCCGACAGCCCGACCTTGCCCGACCAGGCCTTGTTCTGGAAGGGTTCCGGGGACGTCCTGGCCCTGCCGCGGGTCGCGGCGGGCAAGGAGACCTCGGCCGTCACCGCCTCCGACGACGACCGGGCCGGCGGCTCCGGGGTGAACGCGAAGGGCGTCAGGAAGGCAGTGGTGTGGATCTGCGCGAGCAAGCAGGCGTACCTGCCGAAGTAATCGGCGAGCGCCCGGCCCGCTGCCCGGCCCGGCCGCTCCGGCGGCCGCCGGGCCCACGGTGATCGCCGAAGTCGCGGCGGGCGCGGCGTGGTTGCTGGTGCTCGCCGCGGCCGCCGTACGCTCCGGGGCGGGCCGGGGGCCGTCCCCGACCGCCCTTCCGCTCCTGTCACCGGTCGAGGTGGGCCTGCTGCGCGCAGGCCACCGGGGCGCCGCGCAGACCGCGCTGGTCGAGCTGTACCTCGCGGGCTCGGTCGAGGCGGCCTCGCGGCAGACGGTCCGGCGTGACGACACCCGAGCGCCGAAGGGGCTCTCCGGGCCGGCCAGGGCGCAGTACGCGGTGCTGTACGGGCGCCTGCACCCGCGGCGGCTCCAGGGCCTCGACCGGGTCCGGCGGGCCGTCGCGGACGTCTCCCGGGACCTGGAGACGTCCCGGCTGGTGCTCCCCACGCGGCGCCTGTACGCCGTACGGGCCTTGTCGCTGGCGGCCCTCTGCGCCGTGCCCGTCGGGGCGATCGCGGGCCGGGCGGCGGCGCCGTGGCTGTTCCTCGCCCTGCTCGCGGACGCCGTCGCCGTATGGCTGTGCGCTCTGCCCCGGCGCACCCGACGCGGCGCGGCCCTGCTCGCGCGGCTGCGCCGCGAACGCGCCGACGTACGGCGGGCGTCCGAGCGGGAACCGGAGGAACTCCTGCTGAGCATCGCTCTGTTCGGGGCGAGCGCGCTCAGGGCGCAGCTCCCCGGGTTCACCGCGGCGAGCGGCCTGCTGACCCGGCCGCCGCGGGAGCCGATGGACCGCGGCGGCGGCTCGGCGGAGACGGTCGCCAGCTGCGGCGGATAGGGCGTCTCTTTCGGACTTTCCGTGGCCGAAAGGGACGGCCTGGCGAGCATCGGCCGGGACGGCGCAGGGGGGGCGTCGGATCCACTCCGTAGCCGGGTGGCCACGTACGGCGTTCATCTCGCCCGTCTCCCGGGCGCGACGGCGGCTACTCGCCCGTGATGCCGGTGATCACCGGATCCCCCAGCGGCGCGGCCTCGGGGCCCAGCCCCGCCTTCCGCAGGGCCGCCGAGGCCAGGTCCCGCGCCGCCCGCTCGGCGGAGCCCGTATCGGCGGCCTCGACCTCCAGGTGCAGGCTGAACGCCGGGGAGTCGGCGTAGAAGGAAAGGATGTCCAGTTCCTCGGCGGCGCCCAGGCCCGTGGTGCGCGGATCGGCCGGCCGCAGCGCCCCGATCAGCTCCGAGCGCGCCGCGGGGGTGAGCTCGGTGAGGAGGGTGCCGGGAATGGTGACGACGTAAACGGTCATGTGAGAGCGCCTACCCGGCCTGCCGGGATTCAATCGAGCGCAGGAGGCCGGCCGCGTACGGGGCTACCGTGAGGAGTGGAGCGAGCCCACGACCAGGGACGGGAGGTGCGGACGCCGTGACGGAGCACAAGGACGGGCCGTCGGCGCGGATGCTGGACGACGGCCGGTTGCTCAAGGAACTGGAGGTCGTCCACCGCACGCGGCACGAGACCCTGCTGTACGGGTCGGACGACGCGCTGGCCACCCACACGGCCCGGACGAAGGAACTGGAAGCTGAGTACGTACGCCGCCATCCGGGCCGCGCCCAGACGTCGGGCCGCACCCGCGAGGGCGCCCGTGCGCGGACCCCGGAAGCCCAACATGGCGAATAGCGCGGCGGAGATGCGGGAGAGATGGAGTAAAGCACCCGCGCGCGACTAAGCTGCTCGCGAGAGCCCGGATACCGTACCCCCGTCGGTATCCGGGCTCTCGTCGTGCCCATTTCCGTCGCCCCGGCCCCAGTTGGGCCCGCGACGCCGCTCCGGCCGCCTGCTCGCCGGATGATCCGCCCCACGGCGCCCCGCTGTCCGAACCAGGGCTTCCATCCTGCGGTCATCAACTATAGTTTAGAGCGGTCGAGAGGAAGCAGCGCACCGTGGCCCCACCAGAAGAGCGACCGGACACCGGGACCTCGGACTTGTCCCCCGCGCCCGTACCGGGTCCAGGGGCACCGTTCAATGAGCGGCTGAACTACCTGTTCGACCGTGTACGTCCGCCCGGCGCGAAGGAGTTCAGCAACGCCCACGTGGCACGGACCATCTCGGCGTACGGCAAGGAGAGTTGCACCGGCGCCTACATCGGGATGCTGCGCAAGGGCGAACGGACCCCGACCATCACGCTCGTACCCCTCTTCGCCCGGTTCTTCGGCGTGGAAGCGGGCTACTTCGTCGAGGACGCGGTGACGCGCAAGGTCACCGACCAGTTCGAACTCCTGCGCAAACTCAGCCAGGCGGGCGTGCGGGAGATCGCCCTGCGGGCGATCGGCCTGTCGCCCAAGAGCCTGGGCAAGGTGCTGGAGGCGATCGACATCGTGCGGGAGCAGGAAGGCCTCCCTGACAACGACGGGAAGAGCCTGCCGTGACGCGCCCCGAGAGCTGTGCCACGGGCGGTTCCCCCGCGGCTCGAACTCCCCGCATGTCCCGTACCCCCACCTGTACGCCGATACCGAGAGGAAGTCGCATGTGGCGACGCCGTCGTGACCGACGAGCCGTCGACGAGGCCGTCGAGGCCGAACGCCGCGGCCGCGCGTTCCTGGAGGAGTTGCGGCTCCCCCCGGTCGACAGCGTGCTGGATCTGGTCCCGTTCATGGAGGAGCGGCTCGACCGCTCGATCCGGCTGATGCCGTTCACACCCGACGCGTCGGACCCGGACGCGCTGGACGCGGCCGCCCCGTGCGGCCTGTGGCTGGCCACCGAGTCCACCGACTACGTCTTCTACGACACCGGCATCAGCAAGCCGCACGCCGAGATCATCGTCGGCCACGAGTTCGCCCACATGCTCAGGCAGCACCGGGGCAAGGCCTCCGTCACCACCGGCACCCTCGGCGGCCTGATCACGGACATCGACCCGGGCACCGTCCAGCTGGTCCTCGGCCGGACCCGCTACAACAACCCGGAAGAATTCGAAGCCGAAATGCTGGGATCCCTCCTGCAGGAGCACGTGAGCGCCTCCCACCACGGCCCGCGCCACACCGACCCCGCAGACCCCATAGCCCGTACGCTGCTGCGCTGACCCGAATACGAGCCCGTGAAAGACATACTCCACCCACTGTGCCTGGTGATCGCCGGGATGGGATCCCTCTTCCTCCTGCGCGACCTCGGCAAGAGCCGGCGTGACCCGGCGCTCATCGCGCTGGCCTTCACCTACGGTTTCTCTGCCCTCAGCTACGTCATCTCCCTCACCTGGGTGTGGGTACGCATCGACGGCACGCTCGGCGTCCCCAACATCGCCGTCCCCCTCGCCCAGAGCTGTGTGGTGTTCGTCCTCGCGCTCCAGGCGACGGTGCTGGCCCACTGGTCCAAGCCGATGGCCGAGGCCCGGCGCCGCGGCCGCCTCCTGCTCACCGCGGCCGCCGCCGTCATCGTGGCCATGGCCGTCCTGTTCGTCTTCCTCACGCCCGCCGCCCAGCGGCCCACCGACTTCTCCCTCTACTACGCCCACGACCCCTTCTTCCAGGCGTACTTGACGCTCTACATCGCCACCTACACCGTCGCCGAGGTCTACCTGGCCCGGTCCTGCTGGAAGTACGCCCGTACCGCGTCCAACCCCTCGATCGCCCGCGGCCTGCGCCTCATCGCCGTCGGCGCCGTCATCACCCTCGGCTACAGCGTCATCCGGATCGGCGCCGTCCTCGGGGCGGTCTTCGGATTCAGCGTGCAGAGCCTGGACCCGTACGCCTGGCTGTGCGGCGACATCGGGGCCGCGCTCACCCAGGTCGGGTACTTTCTGCCCACCCTGGGCAGCCGGAGCACCGCCGTCCGCGACTGGACCACCGCGCACCTGCGCTACCGGCGGCTGCGCCCCCTGTGGGCCGCGATGGACCAGGCCGACCCGGGCATCGCCCTGCGCCGCCCGGCCCGCCAGCGCGAGGACATCCTGCGCGGCCGCAGCGCCGACTTCCCGCTGCTGCGCCGCCGCGTGGAGATCCGCGGCGGCCAGAAGGTACTGCGCCGCTACCTCGACCCCGCCGTACGGGCCGAGGCGGAAACCCGGCGCGCGACCGAAGGCCTGACCGGGGAGACGTTCGCCGCGGCCGTCACCGCCGACCAGATCACCGACGCCCTCGCCCGCCACCGCGCCGGCGATCCGGTCGAGGGTCCGGCCGACTACGCGGACGCCGAACTCCCCCTGACCACCCCGGACGACGAACTGCTGCACCTCGAACGGGTCGCCGCGTTCTTCACCCCGCCCGGTACGGAGCCCCCCGCGGCCTCCGGCACCCGCAGCGCCTCATCAGGAGCCCGCACGTGATCATCCGTCGCACCCTCCTCGTCGCCTCCACCGTCGTCGCCGCGGCCGCCGCCATGACCTCGGTCGCGGGCGCCCGCCCGCGCCCCGGCAAGCCGCCGCACCCCGCCCTGCACCTGGCGCCCGCCCATGAGCAGCTCGCCGCACTCCAGCGGGGCGACATCTCCAGCCGCGACCTGCTGGAGCGCTACCTGGCGCACCACGACAAGGTGAACCCGGGCCTGCGCGCGGTCGTCACCCTCGACGCCGACGCGGCGCGCGCCGCCGCCGACCGGGCCGACCGCCACCTCGCCCGCACCGGCAAGACCCTCGGCGCCCTGCACGGCCTGCCCATGACCGTGAAGGACGCCCTGGAGACCAAGGGGCTGCGCACGACCTGCGGTTCACCGGATCTCGCCGACCACGTGCCCGCCCGGGACGCCGACGCGGTGGAGCTGCTGCGCGCCGCGGGCGCCGTCGTCTTCGGCAAGACCAACGTGCCCGTCCTGTGCCAGGACATCCAGACGAGCAACCCCCTCTTCGGGACGACCGCGAACCCCTTCGCCGCCGACCGCACCGCGGGCGGTTCCTCCGGCGGACCGGCCGCCGCGGTCGCCGCGGGCCTGTCCGCCCTGGAGGTCGGCTCCGACCTGGCGGGCTCGCTCCGGCTCCCCGCCGCGTACTGCGGGGTCTACGCCCTGCGCACCTCACGCGGCGCGAGCCCCGTCGTGCCCACCCGCGGTCACATCCCGCGCCCGCCGGACTGGGCCAGCAGCAGCGACATGCTCACCCTGGGGCCGGTGGCCCGTACGCCCGAGGACCTCGACGTGCTCCTCGGCGTGCTCGCCGCGCCGGCCCCTGCCGACGGCCCCGCCTGGAAACTCAGCCTCCCGGCCCCCACGAAGTCCCGGCTCTCCCAGTACCGGGTGGGCGTCTGGGCCGACGACCCGTACTGCCGGGTCGACACGGCGACCCGCGCGCTCCTCGACCGGGTCACCGCCCTGGTGCGCGACAGCGGCGCCCGGATCGACGGGACGGCGCGGCCGGTCGGCTTCGCGGAGAGCGACCTGCTGTTCCAGCGGCTGCTCTACGCCACCTCGGCCGCGAGCGCGACGGACGCCGCGTACGCCGCCGAGGTCGAGGCCGCCGACCAGATCCCGGCCGGTGACCCCAGCGGCCTGTACCTGCACTCCCGCACCATGCGGCACCGGGACTGGTCGGTCGCCGACGAGGCCCGCCAGCGCCTGCGCGGGAAGTGGGCCGAGTACTTCACCCGGCACGACGTACTGATCACCCCGGCCGCCCCGACCGCCGCGGTCCCCGACCAGAGCGCCGTACCGGTGCCGCAGCGGTTCATCACGGTCGACGGCGTGCAGCGCCCGTACTTCGACCAGACGGCCTGGGTCAACCTCGCGGGCCCGGTGGGCCTGCCCGCGCTCGTCCTGCCCGCGGGCACGACCGAGGACGGACGCCCCATGTCGGTGCAGCTCATCGGCCCCTACCTGGCCGACCGGACCCTCATCGCCGTCGCGAAGCACCTCGCCCGGCTCCTGCCCGCACCGTCCAGGGCCTCGGCCCTGGACGTCTGACGGGCCCCAAGAACCGGGGCCGTCTCGCCTGACACGGGGGTGCAGACGGGACGGCCTCGCACAGTGAAGAGGGCCCCAGGACCACCTGGGGCCCTCTTCGCCGCTACCCTGCCTGACCGCACAGGCCGCTCCGGCCGCTGCCCCCCACGAAAGGCTTCCCCGCATGAGAATCCTGACAGTCGGCGCGGGCGCCGCGGGTGGCTACTTCGGCGCCCTCCTCGCCCGGACCGGGCAGGACGTCACCTTCCTCGTACGTCCCGCACGCGCCGCCGCCCTGCGGGAACGGGGACTGCGCGTCACCGGACCCGACGAGGAGTTCACCCTGGAACCGAAGACCGTCACGGCGGACGCGCTGCCGGGGCCCTACGACCTGGTCCTGCTCTCGGTCAAGTCGACGGGACTCGAACAGGCGGTGCGCGACCTCGCTCCGGCGGTCGGTCCCGGGACCGCGATCGTGCCGCTGCTCAACGGCATGGCACATCTCGGCTCCCTCGGCGCGGCGTTCGGCGACCACGCCGTGCTCGGCGGCGTCGCGAAGGTCGTGACCACCCTGAACGAGCACGGGGACATCGCCCGCATGGCCCCGCCCCGCGTGCTGCTCGTCGGCGAGGTCGCGCCCGCCGGGGCCGCAGGAAGCGGCGGGAAGCCCTCGGCCCGCGTCGAAGCCGTACGCGAGGCACTGGGCGGCGCCGGTATCGGGACCCCCGCGGTGGGCGACATCGTCGCCGCCATGTGGCACAAGTGGGTCTTCATCAGCACCCTCGCCGCCGTCACCTGCCTGATGCGCGGCGCCGTCGGCGAGGTGTCCGCCGCCCCCGGCGGCGACGCGCTGGGCCGGGCCGTCCTCGCGGAGGCCGCCGCCGTCTCCGCGGCCGCCGGGTACCCGGTCCCCGACGAGGAGCTCGCCACCACCACCGCGACCGTCACCGCCGCCGGGTCCCCGCTCACCCCGTCGATCTACCGCGACCTGCTCGCCGGACACCCCACCGAGGTCGAGCACGTCTTCGGCGACCTCGTCGCACGCGCCCGCGCCCTGGCCGTACCCACCCCCCTGCTGGACCTCGCCACCCTGCACCTGCGGGTGCACCAGCGGCGGGTGACGACCGGGTAAGCCCCGCGCGCCCCACCGGACCACTACGGCCCGCGCGCCAGGCGCTTACTCGGTGTAGCGCATGGGTAGCAAGCGGTCCGAGAGGGAGGGGTGAGGGACCATGGGGAACCGCACGCGTACACGAGGTGACCGGTGGGGCACCGCGGTCGTGGTGGGGGGAGGGCACGCCGGTCTGGTGACGGCCCGCGTGCTCGCCGACCACTTCCGCGAGGTGGTGGTCCTGGAACGGGACCCGGTGGACGCCGACACGGGCGTCCACCCGCACGCACCGCAGGGCTACCACGCGCACGCCGTACTGGCCAAGGGATCGCAGGTCCTGGAAGCGCTCTTCCCGGGCCTGCGCGCCGAACTGGAGGAGATCGGGGCGCCCGTCTTCGACTACGGGGAACGCATCGACTTCCTGCTGCCCGCGGGGTTGGCCCCGCGCGGCCCCACGGGAGTCCGGGTCCAGTCCTTCACCCGGGACGCACTCGAACGCAGGCTGCGGCGCCGGGTGATGGCCCTGCCCGAGGTGCGGATCCTGTCCGGCGCGCACTGCGAGGGCCTGGCCCCGGGCCGTCCCGGCAGCGTCGGCCTCGTCCGGTACCGGGTCTCCGGCGGCGACGGCGCCGCCGAGGGTGTCACCGGGGAGGTCACCGAACTCGCGGCGGACCTGGTGGTCGACGCCTCGGGCCGGGCGGGCGGACTGGACGGCCGCCTCGCCGGACTGGGCGTACCCGCACCGGGCAAACGCGTCGTCAAGGCGAAGATCACGTACACCTCGATGAGCTTCGACCGGCCGGAGAAGAACCCGGCGGACTTCGACGTCGCCTACCAGATGACGTTCGCGCCCGGCATCGCCCGGGGCGGGGTCATCCTGGCCGTCGAGCACGGGCGCTGGATGTGCTCCCTCTTCGGATACGGCGACCAGGTGCCGCCCACCGACGACGCCGGGTACCTCGACTTCGCCCGCGGCCTGGGCAACCCCCACCTCGCCGGGCAGATCGAGCAGCGCGACCGCCCGGAAACCGTCCACCGGTATGTCAACACCAACAACCAGTGGAACCTCTACCACCAGAGCAAGCGATGGCCCGAGCGGTTGCTCGCCGTGGGCGACTCCGTCTGCGTGTTCAACCCGGTCTACGGGCAGGGGCTCACCGTCGCCGCGATGGAGGCCGAACTCCTCCAGGGCATGCTGGCCGCACTGCGCGCCGAGGGCGGCGGGCTCGACGGACTGAGCCGGACCTTCCAGAACCGGGTGGCGCGGCTACTGATCGCCCCGTGGACCCTGTCGAGCAACTCCGACCTCATGTGGAACCCCGACGACCGGCCGCTCCCGGCCAGGATCGCCCACTGGTACAACACCCACCTCTTCGCGGTGTCCGTCCGCGACCCCGAGGTCTGGGCCCGCTTCGTGGGCGTCGTCAACATGGTCGCTCCGCCCACCGCGCTCTTCCACCCCTCCGTCCTCCGCAAGGTCCTCGTCCAGGCCCTGTCCAAGCGCCGCACCCGCCCACCCGCGCACCGCGCCCCCTGACGGCCTCAGTCGGACCCCTCGGGGTCCGGCACCGGCTGCTCCGACCACAGGACCTTGCCCTCGGGCGTGTACCGGGCGCCCCAGCGGCGGCTGATCTGGGCGACCAGGAAGAGGCCGCGACCGCCCTCGTCCGTGGTGGCGGCGTAGTGCAGCCGGGGAGAACTGCTGCTGCTGTCGAAGACCTCGCAGGTCAGCACCCGGTCGAACAGCAGCCGGACGCGGACCGGCGCGGCGCCGTGCCGGATCGCGTTGGTGATGAGTTCGCTCAGCACCAGTTCCGTGCCGAAGGCGAGCTCGGACAGGCCCCACTTCTCCAGCTGCGCCACGGCCCGGCTCCGCATGGCGGCGACCGCGCTCGCGTGGAACGGGACCTCCCACTCGGCGATCCGGTCCGCCGCCAGCGCCGAGGTCCGTACGACCAGCAGCGCCACGTCGTCGCGCGGCCGCTCCGGCAGCAGCACGTCGAGGATCGCCCGGCAGGTCTCCTGCGGCCGCGGACCCGCGCCCGCCAGGGCCGACCGGAGCAGATCGAGGCCCTCGTCGATGTCCCGGGTCCGGTCCTCGACCAGCCCGTCGGTGTAGAGCACCAGCTGGGTGCCCTCGGTCAGCTGGAGTTCCGTCGACTCGAAGGGCAGCCCGCCCAGCCCCAGCGGCGCCCCCGCGGGCAGCTCCGGGATCTCCACGGTGCCGTCCGCCCGCACCAGCGCCGGCGGCATGTGCCCGGCCCGCGCCACGGTGCAGCGCATGGTCACCGCGTCGTACACGGCGTACAGGCAGGTGGCCCCGACCAGGCCGCCGTCGGCGCCGCCCTCGTCGCCCTGGTCGATGTACTGGACGAGGTCGTCGAGACGGGCGAGCAGCTCGTCGGGGGGCAGGTCCAGGGAGGAGAAGTTGAGTACGGCCGTCCGCAGGCGGCCCATGGCCGCCGCCGCGTGCAGCCCGTGCCCCACGACATCGCCCACGACGAGCGCGACCCGGCTGCCGGGGAGCGGGATCACGTCGAACCAGTCGCCGCCCACCCCGGACTGCGCGGGCAGGTAGAAGTGCGCCACCTCCACCCCGCTCTGCTCGGGCAGGTCACGCGGCAGCAGGCTCCGCTGGAGGGTCACGGCCAGGGCGTGCTCGCGGGTGAAGCGGCGCGCGTTGTCGACGGAGACCCCGGCCCGTGCCACCAGCTCCTCCGCCAGCGACAGGTCCTCCTCGTCGAAGGGGTCCGGCCGGTGCGAGCGCCAGAAGTTGACCAGGCCGAGGACCACCCCCCGGGCCTTGAGCGGGGCCGTGATCAGCGAGTGGACGCCGTAGTCGAGGATGGCCTGCGCCCGTTCCGGTTCCTGGGCGTACCAGCCGGGGGCGTCGGTCAGGTCGGAGATCAGCTCGGCCCGGCCGCTGCTGAGCCCGCGGGCCTGGGGCGTGGAGGGCACGAAGCCGATCAGCTTGCCGCGCGGGTAGAGCGGGACGTCGTCCCGGATGCCGCTGAACCCGGTGCGCAGCAGGTGGGGCGCGGCGTCGCCGGGCTCGTCGCCGTGGAGCACGGCCTCCGCCAGTTCGACGGTGGCGAAGTCCGCGAACCGGGGTACGGCGACGTCCGCCAGCTCCTGGGCCGTCCGCTCCACGTCGAGGGTGGTGCCGACGCCTACGCCGGCGTCGTAGAGCAGCTTCAGCCGTTTGCGGGCCGCCTCGGCGCGGGTGCTCAGGACCCGCATCTCGGTGGAGTCCCGGATGGTGACCGCGGTCCCCTCGGGGCCGCCGCCGGGGCGGGTCGGCCGCTGGTTGATCACCAGTAGGCGTTCCCCGGCCTCGTGCACCTCGTCGGTGGCCACCCGGCGGGACAGCAGCAGGTCGGCGAGGTGGCGGTCGAGGCCCGACAGCTGCCCGACGTGCTGGCCCTCGGCGTCGGGCGGCAGGCCGAGCAGCCGTTTCGCCTCGTCGTTCGCGAGCAGGAGCCGCCCGCCGCCGTCGGTGATCAGCACTCCCTCGCGTACGGAGTGCAGCACCGCGTCGTGGTGCTCGTACATGCGGGTCATCTCGAGGGGGCCGAGCCCGTGGGTCTGGCGTCGCAGCCGTCGGCTGATCAGTGCCGCACCGGCGGTGGCCAGGGCCAGGCCCGCCGCGCTGGCGCCGAGGATGACCGGGAGCTGCCGGTCGAAGACTCCGGTGACGTTGTTCACCGTGAGGCCCGCCGAGACCAGTGCCACCACGGGGCCGCCGTCCCGGTCGGCGAAGACCGGCACCACGGCCTGGATCTCCTTGCCCAGCGGCCCCTGGACGCTCTCGGTGTGCACCCGGCCCGCCAGTGAGGGCCCGATCGTGCCCACGAAGCGCTTGCCGATGCGGTCGGGGAGGGGGTGGGTGTACCGGATGCCCCGGGTGTCCATGACGACGATGAAGTCGACTCCGGCGTCCTTGCGCGTCACCTCTGTGAGCGGCTGGAGCACCTTCGAGGGGTCGGGGGAGCGCAGTGCCTCGCGCAGACCCGGGGAGTGGGCGAACGTCTGGGCGACGGCGACCGAGCGGTTGCGGGCCTCGCGGTCGACGTCGTGGCGCGACTGGAGGAGCAGTGCCAGCACCGCCCCGGCGGCGAGCAGCACCACGACCGCCACCTGAAGGACGAAAACCTGTCGGGCGACGCTGCGCGGGCGATTCCGGCTCAGTGACCGCACCGACGTCCCCGGCACGGGTTGCAAGGATGGGTCACCAACCATTTGTAGCACTGCCGGGCGCGCGGGGGGCGGTGTACGCCGATTCCCGTGCGCCCGGTGAGTCCTGGGGCCGACGGGCGCCGCGCCCCGAAAGCTGCGCCCGACGCGCCCCCAAACCTGTGCCCGCAAACATAGAAATCAAGGAAGGGTGCGGTAAGAATTTCTGGCCCCGCCGTTCGGGGCCCGGCTATTCCCCGCGCTGCCCCGTTTCGGCGTGCTACTGTGATTCCAGTTGCAGTTGTGGTTCCCAAAAATTTTGAGCACCTTCACCGGCTTTAGGGCGGGTGGGAGTGTTTATGTTTTCCGGTGTTCTCCGGGCGGGAAGATCATCGCGGCGACTCGAGATCCGCACAGTGCGGATCTCTGGGCTGTGCCCCGAAGGAGATTTAACATGGCTAATGGCACCGTGAAGTGGTTCAACGCGGAAAAGGGCTTCGGCTTCATCGAGCAGGAGGGTGGCGGTCCTGACGTGTTCGCCCACTACTCGAACATCGCCTCCCAGGGCTTCCGCGAGCTGCAGGAAGGTCAGAAGGTCAGCTTCGACATCGCGCAGGGCCAGAAGGGCCCGACCGCTGAGAACATCGTCACCGCCTGACGCTGACGCGTACTGAGCAGCTGGGGCCCGCACCTTGGGGTGCGGGCCCCAGCTCGCTGCTTTTCCCCCGCTCCGCCGACCGTGACGGTCCGCGTGAGCCCACGACAGTTCATCTGTCGCACCTCGCCGGCTGGTTCTCTTCCCCGGCATTTCCGCCCGCACACCAAGCCCGTGTCCCACGGCGCGCAGTGCGGTGCTCATTTCAAGGCAAGCCGTCCGCTTTCACGTCGGCTCCGCCCTTTATGCTTTTTGCTTCGGCTCGTTCTTGTGAATCCTTGTGCGGCTTGATTTCCGCTGCCGGGAATTCCTCGATGCGTGCCGTATCGAGGAAGGTTTCGCATGAACCGCACATCTCGTAATAACGACTACTCGTCGCGCACCCGGTCCGGTGGCTCCGCCGGTTCCAGCCGCGGCAGCCGCTTCGGCTCCGCCGCGCCGAGCCGCTCCGGCGGCCCGTCCCGTTCCGGTGGACAGGCCCGTTCGGGTGGTTATGGCGGCCGCCGCTCGTCCTCCGTCCAGGGAGAGTTCGCCCTCCCGGTCACCCTGACCCCCGCACTGCCCGCCGTCGAGTCGTTCGCGGACCTCGACATGCCCGCCCCGCTGCTCGCCGCCCTGGGCGCCGAGGGCGTCAGCGCGCCGTTCCCGATCCAGGCCGCGACCCTGCCCAACACCCTCGCGGGCCGCGACGTCCTGGGCCGTGGCCGCACCGGCTCCGGCAAGACCCTCGCCTTCGGACTGGCCCTGCTGGCCCGTACGGCGGGTCAGCGCGCCGAGCCCGGTCAGCCGCTCGCGCTGATCCTCGTACCGACGCGTGAGCTCGCCCAGCAGGTGACCGCGGCCCTCACCCCGTACGCCCGGGCGATGAAGCTGCGGCTGGCCACGGTCGTGGGCGGCATGCCCATCCACCGCCAGGCGGGCGCGCTGCGCGGCGGGGCCGAGGTCGTCGTCGCGACCCCGGGACGGCTCAAGGACCTCATCCAGCGCGGTGACTGCCGGCTGAACCAGGTCGCGATCACCGTCCTGGACGAGGCCGACCAGATGGCGGACATGGGCTTCATGCCGCAGGTCACCGCCCTGCTCGACCAGGTGCGTCCCGAGGGCCAGCGGATGCTGTTCTCCGCCACCCTGGACCGCAACGTCGACCTGCTGGTCCGCCGCTACCTCACCGACCCGGTCGTCCACTCCGTCGACCCCTCGGCCGGCGCCGTCACGACGATGGAGCACCACGTCCTGCACGTCCACGGCGCCGACAAGCACGAGACCACCACGCAGATCGCCGCCCGTGACGGCCGGGTGATCATGTTCCTGGACACCAAGCACGCGGTGGACCGGCTGACCGAGCACCTGCTGCACAGCGGTGTGCGCGCCGCCGCCCTGCACGGCGGCAAGTCGCAGCCGCAGCGCACCCGGACCCTGGCCCGCTTCAAGTCCGGGCACGTGACGGTCCTGGTGGCGACGAACGTCGCGGCCCGCGGCATCCACGTCGACAACCTCGACCTGGTCGTCAACGTGGACCCGCCGACCGACCACAAGGACTACCTGCACCGCGGCGGCCGCACCGCCCGCGCGGGCGAGTCCGGCAGCGTCGTCACCCTGGTCACCCCCAACCAGCGCCGCGAGATGACCCGCCTGATGACCGCGGCCGGGATCACCCCGAACACCGCGGTGGTCCGCCCGGGCGATGCCGAGCTGAACCGGATCACCGGTGCTCAGGCCCCCTCCGGCGTGCCGGTCGTCATCACCTCGCCGGTCGTGGAGCGCCCCCGGCGCACCGCGGGCAGCGCCTCCCGGGGCAGGCGCAGCCGTCCGGCCCAGGAGCGGCGCGGCACCGGCCGACCGGGTACGGTTTCCACAGGAAGCCAGCGGCCGTCCTCCGCCGCTGCCTGATCCTTCGCTCCGGCGATCTGCACCTCCCGGTTCCGTCCGGCCCTCCCGGACACCTGCCGTCCCGCCCGACCCTCCCGTCTGTGAGGCACCATGCGCTGTGTCATCGCCCGCTTCCCGTTCGACCTGACCAAGAGCGGGGTGCTGGCCACGATGAAGGGCGTCAAGCCCGAACCGGTCACGGGTGAGTCCGTGATCATCGGGCGCCGTACCTACCCGGTCAAGCAGGCGGGCGCCGTGATCACCCGCCAGGACCGTCGGGACTTCAGCGCCGCCGAGGTGACCAGGGCGCTGAGCGCGCTGGGCTTCACCTGCCGGTCCGCAGTGGTCTCCCCGGCCGTCGCACCGCCGGTCAGGGGCCTGACCCCGGTGCAGCGCGCGTCCGTGCTGCTGGGTTCGCCCGTCGGCGCGTAGTCGTACGGGGGACACCCCGGTGTCACGTTCAGGGCCCCGGAGGCAGTAGCCTCCGGGGCCCTGACGCGTCCGCGGCCCGCCCGGTCCTCCCGGGGCGGGAGGATCAGTGGTCGGAGTAGTCGAAGTCGCCCACGGTCCACGCGCTCACGTCGGCGATGGACACGCGGTACATCCCGCCCGTTTCGGGGATCCCGGTGTTGCCCTGCAGGATGCGGGCGACGTGGAAGTGCAGGTGGGTCGGTGGGTCCTCCGGCTGCGACCGGAGTTCCGTACGGGCGGCGGTGAAGAGGCCCGAGAAGGGGCCGAGACGGGCCGAATCGTTGAGGACCTCGGCGACGCGCTGGCGCCACACGGCTTCGGGAGCCAGGCGGCCGGTGATGACGGCGCCACCGGCGACCACCGTCAGGGACATCTGATTGCTTTGCTCCGACTCGACCTTCGTGGCGATGGCGACGAGCAGTTCGTCAGGGTTCGACATGAGCGCTGATTCTAGTGCCGCGTCGGGCGATGTCTGCCCGTTGAGGAGCGGCGTCCGGTGCGTGCGTCCGGTGCGGCGAGAGTGGGTGGCGGGTCGCGACGGGGCGAACGGTGCCTGACGCGGCACTCGTCACGATGGTCGACTCCCCCGCGGAGGGGGCGTTCCGCTTGCCGAGGCCGGTTACCGCCGTCGGCCGGACCGGGATCGGGGCGTGTTACTGTCCCGCCATGTTCATGCCCGAGGCCGTGCCCGAGTCCAAGGCCGAGATCGACGCGATGACCGCCGACTTCTTCGGTGCCTTCGACAACCGGGGCCCCGGCGCCGCCGATGTCGCACGGATCCGTCGCCTGGTCCTGCCCGGCGCTGTGATCGTCAACACCGGTCCCCAGTACGCGGTCTACAGTGTGGACGAGTTCGTCGAGCCCCGTGAGCGACTGCTCGCGGACGGACGGCTCGTCGGGTTCTCCGAGTGGGAGACGTCCGAACGCACCGACATCGCGGGCGACATCGCCTCCCGGTTCGGCGAGTACCGCAAGTCCGGGGTGCTGGACGGTGAGCCGTTCGAGGGCGGCGGGACCAAGACCATCCAGTTCGTCCGGACCCCGCAGGGCTGGCGGATCTCCGCATTCGCCTGGTACGACCGGCCCTGACGGCGGGCGGGTTCAGCAGTCGAGGACCAGGTCGGTGGCCGGGACCGACTGGCAGGTCGGCGCCTCTGTTCCGGACACGTCGTCCGAGGGCGTCACCAGGTGCGCCACCTCGCCCTGGAGCACGGTGCACACACAGCTCTCGCACTGGCCCAGCCGGCAGCCGCTGGCCATCCGCACTCGGGCGGCCGTGCCCAGGTCGAGCAGGGTGCCGTCGGCGCGGCGCCACGTGACCTCACGGCCGGAGCGGGCGAACCGGACGGTGAACTCGGCGTCCTCGGCCATCGCGACGTCCCGCCGTACGGCCTGGAACCGTTCGCTGAAGATCTCGAAGCGCGGTACGCCGAGGTCCAGCAGTCCCTCGGTGAGCGCGGCCGTCATCGGTTCGGGGCCGCAGAGGCAGAACCGGGCCCGCCGAGCGACGAGTTCCGGGTCCAGGTCGTGGACGCCGAGGAAACCGCGGCGGCGCCGGGCGCCGTCGACCGGGTCGCCCGCCCCGGGCTCGGCGTAGTGGTCGACCACGGTCAAGGCCGGTATCAGGGAGTCGAGTTCCGCGATCCGCTCGCGGAAGGGGTGGTCGGCGCCGGAGCGGTTGCCGTGGTGCAGGACGACACGGGGCACGCTCCCGCCGGTCACGGCCAGCGTTTCGAGATAGCTGAGGAACGGGGTGATCCCGATGCCCCCGGCCAGCAGGACGACGGGCCGGTCCGTGTCGGTGGGGAGGGCGAACGTACCGCCCGGGGACGTGAGGTGGAGCCGGTCCCCGGTCCGGAGGCGCTCGTGCACGTATCCCGAGAACACCCCGTCCGGCACCTGCCGGACGGCCAGCCGGTACGCCCGGCGGCCGCTCTCGACGGCCGGGCCGGTCAGGGAGTAGCTCCGCCCGTGCTCCGCGTCCTGCGGTGCGCCGTCGGGGCCCTCGCGGCGGAGCGTCACGTGCTGGCCGGGCCGGTAGTCGGGGAGCGGGCCGCCGTCGGCCGGTTCCAGGGCCACGGTGCGTACGCCGGCCCCCGCGTCCTCGGTCCCGATGGCCGTGACGGTGAAGGCGCGCGGCCCGTTCCATTCGGCCCGGTCGGTGGCGCGGCGGACCTCGCACACCGAGGAACGCAGTGGGACGGAACCGCTGAGGGGGTCGTGGACGCTGCTGTCGACCAGCAGGTTGACGTTGGAACCGGACCCGTCCAGCGGGTCGGCCCCGGGCAGCGCCAGGTCGGGGGCCTCCTGCCACCAGCCGTACTCGGCGACCACGACAGCGGGGTGCAGGGACCCGTCCAGACGGGCCCGGAACCGGACGCCGCCCCGGCGGGTGGACAGGACCGTCCACTCGCCCTCGGCGATGCCGCGCGCGGCGGCGGTCCGGGGGTGCAGGTCGATCACGGGGTCGGGGGAGCGGCGGCGCAGCGAGCTGATGCCGCGGTGCTGGCTGTGGACGAAGTACCCGTGCTTGGCGCCGGTCAGGACCAGCGGGAACTCGGCGTCGGTGGCGGCCGGTTCGCGGTGTTCCGGTACCGGCGGACAGCCGTGCTCGGCCAGGCGCTCCGCGTAGAACTCGACCCGGCGGGTGGGGGTGCGGAATCCGGTGACCGCGCCGTCCCCGGCCGTTTCGGCGTAGCCGCGGTGGCGTCGCTCCTTCGGGACCCTGATGCCGCCCGGGTGCGCGCGGAGCCCGGCCACGGTCAGGCCCAGCGGCTCCAGCTGCCAGTTCCAGGCCGCCTCGACGTCCCCGTCGAAGAACAGCCCGCCCATCCCGAGCCGCTGGGCCAGGGCGAAGACCACCTCGGTGTCGGAGCGGGATTCGCCCTGCGGCGCGACCACGCGGGGCCGGAGCTGTACGTGCTCCTGGGCGCGGTGGTCGGCCTCGAAGCCGAAGCGGAGCGCCTCGCGCTCCCACGCGCTGTTCACGGGCAGCACGATGTCGGCGCTCGCGCTGGTCGGATTGTGGAACAGATCCAGGTGTACCTGGAACTCCAGTGCGAGCAGGGCCCGCGCCACCCGGTCGGAGCCGGGCTGCGCCACCACGGCGTTGGAACCGAAGCCGATCAGGGCGCGCACCGGGTAGGGGTCGCCCTCCTCGATGGCCCGGCACAGGTCGCCCGCGTTGACGTAGCCGCTGGCCTGCGGCCCGAGCGGGTGCCGGTCGCGGCCGAGGGCCTTGGCCAGCTGACCGGGCGGGAACTGGCCCAGGTCGGTGGCCGCGTTGTACGGCGGCGGGCTCACGACCGCGTTGCCGCCCGGCGCGTCGTAGCAGCCGGTCAGCGCCGACAGGGTCGCGAGCGCCCGCTCGGTCTGCGAGGCGTTCGCGTGCTGGCCCACCCCGGTCCAGCCGTAGTACGCCACCGAGCGGGCCGCCCCGATCCGGTCGGCCAGCGCGCGGATCTCCCGCTCCGGGATCCACGTGGTGCGCGCCACCCGCTCCGGCGGCCACGCGGCGCAGGCGTCGGCGTACCGCTGGAAGGCCGGAACGCAGGCGACCGTACCCGACCGGGTCGGCACGTCCCGCACCCCGGCGAGGGCGAACCGCCGGGGGCGCTCGGCGCCGCGACGGGTGTCGTAGACCTCGGGGGCGTCCGCGGACTCGTCCCAGACCACGAACCGCTCCGCGTGGCCCGGGAGTTCCGCGTGCGGCTCTTCGGGCAGTTCCCCGGCCAGTTCCCCGGCCAGCTCTTCGGCGCGCAGGAACCGGCCGTCGTCGCAGCGCACCAGCAGTGGCCCGTCGCTCCAGGCGCGGACGAACTCCTCGTCGTAGGAGCCGTTCTCGATGAGCAGGCCGGCCAGACCGAGGGCGAGGGCGGCGTCGGTCCCCGGCCGTACGCGCAGCCAGTGATCGGCGGACAGGGCGCTCGTGGAACGCCGTGGGTCGACGACCGCCAGCTCCATGCCGCGGGCCTGGGCCGCGGAGAGCGCGGCGGCCTGGGCCAGCCAGGTCTTCGCCGGGTTGAAGCCCCACAGCAGGGCGAGATCGGCGTTCGCGTAGTCCGGCGGCGGCAGCGGGCTCCCGAAGGTGAAGCCGTGCGCGACGTCCTTGTGCCAGTTGCAGATCTCGGCGCTGTAGAGCGTGTTAGGGCTGCCGAAATGGCGGACCAGGCGCTCGATCCACTCCGTCGCGTCCGAGACGGAGGTTCCGCTCGGCGTGGCGACCGCGAAGGCGACGGCCTCCGGCCCGCTCTCGGCGGCGATCCTCGTCATGGCGGCGGCGATCTCGTCCAGGGCCTCGTCCCAGCTGATCGCCTCCCACCCGGGATCGGGGTCGGACTTGGGGTGCGTACGCCGCAACGGCCGGGTCAGCCTGCGCGTACTGTGCGCGATCTCCGGCGCCGAGCGCCCCTTGGGGCACATCGCGGCCCCGGTGGGGTGCTCGCCGTCCGGCCGGACGGAGGTGATCCGGCCGCGCTCCACCGTGTAGACGGCGCCGCACCGCGACTTGCACAGGGTGCAGAACCCGCGCACCTCTTCCGCCATGACGGCCGCCTTTCGCGTCTGACCTGGGACAACCCCCTCCATTGCAGGCCAGGGGCAGATCCGGGACCACGGCCAGACGTCCCGAGTCGCGGTCGGCGCGGCCTGGCCGTAGGACCCGCTCCCGGTGCCGAAGGGCCCCCGGCCCGCCCGCCCTCGCCCTCGCCCGCTTTCGGCCTCGCCCGCTCCGGCCGGTCCTGGCCCCGCCCGCCGCCGTCGGCTCTTACCCGAAGATCGGCTTCTTCCGGCACGACTGCGCGTGGGTGATGAGCCCCTGACCACGTTTACATCCCGGGGATCGGGCCAGACGAGTCGTCGTAAGCGTTTTCCCTATCGCTTGGAGTGATGACGATGTCCGGTGACGAGAAGGTCGAGGCCAAGGGCGAGCAGGCCAAGGGCAAGGCGAAGGAAGCCGCGGGCCGTCTGGTCGGCAACGAGCGCCTCACCGCCGAAGGCCGGACCGAGCAGGCCAAGGGCGATGCTCGCGACGCCAAGGAAAAGATCAAGGACATGTTCAAGCACTGACCGGGCGGTAATCGGTGAGCGGCAGGGGGCGGACCCGACTCGACGGGTCCGCCCCCTGCGCGTGCGCGGGCCCGGGTCTTCGGCTACGCGGTCTCCCTCGTCCGCCCCACCCGTGAGCGGCAGCTCGGCGTCGGCGTCGTCCACCGCGCCTTCCACGGCTCCCTCCGACCCGCTCCACCGCCGCCGGCGCGCCGCCCGCCGCCGGATGCGCTTCCGGTCCGAAGTCACTCGATGGGATGACGGTGTCGACGGAGGGCTACCGGCGGGCACGGCACCCTCCGTACGGTCACGCTCTGCGGCCCCGCTCCGTTGCGCGGGGCGGTATTCGGCGCGGGCACCGGATCGGGAGAGGACGGCGCACCATGAGCGGGGAACCGAAGGCGGCGCGGTGGGCGGAGCGGGCGGCGTGCCGGGCCACCGACCCGGAAGAGCTGTTCGTGGAGGGAGCTGCCCAGACCCTGGCCAAAGCGGTCTGTTCGGGCTGCGTGGTACGTACGGAATGCCTCGCGCACGCGCTGGACCAGCGCGTCGAGCACGGGGTGTGGGGCGGCATGACGGAGCGCGAACGCCGCGCCCTGCTCCGCAGGAGGCCGACGGTCACCTCCTGGCGCCGCCTGCTGGAGGCGGCCCGCTCCGAGCACGAGCGCGGCCGCGTGGGGACCCGCCGCGCGGCCGTCGCGAGCTGACCACGGGCCGGGCGGACCGTCCTGTCGGCGGGCCGGAGAAAATTCCTGGTGGAGCGGGACGAGCGCCGATACGATCATCGCGATGACCACTCGCTCCGTTCACAGATCGGGGGTCCCGTCCGCGCAAGGTGAGTGCTGATGCTCACTGAGACCGCGCATGGTGAACCCCGCCTTTCCCGCTGGCTGCGCGTGCGTGAGTTCGCCGTGCCGCCCTCCATGATCGAAACCGCGACCGACCGCCGCCGTGCCGGAGACTGGGCCGGTGCGTGTGCCGCCGCGGGCATCGACGTCGACTTCAACGTACGCGCGGTGGCCCGCGCCCACGGGCCGGAACTCGCCGCCCGGCTCCGGGCCGACCTGCGGCACCTGGCACCCGACCTGTTGCGCTGGCACTTCCCCCGCGTCGCCCCCGACGGTCTGCTGCGCCCGGGTCTCACCCTCACCCTGGCCCGTTACGGGATCCCGGGGCGCGAGGGTGACGGCCCGCTGCACCTCGTGGCCCGGACCCCACCGGCCTGGGCGGACGCCGGTCAGCGGATCAGTCTCGCCCTGTGGGACTGCGCCCGCCCCGCGGCCGGGGCCCGCCGTCACCCGCACCCGCGGCCCCACCGCCGGTTCCGCCTCGATCTGCACCGCCACCTGTGGGACGCGCGCCGGACCGGCGAACTCCGGCTCCGGTCCGGGGCCGGAGGCGCGTGGGATCCCGACCCGGATCCGGGTCCGTGGGGCATGGCGCCGCGCGGACTGCCCTGCGCCGTCGACCGATGGGCCGCCGAGGCGGAGATCCTGCTCCGCGCCGAAGGACGGCCCACCGGGACCGGGGTCGTCACCGTATGGTGCGGGACCCGGCACCGGCTCGCCCTGGAACTCGTCACGGACGGGGACGGGCCGCCCTCGCCGCGCCTCACGGCCGCACCCGGGGACGGCGACGCGTCCGCGCTGCCGGTCCTGCCCGACGCGGCGACCTGGGTGCCGCCCGACCTCGAACTGATCCGTACCGGTTCGCTCCCGGTCGATCGGCTGCACCCCCTGGTCGCCGCCGCGCTGGCCCCCGAGGGGTGGCGGCGGGAGGAGCGGCCGCGGGCCCCGGACGGTCCCGGCCGGCCACGCCTCGTACGGTGCCGGGGGGCCGAGCACCGGATCGGCCTGGTCGACGGGGTACTGGTCCCCTTGGACCACGATCCCGCCGAGGTGCGGCGCGAGGAACTGCTGGTCGCGCTGACCGGCACCCCGCTGCCCTGCCTCCGGGCGATCGACGAGGCCCACCGAAGGCCCGACTGCCTCACCGGTGTGCGCGAACGCCTCGACCACGGAGACACAGCCGGGGCGCTGGCCGTCGTGGAGGGCCTGCTCGGCCCCGACGCCGTCCTGCGCGACGGCCCGCTGCGGGCCGAATTGAACGCGGCCGCGCAACGCCGCATCGCGTACGGGCTGTTCAGGGCCGACCTGTACGAACCCGGCCCCGGCCGGATCGAGCCGGGCGCCGCCCGCCCCCGTCGTCACCGTTCGCACCCGCGCCAGACCGCCGCCCGGTGACCCGACCCGGCACCCGGGCCCACCAGCCTGCCCCCGGCCACCCCGCATCCACCCGCCCCACGAACCCACAGGTGATCAGACATGCCCACGCGCACCGCCTTTCCCCTGCCCGCCACCCCCCTCGCACCCGCCCCCGCCACCC
>NZ_JASISO010000051.1 GCF_030063135.1 Streptomyces sp. G-G2
CCCCCGAGATCGCGGAATCCGCCATCGGCTGACCGGCACCCCACCCGTCCTGGGCGCGCAGGACGCCCCGCGTTCTGAGCGAACTGCGCATCACCGTCTACGACAACCGCGGCGGCCGGTGGCCCCCCGCAGGACGGGCAGGCCATCCTGCTGGGGGCCTGCCCAGAGCTCCCAGCCATGAGGAATCGACGGGCGGAGTAAACCTCAAGACGGTGGCGCTGGGCGTGCCTTGCCGTCTGCCAGGAATGTCCACTGGAGTCCGCCGTGCCCTGCGGTCCCGGGGACACGCTGGCCGTGGAGGAGAGCCGCCTCCAGTGGGTGGCAGGAGTGGGGGCGACGGCCGGTCAGCGCGGCCGTGTGCGTGCGCACTGCGCGCTCGGTCATGCCAAGGGCGGAGGCGATCTCAGATGCGGTCATGCGGGCGAACCACTCTCCGGGGTTGGCGTGGGTAGCGAGGAACAGCAGGACGCGCCCACAGGTACGGCAGGAAAGGGCGGCGCCGGTGGCCCATGTGATCGGGGTGCCGCCCCGGACGGGAAGCCGGTCGATGGTGGTCTGGATGATCGGGGTTCGCCGGTCCTTGGCGATCCACCCGCACTCGACCATGTGGCCGATGTGAAGCAGGGTCACCTGGCGGCTCACCCCGGTAGCGGCGGCGATGGCCGCGCCGATCAGCGGCTGACCAAGGGCCTGGCTGCGGTGCTGGATCAGGACGCTGTGGATCTTGGTGCAGGTGCCGCATTCGCTCGGGGGCGCCTGACGGTGTGTGTTTGCCACGTTCGGGCCTTTCTGGCCCCGGCCTAGTGTCGGGGGCGACCGGTGCTTCCACTGCGACGGGACCGGGCTTGCCCGCCCGCTGTGGGAGCTGGCGGTCGGGCAAGCCTGAGCGGCTGGGCAAGCACAAGGGGAGGCTGGGCAAGCCCGTCAGCGAGGGCGGCTTGCCCAGGCCGGCGACTCGGCTACGCCAGGGCGGCGGCCACGGTCTCGAGGACGGCGAGCTGTTGCGCATCGACGGGTACGTCGGCCTGGCGCAGCGAGCGCAGCGTGGTCCCCTCGGCGCACAGTCGGCACAGCCCGAACACCGGCATCAGGCTGGCGCCGACGAGGGTGTGTGAGGACGAGCTCTCGTAGACGAGCCGGTAGCAACCGGGGCACAGCTGGCAGTCCTCGAGTTCGTCCGCCGGCGGCGCGTCCGGACCGAGAAGTGGCACGATCCGCAGAAGATTCTCCCCGGCCTCGGCCCACAGCCCCATCGGACGTTCCGCGCTCCGCTCGAAGACGACGTCGCCGTCCGGGCCCCCGCTGGTGCGGACCCGGGCCAGCGTTGCGAGGCCGTCCTCGGGCTGGTTGGGCATGAACGCCAGGACGGTCCTGTGTCCGGGCCCCTCGGACACGACCCGGACGTGACCTTGCCCGGCAGCGAGGGCCGCGCCCAACTCGTTCAGCCCCTGCCCGTCGTCCTCGTTGCGCAGGCGCAGCGGCCACGCGGCCGGAACCCCGTCGATCTCGGCAGGGGCGGAGGTGATCAGGACGCCGTTGCCGGACTGGCGAACGTCCAGATGCTGCATCCCCTCGGTGGAGTGGAACACGGTGCCGAACCACTCCGTGGTCGGCTGGCCGCTCTCGCCCTGGGGGCGGCGCGGCTTGTGCTGCTTGTGACGTCCCATGCTGTGCCTCGCAGATGTGACCCCGTGGACGGGCCGATCGGTCCGCTGAACCCACAACAGGCTGCCCGGCAGCCCAGGTGCGCCGCGGGCCTGTCGTTCACCCGTCTGGCGCACCTGGGCAAGCCGCCCCGAACGGCGGCTTGCCCACCCCGCCCCCGGCGCGCTGAGACCTCGCCCGCGCCCAGGTCCTCGCGATGCTCGAGGAACGGGCAGGGCCGTTCGCGGACGTGGACCGGTGGGCGTCCTGGCGCTGGGAGCCGGCCTGGCCCGTGCCGCGCCTGCCAGGGAGCGGTGGCGAGCCGTTGGGACGGCGCTCTTGACCGAGGGGTCCAGTGCGCGGGACGGTCATCGCGCAACTATGCGCAACCGACTCGACACGGGAGCACGCGATGACGTTACGGTTCGTCGGGATCGACCCGAACACCGGCGGCGAGGGATCACCGACGGTGTGGGTGGAAGAGGAGAGCGCCGACCTGATCGTTCAGGGCGAGGAAGCTGACGAACTCCTCAAATCCCTGGTCGGCTCCACTGAGTGGGTGGCCGGCCACACGACGGGGATCCCCCCGCACGAGCGGGTGATCCGGGTCCCGTTCCGGATGGTGAAGATTCTGAGGGAGGCGTGCGATGCAGCCGAACGAGCCGCTGAACACCGCGACGTTCGCTGAGCTGCTCGCCGACACCCACCGCACGGCGGTCCACCTGGAGATGCGCGACGTCTACGCGGTGGGCGACGAAGCCGACGACTTCGAGTCCTTCCTGCGCACCGGCGTCCCGAACCTCGATGCGGGCCGCTCGTTCTGGCCGCAGTGGATGCCGCTCGTCCAGGGGGCGGTCGCCCGCGGCGTGGTGATGCGCCGCGCACGGATCGTCTCCGAGCCGGTCACCGACTACATCCGCTACGAGCACGCCATCACCCCGCTCAACCTCCAGGCCGGAGAGGACGTGCGCTGGCTACCCCGCCGCCGCGCCTCCGACATCCCGCTACCGGGCAACGACTTCTGGCTCCTGGACGGCCGCCTCGTGCAGTTCCACCACTTCACCGGCACCGGCGACTGGGCACCAGACGGCAAGGAACGCACCACGGAGCCGGCCGCCGTCGCGCTGTGCGCCGCCGCGTTCGAGACCGTGTGGGAACGCGGCGTCCCGCACGAGAAGTACACCGTCTAGGACTCGATCTGCCGATGCCCGCCTCTCCCTCCTCCAGCGCCCAAGGAGCCCGCGTAGCGCTCGCGGCACGCCTGCAGCACCTGCGCAAGGACGCCGGCCTCACCGGGAAGGAACTCTCCGCCCGGTGCGGCTGGCACCCCGCGAAGACCACCCGCCTGCAGAAGGGCGACGCCGCGCCCTCGGATACCGACATCCGTACCTGGTGCGCGGCGTGCGGCGCCGACGACCAGGCGCCGGACCTCATCGCCACCGCCCGCGCCGTCGACTCGATGTACATGGAGTGGCGCCGCCTGCACCAGGGCGGCATGCGCAAGGTCCAAGAGGACTGGTACGACCTCCATGAGCAGACCCGTATCTGCCGCGTCTACCTCTCCAACGTCCCGCCAGGATTCCTCCAGACCCCGGCGTTCGCGACCGCCCTCATGGGGCAGATCACGCGCTTCCAGGGCACCCCCGACGACGTCGCCGAAGCCGTCGCCGCCCGCGTCGCCCGCTCCCGCTTTCTCTACGAGGGCAGCCACCGCTACGTCGTCCTCATGGAGGAGTCGGTCCTGCGCTTCCGCACCGCCGACCCCGACGCCATGCGCGGGCAGCTGCGTCACCTTCTGGCCGTGATGCCGCTGGCGTCCCTCTCGTTGGGGATCATCCCGTTCACCGCGCAGCGCACCGTGTGGCCGCTTGAGGCGTTCTACGTCCACGACGACACCACGGCCGTGGTGGAGACGCTCACAGCGGAGATCAAGGTGACCCAGCCGCGCGAGATCGCCGACTACCTGAAGGCATTCGGTGGCCTCGCGGAGATGGCGGTGCACGGCGACGCCGCACGCGCCCTCATCGCGGCCGCGATGGACGCCCTGGAGTGAACCTCCCGCAATTACCCGCAATCTCGTTGAGGAACAACCCGCGGCCTCCGTAGCGTCGAACGACACCGACACCCCAGCAACGGAGGCGGTGCCCCATGAGCGCACCCACACCCGCCGGCCCCGACCCGGACGGCCCCGGCCTCCAACGCCCTGACTTCGGCCGGCCCTCCCCGGCCCTGCTTGCCCGCGCGGACCGGGGACTCGCCCGGTTCCTCGCCCGGCCGACTGAGGACCAGGACGACGAGCTCGGCGACGGCGCCCCGCGGTGACCGCCGACCACCCGTACGAGACGCTTCCGGCAGCGAGGCCCGCCATGCACACCAGCAGCCACACGATCCTGTACGACCCCAGCGGGCTGATCGAGGCGGAGCTCCCGCTCGACCGCGAGCCGTATGAGTGCCTCGTCAAGGCAGTCCTCGCGTGGACCGGCGAGGACACGCTCGCCGAGCGTGACTACGAGCAGATTGGCCTCCAGCTGACCGGCCACGCCCGCGCAGTCGCCTCCGACGTCCGGCGCCGCGCGAACCAGCTGCCCAAGAGCAGCGGGCCCCGGGCGCTCGCCGACGTCGTCCTGCGCGAGGCGGAAAGCAGGTTGTCCGCGACGCTGGAGGGCACCGTGCGCTGCGTCCAGAACCGGGCCCGCCTGGTCCGCGCCCTCTACGAACGGCTGGACCGGCTGGAGGTCGCGCTCGCCCCGCAGAGGGCTGCACCGACAGGGAGCTGAAGGACTCCCTCGAGTCGAATGAATCGCGCCATCATTCACGTCTTCAGCGGCGTGATGACCGCATTGGCCCGCATCAAAGTACGGCCTTCCGTCCTACTGGTGTCCGTGCCTCCCGCCGGCCACTGGGTGCCCTGGTGACCGGCGCGGGTCACGGCCTGCCCCAACCCGAGAGGACGCCCGTGGGACGACACAAGCCTGGCAAATCCCGCCGCCGCCGCCTTGGCGAGCTGCCCGACAACATCCTGATCAGGGAGGCCCGCCCCGGAGAAGGCAAAGCATTCACCGACCTCGCCGCTCTTGCCATGGAAGGGCATGGCGACTTCGACGACCGCGAGCCCATGCGGGAACTCATCGACGAAGACGGTCCGTTCATGAGCAAGTTCGGAGCCGGGCGGTTCGTATTCCTGGTCGCCGAGCACACGCCTACCGCGCGCATCGTGGGCGTCTCCTCCAGCATCCCGCCCCTGTCCGTCCTTGGCGGAATGGAGCGCGACGGAGCAGACCCCGTAGCCCTGGGGGCCACCGCCATGGCATACGTCAAGATCCGCGCCCTGGCCGTCGCCGACGACCACCGCCGTCAGGGAATCGCCTCGGCTCTCCTCATCAAGGCTCTGGCAATCCACCGCGAACATCGCGCGTTCTTGGCATACGGGCAGTTCACCGCCGGAGACGCCGACCTGGCCCAGTTTTACCGGCGCCACGGGTTCACCCTCCATGCCCCGGGCCAGCCGGTCATCCTTCCCGGCAATTCCAGGCACCGCGACGTTGGCGCCTCCCCGCTCCCCGGCGAGCAGATGTTCTCGCGCTCGATCTAGCCCCCACACCCTCCGCCGGTGCGCCGGGGTCGTCATGCGGCTCTATTGGAGACCACGCCCGCCCTGCAGAGGGTTGCACCGGAAGGGGGCTGGAGGGTTGCACGTAGAGGTGCTCTAGGGGTTGCACCGGAGGTAGGGCCGGGAGTGGGACCCCCGTTTTCGTGATCTTGCCCAACATCCCTGGTCAGGGCCAGTGGGCAAGCCTCCCCCGGACGGCGACACCTCTTACCCCGCGATAGCCGGGGTGAAGAGGAGGCCGTTCGCACGGGGCTGGGGTGCGGCGGGCGGGACGTCGTCCTAACCCTGTGACGGGGCCTGGGCGGCCTGGGCGAAGTGCATGACGATCCCCTTCGCCCCGGCGGCGACTTCGTCGATGAGCTCGTAGCCGCGCGGATTTTCGGGGTGGTTGCGGACCCAGATCATGGCGTAGCTGATGATCTGGTTGATGTCGCTGGGACGCAGGAAGATGGCGTCACCGGTGTGGAGCCGCTCGGGGGCCTTGTGCTGCCACAGCCGGTAGTACCGGCCTTCGACCTCGTTGAAGCCGAGATGCCGGTCGCCGTGCGGGTTGATCAGGTGAAAGGTGAAGGGCAGATCGTTCGGGCCCGGCTGCCAGGGCTGTTCCTGCTGGCTCACTGCGTCCTCCGTCGACGTTCGGTGATCACGACGCACCCGAGTCTGTCAGCGCCGGTCCCGCCCTCGCAGAGCTTCTGCCCAGCCCGGCGCCGACGACTGCAACACCAGCTCCTGGCGCTGCAACACGTTCAGTGCAACACCGCCGCGCGTTGCACTCTGACCTGCGGTGAGAGCCCGGATAGAGGCTCGTGGAGCCGGTGTTGCACCTCGCGTTGCAGGCCCGCGCCATGTCCGGGAGCCGACAGCACGAGGCCCCGGGCGATGACG
This sequence comes from Streptomyces sp. G-G2, assembly GCF_030063135.1. Taxonomy (GTDB): domain Bacteria; phylum Actinomycetota; class Actinomycetes; order Streptomycetales; family Streptomycetaceae; genus Streptomyces. The sequence continues at coordinate 6,140 of NZ_JASISO010000051.1, forward strand.
CCCGGGGCCTCTCGGTGCACTTCACTTGACCAGCCTGTCCAACGATCAGCCGCAGCCGGTGTCACGCCCAGTCCACGCCCAGCGCCGCGAGGGCGGCGAGCTGCTCGGCGCTGAGCTTCTCCCGCCGCGACTTGGTGTTCGAGACCCACACACCCAGCTTCACGATCACGGGCTCCGCCTCGCCGTCGACCGTGATCGGCTCGCCGTGGCCACGCGGAACCGCTCGGCCCGCGCCTTCCCGCTCCACCCACTGCGTGAGGGCCTCCAGGCCACGCTGGAACGCCTGCTGCGCCTTGCTCGGGCCCTTCGTCGCGGACGTCGACGCCGGGGCGGGAGAGGGGGCCTCAGGGGCCTGGATGCCCAGCGCAGTCAGTCGCGCTTGCTGCTTGGGCAGGAGCTGCGCCCAGGTGGCCGGCTGCTTCTGCTGCTGGAGCCACTTGCCGACGTCGTCGCCGTCGAAGACGACGCCCGGCGCGATGTTGGGCAGGACGCCGTCGGCGTCGACCAGGTCCGCGAGGACGCGGTAGTTCCGTTGCCAGTCCAGGGGCCAGGGGCAGTCCCAGTCCTTGTCGATCGCGGTCAGCTGCGCGGCGCGGGTTGTCGCGGTGTCCTCGTTCTTGCCGAGACCGTTCTTCGCGCCCTTGCGGCGGAGGTTGGCCATGTGCTGCCCGATGGGCATCATTGCCTCGCCTTCGCCCCACACCGCGTCCTGACGCGGCGCGAGGTGCCCGGTGGCCCGCCGGTAGGACCGGAGTGCGGCGAGCTTGGCCTCCCACGCCTCCTCGCCCGGCTCCCAGACCATCCCGGCCTCGGGGGCGTCCAGCAGGGTCTTGCGGCGTTCCTCCAGCTCCCCGGCCCGCAGGGCCTTGCGCTGCTGGTGCACCCACCGCCCGAGCGGGAAGTCCTTCGTGACCCCGACCTCGACCTCGACGTCGTAGGGCACGGCGTGGACGCCGGCGATCTCGTTCTCCGCCCGCCACCGGAGCAGGGCCTGGTAGCCCTCCAGCCACACCAGCGACTCCGGCCGGTAGACCCGGGTCCGCAGGAACGCGGCGATGGTCGCCGCGTCGCGCGGGCTGGAGAAGTGGAGCAGGGCGGCTTCGGCGGCGGCCTGCGTGTCGTCGTCCCCCTGGTCCTCGCCGTCGCCCCCGCCGCCGGCCCCGACGATCTGACCGTCCTCGTCACGCCGGACGTGGACCTTGCGCTTCCCGCTCGTGAGTGCGCGGGAAGCGAGCTGCTCAACGAGTCGTTCATCATGACTGCGGAGCCCCTGGAGGACCGCTACAAGGGGGCGGAACGAGGCGCTGGCGACCATGTCGTTGGGGTCCTCGTTGGGCTCCAGGAACACCGGCACGATGATCCTGGCGACCTTGGTGGTGCCGTCTCGGTTGAGGCGGAGCGCCCGGCCGATGTTCTGGACGATCTCGACCTGGGAGCCGCGGGTGTCGGCGAAGCAGACGGCTTCCACGCCCCGCTCGCCGGTGATGTCGACGCCCTCGCCGAGCACGCGAACGGAGGCGAGGAACGCGCGGTGGACCCGGTGCCCGGCCGCGTTGATGCCGTTGGCGAACTGGCGCAGAACCTCGCGCCGCTCGCTGACGAAGTGGTCGCCACAGAGCCACGCCGACCACACCCGATCCGGGGGTACATGGCGTCCGGCCTCCAGCTCGTAGAACTCGGCGTCGATGGAGGACTTCGGCAGCTTGTCGGCGGCGGCCAGGTCGGCGTCGGACGTGTCGTTCATGTACAGCGCGGCGGCCGTCTCGGGGAGCTTGTCCGCGAACGCGGCGGCTTCCTCGACCTTCTGGTGGAACGTCATGACCGTACGGAGGTTGTACGCGGCGGCGTGCTCCAGGAGCGCGGTCTGCAACAGGGCCAGGCGCCGGCCGCGCCGCGCCTCCTCCGACTCCCCGAGGACCGGCGAGGGGTCGCGGATCTCCAGGACGTCGATCTCGAACCCGGCGAGGATCTCGCGCTCGATCGCCTCCGAGAGCCCCAGTTCGGCCAGCCACGCGCCGTACGTGCCGTCCGGGTCGTCTGCCATGGACGCGATCTCCGCCTCCTGGCCGTCCGCGCCCCTCTGAGGCCGGGCCGCGGCGAGGATGCGCGGGGTCGCGGTGAGGTAGAGCCGGAAGTCCGCCGGGATCCGGGCGTTGTCGTGGATCGCCGCCCACGGCCGCCCAAGATCACCAGCGGTTCCGTGCGCCTCATCCACGATGGCGAGGTCGAACGGGGCCATCTGCTGCCCGTAGAGGCGCTCTCCACCCGCCAGGGCGGCCTCCAGCGGCCCGCGCGTCTTCCGCTGGTCCACGGGCGCGTCGATGTCCTCGCGGTCCACGAGAGAGGCGTACGTGGCGAACACGACCACGGGCCCGGACCCGGCCCACAGGGCGAGCTGGATCGGGTTGGTGGTGGTGCGCACCCCCAGCTCGTTCAGCACCGCGTCGTTCTCCAGCGAGCACACCGCGACCATCGGGGCCCGGTGGCCCACCAGGCGCCACGCCTGGGCGGTCTGGGCGAGCAGGTCCAAGGTCGGGACGGTGACGAGGATCCGGCCGTCCGCGAAGCTCTCCAGCGCGCACGCGGCGGCAGTGATCGTCTTGCCCGAACCGGTCGCTGACACGATCGTGCCCCGGGCCCCCTGCGGGGGCACAGATGACCTTGCAGGAAATCCCACCCACCTACGAAACGCGGACCGCTGATCTACCTGATGTTCCTTGAGCCGAATCGCTGACATTTCCTTGCCTCCCCGAGCGCTGAATTCGTGTGATGTTTCAGAGGGCCGCGTGCGGAATGCAGGCCGCGCCCAAGTCGTTCCAGATCGACGCACCCGCCTTGTGCCAGCCGCCGGGCTTTCCGTCCTTGAAGGGCGGCTTGTCGTCCGGGTCGTAGTGACCGGCATCGAGCGTGCAGACGACGTAGTCCCCATCGCTGTTGACCGTCCGCGCGGTGCACAGACCGCCGGCCTCACCCAGCGCCTCCAGGACCTGGCGGCGCGCCGTGGTGTGGGGGTAGGTGGCCGGCAGTACGGCTTCCCGGACGTACCTCTCCAGCCGCACCAGGTCGGCCCGCTCACGCTGCCTCACGTCCGCGATGTGTACGGCCAGTTCAGCGGCCCCGGCCGACCGGCCGCCGCGCCGGGACCATTCCCGGTCCGTGATGCGCACCAGGGCCTCGCTCACGGCCGTCACGCCGTCATCCCAGCCGTCCCCGAACTCCGGGCCACGCGAGCGCGGCGCCATGCCGTCCAGCTCCACGATCTCGCTCTGTGCCCCGGCGACCGCTCCGGCCTCCAGCGCGGCCACCAGGTCGTCCGCCTCGCTCGCGGGCACGCCCTGCGCCTCCAGGAGCGCGAACAGCCGGAGCCGGGCATTGACGCCCGCTGTCTGATACTGGCTCACCCGGCGGATGGAATCGCTGCTCAGCGCGGGATCGGGTCCGGTAGATTCGTGGTGACCGGTCATCTGCGGTCGTTCCTCTCGGGATTCCGGGGGAGTTCCCAGGTGGTTGGGGGGTGTCCCGTGTTTCCGCCAACGGTACATGCTGCATCAACCCGATGCATACGCTACACTGGAACTCACACGAACGAGCGACCCCCCATCTCGTAGCCAGCCCGGCCCGCGCCAGCGGGCCCTAACGGTCCTGGAGGCGCAGCCGGAAGGACCGTCAGGCGGGGGAGCGCAGCGGACCCGCCGGGAGCGCGCCGCGCTCCCCCAACTCCCGTACTGGAGGCCCCACAGGCCCGCACCACCACACCCCCGCAGCCCGGCCGCGCACCGCGCGGCCAGCCGGGCGCGCAGCGGCCGGCCCCACTGCCTCCAGGAGCGCAGCGGAGGGAGGCGCCCACGCTCCGCGTGGGCCAAGGGAGCGCAGCGACCGCGCCCCTTGCACATCGCGCAGCGATGTGGTACCCGCTGCGCGATGTGCAAGAGAACGCCCTCGCTGCGCGAGGGCGGGGGCGGCCCGCTGCGCGGGCCTTGCCCAGGCTTCGCCTGGGTGGCTTCCTGCGCTGCGCTCCGGGAGCCTGAGGGGCCGGCCCGCTGCGCGGGCCAGAGGCCGGGCGCTCCGCACCCTGCCTGCCGGGCGAGTGCCCAGCGGGCAGGGTGCGGGCGGGATGTGGTGGCGGGTCAGGGGCCGCTGCGCGGCCTGGTGGGGTGGGTCCGCTGCGCTCACCCATCCCTTGAGGGTCCTTCCGGCTGCGTCTCCAGTCCCTTGAAGGCCCGCTGCGCGGGCCCGGCTGGCAGCAGTAGGGGGTGGGTGTCGCTCGTTGGTGTGAGTTCTAGTGTAGTGCATGCATCGGGTTGATGCAGCATGTACCGTTGGCGGAAACACGGGACACCCCGCAACCGCCCGGGCGGGGCGCGCCTTTTGATACGGCATCAGCGCCGGAATTCAGTTCCACCACTCATCCGAGGAATAACGAATTGAGAAGATGCGGACCCGAGCCACCGAACGGTTCCTCAGATATCGGAAAGCTCGAATTCCGGCGTACGGAGGTACCGGAGCCGAACGGCCCCCTGGGGCCGGGCGGCGGAACCGCCCACTGGCGCCAGCCACGCTTCCCTGGTTTTGATCGTCACGGTCCGAGCCAACGCGAGACGCAGCGCCGCTGCTGCCGTCCACGACCCGCACCAGGGCGCGGTGCCGAACGCGAAGCCTGCTCAGCCACAGGGCGCTGGCCTCCTCGATCCGGTGGTTGTCGACGGCGACACGCCCGTTGCTGCCAGCTGCTTGCCCGGACGCGCCAGGGCGTGTCGGCCGGGGTTCGCGTGGTGGTTGAGCTCTAGTGACACATAAGAGCGTTCCGTGCCGAAACCGGGTCTGACCTGCGGTGATGCGAAACCGTTTGTTCTAGATTTCCAGAACAAACGCGTCTCGGGTGTTCTGGAAATCTAGAACAAACACCCCCTGAACCTGACGGGTCATCAGGTAGCTGTGAGCCACGGTTTGTTCTGCTTCTCCAGAACAAGCCGGTTTACCTAGTGCTACCGTGCAGGCTCAAACGTTGATCATCTCTGGAGGACTGTGCTGATGGAACAGCTGCCGATCGTCCGCCCCGGCGAGCGCGTGGTTGCGCGGTCGGACGGCAAGGGCGGCTTGATCCTGGGCGTGGAGAAGATCAAGGGCCGCGAGTTCGCCGCGAGCGCGGAGTGCAGCGGCTACGTGCTGGACGCCCGGCTGCTGATGGACGTGCTCGGCAGCCTCAAGATGCCCGGCTCCTGGTTCCAGGTCTGGTGCAAGCTGGTGGCGCTGCAGAACGCCAACCGCGCCGACGACCAGACCCGGGCTGCTGCCCGCGGCTTCGTGAAGACCAACCAGCGCGACCTCCAGGCCCGGTGCAACCTGTCGGCGGCCTCGGTGAACGAGGCGTCGCAGTTCTTCGCGCACGTCGGTTGGATGCGCACCGCCAAGCGCGGCGTCCTCCAGCTGAACCCGTGGCTGACCGTGGCCGGCACCTCCGGCGAGCAGGAGAAGTGGCAGGCGCTCTGGAACGGCGCGGAGGGCCCGGCCTGCCTCATCCCGCACTCCGACTACCCCACCGAGTGGCGCCAGGCGCGGGAGGCGGAGAAGAAGGCCGCGGAGTCCGCTCGCCGCAAGGAGAAGGTCGTCACGCTCCGGCAGCGGCGTCCCGTACGCAAGGCGACCGCGTGAACTCGCGCGGCATATCCTCGTTACAGCGTCCCGACCTGATCGGAAGTGGTGAGGCTCCGTGAGCAGCTCTTACGTCCCCAGCCCTCCCACGGAGGCCCCCGTCACGATCCCCCGTGCCGTACTGCGCCTCCTGGCCCTGGTCGACGTCTCCACCGCCGGCCGCCGCGTCCTGGACGAGCTGCTGTACCTCAGCGACCCGGAGACCGGCACCGCCTCGATCAGCCAGAACGAGATGGCACGCGAGCTGGGAGCCAGCAAGCCGACCGTGAACCGCGGCTTCAAGGAGCTCCGCGAGTGCGGACTCGCCTGGAGCCTGGAAGACGGCCTCTACCAGCTCCACCCGCTACTGACCGGCGGCGCGGTCTCCTCCCCCGTCATGAAGGTCCCGGAGATCAAAGCCGCCGAACCCGGACGCTTCACCGAACAACGCCGGGCCCGGTTCGCCGCCCAGATGGCCAACCTCGCCCCCACCGGCTGAACGCCCCACCGAAGGTTCGAGGCGCCGCACCCCTGGTGCGGCGCCTTCTTCATGCCCCGCCCCGACCGTGCCGGTAGCACCAGCTAAACCGCCTTGTTCTGGAGGAGCAGAACAAACGGGAGCGGCCTCGTGGCCGTCGCCGAACGCCTGGCAGCGCCAGTGGGCGGTAGCACCAGGTGAACCGGGTTGTTCTGGAGCAGCAGAACAACCAGTGACAGCTCGGAGCGGGCTCGCTCCATGCAGCGGCTGGAGCGGGTTCGTCGCCTTGCCCGCTGCACTGGTGAGGCTGGCCTTGCTACCCGTGCAGCACCCGTGTGCCGCCTGGGTCGGTGAATGCTGGACCGCGAGCCGGGAGACCGGGGCAGCATCCCGTCTTGCACCCCTCCGCTGCCCTTGCACCCTTCGCCACCAGGAGCAGCAGCCCGTGCAGCACGACGGGCAGCAAGCGGAAGGGTGCAAGGTCCGGCCGGGGTTGAAGAGCGCCGCCAGGGCTTCTCCGGGAGAGGGCCGGGGCCGTCTGAGCGGGTCGGAAGCGGGCGGCTTCTTGCACCCCAATGTAGTTAGGTACTTGTAGTACCTATGCGCGGGTTGAACTCTCCCCCCCCTGAGAGCAGAGCTCGCGGCGGGAAGAACGAGAACACCGGCGCCGGAGACGAGCTGCGGCAGGCGGCCAGGAGGCTGCTGAGGCACCCCGGACCGCGCGAAGCGCTGTACGCCGCTGTGAGCGCGCGAGAGGCCCATGATCGTCGCTCGGGAGCCTGGAAGCGCTCAGAGCGCCGCAGGGGGCCGCACAGCGCCGGGAAGGATCAAGCGCGCTCGGGGTGACAGGCGCGGCGGCAAGCTCCGCCCGGCCGTGCGATTACTGCGCACCAGCACCATCGACCGCCCATCCGCGTCTGCGAGATCTTCCGCAGCCCCTACTGCAGGTACTTCGCCTACGGCGGGTGGGAAGAACGCGTTCGTCATCTGGTCGGTCAGTCCTAGGTCTTCCTCTTACGCGAGCGATCCCTCACCAGGTTATGAACCCGATCCCTCACCAAACGATGAACATGGCGGTCTGCAGCGGACCGTCCTCGCCGTCGGCGCCGGCTTCTTCGACCCGGGCGAGCAGCACGCGGTCGGCCCGGTCGAGGAGGTCGGGTCAGACCTCGATGTACGCGACGACGACCACGGTCCGCAAAATCGAAACCCAGTACAGCAAGCGGACCCGCTCGACGTCGTCGGCGTACTCGCGCAGTTGGGGGCCGGCGGCGCCGCCGGGGATCGGCTCGCCGACCTCGGGGTCGACGGAGACGACGACCAGGGCGCGGTCCAGGGCGTGGATGTCCGCCTCGCTGGTGAGGCTCTCAAGCTGCTTCGCGGCGGAGTCGGAGAACGTGATCCGGGCGCGGCGCGGGCCGTGCTGCCTGGGCATCAGGCGACGGCCGGGCGCTGGGCTGCGAGGCGGGTGAGGTGGGCCTCGCGCAGCTCCTCCCACGGGGTGCACTGCTCGGGGTCGGGCAGGCCGTTGGTGGCGATGTCCTCCAGGACGGCGGCGAACCGGTCGGCGTCGGCGCGGGTCTTGGCCGCGTACGCACGGACCGCGTCGGCGGCCGCGGGCTCCAGCTGCCGGGCGGCGGTGTCAGCGGGGGCGGCCGGCTGTTCGCTCATCGAGGGCTCCAGAGGGCAGAACTGGCGTGTCCTGCCACGGTATCGCCGGGCAGGCGGGCCGGGGAGCACTCCGCCGGAACCTGGCCCGCAACTACGCTCCGTACTCCTCACATGTGCGCGGGACGTTCGATCTTGAGTGTCACACTGCACCCTCGAAATCGGCCCCTGGAGAGCTCTACAGCTCCGAGAAACGGACAAACAGGGGCAGATTTGAGGCGGCGTGACACCCGGCGTGACACGATTCCGGGGCAGCGTGACACTGGTGTCACGCTCACTTTCTGTCACCGTGACAGTGGTCCGGGCTCGCGGGCGGCCGGCTCTTACCCGTCGCTCACGCCCGGGTTCCTTCGACGCGGGCGAGGAACGCGGCGAGCGCGCCGGCGGCTTCGGGTTCGGTGGTGGCCAGCCGGGCCGCGAACGCCAGCTCGTCGACGTCAGCGCCGGGGACCAGGCGGGTGAGTTCAGCGAGCAGCGCGGCGTGCGCGAGGACCGGCGGCGTCAGAAGGCCGGCCGCGGATTCGCGGGCGGCGGGGTCGCGGTAGTGCCCGAGGTGCGCGGTCAGGGCGCGGGCGAGCCAGGCGTCGACGTCGGCCTGGACGTAGCCGCCGGCTCGCCGGGTGAGTTCGTCGCGTACGGCTTCGTCGCCGGTGTGGGGCTTGGTTTGCTCCAGAGTGCCGAGCTCGCGCAGCGCCTGGAGCTCGTCGGCGCGGGCCGCGATCCGCTGGGCTTCGCGCAGCTCAGCTTCCCGGGCGGCGGCGGCCGCGGTGTCGGCGGCGAGCTCGGCCTGGACGACGACGTCGCCCTGCGGGTCGTACACGTCGTCGGTCCCGGCGAGCAGCTGCGTGATGCGCGCCCACTCCGCGAGCTCCGCCGGTCCGCGCTCATCGTTCGCCAGGTCCTCGTGCCTGGAGTCCTGCCGGGCTTCGAAGCGGGCGTCCTCGAGCGCGGCCGCGGCTTCCGTGTGCGTCATGCCCCGGGCGCGGCGGCGCACCGAGCTGCGGCCCACCTTCGCCTGGTCGACCGGAGCGGGCGCGGGAACTCTGGTGAGAGGGCGGCGCGATCGCCGAGTCGCGGCAGTGTCCATCTGAGGGCCTCTCTCTTTCATTGCGGAAAACTGGGTACGGCCCGCCGCTAGAGCGCTCCGTCGGCGGGCCGTACCCCAGGTTTATAGCAGGCCGCTATTCGCCGTGCCTAAAACGAAAGTTTTATGTATCCGACTGACGTGAAGTCGGCGCGCAAGCCGATTGCGCGCGTGCCCCAGTCGGTGAAATACGACTCGGCTATGGCCTCCGCGACAATGGGTTGTAGATCTTCCTCGGTCTTGCCCTCGTCGCGGGCCGCGAGGATCTGGGCCACGTACGTGGGAGAGATCGGCGTGCTGATGTACCGCACCCGGCCGTCGTCGGAGCTGCCGTTCGCGGTGAATCCGAAGTACGCCTCGCACTCCACCCACATCCCGCCGGAGGTGGCCGCGCGCTCCCTCGCCTGCGCCCTGACCTGCGGTTGCCACTCGGATTCAGTCTCTCTCACCAGAGCTTCCTGAAGCTTCTTCTGTGGCTTCTTGAGCTTCCCGGCGCGGTAGCGCTCCACCGTGCGCCGGGAGGTGTTCAGGCGCTCGGCAAGCTCCTTGGTCGAAGCCTTCGTGCGCGTGAGGAGGAATTCGACTTTAGCCCTGGCGGACTGCGGAATCTTCCGGGTGAAGACGGCGCGTTCCGCGCGGGCCAGGGCTTCCAGGACGCTCCGCGCGGGGGCCGACTGCTCGTGTTCTTGGGTCATGTCCGCATGCTCGGACGCGGAACCTGTGGACAGAGGACAGGCGTTTGGGCGCTCAGGCCAGCGCGGTGCGTCCTTCGTCCGTCGCCTCGACCAGGTCCGGCCGCTCACCGTTCGCCGGGTGCACGACCCGCACCAGGTTCTTCTGCCAGAGGGAGACCGACGCCCCGTAGAGCGCGAACTGCTCGTCTGCCCAGGCGACGCGGACCGGGTCGTCCTCGGGGGCGTGCACCTCGGGCGGGACAGCCTGGTTGAGGGCGGGGAAGAACGTGGACATCGCGGTCGGGGCAGGTGCCTGGGAAACGGCGTGCAGCAGGCCCCGCTCGTGGGTATTCAGCTCCATCGCCTCAGCGTAGAGGTCGCCACCGGCAGGAAGTTCGCCGTACACGCGGTACGGATGCCAGGTGCGGGCGTTGACCACGGTGTGAGCACACCCTCCCGGCGACACCCCGCAATCCTGCGGCCTGACTTCCCCGACCAGCGCTACGTCCTGCTGGACAACCGGCTCTGGGGCTCCCTGGAGCACGACCCGCACTTGCTGGAGTGCGTGGCCCGTACTGCCCGCGGACGGCGATGTTCGGACCCCTTGGAGTGGGGCGTCACTCTGCCCGACGTCGTCGTCCTGATCGGCAAGCAGCTGACGGTCGCGTACGACGGCCGGTCCTACGAGGATGCCGAGAGGTGGAAGGCGCAGCGCTGCGCCTTCCACTTCGGGGAGGCGGCTCCCGACCGTGCGCCGCGTGAACTCGTGCCGTGCGCGGCCGACGGCACGCTCCTGGTCGCGCCTGGCGGCCTGTACGGCCCCTGATGCGGCCCCGGCCGCACCGGACGGGAGATCAGGCGGAAGGGGAAGCGGACATCGGCGAGCCTGCCCAGGTGGCTCTGTCCGCGTTCCGCTGCATCAGGAGGCGGGCGGGCAGGTCCCGGCGCTCCACGACGCGGATCGCCGCGGGGTTGATCCGCACGCCCATGGCGCCGACCCGCTCGACGAAGCCGCGGGCCTCGAGCCGGTCCACCGCTTCCATGATCTCGCTGGGCGTGAGGAAGAACGCCGGCGCGAGCAGAAACTCCAGCTGGAAGTTCCGGATCTCCGGCGGCCCCCCGGGCCGGTGCAGCTCCGCCTGCTTCAGGACCAGCCACAGCAGAGCGGCGGCCTCGTAGGGGGAGGCGAACAGCTCCCGGAGCAGGTCCTGGTGCCAGGACACCACCAGGGTGTCGGCGGAGTCGGGATCGAGCTCCATGAGCCTGCGGTCATGGTCCGTGTCCGGCGGCAGGATCCGGAACGGCGGCAGAGGCGCCATCGCACGGTGGGCGTCCTGGATCCGGCCCTGGTGCAGTTGAGAGCGTCCGGCCCGGTCCGGCGCGCACTTCTCCCCCGGTGCTGCCTGGCAGTCGGGACAGGTGCGGGTACGGGCCTTCTCCCGTACGGCCGGCGCAACAGCTCGGCTCACGTCAGCTCGCGCCGGTTCTTGCTGCTCACCAGGGAGCCTTCCGCTGGAGTCGGGTGATGGTGCTCAGCATGGCGGCGCTCCGCGGCGGCCGGGAGCAGCGGCTCCGAACGTGGGCGGGTTTTCGCCCGATCGTGCGAGCGCGCTGCGGTCCGCCGTTGACGTTGCCGGACGGCCGCCCGGCATGCCGTGAGCCCCGGACCACGGTCCGGGGCTCACGGGTTGTTCGGGGTACGGCCTACAGCTGGAACCCCAGGTCGAGCACGTCGTTGATCTGGACCTCCTGGAGGGAGCCGGCGCGGCGGCCGCTGTCCTGGAAGTAGACCTCCTTGAGTGCTTCGGCGGTGAGCTCGCGCAGCCGGTCTTCGCTGGCGCCCTGCTCCTGGGCGTCGAAGAGGCGGGCCGCGTACTGGGGAGGCAGGGCGACGGTGATGTGCCGCTCGCGGTCCTCGTCCGTGGAGTCCATCGAGGCTCCGGCGTAGCCGAGGCGGGCGTGGACGTCGATGACGATGCCGCCGGTGGTTGCCGCCTTCTCCTTCGCCTTGGCCCGGATTTGTGGCTGCCAGCGCTTCTTCACCTCGCGCTCCAGGCGCGCGGCGAGGTCCGCTCGCGGCTTCTTGATCTGCTCCTTCACGTACCGCTCGACGGTGCGCTGGGAGACCCGCAGCATCTGGGCGACCTGCTTGGTGCCCTTGTACTGCTTGACCAGGTAGCGCATCTGCGCGCCGGCCGACTTCGGCGCGGGCCGGGTGAACGCCTTCGCCACGGCCTGGTTGAGGCCGTCCCCGAACTCCTTGTTCATCGCGCTCCCTACTCCCCGTTGTCCTTGTCGGTGAAGGTGCCGTCCTTGATGTACCGGGCGAGGTTGAGCTCAGGGGCCTTGTGCTGCTCCCGGGCTCCCTCTCCCCAGAGCGTGGTCTGGGTGCCCTCGTGCTTCACCAGGCCGGGGTTGACCCCGAGCTTGAAGCCGCCCGGGAGCGGCTTGCCCTCGCGGTAGGGCAGGAAGTCCAGCGGGCTCTCGCCGTCGACGGCGTAGACGACGCAGTCGGACAGGATCGCCACCGGGTACTGCCCGGTGAACGCCGCGTGCTTGACCATCTTCCTGTGCAGGTTGATCCGGGTACGGGAGATGACCGCCGCGCGGATGTCGGGCCGCCACGTGGGGCGCTCCAGGGCCCGCCACCGCTCGCCGGACGTCCAGCCCTCGCCGCGGGGCCGCTCGCGCAGCTTCCCCAAGCCCCCCTTCACCGTCGCCTTGACCGCCGAGACGACGATCGCCATCTGCGGGTCGCGGCCCTTGTAGCCGTCCATCGCCGCGAGGAAGTCCTCGGGCGTCAGGTCGGCGTCGACACCGAGGTCGGCCATCGTGGCGAGGTAGGCGTCGCGCAGCCGGGCGTACCAGCCGTCCAGGTAGCGGCCGTTCTCGTACCGGACGTACGCCTCGGTCGGCGTCACGTCGTACCCGAGCTCCTGGGCGTAGGCGATGGTCGGCGTCGCGTACCAGGCCGGTCCCGTCGGACGGTCGCCCTTCGGCGTGAACGGGGAGGGCAGCAGCGCGCCGTCCAGCTCCGCCCACTCCTTGCCGACCTTCACCCGCGACAGGTCGACGTGGGACAGGTCGACCAGCCAGCTTCCCGGGAGCTTCGGGTCGAACACCGGGTTCTTGACGTGCGTGTGCTCACCGAGGCCGACGACCAGCCCGTTCGCTCCGGCGGCGAACGCCATGTTGACGTCCAGGCCCACGAGGTGGCTGCGCAGGCACTCGTCGTCGGTCAACGGGCGCGCCCAGTCGTATGCCTCCTCGAACAGCTTCTCCTCCGGCCCCCTCACGTGGAAGCGCGGCAGGTCCGCCAGCAGCGGGTGCCCGTCGGGGGCCTCGCACGGCGCGCAGTCCACCGGGTCCACGCCCAGCGACCCGGGCGTCTTGCCATCGGCCCGCCGCATGACGCCGGTCTCCTCATCCCGCACGGCGTAGGTCGGCGGGTGCAGGGCGGTCATGAGCTCGAGGCCGGTCACCGCAGTGGAGCCGCGCGGCGTCATCACCCGGGCCGCGTAGGCGCCCAGGACACGGGCGAGCTCCGCCGGCGGCAGCTGCCCGGCGGCACCCCAGAAGCGGGGGTCCAGCGCGTTCCACGACGGGATGCACAGCTGGACGCACTGGCGGTCGGAGCCCTGGGCGGGGCGGTAGATCCGAGCCCACGGGCCGAACCCGCGCTTGGTGAGCTGCCAGTCGGCGCGGGTCAGCTGCTTGATGACCTTGTGGCCCTCCGGGATCCGCCCGGCGATCCGCTCCTCCTCGGTGAGGCCGACGGGCAGGCCGTAGCGCTCGCACGCGGCCGCGGTGAGCACGATCAGCGGGTCGGCCAGCCTGCCCGGACCGGACAGCTTCGGCTGTCCGAGCTTCGCCTCCTTCAGGGTCCAGTCCACCAGGGACGGCAGGCTCTTGGCGGGCACGTCCAGGACCAGGCCGCCGACGCAGTACGCCAGCACCTTCCCGTCCTCGACGTCGACGACCGCCAGCGGTCCGTTCTCGAACCGCGGATCCGTCTCACCCACCGGGGCCCCGGCGGAGGTCGCGGCCGGGGCCGCCTTCTTCGCGCCGGGGCGGCGCGACGTCGACGTCGGCCTGGTGGTGGGCGCCGGACCCGGAGCCGCCGCTGGAGCAGCGGCGGCAGGGGCGGGGGTGGTGCTGCTCTGGGTGTTCTCGGTTGCAGTCATGTCCGCAGCCTCGGGCGCCGGACCTGTGGACAGAGGCCGCGCTTCCGCCGGGGCGGGCACGGCGGTGAACGTGGCGGGCACCTCAGCGGCAGAGACGGTGGCAGCCGCGGCGGGGTAGAGCTCCGCGAGCTGCGCCAGCAGCCGGGCGTACGCGTCGCGCTCCGGCGGCCGCGGCTCCGTCTTGCCGGACTCCCACCCGGACACCGTGGCCCGGCGCACCTTCAGCGCGGTGGCCACTTCGTCGATCGTCAGGCCGTGCGCGGCCCGCAGACGCTTGCGCTCCGCCGGGGGCGGAAGCGTGGAACGGGACGCGACCAGCGCGTCGACCGCATCGAACAACTCGGACATGGGTTACCTCCTGACGACACTCTACCCCATGGAACGTACGAAGTGCGTACGTTCGCCGTACGAATTGCGTACGGAGCGAGTTCGGGGGCGATCGGGAGGGCGTTCTGGCCGGTGTAGTGGCTGGTTCTGGTGATCCGCCAGCCCGGCCGGGTCCGGCTCAGTACGGTGCCGAGCATGGCCAAACGAGGGAAGACCCGCAGCGGCTCCACCCCGCCGCAGCCCGTGACCAGCAAGCGCGTCATCGAGGGCTGGCAAGGCCCCGAGGGAGGGCGCATCCGGCTTGCTCAGGCGGGCGAGGAGGCCGCCGTGCAGGATCTGATGGCCGCCGCGGGAGCGCGGCTGGACCAGCCGGCGGCCGACCAGTTCGGCGGTGAGCTCGCCGTGGCGCTGTGCGCCGGGCTGACCGGGCAGGAGGCGTGGATCAGGGCGATGACACCGCTGCTGGTGCAGAGGACGTACCTCGACGCGATCCCCGGGCTCTCCCTGGTCCTGGTCGCGGAGGACAAGGCCGGCGACATCGTCGGCGCGGCGTACTCGATGCCGCCGATGCCCATCATGAACGGCGCCCAGCAGCAGGGATTCCCTCCCGAGCAGCTGATGTCCATTCCCATCGCCCTCGCCAAGCTGGCCGGCCTCAGCGTCACGGAGAAGGCCCGCGGCGCCGGATGGGCCACCCACCTGCTCAAGCGCACCGTGCAGGTCTACGAACAGCTCGACCTGCTCCTGTTCTACGGGCAGTGCCCCGTCGGCTCCGGCCTGGACCGCTTCTACCAGCAGCGCGGCTTCACGCCGCTCGCCCCGCAGGAGAAGCTGGACCTGGCCCCGCTCAGCCTGCCCTTCGGCATCGACCCCGGGCCCGGAGAGCAGCTCTTCGTCCGCTGGAAGCGCTGAACGGCCAGCAGCCGTACCGCGCGACCCCGACCAAAGCTCCACGAACCGAAGGTCGGCGCCTGAGCTCTGCTCAATCCGCAGTCCGGCGGTCGTCGTCCAGGTGGCCCATGGCGTAGCCGTGCTCATCCGGGTGACGGGCCAGGCGCGCCATCACCCACGCGGTCCGGGCGTCCATTCCCTCGCCGAAGTCGGCGGCCAGGCGCCGCGCCTGCCACGTCGTACGCGGAGCGAGCACCCACCGCACGAGCGGGAAGCGGACGCGGCCGGTGCCGGCTGTCGTCCGGCCCGCCCCGCCGGGGAGGTCTTCGGAGGCGGGGCTGGGGATGTTCAGGTCGGTCACGATCGCGAGTCTGGTGACGGCCCGGGGCGCCGCGAGGGTGATCAGGTTGGAGATCACCGAAACGGGCGGCGCCGCATCCCCGGAGTTGACGCCCGCCTCCCACATCGACGACGTCCTCGCCCGCCGCTCCTGATCGGGCCGGACTATTCAGTCGGTGTTTGCACCCTCGACCCGAACGACGACAAACAGGTCCCCCGGCTCCCCACCGTTCCTACCGGGCCAGCCCAGACCTCTGAGTCGCAGTCGCTGCCCGGGCCTTACTCCTGGCGGAATCCGGATCCGGTGGGCAGTTTCTGCAGAGACCTCGCCGGTTCCTCGACAGGACTCGCAGTCCGGTGCGACGTCCGCGTCGGCTGTGGAAGCGCAGTCCGGGCATGGGCTCCGGTCGGTGAGGAGAAGCTTTGTGACTGCACCGAAGGCCGTGATGCGAGGGCTCACGGCGGATCGGACGTACCTGTCCGGCCCGCGGGTGGGCAAGTCCTCGTCGAAGTACCGCCGGTCAATCTCGCGCAGGGCAAGCATGACCTCGAAGGCGTCGGCGGGGCGGTCGTCGGGGTTCTTGGCCAAGAGTCGGGCTACGAGTGCCACCAGTTCCGGCGGGGTGGCGAGCCGAAGTTTGAGCAAAGGGGCTGGCTGCTCGTTGAGGTGCTGGTTGATCAGATGCCAGGAGGTCCCGGGGAAGGGCGGCTGCCCGGTGATCATCTCGTAGAGCACGCATCCGAGCGAGTACAGGTCGGACCGGTGGTCGAAGGCGCCGTTGAAGCACTCGGGTGCCATGTAGGCCGGGGTGCCGATCAGGACGCCGGTGGTGGTGATGTCGTGTCTGGCGTCGTTGCTCTTGGTGATGCCGAAGTCGACGACCGTTGCTTTGCCGCTGGAGCGGACAACGATGTTGGACGGCTTGATGTCGCGGTGGGTCAGGCCTGCCTCATGTGCGGTTCCCAGAGCGTCGGCGACACAGGCTGCTGTGCGCACGAGCTCGGGCAGGGGTAGTCGCCCGCCTTTCAGTAGCACGCTGAGCGGCTCTCCGCGAAGGAGCTCCATCACCAGGTAGGCGTACAGCCGCCCGTCGTGTTTCGCGGAGCCGAAGTCGTGCACGGTGACGATGTGCGGGTGGGACAGACCGCCGGCGACCGCAGCTTCGCGGGCGAACCGGGCCACCTGCCGGTCGCTGTTCGTGCCGCCGTCCTCGCTGAGGACCTTGACCGCCACCAGCCGGTCGACCTTGGGGTCGTGTGCCTTCCAGACCTGCCCGAACCCGCCCGCGCCGATCGGTCTGATCAGCCGGTAGCGGCCGTCCAGCACGGTCCCTTCCTGCACGACTCCCCCTCCGGTGGTCACCGCGACGCACGGTGTCTACCAGGCGTGTACCCGTCACGCTACGCCGCAGGAACCACTTGCGGCAGGGAACTTCGTCGGGCGTCATCAGCTGGTCAAGCGGTGGTGCGCAGCGGAAGGGGCGCGTTGGGGACCAAGGCGGCCGTTCCGGCCTGCCGGGCGGCACGTTCCGCACGGGCCCGCCGGAGGGCGGCCGCCTCGGTGGCGGCGGCTTCACGGCGCCGCTGAAGATGGGCAGCGTTGATCGGGGCCGGCGCATCGTCGACCGCAACCTCCGTCTCCGGAAATACCCTCCGGCTGTGCTCGCGCATCGCCCTGGTCTGCCGTTCGATCGCCTCGGTGACGCCCGAGCGGACGTGTTGGGCACGCGGGACGGCCTGGTGGGCGGTGAGCGCCCGGTGGAAGCCGGGCGGGGCCATGTCGCGGGTCTTCACCGGCGTCTCGGGCGCGGTCGCAGCCTTGGGGGCGGTAGCCGCCTCACGGGGCGCCGGGGTCGTGGCGCCCACGGCCAGGACGCGGACGGTGCAGACCGCCTGGGTGCCGGCCGCGTCGTTCGCCGCGGCGACGATCCGGGAGCTGATCAGGCGCAGCTGCGTGGCGTACGCGGGCGAGTCCGGGCGCAGGTCCAGCTGTCCGGTCTCCGCGTGGAACGCGACAGCGGTGACGTGCACGGCGAGCTTCGGGGAGAGGCCGGCCGCGATGTCCGGCCACTGGTCCAGGATGCTGCCGCCGGCGGCCGGGACGTTCCAGGCGCGGTCGGCCATCAGGCCCTGGAGCACGGCGGCGAACCCGGTGGGCTCCCGGCCATCGACCCGGGCCGTTGTGGCGCGGGCTCGGCGCTTCGTCTTGCGGGTGCCGCCCTCGCCGCGGGCCTTGGCGGCCTCGCGCGCCTGGTGCAGCGCCACCCGGGCCAGGTCGACGCCCGACAGCTCCGGGGCCGGCTGCTCGCTGCTGCTGGGGGTGGTGTTCAGGGTCTCGGTCATCACGGCCTCCTACCGGCGTCCGACGGTCATCAGCGAGGTGCCGCTGACCAGCTTGCGTACGCGCTGCACCAGGTCAGCGCCGTAAATCTGCTCAGCGGCGGCCGGGCCGAGGGTGTCGAGCGTCATGACGACCTGGTCGGGCCTGCCGAGCATGAACTCCTGCCAGGCCACGGCCCGGAACTCCTTGAGCTCCTCCTCGCCGGGCACGTCAGGGCCGGTCTCGCTCGCGTCCTGGTGGCCGTCCGGGAGGTCGTACTGCGGCTGCTGGGGAGCGAACGCCTCAGCGACCATGCGGCGGACCGCCATGCTGCGCGGGGCGTGCCAGGCGCCCTCCCACTCCTGGTGGCGGGCCTTCTCCGCGCGGCGGGAGTCCCGGTACGCCTGGACAGCGCGCTCGCGGCCTTCCTCGGTCGGCCACAGGGCCACCGCACCGGCCAGCCGCCCGGCGAGGAACCCGGACGGGCGGTGCACGGTGCCGGGGGCGTCGCCGCAGTCGAGGAACGCGATGACCTGGTTGGCCGTCCAGCCCGCGTCCGAGACCTCCTTGAGGATCCAGGCGATCCGGGGCACCGCAGCGCGGCCCATCCACGGAACCTGCCGGATCAGCTCCGAGGCCAGCTGGAAGCGGCGCCCGACCGCGTTCAGCTTCCGGCTGCCGCGCTTGACCTTCTTCGGGGTGGGGGAATCGCTCTGCCCGCTTGCGAGCTTGCTCTCAGGGGGGAAGGAAGTAGTACCCGCAGAGGAAGACCCAGAGGAACCCACCTGCATTGGGGTGCAACGGACCTCACCCGAAACAGCCGTCACAACCCCCTGCTCAGCCCCCTTCCGAACCCCCTTCGCCGGGGCCTTCGAGCGCGGCTTGCGGACCTTCCGCGACGCCTTCCTGGCCAGCTTCGCCATCAGCTCCCGGCCGGCCTCCGCGATCCCGGTCATCGCCCGCGTGTACTCCGGAGCGGTGTCGTCCCGCAGCACCGTGCGGATTCCCAGCGCGACGTCGAACGCGGGCGGGATCATCCGCGCGAACTCCGACGCCTGCGCCGACTCACCGCGGACCCGAGTGCCTCGTACGACGTACGCGAGCAGCCCGGCCTCCCTCAGCATCCCCAGGTGGTACTCCACCGACCGCTCTGACAGCCCGGTGCGGCGCACCAGGTACTCGATGCCCGGACGGCACGGGAACAGCTGGGCGAGCTCCTGGGCGACGCGCACCGTCGTCACGCCGAACGCGCGAGGGCCGTGCGACCGGTGCCGCCGCGGCTTGTAGAGACCGGACCCGGCGACCCAGTGGACCGCCTGCATCCAGGAGTAGCCCTCGAGGGCGATCCGGCCCTCCGACGTCGACAGCCACTGGGACGACTCCGGCACGAACAGGCCGGGCAACACGTCGACCGCGCCGTCGACCGGAGAGCCGGAGGTACGCGGGGAGGGGATCAGCACGGCGGCCGGTGCCGCCACGGCGCTCACCGGCCCACCGCCACGACAAGGCGGTGAGCGGACACGGACAGGCAGGCGCGAGCGATCATCCCGGCAGCCTCGGAGATTTCCCCTGTGGACAGAGTCCGGAGATCAGCGGCGGACCTGTGGACAACGAGAGGGGACCGGCGAGAGCCGTTCGACGCAGCTGCAGACGCCGCAGCTGCGCTCCGCGGCCCCACCCCGAAGGCGCCGCAGTTGTAGCTTCCTACCGGAAACCCCTCTTCCTGTACGAACCGCTCAAGAGGGGAGAATCCGGGCGCGAATCCCGTCACGCGGGACGATCGCCAGACCTGAACCGGGGTGAATCGGGCAGAGCCAAGCTGACAGAGGGACACGAGATCAGGCACTATGAAGAGACCAACTTCCATATGCGTGGACTGACCGAGCCCCTAGCGGGGCTGGGGCAATCCGTTCGTGTGGATGTGTGGGCGCCCCCTCCGTGAGGAGCGGGCGACGGACGAAGAACCAGAGGCGGCTTCCTTGCTTGCTTCCTTGTGGTGACTCGGACGGGTAGTGCGGACAGCCCTCGGGCTGGACGTGGTGCGGACGGCTTTTGGGCCGGTCGTGCGGAGTTCCGTTGGCCCTGCCAGGGGCCGGTGGGACGGTGCGGAAGCTCCCTGCCAGGGGAGCGACTGCGGTACTGCTCGGTCCTCGCGGACCGGTGGTGCGACCCGCTTTCCAAGGCGGGGTACTGCGATATGTGAAGACCAGCTCGCTGAGCTGGAGCCCAGAACCGGTGCCAACCGGGGACTGGGCGGGCCGACCTGGTTTATGAGACCGGGCGGCGAGACGGGCCGCGCGAGGCCGAAGTGGATTTCCAGTCCACTTTTTTGGCGCGCGCGGCCGATGGCCTAGGTCATCCCGACCCCCTCGATACCGAAGGCGGAGTCGGCGAACCCGGAAACGGCCGGGACTGTGAAGTCATCCCTCATCGGAGGCCCCCTCGACGGCGGCATCCGGATACTTCACGGCCAGCCTCCGAAGGAAATGTGCGTACGCGAGTCGATTCCCTCGGTGAGGCTGGGCGGCGCCGGCTTCCCAGCGCACGATCGCCAACCGCTTGACGCCGATGGCCTCGGCGACTTCGGCCTGGGTGAGGCCGGCGGCGAGCCGGAGCTTCCTTCGGGCCTTGAGCGTGGGGAGGGTGTCCTCCTCCACCAGGGCGTCAATTCGCCTCAGCGGATCAGACATCGGGACCTCCACCGTAGGGGATGATTCCCCAAAACATACATGGCCCGGACGATCTTCGCTAACGAGAACGAGCGTGTTGCCGCACGAGATACCGACCGACCCCACCCGACTCCCCACCCCTCGCCGATGACCGTTCCGTTCCTGACGTGAGAACGCGCAGGTAGAACCTCTTGGTGCCCCTGAAGCGGAACAGATTTCGAGCGGCAGTTCCAGCGCTCGCCGACTTGTAATTCCGCCCTTCCCGCCTGACGGGAAGCGAGCTCGTGAACCGTCCCGCCACACGGGACGGGGAGCGAACGCGGCGAGTGTGGCACGTGATCTGACGCGGTGTCTGGTGACATTGGGGGGTGACACTTGGATGTCACCCCCCAATGTCACCCCCCTTGTCCCCGCCTTGCGCGGTCCCCAGCAAGACGGCGCGAGGACACCGTTCTTCACGGCCTGGCTGCCAGGCGAACCGATCACGTCCAGCTGCTCCGTCATGCAAGGTCCCCCAGGTGCGCGTTGACCGACTTGGCGGACTTGGCCAGCTCGTGCAGTTCCACGACCACGACCCCGGCCTCCACCAGCTGCTCGTAGCCGACGCAGTCGTCGACGAACAGGCTCGGCTCGCGCCAGGCGATGGCCACCCGCGGAATTCCGGCGGCGAGGATGCGCTGCGCGCACGGGGTACGCGGCGAGTGCCGCTGGGAGCAGGGCTCCAGCGTGCTGTAGATCGTCGCCCCGGCGAGGCGCGGGTCACCCGCGGGCAGCTTCGCGAGCGCGGCCTCTTCCGCGTGCTCGTGCGGGTCGGCCTCCCGGGAGTAGCCGGAAGCGAGCTCGCTGCCGTCCTCGCCGACGATGACCGCGCCGACCGAGTAGGCACCTTCGGCCGGTGGGCACAGCGCGGCGAGGTCGATCGCGCGCTGCATCCAGCGCAGGTCCTGGTCTCGGTCGGGCGCGTACATCAGCCGCGCTCCTTCGGGGCGTAGCGGACGAAGACCACGTCGTCGATCGCCCGGACTTCCAGCACTTTCATCCGGGCCGTCGAACCGCCGGGGTAGTCGGCCGTGCCGAGGAAGCGGGCCGCCTCCGGCTGACCGACCAGCAGCGGCGCGATGGCCAGGTGCACCTCGTCGGCCAGGTCTGCGGCCATCAGCTGGGTGTGGATCGTGCCGCCACCCTCCACCATCAGCTGCCGGACGCCGCGGCGTCCGAGCTCATCGAGGACCAGGCCCCAGTCGAGGTCCGGCCCGACGCTGACGACGTCGGCGAGATCCCCGAGCGTCGCGCGGACCTTCTCCACCGCGCTGTCGACGGTGACGACCAGCTTGTCGCCGCCGTGGTGCCAGAATTTGAGGTCGGCAGCCAGGTCCCCGGTGCGGGTGACCGTGACCTTCAGCGGGTAGGCCGGCTTGCCGTCGGCGACGCGCTGAGCACGGCGCTCATCGCTGTTGACCAGCAGCCGAGGGTTGTCCCGGCGCATCGTGTTCGCGCCGATCAGGATGGCATCGGACTCCGCGCGGACCTGGTCGACGCGGTCGAAGTCGGCGGCATTCGACAGGCGCAGCCGCTCGGGGCTGGTGTCGTCCAGGTAGCCGTCGACCGACGTGGCGGCGGACAGTACGACGTACGGGCGGGCGGTCATCAGATCAGGTCCGTTTCAGTCTCGTGGACGAGGGTGGCGTCGAAGGCGGTGCGGAATTCGCCGACCTCCGCGACGCGCTGCCAGGGGATCAGGGCCTTGTCGAGGCGGGCGAGTTCGTTGGTGATCCGGCCGGAGCCGGTGTCCTCCGCCACGGTCAGCGCGTACATGCCGATCGCGGCGGCCTGCTCCGGGGCGCGGGCGCCGGCCAGGGACACGGCCTGCCGCGCCATGTAGACGCCGCGGTCGCGGTGGTAGCCGTCCGGCATCATGCCGATCGCGGCGGCGTACCCGTCCGCGGCCTCATCGTGCTTGCCGAGAGCCTCCAGGCCCTGGGCGCGGTGAACTTCCAGATACGACGCGTTCAGCCACACACCCCACGGGGTGGGGTCGGAGGCCACGCCATCAAGGGCATTGCGGACGTCGTCGATCGCACGCTCACTCTCGTCAGCATCGCCGCGCAGCGCATGCCCGTACGCCTCGTACGTGCGCGCCACGGCGGCGAGCCGGCTGCGCGGCCGCGCCATGCCCTGAGCAGCCTCCGCGAGGTCGACCACGTCGACCAGGTCCGCGACGTCACCGGCCAACTGCGCCTTGCGGGCCATCACGTACGTGGTCAGGTCCTGGTCCCCGACCGTTTGTGACCACTGCATCGCCCGGTCCAGCCAGAACGACGCGGCCTTCGGATTACCGAGGTCCTGGTAGAGCCAGGACAGGAACTCGCCGTACTGCGTCTGGAGCTCCATCAGGTCGCGCCGGTCGACGCCCTTCGCGTCCCGGCGCAGCTCCTGAATGACCTGGATGTGGTCGCGCGTCGCGCTGACCGCATGCCGGGGCCCGAGCAGGTTGTCGTTGTCGATCAGCAGACGGCGGGTACGACGCAGGTGCTCCACCGGCGTCGATCCGTACGTCGACGCGGCCCGTGCCCTACGAACGAGACCGGGCACGACACCCGAGTCCGCAGCAGCCGGCGAACCCGCGCCGACCGCAGCAGCGGCTCCCAGCCCCGCCCCCGTGCGCAGCAGCGCACGCCGATTCATAGCCACCCAGACCACCGACCCATCACGTAGACGACATGGGACCGAGATCCCCTCACCGTCCGACGCTGCCTGGTCAGCCACCGCCAAGGCCAGGCCGACCGATGACTTGGCCACATGAACGGGCGGATTGGCCACATGGCCACGCTCGTCACCGATCCGCTCCCAGAGGCGGAGCAGCATCCCGCTGGCGCCCAGAGCGGCGTCCAGGATTGCCGCCTGAGTGCGGTCGGCCATGCGCTCCGCTCGCTCGAATCGCCCCAGGTGAGCGTGGTCGATGCGGGTCGGCTTCGAGAGTTCGCGGAGGCTGAGGCCCCGCGAAGTCCGGAGCTCGCGCAGCTGGTAGCCCCAGTTGTGCAGGGGGGACACCCAGGGCGTCAACTCCCTCGGTTTCTGCGCCATCCCGCCCCAATCCTGTGGCTGATGTGGCCAGTCCGCCCGGCCACATGTCAGATCTGGAACTTGCAGCTCCTCGGGACTAGAACCGAGTCATCGGGTTCTTGAGTCCAGCGAGGGGGTTGATCAGTGATTGCTTTCGGTCCGAACAACGAGCTGCGGCCCTGTCCTACGGCTGTAGCTGGAGGGGCGTTGGAACAGGGCGCCGCTGCTTCGGTCGGCTGCTTCGACGGTCCGAACGTGCGTGAAGCCTCGGTCGGTGTAGTACTTCTGCAGCCCCTCGTTGGAGCGCCAGGCGTCCAGGCGCAGCAGCTGTTTGCCCTGGCTCGTAGCGTGCTGGCCCGCCCAGTCGAGCATGGCCGAGCCGAGGTCCAGGCCCGACACATCGCGGCGTACGACCATGCGGTGCACGTAGAGCGCCGGCTCGGCAGCCTCATCGGGACTCCAGAAATCCGAGTCGGCGTGCTCATCGACCGTGATGGTGGCTACGGGCGTTCCGTCGACTTCGACGATCCAGCACTCGCCGCCCGCGATGTTGGCCTCGATGCGGTCTTCGCGGGGCGGGTACTGCCACTGATCGATGCCTCGCTCACTGAGCCACGAGGCGGCGTGTTCCCACAGGTCAACGACGGTGCGCAGATCGGTGGCAACGGCCTGGCGGATTATCGGTGCAGCATCAAACTGGGGGCGGCTGCGCTCGTAGGTGATGACGTGTCGGTCGCCGGGCAGCACATTGACCACGACGCGGACCGGCCTGCCGTCCTTGGTGAACCCGGTGCAGAGATGGACTGCTACGGGCGTGCCGGGACCGAGCTGCAGACGGTCGGCTTCCTCGGGAGTCGGCATCCGCACCTGGATTTCGTCCAGGGCGCGGACCTGCTCGTATCCGAGCTCCGACAGGACGACGTTCGCGCCGCGGGCGATGTCATCCGGATTCATGATCTCGCTGTTCTGGACCAGCGCGAGCGGGAAGTGGGAGTCGTTCGTGTTGTAGGGGACCCCGTCCACGAAGCGAACACGGCGCCGGACGACAACCAGCTCGCCCTCCCCCAGATGGAGGCGCTCCCGCACTTGCCGAGACGGCGCTTCTACCTGCACTTCGATGTGCTGGCTGGCCTCGCGCCCTTCCTCGGACATCTGCGTGAGGAACTGGTCCATCTCGGGGGACAGGGGGCGCTTTCGGAATTCGCCTTGTGGCCGGTAGACCATCGGACGCCGACTGCGAACGAAGTACCCCCGCGGGCGGTCGCTGATGATCAAACCTTCGTTGACCAGCAGTTTCAGACCCTGCACGGCGGTCGAACGGGTCGTGTCCCACTCGGCTGCGATCTCGGCCTCAGTCGGCAGCCGGTCACCCGGAACCAGCGTCCCTTCGGTGATCTGGGCGCGGAGTTTGTCCGCGATGCGCTGGTAGAGGGCTCGGGCCCTGCCGCTGACTGCCATGGGAGATGTCTACATGCCCGGGAATGACTAGTCAATCTAGCCGAAGGGGCTTGACCCCACGTCGCACAGCGTGCATGCTTCATTGCGTCGGGCATTGAGTAGTCAATCTAAGTCTACTAGCTAAAGAGCCCGTCGCTTGACCGCATCAGAGATCAACAGCAGGAAGTCACCGCCTCTTCGGGGGCGGGGCAGTGGGGTGAGCCGAGCTCCCCCGGCCAGGCCCCTGTACCGAATAGCTCGACCCGATCCACCCCGACGGCGCTGCTGCGCTGTCTGTCCGCCAGGACCAACCTGCCGAAAGGCTGGCCTGGCGCGGCAGAGAAGGCAGCCCCCGCACCCACACCCTCGTCAGGAGGATTCGATGCCCCGCATTCGTCCCGGTCGTAACCGGTCCAAGAACACCAACCGCCGTGCGGCGCTGCTGCTCAGCAAGATGGCCCCGGAGGACTTCAACGTCCGTCCGGGCGAAGTGAAGTCGATCGCCTGCCCCGACTGCCGCACCTGGCGCCGGATCATGGGCGACAAGGTCCTCAAGATCCGCGAGCACTGCGTCTCCGACAAGGTCGCGGAAGGCGAGAAGCACGCCCTCTGCCCCGGTACCGACCAGGTCGTGGAAATCGACATCGACGTTCGGAAGTGGCAGGTCGAGCAGGACCGCCTGCTGCGGGACGCGATGCCGCAGGACAATCGGCGCGCGGCGCAGCAGTTCTACAAGCCGCTTCCGGCCCCGGCCACCCCGGTCTCCCGGATGAACGCGGAGATTACGTTGGAGTCGGCCCGGCAGGCATACCTCACCCACCGCACCCGCAGTGTGGGCCTGGGACGGAGCGCTGCCGGACCGCAGGGCTGCATCCGGTGCATCGGCAAGGAGCACTGCACGGATGGCCGCGTCCTGGCCCGCCGGTACGTCCTCGCCCTCCAGGAGGAGCCCGCCCGCCGCGAGGCCCGCGAGCAGCTGGAGCGCCAGGAGCAGCGCGCCACGCGGAAGCAGACGGCGCCGGCCGTCCGCAAGGCGCAGTGGGCCAAGCGCGGCGGCGAGGCAGTCGAGAAGGCGAACAACTCCTGCGCGGAGCGGATTTCGGGATCGCTCTCCGAGTTCCGCGGCCCCGGCCTTCCCAAGGAGCCGGAGCACCTGGAGCGGCACGACCGGCGGCAGGCGGAGCTGGGCGAGCACTACGCCGCCCGGAAGGCCGCGGCCTCGTCGGCGGCCTGACCCGCACACCGAGACGAACGACCACGGCCCCGGCTGCCCCGCTTCAGGAGGGGGCGGCCGGGGCCGTGGCTGCTCGTACAGCAGTCGACTCCCCAACTGGGGAGTGATCGTGACAGCCCATGGGATTGCAGCCCTCGGACTGTCCAGGACCTGACTCGGAGGACCTGATGCCCAGCATGACACGCACCATCCCCGCCCCGTCGAACGGCCTCTACGACGACATGGAGGACGCCGACAACCAGGGCGGCCCGGAGCGCGACGAGACCGACGCCTTCCACCGCCTGGTCCGCCACCTGGTGGCCGACGGCGACTCCCGCGCCGCGAAGGCCGGCCGCCGCGCCCGCCGCACCCTCGCGCAGATGGGGGCGACCCGATGAACGCCGTCACCAGCCTGACCGACGCGGAGCGCGCTGAGCTCTCGCGCAAGAACGCTGAGCAGAACAAGCGGTCGGAGAACACCGGCCGCTGACCGATCCCCCGGCATTGCCCGTCGTCCCCGCGCCCACACGGGCGGGGCCGGCGGAGAGCGTCGGGAGCTCACCCCCGCTCCGGCCGTCCGGCCGCCACCAACGCAAACAGCCCCGGGGATGCACCCCCGGGGCTGTCGTACGGACCTTCTGGGAGGCCCTGATGAACCGCTCCATCGTACGCACCCCCTACTACGGCGCCGACACCACCGACGTCATCGAGCACCCCCGCGCGGCCTGCACCAACGAGGACCCCGAGCTCTTCTTCCCGATCGGCGACACCGGCCCGGCGCTCCTCCAGGAGGAGGAAGCCAAGCGTGTCTGCCGTCGCTGCCCGCTGATGGAGTCCTGCCTCCAGGGCGCGCTGGAGCGGAACGAGAACCACGGCGTGTTCGGCGGACTGTCCGAGAAGGAGCGCCGCTCCCTCAAGCGCCGCGCGGCCCGCAACCGTGCCGCCTGACGGGAGCGGCGGGCAACTTCTGGCCCGCCCCGCAGTACCACCGCACAACGGCTGTCCGCACGGCGGGCGGCCGGCCCTTTCGCACGCCTCCAGCCCGGGACAATCCCGGGATTGCCTTCCTCCCCTGCAGGAGAGCCCCATGGAACGCAGCCTCCAGCTCGACACCGCGACGACCCCCACCAGCGCCTCCCGGATGCCGGACTCGCTGTGCACGCACACGCCGAAGTGCCCGACGGCCGCCAGCTCGGACCGCGAGGCCGCGCAGGTCGTGGCCGCTCACCACGAGCAGGGATGGAGCCTGTTGTGCAACGCCCTGGTGCTCTTCGAGGACACCGGGGAGCTGCTGCCCGACGGCCAGATCATCGCCCCGCACCGGCCCCTCGCCACGGTCGCGGCCTGACGGCTGCCCGATCCGCCCGCACCGGCCGCCAACTACGGCGGCCGGGTCGGGCGGTGACAGGGAGCCGGACAGTCCGGACCACGAAGGGATGGCCATGCGCGGAGACCGCATCACGCTCACCACCGACATCGAGGCGCTCGGCACTCGCCACCAGGCCGGGGCCCAGGGAACCGTCGAAGAGGTCCACACCGGCGGCCACCTCACGGTCCGCATGGACGACGGCAGCACCAACTTCCCCACCCGCGACGGGGTGACCCCCGCCTCGCAGTGACCCGACTGCCAGTTGCCTGATCCGCCCGCACCGACCGCCAACTTCCTGGCGGCCGGTGCGGGCGGTGACGGGGAGCCGGACAGTCCGGACCACCCCCCTCTACGACGGGAGTTCGTGATGGCCTTCGACATGATCAAGTTCGGTGGTGGCCGCTGGGTCAAGACCCACCCGAACAACGTTCACACGCATGGCTCGCTCGAGCCCGTGCTGAGCATCCTCGACGTGCGGGGCTTCGAGCTGCACGACCTGTTCCTGATCGGATTCAACGACTCCTGCGGCTCGATCGTGCTGCCCAGCGAGTCCCGGGCTGAGAACGCCGCCGCCGCGCTGGAGCCCGCTTACGAGACCCGGGTGCACCTGATGGGCCGCCGGGACGGCGAGGACGTGTGGGCGACCGACTACACCCGCCGCGCGCTGGACGGCACCACCCTGTCGGCCTTCATCACCGACCTCACGCTCAAGGACGGCCGCCAGGTCATCAAGGACGGCCGCTGGGTGCGCTGATGCGCGCCGGCCTGCCGACTGCCTTCCCTGCCTCCACCGTCGAACCAGACGGCGTCGCATGGACGACGGCCGCCACAACTTCCCCACCCGCGACGAGGTAACCACCGCTCAGCGGTGACCACTGCCAGTTGCCTGATCCGACCGCCCCACCCCGGACCACGAGAGTAAGAGGAGAGCACATGGCAGGGCAGCAGACGCAGACCACCCGACCGGCCGTCACCTACATCAAGGGCGACATCGTCCTGTTCCGCAACGTCGAGCGGTTCTGGCTCGGCCAGCCCGGCCACACCTTCGTCGGCCGGGTGGAGCGGTCCTGGACGCACGTCGACACCGGCAAGGTCCTCTACGACCTGACCGAACTGGGCAGTCTCAGCTACCGCGCGGGCATCGACCCCGACTACATGCGGCCCCTCCCGGCGACCGACGCGATGCACGACATCGACACGGCCCCGCTGAAGGAGACGGACACCGGGGTGATGACCCCGGCCGCCGTCGCCTGGCTGCGCCAGCACCTCGTACCGGATGCTGCCGCGCTGCCCGGCCGGCGCTGACCAGCCCAGCACAACGGCCCTCCGGGTCCCCGGCATTCAAGCTGCCGGGGCCCCGGAGGGCCTGGTCCACGACCCTACCCACCGCCGCAGATCCACGGTGCCCCTTCTCGGAGGCGCCCGGAAGAGAGAGGACATTCCGTGGCCACCAAGCCCGCCACCCGCCGCCGGCGCCCCGCGGCGAACCCGAAGCCCCGCAACGGGCGCGCCAAGGCACCGGCGACGCCGGCCTCCGTTCCCGCCCAGGCCGCCGCCCCCGAGGAGACGGTGCCGCTGGTCTTCCCGGAGGCCGACCCGGTCCTGGCCGACGCCGCCGACCGCGCCGCCGACCTCCGGGACCAGGCCGCCGACGACGTCGCGCGGATCCTCGCCGACGGCCAGGTGCTCGCCACCGAGCTGCTGGACGGCGCCCGCACCGAGGCGGCCTCGATCACCGAGGCCGCCAGCGCGGAGCAGTCCCGCATCCTGGCCGCCGCCGCGTCGGATGCCGACCGGGTCCGCACGGAGGCCGCCACCGCGGCGGCTGCCGACGCCGACCAGGTCCGCGCCGCCGCCGAAGCCACGGCGGAGCAGCTGCTCGCCGACGCGCGCCGCGACGCCGACACCGTCACGGCGACGGCGGCCAGTGAGGCCGACCAGGTCCTTGCCGGTGCCAACGCGGCTGCCGAGCAGCTGCTCGCCGACGCCCGCCGCCAGGCGCAGGAGGTCGCCGCCACGGCGGCCGCGCAGGCGGAGCAGGTCCGCACCGAGGCCGCACAGGCCGCGGCGCAGGCCCTCGCCGACGCGGAGACGGTGCGCACCGAGCTGCTGACGGCTGCGGAGCGCACCGCGGTGGAGACTCGCACCCGCGCCACCACCGACGCCGACCAGCTCCTGGAGCAGGCTCGGGGCGAGGCTGAGCGGCTGCGGGAGAGCGCGGGCGTCCAGGCCGCGCAGGTGAAGGCCGGGGCGGAGAAGGCGGCAGCCGAGCTGCGTGAGGACGCTGCCCGGGAGCGGGAGGTGTCCCGTGCGGATGCGGCGCGTACGCGGACGCTGGCCAAGGAGGACATCGGCCGGCTGCGGGCGACGGCGGCCGAGGACGCAGAGCGTCTGACCCGCACCGCCCGCGAGGAGGCCGACCGCATCCTGGCCGCCGCCCGCACCAAGCGGGACGCGGACCTCAAGGAAGCCGAGCAGGCCCTGGCACAGGCCCGGCTACGGGAAGCGGACGCGGACGTCACGCTGAAGGCCGCCGACGACATGGTGGCCGAAGCCGCCGCCCGGATGAAGCGCGCCACCGACCGCACGGAGCGGGCGCTGGAGCGCAAGCGCCTCAAGCTCGAGGCCAAGGGGGAGCGCCGGGACGCGAAGGAGGCCCGCAAGGCGAAGGTCCGGGAGCTGCGGGCCGCGGACCGCGCCGGGAAGCCGGCGGTGTCCGACCGCGTGAAGCAGTTCGTGAAGGTCAACGCGGAACGCCTGATGGTGATCGGTCCGATCACCGCCCCGATGGCCGTCGCGTGGACGGGACAGGCCGGGTTCGCTGAGGACATCCTCGGCTGGGTCGTCCCCTTCACGATCCTGTTCGCCGCCGCCTGGGAACTCAGCACGGCGTTCGTGGGCTGGATGTACCACCAGGCCCGCCAGGGCGGTGACGCCGGAACCCTCTACCGCGTCAGCACGTGGATCTTCGCCCTCGGGGCGGCGGTCATGAACTTCTGGCACGCGTCGGGGATGCCGGAGGAGGGCAGCCGGGTCTGGGACGCGAAGGCGGGGATCTGGACGGAGCAGATCACCTACTGGCACTTCACCCCGAAGGCGGTGGCTTTCGCCGCGATGAGCATCGTGGGGATGGTGCTGTGGGAGCTGTACGCCTCGCTGATCCACCGCCGCAAGCTCCGTGAGGACGGCAGGGTCGCCAAGGCCCGCCCGTCGATCGGGGCGGTCCGCTGGTTCCGCTACCCGGTCCACTCCTTCACCGCCTGGTCGCTCGCGATCACGGACCCGCGCCTGACCACGCTGGACCGGGCCTGGACCGCAGCGGGCGCGGAGCTCGCGGACCGCAAGGCGGCCCGGACCGGTCTGGCCCTGCACCGGGTCGTCGTTCCCCGCCTCGCGGTCCACGATCACGGACCGGCAGCCATCCCCACGGTCCTCACCCTGACCCGCATGGACCGGCCCGGACCGCTGGACAGCCTGGTTCCGGTCCGCCCGGTCCAGCACGGCGGGTATCCGGTCCGGTCCGGTCCGGGCGACCGGAACGCGGTCCACGGTCCGGTCCGGACCGCTTCAGCCACGGACCGGACCGGCGGACCGGCGCGCGCCCTGGAGGCCGGTCCGGCCGGACCGCAGGGCGCTGACCTGCTGACCGGGCCCGGTCCGGACCGTGGTCCTCGGACCGTGCCCGCCGCCCAGGGCCCGGCGGCCGGCCGGGGGGTGACGGTCTGGACCGCCGATGTCGCTCCCGGACCGCAGGAGCCGGACCGCACCGGACCGGCCGACCAGGAGGACCCGGAAGGTGTCTCCGGTCCGGACCGTGGCGAGGACGACGGTCCGGACCTCACGGTCATCACGCTCACGGACCAGGAGCGGACCGCGCTGGACCGGCTCCGGACCGATGGTGAGCCGCTGAACCGGGCCAACATCGCCAGGGCGGTCCGGACCGAGGGCGGCACCATCGCCACGGACCGCGCCGGACAGATCGCGGTCGCCCTCAAGCAGCACACGGTCCGCTGACCGGACCGCCCGCACGAGGCCCTGACACACAGCGCTACCAGTGGACCCGCCGGAAGGCCGGCGCGCCCGCATCGTCCGGCACACACCAGTGAGGGCCAGCCCGCAGGAAATCGGGCTGGCCCTCGCTGCGACTGCCGGAAGACAGTCGACAGCCCCCGAGCACAGCAGATCCGACCCCCACGGAGGACCCCGTGAGTACCGAAGACAACGGCCAGCCCTTCTTCGACGACCCGAACGCGGCGCTGCGTGAGATCGCGCAGAACCCGGCCGCCTACGCGCACTACCTCGCGGACTTCAACCGGGTCGTCCTGGACATGCAGGCCAAGCTGGAGATCCTCCAGCGCGAGGCCCGTGTGCACTGCCGCGGGACCCGCGTGGAGGGCGACAAGTGGGGCCAGGCTTTCCTGCGCTCCTTTCCGGTGGAAAGTTCCCTGAACGACGTTCTCAAGAACCTGAAGAACGTTACGGCGGGACTGGAAAAGAGCGCCCACAAGCGCCACGCCCACGACGAAAAGGTGAAGGAGGTCAAGAACAGCAGGAAGGAAAAGGCGCAGATCAAGGCGCGTAAAAACAATCCGACGCTCCAGGCCGCCCCGGAAACCCCGGACCAGCGGGGTACGCAGAGCCCGAATTCGGGGTATGGTGCTCCCACGTCGATTTACAACCTGGACCGCAGGGAGTCGGCGTGAGTGCAGGTCGCCCGCTCACGAAAGCAGAGCGGAAGGCAATGAACCGTGCGGAACACGAGCGGCAAATCACACAGGATTTGATCGCGCAGCACGGCAAAGACCTCGGCACCTTCTACGCCTGGCTCCGGATTGTGAATATCCGAGGCACCCAGGCGTATCGCGACGGGAACACGGACTTCATCCGTGAGGCCGCGCTCGCCCTGCAGAACGTCTACAGCCGCCACTCCGGCTAGCTCACCGCGCCCCGTACGAAGGGCCGCTCCCGAACCTCGGGGGCGGCCCTTCGGCGACCCCAACGCGTGCCGCGCGTGTCGCGTGCCGCGCGTGGCGTGCGCGCGTGTACGCGAGGCCGATGCCGACTGTCAAGCCCAGGAGGAGGGGCCGCGTGTCCGACGACACCGAAAGCAACGTCATCAACCTCCCCACTCGGGGTGGCGATTCCGGCGGAATGCCGGAACTCCCCGATGCAGGGAGTCTGTTTTTCACTGAACCGTCCGGCGGAAGTGCGGACGGCGGTGGTTCTCCCGAGTCTCCGGAAGGGGCGGCCAGGGAAATGCCGCCCATTCGCGGCCCCATTTCCCCGGAAGTCGCATTGCGGGAAACGGGAATGCCTGATGCTCCGGATTTCGACGATGAGGAATACGAGGAAGGCGAATATGAGCAGCCTCGTTCTCTCGCCGATCGTCTCGGTGACTGGCTGGAGCTCCGTTTGGAAGTGGCGCGGGACCGGCACGCCGGTGAAGCGCCGTTCCGTGAGGCGGAAATAGCGCGCAAGGCCGCGCTTTTGGAAGCCCGTACCGCGCAGGAAACCGCGATGATGGAGCAGAACGCGAAGCTCCACACCGCGCAGATGAAAGCGAAGGGCGACAAGGCGGCGGCGCGTGGCAAGGCCGACGCGGCGCGGTCCTCCGGCTCCGGCCTGGGCGCCGACAAGGGCGGCCGCTCGAAGGCCGGCGGCGGGGGCGGCTCACGCGGAGGCGGCGGCAGCTCCAACGGCTCCGGCCGTGGCTCCGGCGGCTCTGGCCGCGGTTCCGGGGGCGGCACCTCCCCCAAGGGTGCCGGGAAGGGCTCTGATCGCCCTGCTGGCGGCGGCAAGGGCAGCCCGAAGGGCAATGAGTCGTCCGGGGGCCCGAAAGGCCGCCAGAACGGCGCTGGAGGCTCCGGTGCGGGCAAGCCCGGTACAGGCAAGGGCAGTTCGGGCGGCTCCGGCGGCAAGAACGGCTCGGGCAGCACCGGGACCGGCAAGGGCGGCTCGAAAGGTGAAGGCGGCAAGTCGAAGGATTCGCCCGCCACCAACCCCAGGGCGGAACGCGCCCGCGGCCGCCAGGAGCGCGCCGCCGCACGCCAGGCCGCCCGGCAGCAGCGGCGCAGTGCCAACCAGGCCGCCAACCTCGCCGACCGCAGCAAGGACCGCGACCAGGACCGCACCGCCGTCCAGGCGGCGCGCGAGGAACGCCGCAAGGTGAAAGCCGAACGGAAGGCCGCGGCACGGGCGAAGCGGGAGGCAGCCAAGGCCGCCGACGACCGCACCACCCTGGGCGCAGCCGTCCAGGAGGAAGCGCAGCGCCGCTGGGACAAGCGCCGCGCAGCGGAGAAGGACAAGGCCGCGAAGGACAGCAAGACCAAGGACGACACCGGCGACACCAAGGAAGCCACCGGCGACAAGGACTCCGAGGCCACGACCAAGAAGATGACCAAGGACGACCCCGAGAAGCCCGCAGACGGCTCGAAGGACGACTCCACGGCCGAGAAGCCGGACGACGACAAGAAGGACAGCGAGAAGCCGTCTGACGCCTCCGCAGACACGGACGCGAAGGACGACACCGGGACGGACGACGACTCCAAGCCCGACGACGTCAAGGACCCGCCGGACACCGAGGACAGCGACGACGAGCGCTCCTTCAAGGAGCGGATCAAGGACTTCTTCACCAAGGCCGGCGAGGACACCCCGCCCGAGCCGGAGGAGTCCGCGCGGCTTCGGCCCGAGGACCTCGGCGACATCACGGTGGACCGCCCCGGCGGCCCGACCCGGACCCCGCAGCCCGAACCGGCTGAGGACGACATCGAGGACGCGGTCATCGTCGACGACCCGTCCGACCCCTTCGGAGCGCACGTCAGCAGCCCGACAAGCCTCCCCCGCGCACCGGAACCCCACACCCAGCGCCCCGGCACCAGCCGACCCACAGCACAGGAGGACCCCGTGGCATCGGAGGTCAACAAGCCCGCGTCGGGCCAGACCGGCATGGCGGCCAAGCACCGCACCGACATCACCTTCGGCGAGTACCTGATGGAGATCGTGAACATCGCGATCGCCGCAGCCCTCGACAAGGACCGCGCCCAGGAGCTGGCCGTCGCGATCGGCAAGGTCGCCGACGCGCTGCGGGACATGGCGGCCGACCTGGTGGGCGACCACAACATCGCCACCGAGGTCGTCGACCAGATCACCGACCTGGCCGACGCCGCGGACCGCATGAAGCAGCTGGCCGAACGGTGCGCCACCGAATGCGAGATCGCCTCGGAGGGCGCCCGGATCGCCGCCATGTCGGTCGGCCGCGTCTACGGCCAGGACATCGACGCCATGGACGACGCGGGCCTGGCCACC
The DNA here is from genome assembly GCF_030063135.1 of Streptomyces sp. G-G2. Taxonomy (GTDB): domain Bacteria; phylum Actinomycetota; class Actinomycetes; order Streptomycetales; family Streptomycetaceae; genus Streptomyces. Next base: position 40,792 of record NZ_JASISO010000051.1, read on the forward strand.
GCCTCCTCCGCCGCCCACCACGACTAGAAGGAAGGGTCCGCCGATGAGCGACCTCGCACCCACCACCGGCGGCGGCGCCGCCGCCAAGACGGACGGCGACAACCGCTACAAGGCCGTCCAGCAGAAGCTCAAGACGCTGGCCACGGCCGTGGACCTGGCCGGCAACGAGCTCGAAGTACTGCTGCTCCGCATGCGCACCAACGCCCAGCGCTCCGAGGGCCTGGCCGTCGACATCGCCAACGCGGAGCTGGACCGCAAGTTCATCGAGATGACCAACCAGGTGTCCGTCGCCCTGGGCGGCGCCGCCGTCGAAGTGAAGAAGCTCCACGAGACGGCCCAGGAGGTCTCCGGCCTCGCCCACGACACGCGGCGCACCCACGCGCGGCTGTACGAGGGCCTGGACGACATCCGCTCCAGCCGCCCGGAGCGCACCCCCAAGCCGGGCTTCTTCGCCCGCTGACCCGACCCACCGAAACCCCTGATGGGCGGCCCGCCACGTAACGGCGGGCCGCCCATCGCCACACCCGAAGGAGAACCCCGTGTCCGTGCCGCGCAGCGTCGCCCTGGAGCGCACCTTCTACACCCTGACCGCCCCGGTCCTCGCCGCGGCCCCGAACCTCTTCGCCGACAGCCCCGTCAACACGGTCGTGCAGCTGGCGGGCGCGGCCGGTGTCGGCGGCTGGGTCCTGGCCGCCAAGAGCGACGACGCCGGTGCGGGACGCAAGATCCTGCGCTGGTCGCCGCTCGTGGCCGCCGCCGCGATCGACATCGCCGCCCGGAACACGATCGGCTGGGGCCCGTGGTGCCTGGACGGCATCCTCGCCGCCGGCTGGGCGACGGCCGGCCTGCTGGTGATGCCCTTCTCCCGGCACGCCCGCCGCCGTCACCGTCCCGCCCTCGCCGCCCCGGCCCCCGCCCCGCAGCTCCAGGCCGCACCCGAACCGTCCCTCGCCCAGCCGGACGACGGCGCCGACGCCTTCACCCGCCAGGTCCGCTGGCTGTGGGAGGCCCGCGGCCTGCCCGGCCGCACCATCGTCATCACGGCCACCCCGCACGCGGGCATGCCCAACGACCTGTCCCTGCTGCTGCGCTCCACCGAGGCCGGACGCCCGATCTCCAGCCTCACCCCGGAGGCCGTTGCCGCCGCTTTCGGTGTCGAGATCACCGACGTGCGGATCGAGGACGTAGTCCGGCAGTACGGGCGCGAGGGCGGCCCCGGCTGGAAGGAAGTCCACGTCACCCCCGACCTGAACGAGCGCCGCCGCAAGGCGCCCACCACCCACGAGTGGTGGGCCGACCGGATCGCCGGCGGGCCCGTGCCCGGCTCCGAGTTCATCAAGAAGATCCGCGATCACGAGCGCAAGGTCACCCACTACATCGCCCAGGTCCCCGACGAGCTGGGCGAACCGCGCGTCAACCAGCACTCGCTGGCCGCCGCGCTGAAGACCAAGTACGACGAAGGCCGGCTGTTCGTCACCATTGACGGCAGTCAGGTCCTGGTCTCCCTGTGGGACTCCAGCCCGCTCGCCCAGATCTTCCCCGCCACCAAGGAGCTGCTGACCCCGGACAAGGACGGCCGGTGGGTGACCGGCTACCTCGGCAACGGCCAGCCCGCCCGCAACCGCGTCTACACCGACCGGGGCGCGGCCCACGGACTGTTCGTCGCGCCGTCCGGCGGCGGCAAGACCCAGCTGATGGGTCTGCACGTCGCCGCCGACGCCCTGTTCGGCGCGGTGGTGTGGCTGGCGGCCGAAGCCCCGGACGAGAAGGCCGCCAAGCTCGGTGAGTACACAGACCGTTACGGCGTCGGCGCGCTCTACATGATCCGGCTCCTGCGCACCCTGGACGCGCTGATGGAGATCCGCGGTCAGATGGTGTGGGACGACGGCCGTGTCTACGACTGGGACCCCAAGCTGCCGGGCTGCCCCTACCGGATGCTGTCCGCCTACCTGGACGAGTTCCTCTCCGCCGCCCGCCACGGCGACTACGGCGCGGAGATCATGGACCTCGCCGAGAAGGTGTCGGTCAAGGGCCGCAAGTACGGCATCGGCCTCAAGGTGGCCGGCCAGTCCATCTACGTGCAGGACGGGTTCACGCAGCTTCTGTGCGAGAACTTGCGCGAGAACTGCATCCCCGTCGTCCTGAAGGTGGCGCCGAAGAAGGTCGGCGAGATGTTCAAGACCCTCGGCATCTCCTCCGAGAACACCCCCGAACCGCTCCCCCGCTCCTTCTCCCCTGCGGAGGCGGGCCGGATCGAGCGGGTGATGGCCGGAGAGCCCGAGCCGCCCGCCGACTCCAACACCGGCGGCGCCGGGTGGATCGTCGAAGCCAAGCAGCCCGAGGTGCTGCGCACGCTGTTCATGGACTTCAAGGCGGGCCTGGACGACTACTTCCCCGACGTCGTCGCCAGCCTCACCGACTACGAGATCCGAGAGCTCGAGGCGCGGGACCTGTGGTTCGACTGGGCCGAGCCGCCCCGGCCCGGCGAGTTCGGGCCCGAGCCCGATGACGAGGACGGGGACGAGAAGCCGAAGGAGGGCGGGGGCAAGCCGCGCGGCGGCGGGAAGTCCGCCGCGCGCCGCGACGCGGTCACCTCCCCCCGCCAGGCGCTGGAGGCCATCAAGAACCTCTCCGGCGTCTGACCCCACCCCGCACATCCCGCAGGGCCCGGCCGCATCCCGGCCGGGCCCTGCTCACACCTGACAAGGACACATCGCTCGTGGCCGTATCGATCTCCGTCGTCGTCCTGCTCGCCATCGTCGTGGTCGTCCTCATCCGAGGCGGCTCCGTACGCCTCTGGCACGCCCTGGCCTGCGCCGCCTTCGGCTTCTTCCTCGCCTCCACCGGTGCCGCGCCCTTCATCACCGAAGCGATCAGCGGCGTCACCGGCTGGATCTCCACCTTCTGACACCGCCCGGCCGTCGGCGTCGACGGCCGCCGCCCCCTGCACCTCCGACGCCTTCCGAGGAGCCCCGATGCCCCACCCCACCCACGCCCCGCCCATACCGGCCCGCACGAGCGCGCCGCCCGCCGAACTGTCGCTGGAGGCCCGCATGGCCGCCACCGACGCGGCGATGACCATCCGGCTGGAGGAAGCCGCCGTCGCATACGAGGTCAACACCGCGCACATCCCCACCGAGCCGGTCGACCTGGGCGACGTCGTCACCCTCCCGCTCACCCCGACACTCCAGCCCCCGACTCCGTACCCGACCCCGGTCGCGGCGCTCCTTCAGCGCGCGCACCACCGGCTGCTCACCGGCGGATGGTGCTCCGGCGCCCTGGTCGACGAGGACGGTGCCCGCTGCCTGTACGGCGCGATCCACGTCGAAGCCCGCGGCGACCAGAACCTGGAGTCGCGCGGCCTTCAGGTCCTGATGGACGCGATCCGCCGCCAGTTCGGCGACGTCGACTCCGTGCCCGCCTTCAACGACGGCTTCACCAGCGGCCGCATCCCGATGCGGATGCTCGACCAGGCCGCCGACCTCGCCGACGCCCGCGGCCTCTGACCGCTGCTCCGGACCACCTGCCTCGCACCCGAACCCTCGCGGTCGGGTGCGGGCCAGGCCCTCCGGCCTGCACACCGCCGCCACCACACGAACCCGATCAAGGGAGCGCCCCGCCATGCAGTCCGACGACAAGCCCATCAACGGCCAGCACAACCCGAACCCGAGCTTCCTCGACCTGCTCAACCAGATCCCCCCGGCGCCGGACACCGACCTGAACAAGGACCCCGGCACCACACGCTTCACCCAGCTGCGCGCTGGATGGGACGCCTCCTGGGAGCAGGGCGGCTTCCTGCACGGCCGGTGGGAGGAACTGCGCCAGGCCCCGCAGGCCGGATGGCACTTCATGGCCAACTGGATCAAGGCGCTGATGGTGCTGACCGGCCTGTGCGCGGTCATCATCCTGCTCGACACGGCGGGCGACATCTTCGACGCCACCCTGAGCCGCATGGCCGACACGGTCCCCGCCACCCGGGCCGGCACCAGCGCCGCCGGCGAGCTGTGGGGCGTGCTCGACAACCCGATCCGCTCGTACATCACCGAGAACACCGCCGGCCTCAGCGTCAGCGCCTCCGCCGTCTACACCTTCTGGCAGCTCGTGGGCTGGTTCGGCCTGATCGGCGGCTTCATCGGCAGCACCGGCGCCCGCATCACCTGGACCGTGTGGGGCGCGTCCAGCGTGCTCGCCGTGTGGTCCGCAGCCCCGGCCGACGGGCGCACCGTCGCCACCGGGATCGCCGTCCTCGCCTGGACCATCGCCTCCACCCTCGCCCTGCGCGGCCTGAGCCTGCGCCCGGTCGTCAACAACTTCCTCCCGCCCGCCCCGGCCTTCCAGCCCCAGATCGAGATCCGGCCCGAGATCCACATCCCCGCCCCGGCCCCCGCGCCTGACGACGACACCCCCGACAACGTCCACCCGCTCCAGCGCTGACCCCGGTCGCTCCGCCTGGTCCTCGCCCCACCCCGCCACCGCGGGGCTGGGCGAGGGCCGGACAGGCCGACCGGCCTCACGCACCACCACCTCTTTGTCCCCGACCGAATGGAGAACACGTGGCCGTCATAGGCGTGCTGACGGAGCCGACCCCGCCCACCTGGTGGAAGGCGAACCGGCACAAGGTCTACGGCACCGGCGGACTGCTGATCGGCTACCTGGTCGGCACCCACCTGCACGGGGCCCCCGACCCGCAGCCCCAGCACCCGCGCCCGAGCCACACCACGCCGGCCCCGACCCTGCCCAGCGCGCACCGCACGCACACGCCCGCCTGACCCGGCACCCGCCGCCCCGCACCCCGCCGACACGTTCGACGTCGGCGGGGAGCGGAGCCGTGCACCGACCTCTGGAGGAACCGATCGTGCTCATCCCCCGCCCGCGCCGCCGCATCGGCCGGCCCCGCCCGCAGCGTCCCGGCCCCCGCTACCCCCTGCGCCCCGACCGTCTGCCCGGCACCTGGCGCCGGTGATGCCTCGCCGTCGTACGCGGCGTCGCCGCCGCGAGGTGACCCGGGTGCTGCGCAGTGACGCGGCGCTGCCGGAGTTCGATCGCGGCACGGTGCCCGAAGGGCTCGTGACCAGACGGAAGTTGCGGGAGATGCAGCTGAGCCCCGGCAGCAATCAGGGCCCGGTCGCGATCCTGCGGTGCAGGCTGTGCGCGACCCGCCCGCAGTGGTCCTGCCGTCATCCCACCCGTGGCTACCTGCTCCGCGTCGACCTGGCCGTGCCCAAGCGCACCCCGACGCTCGCTCAGGAATGGGCCCTGGACCAGGCGATGGCAGCTCGCCAGACCTGTGGCGACTGCGGCAGGCGCTTCTACTTCTGCCTCTCCAAGAAGCTGGGCTGTTGCATCGAGTGCTTCGACGGCACCCCGGTGGACCCCAGCAGCTACTTCGCGCCCACGGCGGCCGCCGTTCACCGGCTGGCCGCGTAGCGCGGACCCCGTCCCGGCCACACAGGCCGGGACCGGGGCCACACCGGGCAGTCGCAGCATCGGCAAAAGGCCGGCCGCCCGCTCCCTCACCCATCGAGATCCCGAACCTGCCACGGCCCGGCCACGCCGGGCGCCCGCTGTTACCCCGGGAAGGACACCCCGCCATGAGCATCACGATCACGAACACGTACGGCACCGTGCACCACGTCAGCGAGACCAACCCGGCCCACGTCACCAGCTGCGACCGGTACCGGCTGCCGCTGGTCGCCACCATCGTCCCCGGGAACCCCGGCTACGAGGACATGGTGGAGATGCTGAAGGACAACGGCCACGACACCCGCCCCGAGGGGTACGGGCTGGTCTTCCTGGAGTCCGAGGAGTTCTCCGCGACGTACTTCGGGTCGATCGCACAGATCGAGCAGTACAAGCGCGACAACGCTGACGGCACGGCGTCCTTCGATGCCTCGCAGGGCGTCATGTACGCCCAGTGGCCCCATGGCAAGGGCTGGGACGATCTCCTTCCCCGCGTCTTCTGGAACGTGGCTGCGCGCGGTGGGATCGCGGATGGCGTCGGCCTTGTCACGGGCTTCGCGCACACCGAGATCCCGGGTGCGGAGGTCATCGTTTTCGAGTTCGAAGGCAAGTGGCTGCCCGACAGCGAGCCGCAGCAGATGGTCACCTACCACTGCACCGGCTGCCACCTGGACACCTTCCACGACAGCGGGCACGTCCACGAGAACACCGGCCCCAGCCGCCGCCGCTGGGCCGCCCGCCAGGCCCGCCAGCACCTCATCAGCGCCCACCGGCACGGCGTCGGCGGCACGAACAGCGCCTGCCGCCCCAACAACGGGGAGATGCTGCGCGTCGTGAACGCGGTCGCCCGCGACATGTGGGGCACCACCGGCAACGCCCTCCCGGACACCGACGACGCGTACTGCGCCACCAAGGGCCCCTGCTCGCTCATCCGCGAGCTCCGTGCCGGGATCCGCCCGCCCGTCTATCGCGCCTGACCGCCCCGCCCTCCGTCCTGGCTGCTGCCTGACGGACGCTCCGTGCCGCCCGGGCCTCCTGATCGACGGAGGCCGGGGCGGTCGCGGTGGTCCTTCAACACAGAGAGGAGTTGGACGTCATGCGCCGATACGAGGTTGACGTCCCGATACACCACGAGGCGGACCAGGACCGGCGAGGGCTTCACGTCTTCACCGGCCGCGCCGCCGGACCGGGCGAGGCCCTGGCCGCCGCGCACCGCGCCTACGACCGGGCCGTGCAGTACGTGTCCGCCGGCCTCCCGGCCCCCGACGGCTCCCGCGACGGATGGGCCGCGCGCGGCCTGCGTCCCGACTGGGTTCTGGACTGGCACAAGGCCACGACCAAGGCGTGGGTCAACCCCAACAGCCTGATGTGAATTCGCCCCGGGACAGGCGCTATAGGCGTCGAACCGTCGCCTGCCCCGGGTTCCCCATCCCGTACGAGACGAGAGGGAGACACCAGTATGGACTCCGTCCTGCACACGACGGGCCGGTTCGGCCCGCGCACCCTTCTGATCACCGCCGCAGCCGTCCCGCTGACCGGCTGGGCGGTCCACGCGACCGTGCTGCTCAAGCAGATCGCCGCCAAGGAGAAGGACCCGCTGACCGGCCTGCTGCGCCGCGACGCCTACACCGCCCGCGCCCGCCGGCTCCTGGCCCGCCACGGCGACAAGGTGACCGTGGTCATGGTCGACGCCGACCACTTCAAGCAGATCAATGACGGCATGGGCCACGAGGCCGGAGACACGGTCCTCGCCGCGATCGGTGCCCGGCTCACCGCCTGGGCGGGCCCGCGCGCGTCCGTCGGCAGGCTCGGGGGCGATGAGTTCGCCGTGGTCCTGGAGCTGACCGCCGACCGCCGTGAACAGCGCCTCGCACAGCTGGTCCGGATGCTGCACACGCCGGTCACCCTGGACGACGGCCGCACCGTCGACGTCGCCGCCTCGGTCGGCGCCGCGGCCCCGGCCTCGGTCGGCTCCCGCGACCTGACCGCGTTGCAGAGGGCCGCCGATGCCGCCCTCTACGACGGCAAGCACTCCGGCCGCGCGGTCCTTGCGACGGCCCAGCACGTCACCGTGCCGTCCATCAACGGGCGCCGGGCCGGACGTCCGGGCACGGCGGTGTGGGGGCGGGCCGCATGAGCGCCGTGACCCTGCCCGAGGGTGACTGGATCCGCGGAATCAGCATCCGGCAGCCGTACGCGGCCTGCATCCTCGCCGGTGCCAAGGACGTGGAGAACCGGCCCGGCCGGTGGCGGACCGGCTGGGTGCTGCTGCACACGAGCCAGACCATCGACCGGCCCGCCCTGCGCCTCCCGCTGATCGGTCGCACGATCCGCGACCGCGAGCTGGTCACCGGCGCGGTCGTCGGCATCGCTCGGATCGCCGACTGCCACCAGGACCTCGAGGGAGCGCCGCTCTGCTCGCCGTGGGCGCACCCGGGCTCCTGGCACCTCGTGCTCCAGGACGTCCAGGAGCTCCCCCTGCCCGTGCCCGCGCGCGGACAGGTCGTCCCGTGGAAGCCGAAGCCGGACTTGCTGGAGCGCGTGTTCCAGCAGCTGCCCGGCTTCCGGCCGTGACCAGCGCCCGAGCCAAGAAGAAGCCGCCGTTCGAGCCGGGCCTGGTCCCGGCTCCCGGCGCGCTCCTCGAATGGCGCGACAGCCAGCACTATGACCGCTGGCAGGACCGCCCCTGCGTGCTGTGCGAGAAGCCCACGCCGATGCGCTCCCACGCAGGGGAGCCCGTCCACAAGGCGTGCGCTGAGGACTGGATCGCCGCGAACCCCGTTGAGGCCCGCCGCGAGGGCCGGTTCGCCTCCGACACCCAGTCCAAGAGCACCAAGCGCGCCACCCACGCCTGAACCCCTCCCCTCGGAGGTCCCCATGAGCAGCACCGACCGCGACGTCGACCACGCTCTCGCCTACCCCGAGCCGCCGGCCTCTCCGCTCTGGCACCGCCACGGCGGCGCGACGGCCCGGCCCCTCACCCCCGCGCAGCAGAAGCGCAACGCCGAGCTCCTGGTGCTCGCGCAGCGCACCACCCGACCCCGCGCCCCGCGCCCTACCCAGACCCTGGCGGAGGCCAGCTGATGGACACCCAGCACTGCGCCGTCGACGGATGGGTCGACGCGATCCCCGCCCCCGGCCCCCACGGCACCGCCACCTTCGACCTGACCGTCCGACCCGCCGACGCGGACACCCTCCCCGACGACGCCCCCGACACGGTCGTCACCTGCACCAGCGCGGCCGCCGGGATCGTCCACGAGCTGCTGCACGGCATACAGCCCGGTGACCTGCTGCGCGTCACCGGCACGATGCTCCAGCCGCCGACGCCCGGCGAGCCCGCCCGGCTCACCGTGGACGTCCTGGAGGTCCTCGACACCGCGCTCATCCCGGTCCTGGGGGAGATGGTGCTTGACAGGTACGCCGACTACGTCGTGATCTTCGACGCCGACACCGACACGGTGCCCGTCTTCACCGCGAGCGGGCAGTGGGTCGGCCTGGCCGACAACCCCGACGCCATCACCCACCTGATCGACGTCCACGAGCGCGTGCACGGCGGTGACGCGTGATGGCCACCGCCGCCGTCCCCACCCGCACCGTCCTGGAGCGGTTCCCCGCCGGCCACCCCCGCGGCTCCTGGCCCGCCGACGAATACGCCGCCGCCCAGCGCGCCCAGGGCCGCGACGCCCAGGTCGTGATGGACCTGACCACCGACCAGTTCCTCGTCGTCACCGACACCACCACCCGCTAGCCCGCCGAACCGAGAGGTGCCCATGACCGAGAGCGAGACGTTCGAGACCATCCGCTACACCGCCGACGTCGTCGTCCTGACGCCCGGCGGCGACGTCCTGCTGATCGAGCGCGACTGGCCGCCGTTCGAAGGCCACTGGGCCTGCGCCGGTGGTCACGTCGACCCGGGGGAGACGAGTCGCGAGGCCGCCGCCCGCGAACTCGGGGAGGAGACCGGGGTCCACGTGGCCGCCGGCGACCTGCGCCAGATCGGCGTTTTCGACCAGCCCGGCCGCGACCCGCGCGGTCGGTACGTCACCGTCGCGTACCTGGCCATCGTCCCCGCCGACACCCCGGTCACCGCCGGGGACGACGCCCGCACCGCCCGCTGGTGGCCCCTGAACGCCTTGCCGGACCGGCTGGCGTTCGACCACGCCGACATCCTCAGCGCGGTCACGGCCCCCACCCTCTGAAGCAGCCACACCGAGACACCGGAGCGCCGCGCCCCCCCTTCCCGGCCGGGCGCGGCGCTCCGGTGTTCCTGTCCCTCACCACCGAGCAGGAGAACCCCTTGCACCCGATCCGCCTGATCTCGTTCGGCTACCTCCACCTGCCCACCGGCCCGGACGGCTCCCCCGTCCCGCCCGCCGCCGACCGCATCGAGGACGTCCGCGACCGGCTCCGCGACCCGGCCGCCGCCCGCGACATCCTCGACCTCGACGGCTTCCACCCCCGCGTCCAGGACATCGTCCTCAACACCCCCGGCGCCCGAGAGCTGCTCGCCAACCTCGCCGACTACGCCGACCTGCCCGCCGGCCCCCGCCGCATCGCTATCGGGTGCGCAGGAGGTAGGCACAGGGCATCTGGTCTCACCGAACTGCTTGCCCGCGAACTCCGCGACCGCGGCCGCCAGGTCGACGTCGAACACCTCCACGTCCACCTGCCGCGCGTCCTCAAGGCGGCCGACACCAGCAGCGGAGCGAGCGCATGACCACCACGACCTCGTACGAGATCGAGACCAGCGAGGGCGACGACGGCACGATGCACCCCGTCGAACAGCTTTGGACCCCCGACGACGACGCGGCGGAGAACGGCTTCGTCGTCCATCGCGGCCTGCACGTCACCGGGATGGACGGCGCCACCGAGGATCACCTCTACCCGGTCGGCTTCCTCGTCCTCGGACACCAGCGGTGGGTTGACGTCATCGAAGCCGCGGCCGCATACATGGCTCGGGTCCACGGCTGGCGGAACCTTCACCTCTACCCCGGAGACGACCCGTCGGTGCTCATCCCCCGCATCCCGCGCGCCGTCCACACCCACGGCCTCTTCTTACGGCACCCGCACCCGGACCATGCCTGCGCCTGCGAGTGGGACGACACCTGGCGGATGCTGTGGGCGCCGACCGGTGAACCCGGCGCCGTTCCGGTCACCGCCCTGCGGCACCCCGCCGCCTTGGTGACGGCCGTCGACATCCCCAACCCCGACGAAGGCGCACCCGCAAGCTGGGCAGCCTGACACGCACGAGTGCCATGCCCAGGGCCCGCATCCCCGTTCTGAGGGGTGCGGGCCTTTCGTGTTTTCAGGGCGGACAGCGGTGATACAGCGCGGCCGTGGCACGATGCGGGGCAGCATCACCCCGTATCCGACAGGAGTAGACGTCCATGCTCGATGACGACGAGACCCCGCCGATCGACCGGGAAGCGTTGAGCAACACCTACGTCATCGCCAACGGCAAGGGCGGCGTCGGCAAGACCACGCTCGCATCCAACCTCGCCGGCCTGGTCGCCGCCGACGGAGGCAGCGTCCTGCTGGTCGACGTCAACGGACAGGGCAACGTCGGCCGTGACCTGGGATACCGGGGAACCGAAGTCGACGACGAGGGAGCCGCCTTCTACGAGGCCCTGCGCACAGGTAAGGCGCTGGAGCCAGTCCGTGACGTGCGCACCGGCCTGGACGTCATCGTCGGGGGCCAGCACATCGGCGCCGCTCCCGACATGCTCGCGGCGACCTTCCGCATGCAGCAGCACCGGCAGGCCCTGGCCCTGGCCGTATGTCTAGCCCCTATCGCCCGCGCTTACGACCTGGTCGTCCTCGACAGCGCACCCGAGAACCCGCCGCTGCAGCAGCTTGCCCTGTCCGCCGCCCGCTGGATGGTCGCGCCGACTCGCTCCGACAAAGCGAGCATCAACGACGGCCTTGGCAGCATCTCCCGACAGGTCCAGCTCGTACGCCGCAGCGTGAACCCCGACCTCGAACTCCTCGGGGTCGTCCTCTACGCCACAGGCAGCGCCTCCAAGCAGATCCACCGCAACGCCCGCGCCTGGATCGCCGAAGAACTCGGTGCCGACGCCTACCTCTTCGACACGATCGTCCGCTACGCCGAAGCGGTCGGCCAGGACGCCCGGAGCCACGGCCGCCTGATCCACGAACTGGAAGAAGCAGCCGCAAGCAACCCCAAGTTCTGGGACCTCCGGGCAGGCCGCGCCGCTGCCGGCACCGTCGTATCCGCCACCTCCGCCTCTGTAGCGGAAGACTTCGCTACGCTCGCCCGAGAAATCTTGACCCGGGCCGCCGAAGGTGACGCAGCATGACAACGACCGAATCCGAGACCACCGCTGACCGGTTCGGCCTCAATGACCGCCCCCGGCGCTCCCAAGGACTGGCCGGACTGGCCCGCAAGAGCACGGCCGCCGCTGATTCCGTCGCTCTTACGCTGGACACCCTCCCGGACCCGTCCATCGCCGCCAGTTCCGACCAGCCGCTCACGGACGCGGACCGCAAGGACCTCGCGGTCTGCGAGAGCGTGATCCGTTCTCACCACGCGTCCTACTGGATGACCGGCAAGGCGCTGGACGCCGTGGCGAACCGGCACCTGTACCGGGCCGAGTACCCCACCTTCGAGGCCCTGCTAGAGGACTGGGACGTCACGCTGGCCGACTCCAGCAGGATGAGGCGCGGCTGGCCACTCGCAGCCCGCCTCCTGCCGGATGTCCCCAAGCTCACCCGCTCCCACGTCGAAGCGCTCCTCCCCATCGTGGAGCAGTACGGCGTCGAAGCGGCGGCCACCCTGCACGGACTGCTCCGCGAGGCCCTCCCCAAGGTCACCGCCAAGGCCATCGCCGAAGTCGTTCGCGAGCTGCCCGGACCGCAGAGCGGCGGCGACCCCGCCGAACAGATCCGTGAGCAGGCTGAGAAGGCACTCACCGAGCCCGACCAGGACCAGGGCGAAACCGATGAGTCGATCGACGCAGCGCTTCAGCAGGCCGTCGCGCGCAAGGCCCGGCAGCTGGCGGACGACCTCAAGCGAGGCCGCATCCCCCGGCGTGAGCTGAACCGCACCCTCGCCGAAGCCTTCGCGGACCCCGACGACACCCGGGTCTACCAAGCGCTGGTTCGTTGGGCGAAGGACCGGTCGGCGAGTCAGCAGTAGGCTCCAACGTTTCCTTCCAAATTTGGAAGGAAACGTTCGAATGAATCGAACATGCGAAACGGGCAGAAGGTGCTGCGCCACAGCGAATGCTGTGGCGCAGCATTCGCACGGCCCGGTCAGCCCTCGTAGAGGGCGTGCATCACGTCGAAGAACTCGAGGGGGCGGGCGGCCTCGCAGCTGCCGCAGTGGTACCGGAGGAAGTCGGTACGGGCCGGATGGTCCTGCTGCGCGGAGCGACCGACGCTGCGGAACTCGGGCCACATCGTTCGACAGCACAGCGGGCATGCCGCGCACTGTGCACACGGCGTCGGCTTACCGTCTCGGCCTGCTGCGGCGGCCCGCCTGGCGGGCCGCACGGTAAAGACTCGGTGATGGCCTCCCGCCCGGCGGGAAGGACCCCGGATCGCGCTTTTGTGCAGGTCAAGCCAGGTGTTCCATGGCCCGATGATCAGCCAAACACCGATCCGTCCCGGAGACGGGCGCTATCTCTTCCGCGGCGTGATGGTCGGCGACGGCCACCGTGCTGCGGGCACGTCGCTGTCCGCCGCCCAGGACAAAGCCGGTGTCCCGCCCGGGATCTGGAAGGGCCGGGGCCTGGCCGCGGTCGGGCTCGCGGCCGGGGACGTGGTGACCGAGCGGCAAGCCGAACTGCTCCTGGGGGAGGGCCGGCACCCGGACGGCGACCGGATCGAGCGTGAGCGCCTCCAGGCGGGCGACGATCCGGCGCGGGCCCGGCGGGCGAGTGTGCTGGGCAGGCCCATCGAGCACAACCGGTCGCCGAAGACGGAGAAGGCCAAGGAGCGCATCCCCTGGCTCGGCATGCACCTGGTGTTCCGGCCCCCGCCCACGGCCCACATCGCTTGGGCGCTTATGGGTCACGAGATCCGCCTGGTGCTGGAGCTGTGCCAGGACATCGCCCGGGACAAGACGCTGGAGTGGCTGGAGGATGCAGTCGCTCAGATCCGCTGGAAGGGCGGCGGCAAGCACCGGGCCGGTGTCCGGGACGGACTGATCGTCGCGGTCTTCCGGCACTACGAGTCCAGAGCCGCGGATTCGAAGCCCCTTCTGCACGATCATGCGCTGGTGTCGATCCGTGCCCGGCGGCCGGACGAGAAGGGCACGTGGGGCAACCTGTCGGCGGACACGATGCTGGCCCACATCGTCGCCGCCGACACCCTCTACGTACTGACGTTCATGGAGGAGGTGTCCGCCCGGCTCGGCTGGGCGTGGGAGCCCCGCGAGGTGACGCCCGGCCGCCGGCCCGTCATGGAGATCGCGGGCATCGACCAGCGGCTCATCGGCTGGCAGTCCACGCGCCGTCAGCAGATCGAGGAGGCGCTGTTCGTCCTCACCGCCGAGTACGTGGAGGAGCACGGGCATGAGCCGGGGGAGCGGGCCGGCTACGGGCTGGCCTGCCGGGCGGCCGACCGGACGCGCCCGCCCAAGCGCAAGGAGCTGCGCTCGCTCTCCGAGCTGCGCGAGCGGTGGAGGGAGTCGGCCATCGCCGCGTTCGGCGCCGACGTCATTGACCGGCTCGCGGAGCGGGCGCGGGAGGCGGCCGCAGCGGTGTGGGCGCGTGTGCGGCCGGTGGTCGACATCGCCCTGGCCGCCGTTGACGTCGTCGCCGTGGTCTACGTGATGCGCGGGGCGTTCAAACGCCACCATCTGCTCGCCGAAGCGCGCCGCTACCTCGCCTACGTCCTGCGCGGCCGACCCCACCAGCCGGGCCTGGACGAGACGATCGTGCAGACGGTCGTCGACGACTACACCCGTCCCGTCGGCCGGGGCTGGAAGATGACCGCCGATCTGCACGCCCTGTATCCGCGCGACACCGACGACCAGGCCGTGCTGCGCCCGCTCACCCGCAAGCGGACCGCCCCTCGCTACGCGCGGGCCCGCCTGGCCGCGGCAGCGCTCGCCGCCCGGGTCCAGGCGGTGCGCCGTGCGGAGCGCCTGGGCTCCCGTACCCGCCCGCACTCCGTCGCCGTGCCCGGCACATCGAGGTGCGGCCTCCGTCTGTCGCGCCCGGACCGGAAGGCCGGCCCCGCCCAGGAGCAGCAACAGGGGACCGACATCGCCGCGCTGGAGCAGACCCGCGCCACGATCGAAGCCGTCGCCAAGATGGCCGCCAAGCTCAAGGACGGTGTCCGCCGGCGCGCTGTCGCCCCCGGTCCCGCACCGCGGCCCGCCCCGTCGCCGCCGTCACACACCCAGCAGCCCGGCGTGCAGCAGACGCCGGGCCGGACACCCACTGGAGGAGTCGCATGACCACACCGGAGGAGAACCCGGAGATCCCGGGATTCGAGGACGCTCTCGCCCGAGCACGCGCAGCCCACAAGAAGATGGCCGCCGCCCTCGACGAGGACTTGGAGCCCGCGCTCGACGAGGACCTGGGGTGGCAGCCCATCTGGAAACGGCCCCGAAAGCACAAGTCGAAGGCGGCGGAGAAGGTGGAACTGCACAAGCAGCGACGGCGGCTCCAGGACGCCGGGAAGCGCCGCCTCGCCGCCGGGCAGTCACGCCGGCCCCGCTCCCGGCAGAGCCGGATCGGCAACGCCGCCGCGCGCCGCGATGCCCGCGCCCTGTCCCGGGTGCGGCACTCCACCGCCTGGCTGTGGTGACGATGCCGGGCATCGTCCACCGAGTGGAGCCACGATGTTCAGCATCCAGTGGACGATGCTCTGCATCCGATGCAGAGCATCGAGTGGAGTCCACCCGGTGGACTCCACTCCGGCGCGCACCGGCTGACGGTGGACTCCACTCCCGTGCGCACTTCCGACGATGCCCGGCACTCGATGTTCCGCACCGCACGCGAAGCGCACCTTCCGGATCGTGTGCACCGGCCGACCGCCTACCCCTTGACCAGGTCTGGGTGGCCGACCGGCGACCCCTTGACCAGGTTCGCCAGCGGAGTGTTTCCCCTGGACAGAGCCGGTCCCGGCCGCCGATCAGGTCGCGGTCAAGGGGGTATGTGATAGGGGGCCCGTCGCCCGTGCTGCGGCACTCGGTGCGGTGCGGCAGCACGATGTCGCGCACCACGATGTGCGGTGCGGGGCGGTGGTGCGCACGCATCGGGTGCACCCGCCTGTCGGTGGTGCGCACCCGATGCCCACCCGGTCCCGCACCGTGCACCGCACCGGCCGCCGGTGGTGCGCACCGTGGGCGCACCACCGACGGCGACGGTGCGCACTACATCGCGGTGGTGCGCACCGAGTGGGTTCCGGCCGGTGCGGGGTGCGCCGCCAGGGCCTGGCCGAAGGCGATGGCGTTCAGGTGCTGCAGGACGTCGGCGACTTCCTCGTGGTCCTGGGTGAGGATCTGCGTGATGAACCGGATGACGGTGAGGGCGAGGCCCGGGGCCGCGTCGGCGCCGGCCTGCTCGTGCCAGGACCGCAGGGTGCCCAGGAAGCAGATCCCCAGCTCGAACAGGGCGAACGAGCTGTCACACGGCACCGCTTCCTCGGTCTGGTCGGGGAGGTTGGTCGCCGGGATGACGATGTGGTGCGCGACCTCTATGAGCAGCGCGGGCATCCGCGGCTCCGCGGCGATGAATTCGGCGGCGGCTTCGGTGTCGCCGGCCTCGATTGCCCGGAGGTAGTTGAAGGCGCTCATCACCGCGTGGGGGGTCATCGGGGTCAGCGGCATGGTGATGGTCTCGGACATGAAGGCTCCTCGGGTACAGGCTGCCGCGCTGATCGCGGCGGCCTCAAGACGGATACTCAGCGCGCGGGCCTGTGGACAGCGGCCTACGCCTGGCGATGAACGTGAACGCTTCGCGGACCGGGTGACGCGTACCGGCACCGGATCGGAGACGCGGCTACGCGGTGGTGGGGTGCGCCTCCATCGCCTGCTTCATCCCCGCGGCCTCCAGCTGGCGCAGGACGTCGGCGACGTCGCCGTGCTCGTCGGTGAGGATGTTGTCGGTGAAGCGGATGATGGTCTCGGCGACGCCCGGCGCACTGGCCAGGCATTCGCCGTCGCAGAGGAGCTCCAGCAGGAGCCGACCGAGCGCGGCGGCCAGGAAGGAGTGCGCGCAGGGTTCCCCGTCGCAGTCGTCCACGGCGGTGACCGGGATGAAGACGCGTGCGGCGATCTCCAGGAGCAGCCGGTGCAGCTCCGGGCCCGTGTGGTCGGCGACCGCGCAGGCAGCGTCGATGTCCCTGGCCTGCAGCGCCCGGATGTAGGCGAAGGCATCGGCGACGTCGTCCAGCTCCATCGGGGCGAGCGGGATGGTGACGGTGTTCTCGGGCATGAAAGCTCCTCAGGTACGGGCCGCCCCGCTGATCGCGGCGGCCTAAGAAGGAGCCTGTGGCCGCGGGCCTGTGGACAGAGGAACTGCTCCGGAAGGTCGAACTCTCCCTCCCCGCCGGACCCGACAAGCCGGGGCCGGAGATGTGGCCCCCGCCACGGACATATCCGCCCGGTCAAGGGGTTTATAGGGGCATAGGGGACACGGTCCGGGCGGGGCGGTCAGACAGCGGACAAGGGGGTCTTCTCCACGGTGGCCACCAGTTCGTGCGCAGCGGCGTGCGAGCTGGTCCAGCTCACCGACCCGGCCGCCGGCCGGAGAACCGAGGATCCGATGCCCGCTCCCACCCCGCCCGCACAGCCTGACCCCCAGCCGCGCCCGACCTGGTCAAGGGGTGCTGAGCGCCCTGCGGGCAGCCTGGAATCCGGTGCCATATCCAGTGCCGTGAACGATTCCAACGTCGTACCCATCACCGCAGCTCACACCGCCCGCAAGGGGGCCTCCCGGCATGCTGACACCTCTCTAACTTCACCTGAGACACCAGCGAAGGGGAAGAGGTCCACTCCTACAGCCGGGAAGGTGAGGGCTGAGGCTTTGAGGTTGCTGGGGTGTGTGCGGATAGCGACGGTGCAGCAGATGGCTTCGGTGATCACGGGGGAGGAGTCGGACGGCCGGTCGTACGTGCGCAGGGCGATGGTGGAACTGGAGAAGCTCGGACTGGCGGAGACGAACGGCAAGGACGGCAAGCACCAGATCTGGAACCTGACGGTGGCGGGACAGAAGGCGCTGGCCGAAGGCAATGAGCTGCCGCCCCGTCCGAAGGCCGGCACCGGAGCGAAGGCCGTTCGAGCCGGACTCGGACCGCACGGTCTCGCAGTGACGGACATGATCCTCGCCTACACCGACACGGTCCTGTCCGGAGACCGCGAGTGCCTGACCGACTGGCAGGTGGAGGTCAACCACGCCATCAAGCAGACCGGCCTGAGCTTCAACACCGACGCCGTCCTCGCCGTGCCGACCAAGACCAGCGAGGTGCGCCTCTTCGAGCTCGACAACGGCACCATGTCCCAGGCCCGCCTCGCGAAGGAGGTCTGGGACTACGAGCGTTACGCCGGGCACCGCGTCTGGGAAGGAGCCCGCGGCACTAACGGCAGCACGTACCCGTTCTGGCAGCGCCACCGCTACACCCGCTCCGAGCGCTTCCCGCTGCTCTACGTCGTCCTGGCAGGCAAGGAGGAGCACCTGCTCGACAACCGCCGCCGGGCGCTCACCGCCGACGTGAAGGGCATCACCGTCGCGGTGTGGGTGAACACCATGCCCCGGCTCCAGCGCGGCGAGCCCTGGTACGAGATCGGCGTCGACGACCCGGACCGACGCCGCCGACGCTACCCCGAGCCCGCCGGCCGCTGACGCCGCACGCGACGCCGGGCACGCCCTCGCCGCGGAGGGGCTGTCCGGCGTCCGGCCCGGCGGGCGGAACGGGCACCGAAGTCCCCGTTCCACCGCGCGAGACGCACGGGCCCACCCGGCGGCCACGGCCCACGGGAGGCCGTACACCGGAGTCATGAGACGAAACAAGCAGGAGAACCCGGCCGGGCTCGGGCAGAACGATCCGGGCGACATGTGGCTTGCCCTGGCGCGCCTTTACGCGGCCCACCCCGACCCGGTCGGCCGCCTCGTGCCGTTCGAGCGACCGGAGGCGCTGCTGTCCCTCACCGAGCCGGACGACATCCTCTTCACCGCACGGGTGGAGCTGTCCGGGGCAGAGACGACGGGCCACCTCCACGACCTCATCCGCACAGTCACCCGCAGCGTCACCACGGAACTGGGCTACGCCGGGCCCGGGGTCGCGCTGGAGGTCCTGGTCGGCAAGCGCCACGAACTCGCGCTGCACCCGGCCCACGTCGACGGCCTCACCCGGCTCCTGCGTCACGCCGTCGGCACCATCACGGCCCGCAGCACCCCCGGGGGCGGCCGGTGCTTCCACTGCGATGGGACCGGGCTTGCCCGCCCGCTGTGGGAGCCGGCGACCGGGCAAGCCTGAGCGACCGGGCAAGCCTGAGCGACCGGGCAAGCCAAGGGGCCCCTGGGCAAGCCCGTCCGCGCGAGAGGCTTGCCCAGGGGCCGGCGACCTGGCTACGCCATGGCGGCGGCCACGGTCTCAAGGACGGCGCGCTGCCGTGGTTCCTTCGTTGGGGTGAACCCCGCATCCGGGCCTCGGCTTTGGGAGAGCATGGGAGCCATGACGGACCTGCGCCTCGACGCTCCCGAGCCCCCTGCCCTGCTCGTCATCCGGAACCGGGCGGGTCTGGCGGATGAGTTGTGGCAGGAGATCGCACCGCTCCTCACCGACGAGGGCATCACGGCCGACACCGACCCGACCGACCTGCCCACGCTTCAGGCCGCCCTGGACCGTGCCGTTGCCCGTTACAACATGGCGCTGTTCACTCCCACCGGCCGGGTTCGAGCGGATGCCGCCGCGCTGTTGCGCCAGGTCGTCGCTTCCATCTCGGCTGGCGAGACCGGGCACGCGGCCCGTCTGCTCGACTCCCTTGGCCCGGAACCGAGCCAGGGACAGCCGGCCACGACCACGGCCTGCATCGGTCTGGCGCTGAGTCTCCTGGACACCTGGTCGACTACCACCGGCGGCGCACCGACAGGACTGTTGGCCGGTACCGCTCTTCCCGCCGGACACTGGCGCGGCGAGCGGGCCGCGACCGACGTCCTGGCCTTGGCCCGCAAAGGCCGCGCCCACCGCAGTCACCAGCGCCTGATCGCCCAGCACGGCGGACACCACGTCACCGACGGTGCCGCCCTCGCCTTGGCCGCCACCGTTCAGACCTGGGCCAAGCGCACGGGCACCCCGGCCCCCGAGATCGCGGAATCCGCCATCGGCTGACCGGCACCCCACCCGTCCTGGGCGCGCAGGACGCCCCGCGTTCTGAGCGAACTGCGCATCACCGTCTACGACAACCGCGGCGGCCGGTGGCCCCC